>JAEZKC010000121.1 GCA_023436205.1 Fibrobacterota bacterium
CCAAACCTGGTTCATCTTCCCCTTTTTGTTAGGGTTGTCACTTTCGTTCCGGACAATAAAGATAAATTACAGGAGATAAAGAGAGAAAAACAGGTGGGAACGGAAGGATTTAGAGTGGGAATCTATAGGTGATAAAGCCTGATTGAAGAGTAAATGTTCTCTCACAGATTACAATAAAGTCCACAGAGTAAGGAACAAGTTGACCAAGCGGTAATGCTGAACCGTTTGCAATTGTCCGATTCGCTTTAAATACTTCTAATACAATCAAGCATGGCTGAGTATTTTCGTGCCAGATCGAGTTTTTCCTGTAAACGCTCTCTTTTTCGAAAAACATAAACCTGTCGTTTCTCTTCTGAAGACATTATACGGGAAAAGCAACGAGTAAGAGGGCGTACAGATAGGAGCGCCAAAGAATCGTTAGTTTTCATTCGCCAGTCTTTCTCAATGATTTCCCCAGCACCATGAAACTCTTCTCCTTTTACCTTCCAAAATGTATAATCAAACACCTGAACATCTCGTTTATTGCATTGATCAAAACTATTGAATGCATGGACTGGCTGAAGCGATTTAAAGCGAGACATTTTGATATAAGAGGAATCGGGAATGCAAAAGTACATGAAAGTTGGCATAGAAATAATTACAACAATTGCATTGGTACTGGTTTTACTATTTGTATGGCGATTGGCTTCCAAAGAACCATCGTACCTTTTAAATATTAGATTCAATAACATTGGAACGTTGCAAAAAGGCGACGCTGTAATTATCCAAGGCGTCAAATCGGGAGAAGTAAAAAGCATTTCACTATCAAGCTCCGACATAATAGTAGCGATTCAGTTACCGAAAAACATTCTCATTCCTCAAGAATCAAATTTCCAGCTGGTGAATAATGGTATTATGGGCGAAAAAGCTGTACAGATTACCCGTTCACTTGCAAGTATTTATTATGATGCAAATGATACAATCCAAGGGCAGATACAGCAGCCGATTTCGATTGGAACGATTGGCGAAGGCATTGGAAAGCTTGCATCAAGTTATTTAAGTGAATCGATGTCAATTTCACAAAAACTTGATTCGATAATAGTATTGTTAAATAAGCATACAGAACTATTGGAAGGGGCTCAAAAGTAATAGAATACCCCGACCGACCAATCTCCTAAAACTCGTGATCGATACACTCTGATGACTATTTACAAAAGAAGCTTCGATGCGAGGAATGTGGCCGGTGACCTGCAAGGCGTCTTCGCCGTTAACCGGCCAGAATGTCTTGATTCGTAAATCGGAACAACACTTCGACTCCGGCGGACCTACGCTCAGTATGAACGGAACGGGCTAACATCACAAAACGACGGGATCTTTTTTCAATCCGCAATCGGCAATCGAAAATCAAATATTCTCTTTTGACTCCGGCAGACCTACGCTTCCTACGATCTGAATCTAAGGACAGGCAGTGTGAGCGAAACGGATGGTGAGCGGAAAATCCAAGCCCCCGCTAAAAACAATTTCTTTTCAGGAATATTTATACTATAATATACATTCATATTCATTGCGGGGTTTTGAGCCCCAAAGCACCACCATCCACGGAGGAAACATGCCTCTCACCGCACGGTTGCGCACTGCCATAGCGCTTATAGCCCTTGTCATTGTGATTATGCCTGCCGCCCTGCATGCCACAACCATCAACTACTCGGGTAACATCTACTCAAGCCTTTCCCCCACCCAGGACACAGTGGTCTTCACCGCCAACACCACTATCATGCAGGGGGCAACAATCACCATCGGGGCAGGTAAAGTGGTGCGCATCGCCTCCGGGGCCACCATCAACGTGCAGGGCGCCATTCGGGCACTGGGAACAGAGAGCGATTCGGTGTACTTTGAACCGCAGACCACTACTGCATGGCGGGGCCTTAAGCTTGACAACAGCAGTGGGCTCATGGGCCAGGACAGTACGCTTCTTGTCTACGCAAGTATCCGGGGAGCCGACCGCACCGCCCTCACAGTGCATTCGTATGACCTGGTGCGCGTTTCACATTGCACATTTTACGACTGCGAGAACACCAATACGTCCTCCGCACTCACCGATTTCCGGGGTGGAGCGCTGGGGGCCATCAACAGTTCTTTCCTGATCGAGCATACTCTCTTTGAAGGCAACAAATCCATTCAGAACTATATCTACCAAGGCGCGGGAACCTTCATTAGAGGCGGTGCAATGCGCATCAACAATTGCCGCTACGAAAATAACCTGGCAAAAGTGGGAGGTGGTATCTATGTTGATAACGGCGAATCGCTGCTCATAGAGAACAGCACCTTTTCAGACAACCGCATTCAGACCGGAAGCATCACCGTGAATGTGGGAGGCGCCCTCTACAGCAACGCAACCAGAATCACCGTGCGTGACTGCAGCTTTGAAAGCAGCATCAACGCCAACTACAGCGGAGCCGCAATCTACGCGGCTGGCGGAATCCTCACTCTTGAGAGAGATACCGTTTCCGGGTTTCTATGCACCAACGGGCCGGGAGCACCTCTGCGACTCTCGGGCGACAGCATCTTCATAACCAACTGCGTACTGAACGATAACTCCACCTCCTATGCAAATGTCCAGTCGGCACGGGGCGGCGCTCTGAATGTTACCGGTAATGTCATCCGTCTGGTCAATGTGCTTGCCTGTAATAACCGCAGCTATCATTATAGCGGAACAGTTATGGGAGGAGCCATTTATGCCGTGGCAACGGAAAAGGCGGAATTCGTCAACTGCACAGTTATTAACAATCACGCGGAAGACGAATCCTTTTCCGTGACGTCGCAAGGCGGAGGTATTTTTACCGACAGCAAGGGATCACTCTACAACTGCATCCTTTGGGGAAACAGCGCAGACCTGGGATCGCAAGTGCACGGGACAAGCACACCCAATCAGTACTTCTGCGTTGTCCAGGGCAACCAGCAGACTCCTCACCCGATCTTCGCCGACAGTGCTTCGGGCGATTTCCGCTTAACGGCCCAGAGCCCATACATTGACGCAGGCTATATTCTGGCGCCGGGAATCCCCGCTTTGGACCTCGACGGTAATCCACGTTCCGTGCATCATGGAGTGGATGTGGGTGCATACGAATTTCAGGGCGAGCGGCCGGAGGGGCTGATGGGTTTCTTCAATAAGGACACTCTTCTTGGGCCCGGTGAGTACGAAGTGAAATCGCCTCGTCTCATGGTGCTTGATGGCAAGGTGCTGCGCGTCGCTTCCGGAGCGATTCTGCGTTTCCCCTCGGGGACATCGCTCGATGTGTACGGCTCTCTACGTACCGAAGGCAGTGAGAGTGAGCCGGTGGTATTGACAGCATCACAAACCAGCTGGCTGGGTATTAACTTTTATTCAAGGAGCCGCAGCGATCTTCCACGCGCAGACAGTTCAATCGTGAGAGGGTGTATTCTAGAGAAGGCAGCCGGTTCTGCCGCCACGGTGAATTCCTATACCCGAGTTCTATTCCAGAATACCGTTTTACGGGATATGAATCAGACCAACGGTATCTACGTGGCTGGCCAGGGCAGCGTGGTCGTGGATTCCTGCCTCTTCAAGGGCCTTAACTGGGTCGGTGTGACATCAACCAGCAACATCTATCTTTCCAACGATGCCCGGCTTGAAGGTCGGGGCAGTGTTCTTGACAGCACAATAGGAGGCATTCAGTCATCAGGCGACATGCACATTGACGGTTGGAAAATTGGTAAAGGTTCAATATTCAGCGGGGCGGGTAACCTTACCATCCGCAATTCCATTCTGGACAGTGCCTATATAAATGCCTCCGGGACAAGAGTATCAATTATCAATTCCATAGTGGCCAGGGTGCAGGGGACCACTCCTGCCGTGAGCAGCACTTCTGGCGATCTGTTTATCATCAACTCGGCAATTCTGAACAACGCCTATTACGGTGTCAATGCCCGGGTGACCGCGGCAGACTCTCTTTTCGTGCGCAATAGCATTCTCTGGAACAACTACGGCGGGGATGGAGTGCCCCAGATGCAGATCACCGGCTCTGCCGCTCCCTTTGTCTCATTCTCCTGTGTACACAACGGCTGGTCCGGTACAGAGAACCTGTCGGTGGATCCCCAGATCAGCGGTGATGCCCCCGGTTCCTACCAGATCGCATTCGCAAGCCCGTGTGTAAATGCAGGTGACACCACAGGGATTTTATCACTCCTTCCCTCAAAAGACCTGCTCGGCGAACATCGCATCCGTAATGGACGCATCGATATAGGTCCGTGGGAATACCAGACTGGGGCAATATGGGATGATTTTCCCACATCCATCGGCATGAAGCAAACAGGCGCTGTAGCTTTCAGCCGATCCATTAAGCTTATCCCCGGAGCGCAGGCATCCCTTTACTTTGACGGATGGGGCAAGGGGGCATCCTTTACGGTTGCAGACATGCGGGGGAGAATCGTCCTGAGCGGCTCAATCGTAAGCGGCAGTATCAAGGCAAGGATTCCGGCGGGAATGTATGTGGTGAGTGCACGTGATGGCAGTGCAAAGATGTGCAAACGGATTCTTATGAAGTGATTCGGTGGCTCAGGGGTCTTCCCGGGGTTTTCATAACAGAGGATCAGGTGAGTATATTTTCGCGGCAAGACCATATAGTCGAGCCGAGACATAAAATGTGTCAACACTAATCTTCTCGCAATTTTCATGTTAACGGCGAAGACGCCTTATAGAGCACGCAGTACAGTTCCTCACATTGAAGCTTTATCGAAGATAGCCATCGGAGTCTATCAATCATGAAAAGTTTAAGAGGATATCAACCGGAAGAAGAGGAAGAGTTCTCTCACAGAGTCAGACGGAAGCTCACAGAGCAGGAGTTCTTTGCATCTTTCCAAACGTTCACCCTCTTTTCGAAAAGCACAAGCCGGTTATTACTCTTCTGAAGATATCATACGAGAAGGGGTAAAGATACTGCTTCTCCTGCCGCCTCAAACAATTCTCCTTTAGCGACGCCCTCCCGCATAACTCACCATTGCCAGCTATAATCTCCTGTAATGCCCTCAATACAGATATGTAGAATCCGCATCACTGCACAACAAATATGTGGCGGTTTGTGTTGTCGCAGCGATCCACAATTCATACCTCCAAGACCATATCACTTAACTGAATCACTTGTCTGGATACCGCAAATGCTTAGAAAATCAAGCTATTGCAACTTATGCAGATAACAGAAACTTTTCCGGGCAGGAATGTTTATCTTGTTGGCATGAGAATTGTGCTAGTGGGATGTGTCAAATGATAGAGATTACGATTGCGGATGTCGTTGTATAACAAAATGCATAGGGCAAAGCCGGCACGACCTTCATTAGCCATGTATCTGCTATGAGGGCTATACCGGGGAAGGCAACAATACGCTCTTCAAGTATATCGGCGATGACAATGCCCTCATTAATGGTGTGAACTGGTATCTGCTGAGGACAAACTAAAAGCGGCAGTGCATTCTATATATCAGGATGGAGATGCAGCTCCCAACAAGGGTAACATTGTTGGACTTGGATTCCAATACAGACTGTAATCTGTCAGTTATACTTTTTAAATAAGGAATTTAATCATGGAAAAAAGTTTTCTTCCGATTGCGCTCTCTGTAGCGCTGATAGTGGTGATGGGATCGGGGGCTGAACCCAAAAAAGAAACGATGATGCTCTTTGCCGCCGCAAGTCTTGTTAATGTGCTTGGTGAGCTTGAAGATTCGTTTACTGTTAAGCATCCGGTCGTCATTAAAACAAATGCAGCCTCCTCGGGCACACTCGCCCGCCAAATATCCCAGGGTATCACACCAGAGGTGTTCATATCTGCCAGTGAAACCTGGGTACACTATCTTGACAGCTTGAGTTTAGTTCAGGAAAGATCAATCACCAGCATAGCGTTTAATCAGCTCGTACTCATCACTCCAAACACCGGCACCAAAAGCAACATTGCCATAGACTCATCACTCAATCTCCTCCCCCTTTTGGGGAGCGGAAGACTCTCCATGGGTGATCCCGCCCATGTTCCTGCGGGAAAGTATGCGCAACAGGCCCTTGAATATTTCGGTTGGTATGATAAGCTGCGCCCGCGCATGCTGCCGGCGAAGGATGTCCGCTCGGCATTGATGGTTGTTGAGATGGGAGAGTCACCTCTGGGAATCGTTTATCGAACCGATGCTCAGAAGTCAAAGAAGGTACGGGTGGCGGGCGTTTTCCCATCATCAACGCACAAGCCAATTGTCTATATCGGCGCCCTGTGTAAAGAGTCCTCTGCGGGAAAAGCATTTCTTGACTATATCAACGATCCCGCAACTGATGCAATATGGCAACGCTATGGCTTTGTCAGAAATAGATAGGTGCGGCGGTCAATCATGAGTGCATTCCTCCACTTTAACAATGCCGAACTCAGTGCGTTTTACCTCTCGATAAAGGTGGCCCTGTACAGTTCTCTTACAGCATTGCCGCTTGCGATTGGTATCGGGTATGGCATTGCGCGCTTCTCATTTCGGGGTAAATCGGTTGTCGAAAGCATTTTGCATTTACCCCTGGTCATGCCACCTGTGACTACGGGTTATCTGCTGTTGCTTTTTCTGGGAACGCAGGGCCCGGTCGGGAGAGTGCTATATGAAGTCTTCGGTATACGACTGCCTTTTACATTTGCCGCAGCCGTGATATCATCCATTATCGTGTCCTTCCCCTTAATGGTGCGCTCAATTCGCATTGCAATGGAAATGGGGCAGCAAGATCTGGAGGAAGCATCATACATGTTGGGGCATGGACCGGTATTTACATTTTCCAAGATAACGTTGCCACTGGCCGTTCCCGGGATAATATCCGGTTTCATTCTTGCATTTGCCCGATCGCTGGGGGAATTCGGTGCAACCATAACCTTTGCCGGCAATATTGAAGGCGAAACGCAAACGGTGCCGCTTGCGATCTATGCCCACATGCAGGTGCCCGGCATGGAGGGGGCAACATTGCGTCTGGTGATGGTGTCGGCACTGATTGCCCTGGCAGCGATGATTATTGCAGAGTGGTTACTCAAACGGATGAAACAGATATGATTAGTATCAATATACTACTACAGAGAAAATCATTTGACCTCTCTATTAATGAATCATTCGGGAAAGGCATAACCGGGGTTTTCGGTCCCAGTGGTTCAGGTAAAAGCTCGCTTCTCAATGCAGTGGCAGGCTTGACAAAGCCCGAAATGGGGTACATAAAAATAAATGGTCGTGAGGTTTTCAATGCAGCAACCAACAAAAGTGTGCCTGTCCATCAGCGGCGTATCGGCTATGTATTTCAGGACGGCCGTCTTTTTCCTCACATGACAGTTGAGAATAATCTGCGTTATGGAATGAACAAACGTCGTGATCAAACACTTGGTTTTGAAGAGGTGGTCGATCTATTGAAAGTCGGCCATATCTTGACCAGCAAGCCATCAGTAATATCGGGCGGAGAATATCAGCGGGTGGCGCTGGGTCGGGCACTGCTCTCCTCGCCACAGGCATTATTACTCGATGAGCCATTCTCCGCAGTCGATGCAGGGCTGCGCAGTCAAATTATTCCATATCTGTGGGATCTGCACAAGCGGATTTCGATACCGATGCTCGTTGTCAGTCACGAAATCACCGATTTGCTTAAATTGACAAACAGGTTGTGCATTCTGAAGGCTGGCCGCTGCGTTGGGCACGGTGAGTATGAATCTTTGCTTGGCACTGCGGCAATTATCGAGCTGCTCAGTAATGTGAGTGTACCAAATGCCATTGCTCTCAAGGTGAAAACCATCGATGCAGCCGGAGGTCTGGCCACCCTTACTACAGAGGACCAGAAGTGCAGTATCCGAGTCGTGAGCGAGCGGTGCAAGAAGCACTACCGCTGCGGTGATGAGGTCAAAATTTTCCTCAAATCTGATGATATCTCGCTTTCACTGAACAGGGTATCGGGTTCTACATTTCAGAACCAACTCGAGGGAACTGTGGTTGCAATCCAGGAGCGGGATTCGACATGCCTCTGCCTTATTGATGTGGGCTTTCGGTTGGTCGTGGAAATAACAGGCGATTCATGTAGACGCATGCAGCTGGAGCCGGGCTCTCGAGTATGGTCGCTTTTTAAATCCATTGCCATCGATGTTGCATCGTAATTAAACGCATTCTTTGCCACACGTGACACACCACATACTTTTCTATTCGTGAATAATCTTTTATCCGCTCTTGACTTTAGGTCTCTCTTACTCATCAGCGTATTGTTACCTGCCAACCACCTTTTGGTCCACTTTTCCGGTGAAGTCAGGTCATGGCGGTTGATCAATCTCAATGTAGACCTCACCATGTAAAATCCCAAAACTCGTGATCGATAGACTCTGATGACTATCTAAGAAGAGACTTCAATGCGGGGAGCTTGACCGGTGACCTGCAAGGCGTCTACGCCGTTAACAAAACTCGATTGTTTCACCATGCTGCCGATTATTGACCCGAGTGTAATCGTAAATTATAATACTACACTGGCCTCCCAAGATTTTACCTCAGAATATGGCCAGTGCTGGTCTATGAAAAGTGATTCAAACGCAGGCTGAATAATCAATAGGGAGCAGGATAGTTGTATGGCCGATAGATACTCTGAAAATATCCAGTCAGATGTTTATTGCACGATTTTCAAACGGATTTCTGTTGCAGTTGCACTTTTTGACCTTGACGGTTTGCTTCTCGATGCCAATGCTGCCTTCCTCACTGTTTTCGGTGTTTCTGATGTTTCAGCCTTGAAAGGGCTGACCCTGTTTGACAGATTATCGCTTAGCCTTGAAAAACAAAACTGTATTAACTCCGGCCTATCAGCAGGGTACGAAACAGTTTTCGATTTTGATGCTGCGGGAGATACTCTCATTGATTCTTCAAGAAACGGAAAAGCTTACTTTTCCATCAAAACCGATCCCATTCTTAAAGAGAGCGGCTTTTCAGGTTACATTGTGACCATAGAAGATATCACCAGGAAAAAAAGTGATCAGAAGACACATCCTGAATCGGAGCAACTCGATAAGAATGCTATTCAGCACCATTCAGCTATCGCTACTGATATTTCGGAGCGCAGAAAAATGGAGAACGCTCTCAAGGAAGAGCAGCGGGAGTTCAGGCGCGCACAATCACTGGCTCACGTTGGATCATGGTGTTTTCATCTGGACACCGGTACCGTAAGCACATCTGAAGAAACACTGAAAATTTACGGAATCGACCATCTGAAGCAAATCACGATAAAGTATGTTCAGTCCATCCCCCTGCCTCAGTACCGCCAGTTACTGGATACGGCGTTACAAAAGCTAATACAAGGGGGTGAGCCTTATGATGTGGAGTTTCAAATTTGCAGGCCATCTGACAATGCTATCCGACATATCCATTCCGTTGCGGAATACGATTCAACCAGGAAGATGGTTACCGGTACAATACAGGACATAACAGAGTGGAAGCTTGCGGAAAAGGCCATTGCAGACGAAAGGGAACGCCTTTCGGTCACTTTGCGCAGTATCGGGGATGGAGTAATTACGACAGACAGGCAAGGCCGTGTTGTTTTGATAAACAAGGTGGCGGAAACACTTACAGGCTGGACGCAGAATGAAGCACAGGGAAAGCCGCTTGAAACCATATTTAACATTATACATGAATTCACCCGTCAACCCTGCGAAGATCCTGTAAAGAAAGTCCTTTCCACCGGACAGATAATCGAGTTGGCAAATCATACCATGCTCATTGCTCGTAATGGGACGGAACGGGTGATCGAGGACAGTGGAGCCCCCATCAAGGACAAGAACAACGAAATAATCGGTGTGGTACTTGTTTTCAGAGATATGACCGAGAAACAAAAGCTTCTGGAGACAATACAGCGTACTGCCAAACTGGATTCCATAGGAGTACTGGCTGGAGGAATAGCCCACGATTTCAATAATCTTGTAAGTGGCATTTTTGGCTATGTCGATATGGCATGTGAATACACCAATGAGGAAAAGGTACTCAGATGCCTCAGTAAAGTTTCGAATTCCATTGACAGAGCAAAAGGGTTGACCCAGCAGTTGCTTACATTTGCCAAAGGTGGAGTGCCGGTAAAGAAAGTGAGTGCACTATTCCCCTTTATTCAGGAATCTGCACAGTTTGCGCTCAGCGGATCAAACGCATTGTGCAAAGTAGATGTTCCCGATGACCTCTGGATGTGTGATTATGACTCAAATCAAATAGGTCAGGTTGTGGATAATTTGATTATAAACGCCAAGCAGGCGATGCCTGATGGCGGGCTGGTCGAGATAAGCGCAGAAAACATCATTATTCATGCATCGAAGCACAGCATACTGACACCTGGCAAATATGTCAAGCTAGCCTTTAAAGATCAGGGGGTGGGAATGCCCAAGGAGATGCTTAACCGTATTTTCGACCCCTTCTACACCACCAAATCTTCAGGACATGGACTCGGTCTGGCAACTTGCTATTCCATAATCAGCAAACACGGCGGGCACATAGAAGTGGAGTCTCAACCGGGGAAAGGAAGTACCTTTCTTGTTTACCTGCCTGCTTCAGAGCAAGCTTCTAGTACTTTGCCGCAAAGGGCTTCAACAAAGCACGTCGGGACCGGAACCATACTGGTGATGGATGATGAAAACGTGGTGCTCGGCATTACCTGCGAAATGCTCAGGTCATTTGGATATTCGGTTATATCTGCTGTAAACGGCAGAGAGGCACTGGAGAAATTTACCGCCGAAAGGAATTCCGGAAGAGGATTTACCGCCTTGATTTTCGACCTTACCATCCCCGGGGAATTGGGGGGAAAAGAGACCATTAAAGAGATAAGAAAACTAGATGAAACTGTGCCGGTTTTCGTCTCAAGCGGTTATGCTGATGACCCCATCATGGCTGATCCCAATGCTTACGGCTTTACTGCAAGTATCTCCAAGCCTTTCAGGAAAGCTGATATGGCGGAATTGCTCGAGACCTTTTTACAGAGTAAGAAGAGGGAGGCTTGAATTCAGATGCGGAATAGTTAGTAATATGACTGCTGCATCTGCTAAGGATTAGGTATTTTGCGCGAAGATTGGAATATAAAACTCAAATGAGGGGGGGGGTGATTCTGATTCGTAATACAACTGCAGCAAACTTGTAATGGATAAACTTGGAGCAGCCGCCAAATCGATCGGGAAGGTGGTGGAGGTTATCAACGACATCGCCGACCAAACCAATCTTCTGGCCCTCAACGCCACAATTGAAGTTGCATCAGCAGGGGAAGCGGGAAAAAGATTCGCAGTTGTGGCAAACGAAGTCAAGGAGCTCGCCAAGCAGACCGCACAGGCGACCCAGGAAATTCAAAAGCAGGTGGAAGACATGCAAACCAATACAGAATCGGCGATTAAGGCGATAGATAGTGTTTCAAAGGTGATAGAAGAAGTAAATGAAATATCGCAGACTATAGTAAGCGCGGTGGAGGAACAAAGCGCAACGGTAAATGAAATATCCAGAAATGTAGAGCGGTGTGAGTGCAGGTGCTCAGGAAGTATCCAGAAATGTTGCTGAATCAGCGAAAGGGCTATCTGAAGTTTCCTCCACAATTTCAGGGGTAAACAGTGCCGTTTCAAATACCGCAAAAGGTATTGTGCAGGTAAGGACAAGTGCGGAGGAATTATCGAATCTTTCAGTAAGCCTTAAAGAATTGTTAAGGCAGTTTAAAATCTGAAAATAGAAAACCGCTATTAAAAATTAGCGGGCAAACAAAAGAGAATTCTTAACGGTGGTTTCCTTTGCAAATACAAATGCAATCATTTAGTATGTAGACAAAGGTCCCACTGGCACAAAACCTCACTGACACTAAAGCAGCAAGCAATATGAAAAAATCTCAAAACATGGCAGAAAGGGTATCAGGTCATTGATCATGCGGTTATAAAGCAGGTGATACTACCCTCCGAAGGATTGAATACACCTGGCGAGCCTTTTTGTGGAGGAGCTTACACGATATATCGCTTGGGAGCTTCATCAAAGGTAGTCATCGGAGTTTGTCAGCCACGTCCACATTATGACCTTGGATTATTGATTGCCGGTTTTTATAAACTGGACCTTATCACGTTTTCCAGTTTTTTCGATAACCAAATTGGATTATTCCCAGCGATACGAAATCTTTCACTTTTTCTCCTCCAAAATGTATACTCATGTACTATATGCTTCTCCTTTATATTTGCACTTAGAATTCGACCAAATTGATTAGCATTAATTGGTATTTCCATTGGAATACGTCTGCTGTAAAGGACAATTGATTACAACAGGTTAAAATCATAGTACTATGTTTAAAATGATAATTAGTAAAATTGCTATGAAAGATTACTAAAAGGAGAACATCATGCAAAAACCCAGAATCTATACCATGCCTTTTGCCAGCGTTTACCCCTTATACATTAAAAAGGCAGAAAAAAAGGGACGGACTAAATCAGAAGTCGATGAAATCATATTCTGGTTAACTGGATATGACGAGAAGGGTTTGATGGAGCAGTTAGAAAAGAAAACTGATCTCGAGACTTTTTTCGAACAGGCTCCTCAAATCAATCCAAATGCTTTTTTAATAAAGGGCAAAATATGCGGAATTAATATAGAGGAAATCAATGATAAACTTATGAAGAACATCCGATACCTTGACAAATTAATAGACGAACTTGCAAAAGGCAAACAGATGAATAATATATTGAGAAAGCCAAAGTAATTTGCTGATTTGCATAAGTCCGATTCATGCTGTTCTTAACAACAAACATATCAGAAGTTGTTGTTTGCTTGGGGGTCTAATGTTTATCTGCCTGCACATTAATGAACTCTTTTAAAGTCTAAAGCGGAGGTTGGATTGAAGATTTTGGTACTTGGAGCCAGTGGCGCTACAGGCAAGTTGGTCGTTCAGCGACTTATCAGCATGAAGTTCAATGTTAAAGTTGTCGTCAGGGAAAGTGCAATTATTCCTTCAGAAATTGCTGAAAGCTCACTGGTTGAAATCAATAAGGGAAATATCGCCGAATTCAGCGATTCAGAATTAGCCGACCTCCTGAAGGGGTGCAGTGCCATCGTCTCCTGTCTCGGTCATAATATTTCTCTCAAGGGGATCTTCGGGAAACCACGTGACTTAGTATCCCGAACAATAAGGCATATTTGTACTATAGCTGAGAAGTATAAAAATGATAAAAAGTTGAAAGTGTTACTCATGAGTACAACAGCATATACTAGCACCACCATGGGGGAAAGAAACTCTTTAGGCGAAAGGATCATCCTATCAATTCTGAAACTCATCTTGCCGCCTCATCGTGATAATGTCCTGGCTGCTGATTACTTACAGAATGATATTAGAGACAACAATGAGAATCTGGAATGGATCGCAGTTCGCCCGGACACCCTTGTCAACAAAGAAAAAGTGAGCGAATATGAGGTTTACAAATCTCCTGTGCGAAGCCCAATATTCAATGCCGGTAAAGTCAGCAGAATAAACGTAAGCCATTTCATGGTTGCCCTTTTAACTGATGACCAGTCGTGGCATGAATGGAAATTCAAAATGCCGGTAATGTACGATAGATCTGCTGAAAAATGATTAAATATGATTGATACAACGGGAAATACATTCCCATTGATGGTAGCCCGCTCCTGCTGGAATCTGAAAGGCTGGAAGCGTTACAAAACTGGTGGGGAGTGGGAAGATACTACCAGTTAATGATAAGGTCTATCCATTCGAACGAATTGTGGAAGCTCACAAATATGTGGAAACTCGCCATAAGAGAGGTAATGTGGCAGTTACCGTGAATGCGGACTAGGAGCAGGCAATTCCCGATTCTACACCTCACCGGACCAACTTCAATATTGTTTTAAAAAATCCGGGGTGATTTTTACGAGCCTCAACGAGAGTATACCCTTCACATCTTCCAGACTTTTTCAATACTCCTCTTTTAGCAGTCAGTTTTTACCTTGAAACATTTCACTTTATGCTATATAATCTCTTGAACCAATACGGTTTTTCAGAGCGTACTGCACAACGTGGCAATTATGTTCCAGGGAGTTTCTAATGTTTAAAAAACTGAGTTTCAAAGTAATGCTTGCTGGTGGAAATGCGATTATTCTTTCCCTCATGATTCTAATCTCATCTATTCTCTATTTCAGCATCAATTCACTTATAAACGCTTCAAAATGGGTAGCTCACACCCACAACGTACTAGAGCGATGTTCACTACTCGCCAAATCCATGGTAGATATGGAAACGGGACAAAGAGGGTTCATGCTGACGGGGAATGATGCTTTTTTAGCTCCTTATAATTCCGGTCAGGAAATGTTTAAAAAAGAGATTGAGTATGCAAAAAAACTGGTGTCAGACAATCCGGAACAGGTTAAACGGTTCGAGCGTGTAGAGGAATTGAAAGGGCAATGGGTAAGTCAGGCCGGGCAGTATGAAATAGATTTAAAGAGGCGAGTAGACAAAGGTGAACTCCCTGATGTGGCGCTGGCGAATGTGTTACAGGGAAAAAAGACAAAGCCACAAGTCGGGCAAGGATTTTATGGATGATATACGTGTTCAACTAGAAGAGATCGAGGGAATTGAAAGAGGATTATTAGAAAAGAGGGCGCTAGAAAATACAAGTACAGCTGCTTTTGCGAAAAATGCGGCTATGTTCGGTACATTGACCGCACTTATAATCGGAGCCCTGCTGGTTTATTATTTGACAAAGCTGCTTTTCGGACAGTTGGGAGCTGAACCTAGAGAACTGCAAAAGATTTCTCAAACAGTGGCGAATGGTGACCTTAGTGCGGAATTTTCTAAAAACATTTTAAAGAATGAGGGGACCCTGGCAAAATCCTTTAGTAGCATGGTGATAAATCTAAAAGGCCTGATATCAGATATCGATCAGAATTCCAAAGAGACAGCTGACAAATCTGGTGAACTTTCTAGAACATTAGCCGGAGTTAAAACACTGACAGATGAAATGAATACCAGATCAGAAGTTGTGGCGGCAGCTTCCGAACAAGCATCATCAAATATGAACAGTATTGCTTCCAGTGTTGAAGAAATCAGCACTTCGATTAATACTACTGCTACTGCAATAGAGGAAATGAGTGCAACCATTTCTGAGATATCCAAAAATTGTCAAAAAGAGGTAACAGTTGCAGGTGAAGCAAATAGCAAAGCAGCATCAACAGATACTTTGATGAAAAAGCTGGAAAAGTCCGCTGATCAGATCGGGAAGGTCATTGATATTATTAAAGCTATAGCCGATCAAACAAATTTGCTTGCGCTCAATGCGACAATAGAAGCTGCCTCTGCCGGTGAAGCTGGAAGGGGATTTGCCGTAGTCGCAACTGAGGTTAAGGAACTGGCAAAGCAAACTACATTAGCTACAGATCAAATCGGTTCACAAATCGAAGATATGCGTTCAAGCACTAGGGAATCAGTCAAGGCAATAAGTGAAATTACAGAAAAAATTGAAGAAGTCAATTTGATTTCTCAAACTATAGTAAGTGCAATTGAGGAACAGTCAGCAACTATCAGCGAGATTTCGCGAAATGTGAGCAGTGTAAGTGAAGCGACTAACAATGTATCTACAAATGTGCAGGAATCAGCAAAGGGACTTTCAGAGATTTCCTCCAATATCTCTGAGTTTCACCAATCAATAGAAAAGATCAATTCGGATATGAATTTGGGCCAGCAGCGCACCAGTGATCTTTCAGATGTAGCTGACAGACTTACAACTTCTGTGAAGACCTTTAAAATATAAGCAGAATATTCAAAACTCCTTCTTAACAGAAGTCAGATGGAAACCGATTTATCATTTTCCTCTGACTTCTGCCCTTTTAACTTTTCTGGTGTCTGATCTCAGGCCCCAAACCACTACACTCTGCCCCTCTACCTCGACTAACATCCCAAAATGTATACTCTTAAAGGCTTCTCCCCTGCCACCTAAAACTGTTATTTAAATCAATAAACAGAATCGGCAAGGAGAACCAGTGCATGAGTACTCACCTTTAAAATTACGCAAGAGGCTTTAATGAGACGGATCACTTTTATATTGATGCCACTACTGATCAGTGCTTTTAACTGCAGCAAAAAAAAGCCCGTGGACAACCACACCTCTTCGCCTGCTTTTATTCAAAAAGTTTCTCTCTCCTCAGTGGTCGAGTCACAGAAAAGTCAGAATCAGCTGAAGGAGATATGCCTTAGTCTGGAAAGAAACCCTGTGCACACCGACTCTCTTGGTAAAAGAAGCAGATTCGTCATTGTCAAAAACAGCTTTTTCCTTGATGTTCCAGACAAATCAATTTCGATACGCCACAACCCATCTCCGAGTCAATATGCAGCTCCCAAAGGCACGGTGGTATGGAAGATTTCAGATTCTCCAGTTGTGGACGGACTGGTACCAGTTTACACCTGCGCAAAAGCGGGTCTCATACATCTTGAATGGTTGGAGAATTCCGCACTCAGACCTCTTATCGATTCGCAATCGGTAGCTGATATCATTGCAGATTCTGCAGCTGCATCCCGCATTGTAACAGGGGCAATAATTTCCCGAGATCATAACCTTGTATCGTTTGCTCTTCAGAACGGGGCGTTTAACTATTATAAAAACTACCATAATCCATCACTGGAACTTGCTGCAAAAACCGGCTATTCAGAAATATTCCCTCTAATTTTGCAGTATTACAAGTTACCTTCAGATTTCAATATTCTCTATTATTACAGCCATGCGAGAGACACCGCGGGAATCAGGAAGCTGATTAACCTTGAAGATGTCGATAACAGACGCCAGGCTTTCGAATACATAGCCAAAGTTATGAACAGTGACAGCAGATCACTACAGTGCCTGAAAAGCGCCATGTTTGTGGCAAACCTTGAAATACTCAAAGAGATGACTCCGCTCCGGAAGAAAAAATTCATTTCTGCCGCGGCGTATCATTCAGATACCGCTCTATTATCAAGGCTTCTCTCTGCCTGCAATGATGAGGATATCGACACACTGTATCCCGGAGCAGTTACCTACGGGAAAACTAATCTTCAGGCTGTACTTTATCTGCTCAGAGATGGTGAAATACGCAGAGCACCGGGCATGTTGCAGACTTACAACAAAGTACTCAAAGATGCCATACAGCTTAATGATTCCGCACTTTGCGCTCTCATGATAAGTAAAGGCGCCAGCCCAGACGAAGTAAAGCGAATCTGGAAAATTGATCCAATAACCTCCAGCTGCCGGGCCGGCCATGGATTCTCTTCTCGTAACTTGATTTCTTCTGAGGAACAGATTTTGCGTGTTGTGCGTTTACTTGTAAAAAGTGGAGCTGATGTAAATGGTTTTGAGGACTTCCCTTTCACGAATCAGAAAAAGAGCGCGCTCATTTATGCTCTTGAGAATAAACACTTCAAGGTCGCTGATTTTCTAATCTCAGCCGGCGCTGACATACACTTTCAAACCAACAGGTATGATTATATTCTTTCCGCTGAAGGCAAATGGACTGATACCCCGCTAATGATCGCATTGAAACAGGGAAATGCACCACTTTCCGAAAACCTGGTCAAAGCCGGAGCACAATTAAAAGGCTTGGGGTTCAATGCTCTTGATGCTGTTTGTCTATCCAACAATCTTTCACTTTTTAAAATACTACTTGAGAAGGGGATGAAGGTTGACTCCACTCAGCTTCTCCTCGCCTCCTATTTCGGCAGCGATTCTATTGTAGACTACATAACTGAACACTATCCGACATTTAACAGGCAATTCTCAACTGATCTTGTTCTATCGAAAGCAAAGATCTCCGCCCTGGGAACTGCATTGTATGGTGCAAGATACAGAACTGAAAAGGACTACTGGGAGAATCAGGAGAAGTTTGCCAGAACAGTAATCACTTTGTTGAATGCTGGATATGATATAAATGAACAGTTTGTAATCGATGGGGAATCACTTCTGCCCATCGAGGTAGCGGCTAAATCCAGCCGTTTTGATCTGGTTGATCTTCTAAAGGCAAGCGGCGCAGCAATCACCGGGAAAGTCATACGCTATTCACTTGATCATAGTGACCCTTCCATAGTGAAGAAATATTTGGCAGAATTTAAACCTGAAGGCTCACAGTTTCCCCACGAAGATATTTCCGCAAGCGTAGCTGTGGCTTCAAATCTGCTGAGGAATAAAGTAATCGATTCTGCAACTGTAACAACCTTAAAAGACTTTTACCGGAAAAACAACCGGAATGTGATGCAGCAATTGAAAACTATTATCGCTTCCAGAGTGAAATCGTATTCTGTGCAATCAATCCACCAGCTCTCGTTAATAAAATATGTTTTGAAAAAGCTTGAGCTTTTCAAATCAGCTGACGATACGTACATTCGCCAGGCAAATTTTTACAGTAAAACTATGGAAGCCGTCAAAATTGACGCAAGCATCTATGGTATGCCTCTTATTCTCAACGATACACTGTACTCAAATGATGATGAGAACAATTATCCTTCTCCCACCTGGTTTCGCCACTATAACCCTCATCTGATTGATGCACTTGCAAAACTAATGAGTGTTTCTGAAGTAGCGGAAGCAATCAAATCCTTTGGCGAATCTCAAACGTTCAGCTTTGCTTTCACCAGATCAAATTCACTCCCCGGGATTGCCAATGAGTTTATAAGTGGTTATGAGCAGTTGATGGAGAAGGATAGCGGCAGGGCTGCCCTATCGGTCTACGACAATTACTTCCGAGAACCGTTCAATAGTTTGTATGCTGAAAGAAGCTTTTCAATGTATGATTCTCCGGAGATAGCAGGTTTCTGGGCTCGAAGAATGCTCGACGGGTCTGCGGTTTCTTTTATTAACCTATTTAGAACTGTCTCCTCACTTTTTGAGAAGGTAAGAGATGAAGATCAGGAATATTCAGATGAAGAGGATTAGTAACAGATTCAGGAACTTGGCTGCAATGGTCATTGTTCTGATTGGGTGCAATTCTCATTATGATCCTAAGAATGGGGGATATACTTTTTCAAACATCCCTTTCCAGCCAGAGCAAGGCGATTCAGCTGGCCACCAAGTCGCCTTACAGTCACATGGGTATTGTTTTTATCAAAGATGGAAAATGCTATGTCTACGAAGCATCCAGCACGGTAAAGCTGACTCCGATTGAAGAATGGATTAATCGCGGTGAAAATAAAAAGTTGTGGCAAAGCGATTGAGAAATTCAGCCGAACTCTTTACACCCGAAGTACTTGGTCGTATGCAAAACAAAAGTGAAATATTCCAGGGAAAACCTTATGATAAGTACTTTGAGTGGTCTGACGAGCGCATATACTGTTCTGAACTGGTTTGGAAGATCTACAATGAATCAACAGGGCTGCGAATCGGTAATCTACAGAAGATGAAGGAACTTGATTTCTCCAGTCCGCAAGTTCAGTCCTTAATGAAGGAGAGATACGGAAATCAACTTCCGGAAGAGGAAAAAGTTATTTCACCTGTAAGCATGTTTAAATCCGACCAGCTTGAAACTGTCTTCAGAAACTAAGATTGAGATATTACAAATATATAGTAGGCATGGAAAAGATGGTTTTAACCATTCAAAATGAGACTTTAAGAAGTGTCATCGGCGCCAGACCATTTGTTGCCTTGCCACAGGAGGAGATCGATCGTCTTCATGGGTCGATAGAAGTAGATGTGACAAAACAATCAGAAGCTATTGCGAACCCTTCACTTCTGCAGCTGGTTGCCATCACAGTAATGCATTATAACTATTCGTGGTTTTCCAGCTCTGGTCTTTTATCCGGCATGATGAGTGAGGATAATGCTGCTTCATTAGGCCTTATGAATTATATACAGCCAGACGGTTACAATGATATTTTTTTAGATGAAAGCCTGAAAGCAGCTGCAGCGTCTATTGTCAACAACAGCGTCGAAACTGAAGCTGGGTACAATATCCGACTGGCTGGCATGCTCTATGATAATTCTCCCCAGTTTGAAAAGTATTTCGGATTGGTTTTCATCGCGCGCCTTCGTCAACCGGGAGTTACACCAAAAGGCCAAGACGCCGGCATTCATTTTTATGGTTCGGGTGAGCTTCAGCAAAATCGGGATTGGTTTAACAGCTGGAGCAGAATACTTATTGATCACCTGGTTGCATTGTGAGGATTTAATTTGGACACTCAAGTAGTTCATTCAGGTGTACTCGAAAGGGCCACTCTTACCCCTCAGGAATACATCAATTTAAGAAAAAATGCCGAAGCTTCACTTGCAAATAGCCTTGTCTGCTTTGTTAAAAGAGTCGATGGAAAAGCGGTCGGGGCGGTTCGCGCTGTGGGTGACGGAAGGCTTTGCTTCTATATTCAGGATTTGATGGTGATGAAAGGTTCCAGGCGTAACGGTATCGCCACAGAACTGATGTATGCTGTCACTCAGTCGAGCAGAATGCAGCACCCAATGCATTTATTGGCTTGATGGCCGCATCGGGATTAGATCACTTCTACCAGAGGTTTGGTTTTCAAAAGAAGCCAAACGAGCTGATGGGTCCGGGGATGACCAGGTTTCACGGGCGCCCGGGAGAGAGCAGCGAGACGTAAATCCCATTGAAAGCAACTCAAGCGTCATTAAAAAAAGAATCAATGAAAAGAAATGAAATCTACTATTATCTGTATAACTATATTCACTTTTTTACTGCTTTTCCTTTTCCTTCATTTCAACATTTTACGAGGCAAATTTTTATACGAAGAAGTGGCTGAGAATGCTGATAGCACCGCTTTTGAATCCGAATGTGAGCTGGAGCGACGACTCATAAACCTTGGTCTGGTGGACATTCAATCCGTTGATTCAACAATCATTGTTGAACTTGTAAACACATCAACAAACAATCTTACTCGTGAGGACCTCTATGGATGTTTAGAGAAGGCGTATGTGCTTCCGGATTTTGCAACGAAGCTGAAAACTGCCCAATACTACCTAAAAATGATCTACCCACTTTACTCTTTAAAGATATCGGATGCCGCCAGACCTTTGAGTGTGCAGGTCAAATTGTGGGAAAAGGTTAAAGGAACAAAATCACAGAAATTCATTGCTGACCCCTCAACGGGTTCCATGCACAACTACGGCGCGGCGGTTGATGTAACCATTGTCGATGAAAATCATAATGAACTGGACATGGGGAGCGGATCAGTGCGCGAAGTCCAGATAGTAAGGGGTGAAAACGGTTCCATTCACTACAGTTTACCGAAATCCATTTCAGATAAACAAAGTGATAACAGAAAGTTATTATCTGATGTAATGAAAAAGGCCGGCTGTTATGGAATTAAAAGTGAATGGTGGCATTTCAATGCCTTCACCAGAGTTTACACCATGAATAATTTCAAAATTATTGAATAGATACAAGCGGAGCGCGCTGTTATCTGCACTACCCCCGGAAAATGTAGACCATTTGGAACGGTTTAAAAGAACCCAAGGAATTGTAGATCCCCCGGAATCAATGAAATAGCTCCTTTTTACAACCCTCTCACATCTTGAACCTCAAGCTTATGCTTGAAACAGACAGAAAACCATGGTAGTATAAGACACTCTGCCAAATGTGTTACTCGCCATTCAGATGCGCTGTTGGGATGTGAGCATTGATTACTGTACTATTAATTATTAAAACCCCCCATGAACTGGTTGCACTTCGGCATCTTTTTTTGCGAATGAATGCCAAAGTGGTCACCTGCGATGCAATCTATGCAAGTTATATCAAGTCTCTCCAGTATGATCCGGATATCGCCATTGTTGAATTTTCCGAACAAAAAAAGAAGGACTACCTTAATTTCTTCAAGGTGGTCAAGAATAACCGTTCTTTGGATCAGAAGCCATTCATTCTCTACGGAAATGAAATCGGTGAAGAAACTGCAGCCGAATTGAAGGCTGTCGGGTTAGAGCATATTCTCACAAGACCTCTTGATGTACAGGAATTAGCGGGAATACTGCGAACAGTTCTAACCCAAAAAGGATCTAGGGGAAAATCTGAAAATGTTAATCAGATGGCTTTAGGTGAACTGACCAAGCTGAAAGATCCGAGTGTACGTCCTGATGATAAATACGCTCTCATGCGCAAGCACGTTTCCAAACTACTCGCATTTCCAACCACGCTGGCCAATGTACTGAGGGTAAGCCAGAATGAACGCAGCGGCGCTTCAGATCTTGCGGCAGTGATCAGAACTGACCCCAGTGTATCTGCCGAGATTCTTAAAGCGGCCAATTCCGTTCACTTTTCACGTGGCGGGATGAGAATTGTAAGCATAAAGGACGCAGTAGTCAGAATCGGTTTCTCAGAAAGCAAAAATATTGCAATGTCGCTTTCTGTTTTTAAGATGATGAAAGATAAAAACTATGAAACCGGATTCAGCCACCGAGATTACTGGTTTCATTGCATAGGATCAGCAGTTATTGCAGAGAAAATTGCACGCACCAGCCGGATAATTGAACCGGAAGTGGCCTTCATTGGGGGGCTTTTGCATGATTTCGGAGTTCTTCTTATCAATGAATTCTTTAATGAAATCTTTCTTGAGGTTCAAGATTTCTCAAGCAGCAACGGACTGCCATTTCTTCACTCTGAGGAGAAGCTTTACGGGTTTAACCACAATGAATTCATACGGATGTTGTTCAAGGACTGGAATTTTCCTGATTCACTTGCCGAATCGATTACACTTTTTTGCAAACCGGAATCCCTCAAGGTTGAACACCTCAGTCAGCACCCGCTCGCTGTAATTGTAAGTGTTGCGGATATTGCCGCCAAGAGTCTGCAGATCGGGCGGGAAGCTGATTGTTGCGTGGCACCAATCAGTGCGGAGCTGCTCAAGAAGCTATCGTTCCCTTATGGTTTTCAGAAAAACATGATCGAGAGTATTTACTCTACCCTCAATATGTACAACCAAATCCTTAAAATTGACCAGAGAGTCTTTCCCGCAACATGCGGAAGCATCAAAAACTCTGACCAGATTAAGCTTTTATGCCTTGCATTCGAGTATGAACCCTTCAATCCGATATTTGAATACCTCAAATCTCAGCATTACAATGTTATCACTGTAGATTCTCTTGAATTAATGAATTCTGAAACGCCTGAGCATGATGCTGTTATATTCACCGGTTTCAACAAAGAATCTGAAGAATTATTAGCTTCATTCAGTGCCAATACAGTCACCGAAGAAGCACAAAAACCATCTATACCCACATCAAAAGCGCTGCTTTTCACGAGTGACAGATCTGTTGAAGGGGAGCAGATGGGAGATAAGTGGGCATTGAGCAGATATCCGATAGATTTACGCAATGTCGACATGGTACTGAGTTGTTTATTGCAGGATAACTATTCCAACATTGAACTTAATGAGGTGGGATCCTTTAAAAGCAACAACGTGATGGAAAGTTCAAGTTCTGTCAACAAAAAAATCGTGATTGCACATTGTAAATCTGAAATGCGGGACAAAATCACCGAAATGGTGAAGGTGTTCTCTCCTTTTCCCGTCGAGACTACCTCTTCAGGTGATATTGCCTATAACCTCGTGAAAACCATGCAGGAAGAGCTGGCATACATGATTCTTGACATACGTCTTCCCATCATCCCCAGCAATACAATCATCGAACAGATCAAGGCTCTTCCCCAGCATAAACGGGCCAAGTTTGCCATCTTTTTCGATGATAAGACCAGAAAGGAAGATCTCATTCCTTACGTAAAGCTTGGTGTAAGGACATTTGTTCTGGATAATCTGAGTGCGGAAATAATGAAATCAAAAATGAATGAGATGTTTAAGTAACATTGAATGCTGCTTTTAGCCGACGATCCAAACTCATCTGCTTGAATACGTTTAGCTGTCTTCAGCAAAACTAATCAATCTCAATCCGCTTTTTGTATATTATACTCAATTGAAACTTTCCATTGCTGAAAACGAGTAGCAATGCTTTTGTGGTGATATTGGGTTTCCATAATGTGGAGCCCTACTGGTCGGGATTTTGGTTGTTTACTGAAGGGGTTTTAGATGGAGAATACATCAATTGAATTATTGGGCTATGATGAATGGTTTCACGATGTTAGCCAGAGTGTAATCCAAGCCGGCAATATTCCCTCGAGAGTTATAGAAGTAAACAAAGGAAACTTCAGGGTTTCCGATGGCAATAATGAAATGACCGCTGAACTCTCGGGCAGATTTTTATTCTCGGCTGAAACCAGCACCGATTTTCCCACGGTCGGAGACTGGGTTATGATTCAGCCTCTTGATAATAATTCCCTGGGCATAATCCATCACATTCTCCCTCGAAAAACGCTGCTCAAACGCAAAGAGCCCGGTAAAAAAATTGACTTTCAGCTCATCGCTGCAAACATCGACTACGGCTTGATTGTGCAGCCGGCAGATGCTCTCAATCTGAAAAGCCTTGAGCGCTATCTTGTTATGCTCAACGAAAGCAAAATTGTACCTGTTATTATATCCAGCAAAACAGATCTGCTTTCAGCAAGCGAACTTGAAGATCTGCAAACTCAGATATCAAAGCTCAACGTGAATCATATTCTTATAAGTAATATCGACGAGGGCGGCACAGACTCTCTTTCCCGTAAACTTGAGATCGGGAAAACCTATTGTCTGCTGGGCCAATCCGGAGCAGGAAAGACTTCTCTGCTCAATAAGTTAATTGGCGAAGAGCTCTTTAGAGTAAACGAAGTAAGGGAAAAGGATGGCAGAGGCAGACACACAACCGTGAGAAGACAGCTTATATGTCTTTCTTCCGGAAGCATTTTCATTGATACTCCCGGTATGAGAGAACTGGGCAATTTTGATATTTCAGAAGGACTGGATCAAACCTTTGATGAAATATCCGCCTATGGAGAAAACTGCAGATTCAAGGATTGTACCCATGTCCATGAAAAAGGATGTGCAGTAATCGAGGCTGTGGAAAGCGGTCAGATCGATACGGAGAGATATCAGAACTATCTGAAACTGAAAAAGGAAGCTGATTATTATGAGATGTCCTATTTGGAAAAGCGGAAAAAAGAGAAGACATTCGGGAAGATGATGAAGAATTATAAGAAGCAGAATAGGGAAACTTGATGAATAAGAAAGAGATACTCAGACAATACAAAGAAAATCCCCCACCCATGGGAATTTTCCAGGTTAAGAATCTTACCAATGGTAAAATATTTCTGGGAAGCGGGATGGATGTTAAGGGAAAAATGAACAGCTGCAAATTTCAGCTTGCTCATAGATCACACATGAATAAAGAACTGCAGGCGGATTTTTCATTATCGGGAGAATCTAACTTTTCTTTTGAAATAATTGATACGCTCGAACCCAATGAAGACCAGAGTAAAATTGCCGATGAACTTGAAGCACTTCTGCAGATGTGGATGGAGAAACTTGAACCGTTCGATGAAAAAGGCTATAACAAAAGGAAAGCAAAGAAGTAATTGAAAGATGAGATGGTGGAAAACCAGAAGTGGTTATGAAATAGTTCAGGTTCTAGCTGCCCGGAAGCCCATCCCTAGTAACAGAAGAACGGTAAAGCTCCCATGGAAAACCGGTTTGCATCGTCCTTATAAGAATCAAGGCTGCTGCTTGGGGCCTCATGGTCCATGGTCATTCTAAAGTAGAAATACGAGTAGTTATTCATAACGTGATCCTCACCTAAGCTACCCAACCGTGAACAATATTTAAAAACAATCGATCACGCTACAAAACCTATATCGTATGATAGAATGTTACAGTATGCCAGGCTTGACCACTCCTCTGATAACAATCATATTAAATAGATAGACACACCGTTCAATTGGAGCATAAATATGACGCAAATATACCATGCATTAGGTCTTCATCTTCACCAGCCGCTTGGAAATCTGCTGACTCTATTCAATTCACAGGAAAAGTGGGAGGCTAAACAGATACTCTGGTGCTATGACCGGATCACCAGAATGCTTGAAGGGTATGAGGACATTGCCCGCCTGCACATAAGTTGCTCGGGAACCCTGCTTAAGCAGCTGGAGGATCCCGGGATTAGAGAAACGTTCAAAGATATAGCTGATATCGCCGATTTCATGGAGAGATTCAAGCGTTCTCCCATACAATTTGTGGGAAGCGGACTCTATCACCCGGTGTACCCGCTTATTCCGCAGAGCGACTGGGATGCACAGACCGAGTGGTGGATAGGGCTTGGAAAACACATGCTTGGACGAGACCGTTTTGAGGGATTCTGGCCCCCGGAGATGGGGTTCTGCATGGAGATGATCCCCATGCTCAAACGGCACGGCTACCGCTATGTAGTGGTAGATTGCTGGTACATTAAACCCAAGCGGGAGATGCGCTGGGAGGAAAAACGCTACCGACCCTATATTGCGAGATATGGTGGTGAGGAGATTGTGGTTGTGCCGAGAGATCGCGAACTGTCCGACGCCCAGGAATCGGGACTTGATCCGGGATGGTTCCAACATGAAATTTACGAACGCACCAAATGGTGCGATTTTCCCGCACTTGTCACCACCTGGACTGACGGAGAAAACGGGGGCTGGTTCCGCAGCGCCGATGTAAAGTCAAGCTTCTGGGGGAGCTTCTATCATGAAATCCTTAACAGATACAGAGCCGGCACTTTAGGATTCACGCCAAGCCACATAAGCGAATACCTCGACAAATATCCTCCCACAGAAGAAGTTGAAGTATACCCGGGAGCCTGGAATACGGGAGACCACTGGGGAGGGGATTTCATGCAGTGGACCGGATCTCTTCTGCAAAGAAGCGGTTTTGAAGAGATCAAAAAAGCCAGTGCTTACTACCGGCAAATGAAAAAGGCGTTCGATGAACACTGGCAGGAAGCCGACAACCCTGAAGAGATTCGTCAATCTATTTATGACGCTTACGATGCAATCCTCACAGCAGAAACCAGCTGCAATTTCTACTGGGGAAGTGCCTGGGTGCATAAATCCTACGACAAACTGGAGGAAGCGTACAGATATCTTGACAGAGCAAAAGACTTGCTGAAAATCGAACAGAGCCAGAAAACTGAGGCGAAAGTGGTGGAAAGCCAGTTGTTGTGAATTGATAAGAAATTCTCACGAAATCCACCAAGAGCGCAAAGGCAGGATTGTGAAACTTGAAAAAAACCTCTAGGACCATTTTTCTTGGCACCCTTGGCGGCTTGTGCAATGATCCTAAATTCAAATGCCAACATTTACGGGCAGAGTGTAAAGGAAACTCCATGAAATTAGTAGCAATTCTCGAAAACGGAGAATTAGAAGAACAGTACCAGATAGATGACTTTGTTACCGAAGTGTGTAAAGCTACTTCAGAAATGTATAGTGAAAGCGGATTTGTACGCCCCTGGATAGGCTACTTGGCTGTTGAGGAAAAGACAGTCGTTGGCACCTGTGCCTTCAAATCAAAACCCGTAAATGACAGAGTAGAAATAGCATACTTTACCTTTCCCGGAAATGAAAACAGGGGATTGGCAACTGAAATGGCAAAGCAGCTGGTGGCAACAGGTAAAAAAGAGCACCCGAAACTGACTATTTTTGCTCAGACTCTCCCCGAAAATAATGCGTCAACAAAGATTCTGGAAAAACTTCAGTTTAAAAAAGCTCGCACGATCAATCATCCCAAAGACGGTGATGTCTGGGAATGGGAACTGACTTGATGGTCAATCCCTGATTTTTAAGACAATTTTACCTCTACCGTGACCACTATCCAACCGTTCGTGAGCTTTGGCTACCTGCTCCAGTGGCAAAACTTTATCCACTAAAGGTTTAATTTTGCCCTGATCGATTGCAATAGCCATCTGCTGCAGACGCTTTCTCTCGCGAACGAGAAAAACGCCATGAAGGGTAAGGTTCTTTCGATAGGCTTCAGTGAGGTCCCCCCGAAAGCCGAGAATGCCTGCGAGATTTCCAAAAGGCTTGGTGATGGATAAACTCTCAGTGATTAATTCCCCTCCCACTGTATCAAAGACGGCATCTACACCTTGGCTGTCTGTTGCCTCCAAGCAGACCTGTTTCCAGTCTTGTTTGGAGTAGTCAACTGGTAAATCCACCCCCAAATTCTTTAAAGTATCCTGATTGGCGGATCCGGCAGTGGCGATAACCCGACATCCTGCAGCTCTGGCGACCTGCACGGCGAAAGAGCCAACCCCTCCTGCCCCCCCATGGATCAGAATAGTTTCCCCTACACTGACCCTAAGCCGCCGCACGATTGCCTCCCAGGCAGTGCCTCCTGCCAGCGGTACTGCCGCAGCTTCAACATGACTGAGCGATTTGGGTTTGTGCGCAGCTATAGATGCTTTCACGACATTGTATTCGGCATAACTGCCCAGCTGATTTTTGTATATTTCTGGAGTATAGTAGACCTCATCGCCCACCTTAAAATCAGAAATCCCCTCCCCAATCTGCTCCACCACACCAGAAACATCGTACCCCAGAACCGCAGGAGGCTCTATTGCCGCCCAGTGCCCGTGTTTTCGGATTTTAGCCTCAACAGGATTGGTCCCGCTGGCTTCAACCCTCACCAGCAGCTCCCCCACCCCTGCTGAGGGTTTTTTCATGTCACGTTCTGCGAAGACATCTGTTGTACCGAAACGAGTAATCACCATCGCCCGCATAAACTTCTCCCTTTCATTCATAACATTACGGTCCTTTTCCTTACTCACGACATCTGTTTGAACGACGCTTCCAGTGAAAGAATGCGAACAACTTTCCCGTAGTCTGAATGCGAAAGACCTGCTGATTGATCATAGTCCCTCCGGTTGAAGCAGCTGAATTGTTAGGATATGGTTAGAGGCAAAAACTATTCCCGAACGATACGCTGCTTCATGAACTCTCCATCACCATTTCACATAGACTCCATAAAAGATCCACACTGGGCGGGTATACTTTAATAGAGGCAACAACCACAATCACCCAGAGGAGGTCTTCCCATGAAGTTCAGTAACATGTGCGCCGTTCTCACCCTTTCGATTTTCTCATTGTTTTCAAAAGCAACATCACAGGAAATGGACCTTTCTAAAACCCTCTCTCCCTATTTCCAGCTGGAACCTGGCCCTAATTCCACAACAGAACATTTTCCTCTCAAATCTACTGATGTAGACGTAAAGATAAGCGGCACAATCGCAGAAGTAGTTGTAAAGCAGAAATATGCTAATGAGGGTTCCACACCCATTAACGGGCAATACCTGTTTCCAGCATCGACCCGCGCGGCAGTACACGGTATGACTATGACCATTGGTGATGAAATCATATCGGCAAAAATCAAGAAAAGAGAGCAGGCTAAATTGGAATTTGAAGCAGCCAAAGCGGAAGGAAAAAATGCTTCTCTTCTTGAACAGCAGCGTCCCAATGTGTTCAGCATGAAAGTTTCCAATATCATGCCAGAGGATGAGTTGCTTATTGAACTTCGCTACACCGAACATCTTGAAGTCAATGAGGGCGTTTACGAATTTGTCTACCCCACGGTAGTTGGCCCCCGTTATTCCAATAAACCAGAAGAGGGTGCAACCGATACGGATAAATGGGTTAAGAATCCCTACCTTAAAAACGGCACGGATCCTCATACATCCTTTGACATACATGTAAAAGTCAATTCCCCCATCCCGATTTTTGACTTCAACTGTCTTTCTCACAAAACAGATGTAAACTGGACGGGTAACAATAGCGCCTCTCTTAATCTGAAGGCCCCGTCTGATTTCGGTGACAACCGTGACTTCATACTTCAGTACCGTCTTGAAGGAGAGCAGATCCAGTCGGGTCTGATGCTTTATGAAGGAGAAGAGGAAAACTTTTTTCTTCTCATGGCACAGCCACCGAAACGAGTTTCCCAGGGAGATATTCCTCCAAGAGAATACATTTTTGTGGTCGATGTTTCCGGTTCCATGCACGGCTTTCCGCTGAACACCGCAAAAGAATTGCTCAGGGATCTGGTGGGAAGACTACGCCCCACCGACAGATTCAATGTTATTCTTTTTGCCGGAGCTTCAAATACACTAGCTGACCATTCACTGTCTGCGGACCAGACCAATATCGACCGTGCCATACGGGTTATCGATAGTCAACAGGGTGGTGGAGGCACAGAGATAGTTCCGGCACTGCAAAGTGCTCTGGCGCTTCCTCGCGCAGAAGGATTTTCGCGCAGTATTGTAGTAATCACCGATGGATATATCAGTGCAGAAGAGGAGCTTTTCTCACTTGTGCAGGAGCATATTGGTGATGCTAATGTATTTTCATTCGGAATCGGATCTAGCGTAAACCGTTTCCTTATTGAAGGACTCGCAAAAGCGGGAGCGGGTGAAGCTTTTGTTGTAACAGATCAAGAAAGGGCTCACATAGAGGCATCCAGGTTTCGCCGTTACATCGAATCGCCTGTACTTACATCCATCAAACTTACATCACATGGCTTTGACATTTACGACATGGAACCCTCAGCCTTTGCAGACATGTTGGCAGAGAGGCCTATTATGGTTATAGGCAAGTGGCGCGGAAATCCCAAAGGTACACTCACTGTAAGCGGGGTAAGCGGATCAGGAAACTACAGTCAGCCTTTTGACGTAAGCCAGAACAAACCGCAGGAGAGCAATTCTCCTCTCAAGTATCTCTGGGCACGCAGTCGTATAAGCACATTGAGTGACTTTGCGATCAATCAATCTGATGATCAGGTGCAGGAGGTCACTTCTCTGGGGCTTACCTATAACCTTCTAACCAAGTACACATCATTCATTGCAGTTTCAGAGCGCACAAGAAACCCTTCCGGGGAAAGTAAGGACGTCAAGCAGCCGCTCCCCATGCCCCAACACGTTTCCGATCTGGCTGTGGGCGGAGGAGTGCACAAAACTCCTGAACCATCTTTAGCAGTACTAATCATTCTACTTACAGCTGCATATATACTAAAGAAAAAAGCATTTGGAAAAACCACTACAATGGAGATCTGAAATGAAAACGTATGTAAAGTGGATTTCCTATTCTGCTCTTATGATAGTCGCTGTGCTTCTTAAGTATCATTACAGCACCGCCACTCCACAGCAGCTTCGCTGGATTCTCTCCCCCACTGCAGCCGCAGTGGGGATTTGCCAGGGAGACAGCTACAGCTGGGAAACAGGTGAAGGGTATGTTACCAAAGACAAGAAAACCATTATTGCTCCAGCCTGTGCAGGTATAAATTTTCTCATAATCGTATTTTGCATTACCAGCTTCAAACTTTTACCATTGTCTGTTTCCAGACGCGAAATCATAGCAAACCTCCTTTTTGGTATGGCTGCAAGTTACATCATGACAATAATTGTTAATACAGTTAGAATAACTACAGCATCCATGTTATTTCGATCTTCATACACATTTCTGAGCGGTTCAACGGCCCACAGAATACATGGGACATTAATTTTCATATCAATGCTTTTTTTATACGAACTGTTTCTAAGGAGATTAATGCCGGTAAAGATTAAAGGCGGCCGGAAATTCGTATTGTTGAACTATGCAGTTATTACCCTGGTTATACCGATTTGCCTGGGGTTTGTGAAAGGTTATTCCAAAGATTTCCCTCTGCACATGATCACGATTCTATGCACAGCATGTGTAATAACAGTTTTGACCGAAGTTTTCAGCCGATTTTATCGTAAGGAAGCGTGAAATGAAAATCAGTTCCCGTCTTGGATGATTCAGCCCAGATAGTTCCATGGTGAGCAGAGACTATCTCTTTAGCTATGCTTAAGCCGAGACCGGAACCTTCACTCTTTTGTGCTGTCTCTTTCCTCACTCGGTAGAACCGGTCAAAAATTTTGGGAAGGTCCTCTTCAGGTATGCCTCTACCGCTATCCGAAATGACGACTTCAAGACAGTTGCTTCGCGTTTTGTGGATTGAAAAGGATACTGTTCCCTGAGCGCAAGTATGTCTGAGCGCATTTTCAATAAGACAGTTCAAAAGCTGGCCGATCCTTTTCCGATCGGCGTAAACCATTACCGGCCTGGATAAAGAGATGGAAGTTACTATATTTACTTTGTGCAGAACATTCAGTTTTGACAACTGATCATGAATAAGCTCCTCAAGATCGAACTGCGACCTGTTCAAAGCCGATTCGCCACTTTCCATTTTCGAAAGGTCAAGAAGATCTGAAATAAGATGGGAAAGTCTAAGCCCCTCTTTTTCAATCACCTTTAGATAATGGGTTTGTGCTGTACTGTCGACCTTGACATCTTCAGCAAGCAAAGTCTGAGCATACCCCACAATACTTGTCAAGGGGGTTTTCAATTCGTGTGATGCCAGAGATACGAATTCACTCTTCAGATTATCAAGTTCCTTCAGCTGCCCATTTGCCTGATTCAGTTCCTGATTTATGCTGCTGAGATTTGAATTTGCAACGGAAAGCTCTCTGGCATACTTTTCAAGACGACTCTGATAGTCCTTAAGACCGGAAATATCAGTGTGTGTTCCAGACAGTCGAAGCGGTTTACCATCATCAAAGGAAACCACTTTGCCTATCGCAAGAATCCACTTCCAATCCCCGGAATCGGTTTTCATTCTGTATTCAATTTCGAACTCCGACTTATCGCCGTTTTTGCAGCTTTCTAATTTGCCTAATGCTTTCTCTCGATCATCGGGATGAAGCAATGCCGACCATTTTTCAATTGTAAGAGCAAGCGTTTGTGGTTTATATCCCAGCATGCTTTCATATTCAGGTATAACTGATATTTTATCATCACTGAAATCTATCTCAAACAGGCCCTGATTCGCTGCATGCAAGGCCAACCGGAGCCGTTCTTCAATTCTCCGCAGGTTTTCTTCGGCTTTAGCACGTTCAGACACTTCGCGTTGCAACTCTTTGGTACGTTCATTTATCCGCTCTTCGAGTTGTAATTTGTAAGATTCAATTACAGCCCGTTGTTTACGTTCCTCCAGGATCACAGAAAGCATGAAAACGAAATTTTTTAGGAATACTTCATACTGCTCAAAAGCGGCTTTGTTGGAAATAAAAATTAGAAGTTCTCCATGTGAAGCCTTTCCTGTGGTAAGAACAAATGATTTTACTTGCGGATCAGGCATTTCTCCATCAGCGGGAACATACCTCACCTCTTCTATTCCCGGTAAATCTTTTAAACCAGTAAGGACAAATTTCATAATGGAATTATCCGGCAGACTGTTTATGACAGTTTGCATCAGTAAAAGTCTGCCGAGAACTTCCGCATCTGTATACATCATAACCCCACAAAACAACTATTCAGAAAGTTGTGCAAGAAATTCTTCCGGTTTAACAAAAAATGGATTGTGAATGACTGCCCCCCCGACTATCATCAACGGGTGCACTTTTAAAATATCCATTATCGTACTCCCGTCAAATTGCGAACTGTCGTACTGACAAACCGTAATAAGCGGACAGGTTCTCAAAAGCATACTGACTTTCGCTTCATACTCAAGCAGTCTCGATCCACCGGAAACAGTCTGAACATTCGGGGTCATTTCTCCAATTACTCTGGCAGAATTGAATCCTCGCTCTATGCTTTCAGTATAAAACTCTTTCAACACCTTAAGCATTCTTTCCGGGTTGAACTGATTACTGTGAAAGTACGCTTCACGAGTGGAAGAACATGTCAACGCACCTCCGGATTTGGCCTGCTCAAGAGAAAAACCAAAAGCTTTCAGTTGAGTATCAAGTTTTTGGTCAGAAATTTTTTCACTGAAGCATCCGATCTTCTCATGTGCCTCCATACCAGTTACAATGAACTGATATAGGGTTTCCTCCCGCTCCTGTTCGGAACTGTAAATCTGGCAAATATGTACGCTTCCCGAAAATTCATGATCCGAGGCACCCAGAGATATTTTCCTGTCCATCGCTAACATCCTGAATTAATAATTACTACACTTTAATACATTAGTATTACGGTTAACCCGACCGGATACTGTCAGGATATTATCATTTTGCCTTTAAATGGGGACCTGAAAATCGATAACAACAGGGGTATTCGTAATTAAGACCAGTGAAATTGATCCGCCCCCCGAAGAAATCTTTGCAACAAAACTGGAGGGCAGATGAAGATTTAGAACTGATTATATCGGGCGATTTAGTGACAACCGTGATGCTGACAGGCTCGGGAAGCATCAAGAACAAGGACCTCTTTAGCGTTATATTTCTTTACCGCTTCACCAACGGTCTGCGCATCAACCATGAAAGGAGAAACACCTGCTTCCTGAAGAAGATTTGCAGCTCTCATTCCCATTCCCTTGCACAGAACAGCCTGAGCGCCTGTATTACGGATAGCATCCACTGGCATGCATTTTCCATGCTCATGTTCCCCCACACTGTTCTCCACAACTGCTACCGACTGATCTTCCGTGTTGTAAATCGCAAAGAACGGTGCACTTCCGAAATGCCCATATAAATTGGAATTCATCCCCTCGGCAGACAACACTGGCATACAGATTTTCATACCTTCCTCCAACATTTTTTATGGTTAGTTGCATTTTCGCTCTTTTTGCTGCAATAAACATTGCCGGCATTGCACTTTGGGCAGGCCTCCGGAAGCGCACTTCCGCATGGGATCTTCCAGGACTCCCCGCAGCTCCCGCAAATCAGCCTGCAGTTCTTCACTTCCACATTCCCGCCTTCAATTGAAAGTGCCTTGGAATGGACAAGAAATTCTGCCACCTTGGCATGAGCCAAGGAGAGAATATTCCCGAATGTCTGACGCGAGACATTCATCGTGGCTGCAGCCTGCTCCTGATACAAGCCTTCCAGATCAGCAAGCCGTATGGCCTCCAGTTCATCAATGGTAAGAGTCACGGTTTCGAGCTTATCAGCCGGAACTCCGCAAGGTTTAAATCTCAACACCTGGGGGCTGCAGAGAACCCGACGTGCTTTGCATGGTCTAGGTATAAATGCTCCTTGTTTCTGGCATATGCTAAAAATAATACAGTGCACCGCCGAATCAAAAAAGTAGGTAACCCGCCACAACTGCTGAGATGTTTTTATATTAACGGCGAAGACGCCTCTCAGGTCACCAGTTTCATTTCCCGCTTTGTAACAGCCTCTAAGACATGCATCAGAGTTTATCGATCACGACTTTTCGGAATTGTTCGTTAATTTCTTATTAAGAACTAATGGTGGCAATTGGTGAAGAAATGTGTGAGAGCAAAATAGAGCAGAAATAGGATGATCTTTAATGAAACACCGTAAAGTGCAGAGTATCTAAAAAAATACCGGGGTGCAGCCATTTTTTTGCGCAACCCCGGTCCAGTTCGTGCGATCGTGTGCTCGGGAATTCGTGAATTCCGGGCCTTAGTATCTGGCGTCCGCAAACTCCACCCAGCCGCCTGCCTTTACCAGCGCATCATCAAACTGGGATAGAGAGAAGTTCACTTCCTTTGAACCGCCGGGAAAGGAAAACGTTAGCACTTTCTTTTCCACATCAACACTGCAGGTCACCTCACCCTTCTTCCCAAGAGAGAAAATCTCCTCGATACTCTCTGCAGGAAGTTCAATGGCCAGCATCCCACCGTTGAACATGTTCTGCCGGAAAATACGGGCATAGTTCTGAGCGATGACACAGGTGATATCGTTCACTTCAAGTGCCCAGGGAGCATGCTCGCGGGATGATCCGCAGCCGAAATTGGCCCGGGTTACAACAACTCTGGCCTTGCCCCGCCAATCCCCCGCCGGATTAAATCCCTCCATCTTAAGATCTTCAAGCAGATAAGGCTTCAGTGCCTCTTTTTTGACTTCCGTAAGATATTTGGCTGGTATGATTTCGTCTGTATTTATATCTGATCTGTCTAAAAACAGAACAGGTCCTCCGAATTGTTTCATGATTCCTCCATCTTCAAAAAGTAATCGAGTATTTACTTCTTCTCTGGTCTCGTTTTTCGTCCTGACCCTTGGCTTCTTCCCTAAGAAACCCCACCCTTACGGGTTGGGGCTCTGACGGATGCCCTATCGTGACGTCCTTCTGTCCTCTGGCCTCTGGCCTCTGTCCTCTGTCCTCTGGCTTCTGTCCTCTGGCTTCTGGCTTCTGGCTTCTGGCTTCTGGCTTCTG
>JAEZKC010000122.1 GCA_023436205.1 Fibrobacterota bacterium
CCAAACCTGGTTCATCTTCCCCTTTTTGTTAGGGTTGTCACTTTCGTTCCGGACAATAAAGATAAATTACAGGAGATAAAGAGAGAAAAACAGGTGGGAACGGAAGGATTTAGAGTGGGAATCTATAAATTATAATGGATGAGATTTTCGGAAGAAAGTGCTTCATCGCTACAAATGTTTGGCAAAAAAGGTATTCAAGGGAAAATCGGGAAGCAATTGGTGATGCACACGAATATGTCATAGTGTACGCAAAAAATCCAGACATATTTAAAACGCTTAGAAACAAAGTACCGCTTACTGAAGAACAAGCAAAAATTTACAAAAACCCAAATAATGATCCGCGTGGTAGGTGGCGTGGTATTCCAATGACAGCTCAGGGTTTCAGACCAAATCAAATGTATGAAATTGTAGCACCTGGAGGTGCGGTTCACAAACCACCTGAAGGACGATGCTGGTCTACTGTTGAATCAGAATTTAATAAGCTTATTATTGCAGGCCGCGTATATTTTGGAAAAGATAATAACAGTCAACCCAATATCATTCGATATTTAGATGAAGTGGATGGGTTTGTCCCTTGGACTTGGTGGGCACATAATGAGGTGGGTCATACAGATGAATCCAAAAAGGAGGTACAATCAATCTTTGGAAAAGATAATGTTTTTGATACGCCTAAACCCGAACGTCTTCTCCAAAGAATAATTCACATCGCCACAAACCCCGGCGACCTCGTCCTCGACTCCTTCCTCGGCTCCGGCACCACTGCTGCAGTAGCCCACAAGATGAATCGCCGCTATATCGGTATCGAACTTGGCGACCATGCCCAGACACACTGCGCGGTGCGTCTCAAGAAAGTCATCGATGGCGAACAGGGTGGCATCTCCGAAGCGGTCAACTGGAAAGGTGGGGGTGGCTTTCGCTTCTATAAACTGGGTGCAGAGGTTTTTCTGCCCGACGGCACCATCAACCCGGCAGTCAAGTTCAAGCAGCTTGCATCATTTGTCTGGTTTTCAGAAACCAAGCGCTCATTGCGGAGAGTTTCCCGTACTCCTCTTATCGGTATGCATGAAGGTACAGCCCTTTACCTTTTATATAACGGCATACTTGGCGACAAACGGCCGGATGGCGGAAACGTGCTTACCCGCCCGGTACTCAAAGAACTGCCTGCCCACGACGGCCCCAAGATCATCTACGGTGAATCCACGCTTCTCAGTGAAGAAACACTCAAAAAGAACAATATCGTTTTCAAGCAGATCCCCTACGAGGCACGCACACGATGATACAGCTTAAGAACTATCAGAAACTGGCTTTGGATACTTTAACAGAGTTTCTGAAGGAATCACTTGTAGCTGGTCCGGAACAGGCTTTTTCGGCTACGAAACAGATCGAGAGCATTCGTTATAACGCAAGAGGGTTCGGTGAAACGCCCTTTGTCTGCCTGCGCCTTCCCACTGGTGGTGGAAAAACACTGCTGGCGGCCCATACTGTCGGGATTGCAGCACAACACTTCATCTGTACCGATTCGCCACTTGTCTTATGGCTTACTCCCACTACTGCCATTAAGGATCAGACTCTCGATGCTCTTAAAAAAGTGTGGCACCCCTATCGCCAGGCATTGGATGAAAAGTTCAAAGGCCAGGTGCTTATTCTTGATATTTCTGATGTAACCACGATCCGCCCTTCCGATCTTGAAAGCAAGGCAGTAATAGTCGTGGGAACTCTTGCCACCTCCCGCGTACAGGATACCTCTTTACGCATGTTTTATGCGCATAACGAAAACTTTGAACCGCACTTTTCCCGCATGCCTAACGGTACCCCCGAAATGGAGCGTTTCGAAGAGGGGCCAAATGCAGGCAAAGTGAAGTACTCTTTTGCCAATGTGTGCCATGCAAAACATCCACTGGTTATTGTTGATGAAGCGCACAACGCACGCACCAAGCTCTCTCTTCAAACTCTTAAGCGGATAAGTCCCTCCTGTATTGTTGAGTTCACTGCTACCCCTAATTTATCATCTGAAAATGGTAGTAACGTTCTGTTTTCGGTATCAGCATCTGAACTCAGAGCAGAGGATATGATCAAGCTGCCCATCATACTTTCAGAGCACCAGAACTGGGAATCGGCGGTGCATGATGCAGTGCAAACTCAAAGAAAGCTTCTCGAACTTGCCGCAAATGAAAAGGACTACGTGCGCCCTATCGCTCTTTTCCAGGCGGAAAGCGAAGGTAAAGAGGTAACTGTCGAAGTGCTGAAAAAGCACCTCATTGAAAACGAGCGCATTTTAGAAGAGTCGATAGCGGTTGCCACCGGTACCCAGAGAGAACTTGACGGCATAAATCTTTTCGACCCCGCATGTCCCATTGAATTCGTTATCACCAAGCAGGCTCTCAAAGAGGGCTGGGACTGTTCGTTCGCTTATGTGTTCTGCTCTGTAGCCAACATTTCATCAGACAAAGATGTTGAACAGCTTTTGGGCCGGGTGCTCCGGATGCCCTACGCCAAACGCCGCTTTGTGGAACAGCTTAACAGCGCGTATGCACATGTGTCTTCGCCATCATTCTCCATGGCAGCCCGACAGCTCAGTGACAAGCTGGTGGATATGGGATTTGAAGAAATGGAAGTTGCAACCTATCTTCAACCCTATCAGGAAAGTCTGTTTCCGGGGGAAACACCCAATCTTGAGGTAAAGGAAGAAGTTCTTGAGCTTGAACTGGATGCGCCATTAGTTCAGAGTGAATTGCCTGAATCCCTATCTACAAGGGCGACCATATCGGTTGAAAAGGGGAAAACACGACTTATAATTACAGGCGATATAACTGAAGAAGACAGTAATGATTTGGTTGCATTGTATAAGCAGAAACAGGACAACAATGCGGCAAAGGAGGTGGCCGCAGTAATTAAATATCACCGACTTCGCCAGGAGGCTAAGAAGGCACCCTCTCAAAAAGGGCTACCCTTTAGAGTACCTCACCTTAGCATTGTTGAGCAGGAAGAGCTGATTCTTCCCGACAGAGATTACTTTCTGGAAAAAGCAGGCTGGGATCTGGTTTCGATTGAAAACGGCCATGTCCTGACTCCTGAAGAGTTTAATATTGAAGAAGAAGCCCACTCTTTCAAGGTAGATATCGAAGGTAAAGAGGTACGATACTCTGAAATACGGCAGGAAAACCTTTTTGATCTCAACGAAGTATCAACATCTCTAACCGAAGTTGACCTGGTTTCGTTTCTCGATCGTCACATAACCGTGAAGGATGTGGTGCAAGCGAAGCGCCTTGAGTTTTTGCGTCGCGCCGTTTCTCATCTCACCAGCAGTCGCGGCATCAGCCTATCCCCTCTCATCCGTTCGCGTTTTATTCTGGCCCGGGCAGTAGCATCAAAGATCGATGCGGCCAGAGATAAGGCGATGGGTCAGGGTTTGGAATTATCTCTTTTCAGCAATGAAGAGAACGTAACGGTAAGTCCCGATTACTCTTTTTCATTTGGTCCTTTTTATGAAGTCAGAACAGCCTACAAGGGAACTTACAAATTCAATAAACATTACTACCCGGTAATAGATGATCTCAAATCATCTGGTGAAGAATTCGACTGCGCACAGGCAATCGATCGTCTTGAGGAGGTCGAATATTGGGTGCGCAATGTGCCCCGCAGCCAGTTCTCTTTCAGGTTTCCGACCTCCAAAGATTTCTTTTACCCGGACTTTGTCGCCAAATTGAAAGATGGAAGAACGCTGGTTGTGGAATACAAAGGTGAACATCTGGTGGAAAATGAAGACACAAAGGAAAAACAGATGATAGGGGAATTCTGGGCCCGGAAGAGCCAGGGGGTAGGGATTTTCCTGATGGCGGTGAAGAGGGATGAGATGGGGCGGGATGTGTATGGGCAATTGAGGGGGGCAGTGGGGAAGGGCTGAAGAATTTTCAGCCCTCGATTTTACTATTTTGATTGTTTTCTCAAAGCTTCAACAGCATTCGGAATTACATCTTTTGTTGTCTCTTCCTGCCATTTATCCCAGAAATTTACAGTTGCGCTATCAGGCTTTAATTTTGGCTCCGTAATTTTAATTCTACTAGGTAGTAAAGACGCATCACCAACGACTAAAGCTTCACCAACATCCAAAATTGGCAGTAACTCTGAAAAATTTCCAAGACTATCTGGCAACAAACGTTTTATAACAGCTTGATCTTCAGCATTCGTAAGGCGCATTGCGATAAAATTGTTACTTTGGCTTAATATTGTCCGATTTACTTCAGAGGGTCTTTGACTTATAACAGTAAGTCCCAAACCATATTTCCTGCCTTCCTTAGCAATACGCTCAAAATTTTCTAAGCCGATTGTCTCAACTGAACTTATTGTATTTGCAGGTAAATACAGATGCGCTTCATCACAGAACAGAGAAATTGGGTGACGATCTTCTTTTGGAATCCATTGTTGAACTGAGAATATTAACCTACCAACCAAACTTACCATCAATGGAAGTATATCAGATGGTACTTCAGAAAAATCAATAATCTTAACTCCTTTGTCTTTCTGTAAGCTACTTGAACACATAAGTTTTTTGCAAATTTGTTCAACATAGTCATAATGAAGTACTTCCTTTGAACGATTAAACAAAAAATTCAACCGTTTATCTCCGATTTTACTTTCTAGTCGTTGGATAAAGCGAGTCAGTTTTCCATGAAAGGGTCCTTGTTTTTCTCTGCTTCCAGAACCAGGCATCATTTCTTCATCTAGCTTTTTGAAATCGGATAGAATATCTTCAATATCATAGGGAACAGGGCTATCGATAGTGAAATTCGCTAACACTGCCTTTTTAGAATTTTCTTCAAGGTGATTGCGCTTATACCTAATTACAGCATTCGAAAATGCCATTGCCTGATTTGGCGCATTATTATCACTTCGATCCAGCATCAAAGAAATCATTTCAGTGTACATTAGTAACCAGTATGGTAGAAATAAAATATCTTCAGCAATTTTATCATTTGGCCCAGCAATTTTGAGATGCTGAAAACCTTTCTCTTTCAGAGTTGAATACTCACCATGAACATCAAAAACCACTGCATTACATGATGGTAATGGCGCAATCTGCTCAAGGAGCCTTGCAACTGTCCATGACTTACCTGAGCCAGTACTCCCAACAATAACAGCATGTCTTTGGAAGAACTTATTCCCATCGAGCCATGCTTCAGCTTTCTCATCTAAAGTATAGTTACCAATAGTGAGGGGATTTTTAGCATTAATGGCCAAATGTGAAATAGCTTTCATAAAATCAGTTAATCGATCACCTTCTAAAGTGTAACAATCTGAATTGATCTCTGGAACTGTTTCAAGGGTTCTTTTAAAAGTATTCAGTCTTGAACCTTCTTTATCAATATGTGTTCCGATCAATGTGGCTTTAATGATATTATGTGGTTTATATAAGGGGTTCCCATCACCATCTAAACCTTCAACTGTTGCATTTCTCATAATCTTGCAAACCAAAGCAATAAGATGTTTTCCTATTTTTGAACTTTGGATGACAATGAGATGATTGACCTGTACTTTTTTCAACAACTCTTCATTTTCAATCTTTATAACAACTGTCCCAGTGTCGACACTTTCAACTGTCCCAATTTTTTCCTCACTGTCTGCTGGATAATCAAAAATTCCCATTAAGGCCCCCTTTGCTATTCAAACCACAGGTTATAAAACTCATCTAGTTTCCAGTAATCACTTTCATAATATTCATTTTGATTTGCTAAAAAACAGACAGTCGAACCGCCAATTGAATTATGGGAAATAATCAAGCAGTTATCAATAGTCCCCTTACAAAACAATTCCTTTGTCCTTGGTGTGACATCCTTAGTCACAACCACAATCGGTTTCTTTTTACTTCTGTTTTCATCAATAATTATTGGTTGAATGTGCTCGTCATTAAAGCCGTATCCCACGCACAAATATGCGGAAGAACTTCTAAGCGCTTCATCGGCTTTCGCCATTACAGTTCTGAATGGATCATAGTGGGTTTGTTGATATTTTCTGTTACCAGGTGTGACAATTTGAGGTAAAAAGCTTTCTTCTAAACTGGTATCGAAAAAAGGTAGAGAATATAAGCTATTCGTTTCCTTGTGCTTAAACCAATCTATCGAGCCATGGACTTTGTAAACATTAACAGTTCGTTTGGCTGTTAAGGGTTCGAATTGTTTAAATTTACGAATATATCCTTCATTGAAACCCGTACAACATTTTGCATCAGAAAACGATGCACCGTACTCAACTAAGCGATCATAATTTGTCGTTATTATGTTAGTTGACGTTGATCTCTGTATAAATTTATTGAGAAGCTTTGTAATTGCTGGTTGCTGATTATCTCGAAGAAACCGAACCTTAGCAGCAACATCCCTTTCATAAATGGTTTGCCAAACTGTCCAAATAATATCCCTTTGGATTTCATCTTCTAAGTTAATCTTTTCAAGTGCTTTTTCCAAATTATCGGATTCATTCAGTTCATTTATAAAGGCAATCCAGGATTTTTGGGCCCCATGCTTAGTAGATAATTTGGCCCGAAGTTCTTCTGCTAAAATGCCCATGGTTGGCAAACCATAAGGAACAGAACAACCGCTTCCAATAAGTATAGCTGGATTACCATCAAGGAACTTTTGTAATGTTTTTGTAAGTTTCTCAACTTTTCCATTACCAGATGTTTCCAACAACATTTCCTTTTTAATTTTTTGTAAGAATCTACAGAACTCTAATATTAACTCTTTCCCACCCTCCCTGTAAACCCCTCCGGCAAAGATTTCGTTTATTATATTACACGCTACTCTTCCTCCCTCCCCCCTTACACCTCAGAATCATCCGCAAAGCCTCTTCCCTGCCGGACATTTTGGGGGTATAATCATGTGAACATCGCATTTATCTGCTATCAATCGAATACTTGT
>JAEZKC010000003.1 GCA_023436205.1 Fibrobacterota bacterium
CAATTGTAGCATGCCCGCATATGGGTACTTCTCTTGTGGGTGTAAAAAATCGTACGTGAGCATCGTATGATTCGCCGTCAGAAGAAAAAATAAAAGAAGTTTCAGAATTGTTTAGTTCCCTTGCAATTTTTTGCATTTGCAGTTCATTTAATCCATCAGCATTTGTTATTACTCCTGCAGGATTTCCGGTAAATTTTTCTTTTGTAAATGAATCAACTTGGTATAAATTGTATTTTTTCATTTCAATTCACTCCCATTAAATGTTATAATTACATTATAGACCAGTCCGTAAGTTTTACAAGTACGCACTTTTTGCTGTGTTACTTACCATTTTGAAAGAGGGATAATATCAACATAGATGTGTTTGAAAAATTTCCTGACCAGGAAAAACGAAAAAAAGATTTCAGTTGTTCCATAGGATATTCAATGACTTTAATCGGAAGCAAATGGAGGGCAATAATCTTATGGCATATATTGAAGTCTCAGGGGTTGTTGCATTAGCGATGAAAAATCGCAGTGCAAAGCCTCTTTTTCTTTTGCTAAATGACATGTTTTGTTCAAAATATTATCTTAATATTTTTGAATTCTGAAAAATGAGTACATTAAATAAATGATGTTAATTCACACCATTTTTAAAAAATATTTCTTCTTAAAACATCAAAATTTATGCCGTTTTCAATGAATACAGATAAGAAGAACAGCGTTCTGATTGTATTTTGTTATGCAATTTATTTATATTATGAGCTAAGCCGAGAAGAATACATTCTGCTGTAATATTTCTTTTGCCCTTACATAAAAAACGCCTAAATCCCATATCGTGTTTTACTTCTGCAAATGCGCCTTCCGCCTGAATGCTACGGTTCACTCTCAGTTTGATCCCTTCATCGCTTAGAATTCTTTCCAAATCTTCTTCTCTCATTTTTTGAAACTGCTTTGAAATTTCAAGATGTTTTGTTCGTTCTTCCAATGGTGTTTTACTGTTATTTCCTTTTATGCATTTTGATTTTATATTGCATCTGCTACAGTCTTCACATGTATAGCATGTTTTTTCGCTTTTATATCCAGTCTTACTTTTGCTTGTCTTCGTTCCTGTTACAACGAGCTTCCTACCATTTTTACATGTATAAAAGTCATTTTCTTTATCGTAAACCATATTTTCTTTTCTGCTGATATCAGTTTTATATTTACGTGTTTTACTGATTTCGTAATTAGAAGGCTTGATGAATGCAAGATGTTTATTTTCATCGAGGTACATGTAGTTTTCTTCGCTTTCATATCCTGAGTCTGCAACTATATTTTTGTATTTATATTTTAAATGATCATTCATGTCATCTAAAAAGGGGATTAATGTTGTGGTATCAGTGGGTTGCGGTCCTGTGCTAATCCATACTATATATTCAGAATCCACTCCAAACTGAATGTTGTAGGCTGGTTTCAATTGTCCGTTTTTCATGTGGTCTTCTTTCATTCTCATGAAAGTTGCGTCATGATCCGTCTTTGAAAAACTGTTTCTTTCTCCCATTATGTGTAGGTATTGATTATATTTCTTTAATTTTTCAATATGTTCATCTAATTTTTCAACAGTTTTTTGAAGTAGTGACTTTCTTTTTCCTTTCCCATTTACGAAAACAATATTTTCTAATTTCTTGATGTTTATGAGTCTTCGCCTAAGTTTTTTTAAATCATGCATTTTAATTTTTTCTTTATATAATCCCTTTAATCCAAAATTTTCTTCTGTTTGTTTAAAAAATTCTGGGATTTTATCTATTATTTTTTGTTGGCTCTTAGTAACGGTTCCTTTCCAAACAAAAGTATATTTGTTTGAAGCCGCTTCAATTTTAGTGCCGTCAATAAATATGTTCTCTTTTGAAATCTCGCCATGTTCACCCAATAAGCATGTGAACTGAGCCATTAATTTTTCTGAAACATCAGCAAAATGAATACTTCTGAACCTTGCAATTGTTGAATAGTCAGGTGCAGGAGAGTCTTCAAGAAGATACATAAAATTTATGTCTCTTTTGCACACACTTTCAATTTTTCTTGAAGAATAACAATGATTCATATATGCGTAGAGCATGATTTTGAGCATCTGTCTTGGGGTTGCTTGATTTTTCCTTATTCGGGAATAGGTCTTGTACAATTCTGATAAATCCATCTCCTCTATGATTTGACCCAGTAACCTAACAGAATCATCATCCGGAATCATGCACTCAATATTTAGTGGTAATTTTAATTGATAATAATCGCCACGAATGGTATAATTCTTATGTGATAAATTGTTTATTAGCATAAATATATTTTACACCTTTTTCCGGACTTTTCGAAGCCCGGAATTTGTTTTTTTGCAATAAAAATGGGCGTTACACTAATTTCTTAGTGCAACAGCCCCTTTTTTTATGAAATTTTTTAATGAATGGAATAATTTTGGTTATACTATTTTTGAAATTAAATAACATGGAGGTTATTATGAAAAAAATAGCATTGATATTATGTGTGATGATGATCATGAGTCTGGGTTTAGCTGCTTGTGCAAATAATGATGATAACAAAAACACTGGCAATACAGACAAAAACACAGGAACAAATGGAACCGGAACAAACGGAACCGGCACAGGAACAGGAACCAGCACAGGAACCGGAACCGGAACAGGAACCGGAACAAACGGTGCAGGTACAGGAAAAGAACTTAAAGGATCAGCACAGGGA
>JAEZKC010000005.1 GCA_023436205.1 Fibrobacterota bacterium
TTATTCTATTTTCTTCTTAACGCACAAAGAGAATTTCCAAAAGGGAAATAGAAATCCGGTGCTAAGAAGCACCGTTCTTAAAAACAATTGGGGTATTCCACCCCAAACCCCGACCTACTTTTTTCCAGGGCCAAAAAGAGAGCAAAATTATATAATAATAAACAGCGCTTCTTAGCGCTGGATACCTTACTCTCAAGGAATGGAATGACAACTAGGCAAAAACGCCCTGGGAGCCCCACACTGGCTATCTATTCAAGATTTCCGCCGAGGAGGGGCCATAATTCGAAGACTCAATGGCCCCAGAAAGAAGATCGGCGAAAATCTTGAATCCGCCAGTGAATCGGGGCGGATCCGTCAATCGCAAGTACTACCGGGGAGCTGACTTCGTTGCGCCCCCTGCGGGCATGGGTTCCTTTAAACCGAGGGTTGAGAATCGGTAGAGTGTCAATCTATATGGACGGGGCAGACAGCCCTGAATGTTTTTAAGAGCAGTGCTTCTTAGCACTGGATTCTTATTCTGAAACCGCCAGTGAATCGGGGCGGATCCCTCAATCGTGAGTACTACCGGGGAGCTGACTTCGTTGCGCTCCCTGCGGGCATGGTCTCTTTGAACTAGAGAGCGATCGAAAATCAAAATCTGACACTACCAATCGGCGATCAGGCAGTACCCCGACTGCCAGGAAGGGCAAAGGGATCAGGATTGTCCTCTACTAGAATGCATGGCAACCCGCTTGCGCTTGCAAAAAAGATTTGAATTGTGCACGCCTACAGCATCTACTTTCTCTTATGTGTAATTATTCTCTTCCAGCCGAAAACTCCAAATGCCGCCAGCAGTACGATGCCGAATCTATGACGAATTGAACGATTGCCTGCAGCGCCAAAGAGAAATCCAAGGAAACCAGACCCAGGCTGATCAGCCCAGCCGAAGGAATCGGGGATAATCCGAACATGGTACCTGAAGTCAGAACAGATCTGTCTGATTTGATCAGCAAGGCTCCACCTGTTGCCGCAACAACAGACACCACAATACCGGAAAATCTCACCTTTGTCCAGAACTGGACAAGTGACCCCACCGGCTCATGTCTTGAGGATGGCAGGACAGGGAGCCCACTAGCGGAATGCAACCGATACCAGTGCAGCACCTGTTATAAGAGCCAAAACCCAATTGCCGAATGGATCACTCCGCGTTTCCACCCCTGTCCATCGCTCGAGACATTAGAAATGAGCCCCGCTTGGATGGAGCTTTCAGGCAGCTTTACGCAGGTCTGGTGGAGAACTGCGCAGTACTTCTTGTCGCGGATTAACTCCAATCTCATAGCGGTAGGCAAGCTCCCCTCCAAGCCAGGCGGTGACCAGAAGTATCGCACCGATCACAAAAGAGAGGATTATGCCCTCAGGCAGGATCGCCTGGACCGGGTTATTAACACGAAGGAGAAAATTCACCAGCGCCAGTATGACAGTAGTAATGTTTCCGGCTCCGTGAGCCCAGCCAAAAAGGTTGCGGGCGCGAGGGATGGTGAAAAAATCGATCATCCCGATGACTCCGGCTAGACCTCCAAGAACAAATCCGCCGAGAATGAGCCAGTAGGAAACACCTGCCCAGAACTCGTTTCCAGTGAAGACAAATGCTACATCCGTTAGGACTGCTCCAAGCAGGAAAGCAACTGGGAATGGGATAAGCATCGGGTGTATCGGATGCCCAGCCAATGCAGCCGTGCTCTTCACAGCTGTGCTCTCAATCTGTTCTTTCATTGCAGCTCCCGGTTAAAGGTGAATATTGGATACGATTAGATCAACAGAGCAAATTCAGATCCGGAAAGCATACTGAGAGTTTTACTGCTGCAGCTTGCGTTTATGGCTAAATTGGCAATAAAAAAGCCCCTGCCTTATAAGCAGGAGCCCTTAACTGATGATGAAGCAACGAAAACTTTGAATGATTTTTGAAATGACATGTCAAAAACAGGATCCTCCAAGGTCAATCATCCTGTCCCGGACTTAACCGGGTTTCTCTAGAAAGGAGGTGATCCAGCCGCATACCGCACGTTCTGGTTTAGGAAACCTGCTCTCGGGCCGCATATTTACTCGGACTCATTTTAGGAAAAAATACTGGCCCTCATTTTGGAAATGAAGGCCTAAAATAAATTGGAGTTTTGGCATGTCAGATATGTGCATTCCTCTTCAATGAATCAAGCACGTCGTCTTCCCGGCAATGATTCATGCTGCCTTCTTGTTGATGGCAGGTCCGGAATACCCTTTGTCGGCTATTTTGGACAACTTCTCATCGGTGTAGCTTTCCTCATCGAGAGTCTCCTGCAGCAAGCTTTCGATATCTTTCATGCCCAGGTTCCGTGCGTAGGATCTGGCTGTTCCATATCCTGTAATCTCGTAATGCTCTATTCCCTGCTCGGCGGCAATCAAAGCGGCATCCTTAAGGTCGGGATCGGAAATGGACTTTAAAATCTCTTCACCTTTGCTGATCAAGCCATCCACCACCGGATCCTTCACCTCCTGGGGAGAGAGCTTAAGAACCGAAAACCCCTTCTCAAGCCTGGCTACCTGATCCTGACTCTGCTTTATGTGCTGCTGCAGTGCATCTTTCAATTCCTGAGAGCTGCATGCCTCAGCTAGCCTGGGAAGAAACTGCAGAGTTTTCTTCTCTGCCGTATACAACTCGTTCATTTTATAGATAAATAGATCCTTCAATGTGTCAGCCTTCATGGTACACCCCTTTCGATATCCATATCTTTAATTTCAGAATCTGTATTAATACTACGGTCTACCCCTGGCCTTTCCACAGATAATTTCCCTGACCCTGCCCGGGCCCTAATTCAGGGATAGACCAGCTGGCGGATCGTTTCATTGCGCTTATCCCTGAACTTTTCAAAAGCCTTGGGCACCTGCTCAAGAGATATGCGCTCCGTAACCAGAAATGAAGTGTCGATTTCGTTTTTAAGCACCTGCTTTAGAAGCTTGGGAGCGTACTTTTGCCCGTAAAGCTGCCCGGAAGTAATAGTGAGAGCCTTATTGAACGCAACTCCCATCGGGAATTTGTCGATAAATCCCACGTACACTCCTATTACACTCACAGTTCCCCCTTTTCGGCATGCCCCGATTGCTTGCCGCAAAGCATGAGGCCTGTCTGTTTCAAGCTTTACCGCCTGCTTCACCCTGTCATAAAAATCTGTGATGCCGGTGGCATCGGCTTCCATTCCTACAGCTTCAATACAGCTGTCAGGTCCGTGGCCGTTGGTCAACTCCTTGAGCTCCCCGATGACATCCTGCTTTTCATAATTGATCAAATGATCGGCTCCGCAGTGCTTCTGTGCCGTTTTGAGCCGATAATCAAACCTGTCGATGGCGATCACCTTTCCCGCACCCAACCGCTTTGCACTCAGCATAGCCAAAAGCCCCACCGCCCCGCAGCCCCACACCGCAACAGTTTCCCCTTTTTGAATATGGCAATTGTCCGCAGCCATATAGCCGGTAGGGAGTGCATCAGAGAGGAAGATCACCTTTTCATCCGGCACGTCGTAGGGTACCTTGATTGCTCCCACGTCTGCAAAGGGAACCCGCACGAATTCGGCAAATGATCCGGCATACCCTCCGAATAGATGGGAATAGCCGAAGATCCCTGATGTGGAGTACTGGAGGAGTTTTTCCTGATCTTTTGCGTTGGGGTTTGAATTATCGCAAAGAGAGAAGAGTTCCCGTTTGCAGAAGAAGCATTCCCCGCAGGCGATGGTGGCAGTGACCACTACCCGGTCACCTATAGAAAGGTTTCTGACCGCTGAACCCACCTGCACCACCTCTCCCATGAATTCATGCCCGATTATGTCTCCTTTGTGCATGGTGAAAACCAGCCCGTCGTAAATATGAATATCCGACCCGCAGATCGAACTGCAGGTGACCTTCACAATCGCATCGCGCGGGCTTTCGATAGTTGGTTCAGGGACATTCTCGACTCGCAGGTCATGTTTGCCAAACCACTGTACTGCTCTCATATATGTACCTCATTTGTGTTTATGATTAACCGCAGGGTCCTGAAAAACGAAAGTTGGTGCAATCTTAGGACCAGTAAATTAGAGTCGCTAACAATTGCGAAAGAGAGCAGAACCGCTTGCTATCCGCATCTCTACAAAGATAAAGCAAGCAGAAATAGTTCAGCGCAGAACGGTTCCCGACCCGAAATCCGGGGAATAATCCGTTGTGGCTCGGGATACAAACCGCTAAAAAAACACCCCGCCCAATTTTCAGTAAAGATCACTTCGGAACAGGTCTTTCAGGCATGCCATTCCCTGGGCTGCTTTTGCAATGCAGCAATCGAATGCAGAGAAGAGTAGTTCCTTGAGGGTTAGCGGGCGGGGCAGGTCTCCATGATAGAAGCAAGCCCACTTCGCAGCTTCGGAGGCAAGAAGGAAACCTCTTCTCCAGCGGCTTACATTTGAACGGTTGATGCAGAGTCTTTTGG
>JAEZKC010000006.1 GCA_023436205.1 Fibrobacterota bacterium
TATCGGCATCGGCACGGTATCGGCATCGGCACGGTATCGGCATCGGCACGGTATCGGCATCGGGAACGGGAACGGGAACGGTATCGGGAACGGGAACGGGATAAATCCCGTCCCTGAATGAATGTCAAGCCCGGTGAACCGGGCTGCGGAAGGGGAAATTGTCACGGTTTTTGTACCCCGGTTCACCGGGGTTTACTTTCTTTCAGAGGCGTCATTTATGGCGCTTCGGTGTATGGCGCCTCTGGAATAATGTTTATGGAATATATGCTTTTGAAATATGCTTCAGGTTTGGGCTGCCGGAATCGTATGTACACCATCGGCAATCACACATTCCGGGTGTTGCTCGGAGCCATTCTGTTCTTCAGGCTCAGTCCTCTCGAGACCCGGATTGGTTGGTATATTCTTGACAATATTCAGGGATCAGAATGAGATTCGGATAGTGAAAAGCGGGATGATTTCAAGATAAATCGGTGCAGGCATTGGGTGCTGATTTTTTTTGCAGAATATGGTGGGAATGGATGTCGGGATGGGATATTCCAAAACGGTACCGGTATCGGGTTAGGCGAGGTCGCCCCCCTCCTTCATCTCAAGTCATTCAGTGAACATTTGCCTTGAAATCCTCCCATTATTAGTATATGATTACTAACTCACACCAGTAATAACAGGAGGTCTCTCGTGAAAAATTTGAAATTCAGGACCAAGCTGATTATTCTTATTTGCGGTATCTTGATTCTCTACGGCATCAGTTTTATCCTCATTTCCCAGAACATTCTTCTGAAGGTTGCCAATGATGAAAAGCAGGTAATGACCCGTGAGATGGTCAACTCCGCTTTGGGGATACTCAAACACTACAACGAACTGGAAAAGGGTGGTAAACTGACAACCAGTGAGGCACAAAGCAAGGCCAAAGAAATTGTTAAATCCATGGTATTCGGGGAAAACTCTTTGGACTATTTCTGGATAAACGATTTCAATCACATCATGGTCGCTCATCCACTTCGACCGGACCTGGAAGGAAAGGACGTTTCTGAGCTGGTAGACCCTAAAGGCGTTTACTTCATGAAAGAGGTTGTTAATGTATGTAAAAAAGACGGAAAAGGCTACGTCAGTTATCATTGGCAGTACTATAATGAAAAGAACCGGTTGGAACCCAAGCTGTCGTACGTTGCAGAATTTAAGCCATGGGGATGGATTGTAGGAACTGGAATATATGTTAATGATATTAAAGTCAAGCTTCAAAACTCTCGCAATACCCTTGGGATTCTCTCATTGATTGCAATCATAGTTGCATCGCTTATAGCCGTAAGTTTTGCGGTACTGATGATGCGTCCTATTGTACAAACCAGTGCCATGCTTAAGGATATTGCCCAGGGTGAGGGTGATTTGACCAAGCGCCTTACCATAAAGAACAACGATGAAATCGGGGAGCTTGCAACCTGGTTTAATCTGTTTGTGGAAAAGATCCAGAGTATCATTTCCAAGATAAACGGAAATGCAGGCACACTCTCCTCGGCATGTGAGGAACTTTCTTCAATTTCCACCCAAATTGCAGCCAGTGCTGAAGAGATGACCGCACAGTCCACAAGCGTTTCATCTTCTACAGAACAGGCCAATGCAAATGTAAACACCATCTCTGCCGCGGCCGAACAGATGTCCTCGCAAGTAAATGCAGTCGCCGTTGCCATTGAAGAGATGAGTGCATCACTCAATGAGGTCGCCCGTTCCTGTCAGGAGGAGATGAAAATGGCATCCCGGGCTACAGAGGAAGCCCGGGGAAGCCGGGAAAAGATGAACGCTTTGGGATCTTCCGCAAAATCAATCGGAAAAGTTGTTGAAGTGATAAATGATATAGCAGATCAGACAAACCTGCTTGCTCTCAACGCCACCATTGAAGCGGCATCAGCCGGAGATGCAGGAAAAGGATTTGCGGTGGTGGCCAGTGAAGTAAAGGAGCTGGCAAGACAGACCGCTCAGGCCACTCAGGAAATCCGCAAAGAGATCGAGCAGATGCAGAATAGTACACAAAGTGCAGTTTCGGCGATTGAATCCATTGCTGAAATTATCGAGCAGATAAACTCCTTCTCCCAGACAATTGTAAGTGCAGTTGAGGAGCAGAGTGCAACTGTACAGGAGATTTCCAAAAACGTAAGCGGCGTCAGCAGCGGGTCTCAGGAAGTGGCCAGGAATGTTGCTGAATCTGCGGCGGGGCTTTCAGAAATTTCCCGGAACATTGTAGGGGTCAACGAAGCAGCATCTCAGACAACCCAGGGAGTAAGCCAGATCAACACCAGCGCTTCAGAGCTGGCTCGACTTGCCACGGAATTGCATGGAATAGTACGTCAGTTCAAGATTTGAACATTGTCAGAGCGGGATTTCCGGGGGGGAACGGGGAGAACGGGATTCCCCGGAAACGTGATAAATCCAGTCCTCAAAGAAACCAAGCTGCCGGAGGGAAAAAATGTCTATCTCAAACCGCTCTCATTTTTCCCGCTTGACCGTCTATACTTTGACATGTAACAGGGCCTAAGTTCATGATACAGTTCGGGTTAGGCGAGGTTCGAGCCCGCCTCCATCACATCAGATCCCTCTTTCTTTCCTCAAACTCCGCCTTGGAAATCTCTCCCCGGGCGTATCTCTTTTTTAAAATGTCCATGGCTGATTCAGGTCCGGCCGGGGCGGCAGGGTTTCTCTGCGCCGCTTTCACAACCCAGTAGATTATCGCTGCGACAAGAAGAATCCATAATATCATCATAAAACCGCCTCCCCATCCCCAGTTCATATGATCCCACCACATAACAAGATCTCCTTTACATTATCAAATTGGTTCACTGCTGATTCCCGGAATACGCGGCGGCATTTATGACCCTTTATAAGCCGATCCATGAAATGCTTCCTTTATGTCGCCCTGTAAATTCTCCCCTCCTCACCCAAACCTCAGCAGCTTTGCATTAATCGCAACTATCACCGTGCTCAGCGACATAAAAGCCGCTCCCAGTGCAGGGCTGAGCACAATCCCCAGGCTGTAGAGCACCCCCGCTGCAAGCGGAATGGCCACTGCATTATAACCGGTGGCCCACCAGAGATTCTGCACCATTTTTCGGTAGGTGGCTTTGGCAAGCCCGATCACTGCCACCACATCTTCTGGGTTGCTTTTAACAAGTATTATATCCGCAGTTTCGGCCGCCACGTCGGTACCCGCTCCGATCGCTATCCCCACATCCGCCTGCGCCAGCGCAGGAGCATCGTTTATTCCATCCCCGGTCATGGCGGTAATCAGCCCCCGGGACTGCACCTCTTTGACTTTGGCAACCTTCTCCTGCGGAAGCACCTCCGCAAAGTATTCCTCTATGCCAATCTCTCGAGCCACCCATTCAGCCACCCGCTTGTTATCACCGGTAATCATCATGGGCCTGATCCCCATCTCTTTTAGCTTGGAGATCGCACCTTTGGATTCCGGTCTGATGATATCCGATAAGGCCACCGCCCCCTCCACTTTACCGTCGATAACCACATAGACTACCGTTTTGCCGCTCTCCCGCAGTTTGGTGATACTCTCTTTCTTCACTTCTATACCCTTTTCCCGCAGGTACCCCGGAGACACAACCAGCACCTCATGCCCCTCCACCATCCCCCGGGCCCCCTTGCCGGTTATGGCTCTGAAATCTGTCACTTCCAACTTTTTAGGTGATGACTCCACTATTCCTTTAGCAATCGGATGCTCCGAATGAACCTCCACCGTTGCGGCGAGAGTGAGAATTTTTGTCTTGTCGTAGGCTGTACTGAGAGAAATAACATCGCTCACTCCGAATTTTCCCAGTGTGAGGGTGCCTGTTTTGTCAAACAGTACCGCCTGGATATTTCTGGCTTTTTCAAAGGCGGAGCGCTGCTTTATGAGCAGGCCGTGCGATGCGGAAAGGGCGGTGGACATGGCTATGACAAGCGGAATGGCCAGCCCCAGGGCATGCGGGCACGCTATGACCATAACCGTTACTGTTCTTTCGAGGGCGAATTCGAAGTTGGTATTGAGAACTAGCAGCCAGGCAAGCAGGGTTAAGAATCCTGCGCCAAGGGCGATACCGGTAAGCCAAACCGCAGCTCTATCTGCCAGATCTTGAGTTCGGGAGCGCCCGGCCTGCGCCTGTCGCACCAGGTTTATCACCTGCGACAGAAAAGAATCGGCACCTGTCTTTTCCACTATGACTGTAACAGACCCTTCTCCATTGACAGAGCCGCCAATTACCTGGGCCCCTGCCTTTTTGTGCACCGGAAGAGATTCCCCGGTCACCATGGCTTCGTTGATGGACGATTCACCTTCGACTATTCTCCCGTCAACAGGTACCTTTTCTCCAGGTTTGACAAGTACCTTGTCGCCGGGTTTTATTTCCTGAAGATCAACTTCCTGAATATTTCCGTCTACGATTTTGTGTGCCTGTGATGGTAATAATTTTACAAGAGACTCAACCGCCTGAGAGGCCCCGGCTACGGTTCTCATCTCGATCCAGTGCCCCAGAAGCATTACATCGATAAGAGTGGCCAGTTCCCAGAAAAACACCTCTCCTGCAACTCCGAATACCACTATGCTGCTGTAGATGTAAGCCACCGAAATTGCCAGACCGATGAGCGTCATCATTCCGGGCTGCCGGTATTTAAGCTCATTGACAAGTCCCTTTAAAAATGGCCACCCCCCGTAAAAGTACACGAATGATGAAAGAGCCCAGAGCACATACATGTCGCCTGTAAACTGGAGCGTTTCTCTTACACCAAGCACACTCTGGATAAGTGGAGAGAGTATGAGAATGGGGATGGTGATTATGAGTGAAACCCAGAAGCGGCGCTTGAAATCGGCAATATTGTGCCCGTGATGGCGCCCGTGGTGGGGGTTACCCATTTGATGCTCTTCGTGGGCGGTGGTGTGTGTCCCGGCACCTTTGGGATGTTCTTGTGAACCGTGGTTCATGTGGTCATGATTCTGCATGCATTGTTCTCCCTGGAATAATCTCTATCTTTAAAACGCAAACGCTATACCGGATAAGCTGTTTTCAGGTTTGTCGGGAGTATTTATACAAGTTCTCTGTGCATTCAGATGCCTCCTTGTCCGGCTATGCACTTCGCATTCGCACAGCGTAGTCATCGAAAACAGTTGTAGCAAACCTTCCATTTCAAACGTTTAATCTACAGAATAACGGGATCCCCTGATCATTTACTTTAGCAGCTGAGGTGTGCAATGTCATACTCAAAATATCTAACTCATTTTGTGCGCAGCAGAACATATCTGGATGATGAACTAGATGAAGAATCGTGCGACAGCAAACCCTCTACTATGATTCATGTGGTTGATTTCGAGGACAAAGTAGACTTCAGGCTCTATATACTGCTCAGTGTATGCCTGCTGATAGCTTCCGGGGTAGGCTACTGGTTTCAGACTAGAGAGGCGGTTACTACGGTGCGAGATTTTTATGAACCTGTTCCCCAACCGCAGGTGACGGCGCAGCAGAAATCAAAAACAGAGACTCCGCCGCAGAAAGTGTCTGTTGCCAAAACAAGTGTAGACCCCCGAAGCAGAGTAACTCACAAGGGTATGGCTGGATTGATTAGCGGACAGATTAAGGGTAAGCAGGCTTCCCCGGATATATTTGGTAAAGGCGGATTTGCCTCCGATATCGATGCCGTTATCTCCGGTGTAGGAGGTATAAAGGCCGGGGGAGGTAATGGCGTGGGACGACGGGGTTTATCGGGAATAGGCTACGGTGCAGGTTACGGCAGCGGATTCGGGGGCGGGTCAATAGCATCTATGCGAGTATTTGAGGGAAACGCTGCTCTGACGGAGCTTGAAATGAATACCGAGGAGTACAGCCACATTGCCGAGAACGGTTTCAAGGAGGCTCTTTCCTCGCCTCTGTCTACTTTTTCCATTGATGTGGATGTGGCATCTTACAGTAACGTGAGGCGGTTCCTGAGCATGGAAAGCCTGCCTCCGCCCGATGCTGTACGCATAGAGGAGATGATCAACTATTTCAGCTACGATTATGATCCCCCCGTCAATGAACATCCGTTTTCCATTACGACAGAAGTTGCAGTCTGCCCCTGGGAGAAAAGTCATAAACTTGTTCTGGTGGGACTTCAGGGCAAGATTGTCGACAAACGAGATATCCCTCCAAGTAACCTCGTATTCCTCATCGATGTTTCCGGTTCAATGGGTATGCCCAATAAGCTTCCATTAGTGAAACAGTCATTGTGGATGTTGGTGGAGCAGCTCAGGGAGGAGGATCGGGTATCAATAGTAGTGTATGCGGGGGCTGCTGGGCTGGTGCTTCCGTCAACTTCTGGAAGCGAAAAAAGCAGAATCGGACGCTCATTGGATAAGCTTGAAGCTGGCGGATCAACTGCAGGAGGTCATGGTATTGCCTTGGCATACAAAGTCGCCCGGGAGAATTTGATAAAAAATGGGAACAACCGGGTAATCCTCGCCACTGATGGTGATTTCAATGTGGGTGTGTCAAGCGATGGGGAACTGGTGCGAATGATCGAGAAAGAGAGGGAAAACAGCATATTCTTGACTGTCCTTGGTTTTGGTATGGGTAACTATAAAGATTCCAAAATGGAGCAGCTTGCCGATAAGGGCAACGGAAATTACGCCTACATTGATAATCTTACCGAAGCACGCAAAGTGTTTGTGGAACAGATGGCGGGAACGCTTCTTACCATTGCAAAGGATGTAAAAGTACAGGTGGAGTTCAATCCGGCGCTTGTGGCTCAGTACAGATTGATCGGTTATGAGAACAGGGTGATGGCCAAGGAGGATTTCAATGATGACAAGAAAGATGCCGGTGAACTGGGCGCAGGTCACAGTGTGACTGCTCTTTACGAAATTGTTCCTGTGGGCAGCAATGTCGAATCCTATGTTGATGAGCTTAAATATCAAAGCGTAAACGTTTCCGATGCCGCATATCGCAATGGTGAGATGATGACAGTAAAGCTCAGGTACAAAAAGCCCAACGAGAATGAAAGCAGGCTTCTTACTCATGTAGTGATGAGCGGACCTGAAAGCACTTATCTATCCGATAATCTGGGCTTTGCTTCTGCGGTTGCGGGTTTCGGGATGATTCTTCGTGGTTCAGAGCACAAGGGTAGTTTTACTGTTGATGATGTGCTTCAGCAGGCACGCGTACACATCGGAAATGATAGGTTCGGGTACAGACAGGAATTTGTCTCGCTGGTTAAGAAGTATTCCGGATTGCGGAGAAGCTGAGTGGGCATTGCGGGTGGCTTTTGAGGGCGGTAAAACACCGCCCCTTAAAGAAATAAATAGTTCGGTAAACCGGACTGTCGATAGCCGGAACTTTTTACTTCTTATTGTGTCGGGTCAGACTGCAATCGCAGACAAGCTTGGGAGCCATCGTGTCACATCCTCTGCACTCGTCAAATCGAAACGGTTCACAGTGAATCGTGGATACAATATTCAGTGCATTGTTCAGTTTTTTTTCAATCTCTTCAGCTTCGTTATGTACCTCGTCAAGAGACATCTCTCCGGGAAATCTCACATGAAGAGAAACCTCCAGATGCTGACCATAGCGGTGAAGGTGAATATGGTGGATGTCCTTGGCATGTGAGGAACTGTTTTTAATGATCGCCCTTATATCTCGTGACAGTTTCTCATCTGGTGCCTCACCGAGCAGAACTGCTGAAGACTCTTTCAATATACTGACGGCAGTATGAAAGAGGAAACCTGCCATGATCAGCCCCAAAGCTCCATCCATCCACCAGAAACTCCTGCCGGCAATAGCTCCCGCTATGATGATGATCGTTGTCAAGGCATCACTTCTATGGTGCCAGCCATCTGCGGCAATCGATTTGGAACCGGTTTTCCTTGCTATCTGAAAACTGTATTGGGCAAGCCCCTCTTTAGCCAGAATGGTCGTCCCTAAAAGAAAGAGAGAAAATGCTGTGTATTGGGTTCCTTTATGCTGCAACAGAAGCGCAATCGAATCTCTGAAAAATTCCATTCCCACCACAGCCAGCAGCACACTGATGACAATTGCACCTATCAACTCCGCGCGCCCGTGCCCGAACGGATGCTCCCGGTCAGCTTTGCGGCCGGAAATCCAGATGCCTGCAATCACCACAAGTGAAGTGAGTGAATCAGAAAGCGTATGCCAGGCATCGGCATTGATGGCAACAGAATTTTCCCTCTGGGCAATATAGAGCTTGAAAACAAATAACACTATATTCACCAGTACGGAGATAACCCCAGCCCGGTAACCTAATTTTGAATTCAATTCATTCATGTTCAGCCTCAGTTTGGAATGTTTTAACAAGGAGATTCATAAGCGTTTTCACTTCACTTTTTCTCAACCTTTTCTGCATCATTTCAGCAATGGCCTCATGGGCTTTGCGATGGAGATTTGCGATCCGCTGTCCTTCCAGACTTAATTTCACCTTTACAACCCGTTTGTCAAATGTGTCCTGTGTTTTCTGCACCAGATTCTTCTCTGAAAGTGTCTTGAGTGCTGCAGTTACAGAGGGGAGCTTTACTCCCAGAGCTTCAGCGATATCACTTATTGTGGGGTTTTCAAGTGAGGTGATCGCTTCCAAATATCTCAGCTGCGGTAAGGTAATCTCTCCCGACCTGCTGTTGTTTATGTAATGCTCTTCGAAACTGGAGACTAAATCGGTCAGCTGCTCGATTAATTCCACTAGCTGCTCATTGGCCATGTGAACTCCCGAAAATTTAGTTTTGTCTAATTAATTTAAGGGATGGCCAGGTGAATGGCAAGGAATTTCATTTTGCTGCAGTTTGTCAACAAGAAATGGAATGGAGGTTTCCGGGATGTCTGGAATGAACGAATTACATTTAGCGAGCCATTCTGAAACGGAAGTTTTGTGTTGTACTCTCTGCCGGTGGCTTGATGTTTGCATTTCCTGTGCGGATAAGCTAGGAAAATATATATCCAAGGAGTAAAAATGTTAACACTTGCTATAGTTTTTCTTGTGATTGCGGTCAAGACAGCGGCGGTTTAATCCTGATTACCCCAATGTGAAATAAAAAACCGCCCCTTTCCCAGGCTCACTCTCTGCCCACACTCTCCCTCCGTGGCGCTTGACAGCACGATCAGCTATTGCCAGTCCTATCCCGATTCCCTTTAACTCCTCATCGGCATGAAGACGCTTAAAGGGAGTAAACAGATCAGCCGCTTTACTCATGTCAAAACCGGCTCCGTTGTCTTTAATAAAATAGACTCTCTTGCCTCCCTCCTCAAAAGCGCCGAATTCTATTCGAGGGTTCGGAGTCTTTGTGGTATACTTCCAGGCATTTCCTAAAAAGTTGCCCAGGGTCACACTCATGAGTCTTGCATCCGCTTTAACCCACAGTCCTTTCTGAATGTGGATTCCGGTTGGTGGCCCGGCTGGCTGCTGCGCAGTTCCTCCACGGCCGCTTTCGCCATTTCGCTTAGGTTAACATCTGATATACTTGTCTCCTGCCGGCTGATTTTTGAAAGGGCCAGTATGTCATCGATGATTGAACCCATGCGGTCTGCGCCGCTGTCGATTCTGTTTACATAATCCCTGCACTCATCATTCAAGTTATCTCTGCAATCTTCGCTAAGAAAATTTATGAATCCCTTGATTATTCTTAGCGGGTTACGGAGGTCGTGTGCTACAGAATAGGAGAACGATTCCAGATCTTTATTGGCTGATTCGAGTTCTTTGGCATATCTGCGCAGCTTCTCTTCGGCAGATTTGCGATCACTTATATCTTCGATAATGGCAATTTCGTAATCAGGATTCCCCTGCTCATCCCGCACAAGCGATAACGTGAGGCGCGCCCAGACATAGTGTCCATCTTTATGAATAAACCTCTTCTCCACCGAATAGCTGTCAAGCTCTCCTGCCGACATCTGCGTAAAGGGGATCAGGTCAAGATCTATATCTTCAGGGTGGGTAATTTGCGGCCAGGGTGTGGCTTTGAATTCCTCAGCACTGTATCCAAGCATATCGCAGAACGCTGCATTGACATCGATCCATCTCGTGCTGGCGAAACTGACCCGTCCTATTCCCACTGCAGCCTGCTCAAATATAGCCCTGAACTTTGTTTCGCTGTAACGAAGTGCCTTTTGCGATTTGTACTGTTCGGTCAAATCATGAACCGAAAGAAAAATGAGCTTTTCTCCTTCAGCAGTCTGGACCATCGCTCCTGAATAGGACACGTATTTTTCCCACCCCTGATCAGGCCGTCGAAGCCTGAGCTCCAGATTCCGAACACTTTCCCCCCGTTTGATTCTCCGCATGGGCCATTCGTCAAATGTAAGAAGATGGTCGCTATCAGGAGACAGTAGATCAAAGATAACGGGCGTTTCTTCCAGAGGCTCTATCCCCTCCTCGGGGCGCGTGAATCCGTGCATGCGCTGGGCTGCGGGATTCCAGTAGATGACCTGCTCGTCTTCAGTAGCGATTATAATTCCTTCGGCAATGTTCTCTATGGCCAGGGTCCATCGTTCTTCACTGCGACGCAGCAAGTCCTCAGCCTGTTTCCGTTCGTTTATATTCTGTATAACCCCAACCAGCCGAATCGTTTTTCCTGACTGGTCGACAATTGCCTGGCCATGTTCTTCCAGCCACACTATATGCTCATCGTGGATATGACGGTAAGCGCTCACATAACTTCCGCCCCCTGCAATTGCTTTATTGACAAGGGTACGATGTTTTTCCACATCATCGGGATGTATCAGCAGATATCCCTCATCACTGTTTTCGTGTTTTTTGGGAAGTTGCAGCACCTTCTCTGCATTTTCCGAACGGGTGACTTTCAGGGTAGTGATATCGTACTCCCAGGCAACCATCCTGGCAGCATCAAGCGCCAGACGCAACCTCGTTTCACTCTCGCGGACCTCTTTTTCAGCCTCTTTACGCTTACTCAGTTCATCGGCAATACGGTACTGCTGCCTGCGTGATCGAAGGCTAGCCCGGACTGCGGTCAGAAGTGATTTTGTGAGAACCGGCCTCTTAAGAACAGCCGCGTTGAGCGTCTTTTCCCCGCTGAGCACCACCCAGGTCATATCGGGGTCGCTGCCCGCGCTTGCCATGATGATCATAGGAAAATCCGACCACTCCGGCTGGTTGTCGATCGTTTTTGCAAGCAGGGCTAAAGCTTCACCAGAAAGAGCTTCTTCTGCAATTATTGCGGTACCTGTACCATCCTCTATTCTACTACATAATTGTTGCATGTCTTCACAGATTAAAACGGAAATCTGTTCATTTGTGAGCACCTCTTTCTGAACAGCCCCGTCATTGCCGGTAGGAGCAAGGATAAGCACCCGATCGCTGTGATGCCTCAGATCCATAAGTCAACAGTTGTCCTAAGTTTTGAGAGTTTCACCGGTGTATCTGGGAATTCCGGTGGCTATCCCTTCGAACTCCCGCAGTACCGGCCCCACTTGCAGGCCGTTTTCATTCATGGTGAGCTCCCGGATAGTGCGCTCGTGGTCGCCGTTTCTCTTTTCGAACACCGAAAGTGCTTTGTTCACATTTCGTTTCTACCATGGATGTCTCCTTTTTTGCTGAACAGGTAACCGGAACTGATCAGCATCCTTTTGACGCATGCTTGCTAGAGGCCAGACTAGCTCTGATGAAAGTGCTCTGTTTGCGGAGGTTGCGGTTGTGGGAACGACCACTGGCGAAGGGATTAGACTGATTGTGGAGAAGAGACGGCGGTTCCTGGCTGAATGATAGAGAAAGCAGGAAGAGGACATCTTAAGAATCCAGAAAGCATATACATGGAAAAAGAGGAAACCGAGAATAAATGTAGAAGTGGTTAGAACAGACCCCAGGGTAATGAAGGTTCTTACGTTAAGCATAATTGCTCCCGTTGTGTGTAGGCTCATTATCAATAATGGATTCCAGCGATGTGTTTTATGAAGACGCAAAGATTATTCCAGAGAGGATTTTCCGGGGGGAGATGAGTACAGTCGTTCATTGGAGTTGCCCGTTTCTGTCAGGAGGAGATGAAAATGGCTTTCCGAAAAATAGTAACGGCAAAGTTTTCTATCTTTTTACTTTTAATGAATTCATGCCTGGTAAGGAGTTGGACTTTTCGTGGGGGGGCCAGAATTAACAAACCATTGCCATCTGTCCCGGTTAACTGTTTATAACTTGACAATTGCTAAGTCTAAGTTCATGATTCGGTTCGGGTTAGGCGAGGTCCGCCCCCGCTTCTTCTGAGGGCGAAATTCATCGTATACATTTCTACACCCCTTCTTTATCATTTCGCTTTTATAATCCCCTGAAAAATCAATATCTTATCCCAGCTGCTGTGTACAAATTGTGTACGAGAGAACTTGCTGGTCTCATAAAACTACTCCCTCTTCTCCTTCAATAGTAGTATATTGGGAATATGAGATCGATATTCGGCTATATTGATTATCGAAGATTTCTGGAAGCCTACTACAAGGAGCAGAAGGAGAGTCATCGCTACTTCTCCTACCGCTATTTTGCTCAAAAGACAGGTATAAATTCTCCATCTTTCCTAAAATGGATCATCGAAGGAAAGAGAAACCTCACCAGACCGGTTATAGAGAAGTTCATTTCTGCCATAAAATTCAATCCCAAGGAAGCTTCCTATTTTCGAAATCTGGTTTTATTCAACCAGGCAAAGACATCGGAGGAAAAGCAGGAATACTACTCCGTGCTGCGGTCCATGTCTGAAAACGTGAAAGAGTCGGTGCTGAATGCTGACCATTTTGATTACTTCGCACAATGGTATGTTCCTGTCATCCGTGAACTGGTAACCATGTATGATTTTCAGGATGACTTCAGAAAAATCGCCTCCATGATTAAACCGCAGATACTGCCCTCCGAAGCCAAGGCGGCAGTAAAGCTTCTTCTGAAATTAAAACTGCTGAAAAAAATGGAAGACGGAACTTACAGTCAGAAGGATTCAGTATTGGTAGCAGATCAGTCTGTCATATCTCTGGCTTTACAAACCTACACCATTTCCATGATTGATCATTCAAAAAAGGCTTTGAAGGAAATCTCAAGTTCCGAAAGACATATTTCTGGTTTGACAATGGGAATATCACCCGAGACCTATTCTCTTCTGACCTCTGAAATTGAAGCCTTCAGGGATAGAATAAAAGTGATCGTCAACCGGGAAAAGAAAAGTTCCGTTGTATATCAGATGAACCTGGCTCTGTTTCCACTAAGTGGCAGCACCGATTCACTAGTGGAAATGAAAGGAGCTGAGGAATGAGAATTCGCATCGGCGCAATCCTTTCCCTGATGTTCCTTTTATTACGCTGCGGGCCATCAACTGTTTCAGGGGTAACCGATACCGGAAACGTTCGGGTTACTGCAGTGATCTATGCGCAGGACGGCAGTTTTGCATCGGGTGCCCAGGTGTATTTACGTTCAGCGGATTACATTGAGCCTCTTAATAGTCAACCGGAAGGCAGTAACTACGTAAGAAGGGTGACGGTGACAGATGATTCGGGAAAATTCCATTTCGATTCCCTGGAACCGGGTAAATACTTTATTGAGGTGAACGACAATGAAACTTCAGCATCCCTCCTCATTGTGAGTTTCAATGAGTCAGAAGACACAACTACGGTTCTTTGCGATACACTTCAGCCTTATGCTGCAGTAAAAGGAAGTGCTGACATAACTGATGCAGTGCTTCCCCTTTACGTTCAGGCAATCGGGCTTGAGCGGACTGTTCTGGTGGACACTTCAGGAGTGTTCGAATTCAAGGATCTCCCCCAGGGTAGTTTCGATTTCAGGCTGGTGTCATCGGATCCCCAACTTTCTCCGATAATTGTATCAGATGTTGCTGTTGAATCAGGGGAGGTGACCACTCTTCCATTTGCATCCTGGAATTTTTCCAAAAGGCTTGTTTTGAATACCGGGCCGACAGGAGCAGATATTCCTGGTTTGGTAACCGGCTTTCCGGTTCTGGTCCGTTTGAACAGTACCAACTTTGACTTTTCATCGGCGGCTCCCGACGGCTCGGATCTGAGATTTACAAAGAAAAATGGAACTCCGCTTCCCTATGCTGTTGAACGTTTCGATGCTGCGATTGAAAAAGCCGAGATCTGGGTGAGGGTCGATACTGTGTACGGAAACAACAGTACACAGTACATCACCATGTACTGGGGAAATCCCAATGCTGCCGACAGCTCAAACAGTTCGAAAGTTTTCAGTGCTTCTGACAGCCTAGTCGCCGTGTGGCATTTGGATAAGGACGTAAAAGATGCCACTGGTGCAGGAAATGATGCGGTGGAAAGCAGTGCCAGAGATACAACCGGACTGATAGGTAATTGTAAACAGTTTAGTGGCTCCGATTCGATAATGGTTTCCGGTTTGCTCGGTACCCCATCGAACCTCACTCTTAGTGCCTGGGCCCAACTGGATTCTGTTTTACGTCAGGGCAGCGAGATTCTATCTCTCGGTGACGCGGCAATGATCAGAATGGATTTCGGAGATAGTATTGGCACCGATGGAATTATTCATCAGAGTGATAATCTGGTGTTTCACAATATTAGCTCCGGCAGATTTCTGGTCGGCACAGGATGGCATTTGATAACCTTTACCGTTGAAAAAGATGCCTCAGTATTAACTTTGTATATTGACGGGGAAATAACTTCTTCCCGTACTGACTTGGATGCCACTATTAATTACACCGGTGTAGGGCAGAATACCTACATTGGAAAGCAGGGTAACGGCAAAAACTGGTTTAATTTTAAAGGTCGGATTGACGAAGCCAGGGTGTATAATGCGCCAATGTCGCCAGACTATATTAAACTGTGCTATATGAATCAGAAAGCTGATGATGCCCTGATAGTTTTTAAATAAGCATATCGCTTGTCGGTCTTTTCCACCTATTTCGCAAATGATTGTGAGATCCTTATCCCTTGTTGACTTAGGACTGCTAATCGCTTTGATCCCGCTTACAAGTACTGATGCTAACCTGTTTTGTCACCTGAATCGCCCCTTACAAAACATCTGAAAGCGGGTGGGCCTTGAACAGAGGTGGATACGGCTGCTCTTCCTATAATGGATCCAAATCGGTACCCGCTCTTGTCGCCGACTTGTTTGGGGACTGGCGAGAAGAGGCGGTGTGGCCTACAACCGATAATAGACATTTGCAAATCTATTCAACACCAATCAGTTCAAATACCCGTCTTTATACATTTGATGCACGATGCTCATTATAAGTGTCAAGTTGCCGAGCAGCAGGAATGTAAGAAACGTAGCAGGAGCAGTATCTGTTCACCTTCCCGAGAGGAATCTGCAGAACGGCTACTATCTGCTGAAAATATCGGTAGAAGGGTTGATTGAGGTTCAGAAGATAGGTCTTTTTAAATAGATCATGTTTCAGCCGGGAGACCGCTGCTCGGTTTGTGTTCGTGTGCGTGCGGCGGTTTTCCTGGTGTATATATGCTGAAAACGGGGGGATGGAGACACAACAAATACCACTTCCCCCAATCCTATCCTCAACTGTAGGTCCTCTCCAATTGTGCTTATCAAATAGCCTAAAAAGAGGCGACATATCTATACTCAATAAAGCAGCCCTTATCGCTCCATTACACTATCTGCACCCGGTGCAGATAGTGTTTTACTTAAAACAACTGATATCAGTAACGCAGAATCGGGAAGAGAATGCTTTTTGGTGAAATAACCGGTGACAGGCGCCTTGAGATGATTATGATGCAGGCCAATAAAATGACCGATGATCGATGAGTAAGGTAGTTAAATCGACAGCATCTGGAAAGGCTGCTTTTCTTGTGCGGAATCTGTATAATGTAAATTACCTGCTAAGAGTTTCTGCTGATGATATGTATTTGATCCAAAAAGTATGTGTCTCAAAATAAGAAGCTTAAAGTGTAATTCGTGAGCGGGAGATCTCGGGAAAAGAGGTCTTCTGCTCAGTGTACATTTCCTGAATTGATTATCCTGTACATAAAAAATAATTCCTTGAAATTCAAATACTTACGTATATAGTCGTATACAACTTGTACACGGATTGTTGATGCCTGCCTCAACTTTTTACAGCTTTTTCCTGCAAAATCCCTATATTATTGAAGGATAAATGTTGAATAGATTTCTGTAATGAACAGGTCTTCAAAGGTAAACATGCTATGAAATTTAATCGTGTAAAGGTAATAGTGACGATTCTGATTATACTGCCAGTTGTAAATACCAAACCAGTTCTGGCACAATGCACAGTTATACATGGTGAAAAGCATGCTATGCAATCCCTTGATGTTAATGAACTGAGCTATCTGACTAAAGGTCAGTTATTCTGATTATGAACTGTGGATCTTGTCATATATTAATTCTTTAATAAAGGGGTTGATCATGTGTAAGTGCACTAAAGCTTATTTGAAAGCTGCTTTTTTTTGTGTTCTGTTTCTCTTGAATGGATTGTCATTCAGTCAGATGATTCAGAATGATGTGTTCTGGAAAGATACGGACGGTAATCCGATGTATGTCCAGCGTGGCGGAACGCTTAAAATAGGCGATACCTGGTATATGTATGGATCCATATACGGTAGTGCGACTACCTATTATAATACATGGACCGGGAGTAACGCCCGTTCACCCGGGGGCTCGACTTCATGCTATACATCAAAGGACCTGGTTAATTGGAAATTTGAGGGTTCTGTATTCAGCTACGGGGGCTGGTTCTGTGGCCCCAATGTTGCCTACAACAAAAACTCAAAAAAATACGTGCTTATTGCCCAGGCAAACAACGATGTCGTATTCGCAACCGCTGATAAGCCAACCGGTCCATTTAAACTGCACCATGTAGAGACACCGTCGCCCATAGCCAACGACGGTACCGGTGATGCAACTACGTTCATTGATGATGACGGAACGCCCTATATTATCTGTTCAAGTATGAGCGGGCGCAGCCATATATATGTAGTTCCACTTCGTCAGTCTGATTATTTAGCCTGTGAACGACCGGTTGAGATATTCAAGGGTTACGGTCGAGAAGGCAATTGCATGTTCAAGTATAAGGGCAGATATTACGCTGCTTCAAGCGATTTGCATGGATGGAACACCTCTCACACCTACTACATTTCATCCGAGAATATCCTGGGGCCGTATAACAAAGAAGCCATAATGATCAACTCTGGTCTTGATTACTCCCATGTTACTCAAGCCGGTTTTTTCATAACGGTTAACGGCACTGAAGATACAACCGTTATCTACTGTGGTGATCGCTGGAGTAACAATGCCGGCAACGGCATAGGGTACAACCAGTGGGTCCCTATTACCGTTAACGGCACAACATGCATATTCAATTCCCTATCTCAGTGGTCAATTGACGCCGTTAAAGGAACTTGGAAGATGGGGCCGAAAAACAATCACATATTGAATCCCAGTTTTGAAGCAGACCGTATTTTAGTAGGCTCTGTAGTAGGATGGGAAGGCAATGACGCGAATGCTAAAGGTTCTCAAGGTGCAGGCAAATTCTGCCTGAGTCTGGGTTCGGGAGCGAAGGCGACCCAAAGAATACCCGAAAATGCAACCATAGCCAATATTCCCGCCGGTACCTATGAATTGAAAGCCTGGGTTCAGTGCAGCGGCGGCGGTAATGGCCAGATTTCCATATCTGATTTCGGCGGCTCTGAAATGAAAAAATCTTCCAATGCAGGCAGTTGGACAGAGGTACGCATATCGAATATTAAAATCTCAACCGGTAAGGCCATAGTGAGCGCATCCAATACGGGAGGCGGCACTTGCTTGATGGATAATTTTTCTCTGATCAAAGTTAGCTCTGATACTCTTTATAGCATACTTACAACTGCTGCTCCGGGAGGTATTATAGAGCAAAGCCCCAAAGGAGATTCACTTGTAAAAGGGTCAAATGTAACTTTCACCGCAGTTCCTCTCAGCGGCTGGGCCTTTGCAGGGTGGTCGGGGGACAATAGCGGCACCAATCCCTCTTACTCCATATCATCATTAAGTGCCAATATTAACCTGAATGCCGCATTTAAATTTACATCTCTTGATTCCAGTCATTATGAGGGTGAAAACACTGTAATGATCAATTCCATACCGGAATCCACCAACAGCGGCTTTTCAGGGACAGGTTATGCGAATTTCAACAATGAAATCGGTTCTTCAGTAGAATTTGCGGTATGTGTTTCCAATGATGGTGAAAAGAACATCAGAATTACATTCGCAAATGGATCTTCCAATGTACGTCCGGTATCGGTTTCAGTGAATGGGTCTGTTGTAATAAATACTTTGGATTTTTATCCTACCGGCTCTTGGACAACATGGAATACAGAAAACATTTCTTTTCAACTTCACAAGGGAATCAATACTATTCGGTTTACCTCGTTAAGCCCTGATGGAGGACCAAATTTAGACAAAATTCAGTTTGAAAGTGCTGTTTCTACTATGATCTCAAATCCCAGGGTAACTCCTGATGTTGTATTCAATTCTGCAAATTATTCCATTCAGGCGAATTCCCCCGGAAAAGCCGTTGAAGTGAAACTTTTTACGATGAATGGGAAACTGATTTTTTACAGGAATCTGGCTGGTACTGATAAATTCAGGTTCCCCATCGAAAAAATTGGTAATGGACACTATCTGTTGAAGATCTCAGCCGGAAGTAAATCCAGAGCACAAATTGTTCACTTGGTGAAATAGTACTGGTGTTCATAAAAAAAAGAGGTTTCTGTCATGAGAAATTTTCAAATTGTTCCTGTCAAATATACAAGACTATACAGGGTTGCATTTGTAATGTGCACAACACTATTTACATTAAGCAGCGCCAGAACGTTTTATGTTGCTCCCGACGGCAACAACTCTGCTTCAGGTACTATTTCACAGCCATTTGCAACATTACAAAAAGCAAATGACGTGGTGGCTGCCGGTGATACTGTGTATGTCAGGGGAGGAACTTATAGAATTACTACACCAGCCAACAGTGGCGCGGGGATTTCGATTACTAAAAGTGGAACATCAGATTCGAAACGAATCTGCTTCTGGGCATATCCCGGCGAGATTCCTGTTTTCGACTTTTCCAATTTAGCCATTTCGACAAGCACTTATACGCATGGATTTGTTGTGTCTGGCTCCTGGCTTCATTTCAAAGGCCTCGAAATATGCAAAGTGCCTATGAACACAAACTCTAATTGCGGAATGCAGGTGGTTCAATCAGGTAACAATATTTTCGAGCTGATGAACTTTCACCATAATAGTGGTGCAGGAGTTTTTGTCAATGATTCAAAAGGGCGTGGGGGACATCTTTTCCTGAATTGTGATTCCCATGATAACTACGATCCAAACGGCAGGCAGGGCGATGGGCAGAATGCAGATGGTTTTGGGGTACACTATCAGACCAGTGGAGAAGTTACTGTGTTTCGCGGCTGTCGTGCCTGGTGGAATTCTGATGATGGGTGGGATTTCATTTCACAAGAGGTCCCGGTAATTATTGAAAACTGTCTCGCTATGGGTAATGGCTGGGTAGACTTTGGAACCAAAAGACCTGCAGATGGCAACGGAAACGGGTTTAAGGCCGGCAGTAGCAAAAACGGTATCAGGCATGTAATCAAAAACTCAGTTGCCTGGAAAAACCGGGCATCGGGATTCTATGCCAATCACTCTGCGGGTGGGAATACCTGGTATAATAACACCTCTTACAGCAATGGAACACAGTACAACATGCTCGCCAGTTCCTGGGATGCTGCGGGGAACCGAACAGATGGTGTTACCTTGACAGGGTCCAAGGTGCACATAATGAGAAACAACATCGGTTTTCCTAATAAGAATTCCTATATGAACGGAGTTGATACAAAGTTTAATACATGGGACCTCAATGTCACACCTCAAAACGCAGACTTCTTAAGTGTTACAGACCCCAGTATGACCGTCACCGGTCGGGACCTGTCCTCATTGCCTGGTGTGCTGGGACCCCGCCAAGCAGACGGAAGTGTTCCCAATACTGACTTTCTTAAGTTGTCTAGCAACAGCCAGATGATCGATAAGGGTACTGATGTCGGTTTGGTATTCAAAAATAAGCCAGATCTGGGAGCTTTTGAGTTTGGTTTGGACAACTCCAATGCTGTCTATCACAAAGTTATTACAAATGCAGCTCCCGGTGGTAGTATACGGCAGGATCCGGCTGGCGATTCTCTACGGGAAGGGTCTTCGATAACTTTTACCGCTGTTCCCCATAAGAACTGGACCTTTACAGGATGGTCGGGGGCTCACACGGGTACAGCTCCATCCTACAGCATATCATCATTGGATTCTGATATCACACTAAGAGCCATGTTTAAGTTTACATCTACAGATTCAAGCCTGTATGAAGGTGAAGATGCAACACTGATTAATTCAATAATCGAAACTACTAACAGTGGTTTTTCCGGTTCTGGTTATGCCAATTTCAACAATGAAGTAGGTTCGGCTGTTGAATTCCCTGTCTGTGTATCACAAGATGGTCAGGTAAGCGTGAAAATAACTTTCTCAAACGGCTCCAGTGTCGATTGTCCTGTTTCAGTTTCGGTAAACGGATCTACAGTAATCAAATCATTGAGCTTTGATCCAACCGGAACCTGGACAGCATGGAACACACAAAATGTTTTGATTAACCTTATTCCGGGCGTAAATACTATCAGATTCACTTCGCTGACTTCTGATGGAGGACCCAATGTTGACAAAATTGAGCTGAATAAAGAAATAATAACCACAGTGGGTTCTCCACAGAAAGATCCAGTACAGATATTCAAACTTTCCGGTTATACTGTTCAAGCCAGTTGTCCCGGCAAAACTGTGGTAGTACAATTGTATTCACTCGATGGTAAGCGTGTTTTTCGCAGAGTACTGAGAGGAATCCAGAAAATGAAACTTCCGGTTGATCAGATTGATAATAAACAATACATTTTGCAAGTGACAACAGAAAATTTCCGCAAGGTTCAAACTTTATGTATTGTAAAATGATTCTTGGTGAAATGTTGGCTGGTTTGATCTACCATAAAAGGGAGGTTTTATGAAAAAAGGTTTTTCTTTAAGTGTGTTGTCGGTTGTAGCTATGATGGTGATGCTTCCTGTGTTAACGTCTGCGCGGCCATACATAGTTGGCGTTGACATTTCCTGGGTTACGGAAGATGAACACACCGGTGCCACTTATTGGGATAATGGGGTCCAGAAGGATATTTTCCAAATCTTAAAGGAGCATGGTGTCAATTTTATCCGCATTCGTACTTTTGTCGATCCTTGTCATAGTGAAGGATACGCTTATAACAGTTATTCGGCGGCAAGTGGGCAGGAGTGCTGGTGTGACCTTGAGCACACTATAGAAATCGCGAAAAGAATAAAGAAGGCAGGAATGGGTTTTCTTCTTGATTTTCACATGAGTGACACATGGGCTTCCATAGGTCATCAGTATGTGCCTCGAGCCTGGGCAAATGACAATGATGAACAGATGCGTAAACATGCTTACGATTATACAAAGCATAATATTCAGACCCTTGTAAACCTGGGGCTCAGGCCTGATATGGTTCAGGTTGGAAACGAAATCAACACCAAAATGTCTGGTGTATCCATCAGTAATGCCAGTCGCTTTGCTGCTCTCATAAATGCAGGAGTCAAAGGTGTTCGTGATGTTGATCCAACAATAAAGATCGTCATGCAGCATGGGCGCCCCAGGCCGGATGGTGGTTTTATGGATTGGTATAACACCATAAAAGGTAGAGTCGATTACGATTTTATTGGTGGGTCAACCTATGGAACAACAAATAACGGTGGTGATTGGCGTGATATGTTTGGAAATGTTGTAAAAGATGGTACTCCGGTCATGAGTTTGGAATATACTGCCAACAGGACTGCGTTGATCAACACTGTCATGAGTGACTTTCCAAACAATATGGGTTTGGGTACTTTTGTATGGGAGCCCACCAGATATGACACACCAATGTTTGACAGAAGCGGAAACAGATACACATCAAACGCCAAGTTGGATGAATTATTCGCAATCTCAAAGAAATTAAATGCCACATTGCCAGATTTTGTAAAGTTAGATAATGGTCCCAGTTACACAATAAAAACTTCGGCAGGACCTGGAGGCATTATTCAGCAAGACCCTGTTGGAGAAAAGTTGCCTGAGGGCGCTAAAATATCATTTACGGCTGTTCCTCATGAGGGTTGGGAATTTGTGAAATGGTCAGGAGATCACACCGGTACAGCTTCAACTTACAGTGTGGCATCATTGAAATCCAACATCACCCTGAACGCCGAGTTTAGATTTACATCTACCGATTCAAGTCTGTATGAAGGTGAAAACGCAATGCTGATTAATTCTGTTGTAGAAACTACAAACAGCGGTTTTTCAGGAGCCGGTTACGCAAATTTCAATAATGAAATTGGCTCTGCTGTTGAATTTCCTGTTTGCGTTTCACAGGATGGCCAGATGAATGTGCATATCACTTTCGCAAATGGGTCTAGCATCAATCGTCCTGTTTCAGTATCGGTAAATGGTTCTCCCGTTGTAAGTTCATTAAACTTTGATCCTACCGGAGCATGGACTACATGGAATACCCAAGAAATCAAAATCAATCTCAATCAGGGGATTAACACTATCAGATTCACTTCTCTGACTTCTGATGGTGGGCCTAATCTAGATAAAATTGAGCTCAGTAAAGCTGTAACTACTGCTGCCCGGAATGCCTCTAAAAATTCTGAACAGATGTTCAAGCTTTCCGGTTATACAGTCAAAGCTAATTGCCCCGGTAGGTATGTGGCAGTCCAACTGTATTCAATTAATGGCAAGCGTGTTTTAAGCAGAATGTTGAATGGTCACCAGGAAATGAAACTGCCGGTTCATCAGCTTGAAAGTGGACGATACATCATAAAGATAAAATCAGGAAAGAACTTGAAAGTGCAGACTGTGAACATTGTGAAGTAAAATGTCATTCCCCGGAGAACCGAAACTGCCGGAATATGATAATTGCTGCCCTTTTTGTACCGCAGATTACCAGGGTTTTCCTTTCTTTCAGGGGCGTCATTTATGGCGCCTCAGAATTCGTACTTCTCGAAAGGTTCATATGAAAGACATTCCCGAAAAACTTCGTTTCAGGGTTTGTGGGCATATCAGCCCACGAATTCTGCTTGCATTCATCCAACAATTAAACGTGACCGTCTATTTTTTCGTATATTGAATTATATGAAGCCAATAAAAGATTATATGGAATATAGAGATTACCTCAGAGATTTTTATGAGGAGAATAAAAATCAAAAGCCTTATTTCTCATTCCGATATATGGAAGGGAAAGTATCCATAGATGCTTCTCATTTAGCAAAAATCTTTCAGAAACAGCGTCACATCGGTGAGAATTCGATCGAAACATTTATCGATTTCTGCGGACTTGGCGGTAGCGATGCCGAATATTTTGCAGCACTGGTACAATTCAACAAAGCTAAAACAGACCGGGACTGCAAGTTGTATTTCGATAAACTACTCGCTCTGAAAGGGGTGGATGCCTGCGTTCTGGAAGAAGACAAGTTTGAGTTCTACACCAAATGGTACTACACTGCAATCTTGACCCTTCTTGACTTCTATCCCTTTTCAAATGATTACAAGGCGCTGGCTTCCAAGCTCAGCCCTCCAATTTCCGAGTCGGAAGCTAAAAAGGCTATTGCCCTTTTGAAGAAACTTGAGTTGATCAAAAAGAGACCTGATGGCAGTTATCTCCTGACTAACAAGCTGATCACCACCGGCGAGCGCGGACGCACGGTTGCCATCAGAACATTTCAGCAGGAAACAATGCGCCTGGCAAGCGAATCGCTCAATCGTCATCCCAAAGAAAAACGGAATATATCCACTGTTACCATCACCATATCTGAAGACAACCTGGATAAGCTTAATGAATTGATCAAAGTATTTAGAGAAAACATGCTGAAACTTGCCAAGGATGAGATCAATCCCGACAAGGTGTATCAATTGAATATTCAGCTTTTTCCACTTTCAGAATAGACATGAAAAACCAAATTATCCTCTTAATGTTTGTCAGCTCTCTATTTCTGATGCTCTGCACACAGGGTGACAGAATTGCTGGAGCTGGCTCGGAAACGGTAAACAGCGCTGTAGGAATGGTTTTGAATTCTGACAAAACACCGGAAAGTCAGGTCATCGTTCAGCTTGTTCCAGTTGCTTATGACGTGGTAAAAAGCGGACTACTGCCCTCCAAATTTATTGATACCACAGATGAGCAGGGCAGATACGCTTTCAAGCGCATAGATAAAGGGAATTACTCGATTATTGCTCGGAGTGCTGCTCAAAATACGGGTTCACTGGTGACTGGAGTTGATATAAACGGGGTTAATGATTCTATTCCCGATGCAATACTTCGTAGGAACGGGTCAATCAGGGTTTCTCTTCCTCAGGGCTGTACCGAAGCAAACTGTTATATCTACATACCGGGGACCACCTTGTATGCTTTTGCTGAAAGCGGCAGCAATGAAATCATTATCGATTCAGTACCCCCCGGAACTATCGATGAGGTGATATATACTTGGATTGGCAATCCCACTCCACAAGTAATGCGTTACGATGTCAATATTGCGGCAGGTGATACGGCTGTAGTAGAAAATGTTCAATGGAAATATAGTAGCAAACTCTATCTTAACACCTCTGAGACTGGCGCTGCGGTTTCAGGAGATATATACAATTTTCCGATACTGGTCAGGTTGACTCAGGATAATTTCGATTTCAGTCAGGCCAGATCAGGTGGTGAGGACATTCGCTTTACAAAACAGGACAATACTTTTTTACCTTTCGAATTGGAACATTGGGATCAAATCGGAAAACAGGCTTCCGTGTGGGTCATGGTAGATACTGTTTTGGGTAATAACCGGGATCAGTTTATCACCATGTATTGGGGAAATTCCTCCCTGGAGAGCGAATCTAATAGCCAGACTGTGTTCGATACAGCATACGGCTATCAGGGAGTTTGGCATTTGGGACAAGCCGGAAATGAGGTGGCGTATGATGCCACTGCAAATCGCTATAACGGAATACCCTATGGGATGAGCAGTTTATCATCCGTTCCTGGCATAATTGGTAAAGCTCAGGATTTTGATGGAACGTCCAGTCGCATCATTATGCCTTACACTGCAAATGGAAAGCTCGATTTCCCCCAGGATGGATATTATTCAATCTCATTGTGGGCTTACGCCGATATAGTTGATACTATTTGGCATGGAATCGCCGGTAAGGGGCATCGGCAATACTACATGCAATATAAATGTTTCAATGCAGACAGTGTCACTTGGGAATTCGTGGAGTACCGCAATCAGATCGGCTGGCAGTACAGTGAATTTCCTGCACCTTCCAAGCCCGGAAATAAGCAGTGGGTTTTTCTTACCGGTGTTCGGGAAGGAAACAGGCAGTCTCTATACATAAATGGTGAAAAGGTGAGAGATGGTGCTCTGCTTAATCCATTACAGCTGAATAGAATAACCGCCGGTGACTTTACAATTGGGTGCTTTCAGCAGCTTGATTCACTTCCTACTGCCAGCGGGTATTCCTTCTTTGATGGTAAGATCGACGAAGTTCGTGTAATGAGTTTTGTGCCCAGCGCCGATTGGGTGAAGCTCTGTTATATGAATCAGAAAGAATATGGAATGTTGGTCGAGTTCCGTTGAGACATAGCAGAGGATTGCAACTGATAAGTAAAACTCAATCCGTATTCCCCGGGCCAAAAATTTTGTCTCGGTTGCTTTGCTGCTACTTCATGACCTCCCTGCGTAAGTTCTGGAAGTCGTCAAAAGCAATGGCCATGCTCAGTCGTATATTGAGATAAGAGGATAATGCCATACTGCTGAAAATGGAGATCATGATTGCTATCTGATATTTGATCGCCACGATAGGAAATGCCCCGCCTAGAATTTGTCCGGTCATCATCCCCGGAAGTGAGACGATTCCCAATGTGGCCATTGTTGCCACGTGGGGGGCATTAGCAGCAAGGATTGCCTGGCGAAAGTAGGGACGGGCTGCCTCATTCAGCTGCGCTCCCATAAAAAGATATGTCGAGAATTCCCTTTCATTCTTACGTATCGCGGAATAAAACCTTTCAAGGGCAAGCACGTTTCCCTTAAGACAATTCCCCAGAATCATCCCCGCAATGGGGATAAGATAGCGGGCGTCATAAAGAGGGGAGGGGTGGATGGCAATAAACACAAACACTGCCAGCACTATAATTGTGCTTAGAGCAACCCCGATTAAGGTTGGGACAAAGAAAAAGCGAAGCTTCAGGCCGGCACTGCCGATTATGCTTATATTTGCAACGAGCAGCATGATAATAAGCCAAGCTATATTCAGCCACAGATTATTCAGTTCAAAAAGGAACCCAAGGTAAAGTCCAACGAGCGCAAGCTGTGCGCTCATTCGCACTATTGAAACAGCTGATGCCCTTATAAGGTTTACCCCTGTAATACGAAAAACTGCTACCGGTATTACCAGAAGGCCATAGATGACAAGAAGGCTCCAGTATGAGAGATCAATTGTTTGAGGTTCCACTTTATCATGTCTCCATTTTTGAACGATCTCTGGTGTCCTGCACAATGGTACCGTTCTCTATTTTAATGAACCGTTCAGCAATTTCGAACCAGCGCTGGTCGTGTGAAACCGAAAGAATGGTGAACTCTTTAGCTCGGAAAAGAGATATGATGGTTTCTACGCTGGCGGGGTCAAGCGCGGAGGTCACTTCGTCAATGCAGAATACTGTTTTCTTCAGAAGTAGTGCTCTGGCTACGGCGATCCTCTGCTTTTCTCCACCAGAAACTCCGGAGACATCGCTTTCCAGGAGCGACTGAGAAAGACCCACCTGCTCAAGGCAACTGACCAGTGCCTTATAGTCAGGTTTCTGAGCTGCATTGGCCTTGAAAGTGGTGGGGAGCAGTAAGGCATCCTTTACTGTTCCATCTCCCAGTACCGGTTCCTGACCGATATAGGCAATGGAGGTGCGAATAGCACCTAACGAACGTTTGTCAAGTTTGTTCCCCTTGAACAGTATTTCTCCATTACTTAGATGGTGACCTCCCAATAATGCCCGCAGGATAGTGGTTTTGCCGCTTCCCGATCTACCGTAAAGAATCACCTTTTCGCCATTGGAGACGCTGAAGGTTAAGTCGTGAAGGATGGTCTTCCCTTGTTCCTGAACAGCTACATTTCTGAATTCTATCACTATCTGCCCCTCGAACTCTGCAAAAGTTCTCGATCAGTCCAGCACGATAATCTAATGTCCAAGCAAGCGGAGATGCAAGAAATACTCAAGAAGCGCCCTATCTACTTCCGTAAACAGAATCGGATGTAAGTAAATTTTTTAAAGTAATCACAATTCCAAGATAACCGAAACGATTTTTATCTTGTTTTCAGCGGATTCTGCTCCTATATTTCGTTATGTGGCGAAATATGGAATTATCGAGGAGGGTTATTTGATATGAATAGCAGCGTTGATTCATTTCTGGATATTCTCAAAGCGCTTTCAGATACTCAGAGGCTCAGGGTTCTGCTGTTGCTTCGGCATGGGGAGCTTTGTGTCTGCAAGATCACCGATTTCCTTAATCTGGCTCCATCCACAGTATCTAAGCATATGTCGGTGCTTAAACAGGCGGGTTTGGTGGAAAGCAGAAAGGACAGCCGCTGGGTATATTTCCGTCTTGCGGAAGAGAGTGACAATGAGCTTGTTACAAGGTGTATTGATTTTATCATCTCTCTGGAGAATGACGGCCTCATTGAAAGTGGAAATGAAAATTCTATCAAGAAGCTTTTCGGATACAAGGAAGTGTGTTAACACAACAGATCTAATCGATAGAGGTGTGGAATGGGAAAATTGAAAATTCTTTTTCTGTGTACCGGTAATTCTTGTAGAAGTCAAATGGCCGAGGGGTGGGCACATTACCTTAAGAGTGACACCATTGAGGCATATTCTGCGGGAGTGGAGATTCATGGAATGAATCCCAATGCGGTGAAGGTGATGGCTGAAGCCGGGGTGGATATTTCAGGCCAGCGATCCAAGCATGTCGATGAACTCATGGATATTGCGCTAGACTACGTGGTTACTGTGTGCGGCCATGCCGACGAGACCTGTCCGGCTTTCCCGGGCAGTGTGAAAAAAATACATGTAGGCTTTGATGATCCGCCGAAATTGGCCAAAACGGCTGAAAGTGAAGAAGAGGCTTTGAATCACTATCGTAGAGTGCGGGATGACATTCGTAAATTCGTGGAGAGACTTCCTGAAGCACTGGGGGGCTGATAATTCAACGTGGAAATGAGGGGTGAAAATGAGTAACTATGATAAAGGTGAAGATCTGGCCCGGTTAGAGCATCAGGTGGTTGAAGAGGAACGGGCACTTAACTTTTTCGACCGTAATTTGTCACTGTGGGTTGCAGTGTGTATTGTTCTGGGGACTGCAATAGGGTTTCTGTTTCCCAATGCGGCATCCACTCTGGGGGGATTGGAAGTGGCCAACATTTCCGTTCCGGTTGCGGTGGTGCTTCTTATAATGATGTTTCCCATAATGCTAAAGATCAGTCTGAGGGAGGTGGTTGATGTAAGAAAAAACAGCAAACCTCTGCTTTTAACTCTTTTTGTGAACTGGGCAGTGAAGCCTTTCACCATGGCTGTTCTGGCATGGCTGTTCATGAGAGTAATTTATTCCGGAGTGATCGGTCAAACTCTTCAGAGCGAATACATAGCAGGAATGATACTTCTGGGGCTTGCTCCCTGCACTGCCATGGTGCTGGTGTGGACCTATCTTGCCAGAGCTAATATCCATTATGCACTGGTTCAGGTTTCCGTAAACGATCTTATCATTCTGGTGCTGTTTGCCCCCTTGGGTAAACTTCTGCTGGGTATGACTACCGAATTCCCGGTTCCCCTCGCCACCATATTCTTTTCTGTTCTTTTCTATGTGGCCGTGCCGCTGACTGCCGCTGGGCTGACCCGCTACTTCCTCGTGAAAAGTAAAGGGCTTGTGTGGTTTGAAAAACAGTTCATCAAAAAACTTGACTGGGTTACCCCGATGGGACTTCTGGTGACCCTTGTTCTCATTTTCATTTTTCAGGGTAACAGAATACTGCAGCATCCGCTGCATATCGCTTTGATAGCTGTTCCCCTTGTTCTGCAGACCTATCTCATTTTTTATGTGGGATATTTCGGGGCCAAGCTTTTTAAAATTCCTTTCAAGGAAGCTGCGCCATCGGCCTTCATAGGCGCCAGTAACTTTTTTGAATTGGCCGTTGCTGTGGCGCTGATACTCTTCGGCATCAATTCTGGGGCGACTCTGGCAACGGTGGTGGGAGTGCTGGTGGAGGTGCCTGTGATGCTGTCTCTGGTGAAGATAATGAAGGTAAACCGGGCAAAATTTAACAAAGCAGAGAATTTATGAACAGTGAAGGTCAGGATTCAATCCGTAAAGCAGTTCGGGAAAATTACAGCAGAGTGGCAAAAGATTCCGGTTCTTCAGGGTGCTGCTGCGGTCCAAGCTGCTGCAGTCCCTCTCAGACCGTCGACACCGCGCGGGCCAGTGTCAATCTGGGCTATTCAAAAGAGGATGTGGAGTCGGTGCCTGAAGGAGCCAACATGGGTCTTGGCTGCGGAAATCCGCAGGCTATCGCATCGCTGAAGCCGGGAGAAACGGTGCTTGATCTGGGATGCGGGGGAGGATTTGACTGCTTTCTTGCCTCTCGTAAAGTAAGGGGAAACGGTCTGGTCATCGGGGTGGACATGACTCCCGATATGGTCAGTAAAGCGCGGTCAAATGTGGCAAAAGCTGCAGCTTCAAACATTGACATACGACTGGGGGAGATAGAGAACCTGCCGGTGGCTGATGGCATAGTGGATGTGATCATTTCCAACTGCGTGATAAACCTGTCTCCCGATAAGCAGAGAGTATTCAGCGAGGCGTTCAGGGTCTTGAAGAGGGGCGGGCGTCTGGCAGTATCGGATGTGGTCGCTTCCGCGCCCGTTCCCCCTGAGGTGCGCAGTGATCTTGCGCTTCATGCCGGCTGCATCGCGGGCGCTTCCACTGTCGAGGAAGTCAAGGCTATGCTGAAGGGTGCCGGGTTCAGTTCCGTTGAGGTGAACCTCAGGGAGGAAAGCAGATCATTCATAAAGGACTGGGCTCCTGGCAGCGGTGCTGAAAACTTCGTGGTATCTGCAGAGATCAGGGCAGTAAAACCGCTTGAATGTGAATAAGTTCCACTATGATTGTTACAAAGATCGGTGTACAGGATAATATAGATTCAGTAAAGGACCTGCTCAGGCGGGCAGGTCTTCCACTTGAGGATATAGATGAGCATCTGTCTGATTTCATCACTGCTGAATACGATGGTAGAATAGTCGGGGTGATTGGACTTGAGGCTTGCGGCAAAGTCGGTCTGCTGCGGTCGTTGGCCGTTGATGTCGGTTATAGAAGCCGGAACATCGGTTCGCATTTGGTGAAAGAGATGATAGGGTACACCCAAAACTTGAAAATCGAAAAGCTTCTTCTTATTACTACCACGGCTCGAGACTATTTTGAAAAGTTTGGTTTCGCTATGGTTGACAGAGAGAATGTACCTTCAGAAGTTAAGAACACCAGGCAATTTCAGGGCATCTGTCCTGTTTCTGCCATCTGCATGGAAATGACTTTATCCCACAATGAAAGAAATCACGCTTAGCCGCAAAGTCCCGTAAAGAGGACAAAAGCCGAATAGAAGATCTCTGGAAAAAAACTGCCATAGCGTTCTTAGCGTCTTTGTATGAGCTTTCTTTGCACTTGATTCCGGAGGAGTAAGATACAAGATAAAACCCTCTAAAACCGCAGAGCCCTCAAACCGGCGATCGAGGCATACTTTTTGCAATCTCCCTTTTAACGATCAGTTCAGAAAATTCACATTATTATAATCGGGGAAGCCGCTTGGGTTCAGAATCCAAAATTCGCCCGGATGTCCCTTCGCCTCCGGGAGGTTTGAGCAGATTTAAATGGTACGGACCTGGTCTTCTCTGGATGGTCTCCTCTGTGGGGGCAGGGTCAGTTCTCTTCACTCCCCGTGTGGCCTCACTCTACGGGTACCGGCTGACCTGGATAGTGTTCGTGGTCATATTTTTTTACTGGGTATGGATTCGGGAAATCGGCCGCTACATTGTCGCTACTGGCAGGACTCTCTTTCAGGGTTATTATATTCTGCCCGGCCCCCGTGGGTGGGCCATCTGGTTTATTTTTGTACCGCAGTTTTTTGCCGCCGTGCTCACCGTTTCCGGTATTGCCTCCTTAGTGGGGAGTGCTCTCATGATAGCTTTTCCAGGAAACCAGGCGTTTTATTCAACGGCTATTATCCTGGTGTCAATTATTATCGTGGTTGCGGGAAAGTACAAAGGGGTAGCAAAGATAGCATCCATTCTTCCTGTAATCGTACAGTTTACAAAATTAATCTCTTCACAAAGCGAAGCGGCGATTTCTGGAGGTATTGCATTTTGCGACTGATCACCCTGGCCGATACACTGGAACTGCTTTCCTCCATGATAACACCGGCAATTCTAATTGCTGCCTGCGGATCGCTTACCATATCTACTTCTGCGCGCCTGGGCCGCATCGTTGACAGGACAAGAAGGATTGCAGAACAGATCCATCAGCATCATCAATCACAAAAAGATCGCAGTGATGATTGGTTTTCAGAAAATCTGGAGCAGTTGAGAAGGTCTGCCCGACGTTCCAGACTGCTTCAGCATGCGCTGAGTGCCCTCTATCTGGCGCTCAGTTTCTTTATGGCAACCAGTGTCATTATCGGGGTAGTGGGAATTTTGGGAGTAGACTACTTCTGGTTTCCCCTGGTAACTGGAATGATCGGGGCAGCACTTCTGCTCTATTCAAGCATTCTTCTCATTGTGGAGGCTCGGGTCGCGCTTGCTGCTGTGTATGCCGAAACCAGTTATGTTTTAAAGTCAAGTACTCTATTAAATGAAAAAAGCAGGAGAGGAGATCTCAAATGAAAATCGGGTATCATGTCTCTCATGAACAGTTCAGCCCCAAAGATCTTCTTTCTTTTGCGGCTCAAGCACAGGAGGCGGGGTTTGACAGCGCATTGAGTTCCGATCACATCGCACCCTGGAGCGAGCGGCAGGGGGAGAGCGGGTACAGCTGGTCGTGCTGGGGGCAGCACTGCAGAAGACTTCCATTGATTACGGCATAGTGTGCACTCCGGGCCAGAGATATAATCCTGTAATCATCGCACAGGCTTCAGCGACCTTGAGCCAGATGTTTCCCGACCGGTTCTGGCTTGCGGTAGGGAGCGGTCAGCTGCTTAATGAAGGGATAACCGGTGAGCGGTGGCCGCCTAAATGGGTCCGCAATGAACGGTTGCTTGAATCTGCGCAGATAATCCGCTCTTTGTGGTCGGGAGAGGAGGTTACTCACTACGGTCATGTAATCGTAGAGCATGCCAGGATCTATTCACGACCTTCAAAGCAACCCCTTTTAGTGGGGGCTGCGATAACAGCTCAGACAGCACAATGGGTTGGAAGCTGGGCTGATGGTCTTATCACCATTTCCCGCCCACCTTCAGAGCTTAAAAAAGTAGCAGATGCTTTCAAAAAAGGTGGCGGGGAGGGTAAACCGATGTTTCTTAAAGTGCAGCTCTCTTATGACAGAACGGAAGAGGAGGCGCTGCATGGTGCTCACGACCAATGGCGAAACGTGGTTTTTGAGAGTCCCGTACTTACGGATCTGCGTTTCCCTCAGGATTTCGACGCTGCAGGTTCATTTGTCACTCCCGATCAGGTAAGGGATCATGTGCTGGTTTCTAATTCTCCGGCACTGTTTGTAGACAGACTGGGAAGTTATATGAACATGGGATTTGAGAGAATATATCTGCACAATGTCAACAGAAAACAGGAACAGTTCATACAATTTTTCGGAGCAGAAGTTTTACCGGATCTGAGGAAAATCGCTGCAAATGAATAATAGTGACTATAAACCTATAGCGGATTATGGAGTCGTGGGCAACTGCCGCAGCGTGGCGCTTGTTGGAAAAGATGGATCAGTTGACTGGTGCTGTTTTCCTCATCTGGATGGACCAAGTCAGTTTGCAGCCATTCTTGACAAAAAAAAGGGCGGTCGCTTTTCGGTCAGCATTGATAATGTCGAACGGACTGAGCAGTTTTATAGAGGAGACTCCAACGTGCTAGAGACAGTCCTTCGCGGGCAGAATGGAGAAATCACGATAAACGATTTCATGCCCATGTCCGGAGATCTCAATGGAAAAGGGAGGTCTCAAGCAGAGCCGGAGCTGCACAGAGTGATCAGTTGCGTTGAGGGAAACGAGCCTGTGCTGGTCGAATGGGCTCCAAGGTTCGATTATGCTCGGGCAAAAATGGAGATCTACAAAGACAATCAGGTATGGGTTGCCCGGGGTGGATCTGAGGTGATGTGCTTCTGGGGAATTGAGAACGGAGAGATCGTATACGATGAATTTGGTCCGCTACTAAAGGCCAATATTAAGATTGTCAAGGGAGAAAGAATCTCGATCGGATGCTGTTATGGATCAGATCAGAAAAGCTATGCACTTGAGGATACGCTTAATTTTCTTGATCAGACGATAAGAATCTGGGAATCCTGGGCGCATCGGGAGGGCGTAGTTCACAATGAGGACTGGGCCGGTCGGTGGTACCTTATGGTGGTCCGCTCCGAACTGGTGCTCAAGATGCTTTCTCATGCTGATACCGGTGCTATTGCTGCGGCCCTCACCACCTCTCTTCCAGAATTAATTGGAGGAGTGCGCAACTGGGATTACAGATACGCGTGGATTCGGGATGCAAGCATTACAGCACAGGCGCTTGTGGCAGTTGGTCATCCTGCTGAAGGGATTCAATTCATCGAGTGGCTGGAGGAGATGGCCGCCGAGCAACTCAGCAGACTGCAGGTCATGTATGGTATTCATGGAAGGACCGATATGCAGGAAACTATCCTGTCTCACCTGGAAGGATACCGAAGCTCCCGCCCGGTGCGTGTCGGTAACGCTGCTGCATCTCAGCTTCAGCTTGAAACCTATGGCGAACTTATCTCCATGGGATATGAGCTTGCTCGTCGTGGTCACCGGCTCAAACCGCAAATCTGGATTTTTCTGCAGAAGATTGCCGATTACATTTCGGAAATATGGATCAGACCTGATCATGGGATCTGGGAGGAACGAGGTGAGCCTCGGCATTTCACGTATTCCAAGGTGATGTGTTGGGTAGCACTTGACAGGGCGGTAAGGCTGGCCAACGAATTCGGCATGGAGGGTGATAGTGAACGATGGGTTCAGACAGCTCTGAAAATTCATAAGCAGGTACTTGAGCATGGTTTTAACCGGGAAATCGGTTCCTTTACTGCTGCCTTTGACAGCACAGAACTGGACGCCGCCACTCTGCGTTTACCGATACTTGAATTTCTACCTCCCGATGACAAACGAGTTCAGGGTACAATTAACCACATTATGGAGAGGCTTTTCAAAAACGGGCTTGTTTACCGGTACAGATTTGATGACGGACTTCCTGGAGAAGAGGGGGCATTCGGCTTATGCACATTCTGGCTGGTTGATGCTCTGGCGCTGTGCGGCAGGTTGGATGAGGCGCACAGAATCATGGAAAAAATCGTGTTGCGCGCGAACCATCTGGGGCTTTTCTCAGAAGAGTTTGATCCCGGTACCGGAGATTTGCTCGGCAATTTTCCTCAGGCTTTCACTCATGTAGGGCTAATAAACAGTACACTTTACCTTGCGTATGCGGAGGGGCGTCCGATCCCTGAGCACGCATTAATCGGAACACCTGAGCACAGGCGAACAATGGGAAGAAAGTTTTAAAGGAGAGCTGCACAATGGCTAAAGCTCCGCCACGTGTGGATTTACCAGACAGCACACTATCGTTTCTGATGCAGGGTTACGATTTCATTTCTCAAGTCTGTGAAAAGAAAAAGAGCGATATAGTTCAAACTCGACTTCTGCTCCAGAAATTCATCTGCATGAAAGGGGAGGAGGCTGCCAGAACTTTTTATGACAGCTCCCGGTTTGAGCGCCGGCGGGCAGCTCCCGAAAGGCTGAAGCGCACTGGGGAGATCCCGAAAGGCTGAAGCGCACTGGGGAGATCCCGAAGAGTTTCGACCGGAGCGGTTTAAAAGGTGGAATAGAAGTGTTTATAATTTCATACCACAGGGAGGAGGAGATCATTATATCAACCATCGGTGTCCGGGAGAGTGGATAATAATTGAACTGATGAAATGTGCTGCCAGGTTTTTAACGACGGTGATAGAATTTAATGTGTCTCAGCAGGATCTTTCCATCAGTCACACAAGAATTCCCGCTCAGCCCAAATCAAAATTCCGGATGAAGAATGTAAGGCTCAAAATGTGAAAGAGAGCCCCTGGCTTTCTTTGCAATGCTCAGAATATATGGGTTCGCAAAAGACAACTGAATGTTGCTTCTGTTGACCACTGATCCGCGTACTCTCTATCGCAGTAAGCAAAATCCCCTTACAACCAAGTCCCGCCAGTTTATCCATCACCAGATTCGGTTCGTTTTTTTTGACCATTGCTTTGAAAGCAAACCACTCTTTATCGTGAAGGTCAACAGGCTAACGCTCTACTGAAAAATGGGCGAAACAACGCTGATCTGCGATGCGGGGGTGGGTTTCACTGCTTTCTTGTCCCCGTCAGGTGGATGAGAGTAGGTTTGTTATCGGGCAATATCGGAAAATACCAACAATAGAGAATTGTTTTGATTTTCCGAATTGCCTTGATGAATATTACGGAACCAGCACCGTCGATTGTGCTGCCAACTTCCCTACATTAGCTCTATATACGTACATTCCTGGTGTAATTGCACCTATCGGAAACCCGATCGTATGTACTCCTGAAACAGCTACCTGTCTCTGTCCTGTAAAAACACTCCGACCAGAAACTGTCAGTAGCTGCAATCTAACATCTGATTGCTTTTCAATTGACAAGGTTATCTCCATTTTGCCGTTTCTGATAACATGTTTGAGGACTGGTGATGATTCGACAATAGTAGCTGGCATTTTGACTGGTGTTGTTGCCGTATTGAAAAATGCCCAGTTATCAGCTTTCATGGCATCCCAGAAAGCCTTGGCGGTTGCTGCACCGCCAGCATTAGTGCAGTGGATACCATCATTCGTATACTCGCTGTAATGTCCGGCCCATGTCGTCCGTAAATCAACCCAGAGAGGCTTAGGATCGGTGGTGGCATCCATGACTTGTTTGGCTACACTGGCCCAAATGTCCTGTCCCTTCTTCAGGTTGGCCCATTGGTTACCCTGCGGATCCGGATAGCACATCCAAATAAATGCTTTTACCCCACTTTTTCTCATTTCATCGATGTATTCTTCCATCGTTCTTTTAAGTTGTTGAATGATGGCGCAATTTACATCGCCTGCAGTGCAGTTATTAGACATCAGATCGATACCACCGCCATCGGTTACAACAAATTTCGGTTTGGGATTCGCATTTTTAAATTGATTCAATATCGTGGCGATAGGCACACCAGACACAGCAACCTGATTGAAACTTTCGTTTTGAGGAAGAACACCGTCCTCTCTCGCTAGTCGTGAAAGCTCTGAACAGATATTTGATGCGGCGAAAAAGGATTCTCCGTTACACAATAAATCAACCCCTCTGAGAGTGGGCTGAGCGTTCACCCGGATGCCCAAACCGAACACAAATGTGGTAACAATCAGCAGTTTCAGAAAACAACAGTGGATGCGACACATAAAATACCTCCTTTAAGAGATGTACACTACTTAGTTATTATGGAATACCGGGCAAATGTCTCGGCCGAAGATCTTTATCCGGATTTTATCGCTGATTGAAAAAGAGTAACCGGTCATCGGTTCTCTGATTCATATAACAGAGCCTGATCCAGTCCGGGCTTTTCACAACACTGCTGATCCTTACTTCATCGATTGAGCCTTTGAAATAACAGTAACCGTCCATTGTAGGAAATGTTACTGGTTGCAGAAACCTGCCGATCGACAAATCATTTGCGGTGTTCCTTGACAACCCCTGGGTCCAGTTATCTACCGTACTATCGACAAGAATCCCATTGCAATACAGCAGTTGGCTGTTACCCTGTCTTACCCCGGTTAGAAGTACCCAATTTTTGCTATCTGCCGGGAATATTGAGGTTTGCCAATTGACACTTGCACTAAAATTTACAAATTCCCATGATGGCGAATTGGTAGGGAAATAGGTTAATCGCAAATAATACTGTTCATATCCTTTTGAAACAATACAATGTGATGTGTTATTAAAAGTATCAAGAAATGCCCATGCTGAAACTGTATAATAGCCGTCTTCGGAAAAATTCAATTTGCTGTCTGCCGTTTGCGGCATGGATATGTAATCGGCAGTTCCATTGAATTTACCGCAAAATCCAATCATTCCCTCCTTTGTTGAGGGTCGGGCAGAATCTGGTGAAAAACCATGATATCTATTATTCGTTGCATCGAGAAAGCCAGAGGCATCTCCTAAATGCCAGACACCCTGAAAACCATCAGCGGTGTCGAACACTGCGCCACTATTTGAAGAACTTGCAGCCGCAGAATTCCCCCAGTACATTATTATCGACTGTGTACTGTCATTACCATGAACTGTATCGACTTTAACCCAGATTGCAGCTTGTCGGGTAGTCACATCCCACTGTTCAATTTCGTGAGGAAGTGATTTACCATTCGTTGAAGTAAAGCGGATGTCTTCACCCATGCTTTTCGCCTGGGAAAAATCAAAAATATCACTTGTTAATCTTACCAGTACCGGAAAATTGTATACCTCATTGTAGACACTCGCTCCAGAAGCACTGGTATTAAGAATTATCCTCTTGGATAATCTCCATGAAAAATTAAGCAGTGTAGTTGTGTCGGATGGCTTAACTAAGACATTTTGCCGCAGAGCTACGACATACCCACCATTTACTGTGTACCTGATTTCAGGTATGGTTCCTGCTGGAACTGAATCCAGCACTATTTCACTGTCATGACTGGCAACTGGCAAAAAAATATCAGTTCCTGGAATACTGACAAATCCATCGGTATCACTGGAAAGAATTATCTTTACAGTTCCGGGTTCACTTAGTTGTTCGGAAGGGATAATTTCTTTGTCCCCGGAAATTCTCACGCCGGTAACTAGCATGCGGGTTCGTTGCGCAAGCTGCACAGCCTGAATATTATACATACCTCGGGCTACTTTGAAAAACGAATAGCATCCCTGAGCGTCGGTGGTATCGATCATTGAATCTGGCAGTGTCATTGTGGACGGATCATAGTCACCGGGAATCAGTTTGACTTGTGTATGTGAAGCCGGTTCACCATTCAAAAAAAGAACATGCCCGACGACCTCAATCTCAGACCCTCCTCCGCCCTGGTTGACTGGTGAAGATTGCATACAGGATACTGCAAGCGCAATCAGTATAGTAACAGCGCTCAAATATGGTCCTAACTTCATGATTGTTCCCCTTCGTATCGCTCTGTTAAGGGAAACAGTTGCATGTTGAATTGAAAAACTCTATCAGGGGTTATACAATTCTTGGCGATATCCATGATTTTTCGACGGCATTGTCGTATTTCCTCCTGTATTTCATCAAATTCTTTCCCGGAAATGGAAAATGTGACAGCGGATAGATTTGTCTCTTTCAGCCCGGAGTTGACTGCCTGGGCAGCCAGCTTCATGGTATGGATGACAAAATTATTGAGAGTTAAGGACCTGATATCGTTTCCGGTACTGAGTAGTTCGTCAGTTCGGATGTATTGCCCTTTTCCGTTCTTTTTTACCAGGTTGAGTCCAATAAGAAGCTTAATCGCCTGTAAAACTTGTCTTTCTGAAATGGACGGAATTATACATTTCCCCAGAGTACTGAAACTTTTGTCAGTTAGAGGGAAAAATGCGAGAGCTTCACGTACTGCAGTATAGTACCATTTATCGTAAAACATGTAGTGGTTGGCATCAAGTACACGTACTGCCGACTCTTTAAATGCCATCAGCTCCTCGAAAAAACGCTTCTTGCTCTCATGTTTCTTTGCCTGACAGAACAGGACCATGATCTGAAAGTAGTCTCGCTCTCTTTTGTTCATTTTCAGGGATTGTGTAAGTTTAATAGCTGCATTAGTGGACAAGTTTCTTTCACCTTTGAGCATTTTTACGAAATTACCGGCATTGAGCCCACCCTGCATGGTCAATAACCTGTATGAGTAGCGGGGATTCTTACTTTTGCGATCCTTGTAGTAATCAGTCAGATATTTACGGAAATCAGTATAGTCAAAGATGTTTATCATAGCCCAGCTTCTTTAAAAGGTACGTGAAAACCAATATACTCAAAAAAAGATAACTTATAATGACTATTTTTACTGCTGAGCATTAAAATGAAAACACATTTTTCTGTAATAATGTGTATAAGGCATTGGTTTATCGTTCATTATGATTGTTTTTGCCTTGTAATATTTGTTCGGTTTCAATTCATTTTGACAACACTTTTTTAATTTGTATCTCTGGATTCAAAATTTTACTTGGGTTGCAGCAACTACACGTCTATCAATATGAGAAAATCAATATTCAAGAATGTCGAAGCTTGAACAGATAGTTAATGGTAGAGACAGAATGGAATTTTAGCTGGTTCCTCTGACACCCCCGCCCAAGCAGGGAAAGAGAGTGGGATGAGAGCGTAAATGTTTGGCGGCGCAGAGTATCTGTGATATGTATGGAATTGTTGCTGTCGTTTGTGTTTACGGAATTGTGCAAGGAGAGTTATTAAGTTTCTTGAAAGTTAGAAAAGGCCATCTGCGTTTGATTTCACGTGTGTTATACCCAGGGCTGTATCATTGACGACACTATGCACTCGAAACTTCTGAGCTATAGTGGAAGATTCGTGTGCTGACTCTGTCACATGGCGGGTACATTAGGACAATTAAGAATGGCCTGCAACCACCATTAATTCAGATACGTGCACTCTCTATCGCAGTGAGCAAAATCCCCTTACAGCCAAGATTTGAAAGTTTGTCCATCACCAGGTTTGATTCGGTTTTTTTGACCATCGCCTTGACTGCGAACCACTCTTTATCGTAGAGGGGGCTGACCGTGGGGGAGGAGAGCCCCGGGGTAATGGCGCACGCTTTCTCAAGAAGACTGGCCGGAACATCATATTCAATCATCATCCAGCTCATTGCAACAAGTTTACCTTCAAGACGTTTACGCAGTGTAATTATATCTGGAAGTGATCCTCTGCCTGGATGTGCAAAGAGTGCTGCCTGTGAGCTGAACAGCGGTTCACCCAAAATGCGCAGCCCCGCCTGCCTGAGTGTGGTTCCGGTTTCAACTACATCAACCACGGCATCTGCCACGCCCAGACTAACACTGATCTCGACCGCTCCAGTAAGGGTTATTATTTCAGGGCAGGGGGAGCCGAAGTGCTTCTGCACAATTGCTGGATAGCTGGTGGCGATGCGCTTGCCGCGGAGCTGCTCAAGTGAGTTGATGTCAGATTTTTCTGGAACTGCGGCGAAATGCCTGGACTTTCCAAAACCCAGATCGAGGATTTTCTCACAGAGTGAACCGGCTTCGGCTTCAAAGTCAATTCCGGTCACGCCCACATCGATTATACCTTTGCCCACATACATGGGAATGTCATCGGGACGCAGGAAGAAAAACTCCACGCCGTTCTCAGGATCGGAACTGGAGAGAGTTTTTTGACTTTTGGATATTTTATATCCGCATGCTTTGAACAGATCCATGGCTGGCTCAAAGAGCATACCCTTGTTTGGCAGCGCTATCTTAATCATAGTTTGTTGTAAACCTCATCTAGTGAAATGTTCTTTTCAGCCATCATAACCGCCACGTAATAGAGTACCTGCGAGAGCTCAAGCGCCAGGTCGTCACTGGTCTCGTATCTTGCGGCCATCCAGGATTCAGCCGCCTCCTCCACCAGCTTTTTGCCGATGGCATGGGTGCCCTTCTTGAAGAGTTCTGTGGTGGATTTGCCTTCAGGCATTTCCAGCTTGCGCTTACAGGTAAGCTCTACTATTTCTTCAAACGTCATAGAGTATCCTTTCCGGATGCCAGACTTGACTGGTATATCAGAGTAGCCCAAATGTATGGCTCAGTGTAAGATATATCCCTACTCCGATAAAAACAACCGCTGTAATACGCCGTACCCACAGTTCAATAACGGTGATTTTATTAAATACCTTGCCCACCGATTTAAGGCTTACCGCCATGACAACGGCAAAAGCAATTACCGGGAGCGCTGTGCCGATTCCATAGAGAGTTGGCATGACCAGCTTCGAGCCGTGATTGACCGATAAGGGTATCAGTCCGCCGAAGAAAAGTGCCGCTGAAACGGGGCAGAAGGTCAGAGCGAAGAGAAAACCCAGGAATGATGCTCCCCACAGCCCGCTTTTGTCCACCTTGCTCTGCAGAGACTTTGAGATGCCGCCTCCGCCTTTATTGAAGGAAATGATATCAAAAAGCACAAGCGCCACCAAGATAAGTATGGGACCCAGTGCCATGTTCATGTACTTTTGCAGGTACATGGAGAGTGCGGGAACGGACAGCAGACTTGTGGTGACCACTGCGCCCACTAACAGGTAGGTAAGTGTACGTCCTGCGGTGTAGAGCAGACCGGAGAGCAGAACTGCTCCGGTCTTTTCTGTGCGTCTGCCCACATAGGAAATGGCTGCAATGTTGGTGGCCAGAGGACATGGGGAGATGGAGGTAAGGATCCCCAGCCACAGAGCCATGCCGACGTCAAAAAAATAGCCTTCCATTTCTATCCCTTCAAATAGCTTTCTACTTCTGTTTTTATATAGTCTTCGAACTTATTCTGATCTTTCAGAAGCATCCAGACCTGTTCCAGATTCTTCCAGCGCAGCTCTTTTCCATCTCTGCCATCAGATACAATCACTGATTTCGTGTATAGTTTGTAATCCTGTATAAAATGTTTGTTCTGCTCTTCATCGATGTTAAGGGTCTTGATGAGAATTCTGCCGTCCTTAATTTGCTGAGTAAAATTTTTCTCTACTGCTGCTTTTGTGTATTCCTCAATGAGTACACAGGAACGGCAGCGCATGGTTGTATAGAAATAATATATCGTGGTGACAGTATTTTCATTAGTACTCTTATCGGAAACGTTCTGTGCAGTAGCTTTTGAAACAGTGTCTGCAGTTGCTGCTTTTGTCGGCTGAGGTTTTTTGCTGCCCTGCTTTTCCGAACTTTGACATGAGACGACGACTCCTGTCAAAGCGATTACTGCAAAAAATGCAACAGCCTTCTTTTTATTGAAAATAGAGCCAAGATTCACTTTATACCTCCTGTAAGTTTTCATTTTTGTTGATGGATAATGCAATACGTCCCAGAGACACCACTTTTTCGATAGATTCCTCTGTGGCTGGAGTGTTTCCTTTCTCCATACCCAGGTCGGTTGTACGTATGTACTCGAAATCAGTAATTCCATATTTTTCCAAAAGCTTTTTAGTGCAGTCGACAGAACAGCCGTCTATGGCCAGCACTTTCGAGGCTCCCTTTGTTTTCTGGATAAAGCTGTCGAGGCCTGCACCTATTCCGGCAAGGCAGAAAAGACTTCCGACACCCTCTTTATGCAGTTTTCTTGCTGCTCTGTCAGCCACTTCTCCGACATCAGCGGCACCGGCACAGGAAAAAATAAGTTTCGGGGCTTGATTGCATTCACATCCGCTCATAAGTTTGTCCTTTTTTAGAAGTCGGTTAGGAGAGAAACGCTTTTATTTCATCCGGTTTGGGTAATTTACCGCTTGTTTTAACTTCGCCATCTACTACCAATGCTGGAGTCATCATAACGCCGAAATCCATAATCTCATTGATATCTGTTACCTTAATCAATTCATACTCCATACCCATTGACTTGGCTACTTCATCGGCAATTTCAGCCAACTTTTTACATTTTGGACATCCGGTGCCAAGTACCTGAATCTTTTTCATTATGAATTCCTTTCTGTTTTTATCCGAAGATTGTACCGTACAGCACACCTGATATGGTTGCCATGATTATAACAAGTACAACGAATGTCGCTGTTTTTTTCCATCCCATAACACCATTGAGAACCAGCATGCTGGGAAGCGACAGCGCGGGTCCGGCCAGAAGTAGCGCCAGTGCCGGCCCTTTTCCCATACCACTGCCCATGAGTCCCTGAAGAATAGGAACTTCTGTGAGGGTTGCGAAATACATGAATGCCCCGGCAATTGAAGCAAAAAAATTAGCCCGAAGAGAGTTGCCTCCTACTGCGGCACTAACCCATTGAGAAGGAATAATGCCCTCATGTCCTACTCGTCCAAGGAGAAATCCTGCAATAAGGACTCCGAAAAGAAGCAGTGGCAGAATCTGCTTTGCAAATTCCCATGTTGATGAGAACCAGTCGCCAATCTCTCCTTTATCGATGCTGGTGACCGCCGAAAACCCTATTGATGCAGCAGCGAAGGCCGCAACCGGTTGAAATTCTGATGAGAGAAAGCGGGGTGCGAAAAACGCCACAACTGCAGCAGGAACGGCGGCCAGTGCGATTTTCCACCACTGAAGTTTGAACCATCCAATGAGTATCACTGAAAAAATCAATGCAAACAGAGTTGTGACTACCCATTTGCTGCTGTAAACAGAATGCCAAATCCCATGTTCCTGCATCGGTTTGCCCCAGTTGGCAAATACCAGTATGGCGACCATCACGAAAAAGTAGGCGGCGGTTTTCCAAAGGGGGCGAGCGGCTTCTTCCTGCGGCATGGCCTTCAGTTTTGCAGCCTTGACAGCTTCCTCTTTGCGGTATATAAAGTGCATACACAAACCTATTACAATACTGAAAACAACTGCTCCAACTGCTCGTGCAATCCCCATCTCCAGTCCAAGGATTCGGGCGGTAAGGATAATTGCCAGCACATTTATGGCAGGCCCGGCATAGAGAAAAGCCGTCGCGGCTCCGATACCTGCCCCCATACGGTAAATACCTGCAAATAGAGGCAGAATGGTGCAGGAACAAACAGCCAGAACTGATCCGGAAACAGAGGCAACCGCATAGGCCAGCACCTTATTGGCTCCTGCTCCCAGATATTTCATTACCGATGACTGGCTTACAAAAACTCCAATCGCCCCAGCTATGAAAAAGGCTGGGACCAGGCATAAAAGAACATGTTCTCGGGCATACCATTTCACCAGGTGAAGAGACTCATATACCGCATTGTCAAACCTTGGTATGCCCACAGGCAGGAAAAAAAGTCCAAGGAAAACTGCTGCAATAATCAGTAACGGCTTATACTCTTTATTCCATTCCATTCTGTTGTCCTTTTTTTTAAGCAGTATTGCCCAGATTCCGATTTCAATTCATTATTGCAATCTGTTCTTTTAATCGTTCCTGGAGAACAGATTCTATGCATCCCAGGAATTTGAGAATACAGGGGACTTTAAGTGTGTAGTAGACAGAGAGTCCCCGTTTTTCATCGGAGACAATGCCGGCATTTTTTAATACCGAAAGATGCTTTGAAACCGTGGAAATGTCTGCTCCGATGGATTCCTTAAGTTCACAGACACAGCGCTCGCCCTTGGATAGTTCATCAATGATGAGCAAACGGCTGGGATGGGCCATTGCTTTGATTATTGTAGCTCTGGCCTCATATCTGGCCATTTGGGAGTTGATTTTCATGTTGTAGTTACCTTTCGATGTTAGGCTATTTGGTAATATAGCCAAATAGTGCGTGCGCTGTCAAGTGTAGTGCAGTTTTATTATGCAGGAGGAGATCGCCAAAGACTTCGGAAGAAATACTTGGAGGTAAAGCGATATTAAGGATCGTGGCAAGAAATGATTCCGACTTAGAGCAGTTCCTCTGTTTTCTGCAGTTTCACTCCCGCCTCTGCCATTATCGCCAGTGCCTTCGCTGATTGACTGCTGCTTACACCTGAGCAGGCATCGGTGACTACCACCACGTTTTTGTATCCTAATTTTCTTCGGGCATCCAGCGCGGAATAGAAAACGCAGTAGTCGGTTGCGATACCGCAGATTACCAGAAGAAAATCTTCACCACCGGTAATGTGATTCACTATGGCATGCATACCGGTTGCGGTTTTGCGGTCGTTTTCGAAAAAGCCGCTGTAACCGTTTATGTATTCGTGGTACCCGTTACGCACTATGAAATGAATATTGTGGTCGTCGAGGGAGGGGCGAAATTCGGCTCCCCATGTTTTCTGGACACAGTGGTCAGGCCACAGTACCTGCTCTCCGTAGGGGAGATGTATAGTTTCGTATGGCTTTTTATTATGTCGTGAAGCAAAGGAAATGTGGTTTGCCGGGTGCCAGTCTTGCGTGGCGATGGCCCGTTCGAAAGTGCCGCTGTGGAGCATGAGATTAACATTGGGAATTATCTGATCTCCAAGCTCAGTAGCCAGAGCACCTCCGGGGCAGAAATCGTTCTGAATATCGGTGACGATGAGAATTCTTTTCATGGCTCAATCCGTAGTAAAAAGAGGGTTACTCGAAGTATAAGCTCCATTACAGCTTATACTATCCTGAACATAAGGCTCAGACTTTCTGCTTTGACGCCAGTATACCTCCGAAAGCCAGCTCAATTGCAGCCAGGAATCGCGTAAGGGTTGGCCTCTTGATAAAGTATTTCATGGATTTTTCCCACCTTTTAGGTCCTTGTGCCCAGAGGCGGGTATGGCGTTTTGGGTTTAGGATAGACAGCACGCCATCACCGATCATAAGAATCGCCAGAGTTTCCTTTAGTCGTTTGCCGGCATTTTTTGCTTTTTTCATCTTTGCCTCCCTTCTTCCCGATTGCATTTGCAAAAAGCATTCCTCAGGGCATTGGGTAGTACTGATGAACTTTTTTTATAAAACATGCAATAATTTTTAGTACAAAATTCTTTTTTATTGTGCTATTTGATAAAGGTTGTTATATTAAGCTGTGCTACAGTTTCCAGTTTTTCCAATGCTGTTGGGACAAAATCTGGTGAAGTTTTAAAAGGTAGAATGAAAAAGTATTTAAATTTTTAGAATTAATTTTTAGAACAAAGCCAGTCTACCACCTGTTAAAGGAGTGTTTATGAATTGGACCGCCTTTACCCTTCTGCTAACTGTTGCAGCCTTTGGTGCAGATGAATTTCAGTGGTCATATTATACCAATATGGATGAGGTACATTCGTTTGTTGAATACAGTGGAAAAGTATATGTGGGTACCAGTGGAGGGCTGGCCGCCATTTCAAAGATGGATCACTCTGTTGATCATTTTCTCAAATCAGATATTCCCATGACCTCAAATGTTGTAACCGCGTTGAATGTCGATTCCATCTCTAACCTTCATGTCTGTACATATGGCAGTTCCTGGAGCAGTGGACGGTCAATTTTCAATGGCTCAACATGGAAACAGGAGGTGGATTCGTTCAGTTTAGGTGTTTCCAATCGTTTTGTCACTTTGCCAGATGGTCAGATTGTGAAAACAACCGCCAATGCGGTAATGGATAAAGAGGGAAAGCTGTGGCATGCAGGATCAATAGGTCCCTACTATAAAGATGGTCAAACCAATCACACGGTTCTTAATGGATTACCCGGAAACAGCTTTCTTTATCTTAAGCTTGCAACTGACAGTGAAGGAAATCTGTTCTGTGTGAAAGATTCGTCCATTTACAAGCTAAACGGAGAACAGTGGACTCAGATCGTCAGCGTTTCCTTTGATAGCCGTTATTTGAGTAGCTTTGCAGTAGCAAAAAATGCTTACTATATCGGAACTAAAGGTGGTAGGATTTATGTAGTGACCGCAGGTGGTTCAACTCACTACACCAAAGCATCAGGAGAAATTCCATCTGACACCGTATCGCTTCTCTATACCGACAAGTCCGGTCATGTATGGGGAGCCACGAATAAGGGAGTCATCTGTCATGATGGAAGTGAGTGGTCTGTTATCGATTTAAATTACTGTGATTTACCATATAATAGTATCGGGCAGATTATTGCTGATTCTACAGGGAATGTCTGGGCAACCACCATGTCCTATATTCTCAAATTTGACGGAGACAAGTGGCACAAATGGGAAAGTCAGGAAATCGGTCTGTCAGGAACCGGCGTGATTGCTCTAGTTGCCAATAAAACCGGGGTATATGCTGCAAAGCAAAAAAAGATCATCACCTTCACTGGAGACGCCTGGGAAACCTATGTTGAAAGCGTACCGGGAGGATCAAACAGTTCCATAATAAGGTTGGGAGCAGATAAGGTCGGAAATCTTTGGTGTGCTGTGGGTACCGACGGTCTGGTCAAGGTGAATGATCAGAAAACGTGTACCACACTAAAACCTTCAGTGCTGACCGGTGGGGTCCTTACAGATCACGTAATCGCCATTTCTGTTGACATTTCAAATAATATCTATTTTGAAACGAATAATCTCAGGTTTGGCAAGGTAAATGGAGAAACGGTAGATGCAATATCTTTTGCTGTTCCACAGATACCGAATGCACTCTCTTTTACCGTAGATCATGAGGGAACTTTTTGGCTTGCTGCTTCGAATAGCGGTTTTCTCGCCGACTGGGGAACTGGTTACAATTTTTTCTCTCTGGACGTTATTGAGCCGTTCGCCTCGACTTTTACCGTCTACATAGACCGAGCTGGGGAGACGTGGATCGGGACTAATTTTGCAGGTCTGGTGCATGGAGCTACCAATGTGAATTCTATTGAGGAGTGCACAGTTTTCCGGGCGAATAGCTCCGGACTGAATGGAGATTTACCTACCCTTTTCATAACTGAAGACTTACAGGGAAGCATCTGGTTAACCGGGAACTACGGGGTTACCAGAATTCGCAGAGATACTGTTAGTGGCATTATCTCCAGACCTGGCAAATCTACCTTAGCCCATACAATTCTTTTCGACGGGCAGCAGCTTCTTATTGATCTCCGGGGGAGAATTATGAATGGGGCAAGAGGTTCTCAAATAAAGGGTTCTGCGGGAGTGTATATCAGCTCTGATCTGCAGGGTACCGGGAGAATTGTACGGATCAGGAAACGCTGATCGCAGAGGCGAATCAACCTTCCTCATTTCCTCAAAGCTGAAAAGGGATCATATTCCTAATTCATCTTTGAGGGCTTTTTCATAAGAATCTCCCCCTTTTGTCCCGTTCTGTAAGTATTACCAGTGATTCTTTACCGGGGAATCACAAACCACGGTTCCGCGAGAAGTAGAGAAAGTCCCAATTTAAATTAATCCCGAAACAAGGTTATGCTTACCCCTGACCGTGCAAAGATTGTACCTGAGAAATGAATTTCGTTCAGATTGGAAATTGGCATTGAAAATGAGCTATTTTTAGTATTTATAATGTATTACCCCAATTTAGCAGGATACTATGAGTACTTACGAACAGTTCAAGTCCCTCATGAGGGCCAGAAAGTATCAGGAAGCCGTTTCCATGGCAGAACAGGAAGCTCATAGCGGGGCCTCACCCAATCCGTTCTGGCTAAACCAGCAGGCTTTGGGGCTGATGCGGCAGGGAAGCTACTCTGCGGCAGTGGAAATTTGTAACAAAGCTCTGACGCTTCAGCCTGAAAATTCATTCGCCTTGTTGTTCCGGTCTGATGCGCTATTGCACCTGAATGAATTTTCCAAGGCGCTCACCGGATATGAAGAGGCGCTCAGGGACCACAAAGTAGCTGACAGAGCTCGCGTAGGCATTCTTAATTGTCTTGTACAGCTAAAGGAATGGGAGAGGGCACTTTCGGTTCTTGCTCAGGGCAACAGCGCCGATCAGGAGATGTTCTCATTTAAAGTCAAAGCACTTGTCGGTCTGAACCGCAATGATGAAGCTATGAAGATTTGTCAGGAATGGCTCAAGGTATCACCTGACAACAAGGCTGCACTCTGGCATATGGTCAATCTGGAAGTGGCAGTGAGCGGACTTGAAGCGGTGCGCATAAAATATGAGAAGCTGGCAAAAATTCCTTCGAGGCCTCCAGTTTACGGAGAGATTTACGCTTCCCTGTGCCGTAAAGCCGGCAAGATGGATAAGGCGATCGGGCAGTACGAAAAACTGGAAGCGAAAACGACTGAACCCTCGGTAATGCGTCAGAAGGCGTTTGCTCTTGCCAAGTCCGGTCACGAACTGGAGGCCATTCCGATACTTGAAGAGCTGCTGCGGGTCGATCCTAATAATCTGTATCTGCACTCTTCATATCAGGGTGCGTGTCGCCGCTCCTCGAACCTTGAACGGGCCTGGCGTTTTTATCATGAACTTTACACGTTGCATCCTGATAACAAGTCCCTGATCGGACGTACAAAAAAAATACAGAAGGAGCTTGAGGCTGCTTCCGGTAAGGATGGTTCAGTTTGATTGAGAATGTGCGCATCGGGGATTTGATCGAGGTCCCTTCGGTACAAACAGTAATCCGACTTGAAAGCGGCAAGAAAATATCTGAAGAGATTGTCGACTCCTTTGTATTTACTTCCGAGGTGGAATCGCATATACATGTTTTCTCTCAGTCGCTCATGCGCAATGAGGGGCAGGGATATTTTCTTCAGGGCGACTTCGGGTCCGGGAAAAGTCATTTCCTTTCAGCACTTTCAGCCTGGCTTCAGAGTGGGGCTGGAAGCGAACTGCTCACACGTCAGCATCATGGGTTGACCCGGCTTAAGGATAATGGCCGGTCTTTTCTTTCAGTCCCGGTATCCCTCGTTAACTTTCGTGGTAACACTCCGCTTGAGAACATCATTGCCGATGCTCTTGAAGAAGAGATGCATCGATGCGGTATTGATGTTGTAGTTTCTCAAAAAAGTCAATTCTTACTTTTTCTCAGACAAGTGCTCAAAGACAAAACTCTTGCTACGGAATTCTGCCGCAGCTCAGGTGGACAGAGTGAGAACGTGATGCAGTGGATAGATGATAATCCGCTTGAAGCTTACAGCACGGGGCTGCTTTTCGCGAAGAGTAAAGGTATTGAGTCCTCTTTTATTTTCAGCGGACAGAGAAATGAACTTTTCACCAATGCTGTGGATGCAGTTGCTGACGCTGGCTTTTCCGGGGTGGTGTTACTGATTGACGAACTTTCAGAGTTCTTCCGTTCCAAACCCGACAGCCCTTCTCTCAATGAAGACGCCCGTACTTTGCAGCTTCTGGGTGAAATCAGCAGAAACAGACCATTCTGGATCATTGCCGCCGTTCAGGAAAGTGTGGAGCGCACCGGAGATATCGCTCAATCCACTTTCCGCAAAATCAAAGACCGGTTTCCGCACAAAATGCATCTGTCTACTTTGCATATACGAGACCTTATCTCCAAACGGCTGGTCAGGCTAAAACCCGATAGCGAATCGAACATCTTCGAAATACATCAGAGTTACTGCAGTCACTTCCCGGGATTCAAAGCAAATCCCACCCTGTTCCGAAATATCTACCCTGTACATCCACTGACACTTTCACTACTGGAGGGGTTAGGTGACCTCTTCTCTCAGCACAGGGGTATAGTCGATTTCGTTCATTCCAGGGTGGCCGGTGACCCTTCAAGAGGTATAGAAGGTATACTTGACAGACCTTGTACGGAGCTTCTCTCACCTGACGCCATTTACGAGCATTTCTCCTCCCGTATAGCTGAATACTCCTCCTTCCATATCTATCCTTCTCAAGTGGTACCTCATCTGGATCAGTTGATAGGGGAGATTCTTGAAGATGAGGAAGACCAGGTTCTGGCACGTAAACTGATTCGGATTCTGGTGCTGTATGCCATTCACCCCATAGCTTCTCCACCAAACGCCAGTATGCTTGCGGAGCTGGTTTCCTGCATGCTTTCTTTTCAGGATTCACAGGCCAACGTGCAGTATGTTGCCGAGGTGCTTCTTGATCCGCTGGTTGAGAAAAGCCGCTTTCTAGTCAAGAATGAGTCCCGCTCCGGGGATGTTGCTGATACTACCTATTCCATCACGACCAGGGAGGATCAGGGTAAGATCCTTCGCATGAGAATTGAACGGGTCATTAAGGATATGGGTAGTGATGATTCAAGACTTTACAATATTCCACTTTCTGAGATGCCTGAATCGTTTTCCTGGCCCGGACCGGCTGTTTGGAATGGCCATGTCGAGCGCACCATTACCTGGCGCCAAAGTGTTCGTAAAGCTTCAGTCTTCTTTGTTCAGTCAGGAAATGAAGAGATTGTTTCGAGACAGATTGAATCTCTGCTGGCTGATGGAAATATCGACTTTACTTTGGTGATATGTACTCAGACTATATCGCTTCAGAATCCTCATACAGCTCTGTGGCAAATCGACTTCAATGATGCTGACAAGTCCGTTCTCAAGGAGTATTTTGCCTGCAGGACCATTGCCGCCGACTTGAAGGAAAAGAACCCGGCAGACCTTCCTTTGATTCCTCAGATTGCAGAGCAGATTCGCAAGCTTGAACCAGCGGTCAGGCAGATAGTGCTTCAGCAGATTTATGGTGGCAAATACAGTCTTTCCAATCTGGATCTTGAGCCTGCCGCCAGGCAGCTTAAGAGGTTTGATCGAATTCTGGAAGTTGTTGGAGAGCAGCTTCTGGAGACTCGCTATCCCAGGTTTAAAGAGATTGCTTCCCGTGGATTGCCGCCTTCCCTTCGCATTTACCAGCGCATCTTTGAGGAGTTTATCTGTGTTGGATCCATAGGCATGAGGGAAGCGCGAAGTGTGGGGCTGGCTGATCTCATTGAAACGCTAGCGGTACCGCTCGGAATAGTCGATGTAAAGGCCGGTTCCTATTTGGTTTCTCCCAATCCGGCCGGCAATCAGTTTTTGTCCTATTTCTTAAGTCAGATTCCATCAAGCGGGAATATCCCTCTCCGGAGTCTTATGAGAGAACTTTCAACAGGACCCTACGGAGTACCTCGTGAGCTGACATCTTTTCTTCTCTGTTCCCTTGCTTATTGCGGTCATATTTCACTTATTAGCCGAGGACGCAGTCTATCACTTGATTACATTAAGCTGACTACGGTCGATCAGGTGGATGCTGTTGCCTGCGGAGAGATCATCAGCCAGGCAGACCGGGAAACAATACTTGAATCCTGCCCCTTTTTGCTTTCAAGCGGGGGTTCGGCTGATTCTTTCGGATTGCGGCAACAGAGGGAGGCCTGGCAGGCGGTATTAAAATTCAAGACGAGTGCAGGCAATCTTGTTTCCGAGCTGCAAAGAAGAATTCAGACGCTTTCAGGCTACTCCGCATTCAGCTACCTTGATCTGGATGAAAAACTTGCTCATTGCGAAGCATTGACAGCAGTACTGGAAGAGATAAAAGTTTCCTATTCAGCTCGGGAAGGGCTTGAGCGCTTTCTTCAGGCCTGGAGAGAGAGCGGATTGAAATCTGAAATATACGAGTCTCTTAAACAGGTGCATCGGTTTCTGAGCAGACATGCCGAACGCATGGTTTTTGTCAATCACTATATTAATCATCGATCGGTAATTGATGCTGCGGCGGAGAACAGGCAGATAGGAGAATTCAGAGAAGCGCTGGCGGTTATGCTTCGTACCCCCGAAATAATGATCTTGCCCGATGAAGGGGAGGGGCTTCAGTGCGCCTTTGAGCGGTTTCGGGAATCTTACGGCCCGCTTTATATAAAGAAACATGCTCTTGCTCAGAAAGTAAAAGGGCGCACACCTTTAACAAAAAACACTTCCCGATCTCTCAAGGTTATTAGAAGTCTTGCTTCGGTTCCTTCGTTAGACCGGCCACGAGGTGCTCAGCAGCTCCTGGATCAAATTGAGGCCCCTGTCGACCATCTCTGTAATCGTAATGTGGCGGAGGAGCTTCTCCGGTCTCCTGTTTGCGGATGCGGATATCAGTACGGGAGTGTCATAGAAAAGAGCGCTACCCTGGATCCTGAAGCCGAAGCTGACCGTATTTTAAGGGAGTATCACGCTATTTTAGGTGGAGCCGATGTCCTTGAGTCCCTTTCCGCTCGCGCATTTGCTTTGCGCGATACTAACAGTGCAGTAAGCGAGCGACTTCAAAAACTGCATGCATTCATTCGGGATAATGAAAATCAGGATACAGTTACTCTTCGTGATCTGCTTGACGAAGTCACCGTCCGGGAAATATCCTTCGCTCTTTCGGGGCGGACTCGTATCGAGTGCAAAGAGCTAAAAACACTCCTTGCAGAACTGTCCGGAAGGCGTCTTACTCCGTCGAGAATTCGGGAAATTGTCGAGCTCTGGATCGGGAACACCACCGGAGATACGATTCTGTCCATTGATCAAAGCGGGTTTGACCAGAGTTACAGCAGAACTGACCCTGTTATCTGGCCTTGCATTCACGGGGAACTGTTCGGCGGTGTTGTGAAGGAGCAGAAAATGTCGGCGCAGCAGGCTGCTGCACTCGCGGCTGAGCTGGAACAGAAGTATCCTTCCGATTCTTTGATTCAGTCTTTCAACCGAATGAGCATTGATGGGTTAGTCGATTTCACAACCAGAGAACCTCTTCATTTACAGGCGCTTCAGAGTGCATTCACTGTTTTAGTATCAAGAATTCTGCAGAGTCCTGAATCGCTCACTCTGAATTATTGCGGCTCACGGTTTCTTGAGGAATCGGAAGCCGGGCGCATTAATTACAGATTGTCTGCTTTAAAGCGCATCTGCAGTTTACTGCGTCAAACTTATCCCGACCGCTTGAAATCAAGGCTGGAAGCATCTGTTTTGTATACTGATTCGTGGACCTCATCCAGACTGAAATCAGAAATTCTGTCCATTATTGATAATGTGGAAAAAGAGGGCGATGACTGGTTTTTATCTCTCCCTGCGGTAAAACCTTTGCAGTTTACAGATCCGGTCACGGTTATTCTGGTGGATGCTGTTCCGGTTGATGTCTGGCTCGAAGTATTCTCTGCCAATAAGCATCTTTTCCAGAAAAGTATATCAGGGTGGTTTCGGGCAACTGCTCCCAGTCATACAGTCGATTGTATAAATGAAATTTTCGGGCTGCCCCAAGAAAAAGACCCCGCAACGGAGCTTTTTTCCCGGGGGGTAGATTACGTGAATATAAGCGGTGATGAAGATCGTCTATGGTCTGATGTCGTACCTCCTGCAAGAGCTGATGTTCCTCAACTGATACGATTATCTCTGTTTGACAAACAAGCTCATTCCAATGGGCGTCTCTCCGAAATGCCTCTTTTGCTTTCGAATCTTCTGTCCAGAAATCTTCCCTCTCTGGTTGAGGCATCCCTGGATACCAAACGCAAACTCTTGCTTACATCCGACCATGGTTTATCCTTTGGTGCAAAAGGACTTTACCATGGCAGCGGGGGTCTTTTCGAGCAGACGATATTCAGGTCTTTATGGTCCTGAGCATTTTAGGGGTTTGATAATAAGCGCATAATGTGTTGATAACTTGCACCGTTAATTATTAAAATGACAGCCCTCTTTCCCCAGTTGAAATTCATGGAATTGATACATCCTTAAGGTCGGGTCTCCCATGAGATTTACCCAAACGGCATACGACCAGTTTAATTCCATAATCGTTGTTTGCATCATAATCACCGGTGGCATTATTGAGGCAGCGCCAGTGACTATATCATTGCACTTTTATGAAAATGGTAAAAACTTCAATGTGGAGTATCTTCCGAACGGAACACGGCTGGAAGACTGAGTTACCTGTAGATGATTTCCTGATCGGTTCTTAAATATCCGATCATGTTTCAGGATACAAAGCCTGGTCATTATTCTCCTTGCCAAAATTTATGAGAATTTTTTCCATTTCCCGGGTTGCATGCATACAGGGTCTGTTTTTTGCTGTTCTGATTAAAATCAACTTTCATTTTTAGCAAAGGGGTGCGGTTATGAAAGGCACAATGCTTTTAGCGGTTTTGACTTTTTCTGTTTTTTGTTCCGTTTCCTTTGCGCAGCAGGCCGATCCTTCCGATACCACCAATGGTGGACAGATGCAATGCCCGGGACACGGCATGGCGCCGGGTCAATGTATGGGGCAGGGGATGGGAGCCTGCGCGATGATGTTGCGTCCACAGGTCATTCCGACTTCGGATGGAGGAGTTATTGTCCTCATGGGAAATAAAATGATTAAGTACGACAAAAATCTCAATCGAAAGCAGGAAGTCAATATTCAGTTGAGTCAGCAGGAGATGCAGACCATGATAAATCAGATTCGGGATGCTATGAGCATGTGTCGCCAGATGATGCAGGATACGAGCTCTCAGGGTCAGGGCAGTGGTGGTCAGTAGCAGAAGTGGATACGACCGGTTTGCATCTTTCTATGAGTACGGGGAACGGGTGCTGGAGTTATTTCTGGGCCGATGGCGTAAGATTCTGTTTCGACGTATACAGGCTCTGAAGGTACTTGAAATAGGAGTGGGAACCGGTCGCAGCATTTCATATTACCGGCCTGGTACGAACATGATTGCCGGTGATTTGAGCTGGGGAATGATGCGTTTTGCAAGAAGGAAAGCACAGTCGCGGGCAATGGTAATCAATTTCTGTCAATTTGATGTGCAAAATATTCCCTTTGTAAGCCAAACGTTTCCCGCAGTTCTGTCTTCCCTGGTCTTCTGTTCAGTGAGTGACCCGCTTTCAGGACTCAGGGAAATCTGGCGTGTTTTACAGATTGATGGCAGGCTTTATATGATTGAGCACGTTCGACCCGATTCCTTTGTAGCCGGGGCTGTGTTTGATGTGCTAAACTGGTTTTCTGTTTCTTTGATTGGAGAACATTTAAATCGTAACACGTCGAATCTGGTTAGTCAAGCCGGATTTTCTGTTGTGGATGAAATTCGCTGTTTTAAAGGCGTTGTAAGACTTTTGGTTGCCGAAAAGAAACTTGATTGATGAGAGGTGCGAAAATGGCTGAAGATGTGAACTTGCTGGAGCGGGGGAATCTGTATTTTTTTTATCGTCCGCGGGTGGAGGAGAAACATCCCGAAAGTGAGGAGGATGTGCAGCGGTTTTATATGGTGTTAAGTCCTGATGATGAAAATCGGTTTCGTCTGGCCATAGTAGGTCAGAAGGAGCTTCCTGAGCCGCAGGATTCAGGGCATGAAAAGTACTGGGGCTTTGTAAAAATGGTGAGCAGTTCGCCTGCTCCGATTAAAGAGGAGATAGGCAGGGAGGAGTACGAGACCAAAACGAGGGGTAAGCGGGTGGTGGGGACAGCCAGACCTGCAGGAGAGGGTGTTTACAAGATCCTCAATCATAAAGGTCATACTCATTTCGTTTATGTTCTGGAACTCCCTAGGAAACCAGGTGAAGTGCAGCAGGAATTCAATATTGAAGACCAGGCGAGTTACGTGGTTACTGTTAAAAACCCTGATAAGCCGTCTCCACGAAATGTGGGGTTGTCGGAAGCTCGCGATGCCGAGTACCCATCAGAGCTTCAGGAGAAGTTCAGGGGAAGGCGTTTTTCGGAGCTGGATCCTGTCGATTTTTTAAACTTTGAGGGAACTCAATTCATTCTCATTTCCGCAAGTGACAATATCAAAAAGGAATTGGATGTCCAGATAAAGAGGGATAATGAGAATGATAAAACTGCCGATGTCTATACCGATCTTAAAATTAACAGAGAAAAACGCCCCAGGAAGCCTTTGTTTGAGGGTAAATGGGAATGATGTCCCATGGGTCAACTTTTTGCTTCACTTTAAAAAAACAGATTTAACAAAGAGGTGAAGATGAAAGCAGTGCAGTTCAGTCGATATGGTGGCCCAGAGGTGATTGAAACAGGTGATGTACCAATTCCCTCCATTAAGGACAATCAGGTTTTGGTGGAGGTACATGCGGCGAGTCTTAACCCCATAGATTGGAAACTTAGAAGAGGTTACCTTCAGGAGGTGTTTCAGCCGGCAATGCCTGTTACGTTAGGGGGAGATTTCACCGGACTGGTTGTTAATACCGGCAGCAAGGTTACCGATTTGAATGCTGGTGATCAGGTGTATGGCCAGGCAATAGTCATGAATGGGGGGTCAGGGTCCCTGGCCGAGTTTGTTGCCTGTAACCGCCAAAATCTGAATTACAAGCCGCCTGTCTATTTTTACGAAGCTGCCGCTCTTCCTCTGGCAGGGGTGAGTGCACTTCAGAGCCTTGCAGAGCAGATTCAGCTTAAAAAAGGGCAGAAGATTCTCATACACGGGGGAGCCGGGGGCATTGGTTCCTTGGCGATTCAACTTGCTAAAACTATGCAGGCATTTGTTGCCACCACCGTTTCCGCTAAAGACATCGATTTTGTAAAAAAACTGGGCGCCGATCTGGCTATCGATTACAAAACACAGAGGTTTGAAGAAATTATTCAGGATTACGATGCAGTGTTCGACACAGTGGGAAAGGATACCTACCGTCGCTCCTTTGCTGTTCTTAAGAAAGGTGGAATAATCAATTCGATGGTTCATCCTGTCGACGATGAGCTGGCAAGGCAGTTCGAGGTTAAAGCTCTTTACCAGAGCACAATCACCAATGCTAAAAGGCTCTCCAGACTCTCAGAATACGTCGGGAGTGATAAGCTCAAACCGGTCATCGACAGAGAGTTTTCAATCGATAATGCCAGGGAGGCCTTTGAGTACTTTGAGAATGAGCATTCGAGAGGAAAGGTGATTGTGAAGATTTGAGTTTCTGTTGAGTTGAGATAGAATCAGGCTGACTTTATTATTTATCCTCGTTCGTTTTCTGATATTTTGGTCCGATCCGCTCACCTGGAGCCCGCCTACGGAGTCGAAGGGTGAGCATTTTATTACTTCCAATCCTCAAAGCGTTGATCGCTCAGTGTCCAAGAATTGCTGTAAAATAGCCACCAGTTCGCTTGCTGGGTGTTTCCTGCTGAACACCTGTTTTCAGCCCACCATAAAAATGTAACAACCCTACAGTAGCTGATCTGGCAGGATTTCCCAACTACTGTATATAGAAGTAGAAAAAAATAATCAAAAAAAATCTTGACAAAAAGCGGGGGGGGGGTAATTATTTTCGAAGTTCAAGTTGCACTAAGCTGGGTTCGCTAATTTTAATTTATATTTAAATACATTGATAGCCAAAAACTGTTCAACCGGAGATATAACATGGACAAAAAATTTCTTTCAATATTTATACTTTTATTCATATCCATTTGTACTTTGGCACAGAATGGTTCTGATACCCCTGTTACCGGAGTGGCTGTGCATCTTACTGAAGAGCAGCAGGCCCGCTTTGATACCATTTTCTCTCATTATACCGATCCGGAAATGCAGGCTCGCAACAACATTACACGCATTCTCAATGTTGGTATACCTCACCGCATAGATGAAACTGCGCTTATAGAACGGCTTGAACAGGCAAGGGAGACATGGAAATCCTGGAAATCGGGTAATAGTTCTATTGATACTGCGACCGCTTTTGATGTCCTCAGTATCCCAATGTTTCCGGGAGAGCCGGATTTTATTCTGGTGTATGATGGGTATTATTCGACGAATGAGAGATCTGCAAAGCTAAGAGTAAAAGGAACACTAAGTTTGCCCAAAATTGTTGTAAGATACAAATGTGAGCCGGATTGCGAGCTTCAGAATGTTAGTATTGGTGGTAATTGGGGGACCTACAGACCAATGCCGGTATTCGACATTTTTATGGTGGGAAAAGGTGTACTGCACGGCTTCAAATACGAGCTTGGACCGCAATAGTAATATTTAACTGGTGTATAAGGGGAAAAAATGCGACATATATTGTCAGCCAGAGGTGTGTTTTGTCTGTTTTTAATGTTTTTAGCGGCCTTCCAAGCAAATGCACAGTTGAAAGCCACAGTGCACATGTATTTCGATGCCCTTTCCCTAATGCTCTCTGAAGGTAAATGGGATAATAAAGAGAATGCCCGGACAGAACTTGAGGAGGAAATCAATGAAATATTCACTAATAGTAATGTGGATATCACGATTCGCCTCCGTCTTGAGGAAACCTCTTTCGTTAGCCTCTCAAGTAGAACCAACACCAAAACTCTTGATATTCTCTCTCAAAAATCATCTCTGAATAAGCAGGTGGAGGCTCTCTGGAAAGATGCTATAGAGGGCAGCCTGGAGCCGGCGGATATCGTGGGGCTTCTGAACTATAACAGTGTAGATGACAAAATATTGGGAATGGCCACTAGCCAATTGACACAATCCAAGGATTGGAAGGAGAGTGGTTATATAGAGCTTAAATATGATGGTAGAGAGTGCTTCGTAGTGAATGTGAGCAAGATAAAGGAACCAGGTTTCAGCCGAATGCTTGCCATTGCCATACTACATGAGACAGGTCACATTTTTGGTCTTGCACATGAATGTAATAACCCTGTAGATGGTTCTTCAGATGGTATTTCTCCTGATGCACACGGTTTGACCGTGACCTATGATGGAAAGGCTCTTGCTCATACAATTATGTCCTATGGTGAGCCCGGAACTGATCCGCTCCCCTATTTCTCTAATGCAAATATGCGGGCACGGGAGGCTGATGTTTACATCCCGGGCGGTCCTATTCGCACTTTGGTACCGGCATCAGTGATGTTCGGGGTTGCAAGAAGCGGTAGTGGTTGTACTGCTGATGAGGCGAAAGTCCTTAATGATAATAAAATGGTCTACCAGAGTATTCGGGTGGCAAGCAACACCCCCAAGGGACTATGTACTGTGCCGGATGATGGGGATCTCAAGAAGATCGTTTCATACCAGTGGGATTGTGGTAAAGAGGGGTGTGTGGGAAACGAGAGCTGCGCCCCCATGGATCTTTGCATGGAATATCCATATACCTGTATCGCAAACTATAAAAATAGAACTGCGCATTTCGCATTTGAAGACAAACCCAAAGTATTGTTGTGGGAGGATTACCAGTCAAGATATCTCTTTGTTCAGAATACTGCTTCTGGCTCCGGCAAATTCTATAATCTAGTTGTCCCCTATGTCGTCAGTGCTGCAGATAAATCACTCTCAGGACAGAATACGCCTCTGAGATCGAGAAAAAGTTACTATGACACTGAGACGATTTTCCAGATTGAGTTATATCTTAATGGAAGGTTATATAACATACGGAGAATAACCGCTAATGATCTGGAAGTGGTAAACAGTAACGATGAAGTTTCCCAGAGGACTGAAACTGCACTTTCACTTCTTTTAGATTCAGATGACAAAATTGAGGTCGTAATAAAGGCTGGTAAGCTGTATGGTAATGGAGGTCTAGAAGAGGGAGTCCAGACTGTAGTAAGTGTATATGATTGGGAACTTGTGGAAATATCTGAATCAGATATATCTTCCCCACCCGGGTCATATTATGAAGCACAACCATGTCCTGCCGGATGCGCACCATGTGCAGGAACTAGTCAGACCGTCACATTTGGTCCGGTGTACTTGCGTGATCAAAAAACATCACAAAAGGCATTGTTGCGTGTTCGCGGACAGGGAATTACGGTTGAACGTGATTATGAAGTGGTGTTACAGCCAAATCGTCCTTTCACATTTGACATTAAAATTGATTATCGGGGTAGAAGAGGATACATTGATGTATCTCTTGAGGCCATTAATCCACTTGGGACCTTTGGAGGATGGATTCAGGGGTCAGTAGTGAAACGTTTCCCGGTATTTTGTCCTAACGTTGGACCTGATGCAACAAAAACTTGCTCTCAAACGCACACAATTATTGGTAAAGACAATGATGTGCCCATGATCAGAAAATCCAAATGCGTCAATTGGGATGCAAAAGGAAGGTGTATAGGACATGCTGATGAGTATCAAACAAGAGAAAGGGCATATTTGAAAATTCACTGGGGGGATGGCAATATTACGTCACGTATTAGCAATGACGGTTGGGCAGGAACGGAACATTCCCATACCTATTCAGAAGTAAATAAGAGCTATCGCCCAAAGCTGGAGATTGCTTACAAATGTGGTTTTTGGGCTGAAAGTGATTTATGGTATTGGAATTGGGCAAATGCGGAGTGCGGTAAAGGTGGTAAGTGCTGTACAGAAAAGTATTTACCTCAATTTACAACGTGTGATCCAGGTAACCCCAGTTTAAGTATCGTATTGTATCATGAACCTTCAGACCCTAATGATTATGGTGTTATTTACAAAAGCATCCAGGATGCTATTGATAATAGCACTGATGGATCCCTTATTACTCTTGGCGATGGATTATTGGAGGTGTCTACGGAGTCAAGTCCTATAGTCATCAATTCCAAACAGAATATAACAATTAGCGGCTCAGGAGTTGAAAGAACTGTGATAAGTTCTTCAGAATCTATTGCTCCCTTAGTTATTACTTCTAGCAGTGCGGTTTTAATTAAAGATATTGGATTTGAAATTTCTGAACCATCGAGTGGAATTTCGATAACCGACTCATATAATTCCAAACTGGACAATTTGCGTGTACTTGCAAAAAAAGGTGGAAGTGCTATCAACACAGTTGGGGGAGCTGGTCTATATCTTACCAACTCAACTATTATAGGGGGATTGACTACAAATGGTATTTCCGCTCAATCCACAAAAGAGATTTCCATTTTATCAAACGTTTTTTCTGAAAATTTAAACGGTATCTCTCTCACAAACTGTAACGATAGTCGTATTTCCAACAACAAATTTAATAATGTAGTAAATAATGCTATTGTTATAACCGGAAATAGTTGTGGAAATGATGTTTCGGAAGATAATGTATTTACAGAAGTGGGTAATGAAGTATCCGTTGAGATACCAGTTTGTAATACTGTGCCAGTAAATGGGTCTCCACATTTTGCGATAGCTGCAAAGGAAAACATTGCCTTATCTGATCGTAGTTGCATTTTAGCACCATCTATTGGTCTTAACGGGTCCTTATTATTAGGATGTGATGCAGAAATTAAAGCTGGTGCTATTATCGCTGGAGAAATGCATCTTTCTGATCGAGCAAGAATAGACGGGGACATTCAGTTGGCGGGTGATGTATTTAAGGGAAATCAAAATCAAATAGTCGGGACTATTAAGGAATTCTATACTATTCCTGAAATAGTCATCCCCGATGAACTGTATATAGCAGATAGTTCCACCTTCAGCATTGCAAATGACCAAGAATATCATTTTCAGCCCGGTATTTACGGTGATGTTCGGATTTATTCTAGAGCAAAGGTGTATTTTCAACCGGGTGATTATTTTTTCAGATCGTTAATCTTCGAGCCTGATGTAAATATCTCAATTGATGCAGCTTCTAAATCAATTTACTGGAAAGTTGTCAATGAGTTTTCCATTGGAGATAGAAGCAGAATTATAAACACCAATCCAGAGTTACTTCAGATTCATTCTCTTCAGAGTTCTTCACTCAAAATTGGTAATGATGTCGAATTTGTTGGCTCAATTAAAGCGCCTTATGCTCTTGTGGAAGTGTGTACAAAAAAGAAAGTTGACGGCAGTACTCGGTTCCGAGGTCCTATTCAGGCTCGTGCAATTCGGCTGGAACCTGATGTGATTATTGATGCAAGATAGCCCGTTTCCGGTTTAATTCTATTCCTGAGAACCTTTTACTCCCCTCTCCAAAACGGGGAGGGGATTTGGGTTCTACCTTGAGGGCTTACTGGGCTCAGAAACATCTCTAATCACTTCACCGGCCAGTTCTCTCTGTGCATGGACCGCCAGATCTCCCAGTGAACAAATTCCCACAACATTGCCGTATTTATCATTCACCAGAAGGCGTCGCACCTTGTGTTCCTCCATGATTTTTGCCGCCTGCTCGATATCGGCATCATCGGTGCAGGAAAGCACCCGATCCGACATAACTTGCTTTACGGTAATTCTGGCAGGGTTAAGCTCCTCTGATATTGCCCTTACTACGATATCTCTATCGGTGATTATTCCAATCACTGAGCCGTCTTCTCTTACGGGAATGGCTCCTATATCTAGATCCCGCATCTTTTTGGCAGCATCGAGAATGGTAAAATTGGAAAGAATAGTATCCACACTGGATGTCATGATATCTCTTACTTTCATGATGATGTTTCCTTTACTTTTGTTTACAAACCGCTCTGATAGGTGTCGGGCAGTTGCTCTCCTGCTTCCCATCCTGGGTTGCGGTCGAGCGGTTGCACAGCACGGGTCTGATCGAAATGAATTACTGCATCGAACTGCTTTGGGAGAGAAGCCTGGAAATAATGACTCTGCCTTTCGGTACCGGGCATGTATATGACTCCTATAGCTCTTTCAAGATGCTGACGTTCGAGAAAGGAGAGATTCGGATTGTCTTTCAGAATGATATAGAATGCCGGAATGGCGCTCATATGAAAAAGGTTTTCGTAACTTTCCACCATTGAGGGACGGATATGCTTTCGCTCCACTTCACCACCCCAGGAGGAGGCTGCGGATACTGTACCGGAATGAGTGGAAAATCCGATCAGAAATGCTTCATCGTTATAGCGCTCACGGATAAGTTGCCCTACATTGTATTCGCCATAGCGGCTGACTTCAGTAGCTCGGGCATCTCCCAGATGTGAATTATGTTCCCATACTACAATTTTGGGTTCCCTAAATTGACGAATATGGCTGATCAGAGCATCGAGAGTATCGGCCATGTGTTTGTCACGCAGATTCCAGCTCGATACTCTGCCGGAAAACATTGTGCGGTAGTACTCTTCGGCATCCCGGGCAAGCTTCGCGTTCTGTTGAGCGTAAAAGAGCTCCTCCCTGGGGACGAAACCGCCACTCTTTACATAATCCAACCCCTTGCTTCTCATATCCTGAAGCTGTTGAATCGCATGTTTACGGCAGTCCTCTGTAACGTAGCTCATGGCCAGACCATAGTTTTCCGCTTCAGGGCCATACTGTTCAAAGCAGGCATAACGCTGACGGGCTTTCTGGGCTGCCTGGGGGTCAACTTCTTCGAGGTAGTCGATAACTGCATCGATGGAGGAGTAGAGGCTGTAAAGATCAAGACCATAGAATCCTACTTTTTGCTCCTGGGGCCTGTTTTCGTTGTAGCTTCGCAGTACGGATATAAAGTCGACCACTTCGGTATTGCGCCACATCCAGCGGGGAAAGCGGGTAAAATCATTTAGAGATGTAAAGGGGTCTTCATCATTACCCAGAGATCTTACATAGCGATTCACCCTGTAGGCATCCGGCCAATCTGCCTCCACTGCCACTGCGGTAAACCCTTTCTCTTCTATCAATCGAGTGGTAATCTGAGCTCTTGCCCGATAAAACTCGTGAGTGCCGTGGCTAGCCTCTCCGATGAGCACCAGGTGCGAGTCTCCGATGGCTTCCAGAAGTGCATCGAAATCATCTGGTTGGGCCATGATTTCGTTTGCGTTCTCCCGGATGATGGCGATTGGGTCTTCATGTCTGTTCATGTTGTCCTCGGAATAGTTGATGTTGTCAATTAATTATCTATATGAAGCAAATGCCGTGCGTATCCGGAGCAGGCTCTGGCACCGCTCTTGCAGTTATGTCCCTTGATGGCGCAAACAGATGTGCAAGGGGTGAGGTATGGACTATAATAAAACGTTTCTAATTACCTATAGGGGCTACGAACCGGATAAAGAGGGGCTCAGAGAGACCCTTTGCACTCTCGGTAACGGCTACTTCGCTACAAGAGGAGCAAATGAAAGTTCCAAGGCCAGCGATGTCCATTATCCCGGAACCTATCTGGCTGGGGGGTACAATCGGCTCAAGACCAGTGTTGCCGGCAACATTATTGAAAGTGAAGATCTTGTAAACTGGCCCAATTGGCTTGTGCTCACCTTCCGCATCGAGAATGAAGACTGGTTCTCTGTCGATCAGGTACATCTTCTGGATTATGATCAGGTGCTTAATATGGAAAGTGGTGTACTTGAAACGCTTATCCGTTTACGTGACAGCCACGACCGGATTACTAAAATTGAAACATCCCGTTTTGTACATATGAAAATTTCCCACTTGGCTGCTATCAAATGGACCATCACCCCTGAAAACTGGTCAGGCAGCTTGACAGTGCAAAGTGCACTCGACGGTACAGTTAATAACAGCGGTGTTAAGCGCTATCGTGCGCTTAATTCAAATCACATTGAATCCCTTCAGACAGGAAGGGTTGGTGAAAACGGCATTTTTCTGGAGGTAAGGACCACTCAATCTCATATTCACATGGCTCAGGCTGCTCGCACCGAAATCTATGACGACAGCGGCATTATTCCCTTGAAGCGGGAGTCCTTTGAAAGGGAAGGATATGTGGCGCAGGAACTTACATTTGATTGTAAAGAAAATTATAAGGTTACGGTGGAAAAAGTGGTAGCAATCTATACCTCTAAAGATGTGGCAATCAGTGAACCCGTTGCTGACGCATGCAGGACAGTCGAGCGCGCAGCCAATTACGATTCCTTACTGATTTCTCAGCAGAGGGCCTGGTCTCATCTGTGGGATCGCTTTGACACTAAAATCGTGGGCGACATGCAGAGTCAAACGCTTATTCATCTGCACATATTCCACATACTGCAGACTGCATCCCCTAATACTTACGAACTCGATGTGGGTATTCCTCCCCGGGGTCTACACGGAGAGGCATATCGCGGGCATATTCTGTGGGATGAGCTTTTCGTGTTTCCTTTTCTCAATCTGCGCAATCCACTCCTTACTCGTCAGTTTCTCCTGTACCGCTACCACCGTCTTGAGCAGGCCAGAATAGCCGCCGAGCTCGCAGGGTACAAAGGGGCCATGTACCCCTGGCAGAGTGGAAGCAACGGTCGGGAAGAAAATCAGAAAATTCATCTCAATCCGCAATCCGGAAGATGGATACCCGATGTCACTCAGCTTCAAAGGCATGTTAATTCAGCCATCGTGATGAATATCTGGCAATACTATCAGGTGACAAACGATAAGGAGTTTCTCTATTATTTCGGAGCTGAAATCATATTCGAAATAGCCAAGTTCTGGTCCTCCATATCGCGTTATAATCCTCAAAGGGAGCGCTTTGAAATTCACGGGGTGATCGGGCCCGATGAATACCATACATCCTATCCGGGAGCTCAGACACCGGGTATCAACAACAATGCCTACACAAATTTTCTGGCTGCCTGGGTTCTTCAACGTGCTTTAGATACATTGAATATTCTTGATGAGAGGCGAAGCCGTGAACTGCTTTCCGATCTCGACATTGACGACGAAGAGCTCGATCGATGGAACAGAATCAGCCACAGGATGTACATACCCTTCAACAATGGAATTATAGAACAGTTTGAGGGATACAGTAAACTCAAGGAGCTTGATTGGGATCATTACAAGGGACGATTCGGTGAGAACTTGCGGCTTGACAGAATTCTGGAAAGTGAGAATGACAACGTTGATAAATATAAGGCGAGTAAGCAGGCTGACGTCTTGATGCTGTTCTATCTATTTTCCGCGGAGGAGATGGAGCAGGTTTTCAGAAAAATGGGTTATGATTTTAACACCTCCACCATACCTGAAAATATCTCTTATTACAGGGAGCGTACCTCTCATGGCAGTACCCTCAGTCGACTGGTCTTGTCCTGGGTTCTTTCCCGTTCCGACCGCAACCGTTCCTGGCATATTTTCAGTAAAGCTCTTGTTTCCGATTTTGAAGATGTGCAGGGAGGAACCACTCCTGAAGGAATTCATCTTGGTGCAATGGCCGGTACAGTAGATATGATTCAACGATGCTACACTGGGCTTGAAATCAGAGATGAGGTACTCTATCTTAAACCGCAGTTGCCTGAGAGCATATCCGAAATTCGGCAGAGAATCCGATTCAGAGGACACTGGATCGGCATGGTTGTCAACCATGAAACACTCACAATGTGCTTTGAAAAGGGGTGGGGCAATCCGGTTAAGGTAAACGTGCAGGGACAGGAATTTGTTTTTGCCGAAAAGGAGACCAGATGCTTTAGAATAAAGTGATACTGTTTTGTTTTGACTCCGCTACTTAACTTATATATATTGTTCCGGTAAATTCTTAAACCCATTTTACCCAAAATTTATCACTCTTCACTTTTAGGAGCTGCAATGCACAAAATGTGGTTGGCTTTAGTGAGCTGCGCCTTTATTATGTATGCGCAAGAAGTGCCTGAGCCACTTGCTAATGGCGAAGGAACCAAGTCTTCCGGTGTTTCCATCAGCGGTACACCTGCCGCCCAGTTTCGGATTCAGGCCGGTATGCGTACTCTGCAAGGTGATGACAGAGCATTCAGGTTCACGTTCATTGATCATAGTTTAGGGATCTATGATACTTCTGTTATCCAGGGTCTTCATCTGGCTAAGGATGCCGGTGCCTGGGGACTGGGTCTTAATCTGGAGTCTAATGTACAGAGACCTGTGCATCTGGCACTTGCTTTTGATGCTCAGTTCGGTGCATTTTCCATGTTTGGGCTTGCTCTGGGAGCCGGATATAATCAGAGGATTATAAAGGATCGTCTATGGCTTCAAGCCAAATCCGATATCGTTTTCGGATATGCAAATGTAAACCTGGGGGCCATTCCCACGCTTTACGGGTATGCAAGAATAAACGGAACTTGGTTTGATGATGATGAACTTGCTGTATCCATGACTTCCACTCATGTGGTAGTGCGGCCGGAATTGAATGCCTACATAAGAGTGACCAGAAAGGGAATGATCATGCTGGGTGGGGGCTATCAGGTTCCGATTTCTGCATCAACGCCTTCATTCACCTTTAGCGGAACTTCTTATTACACAGATGAAGAGGAGACCGAGTCGCTGGAAATCACCGAAAAGAACGTGATTTTCGAGATGGACGGAAAAAAGACTGATAAAGTCAACATAGCTCCTGATGGTTTGGTTATCAATATCTCTTATGTGTTTGAGCTATAAAAAAGGAAACGAAAATGAAAACGAGATATTTAACTTTTGCAGCCGGTTTTTTAGCATTGACTCTTTCAGGGTGTGCGATGATAGGATCACTTCTGTCTGATGGCGGAAGTGCAGATGTTTCTCTGGCGTATACCAAATATCCTGAAGTTAATTTCAGTCACATTAAAAATGTTGCAGTGCTGCCTTTTGAGGAAGGTTCCATTGGTTCTACAAGTTACAGCCTCTGGGACATACTTGAAAAGCACTTTTCAACAAATTCCCTTTCCATCGCCATTGCCGATGATCTGGCGGGAAAAATTTCAGAAAAAGGGATCTTCAAGCTTTATGACCGCAGCATCGCCAAGAATGATTCTTCGATTCAGATGGTGATAGCCGGGACAATTCTTGCCCAGGATGTTAACCACAGCGTGTCTGATAATTCCTACACCGACAAGGAAGGCAAGTACCATTCCGTTTACAATGCTGAATGCAGTGGTACACTGGTTGTGAATTATCGGTTTGTTAACCCCCGTACAGGTGAGGTGCTCAGGAATGAAAAGATAGAGAAAACCCACTCCAGCAAAGGGGAAGCAAGCAGTCGCAGTGGTGCACTTGGTAAGTTACCTCAGAAAACTCAGGTGCTTTCGTCACTTGTTTCTCAGGCTAACAGTTCATTGGTTGCATCTTTCGCACAAGTTGAAGTGAGAGCGAATTACGCTTTAGCCATAATGAAGGATGACGAGTTTTTTACCAACTCCCTCAAGCTGGTTAAGAAAGGTGACTGGGAATCTGCGGCAGAAATCTGGGATCGTTTTGAAGAAGAGAACAGAAAGGAAGCCTTTTATAATAAGATGCTCTATAAAAGGTATATTGTTGGTGATTTAAACGATGCCATTTCCTATGCATCATTGGCTTATCAGAAAACAGGTGATGCCTCTTTCCCCAAATGGCTGGCCAAATTTGAGAAGGAAAAGCAGCTGGAGGATGCATTTAAAAATCCAGCTTCGGTCGGAACAACCGCGCCAGTGGTTCCGGCAGAAATGCCTGCAGAGATTCCTTCTGATGATGCATCTAGCGTAGAATCCACTAATTAATCTCTTCGTTATATAAAAGGCTCTTGATTCCAAGAGCCTTTTTCTAGTAAAAAGCGCGGGGCATGAATCTTGCACCGGTATCTCTGTAAAACAGAACGGGGCAGATTTATGATTTTACGCACATTAAGCAGAGTAAAAGCTGTGCTTCTAGATTTAGATGGGGTTGTTACTAATACCGCAACGCTCCATACTAAAGCCTGGAAGCGCATGTTCGATTCCTTTTTACAGCAATATTCCAAAAAGAAAAAGCTTCCTTTTGTTCCGCTGGACCCGGTACACGATTACAAAGAGTATATCGATGGACGGCCTCGCTATGATGGTGTGCGCACTTTCCTGAAATCAAGGGGGATAATTCTTCCTTATGGAGACCGTAATGATGCTCCGGGTGTGGAGACTATCTGTGGTCTGGGAAATCTTAAGAATGAATTGTATCATACTCTTCTGCATGAGCAGGGAGCGCATGTTTACGATGATGCAGTTGAGATGATTCGTAAATGGCGAGATGCTCAAATGAGGACAGCTGTCATTTCTGCCAGTCGCAACTGTCGTGAAGTGCTTCAGTCTGCAGAACTTACCGACCTTTTTGATGCCATTGTCGATGGAAACGATGCTGAGCTGAATATGCTTAAGGGTAAACCCGAGTCTGACACGTTTGTTTTTGCGGCAAAGCTGCTTGGTGTCGATCCTTCCCAGACTGTCGTTGTGGAGGATGCAGTCGCGGGGGTTCAGTCTGGAAAAAATGGCCACTTCTTACTTGTAACTGGTGTATCGCGCGATGGAAAAAGCAGGGAGCTTCTGCTTCAGAATGGTGCAGATATTGTGGTTTCCAAACTCACTGAAATGCCTGTAATGGGAGGTTTGATGCGCAGGAAAATTGATGAAATCCCCTCTGCTCTAGAACAATTCAACAGGCTTGCTGAAAAACTTTATGCTGATACAGTAATGGTTTTGCTTGATTATGACGGGACGCTTACGCCTATAGTCGAACGACCCGAATTAGCGCAGATTTCTGAATCTACGCGTGATGCAGTAAGGCAGCTTGCTCGAAAAATCAAAGTTGCCGTTGTAAGCGGAAGAGATCTTCAGGATGTGAAAAGGCTGCTTGAGATTAACAATATATATTATTCGGGCAGCCACGGTTTTGAGATACTTGGTCCCGATGACTCCAGAATGGAATTGCAGGAAGCAAGAAACCGCATTGGCTCAATCGAGACAGCTGAATCAGAATGCAAAGCTATGCTTAACGGAATAGAAGGTGTTATCATCGAGCGTAAAAAGTTTGCTCTTGCCGTTCACTACCGTTTGGTAAAAGAAAACGAAATTAACAAAGTAAAAGAGATCGTTTTAGATGTGGCTCGAGGCCTTGGAGACCTCAAAATAACCTACGGGAAAAAGGTACTGGAGTTCCGTCCTGAACTACAGTGGGATAAGGGAAAGGCTGTGGAGTGGATAGTGGAGCAGGTCTTTCATTCACGAAGTGGTGCCTATCCTCTGTTCTTAGGGGACGACATCACCGATGAAGATGCTTTCCGTGAAGTCAAAGAATGGGGGACTGGTATCATAGTCGGAAATCATGGCCATCCCAGTTTTGCCGATTTTTCTTTAAAAAACACAGATGAGGTCAGGGAGTTTCTGCTGAGACTTGGGAATCATCTGAAGAAATGAAATTTTTGAAAGATTGCCTCATGAATGAGGCAATCATTTCTTCAATGCTTGCTGAAATGCTGCTTTTAAACTCTAGTTAAATCTGATCTGATAGATGCCCAAAAACTGAAGCATATTACCTTCTTCTCATAAAGATGTGCCGAACTGCACTGTTGTGGTTAGCTTGACCATGTAATAGAAAAAGATTTGTACCAAGTTGCCCTTTTGTGATTAATTCCCGATCATTTCTGACATCAGATACACATCTTCCTCTAAGATCAAATACTTTAACTGTCGAAAGTATTTGATTTGAAACGGGCCAGTAGAGAGTGATTGAAGAACTGCCGGGGCGAAATTCATAAGCCCCGATATCGATTCCGGAACCAACTGGCCGCTTGATTCCATCTCTGTCCATCTCCGGAGCGAACTCAGATACGCCGGCGTTTATAGCGTCACAATTATCCTTCAAATGAAAATTGCCTCCGCTGTAATCTACAAAGTAAGTATCGTAATCTTTGACGATGATATTATTATCAATCGTAACTCCGGTATTACTGCAGCTTATTGCGGTTGTGAGATTATTCCGTACAAGACATCCCACTGGCGATGTACCGTTTTTATGTTCGGTGATTTTTATCCAGGGTGGTCCCGGAGAAGCGCTGTTCAGGTCAACTACTGTGTTGTTTACCACGCGGCAGTTTTTTGCCCCGTAAAGGCTGATTCCGTGCCAGTGATCAACGGCGATGATGTTGTTTTCCACAACCCAATCTTCAAACATGCCGTCAAAACAGCCTATTCCCTGAAGTGTGCCCCTGAAGGGTTGATTGATATCTGTATAGTTGATGATAGTGTTGCCACGAAGAATCATCCCTTTGACTACACCAGTACCCACACCGCTGTCGCCAGTCGACCAGGATTGAAATCCGTCATCATGATTTTCATTGACGTCGTAGCAGTTCATTATGGTGTTATACTGAAATACCTGGTAGTTGCCGATGCCACGCAAACCATCCCCGGCAAAATTTTCAATAGTGTTGTATTCAATTAGGGATGAATCCCCTCCGCAACTAATCCCGAAGTTTACATTTTTAAAGTAGTTGCGTCTTGCAACCGATTTCTCAGGAAGAGACATGGCACTGCTTGGAAGCGCATTCCAATCTTCTAAGCTCCAGGCGGATACATCTTCTACACTGTACCCGCTGTTTTCTTCAGCATAACATAAGTAGCTGTTCCCGTTATAGCCATGAGAGGAGAAGTTTATCAGTGTGGTTTTAAACAGGGAATCTGAAAAAGAGGGGCTTATTGTGAGGCCTTTTATCAGCCATCTGCAACCGGACCGTAACTCCAGGGCAGCAAGACGCGGTTTGTGCCCCGGAGCTGCCATAATGGTGACAAAATCCTGATTATAGTAGCCGCTGGCGTAAACATTGCCATGGTAGCCTGTTAATAGTAGGAGTGTATCACCGGGACCAACCGGCCCATCGACGTTCTTAAGTACCAGCTGAGTAGTGCTTTGCGGCGGTTTTGAAGCCCAGTCACGGGTCTGAATCTTCCCTGAGTTAAATACTTCTTTAAGTGTCGACCAGGGCGCCATCTTGCTTCCGTCATTATCTATGCTTCCGTTTTGAGGGTCAATATAGAAAGTCTTGCAATCAGTATTTGAAACAGAAAAAAGAAGGGTCAATACAGCTGTAAACACGAGCATGGAGAGAAACTTACCTCTTTTGCATCTGATATCTACGATCGACATGATAAATCTCCCTGCTGAATGGCTAAGGGATTATTTTTATGAAGATAAATTTGGCTTACACAAGTAAAAAAAGGATTAGATTCCGTTTTTTTGAGCAGTGAATCCAATACTATGGTATTTAGATATATTATAGATTTTTAACTATTCTGTTATAAAGCTTTTTTGAAAGCTCTAACTCTTCCTGCAATACTACCATATCACTTCCTTGTGGATGCATTTCACAGAATTTCTCATAAAAAGCTTCCGCATTTTCGTAAATATGGGCGAAGAAACTAGCAAAGCTGCACTGAATTGATCTAGTTTGACCCTGTCTATCTCTGGAAATGAAAAAGCGGTTTAGAAAGCTCCTCTTCAGGGCACAATGGAAGGTTATGAGAAGAGTGTCATCTGTAGACTTTTCAAAAAAAAGAAAATGATCTGTACTTGGATGGAGAAATACTTCACGCTTCTCTTTTACTCCGCTTTTTTTTAATAAACGCAATTCCCGCAGAATCCATCTCAGTATCAGGGCCGGGCACGCTTTAAAAGTGCTGCTGGGAAAAAAACGGTATTGATCCCAAAAACACATTCTGCAAATGAATGCACTGTGCTTCTCAGAAAAGACAGCACCATTCATATCTAATTTGACTATCGGAAATTCGCTTTCGGTAATTTTCAAAATAGAGAAATATCCTGTGGACCGTTTGAGGTGGGAATGAATGGTTTACTACCGCTTATCTGCTGCACAATCGCAAATCTGTCGAGTACACCCCAGTGTTCGACGATTTTACAATCATGAAATCGGCACTCCTCCATGAAGTCAGCAACCATGTGCTTTCCTGAGGGCACAATACCCATGAATTTGTTTACATGCGTTCCTTCTACAAGTAAACGTGACCAGATTCTGTCACCCGCTTCTACTACTTCTGACACCGAAACTTTCAGGTCGGAAAAAGCAGAGTGCAGCACCTTTACCCATTTTGTCAGTCCATCGATGGTTGGCGGGTAGACTCCTTTTTGATGCTCAATGAGTCGAAAGGCTACAAAATGGCTTATCTGGTCTACCTGACCAGAATTATAGATTGTCTTGACGAACTTAGAATAGACTTCAATATTACTTTGAAACAAAAAGTTTCACCTTATAAAGAAAACATGCCTTCCAGATCGTGCTTGGAGTAGACCCTGAACGCCAAATGTGTTTCCGATTCAGTGATACCTTCGATTTTGAGCATTTTTTCAGTGACCAGCTCCGAAAGAGCATCCGAATCTTTAACGCGAATAATAACTGTAAGATCAAACCTCCCAGCCACCGAATACACTTCGCTAACCCCATCCACGGCGGCCAAGGTTGACGCGACTTCGTTCACCTTGTCTCGCTGAACCTTCATTAATACAATTGCAGTGATCATTATGCCTCCGAGTTTAGCCGTTTTATTATGTGTATAAGATAATTGGCGGCTGACCCGTTCACCAAAGAGCTATTGCTGTTCATTATCTTCAGCTTCCTCAAGCATTCGCACAAGTTCTTCGAGCCTCGCTCCGGCTTCTGAAAAGTTACCCTCGGCGGCAAGGGCTCTCAGTTCACCCAACAGAGTCCTGGCTCTGGCGACATCAATTCCCGATGGCTCCTGCGGGGACGGCTGTGCTGGAGTCTCAGGAAGGGTTTCCACTCTCTGTGCAAGGAGCTCGATTGCCTGATCAAATTGCTCAGCCCAGAGCACCTGTATTTGATCAGCGACAATAACTCTCCTCACTTCCGGAAGCTCAGCTCCTTCAGCCTGCACATACAGTGGTTCAACATAGAGTACAAAAAGAGAATCATCCTGAAAAAGCGGTATCACCAGAAGATTTCCCCTGATCACCTGAGAGCCTTGTTGACTCCACAAGGTGATCGCCTGAGACATGACTGCGTTCTGGTCTATTCGAGCCTCGATCTGCCTGGGACCCAAAACCTGCTGTCTTTTGGGGAAGGGGAAAACAGTGAGCTTTCCGTAATTGGGTATGTCGCATCTGCCGGCCATCCATCCGTTCATCACATTGCGGTTGCGTGGAGTAAAGGGAATGATCAGCGCGAATTCAGCTGACTGGACCTCTGGAAACTCCATCATGACATAATAAGGTGTCACCAGCTGAAATTGCTCCCGGTACCTCTCAGTTGCAAACTCCCAAATGTCTTCACGTTGATAAAAAGTTTCCACATTGGTCATGTGGTAGGCTGCATACATTTCGCTCTGGATTGTGAAATAATCTGCAGGGTAACGAATATGCTGTTGAAGATTGATTGGCATCTGAGAAAAGTTTTTAAATAGTCCGGGAAAAATCCGGTTGTAGGTGGCTATTATCACATCGGATGTATCTATAATGTAGGGTTCCACTGTTCCATTGAAAGCGTCAAGGACAATTTTTACCGAATTTCTGATGTAATTATTACCCCTGAACTGTTCAACCATGCCTCCGTACCGCTGTGAATAGGGATACATGCTTGACGTGGTATAAGCATCGATAATCCAGACGATGAGTCCCTTATCGGTAATGACCGGATAAGGGTCGCGGTCAAGCAGGAGAAAAGGCATGAGCTGTTGAGCCCGCTCGCTGATATTTCTGCGGAACATTACTCGTGAATCTGTGGTGAAATATTGGGAAACAAGCAATCGGTAGTCATCAAACTTGAGTGCGTAAAGAAAACGCCTCCAGAGAGAACCCATCCACACTCCACCTTCGCCATCGTAGAAATTGGTTTGTATCTGTTCTCCGATGGGATAGTCGAATTCAGGCTCGGTTGTTTTTACATACACCTGGTCATCTGTAAGTTCCCCGTAGTAGATGCGCGGCTGTTCGATTTGCAAATCAGGCAGGTCTGATTCCGGCGGAATGTTCTTAATCACCATGTTTGGCCCCCCGTTTGGAAGCACATCGTTTGCGGGGACCATCACTGCTCCAAAACCATGGGTATACTTAAGCCTCAAATTGACCCAGTTGCGTGACCGTGGATCAAGGTTATCCTTTGATAATTCCCTCATTGATAACATCATCTGCCGATAGGAATCCTGCAGGCGATAGCGGTCTACATCAACATCGTTAAAGGCATAATAGAGCCTGATTTCCTGCTGCTGGCGAAGATTCTGAATTAGAGCTCGCCAATCCCACAGTCGCACATTGTCAACAGTCGGCTGATTGTTTTGGACAAGAGTTGTTGTTACTGAATTGCCTACAGGATAGAGTTCCTCTTCAACTCGCCTCTCATCAATGCTGTACCCTAAGCGGGTATAATGGATATTGTTCTTAAGGTAGGGAGCTTCAAGGGTAATCTCGTTAGGGCTAACCGCAAAGGTCTGAATCAGAGAAGGGATAAGCCAGATTGCGGCCGCAATGATAATTACCAAAAAACCCGGCCAGATAAGTGTTTTGAAACTGGGCACACCAGAAGAGAAGAAAAGAGCGCGGCTTCGTAAGGACGGAACCCAGACACTTACGAACAGCAATATGGCAAAAATTAAAAAACACCCAGTAACCGCATAATACCCGTATATGGTCACATTTGCATCTGTATAGCCTATGCCTACCACCGCGGAGCTGTTTGAATAGAGAAGATAAAATGGTTGAAGAAAAAAATACCACGCCAGAATCAGACTTAACAGGGCTGCTAAAAAAAGATAATGCTGTACGGAAGCTTTGCTTTTGAGCCAGTACGGGTTTTGCTCCTGTGAGTATTTCATCGCCAAAACTGCAGTTACCACTGACATTCCACCCAGAATCAGCATAATAATCCATCCGGTCAGAATCGAAAGAATGGGAAGAGAAAAGATGTAAAATGAAATCGAACGGTTGAAAATGGGATCCTCCACCGGGGATCTGACCTGGTTAAAGAAGAGAAGGAACTGATTCCACAAGGCCCCCGGCCAGAAACCCAGTATCAAGGCCGTAAGTATGATAAGAAAAAGCCCGTAACCGTTTCTTCGATAACCAAGCCGATTTCTGATAACTGCATAATTGCCATACAGGAAAAGCCCTGCCATAAGCGCTCCTAGTCCGTAAAGCAGAAGGCGGGCCACAAGTACAGTGATAAAGCGGTTGGAGAAATCAAGCTGATTAAACCAGTAGTAATCGGTGAGAAACATGATTAGAAAGTAGAAAACTACAACTGCGACTATTCCGATACCGGTGGAGATGGCACCTTTAAAAATCTTATGGAGCTGTTGATCCTCGGGAATTCCGGAACTGAAAAAGGCTCTCAGAAGGGGTATCGAAGCGGCGGCTATGATTATAACGCTTAATAAGAAGAAAAGCATCTGTTCCTCCCGGATTGAAAACGCTTAGAAACCTGCAAAAAACATACCGGGAGATAATCGGTCCCTCTACGGGGACCGATCTTCACTGCACATTTATCTTACTACCCTTCTGCTCTTCCTCTGCTTTGGGGATAGTTATGGAGAGCACTCCGTTTCGACACACGGCCTTGCTTTTATCCCAGAGCAGATTCTCCTCCAGCGGGATATCTCTGCGGAAAGAACTGAAGCGACTTTCGGTATAACTGCCCTGCTTCTCCTTTTTCTCCTCTTTTTTTTCTCCCTCGATGGTGAGAGTACCCTGGGAGTACGTCACGTTCAGGTCTTCTCGGGACATTCCGGGAATTTCTGCCCTTATCTGATATTCTTTGTCGGTTTCGGTTATGTCTATCGAGGGGACAGAACGTTCTCCGATTTGACCCAGGGGAGCGCGAAAAAAATCAAGTGCATTGGATAAGGGTCTTTCAAACCATTCTCCAAAAGTGGAAGGAGTGTTCTGGTTTCTTCTGCCTGGAAGATTCATAACTGACTTCTCCTGCTGAGTTTGACCTGCCGGAAAATTGGCCCGCTGTTGATAAAAACAACTTGCTAATATCGTGCCGTAATCTTCTATTTTAAGCGTTTTCAAGCACTTATGGAGATACACTCCATATTTTTAGCGAAGTATCCGTCAATAATCAGTTTCAATTTTTCGTTAATATATCAGGGGTTATCCTTGGAAACATTTCACTGGGGGGTACTATGGCAAAGAGAGAAATAAATCTGAATAAAGCTCCCGTGGAGGAGCTTACAAATTTGAGAATGGTCGGAGAGACGCGTGCTCACTTTGTGGTGGATCATCGTCCCTACAAGGACTGGAATGATCTGAAATCAAAAATACCGGGTATATCCGATCAGATGATAGACGATATGAAAAGAAGCGGGGCAACTCTCGATTAAGTTGTTCCGGTTCACCGGAGGTGCATATGTCAAAAGTAAATTTGAACAAGGCATCCAAATAGGATATACTGACCAATATCAGTGGTATTGGCGAAGAGATGGCGGATGTCACGTGCGGTACAGAGAAGAAAAGGGCGGTTTTAAGAATCTGAATGAAATCGACAAGGTGCCGGGCATTTCCGATGTCCGTGCGCAAAAAGTAAAGGATAACGCCGAATTGTAACGTATAGCCGCTCTCCGGGGCGGCTTTTTTGAAAATCGGTACTCCCTTGAGGACTGACTCCAGTAAACCAATTAGCTGATTCGGTCGAGGGACCGGGTCGGGAGGTAAAAATGGCTGAACATAAAATTAATCTGAATAAAGCTGACTTCCAGGAACTGGCAGATCTTCCGATGGTGGGTGACACTCGGGCAAAGGACATAATCGATCATCGTCCCTACAAGGACTGGAATGACTTCCGTACAAAAGTTCCTGGCTTTTCTGAAGGCATGGTTAATGACCTTAAGGCCGGTAATGCCACAATTGAATAAACAGCAGAAGAATTTCCCGACACTATGTCGGGAAACCTACTTTTTAAGTGCCTCTACAAGTTCCCTGTTGTAATAAGGAATATCCGCAACAACTCTTCCCCACACGATATGCTCATCCCTGAATGCCGGTTTGTCTACCCAAATGCCACCTGCGTTTACCATATCATCCTTGACCCCCATGCTTCCGGTCACCTTGCGGCCTTTGACAATTCCTGCACTTGCCGCCACCCATCCCGCATGACAGATAAATCCAAGAATTTTCTTCTGTTCGTGCATCTCCTTTACAAGTCTGATTATCTCCTTGTCACGGCGTAATTTGTCCGGAGCCCATCCGCCCGGTACCAGTAGAGCATCCAGGTCTGACGCACTCACTCCCTCCGCGGTGGAATCTGATTTCGCTGGAAGCCCTCCGCTTTTGGATGGATAGTACTCGTTGGCTTTGGGGCCGATGCAAACAATATCGGCATTCAGCTCAACCATTCTCATGTAGACAGCCCAGAATTCGAGATCCTCGAACCCCGGTCCTAAAAGCATCCCTATACGCATAAGAGCTCCTGAAAATTGTAAATTGATGAGGGTACAGTTTCAATATAATCTTATACTGTCCAAAATGCCAAAAAGGAATTGATTCTGAAGAATGCCTTTATCATTTTATTGCTTACTTTCTAGAAAGGGAGAATTATGAACGATATACTTAAAGTGATAAAGAGCAGAAGAAGTACACGGGCTTTCAAATCAGAGCAGATCAAAAAAGAAGAACTCGATATGATCCTGGAATCGGCGATGTACGCTCCTTCTGGTCATAATACTCAACCCTGGCATTTTACCGTAATACAGAATAGAGAAGTCATTTCTCACATTAACAGCATCTCAAAACAAGTGATGGCCACTTCGCCAATTGAGTGGATCAAAAATGCAGGATCTAAACCTGAGTACGACATCACTTATAACGCTCCCACTCTGATAATTATTAGCGGCCGTACTGATGCCATCACCTGGCGTACAGATTGTGATGCCGCTATTCAGAATATGCTCATAGCCGCTGAAAGTCTTAATGTGGGCTCGTGCTGGCTTGGCTTTGCGACATTCGGCTTCAAAATCGAAGGCGAAGCGGAAAAAATCGGGATTCCCAAGGGTTATGAACCCTTCTATGGGGTCGTACTTGGGTACAAAAGTAAAGCTGACAATACCGCTCCCGCAAGAAATATGAATGTGGTAAACTACATTCAATAAACAGTTTCAGCAGATGGAATGCTGCCTGTGACAGGAATGACTTCTTGAGAAAAGAAAATAGAGAGTCTTTCCTGGTCGATTCTGTAAACGGCAGCATCTCCAATGGCATGCTCTTTATGGAAAAGAAAGGAATAGTTCTTCAGTACTGCTTCCAGGTATTTTTCTTCTTTCCCATAAGAAGGATTGGTTAGTAGATAGTCGCCTTTTATTTGAAGAAGGAAGAAGACTATCTGCGATTCGTCTTCAACTCTTGGAAACGAAACAGTCCATCTTTCTGAGAAGTAGGCGGTAACGGGAGCAAGGACACTTATAATTCTGGCTTCTTCTTCTGTATTCTCCCTCAACCATTCTATTACCTGAAGAAAATTGCTCATGTGATATGGATAGTAATCTCTTTTATGCTGCTCTTTTATTGTTTGTACATGCCGTACGGAATTGGATGCGAAATAAAAAAGAGTGAATCCTGCAATACTGATTGCTGCAATTTGTGTTCTCCATTTTTCAGTTTTCATTAAAACAGCAGCAGTGGAGGAAAGAAAAGCCAGTCCGTTCAGGAAATAGTGAATTATCATCGGCAGAACTGGAAGAATGTAACGAGGTTCCCTTGCTGACCAGGCGAGCAAAATTCCCATATAGAGGACAAAATAGTAATCAAGCAGCGTCCGTCTTTTCCTGATGCTGGAAAGAAAACCGATTACAATCAGTAATATGCAAAATCCTAGCAAGATGAAAATGGGAAGTGAGCGGATATCAGAAAAAAACTCTCTCTTCAATCTGAAATTGGAACCTAAGAGAAGTGAGGAAGAGATTGCTCCGTAATAGCCGGTATTGTGAATTCCTCTTCTAACCAGGTCCTGTAATCCATTCACTGATGAGGTTGGATCATCAAAACGATATCTCTTCACCTCATTTTTAGATGGTATGAACTCCTGAAGTTGCCAGACGGGATCATTTAAGTTTATCTGGGTATAATGGTTTTTTACCATCCAGGTCGTAATCGGTATTGTAAGCAGAAATGCAAGTGCTGCAAAATTCACTGTCTTTATTAATCTGAACCGGTGAACCAGCAGGTATACCAATGTTCCTGCTATGAGCGCTACTCCTACAGTCCTGAGAAAGAAACTTATAAGAAGAAATAAAACAGCTAAAATACCATTCAGCAAAGAGGGCGCTTTTTCTGTATAGGTAAAAATGAAAAACAGGGAAAGAAATGAGAATGCCAGATAGGGAAACTCAATCATTACATATCCGGCATAGAAAAGCATCAGGGTGGACCAGGCACTGAGAAACGCAATCAGCAATGCATAGGGTCTGGGATGTACAGTGGAAAAATTTTTATAAATCATGAGAAATGATGTAGCCACAAAAATCAACATGTATGCATTAAGCCAGAACATGCTTCCGTTTGTCAGGTACATTACTGGACTGATCAGTAGAGGGAAACCGAAGGGGATTTTCAGGCAGGGATAGTTCATATAGGTGAATCCGTTGCCACTGAGGATCGATTTGGCAAGAATCATGTAGTAGGCACTGTCCCACTCTGGACGCCAGTTAATGGATACATTGGCAAAATAGAGAACGGCTGTAAGCAGGATCAAAACAGGTGCGCTCTTTAGGATTATTCGCCCGATATTTTCATTCTCGTTTAGCATATTCACTTTTTCTCCTATTCGGAACTTCCCCAGTGGTTTGGTATTTTTAAGCCTGGACTGGCCGCATTTAGCAGTTCTGTAATGGTTGCAAATTCATACCCCCTATGATGCAAACTGTCTATCAGCAGGGACGTCAGTTCCACTGTTTCATTTCTATCGCCCCCTCCGTCGTGAAGAAGGATTATCGAGCCCTCTTTGACGCTGGCAAGTGCTCTGTCGAGCATCTCTTTGCAAGAGAGGTTTTCCCAGTCAATTGGTACAACATCAAAGAGCACATTCACCCGGTCATTTTGATGGAGGTACCAGGGCAGAAGTATGAGTTTCATTCCTCGGGGCGACCTGAAAAAAATTTGTTCAGTATAACCAAGGGAGCGAATAAGGCTGTCTGTTTTTTCTATTTCGGTTTTGATAAACGAAGGGGATTTGAAAATCATGTCTCTATGTGACCAGGTGTGATTGCCGATTTCATGCCCCTGTTCGTGAATGCGCTGGCTCAGTTCATAGTTTTCCTGTGCATTTCTTCCTATAAGGAAAAAGCTGGCCTTAACGTTTTTCTTTTGCAGAATGGAAAGAATGGAATCGGTATAGGGGGGAGCCGGACCATCATCGTAGGTGAGTGCAACCAGTTTGCGGTCTGTATTTATACGGGTAAAACTTTGTCCGATGAATTGGGGCGTTTTGGAACTTGCCAGGCGGTATACTACTTTCACCGCTAAAGGCGACAGGATGGCAATCAGAACCACTATTAGCGATATTTTCAATGTTTTCTTCATCAGGGTCTCCTTTCACAAGTACTCACAAAAGACAAGCTATTCAACTATCATTCCAAAGATGCACCGGGTTTGGGACTTTTTTGATGATAATTCTTGGCCGGGTGGGATCAAAATAGCTCTCCGCCGATGTGCTCGATGCGGTTTCCAAGCCCATTAAACCTCATCGGTAGTTCTAAAGGAGTCTTGGGGCGGGTCTTTCCAGCTCCTCTTGAGAACCGGATGTTGGTTTTTCAGCAAAATACGCGAGTTGAGCCTAAATTCTCTCCCGAGGGCACACTCCCCAGCTTAAATACCATCTTTTATATTACTCCTCTCACTTCCTCTGGAGGAGCTCTTTTGATACAAGTACAGGACCTTCACTTCTCTTACAATGCTTCAGCTCATGAAACGCTTCACGGATTGAATTTTGGCATTGGAAAAGGAGAGATATTCGGTTTCCTGGGTCCAAGCGGTGCCGGAAAGAGCACTACCCAGAAAATCCTTACCGGGCTGCTTAAACGTTATAGCGGTTCCGTAAAGGTCGGTAATAAGGAAATCCGGCAGATCACCCCCGATTTCTACGAAAAAGTGGGGGTGGTGTTCGAATTCCCGAATCTTTTCAGCAAGTTTACCGCACTTGAGAATTTGTCCTATTTTTCAGGGCTCTACAGGGGAGCCACATGGGATTTAAAGGAACTGCTCGCGTTGGTCGGTCTTGAAAAAGATATGAAAACTCGGGTGAGCGAGTTTTCAAAAGGCATGAAAATGAGATTAAACTTCTGTCGTGGTTTGCTCAATATTCCCGAGGTACTTTTCCTTGATGAACCTACATCCGGGCTCGATCCGGTAAACGCACGCGGTATACTGGAAATTATCAAGACTCAAAAACAGGCAGGCACCACAATCTTTCTGACAACTCACAATATGCATGTGGCGGATGAACTCTGTGACAGGGTGGCGTTTATAATAGACGGCCGCATCGTTCTGATCGATTCTCCGAGGACGCTCAAGCTTCAGAAGGGAAAGAAAAAGATTAAGGTGGAGTCTCGAAGTGAAAGCGGGATTATCACTGAAGAGTTCGCGATGGACGGCATTGGGGAGAATACCCGTTTCCAGGAGCTTCTAAAAAGCGGTAAACTGGAAACAATACACAGTCTGGAAGCCAGTTTAGAGGATATATTTATCGAGGTAACAGGGAGGAGGCTGGTGTGAGGCTTGCATCGGCGCTCAAGGCGGATCTGCTTTTTCAGTATCGTCACGGCTTTTATGCCGTTTATGCTATAGTCTCTTTACTTTATATTCTCATATTGCGGAATATTCCAGCAAATACGGTTTCCACTGCGAGCGTTTTCGTCATACTGTCTGACACTTCGGTGCTGGGTTTCTTTTTCATAGGCGGAATTCTTATTCTGGAAAGAGGTCAGGGAATTCTGAATGCGCTTTTCATCACTCCTCTGAAGATTTGGGAGTATCTGTTTTCAAAAACTGTTTCTCTTTCGTTATTGGCTTTAGCTGCCAGTCTGATGATCATCGTGGTTGGCACTGGTCGGGTTAATAACTTATTACCTTTTGGTGCAGGAGTTCTGCTTACTTCATCTTTATTTACTCTTTTGGGTAGCAGCATCGCCAGCAGGTCTGCAAGTGTAAACAGCTATTTCGGTAACGCCATGGTTTACCTGTTACCTACTTTTCTGCCCTTGCTTGGATTTTTCGGAATATATGAAACTCCATTTTGGATGATAATTCCAAGTCAACCGGTAATTACTCTAACCCTTTCTGTATTCGGGGAAATCAGCACTGCAGAAATTGCACTTTCTCTGTTTGTCCTTGTCGTCTGGAACGCAATCGCCGCATTTACGGCTCACAAGTTTTTTTCATCATCATTAAGCGGCAAGTTGTAATGTTAAAAAGGATTTCATCTCTTCTTTTTGGTGATTTCAGATTGATTTCCCGTGACCCCATGCTGTACGTTCTGTTTGCGGCACCTGTAATGACAGTATTAATCATTAGGTTTGGTATGCCGGTAGTCTCTTCTTTATTGGTGCAGCATTTACAGTTTAATCTTTTGCCCTTTCTGCCTTTCATAAATACATTTCTGGCTCTGATTCAGGCGATGCTGGCCGGTATGCTTTTCGGGTTTATCGCACTTGATGAACGCGATGAGGGGGTGATTGCAGCTATATCTGTAACTCCTGTTGCCCGGAGCGGATATATTTATTACCGGTTGGTGATTGCAGCACTTTTTTCCATGCTCTTTTTTTCCATTGTGATGGCAGGTGGTGGATACGTGCAGCTCAGCTTCTTTCGGATGTCGCTAATGACATTGATTGCATCGGTAAATGGAGCCTTTTATTTGCTTTTTTTGGCTTCTACCGCAGATAACAAGGTGGAGGGGCTTGCGTTATCCAAGCTGGGAGGATTGGTTTTTTTTGCACCAATTGCAGGTTTTTTTCTTCCACCTGTCTGGCGTTTTCCGATGATGGTTTTTCCAACCTATTGGGTCGTACCTGTTTTAACAGCCTCAGACAGGTCTCTTCTGCTTTTTATTCCGCTGATGGGGTTGGTTTTTGTTGCTTGGTTTTCTCTTCTGTTCAGATGGTTTGGCAAAAAGGTTCTTCTATGATTCAGAGGGGGGAAGTTATGCCCTCAAAGATGAATTGTTCTTCGGGATAATCCACCTCTGAGAGTTTCTTTGACCTAAACGTCATCTCAAAGGCCTTCCTTAAACATGCAGTACTTCGCCTGAAAACACCCATTGCAATCGCCCGTGCAGCCATTATAAATAATCTGCTCACCTTTCCTTCTGGTAACCGGAATCTTATCATTTAAAACAGTATTATAAAGATATCTATAGAAAGGCTGGTCCGGGAGTTCTTCTGCAAGATCAACTCTTATATCGTGTTCTTCCAGTAAATCCAGTATTTTATCAATCTTTTCTCCCAGAGCTGTTCCTTGTAAAACACCGGGCTTTGGGATTTTGAAGTTCTTTGGAAAAAGGGATCTGATCGAACGGGTAGGGCCTGCCATGTTGCTTTCGCACTCAAGTGCGCTCTTTAGAAAAAGGTTATAAATTTCTGGGCTAACCTTCTCATCGCATCCAAATTTCGCGCCGATCATCTTCAGCCTCTCCTCTAAAAGTTCGTTTTCCTTCTGAAGATTCCGTTGGTAGCTGGATTTTTCTTTGAATTCTTCTGGAAAGATCATGAAACACACTCCTTCCTGATCAAGAATTGTATATGGCTGAGAATAAAATTGGAAAAACGAATGCGGATATTTCTGAAAGACCTGCAAACAGTTATATACATGATGCAGATCTGCAGGGCAAAACATTATTAGCTCGCATGGATCGAAAATTTTGTAAAACGACAGCCCAGTAATATTTTTAGAAGATCGCGAACCCGGGCAAACGGAGGTCTGTTTTGAAATTAAGCGTTTTACTTGCAATTCTGGTGCTTTTAGCTGATGTGAGCGGGGTTTTTCTGCCTGAGGCTTCGGGGGGGCAGGATAATGAGAAACCAGAGCTTTCCACAGCTACCGGGGCTTCCATTATTGGGGCTGTTCTGGTGGGTGCGGGCACAGGCGGGTATTTTATGTACCGTCATTTTAAAAAGAAAGCACATTTCAGAGATTCGGTTGCTACGGTAATCGAGAGCCAATTCTCTTCTGCAGCCGATATGTATAATCAGGAGCGTTACAGGGAAGCGTCCGAAGTTTACATTTCAGTTTTGGGTAGATGGGGAGAGTATGCTCAGTACCGCAAATCTCAGAACAGAGCTTCAGGATTGGACAGTGCTAATCTTGTCAAGTCAATTGCCTCCTGCGGATACCTTGATGATCATCTGGAGTTTATCAAACAGTTGAGAAACACGGTTGCAGCCCTTCCAAAAAACCCCTATGATCTTGTCAATCGTGACAGGTTGAAGCTCGGAGAACATGTAACAGCTTTGAGAGATACTGTTGAGAGTATTAGAAAAATTGGTGATGGTTTTTCTGCTGAGTTCGAGTATGGGTTTGCTCCTGTGATTGCAGCATTGGATTCGGTTGATCAAATGTTTAAGGATGTGTACGCGCAAGAACAATTGAATTTTAATCTGAAAAGTCGTTTTTTCTACAACAGGGCAATGGAAAGCAAGGATAGCGCTGAGCTTAATCGTTTTGTGCAGGACTGCGATTATTACCAGTCCGAAAAGAACTGGTGTGAGAAAGCTCGTCTCATTCTCAACCCTCCTCCGGTGGTAACCATGGCCCCAGCGGACACAGTGGTTAAAAAGGAAGAGGATACTGTGCTGGTTCACTACCGTGAGGTTTTGCAATCTGCCCGTCTTGATCAACTGGAAAGTTTTTTAAAAAAGTATTCCGGTCGGAAATACAGAATTTATCAACCACAGATTGATACTGTAAAGCAGGTAGCCTTTGTTATTAAAAAAGAAGTTGAGGCAGAGATGGCTTACAACAAGGCGCATCCTCTCTTCACTAATGCTGATGTCTCATCATTGTCGCTTAAATTCACCAATGTTGCTGATTGGGAACAGCAGATCTATAAGCTGGCGCTTGCTGACTCCAGGGAGGGTCTGAACAGTGTTATGCAGGCCCGTTTTCCAGCGTCGCTTTCAGTAGACTTTACACGTGAAAGTGGAGCTGTTTTTCTCAGCGGATTCATGCACGGAAAAAAGGACATTGACATCCTTAATGATACTCTGCAAGGTATGCATTACAGATTAAACGGGATAGAGACTTCGATGTCGTTCCTCAAAAAATTCAAGGCAACGGTAAAAGGCCGGCTTGATTCCTCCGAACTTACCCCGCAGCAGAAAAACAGTGCGCTCAAGCGACTTGACAATGCGAGTTTTGTGGTTCGGCTCAGGAAAAGCCCGGAAGAATATGTCACCTTTTATGCCAATTTGGTGAATCAGGAGATTAAATGGTTTGACTTTTTTGATGTAAGTGCATCCGGGCAAAAAGATGTGCGTATTCGCAAACAGCCGATTCCTCTGATTCGACCCGATGAACAATACCCTGTCGTGTTCTCATTTTTTAAAGAATGATTTCTCCTCCACTGTACTCATGCTTCTATTGAGAATACAGTGGAGGTCCTTTTCCCCGATTTCGCCTCTGACTTAGATTACTGACTACTGTTCCTCCTCCCTCCGTAATCCTTATGAAAAGCCCTTTCAGTTTCGCGAAGCAGGAAGGAGAGAAGATTATGGATACCAAAGATAAAATTATTCTGGTGACCGGGGCTACAGGACATCAGGGCGGAGCAGTTGTGCGGCACCTGCTCAAGGATGGCTGGAAGGTGAGGGGATTGACCAGAGATCCGGAAAAACCTGAAGCCAAAGAGTTGAAGGCCATGGGGGTTGAAGTGGTACAGGGGGATCTGGATATTCCCTTGTCACTGGAAAAGCCTCTTGAAGGATGTTATGGCGTTTTCAGCGTTCAACAGCCTTGGGAACACGGTCCCCAGGATGAGATAAATGAAGGAATTATTCTGATAAATGCTGCCCAAAAAGCAGGTGTAAAGCATTTCGTCTATACCAGTGTGGGAAGCGCTGATAAGACTACTGGAATTCCGCATTTTGAGAGTAAGGCCATAATAGAGGATGTTCTGAAAAAATCAGGACTTGAATATACCATTTTTCGGCCGGTTTATTTCATGGAAAATCTGCTGAATTTTAGAGATTCTATTTACAATGGAACACTGTCTCTTGCCTTGAGGCTGGAGGTTCCGCTTCAGCTGATCGCTGTGGATGATATCGGAAAGTTTGTGGCGCTTGCTTTCAGAAAACCCGAGGACTGGAAAGGCAAAGCTATGGACATCGCCGGTGATGAGCTTACCGGACCAGAAATGGCCCGTACGCTTGAAAATGCAATCGGCAGAGATGTTTCTTATGAGGTGATGCCGCTGGAGGAATTGCGTAATGCAAGCTCAGATGCGGCTATGATGTTTGATTGGTTCAATCTTCGCGGATATTCGGCAGATATTTCTAAAGCACGGGAAATCATTCCCGATCTGAAAACGTTTAGTGACTGGGCACAGGAAACTGGCTGGCACAGGGCTGCTGCCTGAGTGCTTAATTGCAGTCAAGTGAAGGGATCGGTAGTCAAGTACCGATCCTTTTCAAAAGTGAATATGGCATGACTTCTCCATCCCGCATCATTTCACGTGACTTTTATAGATCATCGCCCATCATTGTAGCTCCTGCTTTAATCGGAAAACTGCTTGTCCGCAATATTGAGGGCTCTCTTGTGAGTGGAATTATAAATGAAACAGAAGCTTACATGGGGGATATCGACAGCGCAAGTCACGCATTCAAAGGGAAAACTCCCAGAAATCAGGTGATGTTCGGAGAACCCGGTCATGCTTATGTTTATTTTGTTTATGGATTGTATAACATGCTGAATATCGTGGTTGGAAACATCGGCGAGCCCTGGGTTGTGTTGATAAGAGAAATCATCCCCGTGGATGGAATCGGCATAATGAAAAAATTGCGGGGGAGGGAAAAAAACCTTACAAATGGCCCCGGGCGTTTATGCAAGGCCTTGGCTGTCGACCGTAACCTCAATGGGATCGATCTGACCATTGCAGACCAGCTGTGGGTTGAATCCGGAATGGATATTTCAAAATCGCAGATTTCATCTCAGCCCAGAATCGGGATAGATTACGCCTTACCGGAGCACAAGGCCGCTCACTGGAGGTTTACTCTGAAAAAAGGTGTTTTATGATTAGTTGGAGTAAGTGTGTATTACTTTAATAACTATTTTGGGGGCTGACCGTGAGTCATAAAATCATTATCGCGATCTGGCTGGTTTTCCTGACCGTGGCCTTTGGGGTGGTCTCTTTTTTAACGGTGATTACTCGGCGGCATCCGTTTTTAGTTAAAAGAAACTCCTTCTGGGATCACTCCTCCTGTCCATGACATCCATTGCTGCTTGTAGGCTGATGGTAAGCTGCTATGAACCGGCTCCGCAGAATAATCCTCTCTATCTTTGGGGCGCAATTTAATTTATCCCTCCCGTTTCGAACATTTTCGGAGAAAATAACGCCCGCTTAGAATCGAAATGGTAGTTTTCCAAGTCATTTTACAGAGATTGGACAGTTTTCAGTTCGCTTATGAATCAGCACAAAATCAGAAACATTGCCATTATTGCCCACGTCGACCATGGAAAGACAACTTTGGTTGATGAACTGTTTCGTCAGAGCGGGATGTTCCGTGAAAACCAGCAGGTCGCTGAAAGGCTCATGGACTCCATGGATCTTGAGCGGGAACGTGGTATCACCATTGCCGCTAAAAACGGTTCATTTCGCTACAGAGGCCATCATGTGAATATTATCGACACCCCCGGACACGCTGATTTCGGTGGGCAGGTGGAGCGGGTTCTCAAAATGGCTGATGGTGCTCTGCTTCTGGTGGATGCTCAGGAAGGCCCTATGCCCCAGACCTATTTCGTATTGAAAAAGGCCCTGGCGCTCTCTCTGCCGGTGATTGTGGTGATCAACAAAATCGACAAACCCGCGGCAAGACCTGTCTGGGTGCTGGATCAGGTCTTTGATCTTTTGGTAAAGCTTAATGCTCCCGATAATGTACTTGATTTCCCTGTGGTCTATGCATCAGCCAAAAATGGTTATGCCCGAAACGACCCGGATGACGATAATATGGATATGGTTCCTCTTTACGAGAAGATCGTTCACCATATTCCTGCACCAAAGGGCGATCCAGAGGCTCCGCTGCAGATGCTGGTGAGTTCCATTGACTATTCTCCCTACATGGGGCGACTGGGTATTGGAAAAATCACCCAGGGTACGTTGAATGTCAATAAAGAAATCTCAGTCGTTCTGCGCGACGGATCAATGGTTCCAGCCCGTATCAGCAAAGTGTTCAATTTTGAAGGTGTGCAGAAAGTTACGGTGGAGATTGCCACTGTTGGGCACATTGTTGCGGTTGCCGGCATGGAAGAAGTTACGGTGGGGGTTACCTTTACCGATCCACTTAACCCCTGCCCATTGCCCCCGGTGGCAATTGACCCTCCCACTATTTCCATGAATTTCATTCCCAACGATTCCCCGTTTGCGGGAACCGAGGGAAAGTTTGTCACTTCTCGCCACCTGCAGGACAGGCTCTACCGGGAGATACTTTCCGATGTGGCGCTCACTGTTGAACCCCTGCAGGATTCCATCGGTTTTAAAGTCTCCGGTCGCGGCGAACTTCACCTCTCTATCCTTATTGAAAGAATGCGTCGGGAGGGTTATGAGTTTCAGGTGACCAGTCCCCAGGTTATCCTTCGTAATGAGGATGGCAAAGTGTTTGAACCCTATGAGGAATTGACAGTTGATGTCGATGAGAAATATGCCGGTTCAGTCATTGAAAAAATCGGCAGCAGAAAGGGTACCATGCTGGAAATGAGCCAGGATAACGGCATGGTTCGAATCGTGTTCAAGGTTCCCACACGTGGCCTTCTTGGTTACAGATCGGAATTCATGACCGATACCAAAGGCATGGGCATAATGAATTATGTCTTTTTGGAGTATGGCCTTTATGCTGGTGATATTCGTACCCGTGCAAACGGTGTACTTATTGCCAAAGAACCTTGTACCACTGTGGCTTATGCGCTTTTTAATCTTCAGGATCGCGGCAAGATGTTCTGGGGACCCGGACATAAGGTCTACAAAGGGCAAATTGTCGGTGAGCACTGTCGGGCCAATGATCTGGTGGTCAATCCCGGGAAAGAAAAGAAGCTTTCCAATATGCGCGCTGCAGGTAGCGATGAAAATGTTATTCTTACACCCCCTCATGAAATGAGCCTAGAGGATTGTATCGCTTATATCAATGATGAAGAACTTGTGGAGGTTACGCCCCAGTCTGTCAGGTTGCGTAAAAGAAACGATAAGTTTTAGACCCGTTTGCCCGCTTGCTGATTTTCTCTGTAAAGCGGGCTCTCTTTTTATACAGCTTTTCGCTTTCTCTCGAATTCTCGACTGGCAAAGACAATTGCTTCAGCTGTCTCAACTTCTGATTTGCCTTCTTGGGTACATTTTGAAAACGTACAGGCCACCTTTACTGCAAATACCGCCAGTTGCCCGGAATCTGGAGGACATTTTCCGTCTGGAAAAATATCTGAATGTTCTCTTATGAATTTTGCAGTTGCTGTTATTGATTGATGCAGTTTGTGATCACTTTCATGGGGATAAGAAAACAACCATCGTTTCACTTGTTCGCGTATGGAATTATCTTCTTCTGGCAGCAATCCCGCTGCGGTAAAAACTCTGCAGTCGAAGTTGTGACATGTACGTGGCCGGAAAGGATAAATAGCACAACTGTTCCCCTTGTACATCGGGCAGTGCCCGTTCTGATCATATCCCATCAGTAACAGAGATTCTTTACTTAACGGCGCTTTGAAAAGAAGACTCTTCGGGATACGGGATATGGATTCTTTTTCTTGCGGGTAAATATGGATGAATTTGGAAGATGTGCAGCAGGCTCTGCACTCTGCGCAGGGGACTGAAATACCATCCCCAGTCAAAAGCATGTAGCGGGTCCGGCGATACCATGATGAGAATACTCCGGCGTTGACTTTTTCGGGCTGGTTCATGTTTGTTTATTTCTTTAGTGCTCTTTTAGCTATTTTGATTTTGCTCAGGAATTTCTGCAGGTCTTCAGCGCATTTGAATAGCTCACTGTAGGAGGGTTCATCGGTTTCACCTTCACACAGTTCATCCTTTGCCGGATAGTCCCTGCAGATATCCGGTCGTTTTTCATAGATTGAGCATTCGTAATTACCTTTGATATGGCGGCAGGGGGTACGAAACTCAAGAAGCCAGTTTCCCTCCAAGTCAATTGACACCCACACGTTTTTATGGAGCAGGTACCAGCGAATATTATCAAAATCCCTTTTACTCTTAGGGGTGTTTATCCCGACTGCAACATGTCTGCAGCAATGTGCGTTGCATTTCGTGCATTTATCTAATGAACTCATCGGTTTTCCTATTCTGAACTTTTGGAGTTTCACACACTTTTTTTATAAGTGAGTTTATCTTTTGGAAATGTGACCCCTTCCAATATAGCTTTCCGCAGCTTTCACACCTTGTGAATTCATCAAAGTATTTTCGTGTGTTTTCTGCCAGTTCTTTGATCACTTGCTCTTTGCTTGTCCTCACTAGTCGACCATTGCAAATTGCGCATCGTGAGAATGGATTGACCTTGCCGCAAAGATTGAAATAGGCTACCACCTCTTGCAGCTGTGCTAATGGGTTTGTAGATCGTATCCATCTTCCTTTATTTACTTTTGAATCTTTGAGAATTCCTATATCTCTTGTAAGTATAGTTCGGTTTTCCCTTATTGAGATGGCGATTATTTCAAAATCATCATAATCGTTCTGGTAGAGCGTGTCCAGACCCATGAACCTGAGAAATCTGGCAAGTTTTCCAAGATGTACATCCAGAATAAATGCTAAACTTTCATTTTCGGGTGGAGCAGGCGCGGTAAAAACGATGACCTGATCTCCGTCTTTTATTTTCTGAGAAACGAGAACGATTTTCCCATTTATCAGAATTTCTCCGATTTCCACATGGGGAACATTAAGAGATTCAATCGTATCCTTTACGGCGGGGTTGCTTTTGAAGGTGACTTCAAAATGCCTGTATTTGCGTTCCAGGGCTAAAAAATCATTAATTTCGCCATGGAAACGGAATGTGGCCCGGTTTAGGTGTTCGCTGCAGTCTGGCATATAATCCATGCGGTTCAGGTTTTGCTTTAGAAAACATGAAGAAACCAAAAAAAAAGCCGTTAAGCTCCTTGAAGGAGGAATCCATGGGACAAGAAATTTTCAGCACTTATTTCGACAGTGCTCTTAAAATACATGCCGTTTGTGCCGATCTGGAATACAGTGAGGAAGATGCCCGGATTTACACCTATATACATGCCAAAGCAACAGAGAACGGCAGGGGCGTAGCATATTTCTGGAATCCTGCTCCTGAAGATTCCGAAGCCCTCGAAATCATGCTGGGAATAAAAAAACATATCGATATTCCCCCAATGGTAACTCTTGATGAAAACGAAAGTGAAGCTGTTGATCTAATTCTTTCTATTGCCGATCGCATTAGCGAGCTCGACAATCTTCTGGCTCGGGAATGCGGCCTGGAGAACAGATTTACAGGTGAACTCAAAGCCAGACTGCGGCTTTATAAAGATGAGGCTTTTCGAGATAAAATGGTCGGCATTTATGTCGAGACCATCCTTCCCAAGCTAGATCATTACGATAAAGAACGTATCGACGAGGCGTTCCGCAAAAGCCAGGAAGAGAAAGATCGGCTGGAGAAGGAACTTCTGCAGATTTCCGGCTTGTGGGATGAGCAGTCCGAATAGGTCAGCCCTGCTCCGACAGTTGGGAAAGGTAGTCGGAAAGTCTTTTCACCGGTACCGATATGGTTCGATCAATATCCAGCAACAATCGCTTCAAATCCACCCGGTATACATCCCAGGCTCCGGCTTCTATTTCCGTTTCCAGCTGTCCGGGAGACCATCCTGAATAGCCCAGAAACAGTCTGGTATATTCAGGGTCGCTCTCTATCATCTGTGACAGATCGTCCCACTTACCCCCTGCATACACCTGTGGAGCCAGTTGAAAGGATTGTTCAGCTGGCTCGCTTGTTATCTGCAGTATCTGCAGCTCTTCCTGAGCAACCGGGCCACCAATGTAGATTTCCCGCTTGATGTCCAGCCCCCCAAGACCGTCAAATATTTCTGAAAGGGGCATGTGTGATGGTCTGTTAAGAACAAGTCCATAGGTGCCTTCGGCACTGTAAGCACACAGAAGCACTACAGTGGCTTCAAAATTGGGATCAAGCAGCTGATCTCTGGAGAGCAAAACGCTGCCACTGCTGAGGCGGGACAAGTTTTCCACAACTGAAAAACCGTTTTTTTCATTGCTGTTAAGAAGTTTCATATTCTCAAAAATAATTCTGTAAAGTGGTCCCGGATACTGAAAAACCATTGATGGAGAGATTGTTTGCCAATATTTCGCATTGTCTCCATCCTTGTTGTGCATCAGGAATTATTTTTGGGCTCCAGAGGAGGAAAAATGGATCAGAAAAATCCGGAGCATAGCAGATTTTCCATTGAATACCGTATAACCCTGCAAGATAGTCGCAGTATCGAGGAAGTTACGCGGGATATCTGCGTTGAACAGACCGTGGAAATACCTTACGAATTTATTCCCCGGGGGCATTTCACTGCGGGATTGATTGGCAGAGTTGAAAATGTCAGGGCTTTAGATGATCAGAACCGGTGGAGTGTAAGTATCAGCTATCGTTCAGATTGCACTGCCTTTTCCATCCCCCAGCTGCTCAATGTCCTCTATGGAAACATATCTCTGAAAACTGGCATTCGTATTACTGGGCTGGAGCTTGATACAGCTCTTCAGAATGCTTTTGCCGGTCCACAATACGGCTGTACGGGAATACGAAGTGAGCTGGGTTTATATGGGCGTCCTCTTGCCTGTACTGCACTGAAGCCGATGGGGTTATCATCAAAGGAACTGGCGGAGCTTGCGGGTAAATTCGCATCAGGTGGAATTGATTTGATCAAAGATGATCACGGTATCACCGATCAGCAATTCCATCCCTTTGAGGAGCGGGTTGCGCGCTGTCAGGATGCAGTGGAGAGTGCCTATCTGAGAACAGGCAAGAAGACACTTTATTTTCCTATGGTTGCAGGCCGCTATGATCAGATTGAGAAGCAGGTTCAGTTTGCTGTCAAGCAGGGTGTGAGAGGAATCCTTATTGCCCCTATGCTTGTCGGGCTTGATACCATGCGCTATTTGGGGGAAACATATTCTATTATGATAATGGCACATCCGGCCCTGACTGGCAGTTTTTTTAGTAATAGGGATGATGGGATTGACCCTGAAGTCATGTTGGGCACTATTTTCAGGCTTGCCGGCAGTGATATTTCCATTTTCCCCAACTGGGGAGGTCGTTTTCCTCTTTCTCGGGAAAATTGTCTTGGCATTGCTGATGCACTTAGACGCAGGCAGTATGACTGGAAACCGGCGTTCCCTTGTCCCGCGGGTGGAATGAATCTGAATAGAATCGAGGAGATGGGGAAAGCCTTTGGTGAAGAGACTGTGCTTCTGATCGGAGGTGCACTTCTGGATCCATCAAAAAATGTAACTGATACTACCACTGAATTTATGGATACACTGAGGCATCTGTTTGCAGAACGCAGAGAGATTCCTGCCGGGTTTGTTTCATCCTGTAGCTGGAATACCTCGGTTCAAAAGGATTGTGTGCAGAGCATTCTTACATGTAATAAGTACAGATGGAGCGGACGAACCATGGTTGATTACAAACAGGATTCATCCATTCCTTTTAAAAACATCGCCCGCTCGGAGTTAATAGGCAGCTTTGGGGAGAGCACGTCTTTTGATTTGCGTTATTTTGAAATTGAACCTGGCGGCTATTCGAGTTTTGAAAAGCACATTCATGAACATGTGATAATCGGTGTAAGAGGGGAAGGTAAACTGGTCAAGGCTGATTGTCTACTATCGATAAAGGAACACGATGTGGCCTATGTGGCACCTCTTGAACCTCACCAGTTAAAGAATGATGGCCCTGTCCCGTTTGGGTTTTTCTGCATTGTGGATCATGTGAGAGACAAACCGCAGCAGGTATAATTTAATTGAATCAGGTTCTAGTTGTTTACTCTTTTTACTGCCTCTTCCCCGATATGAAGGAAGTTTTTTATCTGGCTTTGATCCACCAGCCTATTTCCATGCTCATCAATGAAGCCGGTCTGGTTTTGCCTGTGCAGCTCCTGATGGGCTGCAAAAATCAAGGCACCTTCCAAAGCGATTCGAGATAACTCTTCGTCAAAACTCAGGCCGCCTCTGGCTGCAGGTATAAGCGGAAGGATCTCTGGCGTGTTATGTTCGGTTCCGAAAGTGGTAATAAAATCGTGTTCCCTGAATGCTTTTACATATTTTCTCAGCACATCCATGCTGTTTCGCTGGGGAATGAACTCTACTGCGTGAATTCCCTTTTCCTGGAGCAGACGAATGAGCTTTGGAAGATCGTTCTCTATTTCAGTAAAGCCGATTTTATCATTCGCCAGCACTGGATAACAGGGAATCCCTCCAGCTTCAAGAATGATTTGCTTTGCCTGTTCAAAGGATAATTCCCAACTGCTCTTTTCTACAAAGGCTGGCTTATTTTTAATTAAAAGCCTGTCAAGAATGGTAAGCTGCATCGATGTACTGTCGTAAAGATCCGCATTAAAATCAGGATCATTGAAGATTTTACGAAAGGACTCACAAAGTGAAGCGTGTTCGGGGAACTTATGAACCAGTGCCAAATATAATGCTTTGGCGATATGGCGCTCTCTGACAGTGTTCATCGCAAATCTTAACCGAATTTGACTGTATTCAAGTTCTATTTCCACACCACAGGATTTAAGGTGATCATTGAGCTTATGGATCAGCTTCCACACATGATCCTGTGAGCCTTTCCAGAGAGAAGCCAGAAGGTTTTTCGAATTGGCGCAGAAATTGACAGGTGTATTGAGAGCTTTTCCACACAGGTAGATAAGGCCGGGTGCACTTTCGTGATTCCATCTCAGGCCTTTAAGCTGGTCCTCCTCTGAGCGGGTCAGAAATTCCAAATTGAACAGAGGATAAATTTTTTTGGATAAGCAGGCCTGCTTGAATGGAGAGAACCCTTCGACGGTGTTGAAATCATTGATCCCCAGAATTCTGACTTTCTGCTCGGATGCCAGTTTCACCATCTGCTCAAGATTTTCAAATGAGCTGAAGGAGTAGGGGGAATGTACATGGGTGTTGGTTCTGATTATGGTATCCATCTTTGGTGCTGAAATATACTTCCTGCTTTTGCCGGGACAAAGCACAGCGCAAGATTGTGCAGCTAATCATGCTTTTTGCACAACGCACTTGCCTGCGGTTTGGCTAGGAATGATTTTCCATGTTCAATAATTCAGCTGCAGAAGAGGTGGTTTTTGAGAGCTTTTTTGAAAAAAGGTAAAGAAAAACTGGTGGGGATGGGAAATCCCTGGGTTTTTTCAGGCGCCATCGCCCGAGTTGAGGGTGAAGTGCAATCTGATCGTTTGTGTCAGGTGTTCGGCAGTACCGGAAAACTGCTAGGAACTGGCTATTATAATGATGCTTCTGCTATTTGTATCCGAATGCTCAGTAGAAACGCTGGCTTCAATGCAGACGACCTTGTAAGACGCATTAATGCGGCAGTGGGTCGCAGAAAAGCCTTGCTCTCGCAGCAAACTGATTCCTGCAGACTGGTTAATTCTGAAGGCGATTTTCTTCCAGGCCTCATCGTGGACAAGTTCGGTGGTGGACTATGCATTCAGGTCGGGACTCTAGGAATGGAGTTCTGGCGTGGGCAGATTGTGGATTGTCTGCAGAATTTTTTATCACCAGATTTCATTTTCGAGCGATCGGATACCGATTCACGTAAAAGAGAGGGGCTGGAACCTAGCGAAGGGTTGCTTTCAGGAAAGTTGCCTTCTCCCCTGGTGATATATGAAATGGGGGTAAAATACAGAGCAGATCTGGAATCAGGGCAGAAAACCGGATTCTTTTTTGATCAGCGGATTAACAGAACCGTTATTCGTCAGTATAGTCCTGGTGCCGATGTATGTGACTGTTTTTCCTATAGCGGAGGTTTTTCTCTCAATGCGGCACTTGGAGGAGCTCGGAGTGTCAAAGCGGTTGATATTTCCCGTAACGCCGGTGAATGGCTTAATTCCAATTCCCGATTGAACGGGGTTGAGAGCTGCATTGAATTCACTGAGGCGGATGTATTTTCCTACCTTCGCCAGGAGGGGCAGAATTTTGATCTGATGGTGCTCGACCCTCCAAAGTTTGCCAAACATCCCGGTGAAGTGGAGAGGGCGGCCCGGGGTTATAAGGATATAAATATGGTGGGATTAAAACGGCTGCGTCCAGAGGGGGTGCTTTTCACATTCAGCTGTTCCAATGCGGTCGATCCCTATCTCTTCAGGCAGATTGTGTTTTCGGCGGCTGCGGATGCAATGCGATCTGTTCAGGTGCTTCATGTGCTGTCAGCCGGTCCGGATCATCCGGTGAACATTGCTCATAAAGAGGGCGAATATCTCAAGGGGTTGGTTTTGAGAGTGGTGGGGGATTAGGTCTACAGCAATATAATCAGTAATGGGGCGTATTATTTTTTGAGATTTGTGAAAAAGACTTGACTTCTCTCTGGTTTTTCACCATTTTAAAAAGCGGAAATGATTGTTTGTTCCGTTGCATCTTACGGCCTCGCATTTTGCACCTGTTCAATTGATAAAAATCCAAAATATAATTTTGTCAATTGAGTGAACCTTCCGGCGGCACACTGGCATTTGAGTTGCAATGCTTGGATTAAAAAACAGGGTAGGCCAGTCTTCATGAAAGCATTCGAATATTCTTCCAAATAGTAAGACAAAAAAATTGATTTCCCGAAGAGAAAGTCAGTACCCCAGGCCCGCAAGAAAGCAGTCCTGAGTTTTAAAACTACAAAGAAAACTAATATCGGCAGATAGAACCACTTTTCGTAATTGAGGTGTATTAATGAATGTTGCTGAGTTAAAGTCAATGTCAATGACAGAACTCAATGATCTGGCAGCCAGTCACAATGTTGGCGAACATCGTAACCTGCGCCGTCAGGAGCTTATTTTTAAGATCCTGCAGGCTCAGGCAGCCCAAAATGGACAAATGTTCGCCGAAGGTGTTCTGGAGATCATGCCGGACGGGTTCGGATTTCTTCGCTCTCCGCTCAACAGCTACCTGAGCGGTCCCGATGACATCTATGTGTCGCCCTCTCAGATTAAAAGATTTTACCTTAAGACAGGTGATACTGTCTCGGGGCAGGTCCGCCCTCCCAAAGATTCCGAGCGTTATTTCGCTTTGCTTCGGGTGGAGATGATCAACTATGAAGATCCTGAGGAATGCAAAAAGAAGATCAACTTCGACGACCTCACGCCTCTTTTCCCCAATGAAAAATTCAATCTTGAACATAACGCAAAAGAACCGGCCACCAGAATAATGAACCTGCTGACTCCCATCGGCAAGGGACAGCGCGGACTTATCGTTGCTCCCCCCAGAACCGGTAAAACAGTTCTGCTCAAGAGTATCGCCAATGCGATTCTGGCCAATCATCCCGAAGTCTTCCTTATCGTGCTTCTGATTGACGAGCGTCCTGAAGAAGTTACTGACATGCAGCGTTCCGTTAAAGCGGAAATCATCAGTTCCACATTCGACGAGCCTGCGGAACGCCACGTGGTAGTTGCCGAAATGGCCATTGAACGTGCCAAGCGCCTTGTGGAACACAATAGAGATGTCGTCATTCTTCTTGACAGTATCACTCGTCTGGCTCGTGCACACAACACCGTCGCCCCTCATTCAGGAAGAATCCTCTCCGGTGGTGTCGATTCTCAGGCTCTTTACAAACCGAAGCGTTTTTTCGGTGCGGCCCGCAATATCGACAACGGTGGTTCTCTAACCATTATCGCCACTGCCCTTATCGAAACCGGCAGCCGCATGGACGAAGTGATCTTTGAAGAGTTCAAGGGTACTGGCAACATGGAACTGGTGCTCGATAGAAAAATTGCCGACAGGCGTGTCTATCCAGCCATCGATCTTCTCAAGAGCGGAACCCGTAAGGAAGAGCTGCTTCTTACAGAAGAGGAACTTAACAGGATGTGGATTCTGCGCAAGTTTCTGGCAACCATGTCACCCATTGAAATGATGGAGTTCCTCAGCGAAAAGATGATGAGCACCAAGAACAATCGCGAATTTCTCGATGTGATGAAGTCCTAAATCGGTAAAAAGTCAGATCATGGCAGCTGTCAATCGATGGCTGTCAATGAACAATGAATCTCTAGACCGGAAAACATTATGCGTATAGCTGTTCTCGGTACAGGAAACATGGGACGGGCCATTATTGGTGGCCTTATAAAAGCCTATGGCGATTCCGTGCGAATCAGTGCTTATGACAAAGTTCCGCAGGCGTTGACCAATATTGGAACTGGTGTGGAGATCATCTCTCCCCTTGACTGGAAGAAGGCTCAGTTCGTTCCGGATGCCGTTGTTTTATCAGTCAAACCAGCCGATATGGAATCCGTGCTGAAAATGATCTCTCCTGTTGCAGATGAATTCGGATTTCTCACCGTGTCTGTGGCAGCAGGGAAGAGTCTTGCTTTCATGACCGGCATTCTGGGGAACTCTGCCCGTATCTGTCGAGTGATGCCCAATACCCCGGCACTGGTCGGTGAGGGGATGAGTGCGTATGCTCTGTCATCTAACTGTACTGCAGAAGACAAGCAGAGGGTCGAGCATATATTCAATGCTTGCGGTAAAGTGATCTCCGTCTCAGAGAATCTCATCGATGCGGTAACTGGTCTTTCCGGAAGTGGTCCGGCATTCGTTTACAGCTTCATTGAGGCATTAACAGAAGGGGGAGTCAGTGCGGGACTTCCCTATGCGACCGCTCTGGAGGCGGCAGTGCAAACGGTGATAGGGGCCGCCCGCATGGTTCAGCTTACAAATGAGCATCCGTCTGTGCTAAAATCCAAAGTGATGTCACCCGGAGGAACAACGGTCAAGGGGCTCATGGCTCTGGAGAAAAACGGCTTTAAACATGCGGTCATGCAGGCGGTGACCGATGCTGCTGAACGATCTTCGCAATTGGGATCTTAAACCTATTCGGAAAATAATGAAAAAACTGGTTGTCTGTATTTCGCTTCTGTTTGGTTCAGTCCTTTACGCCGATTCCACAACTGTTCTTCCACCAGGTACTCAGGCACCAACCTTTTCTCTTCCTTCACTGGGGCAGGATAGAGTGGTGCTGCGTGCTTTCTGCGGGGACACACTGGTCAAGCCTGCAAAAACCGGTAAAAAGCAAATAGTTATTGTCAATTTCTGGGCTACCTATTGCGGTCCCTGTCAGAAGGAGATGCCCGAGTTGATCCGTTTCGAGGAAAAAAACAGGGACAAAGTAAAGCTGATCTTTATCAGCATCGATAAGGAAGGTCATTCCGTAGTTTCACCTTTTGTGAAAAGCAAGGGGCTGGAAACCGCTACCATCGCACTTGATTCCTATAAACATACAGCCAAACGCTATGGCGTTTCTGCTCTTCCCTCGCTCTTTGTCATTGATCAAACAGGAACTATCAGGGCGTCCTGGGTTGGTTACGATGAAAATGTTTCCCTCGAGGACAAGCTATCTGCTATTGTAAACAGCATCGAAACACCTGTTTTGACTTCTGAAGAAGTTCGGTCAAAGAGCATTTCTCCACGCAAGCGCTGGGAGGCGGTTGCTGCTGTAGAATGTGGCCGTTCCGTTCAGGAAGTCGCTCAGGAGGTGGGAGCAACGCCTGAAGAAATTCGTGCCTGGTATGATGATCTCAAGAAAGCAGCAATAAAACTATGGGGATCTCAGTAAACCCTTTTAACCGGCAGTGACCTCTTCCTGCCCCTCTTTGACTGGCATTACTGCATCGTTTACCCGCTTTCTTAACTCTTTGGATGCCTCAAATATCGGTTTGAAGCCGGCTTCCACTTCAATAAACTGATTAGTGCGTGGATTTCGCGCTGTGCGGGCTTTCTTCTGTTTGATTTTGAATCTGCCGAATCCTCTTATCTCAATATTGTTTCCCTGTTGCAAGGCCTGGGAAAGAGAATCAAGAAAACACTCAACTACGATTTTCGTGTCCACCTGGGTGAGCCCGGTGCGGTCTGAAATTTTTTCGACCAGATCTTTTTTGGTTATGTTTCCCAACTGCAACCTCCTGATAGTGCTGTCCCAAAGATTTTATTCTCTCTTTAGAATACCATTCTCATCGGCCCAAATCAAGAAAAATTTACTCTAACCCGCTACTGTTGTGTGACTTAGGAATTACAGGGCAAATGGGGGTGACCCCGATTTATTTGACATTCAGGAACTTGATCTTCTGCAGGGCAATGCTGTGAAGCGGGTCCTGCTCGGTGATGCGGTGATACTCTTCCAGAGCCTTTTCTCTGTCCCCAAGCCTTTCGTAGGCGGCTGCTGTCTGCAGCAGTTTCGTGATATTCTGGGGGTCAGTTTTTAGTGATGCTTCAAAATAGCGGATCGCTTCCTTTACCATGTCATTCTCGATGCATATCAGTCCTGCTTTATAGTTAGCTTCGGTATGAAGAGGGTAATACTCGAGTGCTAGAGTAAATTCCTGCAGAGCACTGCGGTTGTCATTGAGACGGGTATAAAACAACTCAGCCAAATTATAACGGGTATTGAAATCTTCCGGATTCAGTGCAAGAGCGGTCTGGTAGGATTTTAGTGCCAGCTCATTACTCCCCAGATAAAAGTATACCATGCCCAGTCTGGCGTGAGCTCTTACATGAAGAGGTTCAATCTCCAGAACTTTAAGAAGTTGCAGACGTGCTTTCAGGTATTCCTTGCAGCTTTCGTAGTACCGGGCAAGCTGGTAAATGGTTTCAACATGGGTAGAATCCGCCGCCAGTGCTCTCTTGTAAAAAGCTTCAGCTGCTTTGGAGGGAACTGCTTTAGCTGCTTCGATCTGACCCAGAAAACATAAAGCCTCCGGGTCGTCAGGAAATTGGCTTATGGCCTGATTGAGTATATTGGAGCTTTCCTCATAGCGCCCCAGATAGTAAAGTGCCGCACCCTTTCGGGCATAGAGATATGCGGGAAGAGAATCTCCCCAGAGGGAAATCAGGTAATCAATCGTGGAAAGTGACTTTTCGAAGTTGCCATATTCCAGATAAGCCTGGGAAAGCCTTTCCAGAGCAATACGATCATCCTTTTTAATAATCAGAATACGTTGAAGATGCACAATGGCTTTTTCCGGTTGATTAGACTGAAGGTAGTGTATTGCCGTGAACTGGTGAGCATCCAGATCCAGGGTGTTGAGTTCAGGTTTGTTGGAGATGCCTGGAAGACCTGTTTTCGTTTTGGTGCTGGCGGTGAGAGAGCTAATAAGCCAGAAGGAGAGTATAACGATCAGGCTGGCACCAGTGGAGATCAGTGCCACTTTTTTAAGAAGTTTCTGTTCGGAGTCACTCAACCCGATCTTCGCCAGCAGTTTCATCGACAGTCCTCAGTTAATTATTGGCCCGGAAGTTGCGACATCATAACAGCTCACTTCTGTTCATTATAAAATAATCTTACGTTTTCGACCATAAAAAAATCTTGACAGAAAAACAGGAGTGGAGTAATTTTTCTACTGTTGTTAGCACTCACCTTGGATGAGTGCTAACAGAAAAGGATTATCGTTAGCCTTTTTTCATATACTCAACAATCAGAAGGGAGTTATTTATGAACGTGAAACCGCTTGCTGACAGAGTCATTGTGCGCACCCTGGGCGCAGAGGAGAAAACTGCCGGTGGCATTATCATTCCCGATAACGCCAAGGAAAAGCCTCAGAAGGGTGAAGTGGTCGCAGTGGGTCCCGGTAAAGTGGCCGATAACGGCACTGCCATCCAGATGACTCTGAAAAAGGGCGACAAGGTCCTTTATGGAAAATATTCCGGTACAGAGGTTTCCATCGATGGTGAGGACTACCTCATCATGCGTGAAAGTGATGTTCTGGCTGTTATGTAATCCTTTAGGTAACCAATCATCCATTTATATAATGAATAGGAGTTTTTACTATGGCAGGAAAGCAACTGGCATTTGATATAAGCGCTCGTGAAAAGCTTCTCAAAGGTGTTGATACTCTGGCGAATGCTGTCAGAGTGACTCTCGGTCCCCGTGGCCGTAATGTCGTTCTCGATAAAAGCTTTGGCTCTCCTACAGTAACAAAAGACGGTGTCACTGTCGCTAAAGAGATTGAGCTGGATGACAAGTTCGAAAATATGGGTGCTCAGATGGTCAAGGAAGTGGCTTCCAAAACTTCCGATGTGGCCGGTGACGGTACAACTACCGCTACTGTGCTTGCTCAGGTTATCGCTCGTCTGGGTATCAAGAATGTCACCGCCGGGGCTGATGCCATGGCTCTCAAGCGCGGAGTCGATAAGGCTGTTCGGGTAATGGTCGAGAGACTTAAGCAGGATTCAAAGCCCATTTCCGGTAAAAAGGAGATTGCTCAGGTCGGTTCCATTTCTGCCAACAATGATTCCGAAATTGGTAATCTGATCGCAGATGCTATGGAAAAAGTGGGTAAAGATGGCGTGATTACTGTTGAAGAGGCCAAGAGCATCGATACCAATCTGGAAGTGGTTGAAGGTATGCAGTTTGATCGCGGCTATATTTCTCCTTACTTCGTGACAAACTCCGATACAATGGAGTGCATCATGGATGATCCCATGATTTTGATTTACGACAAGAAGGTCAGCGCCATGAAGGATCTTCTTCCGCTGCTTGAGAAAGTGGCTCAGATGGGTAAGGCCCTGGTGATTATTGCCGAAGACGTTGAAGGTGAAGCTCTTGCAACTCTGGTGGTGAATAAACTCCGTGGCACACTCAAAATTGCCGCTGTCAAGGCTCCCGGTTTCGGTGACCGCAGAAAGGCCATGCTGGAGGATATCGCTATTCTCACTGGCGGTATTGTCATCTCCGAAGATGCTGGTTTCAAGCTTGAAAACACTACCGTCGATTCACTCGGTAGGGCAAAGCGGGTTACTATCGATAAGGAAAACACTACTATTATCGAGGGTGTGGGCAAAGCCGAGGATATCAAAGCTCGTGTAAATCAGATTAGAAAGCAGATCGAGGACACTACTTCCGATTACGATCGTGAGAAGCTCCAGGAGCGCCTCGCAAAGCTGGCCGGCGGTGTCGCGGTTATCAATATCGGTGCGGCAACCGAATCTGAAATGAAGGAGAAGAAGGCCAGAGTTGAGGATGCTCTTCATGCTACTCGTGCCGCTGTTGAAGAGGGTATTGTCCCTGGTGGTGGTGTGGCCCTTATTCGCGCTTCTTCATCGCTCGATGAGCTTAAGCTTGAAGGGGATGAGAAAATCGGTGTTGATATTATCCGCCGTGCCTGCGAGGAGCCTCTTCGTATGATCGTTGCCAATGCCGGTGGAGAGCCTTCTGTTGTTGCCAACGAGGTGAAGAACGGTAAAGGTGCTTACGGTTACAATGCTTACGCTTCAAAGTATGAAGATCTCATCGAAGCTGGTGTTATCGATCCTACAAAGGTAACCCGTACAGCTCTGGAAAATGCTGCTTCTATTGCAAGTCTTGTGCTTACTACCGAGTGTATCATCTCCGAAGTTCCTCAGGAGAAGAAGGATATGCCCGCTGGTGGTATGGGCGGCATGGGCGGTATGGGAATGGGTGGTATGGGTGGTATGGGCGGAATGGACATGATGTAATAACATCTGGTCTTTTTCGTAGTACTAATTCATGTTTTATGTCACAGGGGCAATTGCCCCTGTGACACTATTTATCAAATCGGTCCAGGAGTTTATGGAGCCGGAAAAACTTACAGAGCGTGAGCAGCAGGTACTCGAGGCAGTTGTAAGAAATTACATTCACAGTGCTGCACCGACCAGTTCCCGTTATTTGTCAAAGCAGAATGGCTTTGAACTTTCTCCCGCATCTATTCGTAATGTGATGGGTGATCTTGAGGAGCGTGGTTTCATAACGCAGCCCCACACTTCTGCTGGTCGCATACCCACAGATAAAGGGTATCGCTACTATGTGGACTGCATGATGCGCTGCATGGAACTTCCCGATCAGACAAAGTGTCTTATCCGCAAATCTCTTGTCAGGGTGGATCATTCTGATATTCACCTTTTGATGGAAGCTACTTCCCGGGCTTTGAGCAAGGCCACTAATCAGCTCGGAATCATACTCGCACCAAAGCTCACCAAGGGCATTTTCCGCCAGGTGCACATTTTTTCCATGGGTTCCGGACGTTATCTCATGAACGTGACTATAGATTCGGGGTTCGTAAAAACCATGGTGGTGGAGCTCCATACCGAAATCGCTCAGGAACGTCTGGAATCGGCTTGTCGCATAATCACCTCCCGGTTTACCGGAATGGCTCTCGATGAGGTGTGTGATCAGGAGTTACAGGAGTTAGGAGATGTGGAAGAGCTTGAGCTTGGGGTTGTACGGCTTTTGGTGCCCTCTTTGAAAAAGCTTATCGAGCAGAAGGAAGATGAAAAAGTGTATGCTGACGGGCAGACCAATGTGATGCTGCAGCCTGAGTTTTTTAGCAGGGAGCGAATCGCGGCTTTGATAGAGATACTGGAGGAGAAGAAACTGCTGATGCATCTTTTTGACCCCCCTCGGGAGCCGCACCAGACTGGAGGAATAGTCATTTCCATTGGCGGAGAGAACAGGGGAGATCAGCTTCAGTCATTCAGCATCATCAAAACTGCTTATCAGGTCGGGAACATGACTGGGTGTTTGGGGGTGATCGGTCCTAAAAGGATGCCCTATCCTTATCTGGTCTCAACTGTCACCTATACCGCGCAGCTTTTAGGAGAATTATATTCCTGAACCGATGTCCGTGCTATTATTTTAGGGGTTTCCTTTTTAAAATGTCCGCTTTCAGGTTTAATCCTGTTTTGGGATTTCAGAGTTGAACCACTCCCGCGATGGCTGGGGTAAGCGTTTCAGAATACGTCGGATTTTAGAAATGAGGGGTTCATAATGAATTCAGAAGAAAAGAAAAATAAAGATAGTGAAAAGCAGAATCCGGAGCAGACTTCCGAAAACATGGAGGACAATGCTCAGCAGATTGCTCAGGAGCAGCAAACCGTTCAGGAGCAGGCTGGTGAGATCACTGAAACTCTTGAAGACGTTAAGAATGAGTTGGAGCAGGCCCGCGACAGACATCTAAGGCTCATGGCCGAATTTGACAATTACAAGAGACGAACCGGTCGTGATTTCGAGCGGCTGATCGAGTCTGCTAACGAAAAACTGATGCTTGAATTCATTGATGTAAGAGAAAATTTTGATCGAGCTTTGAAAGCTGGTGAATCTGGCGGTGATTTTCAGAGCTTTTTTGATGGTATGAAGCTTATCTATTCCAAGTTTAATGATGTTCTGGGCAAAAACGGTCTTGAGGCGTTTGGTGAGCCCGGAGATGCTTTTGATCCTCAAATTCATGATGCATTGATGAAAAGTCCTCATGCGGATATTGCCGAAGATCACATCGCTGATGTGTTTGAAAAAGGGTACCGTTTGAAGGAAAAGGTTATTAAGCATGCAAAGGTGATCGTCTCCAGCGGTGCTCCTGAGCAGGAAAACAAGTAAGGATCAGGCAAGACAATGGCAAAAGCAGATTATTACGAAATTTTGGGCGTGTCCAAAGATGCCAGTGATGACGATATTAAGAAAGCCTATCGGAAACTGGCGGTGAAATATCATCCCGATAAAAATCCCGGAGATAAATCTGCCGAGGAAAAATTTCGGGAAGCGACTGAAGCTTATGAAGTGCTTAAGGATCCCAAAAAGCGGACCCAGTATGATCAGTTCGGGCATGCGGCATTTGAAGGAGCCAGCGCCGGAGGCGGTTACGGTGGTTTTGGCGGATACGGCGCAGCTGGATTCGATCTCTCCGACGCACTTCGTGCGTTCATGAATGATTTTGGCGGTGACTCACTCTTTGGGGACCTTTTCGGCTGGGGTGGTTCCCGTGGAGGGAGAGGGGGGGGTACTGCAGGTATTCGAGGAAATGATCTGCAGATCAGATTACCGCTTACCCTTGAAGAGATATCCACCGGTGTCAAAAAGACTATCAAAGTAAAACGAATGGACCGCTGTGCCGAGTGTGGCGGTAGCGGGTCAAAAACCGGCAAGCGTAATGTATGCCCCAAGTGCAATGGCAGTGGTAGAATTAGACAGGTGGCCAACTCTTTTTTCGGGCAGGTGATTCAGGAAAGTGTTTGTCCAACCTGCAGAGGTGAAGGGTACGTGGTTGCGGATGCCTGCCCTGTTTGCGGTGGCAGTGGGTTGCAGCAGATCGAAACAACGGTCACAGTTGACATTCCGGCTGGGGTTTCGGAAGGAAACTATTTGACTGTACCTGAAAAGGGAGATGCTGGGAGAGCTGGTGGTCCGGCTGGTGATTTGATTGTGCTAATTCAGGAAAAACCTCATGATTTTTTCCATCGACACGGCATCGATCTTACCTGCGAGCTTAATGTCTCCTTTTCTGAAGCTGCGCTGGGAAGTTCCAAGACTATTCCAACTCTTGATGGAAAAGTGAATTTAAAAATTCCTGCAGGTACTCAGTCTGAAAAGATTTTCAGGTTAAGGGACAAAGGACTTCCGGTTTTACATGGGAGAGAACGAGGAGACCTTCTGGTGAAGGTGCATGTTTCCACTCCCGAAAAACTCAGCAAACCTGCAAAAGAGCTGTTTGAAAAATTGGCCCAGTTGGGGATTTGATCAGAATTCAATCTTCTGCATCACTTCCAGAATCTTCCTAAGCTCCTCTTGTGTAGCTGCGGGATTTCCGGGTTGATCGTTTGCAGCCTTGGCGCTCTGGCGTATTTCCAGCAGCGTTTTGCGAAAGAAATCGGTTGCAGCATTGCATTGAATGGTCAGTTCCTTCATTTCGTTCTTCTCTCGAAATGCTAGAGTTGTATTGAGTTTACCGGTTTTTATCCGGGAGGCCCATTTTTCAACTTTGTAGAGCGGAACAGCAATTTTGCGGGATGAAAAGAGCCCTATACCGATTGCTATGAGAATGCTGATCGTTTGAGCGGTGATTATGGCTGGCAATACAATTCCCAGAATGCTTACCAGTTTTAGATCCATCATCACATCATTGCTCATGAAGAAAAAATTTCCATTGTTGGATCTGGAGATGTAGTGAAAGCTGATGATCAGGGTTGTAAGACCAGTAGTGAGCAGAATCGTGAGGAAGATTTGAAACAGTACCTTTATTTGAATCGATTTCTTGATGAAAAAATTTCTTACGGGTCTGCGCACATTTGGCTGATCGGATGTCATGATACTCCTTAAAGTAGTAACGAAACAGTTGAAAACATCTGTTAAACCTGAAAGTACTATTATATATTGGAAAAATAGAACGGAACTGAACAACTTGCAATGTATGCTTAGCCTGAAAAGTTCCGAAAATGGAGTCGACTGGAGTTTTTATGGATGGCAGTATTAACGAAAAAGTAGTGGTTCTCGATTTTGGTGGTCAGTACGCACACTTGATCGCCAACAGAATCCGGCGTCTGGGCGTATATTCTGAAATTCTGCCCTGCGATGTTGAGGTATCCAAACTTGATGGGTATAAAGGGATCATCTTTTCCGGAGGCCCTCACAGTGTTCTGGATGATGGGTGTCCTATTTGTGACCGGAAACTACTTGAGCTCAATATTCCCGTTCTGGGGTTATGTTACGGGCATCAGCTTATAGCCAAAATGCTTGGCGGAAATATTTCAAGAGGGGAGCACAGGGAGTATGGAAGAGCTACTCTTGAGGTGAAAGAAAAGGTGCCGCTCTTTTCCGGCCTCGGAACCCGTGAACAGATTTGGATGAGTCATGGTGATGCCGTAGAGGTTCTGCCCGCAGGTTTCCGAATTCTTGGTTCCACATCGGACTGTGAAACTGCAGCCGTGGGCGATGAAAATCGGCTCATATTCGGGTTGCAGTTTCATCCTGAAGTGACCGACACTCCCAATGGAATGAAAATTCTGCGCAATTTTCTTGATATTTGTCAGTGCTCGAGCAGCTGGAATCCTCAGACGTTTGTTGAGGAGATCGGTGCACAGGTAAAAAGCGCCAGTCGGGGACGTAAAGTATTTCTGCTTGTTTCAGGCGGTGTCGATTCCACGGTAGCCTTTACGCTCCTGAATAAGGTCCTCGGTCCTGAGCATGTTCTTGGTCTGCATATCGATAATGGTCTTATGCGCCATCAGGAATCAGCAGATATTATCGATTATATGCACCGTAACGGGTATGATAACCTTTATATCGAAGATGCTTCCAGTGATTTTCTTTCTGCTCTGGAAGGGGTCAGCGAACCTGAGCAGAAGAGGAAAATAATAGGTAACCTTTTTATTGATATTAAAGAACGGGCATTTAACAAGCTCGGCCTCAACGCCGACGAATGGATTCTCGCTCAGGGGACCATATATCCCGATACTATCGAAAGTGCAGGCACAAAGCACGCTGATAAAATCAAAACCCATCATAACAGAGTCGATATAATTCTGGAGCTGATCGAAAAGGGACTTGTGATAGAACCTCTCGCTCAACTTTACAAAGACGAAGTGCGAATGCTCGGTGAAGCACTCGGCATTCCTCATCAGCTTGTTTGGCGTCACCCGTTCCCCGGCCCGGGTCTCGGTGTGAGAGTTTTGTGTTCGGATGGTGAATGTCAAGATGTTTCTGAATCCGATACCGCAAAACTCCGACAGATTGCAGATTCTGCCGGCTATTCCTCCATCATACTTCCTTTGCGCAGTGTGGGTGTTCAGGGTGATGGAAGGACCTACGCTCATCCCGCACTTGTAAAAGGGAAATGTGATTGGTCAAAGCTTGAAGATCTTTCAACAAAAATAACCAATTCCGTACGTTCAGTTAACAGAGTTGTATTCGGTCTGAATGTGGGGGATTCAATGAAGTATCGATTGATCAGCGCTTACATGACTCGCGAAAGGCTTGACAAACTTAGAGCTGTTGATGCCGTCGTTACCGATGTCCTGCATAAATCTGGAGAATATGATGAAGTTTGGCAAATGCCGGTGGTATTACTGCCTGTCGTAAATGAAAACGGGGGAGAATGTGTTGTGCTTCGGCCAATAGTTTCCCAGGAAGCCATGACCGCAAGGTTCTTTCCTCTCAAAGAGAAAACTCTTGAGGAAATAGTAAGTGGCATTTCTAAAATCGAAGGAATCGGAGATCTGTTTTATGATGTTACTCATAAACCGCCAGCAACTATTGAATGGGAATAAGAAAGGGCAGGTTCAACCCTGCCCTCGTTAAAACTCTGCACCTAGAGAAAAATAGTTGATAGGTGGTCCGACAATTGTCTCCCAGTCTGTTGGCCACCCTCGATCATACCGCAAAACGAAAATTCCCAGATTTGCCCTCATCCCAAATCCTATACCCCCATACAATTTGTCGGGAACGGGAAAAACGTTTCGCTGGTCATTACGATCCCAGGCATTGCCTGCGTCCGCAAACACTGCTCCGTTTACATAGCGAATCTGTATCGGGAGCGGCCACACTGTAGAAACCTCCCGTATGAATGGAAATCGAAATTCTGTATTGAAAAGCACAGCTCGTTCACCAGTTAAATCGAAATAGTTCCATCCTCTCAAGGGAGCCATAATGTCTGAATAAAAACTGAATGGGAGATTGCTCTCGTAATTGGTCTGATTTACATTGTAATTAAACCAGTTTTCACTCCCTCCCAGGAAAAACCTGCGTGCAGGTTTACCGTCACTAATCGAAACACTCGCTCCTGCTGTAAAACGATTTGCCCACACAAACTTTTTCCCAATGTGCAGATAGTGGCGAATGTCCACATCACCGGAAACAAAAGACTCATCTATAATCTTTATTGCAGGAGACATAAGAAGCCGCACATTTCCCCGGAAACCATTTAGCGGGCCGGTTATACCCCATAGAATATTATCATAAGAGTAACTGAGTGAAGAGAGAAGTACATTTGAATTGGTGACTTTCCCCTCCTCTTCCATAGGCACTCGTTCAATGTGTCGTCCGTAAATACTTAAATCCACTCTGCTGAAAATAGAAAACGGGTAGCTCAGACCGAGAAATCCACCGAATTCAGTATCATGGTAGAAGTAGTTATAGAAACCGTCCTGGGTGTAATCCTTGGAATAGTAAACTCCCGATGAAATATCACATCTCTGCTTCAGGTAGTCATACGCCAGATACAGATGCATGTACTCATCGATGCGCCCCTGAAGATCTCCCGCCAGGGTTATTCTGTGATCGCCCATGATATCACTGAATGCCATAAGCCACTGACCTGCCACCCCACTGTAGGTGTCAAGCCCAACGCCGAACATCATCAGATCCGGTGTGAAGCGAAGAGAATACGCTTTTGCTGTTGGGATATCCCTAATTGGAATAAATGACAGTTTTGCAGAATCTGATGCATCGGTTGTCTTCGTTGTCCCTATTTCGACCTCAGGCTGGACTTCTAACGTTTCTTCTTTTACTACATCAACCGAGACAGTTGTTGTTCCGTTTGTCGATAGTAAATCGCTGCATGCCACACTTGAATCACTAGTCGGATCTGTGGAATCGCTGCTTACCATTGAGAGGTCAGTAGCTGCTTTCGTGGAATCACTAAATATCTTTGCAGAATCAGCAGTAACCGTTGTAGAACCGCTGCTGCTAACCGTTGTGGAGTCTAAACCCGTTATTTTGAGATTATCGCTGATCATAGTCGAATCAGTTGCAGTTGCTGCAGAATCCTCATCGGCAGTCTCCTTAATCTGTCTTACAAAGAAAGGAACCGAATCATTCTTCTCATGCTCTGCCCAGCGTGTAAGTGCAAGTGTGTCCTTCTGAAGCTTTCTGAGGGGATCTTTCATCAGCCAAATATCCCATCCCTGATTTTGAAACTGGTCAAACACAATGGCATCTGCAGACCAGTCAGGATTAGAACATCCTCCTGCATAATCGGTAAGCGGTCTTGCTTCGTTCAGACTGTCTGTTAAGGAAATGTATAAATTGTCGATACCGTTTCTGTCCGAAACAAACAGGATATAGGAGCCGTTCGGAGAAAATACAGGTTGCTTTTCGTTCCACTCACTATTCGTTCTGTTCAGAATTTTTTCTTCAGCAACATCGTACAGTGCCAGATTTGACATCGGATGAACAGCGTTGGATGCAAGTCCGGAAGTATCTTTGATGGTAAAGATGATCTGCTGTCCGTTTGGGGAAAACCTGGGATTGTTTTCTACGGCTACACTGTTCGTGAGACGTCTGCTCTGGGATGTCTTCAGATCGTAAATGAAAAGATCCGTTTGCCCCTGATCAATTGCCGTAAATGTAATGGCATCTGCGGTCTTGCTCCAGTCGGGGGCGCTAATGGCTGTATAAGGGAGCCTTATTGTCCTGCGCAGCTTTTTTCTTTTAATATCTACGATTCGAATTTCATTTGACCCTTTGTTTTTAGTGACAAACGCAAGTGAATTTCCATCCGGGGACCAGCACATCCCTGCCCGAAACGGTTGAAATGATTCAAAAAAACCGCCGTAGCCACTCTGGCTTATCTTCTGAAGTAGTTTTCCCTTGCGGTCTGTAATGATGATGCTGGTATAATCATTTATATCGCTGAAAAAGGCAATCTTTGACCCATCCGGAGAGATGCGCGGATGAAGGTTGAAATGGCTTTTGTCATCCAGATGAGAAGTTATGGGAACTGCCTGTGTTGATGGACTGATCCGTTTTCCGATTTCTGGCCAGTAAATGCGTCTGAGTTCTCTGATCCATTCCTTGCCGAGTGCAGTAGCATCCTTTTTGTAGATTTTCTGGATTGAATTATCGACAGATTTGCTGCGCTTGAATTCTCTGAGCATCTCTGTGAATAAACTGTCCCCACCTGTTGAATAAAGATAGTAAAGAAATGACTGCCCACCTTTGTAGGCAAGATAGCCGTCAAGTTCGGGGCCGGGCAGCGGCACGGTGCTGTTTAACACCCGGTCCATAAGAAACATATCCGCTTCTTTATTCCAGCCGCTCGACAGTACTTCTGCAAGTCCTTCATTGAACCAAAGCGGCACCTGGACGGTAGCCCCTTTAAAGATGCTTGATCCCTCATATAGTATACCGAAGATAAAGGCATGCACCATTTCATGATGAAGCACATGGCGCAGCTCTTCAAGAGAACCATTATAGGGTACGGTTACTCTGGTTTTGAAAAGTTCGGTGAATCCGCCAACTTCTTCAGACAAGAGTTCTGTAATGATGTTTGTTTGCTCAAAAAGCGCAGGTGATTCATACAGTATCACCGGAACGGGGGTTTGGTGAGTGAAATTGAACCGGTTGTGCAGGTCTCCGTAAATTTCATTTAGCCATAGGTAAGAAATTCTGGGAAGGTCGCCCTGATTCTGATGAAAGTATACACTATAATGGGGAGCATTCAGAATACTCCACCCAAGGGAGCGGTACTGGACCTTGTTTTTTCCAAAAGCCAGAAGCGCTACCGGCAGCATTATTATCATCAGTTGAAAAAAGTATCGTAATTTCATATGAAAAACCTTTAAACTCACTTGAATAGAAGTATATTAAGTTATTATCATGGTTGAGAAAAAGATACTATTTGTTCTTTTCGTTTGAAACTAAACCTGAATTTAATCGATAAAGTTGATATGGAAAGCCAAAAGCGTCTCTTTGATCATAAAAAAACCTTGCTTGCGCTTGTGGTAGAAAGTTTTTTTGAATTAAGTTGTTGTGAATGGCTTGGGGGGATATCTTGACACTACTTACTATGAGAAGTATTTTCTCTCCCATCCTCCGTATTAGTAACCGGAGAAAGTTACCTTCACGAATTTAAGCCCTTAAGAAGAAACCGGATATGAGCACACAAAAAAAGAACCGATTCGTGCGCATGACGTGTCTGCTACTCATGTTGGCTGGTTTAACATGGGCCGGTAAGAAGATCGTGGTCCCTCACGATTTCTCTACTATCCATGCAGCTCTGGGGGAGGCCGATGAGGGCGACACCGTATATGTGTCTAAAGGCGTATATTACGAAAATATCGCTCTCACCGATAATGTGGTGCTTCTGGGGCAGGATATGCTTACCACAATTATTGATGGCGGACGTAAAGGTCCTTGTGTCCAGGGGGCTGATGGAGCGGTGATCACCGGTTTTACCATTAGAAACGGCACAACCGGAATTCTCTGCAAAAACGCAAGAACTATCATTCAGAAAAATTTGATTGTGGACAACAAGGGAACCGGTATTCATGCCCTTATCTCGCTACCTGACATAAACAACAATATCATCTATAGAAATGAATGGACGGGCATTTTCCTTGAATCAGTTAGAGGTACTCGTACATCAATTGACCATAATGTGATTCTGGAGAATGGTTACTCAGGAATTTTCGCCGCAAACAGAACAGAAGTGCTTATTCGCAATAACATACTCACAGATAATAAGCAGTATGGTGTTTTCATCGGTCCGGAAGCACGCAAAACCAGAATTATTAATAATAATCTTTATATGAACCGCATGGCTTTCAGTGTTGATGCCAACGTTCATCAGAGCAATGTCTCCGAAGATCCCTCCTTTATGTCCCCCGGACATCCCAATTACAACTATTTTGTGCGCCCTGTATCTGTCTGTAAAGGCAAAGGGGAAAATGGCAGCGATATCGGTCTTTACCTGACTACTGCTCAGGCGACTGCGGTAGGGGAGAGCGACAGGGATGGTGACGGCATTCTGGATGATGTCGATCTTTGTCCTGATGTGGCAGAAGACATGGATGGCTTCGAGGATGAAGATGGCTGTCCTGACTATGACAACGATGGTGATGGAATTTACGATACTCAGGATCAGTGTCCCGCTGAACCGGAAGATATGGATGGTTTTCAGGATGTTGACGGGTGTCCAGACCCGGATAATGACATGGATGGCGTTCCTGATGCTTCAGACGGGTGCCCCAATCAGCCTGAGACTGTCAATGGGTTCAAAGATGATGACGGTTGTCCTGATGAGAAACCTCAGGAAATCAAGCAGACAATGATTTTGCGTGGTGTCAATTTCAAAACTGCCAGTGCAGAGTTGCTTGATGAATCCTACTACGTGCTTGATCAGGTTTATAACAGTCTGGAAGCTTTCCCTAATCTGCGTGTTGAGATCGCAGGACATACAGATAATCAGGGTAAGGCAGACTACAACATGACCCTTTCGTATGAAAGGGCAAAATCAGTAATGAACTACTTGGTTGCCCGAGGGCTTCCTCAGGAAAGAATAGTGGCCAGGGGATATGGAATGGAACGGCCCATTGCCTCTAATGATAATGCAGAGGGTCGCGCTACAAACCGAAGGGTGGAGGTAATCCCGCTGAAGTGAAAAACTTCATGGAGGACTGTTGTAAATGAAAATAAAGTCTGTTACCGGTTTTTCAGTTCCGATTTTCCTGCTGGCCATGCTGTTTGCGACGTTTGGCGTAAAGAGCTATGGTGCGGAAGGTGGTAATGGTGGCGGAGGATACGATGCCCCTTACTTCCAGGCCGATTTCACCCAGGATTTAAACAGCTGGACCTCCGCTTTGATTAATCCCGCGCTCCTTTACAGGGTTAATCAGATGCATGTGTATCTTGGTATGTATCGATGGGCCATGGACAGAGGTAATCTTGGATATCAGGATCTTGGCTTTCTCTATCCAATTCGTAGAAACCATACTGTTGGCCTCTCGGTTCTTCACGCACGTAACACGCTTGAACTCAACAAAATCGTTGGCGGAGCGCCGCTTGAAACAGGCGAGACATCATTTCAGGACTTATGGCTTATCGGTAACTACGGAATAAGACTGCGCCCATGGCTAATGCTTGGTACAAATCTGAAATTACGAACTCAGATTCAGTACGGAGTCAATGTGGTGTCGAAAATTCCCGGTATTGATTTCGGGGTTTACTTCAATCCGATGGATCACTATCGTTTCGGTGATCTTGGATTCAGCATTGCAGTTCAGGATCTTGTGCCTACCCAGATCCCCTGGGAGCAGACGGAGATTCAACAACTGGAAAGAGATCTGGTGACCGCCTCCCGTGCCCGTATTGGCGTCAGGTACGCCGCGCTCAATGATAATCTGGTGGCCAGTTTTGAATTTTTGCTTGACAATGCGCTCAGAGATGTATACGCAAATATGGGTTGGAAAGATTTTGAGGAGATGTTCAAGGCAGCCAAAGATTCTCTGGGATCGCTTGAGGGTGTACTGCCTATGGTTCCCCGTTATGGATTTCATGTCAAATACATGTTCATCCCTCAGATCTGGCTTAAGGGCGGCTGGACTAACAATAATATCCCTTATGTCGGTTTCAACTACAACATGGTCTATCCTCTTCCGGAGATGATCAATTACATCAATTTTGACTGCCATATTGGATACAGTTTTCTTGAAACCAGCAATCAGCTTCGTGATGAACGTGGTCTGGCAACAATGTTTCGCCTGTCTTCCGATTTCGGGCAGACAAGAGAACAGAAAGAATCAAAGAGACTGTATGATCAGCTGGTGGTCGCACCTATGGATGCATACCAGGAAGCAATGCGGCTATATTATGCCGGCAAGTACTGGGAATCATCATTTGCATTTGGTAAAGTCCTTACTCTTTATCCCAACTTTTACCTGAATGACAAAGCCATCTACTACATGGCTGACAGTTATAAAAAATTGTATATGAACCAAACTGCCCGCGAAGTATACAAAGATGCATTAGAGGAGTACACGACTTCAGACATGAGAGCCAAATATCTCTATGGCCTCATGAGTTTGGACTACAGAGAGGAAAATTACGACGAAGCTCTCAGAAATCACGCATTCATAACTAATCTTTACCCGGACAGCGACATTCGTCCTGATGCCGATTATCTTGCAGGTGAGATTCATTTCATGAGAAAAAACTATAACGTTGCCGAACAACTCTTCGAAAGAATCAAACCGGGAGATCCAACCTATCTTTATGCGCAATATACACAAGCAATCATCAACATCGAGAATAATAAAGATCAGGCGGCAATTCAGAATCTTGTGACTGTTACCACCGATACCACAAGTCAGACTCCCGATATGCTGCTGCAGAATGCCGCTAATGTAAAACTCGGTCACCTGTATTTCGAAATGGGTGATAAACTTCGTGAAGCCGTGGAGAGCTACAGCAGGGTTTCACCTAATGCAGAACAGGCAGATGAGGCACTCTTGGGCATGGCATGGGCCTGGATAAAAGCCAATCAGCCAAATATTACACTGCAGAAGGCAGATCAGATTATCGCAAGTTATCCTCAATCTGCTCTGGTTCCCGAAGCTTATCTGCTTAAGGGATATGCGTTAATGCTCCTGAGGAAATATCCTGAAGCAGTAGGTATGCTTGAGCAGTGTCTTGCCGCTTGTGAAAAAACTTTTGTTACTGAGGAAGATGTCAAGGTCAGAAAAGTCAAATTTGATCAGGCAACTGATGATTTTGCTCCGGTTGCAGAAAAAATTAAAAAGAATGCACTGAGAAAACCCATTCAGCGCACTATCGATGAACGGACTGAGCTCTATAAGGATTACGACAAGTTTAATAAAGAAGGTCAGGATTTTTTCAGATATAAGTTGTTGGCGAAATCCCATACTAGATTTTTCATGCGTAAGGAAGAAATCATTACTGATGCCGATTATGCGCTGGCTAAGGCTACTAATTATGCCAACAGTAGAAAAACAAGTGAAATTCTCGAGCAGAATAAGAATAAGGAAGAAAAGCTTGATGAGCAGATAGACAAGCTTAAACGTAAGCTCGAGAGCATAGAAGAGTAAATAAGAACTTTGAGTTTTTTGTTAAAGGAGATCTTTTAATGGTTAAGAAAAAAGGGCGTGTTGATGCGGTTCTGATTGTAGTTATGGCTCTGCTGATCATTGGGCCGATATCTTCAGTTGTAAAGGCACAAACAGCTGAGGAAATCAAAGCTAGAATTGAAGCGCTTGAAAAGAAAAAGCGTGACATTGAGGCCGCAAAGAATAAAAGTGCCAACAGCTCTCGTCCAAGTGGCAAGAGCCTGGAAGAAATTATCGCCAGATATGAAAAGCTCCTTGAGAGCTGTGCTGTTAAAAAAAGTGATCGTTGCGCAGATGTGATGTTTACTCTCGGTGGTCTCTACTACGATCAGTGCAAAGATGCTTATATCAAGGCGGTTGAGGCGCATAGTGAAGCCATGGAGCAATATGAAAGGCGCGGCGGTCGTGGAAACCCCCCTCAAGCACCTGTTCCTGATTACACCAAGTCTTTGAAAATGTACTGGCAGCTAGCCAGAGAGTATCCTACTTTCCCCAAACTTCCTGAAGCATACTATCAGATGGGTAACACCTATCTAGTGCAAGGTGCTCTTGATACAACAAGGATCATCTTCCAGCAGCTTGTCTCAAAGTTCCCCAACAGCCCGCGTGCTTCCGGAGCCAATTTCCGTCTTGGCGAACTTGAATTCATGGATCATAACATGGCCGAGGCTGGTAAATATTTTGAACGTGTCAAGAAAAACGAAGTTGATATTGTTACTTGGGAAATGGTTCATTACAGAAGAGCTGAAGTGGCCTACAATATGGGTGATTTCGACAAGGCTGTCGGGCTGTTTCACTCCTATGTCGAGGCTTGCGATGCCGGACAATATGTGAAGAGAGAGTTCCGTGAAATGGCCCTCGAGTTTATGGGTATCTCCTTTTCCGATATGCCTGATGGAGGAGAAGAAGCTATAAAGTTTTTTAAGAAAGTGGGAAGCAAGCCCTACGAAGCACAGGTACTTTATACTGTCGGTCTGAAAAACAGATCACATGGACAGTATGATGCCGCTATTTCATCTCTGCAGACCGCTCTGAAACGTTTTCCTTTCTATAAGGATGCTCCCATTGCCCGTCAGATGCTTGTAGAGTGTTACGTCATAAAGAAAGAGTATGAAAAAGCTAATGAGGAGCGGGTTAGCCTCGTTGATGATTACGGGCCGGGTAGCCAGTGGTATTCAAAGAACTCGACTCAGAAAGTTATTATCGATAAAGCTAATGCTGAAGTACGTCGGGCTCTTGGTGCGATTGCTATCTACTACCATTCTCTGGGACAGAGAACCAAAGATCGTAAGATGTATGAAAAAGCAAAGGCCAGATACGAAGAGTACTTCAAGAAATTTCCTGAAGATAAGTGGAGAGTCTACGAATACAAGTACAATATTGCCGAAATCTATAACTCCATGGGTGACTGTCAGAAAGCTGCGGAAAACTATGATTACGTGGCAATGCAGGACCTTTCGACTTACCCGGCTTTCGTGAACGAAGTCGATACCCTGGGTATGGATTCTGAAGAAATGGAAAAAATCAAGGCCCAGGGAAGCGGTAACAAGTCTAATCCGGTTTCCATCTCCCAGGAAGATGCCGGTTATAACGTGATCGTGGCTCTTGATAACTGCAGAAAAAAGGAAATGGCCAAAGAAGGTCTTGATGATGAAAAGGCATACGCTCTGCCCTCCACCAAGAAGCTTCTTGAGTATACAGAGCAGTTTCAGAAGAGATTCCCCAAGAGCTCAAATGCTTCAGAAGTGCTCTATCTTGCTGGTAACATTCATTATAGTGCAAAGTCCTATGAAAATGCTATCAGGGTTTTCAAGCAGGTCACTGATCTCTATTCTGATTCAAAAATCTATGACAAGTCACTGCGAATGCTCGCCAACAGCTATTCGAATGCAAATCAGTTCGATATGGCCATGACCACTTACAAATCTCTCATAGCGAAAACACCTGCTAACACAAATGAGTACGCGGAGGTTATCGATCTTGCCGCAGGTGCCATGTACAAGCAGGCTGAAAATATCAAGAAAAGTGGTAATATGGCAGGAGCCGCCGATGCCTTCAAGGCGATTGCAAATCAGTACATGAACAGCAAGGTCGCCGACAGAGGATGGTTTGAGGCTGGTGTGTGCTACGAAGAGATGAAAGATCTCGACAAGGCAGCAGCAACGTTTGAGGAATTGACTGTCAAGTTCCCCAAATCTACCATACGGGAAAATGCCTTCATTCGTGCGGCTGAAGACTATAAGAAAAACAACAAGTACGATCGCGCTGCTCAGGTGTACCTGACTGCCGCAAACAGCATTCCTAAAGCTGAGTTCGCCATCCCCAGCTTGTCATCTGCTTCTGAGGCCTATCAGAAAATCGAACAGTATGATATGGCTGGAAAGATGTTTGAACTCATCTATGAACGGTATGCTTCCGACCCCAAAACACCTCAGGCGCTTTACAATGCGGGTCTCATCTTCGAAAAGGGAAAGCTTTATACAAATGCTATCAATGTATACGATGCACTTGCCAAGCGTTATCCTGACAACGAGTTTGCCGCGGAAGCATTTTTCTCGATCGGTCTTTGCTATGAAAAGCTGGATGATTTCGAGAAGATGGCCGGGGTATTCTATGAGTATGCTGATAAGTTTACCGGAGACAAATACAAGCAGGTTCAGGCACTTGTAAAGGCTGGTGATGCATATTTCAGCATGGATCGATTTGCAGATGCAGAAAAGAATTATCTCAAGGCGACCAAAATTTACGAGCAGTATAAGGATCAGGCAGACATCGATGTAGCCAGCATTGCCAAATCCTTCTATAAAATGGGAGATATTTACTATAAGAAGTTCCAGGGTATCAGTCTTAAGGCAAAGAATGAAAAGGAAATGAAGAACTTGGTCAAGGAAAAGACCAAGGCTCTTGAAGATCCTGCAAAGTTCTATGCAAAAGCAATCGAGGCTGGTGTTGAGGAATGGACAGTTCGCGGTACCTACATGATCGGTAGAGGATTCTATGACATGGCCGACGCTGTTGCCAATCAGACTCTGTTCGGTAATCAGATGGAACAGATCGCCGGTAAGATCAGAATTCTTTCCAGCCTTGAAAAGTACTACGAAAAGGCGATGGAATATTTCTATCAGAACATTACCTGGGCAAAAACTCAGAATATCAAGGGTGAATACATTGAGAAGTCAATGGATGCTTTGATGGAAATGGCTTACTTGAAGGGTAAAATTTTCATTGAGGTGGGTTTGACTTTCAGAAACTCCCCCATACCGCCCGATCTCTCTGAAGAAGAGAAGCAGTACTATATTGAAGCTTTGGAGGAAAAATACCTTCAGAGCTTGGATGCAGCTCTTCCCAAGTTTGAAGAGGCTATCCGCATAGCATCTGATGTGGGTATTGCAAACAGTGCCTGGATTGACAGCGTCAAGGAGAAGATCACCATGATCAATCCTTCTTCCGATATGCTTAATGTAGACATTAAAGAATGGAAACCTTCCGAGGTCGCTCCTCAACTTGATTCCGCCGGTAATGTTATTGCTCAGAAGCCCAAGGATGCGGATCTGGAGAGAAATCTCAAGCGTATCGCCAATATCATGAACATGAATATTCCATTTGATGAAAAGATGAAGCAGCTCAACCGCATCGAGATGGAAGCTCAGAGAAACATTATTCTTGAAGAGGAAAAGATCAACGAATTGAAGGCTAAAAAAGGCAGTTAAGCATTAGAAAACGAAAGGAGCGGAGAAAATCTTAAAAGTTTTTTATTGGCTTGGAATTTTTTCTGTAACTATTTACCATAACCGTACGTTTGTTTGTTGAAAGGAGTCTCAAATGCAGTTTTTCAAGTTTATCATTGACGGTTTCATCTCCCCTGGAAGCTGGTCTATGTGGGCAATTCTGTTCCTCGGTTGCGGTGCTGTTGGTCTTGCTATCGAGAGAGCGTGGTATCTGTTCATTAAATGTGGAACGGGTGGTGGCTCTTTCATGAGTGGTATCTCAAAGTATCTTAAAGCCGGCGAATACGAAAAGGCAATCAAGTATGCTTCTTCACAGAGCACTCCTCTTGCCAAAGGTGTGACTGCCATTCTGCAGAATCGTGGAAAAGGTTCCAAGGCTGTTCAGAAGTCAGTTGACGAAGTGTTCCTTACAGAAGCTCCGAAAGTATCCCGTAACCTTCCCTTCCTTCCCACTTTCGCCAACCTTGCTACTCTGGTGGGACTTCTGGGAACGATCTACGGTCTGATGATCGCCTTCGACGCTATCGCTAACGTTCCTGCAGCACAGAGAGCACAGGCGCTGGCAACCGGTATTTCCGTTGCTATGTCCTCCACACTCTGGGGTCTGGTGGTTGCTATTCCTACACTTCTCATTCATGGTCTTCTGGCTTCCAAGTCAGACAGAACTCTTGAAGAACTTGATGAGAAGACATCAAAACTGATTAACCTGGTCGAAGCCTAGTCGTTTGTCCTGAGAGGAAAATAACAATGGCTAACAAAATCAAAAAACCCGCTATGGAAGTACCTGAGATGGATCTCAAGTGCTTTATGAACCTCATGGTGGTGCTTATCCCTATGCTTCTGGTGTCTGCCGAGTTCGCCAAAGTGGCGGTTATCGACATCAAGTTGCCTGAAGCTCGCGGGTCTCAAACCAAGAGTGCCGTTACCGAAGCGCCTCAGGAAGACAAGAGTAATAAACTGCTCTTGACTGCCATCATTACCGATTCGGTGGTTACTCTTGGCGCCAAGGGCGGTTTCATGCCTAGCCTTTTCTACAAGGAATTCCATCGTTACATCACTAAAGATGACAACTTGGATACCTTGTTGGAATATGTGCCCGGCAAACAGCCTTCGCACCCCAGAACCGGTAGAGAACTTACCGTTCATGAACGCTATGAAATCTACCTCTATACATGTGATGAGAATAGAAATATACTCAAAAGCATGTATACCAAATTCGGTGAAATGTTGACTAATGCGGACGGTAATCCTGTGCAGACCGTAAGCCCCGGCGACACGGTATATGCTTTGACCAACCCACGCAGAAGGATCGTTGTTAGTGATGTATCGGAATTCGAGAGCAAGCCTCTTTCTGCCTACGACGAACTCCAGAACCGCCTTATGAAGGTGAAGGAGAGATATCGTGATGCTGAAGATGCGGATGACTGCATCATCGCTGCGGAAAATCAGGTGATCTACGATAAAATCGTTCAGATCATGGATGCGGCCAGAGCTGCTGAATTTCCAAACATATCCATTGCCAAACTGAGGGGTTAAAATGGCACACGGAAGATTTAGAAAAAGGAAAGTGGATGCCAGTCTGAACATTACATCCATGATGGACATGTTCACTATCATTCTGGTGTTCCTTCTCAAAAGTTTTTCGGCCGACGGTAGTCTTCTTACCAATGCCGACAACTTGGTGCTTCCCAATTCCGAATCCAAGAAAAAACCTCAGGAAGTCAACCTGCAGCTGGCAGTGACTAATGAGATGGTTCTTGTGGATAACCAGGCGATTGTGCCTACCGAAGATGTAAGAAAAATTCCTGCTGAAGAAAACGATCCAATTATCGGAAAGCTCGATGAGAAACTCAAGGCCTGTCTTGCTCTTGAAGAGGAGATGGTGCGTTTGGGTGCTCTGAACAGCGTTCAGGGGAAGATTGTTGTTCAGGTTGATAAGAATATCGATTTCGATGTGCTTTTCAAGATTATGAACACTTGCGGAAAGGTCGGCTACAATAACATGAATTTTGCAGTTATGGAAAGGGAAAGCTAACTGTGAAGTATAAGATCCTTATTAAAAAATGTGAGGACCCCCAGCGCGCATCCCGAATTGCCGAGGAAGTCGCCCGTTGGTCCGGAAGCACGGCTCAGACAGTGTTTGGTGTAATAACACAGAAGGCCATTTGCATCCGGAAGGAAGCGGACGAAGACGAGGCAAGAAGGCTTCAAGCCCAATTCGGTGCATTCGGTGCTGAGGTGGAACTCGTTCCGATCGACGGCGGCGGAGTCGCGCAGCCCGTAATGGGTGCTGCCACAGGTGCTGTTTCTCAAGCAGTTACCCGTTCCGACGATGACGATGATGAGGATGAGGAGCCGGGAAGGGTTTTAACCGATGCCGAATACACACAGATGCTTAAGGCACGTGGCGACATTTTTCAGAAGAGCTCTGATTCTCGCCTGAGAAATATCGAAATTATCTGCCTTATTGGAGCTGTGGGTTTGGGTCTTTTCCTTAGCACTCGGACCATCACAACTGTAGCTACCGATTTCTTCGAAAAACTTCCTGAAGAAAGAACCGCCAGACTGGTAAAGGCTGAAGAAGTTGATGCCACTCTGGAGAAGAAGAAGGAAGAGGAGAAGAAAAAGGAAGAAGAGGTCAAAACCGACGAGAAGAAACTCAAGCCCAACAAGAATAAGGGTGCGGGTGGTATGAGCGGCGGTGGTGGTGACCCCAGAGCACGTGTTACCCAGAAAGGTGTGCTTGGTATCATTTCCGGGCAGATCAAGGGTAAATCTGTTGCATCAGCCGATATTTTCGGTAAAGGTGGTTTTGCCACTGATATCGATGCTATTCTTTCCGGTGTTGGCGGTTTGAAGGCCGGCGGCGGCGGTGGTGTAGGCCGTAAAGGTGTGGCTGGTATCGGTTATGGTGCCGGTTACGGTAGCGGCTTCGGCGGCAGCGGCGGTGGCATCGATGACCTTATCGGCGGCCTCATGGGCGGCGGTGGTGGTGGTGGTCTCGACCTTAAGAAGCGCGGTGAGCTGAAGGTTTCCGCACCTGACTTTCTGAAGGGTGGTGCTTTAACCGGTGGGCGTTCAAGAGCCAGCATCATGCGTGTTGTTATGCAGAACCTTGCTGCTCTACGTTATGCCTATAACAAGCGTCTGCGTGAAAAACCGGGCCTCAACGGTAAGATCACTGTCAAGTTCGCCATTGACGAATTCGGAAAAGTGATCTTTGCTCAGGTGGTGGAATCCACCATGAGTGATGCTGAACTTGAGAAAACTGTAGTGGATCGAGTGAGAAGCTGGGTCTTTGAGAAAATCGATAAGCCAGGTGATGTTACGGAAGTTGTTTATCCGTTCGTCTTCTCTCAGTGATTTTCAAGAAACATCTTGCACTTGAATACCCGGAAAGTTATACTATCAAAATAAAGATGCGTCTAGGCTTAGGCGCATCTTTGTCATTACGAATTCTCTCTGGCTTAAATCGTTTTTCAATGGAGGAGCAGTTATGAACAAGGCGTTGTCGCTTATACTCTCAGCCGGTTTTGTTATCGGCAGTTATGCTACAGACGCGCGTGTGGCTATCATGGGTAGGCAGGATGCCTTCTACCGTGATGAAGTGAGCATTTTCCAAAATCCTGCAGATATCAGTTTGTATTCAAATATGATTTACGGATCTTTCGGATCCTTACCTGATTCTGTAAGGACTACATCATCTTCATATCGCACAAATTTTGACACTAAGGATCCTTTTTTTGGTGCTACCGCCTCGTATGCACTTAGTGACAAGGAAGATGGACCAGCTTTTTCTTTCGGTGCAGTTTTCAACAGAAGAGATCCTCTCGTAAATGCTCTTCTTAAAGCTGTTCCTGCCGGTGACTCACTTGATGAGCCAATTGGAAAAGTTGACCTTATCTTCGGTTATAATCTTGGAAACGGCATGTCTGTCGGTCTTGGAATGTATGGTGCCCATCAGAAGGTAACCATAAATAATGAAGATCTCATGCAGACTGGTGTTTACAAAGGCACAATCGGTCTTAACTGGGATCTGGGTCAGGGGCTGGATTTTGAAGCTTCTATCAATTCGGGAAAGCTCAAAGCTATCGGTGTCAACAGGTTTCAGCAGGACAGCACAGTGCAAATCGCGGATGACTATTTCTTCCGTGGCGACCTTCGTCTCTTTTCAGCTGTTCCCTCACTCAATGGTGCTTTCGTTCCTTCTGTATCTGGAGAGTTCCTCAACATTGGTAAAACAAACATCATGGATGTGGCTGGAGGAATTGGTCTGAACATCAATATCGACAGGGGCTTCTTCTTCACTGGTCTCCAGGGTATCTACAGACAGGAAGACAAGTCTGGGGCGAGCACATCCGAATCAATCGGTGCCAGAGTCAGCTTTGGTATTGAACGTAATATCATCTGGGACTGGTTCCTGATCAGAGTCGGTGGTCAGAAAGAGATTACTTATGTAACCGATGGTCCTGACAGTGGCAAGTGGATGGAAAACGATCCTTCAGATGCTACCGATAACGACCTGGTTGGCCTTGGTTTTGGAATCAATATCGACAACAGATTCCGTGCAGATTTCGTTGCAGCAGAGGATATCGCTTATACTTTCACCAATCTCATCAGCGGACCTCAGCATCATCTCTTCAATAGAGTGAGCGCAACCTACAGATTCTAATCTTTGGATTGGAGCTTGGATTTAGCGGGTGGTATCCATTGGATGCCATCCGCTTTTTTTTTGGTGCGCCCGGCAGGGCGCACTCGCTATCTGTTCAATGCTGGTCAGTTCAAAACAGCTGATGCAGAATGTATTTTTCAACTGATTCGTATTGATGTTTTATCCTTTTCATGGTATCATTTAAAATGGTGTCCCTGCGGAGAGTGTTATGAATAATATCCGTATTAGTGTTCTATTTCTATCCTTTTTATTGCTGTTTTGCATGTGTGCGGAGGAGAAGGATGAGGTCATTCGAAAGAAACTGGATGTGATTTTGCAAGATGATCTCAATGCGATTTTGGACGGTGTTTCGACTGATGCTCTTCTTGATAAGCCGCATTATACAATGGTCGAATATAAGAGCTATGATGAAGGTGATTACTCAAAACTGGCGATTGTGGATTTTTACTTCCTTAAGAAAATCAATATGAAGATAACTCGTAAGTACAGGTATTACAAACCCAAAGGTCTGTGGGACAGGTATTTCAACAAGTACATGGTCATTTCTGCGGATTCCAATGAGACTGCGAACTGAGTTACTCTTTTTTTTCGTTTTCTTTTTGTTACTTCTGCCGGAGGCTTCCCCGAAGCTGCCTGACGACATGCATGAATGGGCAATGGCCAGTATTGATGCAATTTTTAAAGAAGATTACGAAATTGCGGAAGATGAGGCAAAGAAAATAATCCGCAAGTACCCCGAACATCCCGCTGGGTATTTCTTTGTTGCCGCTGTGATCGATTCCTGGATGTCCCGTTTTCAAACAAATAAGAGAGAAACCGAATTCTACAGGTATTGCGATCAGGCAATTGAGAAAGGGGAAAAGCTTCTCGAAAAGGAACCTGGCAACCAATGGGCGCGTTTTTTCATCGGAGGGGCGGATGGATTTAAAGGCACCTATGAGGCTCGATATGAACGATTCATTACTGCTTTCCGATATGGATGGAAAGGCGTTTCTCAGCTTATCGACATGGCGCAAAAGGGAAGTCAGATAGTTGATATTCAGTTTGGAATTGGAAGTTACGATTACTGGCGAAGTGCTCTTATGAAAATGTTGTGGTGGATGCCTGGAGTGGAGGACAGGCGTTCTGTAGGTATTCAGAAATTGCGGAATGTAATGGAGAATGGAACCTACACCAGAACTGCCGCTGCAATGGCACTGGTTGATATTTATCTTAACGAGAATCGCTTCGAAGAGGCACTGGAACTTTCGACATCTATGATTCGTAAACATCCTCACGCTCTGGTTTTCTATTGGGGCAGGGCTAAGGCTCTGGTCGGGCTTAAAAAGGATGAAGAAGCTCTGAAAGTGTTTCGGTATATTGAATCAAAGTTGAAGACAGACCAGATAAACAATTATTACAACGCTGTAGTGTGCAAAGTTTCCACTGCCAAATGCCTCATTTCCCAGGGGCAGCCTTCACTTGCTTTGGAGGAACTTGTTAAGATTGAGGAATACAAGATATCAAATGATATCAGAAAAAGACTGGACAAGTTTTTAAGTGAGGCTTCTTCGCTCAAAAAACAGGCCGCTTTTCAATCACGCCAGGCCTCAGCTGCCGCTTCTCAATAGCCTGAAGGTTACTCTTTTCATGACCGTATTTCAGTTCGGGCCACCGGCGCATCGCCTCTGCCTGAGTTTGATACCGGATGTGGTCGCCCACACAGTAAGTCCCACCTTGGTGAATCAATGTCTTCTGTTGATTTGAAGGTTTCACTCTCTGATCAGATTAGGGGTGAACATGTAACAAGCGGTTCTGTTGAAGTAATGTTCAACAGAAAAACTGATGTATATCCTGAAAAAGTCACTTTAAGACACTGTTTCATTATATTAAAGAGGAACATAAAACAGGCCAGTTTGAAATCTGTTTTTTACCCGGTCGCCCATTCTTAAGCTTTGGGAGTGTTTGCTATGGCACAAAAATTCATCGCCGTATTATTAATGTTCATCGTTGTCAACGTATTCGCCGTTGAGGTCAGCTGGCCGGTTCCACCTGCAGGCTACGCTTCAGCAAGCAATAACGTCCCAAAGGGGACTCTGAGCGGCGTGATCAATTATCCCACACGCAAATATGGCAACCGGCCATTCCGTATCCATTTGCCACCTGGTTATTCGGCCACGCGCATCGAAAAGTATCCTGTCCTATATCTGTTTCATGGAATCGGCGGAAATGAAAATGCATGGACCTCTAATGCTGGGCACGCTGAGGGTAATGCTGACAAGGTGATGGACTATCTTTATGCACAAGCAAGCCTGCAGGTAACACCCATGCTGGTAGTAATGCCCATGGGAAATATGACCAATACCAGCGGAGACACATGGCAGAATTTTGAAGACGTATTGATAAACGATCTTATTCCTTATATACAAGCCAACTACAACGCATCCTCAGACCCCAACTATCGGGCCATTGCCGGATTGTCAATGGGCGGTGGCCAGACGCTGAATTTCGGGTACAAGAATCCTGCTTTATTTACCTGGATTGGTGCATTTTCTCCGGCGCCAAATACAATAGCTGCCGGCACAACCATACGGGACATGGCTGCCGTCAAGAGCAATGTCCACCTCAATTTTCTTGCGGCCGGGAGCAGCGAAACCATGTATTTGAACACAGCAAGAACTTATCATAACTATCTGCAGCAAAACGGCGTAAGCAACCTGTATCTGCAGATCGAGCAGGGCTTGAATCATGAGAGGGAAAACTGGAATCGCCAGCTGCATAATTTCGCTCAGCGGATTTTCAAAGGGATGAACTCCAGTCTCACCGTGACTACCCGGGGCTTGGGGACTGTTGATCGCAACCCGAACCGTGACAGTTTTGAAAAAGGCAGCAGGGTAACTCTTAGTGCCACCCCGTCTCAAGGTTGGGTTTTTGACGGTTGGGGTGGTGATGCCAGCGGAAATCAGAATCCTTTGGAAGTCACTATGGATGCCTCAAAATCAATAATCGCCAATTTTCTTACCACCGATGGCAAACCGGACCTTGTTATGAACGGCAATTTTTCATCAGGAATTGATTCCTGGACTTTCAATAACTGGAATGGCAGCGGTACTGGCAGTGTGGTGAATGGAGAGTATAGCCTAACGGTCAGCACTGTCGGGAACAACCATTATGATATTCAGGTTGTTCAGCCGGGTATCCGTCTGGAACAGGGCAGGACATATCGACTGATGTATGAAGCGTACGCATCTGCAAACCGGGTACTGACCGTGAATGTTGGTATGCCGGTAGACCCCTGGACAACATTCCTCACCAATATAATCGATGGAAACAGTGAAGTTAGCCTTACAACATCAAAGCAGCTCTTTGTGCTTGATTTCACCATGGGGGAGCCCACTTATGAGGATTCCAGAGTCGAATTCAGTGCCGGAACGGCAACACCATCAGTTTTCATCGATAATGTATCATTATTTGAGATTGCAACTCCTGTGGTCTCGGCGCATTCCACAAAGCAGATATCAAAACAATGTAATGTTCGACATAATCGTTCTTTGCTAAACATTTCCCTTGGGACGAATGAAACCGGTGGCGCCACTCTTTACATTTTTGATGTAAGGGGGAAAGTAATCCGTTCGGCAAAGATCTCCGCGCATTCGGGGGCAACCGGCAACATAAATTTCAGTACGGCAGATATCCCCAAAGGTTATTACTTGGTTCAGGTTCATAGTGGAAACACCCTGTACAAGTCAGGGTTTTTGGTTACGGGAAAATAGTCCACGAACAATTTTCTGCCCCTTTGTGGCCAGATGCTTATCAGGCAAGGAAATTCCGTGCAATCCGGTTACACGGGTATGAATTGCTCCTGTCCTACAATGCTGATCTTTCCGCTACAGGCAGGCTATGCTGGTCCCGCCGCAGTCTGAGTCTGGGGCGCAAAAACATTAAATGCACTGAAATCTTGAATGGTGTTCAAGGGGGGGAGTCTTGGATGCTTTCCCTTTACATTACGCTGCAACAAAAAGTGCTACATTCTGTATAAATACTACAAAAGACCATATCTGAGACACTGGTTTTCAGGTTTTTTGCACTGTTTCAGGTAATCGAAATTGCCCGATTTGATGCATATAACATATATTGTAGTTTACGCCGAGATAGCTCAGTTGGTAGAGCAACTGATTCGTAATGCGTTGCTCCTATAAAACCCCCAAAAAACCTAATTTTTTGATTTTTATTGGCTTACAATTCGGCAAAACTTGCCGATTACAGTAGAAATTTTACGTTCATTTACGACTTTTTACGCCAAATCGGTGACGATCATGGTGACGATCACCCGCAAGGGTGATTATTCGGGTGATAATTTTACTTTACAAAAGCGGAGCGAATTTATTTGCGTCTGCAAGCCTTGACTTCGATTTGCCGTTCCCGAAGAAGCCATTTGTCGAACGTCTGTTTATGGACAAGCCATTTGCCAAAAACCTTCTGCTGACCAACTATCTGGTGCTCGTATATCTGGCGTTTAACTTCCTTTAACGACAGGTTCAGTTTGGCAGCTATCTCTTCACAGGTATAGTACTCCGAATCCGTACTAACGGGCTGTTTGGAGCCTTTGGTGGGTTGTAGCTTTGGGGGGCTAATTTTCTCTATATCATTTTTAAAATCCCTTACAATTTTCTTTGCCCCATTGGATAGTGGCACTTCAAAAAATTTATCAGGTTCAGCGTCTTCGGGAACGTACTGAATAGGGAAGGGTGCCTTTTGTGGAGTGACCAAAAGGTTGTCGGGTTCAGTATTCAGTAAAGAGTACTTTTTCTTCTTCATTTTCAGATTTCCTGTAGAACGGTAAATCGTACAATAAGTAATTATACCATTTACCAGTTGTGTAGACAATCACAAGAAGCAGGGAGAATGCTGTCGCCAGTGGTTAGGACTTTCTCTTGCGGCGTTTTGGCTTCTTTGCGAGATTGAGAAATTGCTGTGCTTCGGCAATCGATGCTTCGTGATCTGCATTATGATAGACTTCAATTATCTGCCTTGAACTCCACCCACCAATATTCATTACATGGTGGGTTCGCAGGTTCATCTTTGTTAAAAGCCATGTCAGTGCATGGTGCCGTAGGTCATGCCAGCGTAAGTTCTTTATACCTGCCAACTGTTTTGCTCTGCTCCATGCCTTTTTAAAATTTCCAATCGGCTCAAAAATCTTTCCATTTTCTGTTTCCACAGGTCTATAGAAAAGATAGGGACATTGTTCTGGAATATTTGAAAAGTGGTCTTCAAGTTCGGGGTAGATAAATTGAGTTACAGGAATCTTCTTTTTATTGGTAATGAACTGAATCGTTTTGTTATGCATATTGAGATTGGTTTTCGTTAATCTTCTCAGATCTGATATTCTTGAGGGATTACGAATACTATGAAGGTAAATAGGAAGGTAGTGGGGATACTCCTTTTCAATTACCTTATATAATTTGTCCAGTTCATCATCTGACAGCGTTCTATTACGAGGCACTTCCTTCCATTTCACTTTTTGTGTAATTGGGTTAGAATTGATAATGCCCTGTTCGTGTGCCCAGATGCAAACAGCCTTGATCGCCCTGTAGATTTTATTCTTAGTATTCTGAGAAAGGAGACGGTTTGTTTCTACTATGGAGCCACTCATTCCGTATCCGTTGAACCGACATGCTTTCATCTTTTCAAGTTTTTTGATATAAGCTTCTATTTGCTCACCTTTCTCATTTATTCCACCAAAAACGAATGTTTTGATTGATTTCGGATCGGTTAATACTGCACTCATATCGTTTATTATTCGATTATAAGAAGTGAAATCGGAAGGCTTTCTAATCTTGACATAATCTTCTATGACTTTATTGAATGTGGGGTATTGATCTTCTATAATTTCATTTTTAGAAGTTTCCAGATCGGCGATTCTTTGTACTTCCTTCAAGAACTCATGTTGAAGTTTCAAGGCTGCACGTTCGCTGCCTTTCCAGCTTCTTCTTAATCTTCTGAGCTGTTTACCATTCACCTTTATGGCGACATCTATATCCCATAGGTTATGTCCAACGTTTTTTACTGACATAGTCCAATCCTTTAAACCGATAAAACAGAAACGGGACAATCACCCATGTAATGTAGGTAATGTCCCGTATCGGATTGAAGGACTATGATTGATGTGGAATTCTCCTTAATTGGTTCTCATTTTTTTGATAGTAACGAATTAAGTTTTCTTTTTCTAAATCAGGTTGAACCTTGCGGATAGGATTATTAAGTGAAATATCAATCTCATTTAATGACTTTTCTGAAAGAAATAGATCTCTGGGAACTCGCTTAAATGTCAATTACAACTCCTTTTTGTATGTTCGATTTAGGTACTTTAATTCAGGCTTAAACCACCTGATCCTGCAACGATATCAACTATTTTGAATGCAACAATATCCTTTTCCTGTTTGTTAATCATTATTGCTAATGATGAATCGATTCGATCAAGGCAAGACTGATAATTGTCTTTAATCTGAACTAAAACATCAGATAACGGTTTTATCTTCATATCGACCAGAAATTGTACATCACCAGCATTAAATGTGTATTTAAATCGGAACGATCCTACTCCGTTTTTTGACGTCCGATTTGCCTTATTAACTCTGACCATATCCAGAGCTGCTGTCATCATGTTTTTAGGATGTTCAGGTGATTTTATAACATCTAAAGTTGATGGGCTGCTGACTTGAAATTGAATGTCAATCCTGAAATCAGTGCATTCCCATTCTAATGAACCTACATAGTTTTCCATATAATCGTCCTTTTAATAAAAATGTTAATGTTAAGTATTTTAAACGTGCTGATCTTTGTTCGGTTTTACCTCGAAAAAAAACTCATGCATGTAAGTCCCGACCATATCGTCGAACATGCTTAACATGCTAAACGCCAATGACTCCATGGGGTCTATCTGGTAATGTGGATTGGGTTCGCTTTCGCTTTTTTTAGATATACTAATCAAAAAATGTACATGCTCACATACTTCTTTCATCTGTTCTTCTGTCATGATAGTGCTCCTGAATAAGGTTTGTAAATATTTATTTCAGTTATTGATCTCCTTCAAATGCCTGTGTATGGGTTTCTTCGTTTGGTCTCCTTTCTCTGGCTAAAAAACATCTGTTCCAGTGCATTTTAAAGAAGCTGTTTCGAATATAACAAGAAAAGTCTATAAAGCAAATTTTTGTTATAAGTCTTTGTTATGCAAAGAAATAAACCAGTTCTCTATTTACCCATAACAAAAAGATGAGGTACACATTTTTTTTAAATGTTAAATCAATGGATAGTTGCTTTGGTGGGCAAGTGAAAGTTTTGAAAAAAATACCAGATTAAATAGCCCGAAAAAATAAAGTAATCCTGTATAGGTGAATATTTTACACAGCAGAAAACAGGAGTGCTTTATGAATGAAAAACGGATTCGAGTAGAATGCACAGGGGCTGGAACTTTACCACTTGATAAAATTATTCCACTACAGGGAGACCTTAAAACAATTACCCCAGACAGATTAAGAAAGTTGAAAGCAAGTATTATTGAGTTCGGCATTTCAGCCCCAACACAGGTTTGGGTTGATCCTAATGGAACGCACTATACTCTGGATGGACACCAACGTTTGTTAGCGTTCGAAGCCCTAAAAAGGGACGGTTGGACTATTCCAGAAATCCCTATTGTTTTTGTGGAAGCCAGTGATATCGATGAAGCAAAAGAGAAACTGCTTGTCGCCACTTCTGCTTACGGGGAATTCTCCGCTTCGGGGGTCGAACGGTATATACAAACTCTGAAAAACCGTGACCGTATCAAGAATTCTATAAATTTATCAAACGTGAACTTGAACAGAATTTACGCTGTGCTCAATTCGCTGACAGATCCAGATGATATGCCCATAACAGTTCCTGTTCCTACAATTGCCAAACAGGGGGACTTATGGATATGTGGAAAACACAAAATCATCTGTGGCGACAGCAGGGATAAGAGTGTTATTGATCGTTTTGGAATAGACCAATTTCAACTCTGTCTCACAGATCCACCTTTCGGGATATCGTATCAGCCAGAATGGAGAAAGAAATTTGACGGTAGCTCAAACAGGAAATCGGGCTTAGTGTTAAATGATGATCTCGCTGTTTTTGAAGATACATTCAAAAATATTGATTCCGATGTTGTCTACTGCTTTCATGCTTCAACTAAATCGTATGAAGTTCTTCACAGTTTCACGCAGAATCTCGACTATAATCTTCGAGCGATTGTAATATGGGTCAAGCAGTCGGCCCCAATCAGCATGGGGGCATGGCACCACCAACATGAACCAATCTTCTATCTTGTAAAAGAGGGTAGGACGGCAAATTGGGTTCATAATGACCATACTGCTCGCACCGTAATTGAATGCCCGAATCGAAATCCATTTGGTGGAAATTTCTCAAAGAACTCTTTCGACAACCTGACAAGTGATCCAGATACGAGAACAGAGCATAGTACACAAAAACCCGTGAAACTACTTACTGAAATTATACGGCACCATACGGCAGAAGTTGTGATTGATCCGTTTTTAGGGTCTGCATCCACTATGATCGCCTGTCAGCTTTTGGATAGAGCATGTATGGGAGTAGAATTAAACGAGCAATATGTTGATCTTGCTCTTAATCGGTATCTCGCTTTTACAGGTGAATCACCTGTAAGAGAATCCGATGGCAAATCGCTTGTAGAACTTAAAGCAGAACTTTCAAATGAAGGAGGTGTATAATGGCTAATATAATTCATATAATTGAAAATCTAGCTCCACATCAGCAACAGTTCCTATTGGATATACTCGTTTCTGTTCAAGAGCAAAAGCATATCACCCAACAACAAGCAGGGCTTGTCGGTTGTACTATCGAGTTGTTCCCTGCGTCTGAGATCAAACGGTTGTTCGGCAAATATCCTGCACTGTTACGGGCTACAGAACGTCTAATTGGGTTATCGGGTATGCCAGAGTCAGGATTTGTAAATCTGAAAGCTTTTATCGGTACCATCATCGAGAATGAAATTGAAAGAAGAGTTGAGGAACGGTCTCAGAAAACTCTGTTCGACTTTGCTGGGGAAGATTGATAACGAGTATGCCTTAACTGTTGGACAATAAGAGAGCGGGTGTGTTGCATCGAACCATCAATGCATCGCTCTCAATGTGGTTCTAACATGTGGGCTGCACTCCAACAGCATCCTTTTTCTGGTCGCGGGTTTGTGAGACAGTTGCAAAACATGCAAAATTGCCTTCACTGGTCTGGATCGCTCGTATTATTCAGTATCCTCCAATTTTGAAGGATTTGCGATCAATTTCATGCCGTTGAAATCTTGATTTACAATCTGCTACTGTGCTTATTCGATTCCCTCAAATTATCCACAACCAGATCCTTAACATACTTTCTCAAACATTCCTGAATTGTTACTCTGGACTGTAAAATATCAGTCGGTAGTGAGTTGTATGGTAGATCCCACTGCCCATTTAGAAAACCATAATCATCGATGAATGCCGTTCTTTTTATTCCGTTTACAAGATATGTAACAGCATACTTCATTTCTGGAGTATAGGTTAGTCCGTTGAATGATGAATTGTGCGTTGAAATAAGGATGTATTTCTCGAATACTTTTGCAGAAGTGCACGAAGGGTGACCGATTACTTTGCAACGATGGAGATTGTTATCATTAACTGTTACCCAGAAAGCTAACTTTCGTTTGTGAAAGTCTGGTTTGAATGGTTCGTTATTAGTTAAATAGAGTGATTTCGGCTCGATGTCGAAAGAGACTGATGAAAGTGGGTTTATCACCAGTGGGGGCGAAAAATCTTTAAGCTTTAAGAAATACTTTTTGTCGGCAATAATGTGAATTCGATAAACTGCTACTGGCTTATTCTTTTTGTTTACTAATATTATTGGAGTTATTCGTTCCGCAGACAACCTGTCGTGATTGATTGAATATGCTATTTCAATTCTTGTCCCGATTTGCTGATAGTAAAAAATCAGTGTAAGACCTGTTACCAGCAAACTTGGGATGGTGATAATAACAAGATTGATAATTTCCTTTTGATCTATTAAAAAATCCATGCCTTATACCTCCAACAACACAATATTCACCCACAACCACTTCTTCCGTTCTCTCTAATCAGGAATTATCGACTTGAGATACGCCCAGTACTTAGGTGAATGGTCGTGGTGCTTTGATGGTGTTTCCCATGCCCTTCTCTGCCTTCTACTAGTAGGTACCCCCGTTTTTCAGCGTCGCATTCCAAATCCACAAAGCATCGCAGGCTGAGCGTCCATACCATTGCATATAAACTTTCGAACCCGTTTGGGCATTTTGACGTACAGACCAGACCTTCCCGAAATATAGGTTGTACTCTCGCTCAAACCTTGACTGAACATCGTTCCATTGGCTCCATAGCCTCTTTTCCCGCTTCCTTCGTAACGGGATCGTCAACACTCTCCATGCCAAAAAGAGGGCAATTAATGTCAAAATCGTCGTCATTGAAATGCTCCAAAATTGGGACGTATACCTTCTTAAAAAGATACTTTTTGGATGATGTTCTGCACACCCCCATTATATCCAGCAAGGTTATGGGGAACTTTTTTATCTCTCACTGAGAATTGCAATTAATGCTGTAGGTGTGATAATGGATTGAAAAAATGTCTTTCGAGATGTATTTTATACTCATGGAATTATACTGTTCTAAACTAATACGATATCTTTTGCTGCTATTGATACTTCCACAGTTATCTTTTAGCAGCAGTTTATCATATTTTGAAATCTCAGATACACCAGAATCCAATCTTGAGCGTGTTTTTGAAAGTGTTGGGCGATTCGATGGTATATGCAGTGTTATAGTAAAAAATATAGATTATTCCAGTTTTCGTATATCGCAGACACGTCATTTTGAACCCAATTTCATAGGCTATAAAAAGCAGTGGCCAAATTTTGGTTGCAAACAATCATTTACCATAAACCCGAACTCACCAGTTCTGTTTTCCTCTCAACCTCTGCATACAGATACTGTTGTACTCCTGATTTAATACATCTCTGTTTTTAGTATTTCTTTAACGTTGCCAAAACTTTATTGGCGATTGTCAAACTTACTTTAAAACGGAGATATCCAATGAATACTGATTTAACATTTCTGAAGAATCATGTTAATGTACATGCTTTACAGGATGCTATTAAAAGCGGAAATGGTACTAAAATAAAGCACAATAATGAACAGACCTCGATTCCGATTGCAATATCAAGTGAGATTGCAGCTTTCCAAAAAAGGTCTGGTAATCTTCAATTGTTGCAGCGGGTTTTAGCAGTAGGTTGGGATGGCAGGAAAGCATCTAAATACGTATTGGGAGAAACGTATCATGCAATCCAAAAAATAGCTCAAAACTGGAAAATCACTGTTATTGCAAACAATTCAGGTGAAGACAATTATAGCTTGCTTGATCACATTTCCAAAAAAACAGTTTTAGAAACAGCTGTAAAGCATAAATTATTAAAGATGCCATTTACCTTTAACACCATGTGCATCATAATTTCAATCATACTAATGGGAATTTTAGGTATTGCTCTTTTAAGGGCTGTGTATAACATTACCTTCATTTTACTTTTGGCATTAGCTGTTCCTGTGTTTGTGGGGGCGATAATTTATCACATACGAAAGGGTCTGTATTTAGCAAAATATAATATAGATCACGTCAAAATGCTTCTCGCCCAGAATAGAGGAACAACTGAATACGATCTAATGGTTGCTGAGATTGCACAACGTTTATCTCAAGAATTACCTTTGGCTGTAATTGTTGAAGATTTAAATAAACTTGATGATTTCAGTGTTGATGCGATGAAATATATCATGGTCGAAGAAAAGATCTCAAGCATTGGAGCAATCTTTTGGGTTTTGTTTTATGATTCACAACAGGAAAAGACTCTGAGCGAGATTTTGAAGCATCAGTCTCTCGCTATCAAACATTATAGTGTTGTATCACCCATTGAAATACCAGAAGGTGTCTAAATGTATGTTATTGCTGCCGTAATACTCATTCTAATAGTTTTAACTGCGAGGCTGGCAAACAAATTGAGTTTGCCCCTCATCTTAATATCACTCGCATTAGGAATTCTGTTTGGCAGTGATGTTTTAGGACTGGTTTATTTTGATGATGCTGTATTTGCAAAGCAAATTGCAGATACAGCTTTGATATTCATTTTGTTTGTTGGAGGATTTGGTACAAAGAAAGAAAATCTAAGATTAGTGATGGCACCAGCATTAATACTTGCTTCATTAGGGGTCATAATAACCGCTATTATAACAGGTGTATCTTTATCATTCTTTTTGAGTTATAGCTTTTCTATCGCACTACTATTAGGTGCCATAATTGCCTCAACTGATGCAGCCGCAGTTTTTTCAATTCTTAGAACCCGGTCACTGCCAGTAAGATTGACTGCATTAACTGAAATAGAATCTGCGACTAATGACCCGATGGCAATTCTACTAACTACCTTTATGATTCAGTTTTTGACTTCCAGAGTAATTTCTCCATTTCAAATTGGGTTGAGTTTCTTATGGCAACTAACAGGTGGTATTCTGATTGGCATTTTGATCGGTAAAATCGGTTGTTTCCTTTTCGTTCGAACCAAGGCAAATGACAAAGGTTACTTTTATATATTGATATTTGGAATAGTTCTCTTATCCTTCGGGCTTGCTGATATTCTCCGTGCCAGTGGTATGCTTTCAGCATTTTTCGCTGGGTATGTCATGGGTAATAACGCATTCCCATTTAAAAGAAACGTAAAAACATTTCTCGATGCATTGTCAACAATCGGCAATGTTACAATATTTGTATTGTTAGGGTTATTGGTTTTTCCTAAGGAATTCAGTGCTATATGGTTTCAGGGTATAGTATTATTTTTGATCCTGACCTTTGTGGCACGTCCAATCACAGTTTTTCTGTTGACTGCATTTTCAAAAAAGATAAGTAAAAGAGAACGTTTGTTTTTAAGTTGGGGCGGACTCAGAGGAGCTGTACCTGTAGTTTTAGCCACTTACCCCGCTGCTGCAAATATGGCTAATGCAAGTGATATATTTAATGTGGTGTTTTTTGCTGTGACTTTGTCAATAATCGTGCAGGGTTTATCATTAAGTAAAATGGCAGATTTGCTAAAATTAACTATTAAAGCAACGCCAAAACCAGATCAAGTCATGGAATTGGTCACCATTCATGAGAGCGAACTTGAGCTTTATGAGTTGCACATTGATAATGATAAATATCTCGGAAATGCTACAATATCATCATTTAATCTACCCAGTGATACGACCATTTCAATGATCAATCGAAAAGAGAAGATTATAGCACCGAAAGGTTCGACAGTTGTTTTCCCAGGAGACACACTGTTTATTTTGACGCACAATCAAAATGTAGAAAATGTCTTGGCAGAAATATTATCGCATTATACAAAAACGAATTAGTTGTTTTTTTGTCAGTAGTGAAGGTGATCAAGTTTGGTTATGGTAATACCTTGTTATTATTTTATGTGTGTATAGTAGAATCAATCCATTTTTAGTATACGACCAAACAAATGTATGATTCTGAAACATGCCAATCCTGTCGCAGTAATCAATCCTATCCATAACGATGTTAGCTATAGATTCCCACTCTAAACCCTTCCGTTCTCACCTGTTTTTCTCTCTTTATCTCCTGTAATTTATCTTTGTTAACTGGAACGAAAGTGACAACCCTAACAAAAAGGGGAAGATGAACCAGGTTTGG
>JAEZKC010000009.1 GCA_023436205.1 Fibrobacterota bacterium
AGGGGGCGCAACGAAGTCAGCTCCCCGGTGGTACTTGCGATTGGAGGATCCGCCCCGATTCACTGGCGGATTCAAGATTTTCGCCGATCTTCTTTCCGGGGCCATTGAGTCCGCGAATTATGGCCCCTCCTCGGCGGAAATCTTGAATAGGTAGCCAGTGTGGGGCTCTTAGGGCGTTTTTTGCCTCCTTTTTTTGGCCCTGGAAAAAAAGGAGGTCGGGGTTTGGGGTGGAAGACCCCAAGTGTTTTTAAGAACGGTGCTTCTTAGCACCGGATTCCTATTCCTTATTCCAAACCTTATGGAGAATTGTGACCAACCTTCACTACAGTTTATGCAGCCCGGTTCACCGGGCTTTACATTCCTTCAGGGACGGGATTTATCCCGTTCCTAAATTCGTGATTGACACATTCCGATACCTATTTTCGATAAAACACCATAGCGGGAGATGGAACCGGTGACCTGCGAGGCGTCTTCGCCGTCAACATAAATATCTCCCACACGTGACACCGCCCCTTCAGGGCTCCGGAAAAAATGTTGTTGGTTCGTCAACCCAGGGCGGCGCGGAAGACCGCTCTGCCCTGGGCTAGTATGAGACCGCCCCTTCAGGGCTGCTCTATTTTGTTTTGTAATGTTCTTCCATTGAATGATGCTATGTAAGAGGGCGCCCATCCTGACGGATTGGGCTACTGCCGGAAGTGCCATACGTAATAGTGACAATCAGGATTACCCTTCGACTCCGAAGACTACGCTCTGGGTGAGCGAACGGGGCGGCATTTGGTATAAGGGTACCGGCCTTGGTAGTTTTGGAAGGCGAATTGCTCAAAGATAAAGTAGCAACGGACCTCGCCTGCGCAAGGAGTAAACGGCAGTGTCAAGATCGGTTTCCATAACGGTTAAAAAGGAAACTACCGATGAGATCCTTCGGGAGCTGAGCAAAGTGCCGGGAATCACCGGCATTCAGGTCCAGCGGGGAATTTCACTAAACCCTCCCGGCGATGTGATTGTGGTACAAACGCCTAACCGATACCAAAGTGAGTTGATGCGTTTTGTCGCCGGCAAGGGAATAGGCAAGTCTCCTGGTAGTTCGATCATCATAAATGAACCCAAGGCACTGATATCACCAGATTCCCAGAGTGTAATCACAAATGACGTGAGCATCGTAAGCTGGGAGGAGATGGATATCGTTCTTGCAAAGGAGAGCAACATGACTCTTAACGGAGTGTTGCTCATGGCTATTGCAGGAATAATGGCTACTGCAGGGATAGTTTCCAATACACTGCATTTTGTCATCGCCGCCATGCTGATTGCTCCGGGATTCGAGCCTATTGCCCGCATAGGTCTGGGCTTGGCGTGTTCCAGCCAGGGGTGGAAACGCGGAGTGATCCATTCGGCGATCGGGTATTTGGCTCTATTAACAGGTGCAGCGCTGGTATCGGTTGCATTGCGCCTGGTGGGCAGTTTCCCTGTCCTGCCGTCGTCGGGGTATGAGCCGGTGGGATCTCTTGTCCAGTTCTGGACAAATAGTACATTTTCCGGTATCGTGGTGTCTGTTGTCGCGGCAATTGGTGGAGCGTTGCTTATCGAATCCGACAGATCTGTTCTGACTTCAGGCACCATGATCGGATTATCCCTGATTCCTTCGGCTGCGATGATCAGCGTGGGTCTGGTTTCTTTGGATTTCTCTTTAGCACTGCAGGCATTGGTCCGGTTCGCCATAGATTTCGGCATTGTATTGCTGGCGGCATTTGCAGTTTTCCTCTGGAAAAGAAAAATGACGCATAAGAGAAAGTCAATGCTGTGAGCTGATAGTGCTTTGAGACATTTGGGTCAGGGCTGATGGATTTGATATCGGAAAAAACTTGGTATAAACATAGTTAAAACGATAAATCAACAATCGCCATTTGTGGGGAGACAGTGATAAGATCTGTGCGTGACTACTTTTCCCGGTTCTGGTTCATTGGCGCGTTACTGGTTGCGGTGGTGATGGGACTACTATTCCCCCATACCGGCCAAATCCTCAACCCTGAATCTGTAACTACCACCACTATAGTAGTATTAGTATTTATCAATTTAGGACTAGCCCTGCCTTTTGAAACTCTGGGCCGCGGCATTCTGCAGCCTCGTCTTCATCTGTTCATCCAGGTCTTCATCTTTGTAATAGTTCCGGTCTATTTTTATGCAACAGTGTTTTTGGTGCGCCCGATCCTCACACCAGAGCTTATAGCAGGTATCTATGCCCTGTCCTGCCTGCCCACTACAATTTCAAGCTGTGTTGTTTTAACACAGCGGGCAGGCGGCAATGCTGTTGCAGCCACGTTTAATGCTTCACTTTCCAATGCAATTGGTATTGTACTTACCCCTCTGCTCCTTTTTGTCCTGCTCAGAGGCAGCGGGGTCGCTCCAACTACTTCCAGCATTCCCGGTCTCTTCCGGAATCTACTGTTTCAGATGATCATCCCCTTCTCCATCGGTTTGGGACTTCAGCACATTTCAGGTATCCGTATCCGCTCAATCCGTCGTTATATAGATGAATTCAACAGCTTTCTTATCACACTCATTGTATTCTTCGCAATTGCCAACGCCGCCATGAACCCCTCGTTCCGCCGCCATCTCAACCTCCTGCCTCTTCCTCTTCTCTATTTGGCCATATCACATCTTGTACTCGTCTTCACTGCATTCTCACTTGGCAAAGTTCTAAAATTTGAAAAAGACAACTTGATAACCGCACTCTTTGTCGCTCCCCAGAAGACTATCGCGCTTGGGGTACCGCTTCTTACGGCAGTTTTTTCCGGTAATGAGCAACTCTTAGGGATTGCATATCTGCCACTTCTTTTCTATCATCCATGGCAGGTGCTGGTAGGGGCTGTTTTGAGTCAAACCGCATTCTTTTCCATCAAGAAAACCTGATGAATTCCTGCACAATTCGTGCTGTTTCGACAAAGAACAGGCGAATCTTAAATATTGAAGGAGAAGGGAAGAGGCCACAGGTCCTCTCCCTTCAGGAAAGCTCACGAAAACGGCTGAGCGTTGGCAAATTGCCCGGTAGTCATGGTAAAACCCCAACACTGCTGAGCATTGAAGATCACGCTCTGTTTACAGTAATCGGGGCTTGAAGTGGCGTTTGCATCTTCCAGAAGTACCGTATTGTAATCACGAAAATAGGCATCTTCCATGGTGGTGGTGACACACTGGTCGGTGTTTACTCCTGATAGAAACAGGGTGTCGATTCCCTGAGTACGAAGTACCTGATCAAGCGCAGTGCCGTAAAACCCGCTCATGCGCACTTTATGTACATGTACATCGGTGTCAAGCATCTTATCCCTGAGCTCATCGACAATTTGCGCACCCCAGGAATCGGCTGTAAGGACTTTTCCCCTGTCCAGTTCTTCGCCGATTCCCTTCTGCCTTGTGGAATGCTTAAAGGAATAGAGCGTGGGCGCACCGAGATTTCTCATGTCCTGACGATTATACCAGTAAACCCATATCACCCACATATCACGACTGCGGGCCACTTCCAGCGCACGCTGAATTCCCCCGATCGCCTCGCGGCAGGCCCGGTAATCCAGTCCCGACCGGTCTGTCCACCCCTCGGGAGAACAGAAATCATTCTGCATATCGATAATGACCAGAGCTTGACGGTCCAGATTATCTACTATGGGCATCAGTTTGGCATCGAAGCGGTATAAGCCGCCTTTTGTATGATGAGGAGCGAGGTGCACATAATCATCGTACAAGTGCCACCTGTCGGCACTGGCCGCCAACTGCACTCCCCCATCGTCAGTTCTCTCATAAATCCTTCTAAACTGATTTCCTCTAGCCATCAATAACTCCTTGTTAATATCCTAAAGCTGCACCATCGCCCCTGGGGTCAGCTCCCCCTTCAAGATACCCGTTGTCCAGACGACGAATCGCCTGGGCATGGCCCATGTTGTCATCCCAGTCCCGCACAGTTTTTATGGGCTGACCACGGTACGCAAGCTCCTGCACCACCCCCTGGGAAATACGACCCTCGAGTGAAAGATCCTTGCTCTCTGTCCCCCAGGTCTTCCCCATAAGCCAGCGCGGGGCAGAAATGGCCTGCTGAACGTCGTAGCCGAAATCAATCAGCCGCACTATAAGAGCCGCATGTGTCTGGGGCTGCCCTTCTCCCCCCATGGTGCCGAACACCAGATAAGGCTTCTCGTCTTTGGTGATGAAACCCGGAGTGAGAGTATGAAAGGGACGCTTACCGGGAACCAAGCCGTTGGGGTGCTCAGCATCAAGGGAGAAGAATGATCCCCGGTTCTGCATTATTATTCCGGTGTCCCCTCCAAGAACCGCACTGCCGAAATCATAGTAGATGGACTGAATCATGGAAATGGCAAGCCCGCTTTCGTCAACAGCACTGAAAGCACACGTATCGCCCCCCGCTGATCCCATTCCTGCAGAACCCCTGAACGGTATTCCAGCAGAAACCTTCTCCATGTCAAGGGCTCTCTCAGCTCTGATGAGACTGCGGCGATCATTGGCGTAATCCTTTGACAAAAGCTTTCCCAGAGGCATATCTACAAACTTGGGATCACCTAGCCACTCATCCCTGTCTGCAAATGAAACCTTCACCGCTTCCGCCATGAAGTGATAGAAATCAGCCGTGTTATCCCCCCAAACAGCAGGATCGTACCCCTCCAGAATATTCAAAATCTGCAGAGCGGCAAATCCCTGTGTATTGGGAGGGAACTCATATACCCTGTACCCCCTGTAAACCGTAGATATCGGTTCCACCCATTCAGCCTGATACTGTGCAAAATCGGACTTGTTCAAGGGAGAACCTTGAGAGGAAAGCATCGAGCAGATCCTGTCGGCTATATCACCTTCGTAGAATGCACGGCCGCCCTGATTCGCTATGATGACTAAACTCTCCGCCAGATCCCTCATACTGATCAGCTCCCCCTCCCGGGGAACTCCACCATTAAGGAAAATGGAAGCCATCTGTTTATTATTCTCAAGCAGACTCTTATCTGCCACAAGCCACTGAGCAAGCGACCTGCCGACAGGCGCTCCAGTTTGCGCATAATACACGGCATCGTCGAACAGCTCCTCCCACTGCAACCGCCCGTAGCGCTGATGAAGCAGTCGCCATCCGTCCACTGCTCCTGGAACAGTCAAAACAGAAAGCGGTCCACGGGTGGGTATGGAATCTGAATGACCTTTTTTCTGGAAGTAAGAAACATCTGCCAAGTTCGCCGCCGGGCCGCTTGCGTTCAGCGCATGGATTTTACTGTCGGCAGGATCCCACACCAATGCAAAGGCATCTCCACCCAGCCCTGCCATGTGCGGATACACTACACAAAGCACTGCATTGGCCCCGATCGCCGCATCGACTGCACTGCCTCCTTTACGCAGAATATTCAGTCCGCAGGAACTGGCCAGGTAGTGCGAAGTGGCAATCATACCCCGGGAACAGACTGCGGAAGGTCTGTGGGAATAAGGACCGTTGTATTTCATGATTCCTCCTTCTTTGGCATGAACTTCTCCACCGGGGGAACAAGTGCACCAACTGTCAAGCTCAGCAGTCCTGCCCACCAAAGCCACGCTGCACCGATATTCACACCAACAGTAATGATGGGATAGGCTAAAAGCATAAGGATAAGAGCAACAGCATTTGATGTCTTCACTTCACCCTCCCAGGAACTTAATGTTGTTAAGCAGAATGGTTGCTGCACCTGTCAAAGCGGCAACAATAACCGCCCACACAAGCGTAATGCGCAGTACCTTGGCGGTGTTTCCCAGATGCTGGATGGTACTTAGTCCAAGGACTACATTGGCCGGAGCTATAGCGTTTCCGATGGCTCCGCCGGTACTCTGTGCGGCAATGATGCTTGCCTCTGACAGCCCCTGCTCCGTCTGGCTCACGATCTGCTGCAGCGGAGCAAAAAGAATGTTGGATGCGGTGTTGCTTGAGGTCATAAATGCCCCCAGCACCCCGATCCAGTTGGAAAGAAAAGCATAGATGGCGGGGGAAACTGTCTGGCTAATGCCCAGAGCCAGAATCTCGGTCTGCCCCGAATCATCCATCACTTTGCTCATCACCAGAAAAGAGGTAATGGCAATCGAAGCTGGCACAGCATTGGATGCAAGCCCCAGCCAGATCCCCTGCTGCTCTTCCTGAGATGCCCTTTTCTTATAATACCCCCTGCTTTTGTAGAGAAGATATCCGGCAAGGGTGGCAATGAGCAGATAGGTCCCGGGGTGAGTGAAAATGGAAAAAGGAGAGTAGGGTTCCTCGACCTCGTTGACCACCCCGTAACCGGTAGTGGTGGCCGGAGCATCGAACCCTATTTGTACTTGAGCCAAAAAATCTTCAACGGCCGGAATAGCCGAACCGATTATTGCCACTAAAGCCAGAACCATATAGGGGAAAAGTGATACCCATAACCCCATCACCGGTTTCTCCTCCTGCTCCTCCTCCCCCCCTTCACTCATCACCTTGGTATCAAAATCCTGAGGGTCGCGGTACAGTTTCCAGCGGCTGAAAGGATAAATGGCCATCAGGGCGACAGTCGCAGGGATAAAAGTGGAGATTATGGGGTCGATCAGCACCATCGCGATCTGCCCTGCGCCATGGATTATGGATATTGTCAGTATGAAAACCCACCCCTTGGCGATTCCCTTGAAACCTGCAAAAATCCAGGCGATGCTGAATCCCGCCAGAAGATCGGGAATCCAGAGCAGTATCGCCGTCTGCAAAGCTGTTTCGGTGGGATTGGCAAGATCTACCACCTGCAGGGTGGCAAGCCAGCCTACTGCTAAAGTCCCGAACATGTTGGCCCAGGCATGCCCGATAAGTGGAATGACCACCGAATAAATCGGCTTTACCCCGATGGCAAGCAGAAGTGGAGCGGTGACCGCAATTGGGGTACCGAATCCCGAAATACCCTGAAGAAATGAAGAGAACACCCACCCGAAGGAAAGCACCAGAAAAAGCCGGTTGCGGCTGAATTTTCGGATTCCTACCCGCAAAGCTTCAAAGGCTCCTGCGTTCTGGGTTACCTGATAAAGCAGAAGTGCCGGCCACACCACATACAAAATGAAGAGGGAATCCCAGATCCCCTTGGCGCTGGCGGCAGCCAAATTAAAAAATGGTGTACGAAGGAAAATCAGAGCCACCGCCCAGGCGGTGAACATACCCACCGGCCCAGCCTGCCCAGCTTTCCACCTGAGGCCGACCAGAAAAATCAGCAGCACCGCCAGAGGCAGAAGCGACAGAATCCAGTGGAAAAGGTCAATGGGAAGATTGTTCTGCATAGAGCATCCTTTCTGAATAAAGGAAATTATCCGGACCGGATCAGTAAAAGAAGCTGGCCGAAAGCGTTCCAATCACCACAGTATTGTTTGCCTCATCCTGTGCGGGACCAGCCTCCACTATCTGCTCATCACGGATGAGCAGATCCACTCCTGCAGTCAGACTCCAGTTGCCGAAAGTCTGAGGCAAAACTCCTAATCCCAGAGCGGCATTCAGCCCCGCACTCATGTACCAGGAGACCGCACCCGGCCCGGATTGTTGATCTGGAAGAGATTAACCATCCAGAACACCGACATAGGGAATGGAACCCTGCTGACAGCAGCACTGCGCTAAAAGTAAAGAGAAGCAATCCTGCTGAAATTAACTTATGCATAGTTACCCTTTGCTTGATAGGAAGTGTTCGAGCAAATCAGATACCTACTCGTTTCTGCTCTACACCATCGCTCAGTCAAGGGGTCAATCGATTAAGCAGCCAGGTCAACCAGGCTTAACATTCTTTCAAGTTCGGGAGTTTATCCCGTTTCCCTAAACCATACCGAAAAACTGTTCCCCGCCCCGTCTCGCGAATCGTGATTGACATGCTCCAATGCCTATCTTCGATGGAATTACAATGCGGGAGATGGGGATGGTGACCTGCGAGGCGTCTTCGCCGTTAATAGAAATAGGTCCTAAACGTGAAGCTGCCCCCTTCAGGGCTCCGGAAAAATGTTGTTGGTTCGTCAACCCAGGGCGGCGGCGAAGACCGCTCTGCCCTGGGCTAGTATGGTATCGCCCCTTCAGGGCTGCTCTATTTTGTTTTGTAATGTTCTTCCATTAAATGAGGGTATGTGAGAGAGCGCCCATCCTGACGGATTGGGCTACTGCCGGAAGTGCCCGTACGTAATAGTGACAATCAGGATTACCCTTCGACTCCGAAGACTACGCTCAGTTACTACGGTTAAAGTCAAATGTTTTTTGAGTTGAGATAAACATAAAATTATACCTCCACAAAACTGTTTACAATAGCGCCGATGGGAACAGGATCGCATTTTACACTTGCGGTTCTATGC
>JAEZKC010000077.1 GCA_023436205.1 Fibrobacterota bacterium
GCCTTCCCGGATGCCCTCCAGCGTTTTAAGAACCGCACTGTCTTTACGAAACAGGTAGTAGAGTCTTTCGAGGATCTGAGAACGGAGGTTATAGCCCTCTTTCTTCAGTGCCTGATAGCGTTCCTTGTGCTCCTCGCCCACCTTCACCAGCGAATCCATTGCCGCCACGGTGTAGATAAATGCACCTACCCGGTTGGAAAACGAATCGATGTAGCGCTGCTCAATGCTTGACTTTGCAATCTCGGCACTGTACTTGCCCACCAGCACCTCCACCCGCCGCCCCTCCTGACAAGCTTCCTGCAGGGGCATGTTCATGCGTGCCCAGGTATCCTTGGTCCTGCAGACAATCTGATCTTTCTCCTCGTTGAAACAGTCAACGGGCTCTTTGAGCTGAACCATTTGCATGGCTCCTTTCGTAAAGTGTGAAGACAATGGTACAACACGGGAAAATCCCGTGCGCCATGAGAATAGTAATCACAAATTAACGTACTGCTTTGATAAATCAGATAAGGCGAAAGACGTGACGACCAGTTAGCAATTACCAAACAAGAAGCATCAACAGTGTGACTGGGTGTCAATTAGAAATATGATAATGCGGGAGAGGAGAAAGCAAATATTTTTTTTGATGCTAGAAAAATCTGGTGAAGAGAGGTGTATAGTTGTAACTGCAAACTTGATTCCCCCATCATAGTTCGGATCTGGCGTTTTCTCGATCTTTAAAAAACAGGTGGTCAATCTCGACAATTATCTGGGTCATCTCCAGCCGGAACGGGCTTATCCTCAATCCACGCATTTACTTCTACAGCAACGTGGTCCAAGGCCGCGACATGAGTCAGCATGTGCCAACCGTCTGCCAGTAAAGCCATTGACCCCAGAGCCATTCCGGCAACGATTTCCACCACCATCATTACAAAAGTGATAGCGGTTACTTTAAAGGTACTCAGACGAGAAATTATGAGTATGCTTCCAGGATTCCAGCGAGTGTTTATACATTGTACCATCTCCAAATTATGTCGGCCCACAACGAATAACTCAAGCCCTATCAGGGGACATCATGGGAGGGCAATATGACTGAACTCCAGCAGAGCATCCAAGTCCTCCTCATCATGATCAATGCTAAGGAAGGCAGTTTCAAACATGGATGGAGGCAGATATACTCCTTCTTGTACGCAGGCTGTGAACCAATTGCGAAACGAGACCTCGTCCTGCTTGCGGGAATCGGCAAAGTTATTCACCGGCTGCCTTGTTTGGAAAATGGTAAACATAGATGCGAAAGCATTTATGGTCAAGCTTTTTTGTGCTCTCCATTTTTCAGCAAACCGGTCAGTCAACTGCTCAAGCCTGCGGTAAAGGTCAGGGTGATTTGTCAGATAATCGAGCGTTGCAATACCGGCTGTCATGGCGACAGGGTTACCGGAAAGTGTACCAGCCTGGTACACCGGCCCCACAGGAGCAAGCTGATCCATAATGTCCCTTCGCCCTCCGATTGCTCCCACCGGGAAACCTCCCCCGATAATTTTCCCTAAACAGGTTACATCCGGGAAGACATTGAATCGTTCCTGTGCTCCGCCAAGCCCCACTCTCAAACCCGTAATCACTTCGTCGAAAATTAGAACTGATGAGAACCGGGTTGTTAATTCTCTTATGCTTTGTAAAAAACCATCCTCTGGAAGTACCAGGCCCATATTGGCAGGTACGGGTTCCAGTATTACTGCGGCGAGCGAATTTCCCTCCCTTGCAAACACCTCTTCCAGTGCACCTTTATCATTAAAAGGAATGGAGATGGTGTGGCGGATACAATCTGCAGGAATACCACTGGAAGATGCGGCAGGTAATCCGCTTACTCCGGAACCGGCAGAAACCAGAAGCGAATCGGAATGTCCGTGGTAGCAGCCGTCAAATTTTAAAATGGTCTGTCGACCTGTGAAGGCCCGCGCCAGACGTACTGCGGTCATCACAGCTTCAGTGCCTGAGTTCACAAAACGAACCTTGTCCATGGAAGGGACTACATTGCAAACACGCTTTGCCAGTTCGGTCTCAAGTTGCGTAGGAGCCCCGAAGCTTGTTCCTTTTTGAACTGCCTTCTGAACCTGCTCAATAATTTCACCATGAGCGTGCCCCAGAATCAAAGCCCCCCAGGAGAGGCAGAAGTCAATGTACCTTTTCCCCTGTGAATCAAAGAGATATTTACCTTCTCCGCGCTCAATGAACAGGGGCTCCATGCCCAGGTCTTTAAAAGCCCGCACTGGAGAATTGACTCCACCCGGAATGTACTTTTGTGCCTCCTGAAAGTGGCTCATCAAATTCTCACTTTCTCCTTAATTACTTCAGCCCTTGTTCTAATCTGTCCACTGCTCAATGATTCCAGAACTTTTGGAGTAAAATAGGATATAATTCTATCTGCTCCCGCTCTTTTAACCGAAAGCAGCGTCTCGAATATAACGTCCTCTGAAGCATACCCGTTCTTTACCGCATCAGAAAGCATACGGAATTCACCGGAAACATTGTAAGCGATTATGGGAATTACAAAACGATCATTCGCCCTGGCGATAATATCGAGGTACGAAAGAGCCGGTTTGATAATGATTGATTGAGCTCCCTGCTTTATATCTTCGGTGATTTCCTCCAACGCCTCATTGCCATTGGCAGGATCCATCTGATAGCTTTTCCTGTCGCCTGTTTTGGGAGCGCACGTGGCAGCATCTCTAAAAGGGCCATAGTAGCTCGAAGCAAATTTCGCAGCATACGACATGATTGACGTATTTGAAAAGCCCCCCAGATCCAGACCTCTTCGGATAGACCAAACTTGACCATCCATCATAGCCGAGGGGGCCACCACATCCGCTCCGGCTTCGGCATGGCTCAATGCCACTTTTGCAAGATAGCCGATAGTGGTGTCGTTGTCCTCAATCTCGCAATGCCCATCGTGAGTATATGAACAGAAACACACATCGGTTATAACTTCCAGAAAAGGATAGTGTTTTTTGACCAGAGGAATCGATTTCTGCACGATTCCATCAGGTGCCCAGGCCTGCTCGATTCCCTTATGCTCTGGAACACCAAACAGTAATACTGATGAGAGACCTTTCTCAACAAGGGGTCCCAACATGTCTATGAGACAATCCGGCGATACCCTTGTTACTCCGGGCATCGATTCTATCGGTTCACTTCTGTTTTGCCCGTCAATGCAGAATAACGGCAAGATGAAATCATCTGAGGAGAGCCAGTTTTCCCGTACACTTTCCCGTACAGATGCATTTATGCGTTGTGTTCTAAATCTTCTAAATTCCATTATTCAAATTTCTTTCCAGTGTGCGCAGTAATGATTACCTCCGGGGCAACCCCATTCTGAACCAGTCTTTTGAATGTAAACTGACCATAAACATGGATCAGCAAGTGAGATGGCACTGTTTCATATATGCTGAAAAAGGAGTCAACCGTTGAGGGAGAGGTGAATACGATCGTATCGAAATTGTCCAGATCGATTGCAGGCTGCTTTCGCATCTCAGTCGTATAGATCGCAACAGCCTCGACGTCAGAATTCCCGTGAATGACATTATTAGACAAATCAGAGCAGGGATAGAGTAGTCTTCCCGGTTTTTGAGCAATTATCAGGTCATTGAGAGCAGTTGAATCCGACTGTTCAGGAATTGCGTGCACCTTTCGCCCCCACTTGCGAATCGCCTGGGCAGTACGCGGTCCAATGGCGTAGATAAGCCCCTGATTGCAACTAAATCTCGAAAAGAAAACATTCACAGCGGTTCTGCTGGTGAAGACTATTCCATTATATTCAGTAGTATTTATGCTCACATTTTCAATTGGTTCAGTACGAATAAGTGGATAATGAGCTGTTGTACCATCCAAAAGACACTCTGTGGGATCTAACCCGGTATAGAGGATTCTATTAGGAAGGACTCGAGTGGCAAGCGCTGGTCCTGCCAGAATCATAAGTGGTGACTGAGTTGAATCATCTCCCAGCGATTCAACAGTAGTAAAATGGCTCGATTCATTGATTGTAGTGGCACTTTTAACAAGAGCGACTCTGCAAGAACTGTCAAGCCCATGTTCCTTTATTTTTAGCGCTACTTCACTTTTGTTTGAAGAACCCATGTATACAGCTGCCGTTTTTCCTGATTGCATTTTGCTATCTGTTGCGCGGTGTCCGGAAATGAAGCTCAATTCATCGGCGGTATGTCGAATCGTCAGCGGAACCTGCAATGAAGCTGCAGCGCCTTGAGCAGAAGTAATCCCGGGGACAACTTCCACTGGAATGAATCGTTCCTTAAGGTAGTCAATCTCCTCGCCTCCCCTGCCGAAGATAAACGGGTCCCCTCCTTTGAGGCGCACCACTCTTTTGCCAAGGTACGCCAGATTATACATCAGTTCGTTTATGCTTTCCTGCTGAGCGCTGTGCACTCCGCATCGCTTGCCAACATACATTTTTTCAGCCAGGCAACTATTGTAAATCTCTTCGGAAACCAGATCATCATGCAGGATAACATCTGCGTTGTCAAGTAACAGTTTAGCTTTGATTGTGATGAGATCAGGATCTCCGGGGCCGGCACCTACAAGCCAGACTTTGCCGAAACCCGTTCGGGCATCGATACTGTTAAATAGAGAACGCAGTGCTGGTTTTCTGCAACAGGCTACAACTGCAAGCATTCCCTGCAGTGTATGCGCTTTAAACGGCAGAATATCACTTATTCGATTTTGCAGGCCCAATCTTTTCAATGCGCATGAAGCTACAACAAGCGCATCGATATGGCCACTGTCCACTTGCGCAATCCGCTCTTCAATGGTGCCGCGAATGCTTACTATTTCGATGTCTTTGCGCAGATCAAGTAAACCTTTTTTCCGCTGAGCAGAACTTGTGCCGATCCGTGCCCCTGGAGGAAGGTTATTGAATGTCGCACCATTTCCCGACACCAGTGCTTCTGAGTTGTCCAGACACTCAGTGAGAGCTATTACTTCCAGGCCCTCCCTAAGTGGATAGGGAAGATCCTTTGCCGAATGCACTGCCACATCGCCCTTGCCCGCCAAAAGAGCACTGTCTAGTGCATCTGTAAAAAAATCCCCCTTTTGTCCCTCTAGAAGAGACAACTCCTTGTGCAAATCTCCATAGGTCTCGATTGTCTCGTGTGTATATGCTACTCCGGGAAGACCAGACATGACTTCCTTCACCTGAAGAATCGCAAGCTTGCTTGAACGCGAAAGAGTTTTCAGCATGGTATGGTTTCCAAAGTGAGAGTATTGGAAAAACGTTCGACCTCCTGGCGGATAATATTTTCGGCTCTCAGCATTTCAGACTTCCGGTTACTAAGATTCTGATCAATTCTGGCTTCAACATCCTCTACATTAAAAAGTGTAACTCCGGGAATTTTACCCGCCAGCGGATCCACATCTCTTGGAACAGCGATATCCACAACTGTTATGCTTCTTCCGGCGCTAAACGATTGTGGCAGGAAGATGGGCTCGTCTGAAGATGTCGCAGTAATCAGAATATCTGCTTCATTAAGTGCATCCACTCTTTTATGAAAGGCAATACTTCTGAAATCAAAACTCTGTGCCGTTTCCTTAGCTTTTCCTTCAGTTCTATTTGTGATTACTACAGATTTACATCCGCACGCATGAAGATATTTAAGAATATTTTCATTTGTTTTGTGCACCCCCACAACGAGCACCCGCTTTTCATCAAGAGGTCTGCATTCCTGACTGAGCAGTTCGATTACCGCCATGCTGTGGGTAAGTGCACCTTTGGATATCTCTGTCCCAGTTCTCACCTTTTTGCCGACATGTAAAGCGGCCTGGAAAAGACGATGGAGTCCCGATGAAATATGCTGTCCATTGACAGATTCAATGTAGGCTCTTTTAACCTGTCCCTGTATATGGCGTTCACCAACCATTCGGGATTCCAAGCCCGAAGTCACCCGGAAAAGATGTTCTACAATTTGCGGGTCTGCCAAGCCATCGCCTTTATAGATTTCTACCCGGTTGCAGGTTTGTAAATACACATGAGGTCCCCTGCGCAAGCATGCACAAACCTTTATGAATGCCTCTCTCTCCTCCACGGAAACCGAGTGATCTTTACCCAGCAGTTGAATCATTTATAAATACATCCCTAATCTTATTACGCAGTTCAACCGCGTGCTTCGTATCCTTAGCATCAGAGCTGACTGCCACAGTCAGGTTGCCCTGGGTCCACAGGGCAAGTGAGGTGAAGTCACAATTGGCCGGATCATCAGCTGTATTGACTAGAGCACCTTGTTCTCTTGCTTCAACTGCAATTCGCCTGTTCAGTTCCCGGTCATTTGTGCAGGCGTAGACTAAAAAGGCTCCCTTGAGCAGTTTTTCTTCATAGGGCTGCTCACTCCACTGAAGATTGGACATGGCACGAATCTCTTGACACACATTATCAGCGTAAATCTGTATTTTGGCTGAAGTCGTAATCAAGACCCGCAATTTTTGAAGGGCAACGTTGCCTCCGCCAATCATAATTATTCGTTTATTTTTGACATTTATTCCCACAGGAAGAAAGTTCATTTTACACCCTCAGCCATTTCAGCCTGTATGCTCTGCGGTGTATCCCAGGTATCGGTATCATAGCCGTAATTGTACCCCTGCCACTGTATGGTGCGAGCAATACGCGCCTCAGGATTTAGCTTTATTCCCCGCAGAAGCCACTTTCGCAGTTCCTGGTAACCGGTCCGGTCGGATATATAACCCACATGCTCTTTTACTAATGATCTATCGATATAACGATCGATATAGGGATATAGATTCCTGGTGATGGCGACCACTACCTCAGCTGTGAGCCATTCTGCAAAAGGTGCAGCCAGTCGCGGACTTTTCTTCCCTGTGCGGCCCATTATTACCAACCGAAAAAACTTTTCAGGATTACGGGTCCAGGCCTGAGTGGGGCACACCAAGACACATTCACCGCATCCGATGCAGCGTCTGGAGTCACGATGAACTTTATAGTCCTGCATCTTAAGCGCCCCGGTAACCTTCTTACGACAATTCTTCACGCATGCTTCACACCCGATGCACGCTCCGTACTCGTACTCCGGCAAAGATTGACCGATAATCCCAATATCCTGCATATGAGCCTTGATGCAGTCGTTAGGACATCCGGTAACCGCAATTTTGACATGAAAATCATTGGGGTACACTGCCTTTTCGATTCTAAGAGCCATCTCTGTCGTGTCAAAATTTGCAAAAGGACACACTCGGTTACCAATGCAGGCTGAAATATTACGGGTGCCTGCAGCCGGATATCCTTCTCTCGGTGAGGGGATCTCAACTCCAAGCTGCTGCTCTGTCTGCTCTATGTAATCAGAAATCAATTTATTTATTTCAGGCATATTCTCAAATGTAATTCCGGGGATTTCAAAGCCCTGTCTCGTTGTCAGGTGAACTGTTCCATTTCCGTACTCCTCTGAGATCTTTTTCATGAGGTCCAGATGACGAGCATCCAGATGCCCTCCGGGAACCCGTATTCTCAAACAGGTCTTGAGTCGGTCTTTAGTGATTCTCCAGGCGTTCTTGACTACTTTTTTTCTGTTTATGTCGTGAATCATAGAGTCTCCTGTTTACAAAAACCGTTAATCAAAGAGGCGCAATGCTTTATCATATCTGAATACCGGTCCATCAACACACACATAGCTGTCATCAATTTTACAGTGTCCGCACTTCCCGATTCCGCAAGCCATGCGTCGCTCGAAGGAAACATAGATACGCTCAGGAAGAAGACCATGCTTCATCAGCTCTTGTGCAGTAAACTTCATCATTACCGGCGGTCCAACTACAACCGCAAACGAGCGTGACGGATCAGGCAGGACAATATCGGAAACATGCGCGGTGATTAGTCCTGTTCGGCCATCCCAGGAACACGACTCCTTGTCTACCGTAACTATTACCGGGGCACTTTGCTTCCACTGGTCTAATTCTTCTCTGAAAAGCACAGCTTCGGGACTTTTGAATCCGAAGAGAAGGTGCGTTCTAGATGCCTGATCTGAGTTATTCATTCGGGAACGGATAAGAGTGCGCACCGGCGCCACTGCGCATCCCCCCGCAGCGATAACCAGGTGCTCATCAGCAAACAGTTCATCCGGAAAGGATACGCCATAAGGTCCTCGCAGATAAAGAGACTCACCAACTTTTGCTTTGATAATCTCACGGGTAAGATGACCCACAGCCCTTATCGTCAGCTCAATAAAACCATCTCCAACACCACTCACGGAGATCGGCGCCTCGCCCACTCCAGGTTTTGACACTTCAACAAACTGCCCATGTCGGGGCTGCATCCTGCTTTCAAGTGTGAAGGTGTACTCCACTTCTGTTTCAGCCTTTATCGCCATTATCCGACTGGCGACTGGTAAATAAGGGTTATTGGTCATGAACCGCCCCTTCTGATTGCAGTAGTTCAGAAACTTTGTTAATACAGTTTGCGAAAGATATATACTCGGGACATACATCATCACAGCGACCACATCCCACACACATGTTCAATCCGAACCGTTTGCGGTAATCGTACATTTTATGAAAAGTCTTGAATCTCATGCGCGATCCGTTTGTTTTACGGAACTCCATTCCCCCTGCCATATCGCTGAATTTGTCTACATGACACCCCGCCCACATGCGACGCCGCTCGGCACTTTGACCGTTAAGCTTATCATACTGAATATCGTGCACAGAAAAACAACTGCACGTGGGACAACTTGTATTGCAGCGTCCGCAAGCAATACAGCGGCGGGAGTACTCCTCCCACAATTCATGATCATAGAGAGCCTGGGGCATATCAGTTGAATCAGGAACAGTCACATCAGTTCCGTTTCGCAAAGGAAACTGAATATCAAAATCGACCGGTTGCCCTTTCCCTGAAAGATTCTGCTCAAATAACCCCTCACAAGAAGATAGAAGGATTCCTGATTCAGTACTTCGCACAGCAGCACCGAAATTGTTTGTTTTGTTTGTTCCCATTGAAACACAAAAACAGCTGTCAAATGGTTCGGCGCACTCCATGAGCACAAAATGAAGGCGATCTCTCAATCGTTTGTAATAAGGATCGGCTGCAGGTCCGTTTTGAAGAAAAATATTATCCAGCCGACTTACTGCATGAATATCACAGGACCTGCAGAACACTACGATCTCACGATTATCAACAGATGACGGTTCCGATACTTTCTCCTGTTCAAAACGGAGCACCGTTTCATTTATGGGAAAAAGTATCTCCTTTGCGGAACGAAAGGTCTTTTGGTCCCAGACTATCTGAGTAGCCGAACTCAGAGGTTCATAAGTGATCAGATCAGTATCGGAAAATCGTCCCCTTCCCGACTTGCGGACCGGACCCCAGAACTGATAAGCTGAAGAGGACTCTTGAAGTAGAGTATCAAACTCTTGATGTGTTAGTAAACGATTCATCAGCATGCTCCGCTTCTTTATTTTTCACTTTCACCGCACCTGTACCAGATGCAATATACCAGTAGGCTGCCCCGATGAATACTGCTCCCCCAACAATGTTTCCCAGAGTAACCGGAATCAGATTGGCCCCCAGCCCCCTTAGAGCATCACTGAAACTACTGCCCGGAAGGAAGAGGGTTGTACCTATAAGGGTCATATTGGCGACACTGTGCTCAAAACCTGATCCGATGAAAGCAAATAAACACCAGAATATCAAGATCAGCTTTGCACTCTCGTTTGCAGTCTTGCCACTTGTCCAGACCGCAAGACACACAAGCATATTGCACAATACTCCACGAAAGAATAATTCCATGAAAGGTGCAGACACTTTGGCATGAGATATGGCGTTAATGAATGAAACCGTGGTTTCGTTCCGTCCCAGCCCGCTCTGCACGAAAGCCCAGGCCAGCAGAAGCGAACCGGCAAAATTCCCCAGATAGCATATTGTCCAGAGCCAGAATGTATCACGCCAGCTGACCTTATTTGCCAGACTTCCCATTGTCAGAATCATATTATTACCGGTGAAGAGTTCCGATCCAGCAAACAGTACCAGAGTGAGAGCAACTCCAAACGATGCGCCCATGACCAGCTTGACCGCTCCAGAACCCAAAGCGCTCAGCGGAGCACCTATGGAAAAAATGAGAATAATACCGAAACCGACATATATTCCCGCCATCATGGAGAGAAGAAAATAGCGGAAAGGAAATCGTTTTCCGAAATCGCGTTTCTTCTGGGCAATACTTAAAAAAGATTCAACCGCCTGCTCAACCATTACTGCTCCCTCCATAACATGCTGACACATTGCGAAGTACTTCAAATAAAAAATCTATTTACCCACTGTTTATTTGCAGACAACTAGATAATTAGAAATGTGGATTTCGCGCGGCAAGGCGTCCCGTCTCACCTCTAAAGATGCGCCCACTATTCTTCTCTACTTTTATTCACAAGCTGCTGAAGATTTACACTGCCCAAAGTGTTTCTGATTGCCTGATACATCGCATCCCAGTTTTCCCGAAGGAAACAGTTTTGAGATTTCTTGCAAACCGAATGGTTTAAGATACAATCTCGGGGGGCAAGCGGTCCTTCCAGCGCTTCAACTATTTCAAGCAGAGTAATTTGACTGGGGACACGGGTAAGTGCATATCCTCCCCCAACCCCTCTTTTTGTATACAGCAGCCCTTTGGTGCGCAGAGTAGCCAGAAGGTTCTCGAGATAGGACTCAGGGATGGCGTCTTTTTGAAGAATTTCTCTTTTGGTAACAGCATCCTGAGAAAAATCTTTGGCTATGGCGATCATTGCTCTGACTCCGTATTCACAACGCGCGGAAAGCTTCACGTAATTCCCTTGATTGTTGACCGTTTATGTGAACAATATACAGTATTTTTCCCCGGAACACAATTATATTGCTGATTTTTTTTAAAAACCTTTAGTGTTTCGTATCTATATGGCATAATCGCTAAAAATCTCCTGCTGTATCAATCTGTCAAAAATCTTGGTTACAGCCTCCCTGTCAGTTTCTGTGCCGTCAAGACCCAATCGCTCATCTGTGGATTGTCCAGAGTTAAACTCCACATGTAGCAATTCGTGTGGCGAAGCGAGCGTGGAGAGAAGCTTAAGATCATGAGGTTCCCCAACTGGCAACGCAGTAACGAAAATGACTCCTGCATCCGCAAGGATACAGGCAAGTTCCCCCAGTCGTCTGATCTGTTCATCCCAGTAATCCTGACCACCTTCCAAATCTGAATCCAGACCATCCGCAAGACTGGAGACACCCAGATAATAACTCACTTTGCCAATCTCAACCAGCTTCTGTTCAAGCTGTTTGGCGATTGAGGGTGCCCGAGCAGAACCGGAGATCACCACAAATTTAGATTTGTTTCCATAAACTGTGGAGCGGTATTCGGAAGTAACCAAACCCCTGTCCCAGTGCATTTCCCGCTTGACTACCTGCTCATCCCAACTGGACATTTCAACATTTAATTTTGAAGTGATAATTCCACCACCGGAAATGTCATAATTATCCACGATAACAAAACGGCCTGTAGCCTGGATATCACTTATCAAATCAAAAGCAACTGGCCGGGTGGTTTCAAGAATGCACTCCGCAACATCGTGCCACTCAATCTGTTGCTTGCCTTTAACACTTGTAAGCTCTGTGGCATCGATACTTGAAAGTACCTCAACCAGTCGCACGGTGACTGCTGCACTGGCAATTTTCAACTTGTATTTTCTGTCGGGAATCATAGGTATTCGACTCATCCAGAAAATGTTTGCCTTGAAACGGGTACTGACCTGTGCCGGTAACTCACCATCTTTACACATGATCTCACCCTTGGGCAGGTAAAGTTCATCCTTGAGAGTGAACCCGGTAGCATATCCTGCACTGATAGCGCTTTTTGAAGATGTGTTGAACCCCTCAATAGAAACGATACTGGACTTTTTTCCTGAAGGCAGAAAAACCACTGGGTCCCCCAGTGCAATACTGCCTGTTTCAACTGTCCCGGCAATGATTCGCCGATCATCTCCCCACTCGGTAAATTTATACACATCCTGAACCGGCATACGGAATGGCTTATGAAACAGATCATCTTGTTTTACAAATGAGTCAACCTGCTCCAGTACGGAAACACCATTATACCAAGGCATGCTCTTTGAAAGGGCGGCAAGATTATCACCGTTGCGAGCACTGATGGGAATGAATGCAACAGGATTTACCCCCAATCTGCCCAGAAACTCAGAGTAGTCCTTAATGACTTTTTGATAAACCGACTGTTCAAAACCGACCAAATCCATTTTGTTTACAACTACAACCAGCTGCTTTACTCCGAGCATGGAAATTAGATATCCATGGCGCTTGGAGTTTTCCTGAATCCCCTCATGGGCATCGATCACCAGTAGTGCAGCTTCTGCGCGCGCTGCACCGCTTACCATGTTTTTCAAAAATTCCACATGCCCAGGGGCATCGATGATTATATAATCACGCTTTTTAGTTTTGAAAAAGCACCGGGCAGTATCAATTGTAATTCCCTGAGCCTGCTCATCTTTTAAGGCATCAAGCAGGAATGCATACTCGAAAGGTCTTGCATTACGCTCGCAAGTCGCTTTCACCTGCTCAAGTTTTCCCTTGGGAAGAGAACCGGTATCGGCAAGAAGTCTGCCGATCACAGTACTTTTACCGTGATCAACATGTCCCACCACCACTATATTCATCTGTTCGCGAGTATTCATGTATCTGTTTTCTCCTCTTGAATGCTGTATCAAACCACCTGAATAGAGAACTTACATATAACCATCTTTTCGCAAGGTCTCGAGCCCTCCCCCATCCTCTTTGTCCTGCTCTCTTCCAGACCTCTCGGCAATGTTGGCGAACTTGCCTGACCGAAGCTCTTCTATAATCTCTCCCACAGTTCGTGATTCCGATTCAACAGGACTTGTGCAGGGCCAGCAGCCAAGTGACCGGTAGCGCTTGCCACTCCCCTGGTTGTAATAGAGTGATACGGTGGGAATGTTCTCCCGCTCGATGTACTCCCATATATTCAGCTCTGTCCAGTCAAGCAGGGGATGAATCCGCAAATGCGTCCCTGGAGCAAAATCAGTCTTGAACTGATTCCAAAGCTCCGGAGGCTGATCTGCGACATCCCACTCATTTTCCTTGTCACGAGGAGAAAAGTACCGTTCCTTTGAGCGACTGCCCTCTTCATCTGCCCTCACCCCGGCAATAACACCGGTATAGGGTTCTTTGCTCGTGTCAAGTTCATATGAGTTGGTGGTATGATTAAGCTTATACCGGGGCCAATCACCCGCCAAAGTATGCTTCAATGCCTCCGTTTTCAAAGCTTTACAGCATGCGATACGGTCCACTTTACCATCTGGAAATGTCATCTTTTTATCCAGTGCATCCTTATTCTGACCATAAATCATGGTTAAATGCCATTCATGTGCAAGTCTGTCCCGATACTCTATCATCTCAGGAATCTTGTAATGAGTATCAATATGCACTAGAGGAAAAGGCACATGCCCGAAAAAAGCTTTACGGGCAAGCCATAGAAGTACAGTACTATCTTTACCTATAGACCACAACATGCACAAATTCTTGAATTCTCGGTAAGCTTCCCGGAATATATGAACACTTTTCGCTTCCAGTTTCTCCAGATGATCCACTTGTATTCTCCTTATAAGTTACACGATCATTTTACAGGTCTGTTGTGAAGCCCGCACTCCCGATGTTCGGGTTCCTCCCACCACCACCGCCCGGCACGCACATCATCATCATTCTCCACAGCCCGGGTACAAGGTGCACATCCTATGCTGCGGAAGCCTTTATTATAAAGCTGGTTGTAGGGAATATTGTGAGCATGCAGGTATTCCCATACCTCCGATTCACTCCAGTCATAAAGGGGGTTTACCTTAATCAACCCGTGTGCATCATCCCACTCAACCAGTTCCACTGCAGTGCGGGTTACAGCCTGAGACCTTCTCAATCCGCAAATCCAGACATCGGCTGTGGATAACACCCGAGATAGCGGATGAAGTTTACGAACTTCACAACACAATTTTCTCAGTGGTACGCTTTTATAAAAGAGATCAGGTCCGTGCGTGTTCACCATTTGTTCCACTTCGAATGAATCAGGTACCAGGATTTCAAAATGTATTGACAGCTGCATCATTGTATCTTCCAGAGTATGATAGAATTCCGGAAACAGTCTTCCAGTATCGAGCGTAAAAACACGCGGATTTGGAGTTCCAGAAACCATCATGTGTGTAAGAACCTGATCCTCAATACTCAAACTCGATGCAAGCACCACCCGGGACTCACCAAACTGTTTTACTATTGCAGTAACTGCCTCCTGGGCTGACAAACCTTTGACCTTACTTCTCAGCTCAGTAACCTGAATATGCGGTTTCATTACACCTCTCCTAAATCGTAAAATCAATATCGCTGTTTTTTGTCCGTCCAATAGGAATTCTATTCCAAACCCGTTCATGCCCATAGTAGATAAGAACCTTGATGACCACATCAGCCATACCTATGGAAAGAGCAGCTCCGGTTTTGCCTGTGATTAGAAAGGAAATCATAATGGTGGTAATTGTCCCCACAACCCTGTAAGAAATACCCTTTATAACACTTCTATAATGCCTGTCCTGCATCAGACACCTTTCCTTATGATAACTTTCCAGTAACCGTCAACCCTTTTCTCCTCCAGAACCATATGCCCCTCCGCTGCAACAGACCGGGGGACATTCTCAATCGGAGGCCCATCATCGAGCAGAACCGCAAGCATCTGCCCCGGCTTCATTCCTGCCAGGGAAATCTTGGTTTTGACAAAATTCATGGGACATCCAACTCCCCGCAGATCTTTGGTTATGACATCCTCCTGTTTGAGATCTGCTTTGTCCAACTCCGGCTTGATAAACTGAAATGAGTTATCCATGCGTTCATAAAGTCTTTCCACAGTTTCTGCAAACTCAACTACATCCCTCTGCACAGAATGCATTTCACTGATCTGCCCTTGCTCCCCTGCCTTGACAAGTAGACTAAACCGAGTGTCCACCAAACCAGCTTTTATGAAATGTTCATTAAAAGCCGCAAACACCTCTGCATCAGAGGCAGCCTCCACTCCGCGTGTTATAAGAAGCATTCTGGATGCAACCAGCGCCAGATCATAAACAGTCTCCGGCACTGTTTCATCTCTTTGCACCAGAGCTTTCAGTTCTCTCAGTCGCCCCAGGTCCAGTTCAATAAGATCAAAAAGCCCTGCAGAACACTCCCCGGTTCCCTTTCCGGCCAGGGAAAAATTTTCTGTTTCACCCCAATCACGATAGTAATTCCTGTTTTCACTGAAAGGAGGTATTTCCCGGTATTTTTCACAGATACTGGTTATCATCTGCATACCATCATGTTCTAGATAATTTTTGAAACTATTGAATAACACCTTTTTTCCTGTATAATCAGCCATCAGTTCCTCGACCAGTTTGGGAAGATCGCGCGCATTGATCTCATCTACTCTTCTGGCCATCTGCAATTTGCCATCTGCAGTTACCTTTGCACCTGCGACAACATTATATACAGGGAAGCTATGCTGATCCTTTCGCCCCACTTTACCAAAAAATCCCAGATCGGCAAGTATATGCTGACCACAGCTGTTAGAGCAACCGCTAATGTTGACCCTGACGCCATCAATCAAATCGACATCAACCTCACCGCTCTTGAGACGGTCGACCACAGCACTCATAGCACCGCGTGAACGGCATATCCCCAGTTGACAGGTACTGGCACCGGCACAAGCGATACTATTGCCGAACAGCACAGGTTCATCTGTTAAGTCAGAAATTCTTTTGCTGATTCTGTATACAGTTCCCAATGCTTTCTGCGGAATATTGCGCAAGGCGATGTTCTGATCGTAAGTGAATCGAATCACATTCTCCCCAAGAGAGGAGAGGGCATTGGCCAGTAATTCTGCCTTATCCGCATCAATCATTCCATGCAGCAAGGGAATACGAACAGTGCTGAACTCATTGTTCTTCTGAAATCCCACATACCTCTTCTTCCAAGTTTCGGGAACAGAAGCAGATTCATTCAACAAACCGATATTTGTTTGCAAAGATGAAGGAATATCCAGAATTGTCAAATATCCGATTTCCTCCTCGAGCAGTGCTCGTTTTTCCAATTCATACCGCCGCACAAATTCCTGCTGGCCCAGAGTATCCCAGAGAAAGCGAAGCCGAGCAGCATGTTTGTTTTTGCGGTTACCATATTTGGAAAAGACTCTTTTGACAGCCTCCGCGACAAGCAACACCTGGTCGTCCGGTAAAAAGTCATGAAGAAGGTGCCCGGGCTGGGAATTGCGCCCCATGCCACCAGCAGCATACACCTTGAACCCACGCCTGCCGCCCTTCACTTGAGCAACAAATCCCAGATCACTTATTAGTGCATACATCGCCGAAGCTTCTGAACCGGCGAACGTGATCTTGTATTTTCGTGGAAGAAGCCAGGAATCTCCCCGGGACGTCATGGCTGAAGTCAAGGCCACCGCATAAGGTGTAACATCGAACAATTCCTCAGGGTCAACTCCAGCATTCCAGGGAGCTGTTATGTTCCTGACAGTATTACCACCTCCCCCGCGAGTTGAAAGCCCAACCTTGAGAAGTTCGCGCATGATTGCAGTCAGATCCTCCAATGCCACATCATGGATCTGAAGCTCCTGACGGGTTGTCACATGTAAAATCCCAGACCCATACCTGAGGGACAATTCTGCAACCTTTTTCAACTGAACAGGAGTGATTATTCCTGCAGCACAGCGAATGCGCACCATGTAGGTGCCCTTTTTGCGCTGTTCATAAACACCGAAAGGCACCCGATGAGCCTTCAGCTCTACAGCAGACACTCTTTCCTTTAGATATCCCCCAATCAGAGATTGGAGTTCATCAATTTCGTCAGTCAGCGATTCCGGTATGGTATAGAGAAGTGGATTCATATTAAGCCTCGATAAATCCTTTCAAATTTCTTCAGCAGATGTCAGCACTGTTACAGGCTCCTCCTGAACAGACCCTTTGACAATTCTAAAAGACTTTACCACCTCTGAACCATCTGCAAGCGATATGATTACATAGCTGAGATCAGGATCGTATGCCAGCCTAATATCCTCCTGTGACGGACGCGCCGGAGTTACAGGATGGCTATGATACACTCCCTTGAGTGTCAATCCCAGGGAACGCATTTTCTTCACTGCACTAAACTGCTCCTGCGGATCAAGAGTAAAGTGATCAACCGATGCGTCGGTATTTGTAAGTGGAAATGCACTTACCACCACCCCATCTCTCTGTGCCAAATACCCACACGCCTCAATGGGATAATCCTTTTGTGCATGTGCGATAAGAGATTCGACAACCTTTTTTTCTATTTTTAGCATTCTCATCTTCCCCTGATACTGCAGGCCGGCTGCTCTTCATCTTTCAGTTCAACTATACTAGGCTTGCTGCCACAAACCGGGCAGTTATCCCGCTTTGATACATTCACATTCCTGAATTCCATCGAAAGGGCATCAAATGTCAATAACCTGTTCAACAATAACTGCCCGGTTCCGGTTACATATTTGAGAGTCTCTGCCGCCTGAATCGTTCCAAGCATTCCAGCAATGGCGCCCAATACCCCGGCCTGAGAACAGGTCGGCACTACACCTATGGGAGGCGGTGCTGAAAACACACACCTATAGCACGCACTCTTTCCCGGAACTACTGTCATGGTCTGTCCGGCAAACCTCAGAATCCCACCATGGGAAAACGGTTTTTTTTCCATAACGCAGGCATCATTTATAAGAAATTTGGCTCCAAAGCTGTCAGTTCCGTCAACGACAAAATCATAATCACGGATAATGTCTCTTATATTTCGAGCCATCGCGAAGTCATTGTACGCAACCACCTTCACATCAGGGTTCAACAGCCGGATCTTTTCCTCAGCCGATCTTACTTTTGACTTTCCCACATCTGGAGTGAAATGAATGACTTGACGCTGAAGATTGGACAAATCCACAGTATCGCCATCTGCCAATCCAAGAGTACCTACACCTGCAGCAGCGAGGTAGAGGGCAACCGGCGCACCCAATCCACCGGTACCAATGACCAGAACACGACTGGTCATTATCTTTTCCTGCCCCTCCACCCCAACATCCTGAAGGAGAATATGACGGCTGTACCGTTCAAGCTGTTCTTCTGTGAAGTCTATCATAGTTGATCAAATCCCCTTTGCAAATCATCAATTATATCCTGAATTTCCTCTATTCCCACCGAAAGCCTGATCATCCCCTCTCCCACTTTCATCCTCGCTCTTTCTGCTGGTGTATAATCAGCAAAAATGGTAGAGGCTGGATGCAAAACGAGTGTCTTATTGTCATTCAGATTAGTTGCACGTCGTATCATTTTCAAACTGTCCATGAACCGAAACGCCTGCACTTTACTTTCCAGTTCAAAGGAAAGGAGTCCCCCGAATTTTTCCTGAAACTGCTCTGAAGCTATTGCATGAAAAGGAGATGACTCCAGGCCAGGATAATGTACCTTCATTACTTCATGCCGTTTCTCCAGAAACTGTGCCGTCGTAAGTGCATTTGCACATGATTTCTCAATCCGCAATGCAAGCGTCTCCAGGCCCAGGCTCTGAAGCCAGGCATTATGCGGAGAAAGAGAGCCCCCCAGATTGCGGTGCACTTCCCTGCGAAGTCTCACAGCCAACACCGATGAACCATATTTCAGAGCGTCAGCATTCAAGTTGAGATTTCTCCCCCAATCGAAATTTCCATTGTCTATAATAAGTCCGCCTACTGAAGTAGCTCCGCCAGATATGTACTTGGTACTGGAAATCACTTCAAGTGCAACACCATGGTCCTTTGACCGGAAAAGGTAAGGAGTGGTTAGAGTTCCATCCAGCACAACGGGAACACTTTTGCCGGAGGCCTGATTGCAGATCGCGGCTATATCCACCACTTCCATCTGGGGATTGGATATTGCTTCCAGGAAAACCAGACGGGTCTTTTGATCTATAACCGTATCCAGCAGATCGGGCTTGGACAAATCACAATACCGAACCTCCAATCCCCAGCGCTTAAGCGTGTTTTCAAAAAGGGATACAGTGTTTCCGAATAGATAAGGCGATGTCACAATATTGCTACCCGGTTCGCATAAAGCCAAAACCACCTCCGAAATGGCTGCCATGCCGGATGAAACCGCCACGGCAAAAGATGCTCCCGAAAGCAAGCGGATTTTCTGCTCAAACTCTTCCACAGTAGGGTTGGAGATACGAGTGTAAGAGTGTGCCGCCTTTTTTCCAGCAAACGCCAGCTCCAGATCGTGCGATGACTCCATTTCAAATGCAGCCCCGTCATAGAGAGGGAATCGCAGAGCTCCATGAACATCTTTTTTGAGCACTGCCCCGTGAACGGCTTTGGAGGTGAAACCGTTCACCGTCCACCCCCGAGGAAATAAAGGAAGTCAATTTCATCATTTTCCTTGACCAGGGTTGAGGAAAAGTCGTTCCGACTTAGAAAAGAGCCATTAAGTTGTACCGAGACCATATCGGGCATGTCCACGTTTAGAATATTAAGAAGCTCTTCAACCGAGGGCGCAACAGCTTCCAGGGATTTTGGCTGACCGTTCACGATTATTTGCATGAGATCCCTTCTTTCGTTTCTTGATCAATTTGATCAAGTTAATTACAGTGAATACGACATGTATAATCCTTGTATTGTGCACTAAACTAGTGTATTTTCAATATACACTTTTTTGATCAACATGGTCAAGATTAAAATGTGACATCTCTGGAAGGTAAGCCAAATGCATAAAACCCCTCTTTGCGCCATGATTCCTCTGCTAATCTCAGTCTAACGCCCACCACAGTACACCAAATATAGAAAGAGCTGCCGTTTTGATGATTTTCAAATTCATTTGTAAACTCTTAGTGATTGTGTTACAATTAATACTATTTTAGATTATTTTGTTCAGATTTCGGTTTAAACAGGTTTTCTAATTACTTTCACACCTCCGCCCTTTGAAGATTTTTTAATTTCAGTTGTTTTCTCCGTGCTCTCCACTCCCTCTCTCTGAACCAGCAGTAAAGCACCGGCGCCAGAAAAATGGTGGTCAGCTCAAGCATCATCCCTCCAAACGAAGGTATTGCCATGGGAACCATTATATCACTCCCCCGCCCTGTTGACGTAAGCACCGGAAGAAGAGCCAGAATGGTGGTTGCAGATGTCATGAGTGCCGGCCGCACCCTCTTGGCAGCCCCCTCCACAGTTCGCCTGCGTATCTCTTCTATGCTTTCAGCCGCCTTTCCCTCGAACTGCTGGTCAAGGTAGGTGCACATAACCACCCCGTCATCGGAGGCTATGCCGAAAAGCGCCAGAAATCCAACCCAGATTGCCACGCTGAGGTTGACAGTATGCATATTGAAGAGCTGCCGTATGTTCACACCAAGCAGAGTCACATCCATAAACCATGGTTGACCATAGAGCCAGATGAGGATGAATCCGCCAGACCAGGCCACCAGAATTCCCAGAAATACCAGAGATGTCGTGCTTACTTTCTTGAACTGAAGATACAGTACCATGAAAATCATAAGTAAAGAAAGTGGAAGTATCAGCATAAGAGTCTTCTCTGAGCGGACCTGATTCTCATAGGAGCCGGCAAAGAAGTAGGATACTCCGCGGGGAAGTTTGAGACTCCCATCATCGATCCTGCTCTGCAAATATCTCTGGGCATCATGCACCACATTAACTTCCGCATTTCCCGGCCGACCGTCAAAAAGTACATAACCAGTAAGAAACGTCTCCTCTCCCTTGATCATGTCGGGGCCTCTACGATAGACAAACGCACCCAACTGAGACAAGGGGACCTGTGCACCACCGGGAGTAGCCACGAGTATTCTTCCCATGGATTCAGGATCACCCCTGAGTTCCCTAGGGTAACGAACCCTTACCCCATATCGTTCTCTGCCTTCGACGGTTGTAGTGATGGTGCGCCCTCCAATGGCTATCTCAATCACCTCCTGCACCATCTCCACAGTCAAACCATAACGGGATATGGCATCACGGTCTATATCAAATTCCAGATAGGGCTTACCCACGATCCTGTCAGCAAGTACTGCTGATGGTTCCACTGAAGGAACATCCTTAAGGTATTTCTCAATCTGAAGAGCCGCGTTCTCGATTGACTCAAGATCAGGCCCCTGTACTTTTATCCCCATCGGGGCGCGCATTCCGCTCTGAAGCATAACTATTCGGGCGGCAATAGGCTGGAGCTTTGGAGCCCCGGTTACACCCGGAACAGAAGCAGCCTTGGTAATGGCACTCCAGATATCATCCATGGTCCTTATCTCGGGGCGCCACTGCCTGAAGGGTTTGCCGTGCTTATCGGGAACCAGCTCTCCTTTATCATTCCTGACGAAGTCATCTTTACCCATATCATAGACAAAGCGTAGGCGCCTTCCGGCCTCATCCACCGCGTACTCCGGCTTTACTGTAATCACAGTTTCAAACATGGACATGGGCGCGGGGTCAAGCGCACTTTCCGTTCTTCCTATTTTCCCCACCACAGACTCTACCTCGGGAATAGCCCTGATAGCCATGTCCTGAACCTTTATTATGTCAAGAGCGGCTCCCTGTGAACCGTGAGACATTATTGTGGGCATGTAAAGAAACGACCCTTCGTCCAGCGGCGGCATGAACTCTTTCCCCAAACCCGGGAATGAATGGGAAAGCGCCACAACAGGAGTACTTTCCTTTATGAATCCCGGAAGAAAAAAGAATACTTTTAAGAATCCCTGCCAGACGACAACACCAGTCAGAACAATAACACTGACCGGAACAAGGAAATATGCCTTGTGATTCAGAAAAAAGGTAAGGATAGATGTATAGCGTTTCTCATAAATCCTGAAGAGCAGAAGAATACCACCTGCACTAGCGGCTACGAACAGCAGATTCATAAAAGAGGAACGCTGAGCACCTAACGGCAGCCACTCAAACGCAAGAAGAATTCCCACCACAAGAATAAAGCCGGCATTCATAGCCCAGGGTAGCCACTTTTTAACCCTGTCACTGGCATACATCTCCAGCACTATCTTTGTGCCAAAGGCTAGTAAAACCACACCAGCCCACCATGCAAACACTGCAGTAACGTAAACACCTGCTGCACCCAGCACAAGAGCCGACAAAAGGCGCCAGCGAGGAATCAAAGGCTTTCGCCGGTGCAGGAGAATGTGCGCCAGCGCAGGAAGGATAGTCAGAGCAACAATGATAGAAGAGATGAGCGCAAATGTTTTTGTGAAGGCAAGCGGCTTAAACAGCTTTCCCTCTGCCGCAGTCATCGTGAATACAGGCAGAAAACTTATCACGGTGGTGGTCACGGCTGTAAGAATAGCCCCTCCCACTTCCGAAGCAGCCCGATACACAATATCAATCGTCCGCTCTCCCTTCTTTGCCCCTTCGATATGCTTAAGCATGTTCTCCATGAGTATTATGCCCATGTCGACCACTGTCCCTATGGCGATCACTATTCCCGAAAGTGAAACGATATTGGCGTCCACCTTGAAAAATTTCATCGCCAGGAAACTCATAAGAACTGTTATGGGCATAATGCCTGATATCAGAAGAGATGACCCCAGATGATTCACCATCACCAGTATCACCAGTACAGTAATAAGGATCTGCAGAAAAATGGCATCATTAAGAGTACCGAGAGTTTCATTGATAAGTTTTGTACGATCATAGAAGGGAACTATGGTCACCTTCGACGCTGTCCCGTCCTCAAGCACTTTGGAGGGAAGGCCAGGAGCGATCTGTTCAATTTTTTCCTTTACTTCTTTAATTACCTGGAGCGGATTCTCTCCGTAACGCGCAGTGACCACACCTCCTACAGCCTCGACTCCCTCCTTGTCCAGTGCACCACTTCTCATTGCCGGTCCCAACCCCACTTTGGCAACATCCTTAATGCGGATAGGGACATTGTTTCGCACAGTCACAACTGCATCCTCGAGGTCCTTCACCGACTTGAGAAAGCCCAAGCCACGAATCATGTACTCAACCTGGTTAATTTCCACTGTGCGGGCGCCCACTTCCATATTGCTCTGCTTTACAGCTTTATAAACCTGCTCCAACATGATATCGTGAGCCTTAAGAGCAGCAGGATCCACATCGATCTGATACTCCTTTTGGTATCCGCCAGTGGATGCCACTTCAGAAACCCCTTCAGATGAAGCAAGTGCATAGCGGACCAGCCAGTCCTGAATCGTACGCAGTTCCTGGGGGTCCCACCCCCCTGTAGGATTTCCCTCCTTGTCACGTCCCTCCAGAGTATACCAGAACACCTGACCTAGCGCAGTCGCATCCGGTCCTAAAGCAGGCCGTACACCTTCAGGAAGCGTGCCTGGGGCAAGCGAGGAGAGCTTCTCAAGGATACGGCTTCTTGACCAGTAAAAATCAGCCTTTTCCTTGAAAATGACATATACCATGGAAAAGCCGGGCATTGAATAGGAGCGTACGCTTTTTACCTGGGGCATACCCAGAAGTGACACTGTAAGAGGATAGGTCACCTGGTCCTCAACATCCTGCGGTGATCTCCCCATCCATTCTGTAAACACTATCTGCTGGTTTTCACCGATGTCAGGAATGGCATCAACTGCAACAGGGCTGCGTGGAAGATCCAGCTTCCAGTCAAATGGTGCCACCATGACACCAGCTACCAGTATGGTAACAGCTACAAGAAAAGTAATCAACTTATTATGAAGGCAAAAATGAATTACCTTATCTATAAAGCCTTTAGGCTCCAGATCATTTTTTATGTCATTCATAGCTTGGTCCTCTATTTACAGGAGAAATACTCTAATCATGTTGTCTTCGTCACACCTCAGGACTATCTCTTTTCGAGTGTTTCCTTGATCTCGCCGCATCTCAGCATCGATGCGCCAAAATAGGGATTGTCAATCTGCTTTTCACCCTGAAGCCAGTATGCGCCTTTATCGTTGAGCGCCATGGGACAGAAAGCCAAATAATGCTCCTTAGACATGCTTCCGTAAGATCTGCGCAAAGCAATCATCTGCTTGGAAACAGTGGCAAACGCATTACGCAGGTCTTCTATGCCAGTGTAGTGCTCCCTATGCTGCAGTACTTCATTGAGGGATCTCTTCGCTTCCTTCCACACTGAATACTGTTTCCCATTGCCAGCTGTAACTGACTGCAGAAGTTTATGAAGGGACTCAAAGCCAGAGACAGCTTTATCCTTGTCATCTGCCGAAAGAGCGGCACTGATATCGAGATATAATGCATAAAGCTTGTCCAGACCACCTTTGAATCCTGGATCCAGTTCTGCCGAAACCGGCGCAGCAGACTTGGACTCATGTTTGTCAGTCTGAGTCTGCATTGCTCCCCCATGATGCGCATGAGCTCCCCCGGGAGCAGCTCCATCAGGGCTCATCATGCTGGGCTTCGCCCTTATCTGCAGTTCGCTGTCAATTCTGAAGGCGCCATTTGCCACTACCCGCTCGCCTTCCTGCAATCCAGACTTGACTACATAGGACTCTCCGACCTTGGGACCAAGAACGATTTCTTTTCCCTCATACACAGTTCCTTTCTCACTGTTACTTACCTCCACATACACGACAGCTCTCTCTCCGGTAAAGAGCGGCGCAGTTGCGGGGATTATTAAGGGTGCATCAGAGCTCGCTTTTCTGGTGTCTCCGGACTGTACCTCCGCTTTCAGGAACATTTCAGGCTTCAGCCGGCGCTCCTTGTTGGAGACATCAACCCTGACTCTTGCTATTCTGGTCATGGGATCGATGACCGGATCAATAAAGGAAATCTTTCCTGAAAAGGTTTCGCCCGAAAAAGCGGAAAGTGTGAAACGTACGTTCTGACCCAACTTCAGATGCGGCAAATCTGTTTCGTACGCCTCCATAACAGCCCATACCTTTGTCAAATCGGCAATATGAAACAGGGGCATACCCTCCTGGACATAATCACCTTCATTAACTTTTCTTTCCAGTACCACACCTGACTGTACAGCTCTGATGGTCATATGCTCAGACGGCTTGCCTCTAGACAATATGTTATTGATATCAGAATCAGTGAACCCCAGCAGTCTGAGTTTCTCCTTAGCTGCTTCCAGGTTCTGACGGGCACTGTTCCTGATCAGCTCACTGGCACCCTCTCCAAGTCGTGATAAAGACACCGATGAGGCTATGAGCTCCTGCTGGTAAGCCATTAACTCCGGGCTGTAAAGAAGAGCAAGTGCATCGCCTTTGCGCACAACTGTTCCGGTAATACTCACGTGCAGCCGATCAACTCTACCCCCGACCCGGGAAGTTATCATAGCGATTCGACTCTCGTCCGGAGTAATTTTGCCGTTCATCTGCACATTGACAGCTCCCCCTCTGCGCTCCACCGGTACTGTATGGATTTGAGAAAGACGTTTGGCAGATTCCGAAAGAGTAAGCCTGTTCTCTGCTTCAGCTGCTTCGGAAGCCCCATCAGACTCCATTTTAATCAGATCCATGTGACAGATAGGGCATTTTCCCGGCTTAGGCAACTTGATCTGAGGATGCATCGAGCATGTCCAGAACCCATTCTTCTGCTCAAGATCATGTGCGTGATCTTTCTCTGCAGATTCAGCAGATTTTTTATCGGAGCCACTGCCGAGATTAAAAGCTACAACAGCAATGAAGACAACCAACAGAACCTGGAATATCAGCCGATTCCTCTTGGATTTGAAAGTGCGGTCAGTAATAGTTTGCAATGCAATTTGTATTTTCCTCATTTTGTCGCTCCTGTCAGTTTGATCAGTTCCACTTCCGCCTTCTGCGCCCTGAGCTGTTCCTTTGTATACATATCCTCAAGCTCCAGCAATGTGCGCTGTGAGTCAACGAGCTCCATTACCCCGGAGATTCCCGAGCGGTACTCAGTCTGGGTCAGTTCCACCACCTGTCTGGCCTGGGGGATCAGTGCGTCAGTATAAAGTCTCATTTTCCTTCGGGCATCCCGAAGATGATTGAGATGCATTCGGGTTTCCGAGCGAATCATGTTTTCCATGTCAAGAATACTCTTCCGCATCAATTCCACCATCTCGTGTGCCTTCTCGATTCCTGCCTGGTTTTTATTCACCCAAAGCGGGACGGTCATGTTGACTCCTACTCCCCACGATCCGCCCATTCCGCCATCCTGCATATACTCTGCTCCGATTTCAAAATCAGGCAGATAGCGTTGTTTAGCCAAACTTACCATGTGCTCCGCCGCTTCCAGCTCCCGATTCATCATTGCCAGACGGTTATTGCCGGAAAGTGAGGCATCAGTGATCTGCTCATCTGATCCGGCAAACTTTGGAGAAACAGCTGCTGTGTTTGTAAATGTGATTTGATTCAGACTGTCCACATTCAACAGTGCAGCAAGTCTGCTTCGATAAGAATCAGCTTCCAGCGACATGCTTTCAAGCTGATCCTCAACACGAGCAAGTTCTATCTGAAGTTTAACCAGCTCACTCTGAGCCGCTTTTCCTGCAGTATACTTGACCCTTGCACTTTCCTCCAGGAACTTCAGCAGTTCCATATTCTCCTTAAGGATGGAACGCATGCGCTCTGTACTGTAAAGATCAGAGTAGGCATCAGTAATTTCAGAAATCACCTCGGACCTCACCTGGTCAAGAGCTGCCTGCTCTTTCTCAAGTAAAGCCTGAGCGGCTTTTCGCTCGGTAAGGATTTTGGTGGGGAACATAATCATCTGACTTCCCCCGATGCTCTTGAGCCCGTTACTTCCGAACTTGCTCATCAGCATTGGGTCAGGCAATGATGAAGCGATGGATATCTGTTTGCGCTGAGTCTCAACATCTTTCTTTGCAGCTTCGATGCGAGGATTATTGCTCAGAGCATAATCTATAAAAGACTGCAGTGTATCCGGCTTTTTGTATTCTGATGGTGTGGCATGATCCTGGGCCCAGGGCTCCTGAACAACCTTGAGGATCATAACCGCAACCAATATCCAAGATCTGGATGCTTTTGTAAACTGGGGCATACCTCAGCTCCTTTGCTTTATTGTTGTGCACTGCGGCAAAACTGCCGCACTCAAATCAAAGCAGAAAAGAGCTGAATATCAAATCCGCAGGACAAGAGAAATTGGTGGGAGCTGAAAGAAGACGCTCAGATCAGAATCAGGCAGCTTGAGATCTGAAGCGGTGTATGACAAAACAGTGTTGAAAACCATATCACCTGGAACCCGATACTCTACAATCTGCTCTATTGTGCGGGCAATTGAGGTGCTCTGATTTGTTGATGGAACGTTGGAGATGCAAACCGGGCAGCTGCGGCAATCCTCACAATCATTTTTGTGAGATTCCCCGGGAGTCTGCTCGGAAGCGCAGCAGGTGTGGTCCTGTGCTGTCTGATGCGCCTCTTGAGAAGCGAGTTCAGCCAAGTCCATACGGCATGAATTCAATGCCATAGCCTGCAGCTGAAAGGTCAGTATCAGCAGACCGAAAACACTGATTATCCGGTGACGACGTTTGTTTATCATTCTGGTGAACATAATTAAAGTATAAACCCTGAATGGTCAGGTTGTCAAGACTCTATTCTCTCCACACCTTCATTTCGTTCCTGCAGATACTTAATTGCCTTTTCAGGATCCTTCTGTACCTGAGCGATGCATCCACCACAACAGACGTAAATTCTCTGGCCGTTATGGTCGACATACAATTTTTTATTTATGGCTCGCCCCTCCATTACTGGACAGGTCTTCTGCTCAGACAAGGAGGTCTTCTTTTCTTCTGTCTTAACGACAGTCTCTATTTTCTGACCCTTCTTCTCCAGTTCAGCCACATGCTTCTGGAAGTCTTTCTTCACAGCATCTATACAACCAGCACAACAAACATAAATGCGTTTTCCTTCCTGCTCGACAAACAGTTCCTTGTTAATTTTGCCCCCCATAACCGGGCAGGTGTTCTGTTGTGTTAGTGCAGCAGCCTTCTCAGCTTTTCCACTCTTCTGGGATGCCTTCGAATGGTTTTCGCAGGCGGACACTACCGTTACTACAGCAAGCAGCAACACCGCAACCAGATACTTGTTCATACTGTACTCCTTTCAGGTATTTGATGCAACTTACTACGCTTGGGGTGCAAGTAAGTTGCATCATACCGTTATCTCATGATCCGTGCCAAACAGAAAGTGCCCTGTTTGAACAGTTTGAGGCAATATGCCCGTCTAATTGTACACTAGTGCATGGTGTCCATCAGTATTGCTAAACAGCAGTGCCGCTGCCGGCACTGCTGCACTATCCATTACACCTTTGCCAGCGCCTCACCCAGCGCCTCGATCAGATCATCCGGATGCTCAAGCCCGATGGAGAGCCTGATCAAATCGGGTGTTAAACCACCTGAAACCTGCTGCTCCTCGGTGAGCTGGGAATGACTGGTGCTTGCCGGGTGCAGTATCAGACTCTTGGCATCACCGACATTGGCCAGGTGAGAAAACAGGTCTATGGAATCGATCACTTTAACAGCAGCTTCATATCCCCCCTTCAAACCAAACACCACCATTCCTCCGAAACCATTCTTCAGATAGCGGCTGGCAAGCGGGTATGACGGATCACTTTCCAAGCCCGGATAACGAACCCAGGACACCGCTTTGTGTTTAAGAAGAAACTGGGCAACTTTGCGAGCGTTTTCACTGTGCTTCACCATTCTCACCGGTAAGGTTTCTATTCCCTGAACCAGAATCCAGGCATTGTCAGGTGACAAGCAGGCACCCAGATTCCGCAATGGCACTGTGCGTAGACGCAAGGCGAAGGCGATTGGCGCCAGAGGCTCAGGAAGATCCAGTGCCCAGTGAAGACCATGGTAGTTGCTGTCTGGCTCGGTAAAGAGCGGATGACGTCCAGCAGCCCAGTTGAACTTTCCGGAATCGGTAACAATACCTCCGATCGCCGCACCGTGCCCACCCATCCACTTGGTCAGGGAATTCACCACGATATCGGCACCATGCTCTATGGACCGCAGAAGATATGGAGTGGTAAAGGTCCCATCTACAATTAAAGGTAAACCATTTTCGTGAGCAATTTTGGCCACTGCCTGGATATCGGTAAAGTCAAGTACCGGATTACCCATGGTTTCGATATAAACCGCTCTGGTTTTTTCGCTGATGTTTCTCTTAAAACTGTCAACTTCCTTTGAATTTACAAATTTAACCTTGATTCCAAACTGCGGCAGAATCGAATCAAACATGGTGTAGGTTCCGCCATAGAGGTTACTTGCGGAAATGATCTCATCACCCGCAGATGCCAGAGTGATAATGGTATTAAAGATGGCAGACGTCCCGGAAGCAAACGCCACTGAAGCAGCTCCACCCTCAAGCTCTGTAACCCGCTCCTCTAGTACCTCCTGAGTCGGGTTCATGATCCGGGTATAGATATTCCCCAGCTCCTTAAGTGCGAAAAGGTTGGCTGCATGCTCAGTATTCTTGAATAAATAGCTTGTTGTTCTGTAAACAGGAACTCCTCGTGACTGTGTATTGTCGACAGGCTGTCCCGCATGCAGCGCCAGAGTTTCAAACCGGTACTTCTTCGCTGAACCCATTTCTCTCTCCATTTTGATGGTTTATATCGCTCGTTAAAGAATTATACTTCCTCATACAACCATGTACTGAGATAACGTTCTCCGCTGTCCGGAAGAATCACCACTATGAGTTTTCCCTCGTTCTCCGGACGCTTTGCCACCTCAAGTGCCGCCCACATGGCAGCACCGGAAGAAATCCCCACCAGAACGCCTTCCTGCTTTGCAAGCGCACGTGATGTGGCCCCGGCATCGGAGTCCTTAACTTTTATAATCTCATCAATCAATTCACGCTTGACTACCTGAGGAACAAATCCAGCCCCGATTCCCTGAATCTTATGCGGCCCCGGCATCCCCCCGGAGAGCACCGGCGAAGACTCCGGCTCCACCGCAACCACCTTAAAAGAAGGTTTCCGTTCTTTAAGCACTTGCGCCACACCAGTAATGGTTCCACCAGTTCCCACTCCGGCCACTAAAATATCCGCCCTGCCATCAGTATCACGCCAAATCTCTTCCGCTGTAGTGACTCGATGTTTTGCAGGATTGGCGGGGTTATTGAACTGCTGAGGCATATAAGCCTTGGGGAGTTCAGCCACAATCTCCTCAGCTTTGGCAATAGCCCCCTTCATCCCCTTGGCCCCCTCAGTAAGCACCAATTCCGCCCCCAGCGCCTTGAGTAACTTTCGCCGCTCCATGGACATGGTTTCCGGCATAGTAAGGATCAGACGATACCCCCTTGATGCCGCAACAAAAGCCAGCGCAACTCCGGTGTTGCCACTAGTAGGTTCCACAATCACCGTTTCCTTGTCAATCAGACCCCGCTTCTCCCCATCTTCTATCATGGCAAACCCTATGCGATCCTTTACACTGGATAGCGGATTGAACATCTCAAGCTTGGCAACCACCTGAGCTCTGCCGTTTTCATTGAGCTTGTTAATTTTTACCAAAGGAGTATTGCCGATCAGGTCTGTAATATTCGATGCTACATTCATGTTAATCTCCTATCTTGCTTTGCGCTACGTTGCTATTGATTACCCTGGCAACTGCCTCAACCGCCTGTACCTCATCCTCACCCTCCGCAATCACATCCAGCTCGGCACCAAAGGGGGCATTGAGTAAAAGCAGCTCGAGAATGGAACAACCCTCAGCATGCAGACAACCATTGCAAATTCTCAGCGCAGATTTGAAGGCCTTGGAAAGTTCAACTAACTTGCCCACCTCCCTGAGATGCAAACCGGCCGGGCAGTGCACCTTAACCGTTACTTTTCTCAAAATAAAACCTCCTTTATACAAACTGCGCAATAACTTCCATTTTTAATATACCATTGTTGATCAAGATAGTCAACATTAAATACGCAGTGCACATCCTTTTATTATCCAGACCTCCCGGCTAGGATCGTGGTACCTTAATTATGAACACTGTTCCGCCACCTTCCCGATCCCTGAATAGTAGAGCAATATTTCAACCGTTTATATGGGAATCCAGTTTAATTGTGATCGGAAATGTTACTTGAGACCTGAATCCAAGCGGGACACTCAACCTTGATCTCCTCTAGATCGATAACCCAGTGCTGCTCCTCACCCCTGCTCTCCTTGAATTCAAATCCTGCCAGCTCAAAGGTTTTCTTGACCATGCTGTTTTTATTTGAGGGTATAAACACACCCGTCACCTTCAATTCCCCACGAGTGCGCATACGATATAAAATCCAGGCAAGAAATGCTCTCTCCACCTGCTTGCCAAACACTCTGCAGCTCAGCAGAAAGGAATCGATCCGGTTGCCATTAATCAGTGCAGCCCCAACCAGACCATATTCCCCGTATCTGTCTTTTACCTCTAATGAATATAGTGCAGCGTTCTTTTCTTCCATGAATCTGGCCAGTTCAACCAGACTGTAGCGTCTGGTAGTGGAGTTGAACTGATTGGTTTTGCTGAACAGTTGATGGATTCGGGGAAGGGATTCCTCAACGGCCATTTTGACAATGGCCCGAATATCTGATTCGAAAAGAAACTTTTCCAGATTTTGCGCCAGTTCAGCTGATCGTCTACGGATCTTTTCCTGCTGAAAAAACTCCCCCTTTTTGAAATCATCGGCGGACAGCTGCACTGGCCAGAACCGGGAACTGTTCGCAAGACAGTCTGCATAAAGGGCGGGGTTATCTGGTAACTCAAGAACCTCAACTTCCGGCAGTGCCAGTTTCACCAGTGCCCTTTCAGAAGGGTTATCATCTATAAACATGATAGATTCAAATCCGATGTTCAGTTCGCGGGAAATCTCCACAATATTTTTCGGCTTGTTTTCCCAGTTGATTCGAAAACTGGATATCATTGACGGCCTGATAAGCATTTTACTGTGAAGCTCCAGCACTTCCAAAGCATCACAGGTATTGTTTTTACTGCAAACCGCCAGAAGCACCCCCTGTTTGTAAAGCTTTACTATATAAGACTGAAGATTCCTGAACGCTCTCCCGGGGCCGCTATCATCCAGAACAATTCCATCAATACCGACCTCCCCCACAATTCCACCCCACAGAGTGTTGTCAAGATCAAGCACCAGACATTTCAAAGGATACTTTATCAATTGATTGATAACAAGAACGATATGGGCGCCCAGTTTTGAAAGAAACTCCGATGAGAACGGCTGGTTGCAAGAGCAATCGGAATCATTGTCAAACGCTAAATCTTTACCGAAACGGCTACTTAACAGTTCCAGATCAATCGGATAAACTGAAGCTAGACCTCTGCATAAGCTGTTAAATTCATTCTGACACTTTGCAAACAGATCACCTGCAGAATACGGTAATAATCGATCGATAAAGCCGGTTGCTCCAAGATATTCATTAACAGGCGAGAAGACAAGCAGTGGTGCGGCAACCCTGGACCTGAATTGACGAAAGGAGTTATCCAGCTCCTTGGTTTTTGATGCGAAGATACTTTTGACCAGCTCCGGATCATCACCGGCGCCGTATTCATATAAATCAGGTACAAATCTTACCCAGTCCAATGCAACTATACAGATATTAATATCGAGAAATTCACCCTCCGGATTGCTCAATTCGTTTAAAAAAGCATCTTTCATTCCGACTACGATATCGTTGCCGGGAAATTGACGATCCAGATTGTCTGCTAAAGAGAAAAGCTCAATGTTACCACAAATGCCGATTTTCATAAGATCCTCTTACTGTATAGATCAGGAATACATAAACTTACATCGCGCGTCCGACCGGCAACAAAAACAGCAGCTGACAGATCGCCAAAAAATATTCCGGAGTTTACTTTCTTGAAGCTACGTATCCATGAATAATTCGCGCTTTTTTGCGGATATAAGGGGTAGGTTTGACCGGACTGAACCGAATGGGATTGGGAAGCACCGCTGCCAGCAGACATGCCTCCTGAAGACTTATGTTCGAAGCTGATTTATGAAAATAGTGTCTTGAAGCCGCCTCAACTCCGAATATGCCATCTCCCCACTCAACCACGTTCAGGTATATTTCAAGAATTCTGCTCTTACTGATTGTGTGTTCGATACGGTAGGTCAAAATCGCCTCTCGAAACTTTCGATAGGGGTTTTTGGACGGCGACAGATAAAGATTTCTGGCCAGCTGCATGCTAATGGTACTTGCTCCCAATTTGAATTGTTTGGTTTCGATATTGGTTTCCACCGCATTTTTGATTGCCTCAAAATCAAAGCCCTCATGTCTCCAGAATTTGGCATCCTCACTTAAAACCACTGCTCTTCGGATGTTTTTGGATATCTTACTCATTGGAATATAGATACGATTCACCTTCCTGCGATGCGTTCCCCTATGGTTTTCCCGATATTTCATGTAGGCTGTTTTGGGAGGAATTGTGGTTTTGAGGGAGTTAATATCCACCAGGAACCATAAGTGGACCATATCCGCCACAAGAAGCAGAATCGAACAAATAAGAAGGATTTTCAGAATCCGAAACGGATTTTTGCTTTTTTTCCTCATATCAGCAGCATAAGATACTACCCAGAAAATGGCAATACAAGTAGTTTTCCTGTTCCCCATGAGACTACGGAATTGTAGAATTGTTGTATCGCCGATACTTTATTTCCGCTATTTTCTGTATATTAAAAGCGGAGCAGTCTATGAATTCCATTTTTCGCTATACCGACTACAGAAAGTTTCTGGGCGATTACTATCTTGCCCAGAAAGAATCCAATCCCTATTTTTCATATCAGTTACTGGCAGACAGGGCAGGTTTCAAATCAAAGACCTATCTGCACAAGATAATCAACGGGCAGAAGAATTTGGCCAGAGTGAGCATTTTAAGCGTGGCCAAAGCGATTAAGCTGAAAAGAACAGAAACAGCCTATTTTGAAGCGCTGGTGAATTTCAATGACGCCCGCACTGCCAGAGACAAAGAATACTATTTTCGAATCCTAAGAGAGCTGGGCCATAGTGATCCCGCTCGACCAGTACTGAGCAGTCAGGTGGAATACTTTTCTCAATGGTACTATGTGGTAATCAGGGAGCTTGTCACGATTAAGAATTTTAAAGATGACTTTAAGGCTCTGGCAAAACAGGTCGAGCCACCTATTCTTCCGGAACAGGCAAGGAAAGCGGTAGAAGTATTGCTTGAGCTGGGCCTCATAAAGAAACTGCCTTCCGGTAAATACATGCAGACTGAGCAGTCCCTTACCACCGATATGGATACTACTCCGTTTGCCGTGCAGCTTTTCCAGAAACAGAGTCTTAACCTTGCCAGCGAATCTATAGAAAGACACGATAAAGCAGTTCGGGATATTTCCACGCTGACCCTGGGCATATCCGAAAACGGTTTTGACCAGATCCGCCAGGAGATAGTTTCATTCAGAAGACGCATAGTGGAGATTGTGAGAAACGACAACCCTGCAGATCGAGTCTACCAGTTCAACTTCCAGCTCTTCCCGGTTTCAGAAGTCAAAAACAGACCAGAAAAGTAGCATGAAACCATCTATTCCCATATTGATCGCGATTATCACGTTTTGCATGTCTTTACTGTATTGCACTGCAGACTATGCCGGGGGCACGACTGAAACGGTGAACACCAAAGTTGCAGGGGTGATCCTCAAGCCCGACGGAACACCGGCAAGCAATGCACAAGTCAGGCTGATCCCCACTGGACAGTTTCCCCTTTCAAAAAATGCGGTTTTCCACTACTCAAAGACCGATAACCAAGGCCACTATCAGTTCGCAATAGATTCCAAAGGTAAAGAAGAATTCTACAACCTCCTGGCCACTACCGAAAAACTGGCAGTATTTCAGGATTCCATAGCTTTGAAACCAAACAGTTCTCTGGAAATGGAAAACTCCGTTTTGAAAAGTCAGGGATCAATACGTGGAATGGTTAGCTTGCCCTCTACCAGCAATTTGGATACTGTGTACGTTTCCGTCATGGGTACCGATATTTTCGGAGCATTCACTACCGGCAAGTTTACCTTGGAAGGGGTTCCCTCCAGTTCGCTCGTCTTCCGCATCTCCTCGGCTGATCAACACATACATTACCATGATACCTTGATACATATTCCTCAAGATACCACCGTGGAATTGGAAGATACTGTGAAACTTCCGTTCAAGAGCTTTCTTCTCGATAATTTTGATGATGGAAACCAATTGCTTCTCCATAACGACATGACCTTTGAATATGGTTTCAACAGTTTTTGGTATACCTTTGATGAAAAAGCTGACAGCAACAACTCTCATATTGACCCAAACATAAACACTACTGAAGGGTTAGCACAGTTATTCAGCACAAGCGATGCACTCGAGGGAAGGTCGATGCACATCAGTTTCACTTTGGCTCAAAGGCAAGTTCCCTTTGCGGGTATCGGATGCAACATTGGGCCCAGGGGGGGATATGTAGATCTAACTAATCTTACGGCGATTTCTTTTTACCTGAAAGGAAGAGGTACTATAGGAGTTTCCTTCGATTCCAAACACGTGGAGAGCTATCCGGAAGCAGATCGTTGGGGCAGATGGGGAAAGACAATAGAGTGCCCCGATATGTGGACCAGAATCGAAATTCCGGCTTCAGACCTGCTTCCGCAGAGCTATTCCCCGCAGGAAAGAGACAGCTTGCTATGGAATATGGTCTGTGATTCAGTAAAAACTCTTCATTTCACCACTTCGGCCTTTGCTGGAGATACGGTGGAATTACAACTGGACAGTATTGCCCTTGAAGGAATTTCAGAAGATGACCTCTACTAACATGAAACCCCGATTTCAGCTAAATAATTTGTGCATTAAAGTCATATTTTCATTATAATATGTGTAGTTGTTTCCAAATGTTTTTGACTTCAAAGTTTACAGCACCATGGATATGCCACCAAATCTCTTTAGCGCTCTCTTTTCCGGAACACAATGACATTCAGCATCAAAGATCAATCACTGCTTATTCCCGGTTCAAAGGACAATCCCTACACTGTAGCCATTTTTGACAATGCAAAATGGCTGATTGTCTGCCGCACATTCTGCGAGCCTTCGGTCTTATCTTTAAAGGATTACATTTCCAGAGGCGCTTCAGTTTTGACAGTTTTAAATCGCAAAGGGCTAAGGAAAACCATTGAATTGAAAGATTGTGCAACCAGCGATTCCAGAAATTCGATAAGAGTGCAGGATGCCATTTGCCTGTTTGAAAAGTCAACAGATAAGAATTCCGAAGATGATAACTTCAGAAACATGAAAGTCGCCACAAGCACAAAATCGATTCCCGATCGTTCTCAAGAGATAGGGCCCTCCAAGTAAAGAAGTAAACCCGAATTTATAGGGGTCTCCTTCCCTCTCCAGCTTTTTGTTGCAGTACCGCTCTGAATGCGGCATACAATCAGGTCTGCGGAAATAGCCTTTCAAATAAGAATACATGCTGCCCTCTGTTTAATCATGGAGAATGGCATTATGCTCGTTTTACATGAATACGGATAAATCTCAGAAAAACGTTCAGACTCAGTATGATCGCTCATTTCAGAATTTTTTGAGGATTACACAGTCTGCAGGATGGCTTTTATCGGGTTGGAAAGATTACGGGTTTAAGAGAGGAGCAGGGGCAGAAAAGGACCCGAACCGCACAGAACGGTTCGGGTCCATCAATTAATCGAGGTAATATCTGTCAATAAAGCTCACAACCTTGGCACTATTCTGCAGGTTGCGATACCATAAACCATAAGCCATCTGTTTGGTCTGCTCAAGTGAAGCCTGTACGGCCAGCTTTGCATCCGCAGATTCCCAGTCAAACTTCCCGGCATCCTTTTTACCGATAACCTTAACAATGAAGAAATTGCCTTGATCATCGATAACCGGAGAGACATCCCCTTCAGTAAGTGTATTCGCCATAGTGGCTGCTTTGGAAGCATATCCGACCTGCGGAATGTACTCGGTAGAAGCAACAGTATCGGTTACTCCCGTTACAAGAAGGGTATCTGCAGTCTTAAGATCTGTAATGGATGCACCATTCTTGATCTTTGTCAGGAGCTGTTCGGCGTACTTTTTAGCTTCCTGCTGTGCGAGTGAATCCTTGAGAGCATTCACAATCTGAGGACGAGCTGTTTCCAGTGGCTGCATACCCTTTTTGAGCTTCTGCTTGACAGCAAGTAAAAAGAAGGCCTCGTTGTTTTCGAGCCGGTCGGAAATATCGCCCTTGTCACGACCAAAGGCAAAGCTGTTGGCACCGGATACATACCCTACTTTAGGAATATACTCCCCTTTATTGAAAAGTCCTGTGGAATCCACAGAAACCGAAGGATCTGCTTTGCCGGTCTCGACAATTCCCTTTTCCAGCATGATTGTCCTCAACGAATCTGCCTTCCATGAGAGCTGATCAAGTGTTTCATTGGTGGGGACATTTTTACGGAGTATATGGCGAGCTTTGACCTTGAGCTGACCATCTTCCTCTTTCTTTCCTTCAACCTTGATCAAATGATAACCAAACGCAGTCTTGACCGGATCTGAAATCATACCCGAATCCAGAGCAAACGCCACAGCCTCAAACTCAGGAACCATTGCTCCCTTGCCAAACCATCCCAGATCACCGCCATTGGCAGCTGAACCCTCATCATCAGACTCCACTTCAGCTTCCGCCTCGAAGGTAGCCTCACCGGATTCGATTTTCTTTTTAAGATCGGCAAGATCTTTCAGATAAAACTGCTCATCGGATGCAGTGGCCACCTTGGGAATTTTCACGAAATAAAGGTCAGCCTGCTCTTCCTGATGAAACTTGTCCTGATTTGCATCATAATAACTCTTAATCATCTGATCTGTCACTTTTACCGAATCATTTCTGAAACGGTCCGACTCCACCTTGACATACTCGAAGGAGGCTTTGCTGTTTTTCAGATCATGGTTGTAAGCTGCCTCGGCTTTGGACGGGAACACACCAGCCTTGAGCAGAGTCTCCAGTTTCATGCTGGGCAGAATCAGAGTACTAATCTGATTTTCAACATCTCTCAACCAGGGATATGTCGAATAATTCTGAGGCGTGTTAAGCCACTGCACATATTTGCTTGTATCAAACTGGCCGTTGGTCTGAAAGATGGAAGCAGTATCAATTCCGGGCAGCGGATTGCGCTTAAGATACTGGAACACCTCTTCATCACTGGACTCAAGTCTCATCTGCTTCACTACATTATCCAGAAGAACTTTGCCCACTTCCTGATTCCAGACCTGCTTTGGCACCATGCGGTACTGAGCCGGAGGAATCTCTCTTCCCTGCTCCTGCATCCGCTGACGCTCGATATTCACCAGATAGTCAAAGTACTGAAGTGAAACCTCTTTTCCTTCAATTTTTCCAGCAACGTTCTTCTTTGCCATGCCGGTGATATTCATACCCCAGTCCATGAATATGGTACCGCCGACAAATGCAATGATGATGATAAGCATGACGATGGGAGCTATCTCCCGCATTTTACTGATCATACACTCTCCTCGAATGTTTATGTAGTGAGCAGATATGGTTTACGGTTATGGTTGAAAGAGAGCTAAACCGCGGAGTTCTCGAAAGAGAGAAGGACACTGCGGAAAAAAGCCGGCCCCCTGAGAAGCCGGCCTCTCTTATGAATTACTTACTTTTTCTTAGCGCCTTTACTGGTTTCCTTTTTAGAATCTTTTTTAGAATCAGTTGCCTGACCCACCGGCTGAGCATCATTTCCGGGTTTGAGAAGATTCGAATAAGCCTCTTTATCTCTTAATAGATTAATTGCCGTACTAAGCTGCTCGTCATTCTTAAGCTTTGATCTGAAGACGATATCATGATCCTGACCGAACTCTCGCACCAGCAGAGCATCACGAACAAGTCTTTTGATCTCCGTGTCATTCTGCCTAAGAGCCCGCCTGCTCTCCTGATTGAGGATGGAGTCCATCTTTTCAGCCGCAGCCTTCAGACCGCTCATCTCACCCTCACTGAGCTTTGGAAGTTCCATATAAGGATTCTTGGCCTTGAAAGCTGTATCCTCAACAAGTCCACTCTTCTTTTTAAACTCCTCAAGCTGCAGCTGAGCCACACTCTGATATGTGAATTTGATTGAATCCAGAAAATTATAAAATGCACTCATGGTTGTCTCATCCACCTGGTAATCGTTGGTGAGTTTCACATTTCGTTTCTGGAGGCGCACATATTCCATATTGGCGAACTGAAAAAACACATCCTTTCCATAGAGGGCTCGTATGGTCATCTGAGGAATCTTCTGTTTCACTATGGTATCAGGCACTATCCCGCCGCCACCATGAACAATTCTTCCACCATTTGTCTTGTAAGTGGCAGTATCCACTCTGGTGCCGTGTGACTTCTCGGCAGACTCCCCTTCAGTGCTGTTTTCACCCCCCTCCTCCTCAGATGCCAACTCCTCTTCAGCATCTTTTCGGAAGTTTTCGGCACGATTGATGCATCTTCCTGCAGGAGTGTAGTAAAAAGCAGTGGTCAATTTCAGATGGTTTGATGCATCCAGTGGCAGAATGCTCTGCACGGAACCCTTTCCAAAAGAAGTATCCCCCACGATAATGCCTCTGTCCCAATCCTGAATGGCACCGGAAACAATTTCTGAGGCGCTGGCTGACGCATAGTCGACCAAAACCGCCAGGGGCATATCAAGAGGAAGCACAGGATTACTTGATGAACGAAACTCGTTGTTCTGACTTCTTACCCGGCCCCTAGTGGAAACCACCAGTGATTTGCGAGGCAGGAACTTTTCGGAAACCTCAATGGCCTGAGGAAGAAGACCACCGGGATTATGTCTGAGATCGAAAACCATCCCTTTGATGTTCTTCTTGAGGAGTTCCTTTATAGCCTTCTCCACCTCTGCACCGGCATCGGCGGAAAACTGCTGAAGATTAACATAACCAATGTCATTATCCAATACGCCATAATAGGGAACTGATTTAATATGGATGATCTCCCTCTTAATTTCGTAAGGAATGTCCTCCGGCTCGCCTTTTCTTCTGATTAGAATGGTTACCGTGGATCCCGGTTCGCCGCGCAGTTTGTTGACCGCCTTATCAACGGTAATGCCTGCAGTGGAAACCCCGTCGATCTTGATGATCTGGTCACCGGACTGAATTCCGGCTCTGGATGCAGGTGTTCCGGATATGGGGGTCATGACAGTGAGAACATTATCTCTGATTGAAATCTGGATTCCCAAACCGCCAAACTTTCCATCGGTCTGGATTCTTAGCTCCTCGTATTCCTTGGCTTCAAAGTAGGAAGTGTGGGGATCAAGAATTTTCAGCATACCCGAAATGGCGTTATCGACCAGTTCCTTGGAAGAGACATCGTCAACGTAGTTCTGATGAATTTTGGTGATCACGTCATCCATGCGGCGAATATCACCGTAGAAGTCATCCCCGCTGGCCTTGGTGGAATCAACCAGCAAACCGGTGAATACCACGATCATGATGACCATACCCACAAACGGAGTTCCTCTGAAGAACTTACGGGCTTGCTGATCTGAAGTCTTTTCCATTGTTTCTCCTGCCATGTTAATGTAGTCTGACTAGCCCTGTAGGAACAACCCCGGAGGCAGCGGGAGTGTCCTGAAGCGTTTTCGCGACACTATATGAAAATACATCAGGTAGCAATATCAATTCCATTCTGAATGAGAGAGAGTGGTACTCTGAAGCATGCCGGAAAGCATCCGGTAAACCTCGTCTGTAAGCTCTTCCAAACCTCTGCTGCCATCAAGAAGCCTGATTTTTTCCGGATTTGCGGAAGCGGCAGCAAGATACCCCTCCCTGATCCTGCCAAAAAAAGCATCCCCCGCACTCTCCAGCCTGTCCTGCCCCTTGCCGATGCGGCTGAGACGCAGCTTTGATAATTCTACTGATATATCAAATATAAAAGTACAATCGGGAGATACCCCGGAGGTGGCAAATTCATTAATGTTTTTGAGAAACTCCAGTTCCAGCCCACGTCCGTAACCCTGATAAGCAAAAGTGGCTTCCTGGAAACGATCACACAATACAAGCTCACCGCGTTCTATTGCAGGCCTGATTGTCTGTTGCACATGCTGAGCGCGAGCAGCAAGATAGAGAAGCAGTTCAGTCTGGGAACACATTTCTGAATTCTGAGGCGAGATAAGAATTTCACGAATCTTTTCACTTATGGGGGTTCCTCCGGGCTCACGGGTCACTACAACTACATATCCCTGAGCCCTGAGTTTTTCGGCAACCCTGAGAAGCTGGGTGCTTTTACCGCACCCGTCAATACCCTCGAAAGTTATGAAAAGTCCCCTGCTCATGAATTGGCACCGTGACACTTTTTAAACTTCTTTCCACTGCCGCATGGACAAGGATCATTTCTTCCCACCTGCGGTGCAACTCTTACCGGCTGCATAACCGTGGTCTGGCCGCCTCCACGATTGGTTACCATCTGGGGCTGCATCTGAGGACGAGGCATGGGAGCAGGAGCAGCTTCTCGTGACGGCGCAAATGTTTCTGCTGAATCGTGAACCGGCCGGGCACTGCCCAGATTCATGCGGTCCTGGCGTTCAACCCTCTCCAGACGGAAAATGTAATTGGAAACCTCCCGCGCAATTGTGCTTCTCAGTTCCTTGAACATCGTCAGACCTTCCCGCTGATACTCAAAAAGGGGATTTTTCTGACCGAAGGCGCGGAACTGAACTCCACCCTTGAGATGATCCATTTCAAAAAGGTGATCCTTCCAGAGAGTATCGATCACCATAAGGAAAACACCTCGCTCAAATTGACGCATAACAGGTGTGCCGAAACGCTGTTCCTTCTCTTCGTACTTTTCCTTCACCAAATGCCAGACATCATCAAAAAGACTGTCCTGAGTTTTTGAACCTATCTCATTTTCAGGAATCCGGTAGACCACACCGAAAGATGTCTGAATATCTTCGTATAATCCGTCAAGATTCCAGGTCTCTGTGAACTTGCGATCGGTGGTATGCTTCTCGATAATTTCCTCAAGCGTTGACGCGATCTGATCAAGAATCTCATCTTTAAGATTCTCCCCGCGCAAAATTCTCTGGCGAAGCCCGTAAATCTCCCGGCGCTGGAGGTTCATCACATCATCATATTCCTTGAGATGCTTTCTGATATCGAAGTTGCGCCCCTCAACTCTCTTCTGAGCACCTGCGATAGACCCGCTGACCCAGCGGTGACTGATTGCTTCTCCTTCAGGGGTGCCCAGCCTGTCCATGACAGCACGGATTCTTTCTGCACCGAAGATACGCATGAGATCATCATCGATTGACAGGAAAAACTTTGATGAACCGGGGTCACCCTGACGACCCGCACGACCACGCAGCTGATTGTCGATTCGACGGCTTTCGTGACGCTCGGTTCCGATGATATGAAGACCGCCCAATGCGAGCACTTTCTCATGCTCTTCACGAGTTTTCTCGTAAAGTTTCGAAAATTTCTGCCTTTTCTCCTCGAGGGTCAGGGAATCAGGTTCAATGTCCTCCTTGAGAAGTTCATTGTTAGCCATTATCTCAAAATTACCGCCCAGCACAATATCGGTTCCACGACCGGCCATATTGGTGGCAATAGTGACCGCACTCAGGCGCCCAGCCTGAGCCACAATGGTGGCTTCCTTGGCGTGGTGTTTGGCGTTTAGCACCTCATGCTGGATACCGGCTCTTATGAGGAGCTTGCTGAGAAGTTCCGATTTTTCGATGGAGGTGGTTCCCACAAGACAGGGACGTCCCTTCTCGTGCATATCCTGAATCTCCTTGACAATAGCATTATACTTTTCCCGATAAGTCTTGTAGATTTCATCGTCAAAGTCAAGCCTCTGCAAGGAACGGTTGGTGGGAATTGTGACCACGTCAAGCTTATATATTTCATGAAATTCAGCAGCTTCGGTGACCGCTGTACCGGTCATACCGGCCAGTTTATTATACATTTTGAAAAAATTCTGAAATGTAATGGTTGCCAGTGTCTGGTTCTCCCCGGCTACCTTTACACCTTCCTTGGCTTCCAACGCCTGATGCAACCCCTCACTGTAACGTCGTCCATGAAGAATACGACCGGTAAACTCATCAACAATGAGTATCTGACCATCCTGCACCACATAGTTTACATCGCGCTCGAAAAGAGAATACGCTCTGAGGAGCTGGCTTATACTGTGAATGCGCTCGGAAATTTCGGCATAACTTCTATGAGCTTCTTCCTTGCGTTCAGCTTTTTCCTGAATGCTCAGGGAACTGTCAGCATCAATTTTACCGAGCAGTTCTGCAAGATCGGGCACCACGAAAAAGTTGCCATTTTCTCCTCCGACAAGTGCCCGGCCCTTCTCGGAAAGTTCGGCACTGTGACCTGATTCATCGATGACATAATATAGCTCCTCATCGATTTCATGCAGCTTTTTATCTCTGAGGTAATCGGTTTCCACCATTTTCATGTACCTGGCGGCACCCTGTTCCTTGAGCAGTTTAAGAAGACGCTTGTTTTTGGGAGCACCACGCTGAGCGACCAGAAGCTTAAAGCCGGCTTCGTACTCTTTACCCTCCTGTTTGAGAAGCTCTTCGGCCTCCCCAACGATACTCTGGACAAGTGTATTCTGTGCACTAACCAGTTTCACCACACGAGGTTTGAGTTCTTCGTACTCACGGTTGGATTTGGTAACCGGTCCGGAAATAATGAGCGGAGTACGAGCCTCATCAATAAGAATGTTATCCACTTCATCGACAACCGCGAAATTGAGTTCACGCTGAACACACTGTTCGGGAGCTGAGGCCATGTTGTCACGAAGATAATCGAAACCGAACTCGTTATTTGTTCCGTAAGTGATATCGCAGTTATAAGCGGCCTTGCGCTGGGGGCTGTGAGGTTCGGTGAGATCGAGACAGCCCACAGTCAGACCCAGAAAATTGAAGATCTTACCCATCCACTCGCTATCGCGTCGAGCCAGATAATCGTTAACCGTAATAACATGAACACCTTTGCCGCTGAGCGCATTGAGATAGGCGGCCATGGTGGCGACCTGCGTTTTTCCCTCACCGGTCTTCATCTCAGAAATTTTACCCTGATGAAGCACAATGGCACCCATGACCTGCACGTCGAAGTGGGCCATGAACTGCACATCCTGGCCATCAGCCCCCTTCACAATTTTTCGCTCACCCAACACTCTGTGAGTGGCTTCCCTCACTACCGCAAATGCTTCGGGCAACAAATCGTCAAGTGTTTCACCTTTAGTAAGGCGTTCTCTGAACTCTTCAGTTTTAGCCTTAAGCTGCTCGTCGGTCAAAGACTTCACACTTTCTCTTTGAGCATTCACCCGCTCCAAAATGGGCAGCAGCTTCTTGACGTCCTTCTCCTGCTTTGACCCGAAAACCTTACCGAGAATACTCAGAAAATTCATACTTTTCATCCTCTATTCTAAACGGAAGTCCCTGATTTCAAGATTCTCCAAGTCACCAGCCTCAAGCAGGTCATCCATCGCCTCTTTCAGCTCTGCTCTGAGCGGTTCAGTCTGAATTGAACCATACTCCTTGCGACGCATCACATTCAAAGCCATCACTTTCAGATCGTCGCGCTTTAAAAGAATCTCCTGGTACAGGGCATCATTGTTGAAAAATATCGCCACAGTGAGATAGATCGTAAGATCATCCCGTCCTGAAATTTTACATCTGACATCGGAAAGAACCAGCGAATCGGGCTGAACAGCTTCAGACACCGCTCCCTTTTTTCCAGCTAACCCAGTGTCTGCTCCAGAATCGGAGCGTTGCACTGCCGCAGTTTCCTGCACCGGCGGTAAAACCGGGGACTCTTCAACCTGCTCTGCGGGCTTTCCGGCAAAAAGAACTGGCAGCTTTATCCAATCCCGGTTATTATAAAGCACAATCCCACATAAAATAATACAGATCAGAAGCAGCAGAAACCGTCTATACTTCTTTACTCTATTCCGTCGCTTAACCCAATCAGCCTCAGTATCGGTTTTTCCCGGATTTTTGGTCATCAGCACTGATTTGTCATTCCTGTTATCAAAGCTTTTTCACCGGTTCACACCAGGGCTTGAGGTGAAGGCTGTTTAATAATACGCAGGGCTTGGATCTTTAGTGTCCATATTGCGCACAAATTAAAGCCTCGCGACGAAAACAAACGTATAAGATACATTATTTATATATACAAGAACACAGGATTCAGCTGCTTAAGCCTGTTTTCCCAGATAAAACCAATTCAGATGTTGATCCTGGACAAAAATCCGCTAATGCAGCAAACTCAGTCCGTTATCATCCCGAATTCATTCCGGGAGCAATGTATATTTATTGTTTACTGAAACTTCATCGATAAAGGACTAGCTGTGAGCTCCATTCTGGAACGTGCACAAGAAATCATCGAAGCGGAAGCCAAAGCACTGCAAAGCATACCACTGGACGGCAGTTTTGAAAAAGCTGTGGAAATTCTGCATACATGCAAGGGAAAAGTAGTAACCACCGGGATGGGAAAAGCGGGGAACATCGCTTTGAAAATAGCAGGCACTCTCTGCTCCACCGGCACACCCGCATCTTATCTGCATCCCGGGGAAGCGGCGCATGGAGATTTGGGTATTCTTGCCCCTGGAGATGTAATTATTGCGTTCTCCACCAGCGGTAAAACCAGAGAAGTAATCGAAATGCTTGAGTTGGCTCATCACTTTGGAATAGACCATATCATCGGCATAACCAGTCATCCCGATTCGGCGATCAGAAATCTTTGCAGTGTGGTGATTAATATGGGCGAAATCAAGGAACCCTGTTCTCTTGGCCTGACCCCCACCTCGAGCACCACTGTGATGATGGCCATCGGGGATGCATTATCGCTGGTTTTGATGGAGAAGAAAAAGATCAATCGTCAACAGTATGGCTTGCGGCATCATGGCGGCTATCTGGGTCAAATGGCCAAACAGACTCTCATACCTGAACCATCGGCAATATCTGAAGGGCCAACCCAATGAGCTACTCCTGCGATTTTCTGGTGATTGGAAGCGGTATTGCCGGCATCTCCTTCGCCATCCAGGCATCCCGTTTCGGATCCGTCGTGGTGATCACCAAAAAGCAAGACAGTGAAAGTAACACCAATTACGCCCAGGGCGGAGTAGCCTGCGTGCTCAATTCTGATGACAGTTTTGAAAGCCATATTAAAGACACACTCGTTGCCGGTGCAGGATTGTGTGATGAAACTGCGGTAAAAATTCTGGTGGAGGAAGGCCCCACGAGAATACGGGAGCTCCTTGAATACGGGGCCCGTTTTTCTACTGACGAAAGTTCAGCCAACCCCTACAGACTCCATCTTGGAAAAGAGGGCGGACACTCCAAAAACCGCATCGTACATGCGAAAGACCTCACCGGTAAGGAGCTTGAACAAACGCTTCTTAAAAAGCTGCGGGAGCTTGAAAACATTCTCATTTTAGAAAATCACTGTGCAGTGGAACTCATTACCGAGCATCATGTGAAAAGCGGAACCGGTAACCAATGCTATGGAGCTTATGTGCTGGATTCAGTAAATAAGAACATCACCACGGTGAGGGCCAAAGTGACCTGCCTGGCTACCGGAGGGGCTGGACGCGTTTACACTCATACCACCAATCCTGAAATTGCAACCGGTGATGGCGTGGCAATGGCTTACAGGGCTGGAGCACTGGTTGCCAATATGGAATTTATCCAGTTCCACCCAACTACGCTTTTTCACGAAAAGGCTAACTCATTTCTGATCTCCGAGGCGCTTAGAGGCTATGGTGCAGTGCTGCGCAATGCTGCCGGAGTGGATTTCATGCTCAAATACCACCCGATGGGTTCCCTGGCCCCCAGAGATATTGTGGCCCGGGCAATCGATAATGAGATGAAGATTTCCGGTGAGCCCTGCGTATTTCTGGATGTGAGGGACAAAGATCCCCAGACGACAATCAATCATTTCCCGAATATCTATAAGCAATGTAAAAAATTTGGAATAGATATTACCCAGGATCTTATCCCCGTGGTTCCTGCTGCCCATTATATGTGCGGAGGGATTCTGGTTGACTACTGGGGGAACAGCAGCATCGTGCACCTGTATGCCTGCGGTGAAACAGCCTGCACAGGTGTTCACGGGGCAAACAGACTTGCATCCAATTCACTTCTGGAGGCGCTTGTTTTTTCTCACCGCGCGGTAGTAGATGCATCCAGAAAGTTAGATAAGATTACACTGGCAGACAGAGAAGAGATTCCGGAGTGGGACGAGAGGGGCACTCATGATTTCGAAGAGTGGATTCTGCTCAGCCACAATTTTATGGAGATCCAGAGTGTCATGTGGGACTACGTGGGAATTGTAAGGTCGGATCTTCGTCTCAACCGTGCTTTAAGACGCATACTACTGCTGGAAAAGGAGATAGAAGATTTTTACAAACGTACGAAAATCACTCCTCAGATTCTGGAACTGCGCAACATCGTCACCACGGCAAAACTCATTATCACCTCAGCGCTAAAGAGAAAAGAGAGCAGAGGATTGCACTATACTACAAATCACCCAGACCAGAATGACCGCTACTGGAAGAAAAATACCATTCTTTCAAATCGCAACGATCATTCAAAGACCACAGGCCTGATGGCATGCCGGTCGTAAGCAGGACTATTCTGATAACGGCTCTTTTGATTTTGGGCCTGGGATTTTCTCTTTTTCGCTACCTTAAATTTAAAGGTGACAAACCCAAGAAGGTATTCCTCATAACAGTAAGGTCCTGCTGGATTTTAGCACTCCTGCTTGCTTTTCTTGAGCCTCATATCACTGTAGAACGTTTTGAATCGGGAGATAAACACATTCCGGTTCTCGTTGACAATTCCAGCAGCATGCAGCTCTTCAAACCAGATTCTTTTATCGTACCGTTTCTTGATTCTTTAAACAAATTGAGCTCGGAACCGGGCAGCAGAAAAAAATTCGATCTGTACCTTTTTGGAGATTCCCTGAGAGAAGCAAATCGAGGAAAAAAGGTTTTATTTACTGATAATAAAAGTGATTTCCCCAAAACGCTTATACCTAAAGAAATTCAGAAAGCGGAAGAGGTACTCATCATTTCCGATGGTAACTGGTCCAATACTGTAAAAAGCAGTGCAATCTTTTCTGATAAATCAGTTTACTATCTTAATCTACCGAGTTTTAATCCCCGGCCATATTTAAAGTTAAACAATGCAGCCCCTTTAACTGCTCCCGTAGATTCGCCATTTACTGTTACTATTTCCCTGCGAGGTTTTTCGCGGGAAGGTGGAATAGCCAAAGTGGAATTATCTGAAAACGGGAAAGTAGTGAAGAAAACAGATACTCCTCTGGAAAGCGGCTTTTTCAACAACACGATTCAATTTTCACTGAAAAACAGTACACCGGGCAAACATCTTTATCAGATAAAGACAAAATCAGAGCACGACAGCACAGAAGCAAGCGTCGCATTTGTTCACCAGACCATACCGGAACAACTGACCTACTCCTGCTATTCGGCAACACCATCACTGGATCGCAGATTTCTTTCTCAAACTCTGATTCGTAATCCCCAGTTCAAAGAAAAAGCAACCTCTCCAGATTTGCTTTATATTTTCGATTGGACCAAAGACGCTGAACAGCTTTTTCAAAAACTGCCACCCCACGGAATCGCAGTTTTCATTGGATGTCTCCCCTGCAGTACATCTTCGATAAAAAATCCAACATTTTCGAGATTACACTCCATTCAAGATGATGCACTCCTGACCGCCGATTTCAGTTCGCTGCCTCCTCCGGAGGAATTTGTCCGTTGCAATCGATTTCCTGCGGCCATTACCGACAGCTTTTTAAAAGGAACCCTTTCCGATTCTCCTTCAAGTAATTCACTTCTCTTCAGTGGAAGATTGCGAAATCACAATTCTCTTTTTCTCCCTCTTAAAGGAATATGGAGATGGGACTTCTGGCCACTATCTCTGAGTAAAGCAGAAAATGAGTCCTTCGATTTTACAAACACACTGCTTGCAGTATCCAAAAAGCTTCTGCTCGAAAGTTTATCGGAAAAATTCATCATTTATCCAGCACATAACTTAAGCGAAACAGACTCGTTGAAATTTATGTTGACTCTCCCCTCATCTGTGCCGGTTTTTGAACCTTTGAATATTCAGCTGAAAATTAAAAACCAGATTTCACAGTTGGATTCCTCCCTGACTTTTACTCCAAGTGGATTAAACAACCAGTCTATCTCGATTGCTGCATTTCCCAAAGGCAATTATCTCCTTTCGAGTTATTTCGAATCAAAGGGGAAGAAATACTCTTTCAACGACAGCTTTACAGTGGCCAAGGACGACAGAGAATTTTCAATTGTAAGTCAAAACAGTGTTTTTCTGCAGGAATTCGCCAGAAAAATTGAAAACGATTTTAAAAATGTGCGGGCACTGTTTGCATCAGAAGGTCAAAGTGTGCAGAAACGAACAGTTAAAGAAACCTACAGAATAAGCAAATCGTGGGTACTGCTGTCATTTATTCTTTTACTGGTTGGAATAGAATTGCTGTTGAGAAAAAAATGGGCTATGGATTGAGTGATCATTCGTAAACTGAAACGATATTGTAGGCCTTCATTTTCAAATACAAAGTTTTAGGACTTATCTCAAGAATTTTGGCAGCTTTAGCACGGTGCCCTTTTGCCACACCCAGTACATGGATTATGTGCCTGCGTTCCATTTCCTTCAGAGAAAGATCAGTTTGGCCTGCACTGCTTTCTTGTTGATAAAGATCAACAGGTTCGATTTGAACTGATTCAGACGAATTATGCCTGGAAAACGACTTTAAAAACGAAAGGTCATCTGCGAAAACCGTTTTTCCCTGACTGAGAATACAGGTGCGCTCAACCACGTTCTTAAGTTCACGAACGTTTCCACGCCAGTTGTACAATTTGAGAACATCAATTGCACCCTTGTCGAATTCCTTTTGAAACCCCTGTTGTGCAATGAAGTGATCCACAAGAAGTGGAATATCATCCACCCGGTCCTTAAGAGGAGGTATACTAACAGAAAGTACGTTTAATCGATAGAAGAGATCCGCTCTGAACCTGTTCTCCTCAACGAGTTTTTCCAGAGGCTGATTGGTGGCGCAGATGATTCTTACATTAAGATTAATATCCCGGGTCCCACCTACTCGTCTGATTTCCCCTGTTTCCAGGAAACGCAACAGTTTAGCCTGAAAGTGCATGGGAATCTCACCGATTTCGTCCAAAAACAGGGTGCCCCCATCTGCGATTTCAGCCAGACCGCGTTTTTGAGATTTAGCATCGGTAAAAGCGCCTTTTTCATAACCGAACAGTTCACTTTCCAGAAGAGATTCGGAAAGCGAGGCACAGTTTACGGGTATAAAGGGTTTCTCTCTTCGCTGGCTCTGACTGTGAATGGCTCTGGCCACAACTTCCTTCCCTGTCCCACTTTCACCTAAAACCAGTACAGTAGACTGGGTCGGAGCTATTTTGGAAAGTATGCCCTGCAATTCAACCATCACTTTACTTTTACCAAGCAGGGTGCTGCCGACACCGCTTCTTCTCAATTCATCTTTGAGGATTTTCAGGTCTATCATTGAACGCTGATGATCAATAGCGCGTTCAATCTGAATCAGCAGTTCACTTAAAGAGTAGGGTTTGCGTACATACTCAAAAGCACCAAGCTTTACGCACTCGATGGCGCTTTCCAGAGTGGCATTTCCGGTTAAAATGATGACTTCTGAGGTGACGCTTTCCATTTTCATCTGCCGAAGAGTTTCCAATCCGTCCATCCTTGGCATGACAATGTCCAGAAGCACCACATGATAATTGTCTTCCCTGACTTTCTGCAGAGCGGACTCTCCGTCGTTAACCGTCTCAACAGAATACCCGGCTCTGCCAAGTTCATTTTTCAGCAGCAGCCTCAGTGAAGCCTCATCATCAACAACCAGTATCTTTCCCTTGCTCATTTATAACTCCCGCAAGCTTTGGGAATTTCAAGTACAACCGTAGTACCTTTGGATCTGGTTTCGCTGATTACATCAATTTTCCCGTTACACTCTTCCATTATATTGTAACAAATGGACAGGCCCATGCCGATCCCTTTGCCGACCTCCTTGGTACTGAAGAAGGGGTCAAAAACTCTAGGCAAGACTTCGGCACTGATTCCGGGGCCCTGATCGACAATTTTCAAAACCACGCTTTTTCCCAGAGGAGACAAAGCAGCATTCACCTTGACAGTACAGCCACCCGGGCAGAAATCAATGCAGTTTGTAAAAACATTGACAATTGCCTGTTCCAGTTTGTTGGCATCGGCCATGACCTTCAAGTTCGCGTCCACATCAGTTTCAAAAGTAAAACCCGCCCGGACCGCTTTTGCATGAATCAACTTGAGCGCATTATTTATACAAGTGGAGAGAGAAACAACTGAAATGGCCAAGTCTCCCCCTCGTGCGAATCTGGACAGATTCTCCACTATATCCCTGCACCTGAGCGCCTCATCGTTTATGATTTGAAGATACTGGGATAGTTCCTCCTGTTCGATACTTTCGTTGTGCTTGAGCCTATCAAGAATTGCCCCGGCAAACCCAAGAATCGCGGTAAGCGGATTGTTCACCTCGTGGGCGACTCCGGAAGCCAAAACTCCAATGGAGGCCAAACGGGCTGAACGGTACAACTGCTTTCGGGCAATTTTCCGTTCCTCCTCCACTCGAAGCTTTTCAGTAACATCCTCCATGGATAAAATGAAAGATGCTCCCTGGTCCTGCTCGTCAAGAGAAACGCCCTTCACCTCAACGTCGGCAGTTCTGCCATGTTCAGCACGAAGCTGAACGCTGAGACTGCGAATCTGCAGTTTCTCTTCTTCAAGAGATTTTAGAAAATCATAAAATGAAGGATGGTCGGATTCCCTAATGTAAGAAATTACATCAGATCCAAGGACAATTTCCTTGGAAACACCGGTACAGCTGCAAAAAGCCTGATTGCACTCGGTTATTCTTTCACCGGAATCAAGAGTGATAAAGAGGTGAGGAAAACGCTCATAAAGGAATTTATAACGGTTCTGGGATCTAATGAGCTGCTTGTGCAGTTTACGAATGCGCAACAGAGATCTGACACGGGCTACAAGCTCATCATTGCAAAACGGCTTTGTCACGTAGTCATCAGCGCAGGTCAAACCTGCAATTTTATCATCACCACTGCTGAGCGCCGTTAACAAAATTACCGGAAGAAAAACAGCGTAGTCGGTGTCGGCTTTCAATTTACGACTCACAACCAAACCATCCATATCGGGAAGCATTCTGTCAAGCAGCACCAAATCTACCGAAAACTTTTCCACAGCCTCCAGGGCAGCCTCACCGTTACTCACCCCAATGGTCTGATACCCTTCATCCTCCAAAATAAGCTGAATTGCAGAAAGGGTAATCTCATTATCCTCTGCTATGAGAATACATTCGGTATCGCTACAGGTCTGATCTTTAGACAAGAATTCCATACAACTCTCTACCAAGTGCCCGAAGTGCAACTCCCCGGTGACTTATCCGGTTTTTTTCCTCAGGAACAAGTTCGGCAAAAGTTCTGTCGTGTCCACTGGGAATAAAAAGAGGATCATAACCAAACCCGCCCCACCCTGCAGCGGAGGTTGTAATCACACCCTCAATTGTGCCTTCAGCACTGAGATAGTCATCTTTACCGACTCTGGCAACAAGAACACATTTGAATCGGGCAGTTCTTAGTTCCATTGGTACTCCGGACAATGCCGTGAGAAGCTTCTGATTATTCTGTGTCCCGGTGGCATTCTCCCCCGAATAGCGGGCGCTGAGTACTCCTGGCGCCCCACCCAGAGCATCAACCTCAAGCCCGGAATCATCAGCCAGGGCCCAAACACCTCCACTATTCTCGTAAACCCAGTCTGCTTTAATCTTTGCATTTTCATAAAAAGTAGAACCGGTTTCCTCTATTTGAGGGACAGGATTCCAGTGATCGTGCAAAGATGTAAGCTTAACGGGGATACCGGAAAGCAGTGTTCTGAACTCCTCCATTTTTCCCTTGTTTCCAGTGGCGATAATCAACTCTCTCATGATTCGCTCCCTTTTTGGAGAATAACCCCTTCCGTAAGGTCGGGGCTTCTGCTTTCGGTCAATTTCAGTAAGGCTTCAATACTTCTGGTTTACTACCCTACAACGATATTGACAAGTTTACCCGGTACCACAATCACTTTACGGATGGTCTTACCTTCAGTATGCCCCTTCACTTTCTCAAGCTGCAGCGCAATCTCTTTGAGCTGTTCCTGAGTAGATTCCCGGGGAGCCTGGAAGTCAGCTCTCAGTTTGCCGTTGACCTGTACTACGATAGTGATAACGGAATCCTGCACCATCGCTTCATCCCACTCAGGCCAGGAGGCATCGATGAGAAATCCGCCACCACCGATCTTTTCCCAAAGTTCATCTCCGATATGCGGTGCATAAGGCCCAATTAACTTCACTAATGCGACCAGATCATCCCGAGTGGCTCCGTTTGAATTCAGCTCATTCACAAATTCCATCATGGCAGCCACAGCCGTGTTGAACTTAAGGTTATCAAGATCATTGGTCACTTTTTTTATGGTTTTGTTCCTGATTCGGCCGTTGGGATCACCTTCCGGTCCCCCGTTTTCCAAAAGTTCCTCAACCATGCGCCAGATTCTGCGAAGAAAACGGTTACACCCTTCAATGGCTCGAGGGTCCCAGGGTTTAGGAAGCTCGAATTCGCCCATGAACATCTCATATATACGAAGAACATCCGCTCCATATTTAGCCACAACATCATCGGGATTAACTCCGTTGAGCTTTGATTTGGCCATTTTTTCAATTTCCACATTCAACTTTTCCCCTGTAGAGCGGAGAACTGCATCGGTTCCGACAAATTCGATTTCCGAAAGCTCATGATACTTTCCAGCTGCATCGCGGTAGGTAGCTGCAAGCACAGTTCCCTGATGGCGCAGTTTTTTGAACGGCTCTTTAGTCGAAACGTACCCCAGATCAAAAAGCACTTTATGCCAGAAACGGGAGTAGAGAAGATGAAGAACAGCATGCTCAGCTCCTCCAACATACAGATCAACATTCATCCACTGAGATTCAGTCTTTTTTGACCAGGGCTCACTGTCGTTTTGAGGATCCAGATATCTGAGGTAATACCAACAGGAACCAGCCCATTGTGGCATGGTATTGGTTTCTCTTTTTGCAGGGCCGCCGCATGCGGGACAGCTGGTATTTACCCATGATTCTATCGTGGCAAGTGGAGATTCTCCTGTGCCAGAGGGTTCGTATCTGTCCACTTCCGGAAGGGTAACAGGGAGCTGATTTTCCGGAACGGGGACCGTTCCGCAGTTGGGACAATGCACAATGGGAATAGGCTCTCCCCAGTACCTCTGGCGTGAAAAGATCCAATCACGCAATCTGTAACTTACCGCAGACTTCCCGCAGCCTTTTTCCGTAAGCCATCTGTTTATTTTCCTTTTAGCCTCATCAGTAGGTAATCCGTTAAGAATGTCTGAATTTACGGAAACACCTTTTTGAGTGAAGGCCTGGCCCTCTTCAACCGAACTTCCATCCACGGGGGCAACAACCTGCTTGATGGGCAGCTTGAATTTAACTGCGAACTCGTAGTCTCTTTCATCGTGAGCAGGAACTGCCATAATTGCCCCTGTCCCGTACCCGGCCAAAACATAATCGGCAATCCATACGGGAATAAGTTCATTATTGACAGGATTAAGAGCATATCCGCCCGTGAAAACACCTGTTTTTTCTTTGGACAGCTCAGTCCGTTCCAGATCACTCTTTCTTCTTGCGGATTCCTGATAGGCGGTAACAGAAGAGAGTTGCTCCGGAGTTGTCAGTTTTTCCACAAGCGAATGCTCGGGCGCAAGCACCATATAGGTAGCCCCGAAAAGGGTGTCTGGTCTGGTAGTAAAAACACGAATCAGTTCTCCGTCCGCCTTTCCACCCGACACTTTGAAATCTACTTCTGCACCTTCCGAACGACCGATCCAGTTTCGCTGCATCATCAGAGTTGATTCTGGCCAGTCAACTTCCGACAGATCTTCCAAAAGCCGGTCGGCATAGGCGGTAATCTTAAGAATCCACTGCCTTAGGTCCTTTCGCTCCACAACGGTTCCGCAGCGGTCACATTTTCCCCCTACCACTTCCTCGTTGGCAAGACCCGTTTTGCAGGAAGGACACCAGTTAATAGGCATGACTCCCTCATACGCCAGACCTTTTTTGTAAAGCTGCAGAAATATCCACTGTGTCCATTTATAGTAAGCAGAGTTGGTTGTATTCACCTCCCGTTCCCAGTCATAAGCAAAACCGATGGAATCAATTTGACGTCTGAAATTTGCAACCGCTTTTTCAGTTGTCACTCTGGGGTGAATGCCGGTTTTAATTGCGAAATTCTCTGCAGGAAGCCCGAAGGCATCCCACCCCATCGGGTGCAGCACATTAAAACCGCGCATTCTTTTCATTCGGGTAATGATATCTGTAGCAGTGTACCCTTCACAATGCCCTACATGAAGCCCCGAACCGGAAGGATAGGGAAACATGTCCAGAGCGTAGAATTTTGGCTTGGAAGGATCAAATACAGTCCTGTGCAGCTTACTTTCCCGCCAGCGGTTCTGCCATTTGTTTTCTATTTCAGAAGGAGTATAATTCGACAACGCAACCTCCAGCATTTAAACGATAAGTGATCAATTTCAACAATCAAGATTATTCTTGAAATACGCAACAGTTTTCTCAAGCCCGTCATTGAGAGGAACCTTGGGTTCCCACCCCAGTTTTTCCTTTGCCAGAGTGATATCCGGCTGGCGCTGCTTAGGATCATCGGAGGGCAGGGGTTTGTAAATAATTTTTGATGAACTGCCGGTAATGCGTATCACAGCTTCAGCAAGTTGCTTGATTGTAAACTCGCCCGGATTACCTACGTTTACAGGCCCGATGATGTTCTCTGTATTCATCAGCCTCATCATCCCTTCCACCAAATCATCAACAAAGCAGAAGGAACGGGTCTGAGAACCATCTCCATATATGGTAATATCAATGCCTTTAAGAGCCTGAACTATGAAATTTGAAACTACGCGCCCGTCATTCGGATGCATGCGGGGACCATAAGTGTTGAAAATTCGAATAACCCTGATATCAACATTATTCATACGATGATAATCGAAAAAAAGTGTCTCGGCAACTCTTTTACCCTCATCATAGCAGGAACGCAGACCGATGGGATTGACATTGCCCCAATAGGTTTCCTTTTGAGGATGCTCCACAGGATCACCATAGACCTCCGATGTGGAAGCCTGTAATACCCGTGCTTTAACTCTTTTGGCAAGCCCCAGCACATTGATTGCACCCATCACTGAAGTTTTGATGGTTTTTACAGCATTATACTGATAATGTACCGGTGAAGCAGGGCACGCCAGGTTATAGATCTGATCCACTTCGACGAAAACGGGAAAGGTAACATCGTGCCTCATTAACTCGAAATTGTGGCAATCCATCAGGTGCTCAACGTTCTTTTTGCGGCCGGTGAAGTAATTGTCAAGGCAGATCACATCATGCCCCTGCGCAACCAATCGTTCGCAGAGATGAGATCCAAGAAAGCCTGCACCGCCTGTAACCAGTATGCGTTTTGTTTCCATGAAAACCGCCACTACCTTTCCTCAGATTGCAGTTATACGAACATCCTCCATAAGCTGCCACACCTCGTCACGCGTCACAACTCCAGGCCCCTCATGCATACATTTGGAAGCCCCGCAAGCGATTGCCAGACGGCAGGTTTCGGAGAAAGAGAATTTTCTTTTCTGAGCCACCAGAAGCCCGGCAACCAATGCATCACCGCAGCCTACGGTATCAACAGCCTTCACCTGCGGTGGCGAGCAGAGAAGGCAATCATTTTCATGAATGGCAATCATGCCATCAGATCCCAGTGATATAAAAACGTTTTCTATACCCATGTCAATCAAACGTTTTCCCTTGAGGGCGATATGGTGCACCCCCTTGATCTGCTCCCCGAAAAGCTCCTCCAGTTCCGAAATATTCGGCTTCACCATGAAGGGCTTGGAGCGGATACCCAATTTTAGCGCCCCCCCACGTGTGTCAAGCAAAGAGGGAGAACCTTTTTTCTGAAATGCTGATATCAGTTTGGAATAAACACCGCTGTCAAAACCGGTCGGAAGGCTTCCGGAAAAACACCATAGAGTGTCCCCCACAATCTCCTGCTCCAGACTGAGCAGAAATTCTTCCTGCAGCCGCACGGGAACAGAACCGGATGTGCTGTTAAAATGAGTCACACAATCATTCTGCTTCTCAGAAATCGTCACATTGATTCTAACACTGCCCGGAACTTCATGCAGAATGGGCTTAATCTCCTGATCCTGGCAAAAACTTTTAAATCTGCGCACATCATTTTCAGGGATTAAAGCGGCAATGGCCACCTCCTCCCCCAGCGTCTTCACAACCCGGGCCACATTAAGCCCTTTACCGGAAGGTACTGAGTGGGATGGAAGATCCAGGAAGGTGGCTCCAGGCTGAAGGGTGTCCACATGATAGTGCACATCAATAGCCGGATTAAAAAGAGAGCAAACGATCAAAGGGCACCTTCCCCTCGTAAAAACAGGTATAAAAGTTTCATAGCTTTCATCATCATGCCTGTAAGTACCAGGGCCAGGATGATCTGACTTATCTGCAGAAGCTTTATTGTTAATTTGGAGCGATTCATGGAACACTACTGAAAATGGATGGAGTTAAGAGTTCCTCTGGCGTACACTCCCATTCCGAAACAGAGAATCTTGCTGATTAGTTTGCAAACTGAAAGCAGGAGCTGCTCTATTAAGGAATATTGGAAAATACAATGAGAAACGCGATACTGTACAGAAAATCGGCCTGTCACCGTTTGATGACAGGCCAAAAGTTCACTGAAGGGGGATTATCAGGAAGTTACTCTTTCAAATCGACAGTGATAACACCTTCAGAATTAAGATTTCCCCTGTTTTGGGAAAAGGCGGAGGTACTGTCTCTTAAAGAATCGAACTGGGAGGAATCGGTTTGAGACAGAGCAACTGAAGAAGAACTGGATTCTGAAGCGACTTGAGGGGAGGGCAAAGGCGAGCTCTGGGGGGTGGTCAGCCTGGCTCTAATACTCTCGGCCCTGTCGACATTGAACATCACATAACCCACGGTGGCAAAACCCACGGCAAAGAAAAGCAGTGACATGACCGTGGTCTTTTTCAGGAAAAACGGCATGAAGCTGGATGTATGCTGTTTTTTGGCACTGGCACAAACCCTGAGAATTTCTCTGTTTACAGCCTCGGAGGGAGTTTCTCCCAGGATTTCGGGGGTGTAAAAAGAGGATTGTTCCTGCTTGTAGGCCTGCACTTCCTGCCGGCACTCCTGACACTGCTCAAGATGGTGCTGGTATTGTCGGATCTCGTGCTCATCCAGTTCATCAGAACAATACAACAAACCAGATTCTTCAAACTTACTGCACGCCATCGATCCCCCTTTTTTTCAGTTCCTTCCGGATATTCTTCAGCGCCAGACGCATTCGCCCGAGCGCAGTATTAATAGGACAGTTCATAATTTTCGCGATTTCCTTAAAGGGCACACCACCCAGTTCACGTAACAGAAACACTTCCCGCTGTAGCGGGTCGAGCCCCTCCACCGCTTCGTTGATCAAACCGCGTAAGTCGGTATTGGACAACTGCGAATCGGGAGCTTCAATCTTGCTCCCCACCGATCCTTCCGTGTCTTCTTTATGCTCGGTTTCCACCTTCGCATGACGGAAAAAATCGATGGTACGCTTGTGGGCGATTCCGAAAAGCCAGCTCAGGAAGCTTCTGGAGCGGTCGAACTGATCCGCGTTGCGCAGTGCGGCCAGAAAGGTTTCCTGTAAAAGATCTTCGGCGATCTCCCGGTCACCGGTCATTCGAACCAAAAATCCGAATACCCGGTTTTTATACTTGTCGTACAGTTCGGAAAACCCCCTAGGGTCTCCCTTCAGCCATAAATCAAACAGATGCTGATCATCACTTGTTTGTTGCTGCATAGTAAATACGATTTCCAGAGTTCGTTTATTGTTTGTGAGTAGAAGATTTCTCTTCTTTTCTTCTTAAAATAACTATTTGTTCCTGTTTCTAACCTCAAACTACACATTACCTATTATTATTTCTCGCAATCGACGTTCCTATTAACACCAAATCCGCTTTTCCAAACCAAAAAGGCACCCCAAAATCAGGATGCCTTCCGGTTCAGATCAAAAGTTCACCGTTTATTTGGCTTTCTTCAGCTCTTCAAGAACTTCATCGTTGTCGGGTGCCAGCTTGCGGGCAGCCTCCAGATGCTGCTTATAGAGCTCATTGTTCTTGCGTGACTTGTACAATTTGGCCAATCCCAACTCGGCAAGAGCAAACTGAGGGTCTGAACGCAGTGCTCTCTTGTAGAAAGTTTCAGCCCATGTCGGCTTTGAAGCCTGCATATAGGTCTCAGCTCTCTCGTAATGCCCCTGAGCAAATTCGGGGAGAATTTCAGTGACCATTTTGTAGATTTCAAGCGCATCATCCCACTTCCTGCGGGCACGAAGCACCTTCCCTTTTAACATCAGAGCATCGATGTTCTCTGGATCATTGGAAAGAATATCCTCCACCACAGCATCGGCATCCTTCACCTTATTCTGAGCAATAAGCGCCTCACCGTAAAGAAGCAAATACTTGCTGTCCTTCTTGAGCTCTACCAGAGACTTGATCTCCTCCTGAGCCTTCTGAGTCTGCCCGGTCTGCTGATAAAGTTCAAAAAGCTGGAAGCGGATATCGGCATCATCCGGCTTAGCAGACTTGGCCTTCACCAGAAGATCAATAGCTTCCTTTGAACGATTGGTCCGCAGGTATCCCTTGGCTAAAAGGGTCATAACGGAAGCGTCGTCAGGAGAGATGGTATTGGCAATTTCAAGGAAAACCATGGCGTTGGTGAAATCACCTTTGCGCATGAGCAGTGTACCGATTCTCTTGTTGGACTCCAGATGCTGAGGATCGGTTTTGGCATACTTCTGATAAGCATCCAACTCATCATCATCTTTACCCAGTTTACCATACACCTGAGCAAGCTCAAGCCAGACCATCGGCAGAGAATCTGCGATACTGGTGCATTTCTTGAGAAGCGGGAGAGCCTTGGACAAGGTTTCCTTGTTTTCCGAATACAGCAGACCAAGTCTCAATATATTGCGGAAGTCTGAAGGATAGGTTCTTGTGTTGCTGTCATAAATGCGGATCGCTGCCGCAGGATCAGTTTTTTCCTGAAGGAATGCAGCTTTGTATGCTGCATCTGCATCCTTAACGCCTTTTTGAGCAACATACTCCGTGTAGGTGGCTGCAGCCTGCTTCACATTTCCACTCTTCTCGTAAGCTTCACCGAGGAGTTTCAGCACCTCGGCGATATTGGACACTTTAGTTTTCCGATTCTTGATCTCGTCCAGAGAAGCGATAGCCTCTTTGGTGTTTCCGGAATTAAGACATGCCTCGGCGTACATAAGTAAAAACGCGGGATCGCTGGACTTGGCCAGAGCCAGATATTTTGCAGCCTCTGCATACTGCTTGTTTTGAAAGCTGAGCTTTCCAACGCTGTAGGCAACCTCTTTATCTGAAGGCACCTTATCCAGATATTTCATGTAGGCTTTGGTAGCCTCTTCACTCTTTTTCTGCTTATTATAGAGATCACCGAGTTCCTTGTACTCCGGACCGGCATCGGGATTCATCATTACCGCCTGCTCATAAGAGATAATGGCGGCATTCAGATCACCGGTGGCGGCCTGACTTGATCCAAGAGCTGTGAGAGCATCGAGGTTTTGAGGATCAAGCTGGAGTGCCTTAGAATACATCTCGATAGCACTCTTATGCTGCTTTTTCTTCTGGTAAATCATACCCAAAGTTGTATAGGTACCAAAATCCGCTTCGCCATTTTTAATAAGAGTACTCAAGGCTGTAATAACCTTGTCCTGCTGACCCTTTGCAATTACGATTTCAGCATAACGCTTGTGAAAGCCTTTAAGATTGGGATCGATTTTAATCGCTGTCTCATAGGCGGACTGTGCGGCATCAAAATCTTTCTTTTCATAAAGCATGTCACCAAGATCTCTCTGACCGATTGCATCATCGGGAGTCAAAGCCAAATACTTTTTCATGTAATCGACGGCATCAGATTTTTCATTTTTTTTGAGTGACAGATCAGAAAGTCTGCGAAAAGCCTCGGCGTTTTTAGGATCAAGAACAGAAGCTTCCTTGTACATGGTGAGGGCTGTTTCCACATCATTTTTGGTGTCCGCATAGCGGGCGAGACGCAGACGTGCATTAATGTTTTTGCGATCAAGCGCTACAATTTTCCTGTCAATCTCAGCCAGTTTGTCCTTTTCACCATTTTGTTCATAACAGGCAGCGAGCATATCCAGGTAGTCAGCATTACCGGGCTCTTTTTTGACAAGAAACTCCACCTGCTCCTGAGCGGATTTGTAGTTCTTGTCCTTAATCAGCACATTTGCAAGAATAACTCTGGCTTCCCAGGTGTTGGGATCCAGTGCAATTGCTCCCTTGGCCGCATCCAGAGCCTTGGGCATGTTACCGGAATTGTAACTGGCCACAGCGATACCTTCGCTTGCAGCGGCGCTTTTCTTGAGACCGTTGCTCTTTTCGAAATGACCAAGCGCTTCAGAATATCTTTTGGCTTTAAGGTTGTAATTACCGAGAGCCAGGAACACATTAGGGTCATTAGGACTAAGCGACATCATTGCTTCGTAAGTTTTCTTGGCTTTTTCACTCTGGTTACTCTTTTCGTACAGATCGGCCAGACGAGCGTAAGCTTCAATATTGCGGGAATTGAGAGCGATGGCCTTTTCAAGGCTGCTAATTGCCTGAGCACTATTATCGGTGCTCATATAGGCATCGGCTAAAAGAAAGTAGATATCAGGTACAACAGCACCTTTTTCATCAGCACCAACAATGAACTGCAAATGAGGGATCGCGGCAGCATAGGCCTTTTTCCCCATCTGGTCCCGAGCGACCTTTTCGCGTGCCAGAAGCGCTTCCTTGGCCTTCTCATTACCGAAAGCCTTGACCGCAGCTTCATAAGCATCAGCAGCACCGGAAGCGTTCTTTGTCTGCTCTTTAGAAACTGCCACCATGTAATAGTCCATAGCAGTCATCTGATCTTTAGCTACAGTTTCATAGCCTTCAAGAGCATCTGAATACTTTTTCAAACCGTAACTGGCGCGTGCAATGTAAAGAGAGGCCTCAGAGAGGTTCACCTTTTTGGCCACAGCATCTTTAAGGTAGGCCATGGCACTGTCGGCAATGCCAATCTCAGTGTAACTCTTTCCAATTTTAAAAGCCACTTCGCCATTGGACTTATCTTTGTAAGCCCTTTTCATCAATGGTACAGCCTGGCTGTACAGACCTTCATCGTAATAGATATTTCCGAGTTCGCGATTGGCTACGATATTTGAAGGATCAGCTTCAAGAACCTTCTCCAAGGCCTTTTTAGCATCGGCAGGTTTACCCAGAGCAATACAGGCGCGGGCAAATTCCCAGCTGGCTTCGGCAGTGAAATTCTGATCAAGCGCCTTCTGAGCCATGTTCATGGCATTATCAGGCTGATTGAGCTTATTATAAACCTGAGCTGCACCTAAAAGCGACTGATAGTCGTTGGGGTTCATTCGCCAAGACACCAGGTAACAGGCCAGTGCCTTCTCTGTCATTCCGAGCGCATCGTTAGCCTGAGCCAGTTTCATCCAGACATTGGCATCCCTATCGGTGGTCGCGATCTTCTCGTCTGCATAATCCAATGCTTCCTTATAATTCTTGGCAGCAATCAGCTTGTCAAAAGTAGCATCGGAAAAAACACTCGCCGGTAAAGCAATCAGTGCCAGAGCCCACAGCCCAGCATTCCTTACCCATTTACGTCTCATCATATAGAACCTCCCCCCAGCAGAAATCTCCACCGTTGTTAATTGAAACCGGCTTTATTTCAGTTGTGATCTGTTAAACGCTTTGTCCCCGAAAGCGGTTACAACATCTTTTAAATATGGTATTTGTGCCTCCCCGGTGCAAGGAACACCCCCCCGGGCCTCCCTATTATGCGATTGGGGATTCAGCATTTTCCTGCTTTTGTTGCCTCAACTGCTCCATCCGAGCATTAAAGTAACTCCAATCAAAACGAACTCCGGGATCCGGCTTGACATCTCTCCTCAACCCAAGCTCCACCGCCCGTTCTCCCGCAATCTGATCATGCCCCACATAAATGAATTCCCTGCGATAATGGCTCTCCAACTCGAGGCAAAGACTAAGAAGTGACTTGTACTGCAACCGGGTGAATCCCGAATCGGCAGTTGCCATGAGTTCAATTCCGATGGAAAAGTCGTTCACCCCCCTGCGGTCATCAGGAGAAGGCATGATACTCCCCCCGCAATGCCAGGCCTTGTGCTGCTCTGGAACAAGCCTGAACACCTTTCCCCTTCGACTTATAAGAAAATGGCTGCTGACACCGTATGTGCAAAAAATCCCCAGAATCGTATTTAAATCATAAGGAGCCTGAGTGTTGATTTCCACCGCACTTATGAAATGGATCACAACCGTATTTATGATCTCCTCTTTGCGACTTTCCCATAAATGTTCTTTGCCAGAAGCAGCAATAAGCAGCCCAAGTGTGGATTCTTTCATAACGGTTTGGTTATTACGGTTAAGCAGACATTCCTGAATTTTCATGGCAAGCACTTCTCTAGAGGTAATCAGTTGCAGTGAACCCTAAAATTACCTAATTTCATAGCATGAATTCAAATCCCAAAGCAGTGCTCATCACTGGAGCAAACGCGAGAATAGGTCTGGAACTGGCAAAAGAGAGCCTGGTTCTTGGCTATCAGGCAATAATCCACTTCAGAAGCAGCTCAGAACCGGCCATGTCCATTTTCAAAGACGACCAGCGGGTCAGGTTTCTTCAAGGTGAACTTACCGACAACCCCGAACGCTTCATCGCTTCAGCTCTTCAGATGCCGCTCAAGATTGAAGGGCTGATCAATAACGCCTCAGTATTCAATGAAGGAGATCTGAGAAATCCGGAGCACCTGAAGAGAACTCTGGATGTCAATCTGATGGTGCCGGTGAGACTGAGCTCCGAATTCGCCAAGTCAGTAAACAAGGGTTGGATAATTAACATCATTGACGCACATATCGATCAGTTTAACCCTAAATTTCAGAATTACCGGATTTCCAAAAAGTTCTTGAGAGAAATGACCCGGCAACAGGCACACCTTTTCGCCCCCACAATCCGAGTGAACGGAATCGCCCCCGGAGCTATTCTGCCTGCAGAGCACGATTCAGATGAGCGGTTCAAACTACTCGCAAAGAACATCCCTCTGAGGAAAACGGGTAGTGTGGAAAACATCCGCCAGGCCTATAAATTCCTGGTTGAAAACGATTACGTTACCGGAAGCATAATCGAAGTTGCCGGAGGATGGCAACTGGTTTAATTCCCCGCAATCAGAGGCATGATTCTGGTAATATGCTGATCAATGGTCTGGTAAGCTTTTCGGAAGTCCTTTTCTGTTCCACCATAGGGATCCTTCACCTCGCCTTTCCGACTTTCCTTCTTAGGCCAGGAACCCAGAAGAAACGTCCGCTCCTCGATTCTGGGGAAAAATGCTCTCAAAAAACGACTCTGCCCCAGTTCCATAGTGAAAATCAGGTCGGCGCGATGCAATTCTTCGGGAATCAGAGCGCGAGAACGGTGATTTGAAAGATCCACACCGTTTTCTCCGCAGACCTGCAATACCAGTTCATCGGCAGGATGTTCCTGAAGTCCTTGAATCCCCATGGAGGAAACCAGTATTTCCGCCTTTCCGGCATCAGAAAGCCGCTTGCGTAAAATCCCCTCAGCCATGGGGCTTCTACAGATATTACCCGTGCATACGAAAATGATGGAAGAAACGGTCATCATTACTCTTTTGGAAAAGTGTAATCATAGGTCATCCCGATAACATTTTGACCACCAAAACTAAAATACTATTTTAACCCTCAAAACCTAGGAGAATGAACATGGCATTGACAATTGAAGAAAAAGGACTCATCGAGGAGGCTCTTTCCGTTTACCTGCAGCTGGTGGCACGTCAAGCCTCCCCGCAACAGGCTCAGCAGCTGGCCGCAGTGGCTCAGGGAATAATTCACAAGCTGGACAGTGTGGGATCCGGCGGTGGGAAAAGCGGCAATAAACCTGCCGGCATTTCCGACGAATGGTATCAGAACGTCTGCCAATCCTGTGACAAGCTGGGTCCGGCGGGATGCACCGACAAGGTCACCGAAAAGTTCCCCGGGAAGTGCGATCCCATCCTTCATTACGAAAGAGACAAACTTCTTAACAGTAAAAACTGAGAGCCTACACAGCTCTCAGTATGAAGTAGCTCTTTTTCCCCTTCTGAAACAGCAGATACTTGCCGTTTAAAAGCATGGACGAGGTGATCTGGTAAGCCGGATCACTCACCTTTGCTTTATTGACCGACAAACCTCCCTGGGAAATCATGCGCCGAGCCTCACCCTTGGAAGGAAATATGCTGCTCTTCTCAGACACCAGTTCAAGCACCTGAACTCCCGAATCCAGATCGCCCCGGGAAACTTCAGCCTGAGGGACACCTTCGAATACGGAGAGAAAATCCTGCTCCGAAAGTGCCTGCAGCGCCTCGGTGGTTCCTTTCCCAAAGAGAATTTCGGATGCTTCCAGCGCTTTCTGGTAATCCTGTTCGGAGTGCACTCTGACAGTCACGTCTTTAGCCAGCGCTTTCTGCATAATTCTTTCATGAGGTGCATTGGCATGCTCGGCTTCCAAAGATGCAATTTCCTCTTTGGAAAGCAGTGTGAAAAGACGCAGCAGCTTTGGGGCATCCTCATCGGTGCAGTTGAGCCAGTACTGATAGAACTTGTAGGGACTGGTCATTTCCGGATCAAGCCAGACACTCTCTCCCCCTTCTGACTTGCCGAACTTCTTGCCATCCGAGCGAGTAAGCAGAGGACAAGTGAGCGCATACGCCTCTCCTCCCGCCTTGCGTCTGACAAGCTCAGTGCCACTTGTGATATTGCCCCACTGATCGGATCCACCCATCTGAAGTACACATTTCTTGTTCTCGTAAAGCCAGTAGAAATCATAGCCCTGAAGAAGCTGATAACTGAATTCTGTAAAAGAGATACCCTGCTCCCAGCGATTCTTGACAGAATCCTTGGATACCATGTAGTTGACAGTGAGATGCTTGCCCACATCACGCAGGAAAGTGAGCATGGGCATATCCTTGAACCAGTCGTAATTGTTAACTACTTCGGCACTGTTGGGAGCATCATTGAACTGAAGGAACTTCTCCAGCTGCTTGCGGATGGTCTGCACGTTGCGGGCAACCTCCTCCACTGAAAGCAGCTGCCGCTCCACAGACTTGCCGGAAGGATCACCAATCATACCGGTAGCTCCCCCCACCAGAGCAATGGGCTTGTGGCCGCTGCGCTGGAAATGTACCAGAAGCATAATTGGAATCATGTGTCCGATATGCAGGGACCTGCCTGTGGGATCAAAACCGGCATACCCGGCTGCCGAAGTACTTGTCAGCCTCTCCTCAGTTCCGGGAGTGACATCATGGATCATCCCCCGCCAACGAAGCTCTTCAATAAAATTCATTTTAAATATCCTTCCTGGAGCACCAAATCGCAAAAAGGCTAAAAATACTATTATTCAGCGCTTTTCAGAAGGATTTGTTTGCCAAAAAAGCGTTTTTAATGTGATCCACCTTGCCTTTTACAACGGAAATGACATCCATGCGACAGGGAGGAAACCCCAGTTTACGCTCGTATATGTAACGGGAAGCCACCCGCAGGAGAGATTTCTGCTTTGCTGAGGTGATCCAGTAAAGAGGATTTCCGCAGGAATAGCCTGTGGCTGACTTCACTTCCACAAACACCAGTAATCCTTCCGGCGAGCGGGCGACTATATCAATTTCCCCCACTTTAGTCCGAAAATTCCTGGTTTCGATGGAATACCCTGCGTTTAACAGGTATTCCACAGCAGTATCTTCACCCAATGCACCCTTTTGATGAGTATTCATGTAATCCCCGCTATTCCAGCCCCCATGCAGGAGAGCTTAAAATGGTGAATACAGGATAAACCAGTTCAACTTTCTCGTACTCGTGTTGTTCATTTTTAAAAACATGAAGCAAAATGATCCGAGTGAGCGACTTTTTTTGTACGACAATGAATTTGAGATTTAGAAAACCCCTCACCAACTGCTGCTCGGGGTAAGTGTTATGAATTGAAAGCGGAAAAGAAAACGTAAAGGGGCACCTAAAGTGCCCTATTTCAGGACATGTTTCGCAAATGCAAACGCGAGAGCCGCGATCATAAGCCAGGTGAGCCACTGCATTTTGGCCATGGCCATCCAGTATTGCCAGCTGAAAAACGGATAAGATTCCCCCATCATACCACCATGGCGTCTTTCACCACTCCGCCGGTCAGTGATTCTGCGTTCGGAGGAGGAGGTTTCCCGGGGCTCGGTTGAAAAAGGCCCAGTAGGGATACGAAACTGAACTGTGGCGCGATCAACCAGCTCCGAAGGATCTACCGAATCAAGGTGCTCCAATAGTTCCTCAATGGATCCATACCGATCCCGTTTCTCTTTCTTGAGCGCCTTGAGAATGATAAGTTCCAGGCGTTTGGGAGTGTCTTTGCGCTTGACTGATGGTGGTATGGGGAGCTCATGCACCTGCTTGTATGCCACAGCCATCGGATTATTGGCTGTAAATGGAGGCCTGCGGGTGAGCATTTCATACATCACTATACCAAGTGAATAGATATCGGTCTGGGCATCAAGCTTCTTACCTTGTGCCTGCTCGGGAGACATGTACTCCGGAGTCCCGACCGCAGAGCCGGTCATGGTAATATCGGTTCCGGAGAATATCTTTGCGATGCCAAAATCACTCAGACGGGCAGTTCCTTTTTTATCAAGCAGCACATTCTGGGGTTTTATATCCCGGTGAATGACATTATTGCTGTGTGCATAACGGAGTCCACGGCAAATCTGCTTTGAAAGATCAATGATTTCGGAAACAGGCAACCCTCTATGCTCGGCAATATACCGTCCCAGATCCATACCATCTACAAATTGCATGGCGAAAAAACGGTACCCATCTTCATCACCATATTCATAAATACTCACAATATTCTGATGCTGGAGAAGTGAGATGGCCTTGGCCTCGATCTCAAACCTTTTAGAAAACTCCTCGTCCCTTGAGAGTTGGGGAGGCAGTACTTTGAGCGCTACTACACGATTTAAAGGTTCCTGTACGGCCTTATAGATATCACCCATTCCCCCCTTCCCCAGTTTGCCGAGAATCTTGTAATGCCCTATATAGGCGGGGATCAAATCGGTGTATTTATTCTTAAGCATTGAAATCCTTGGATCTAATTGAGAACACTTCGAATTCTTTTAACGAGCACGGTCCAGAATAAAATAATTAATCCGGTGCAAAGTAAAAACAGCTCACTCCACTCTCCGCTGTCGAAAAGAGGCCATTGAAGGAGAAATACCTTTTTCATCAGACTAAAAACAGGTCTGGATAAAGTAAGATGGCTGAGTAACCTTCCCAAGGCGGCCATGTGCTCAAAAGGAAGCAATATACCTGAAAAGAAAATCTGAGGTATAAGCACCACCGGCAAAAGACTAATCGCCCGCCCCACAGTTCTACTGCTTGCACTCACTACCAATCCAAGAAGCGAACCGCTGAAAACTGAAACATACAAAAGTAAAAACAAGTCGAAAGAAAAGTGGATATTTCCAAACACCATGGCAAGAGATAGGGTGAAGAGAAATGCCTGCACTCCGGATAGACCAGCAGCGGCAAGTATCCTTGCTGCGATAAACGAAAACAGATGCATTCCACATCGCGCTTCTCGCCACAGGAGCATCCATTCCCTTACAATTTCCTTTACTGTCGCAAGCCCGCCCACCCAGATGGCGGTTATGGTAAGACAGAAGTAAAAACTTGAGCCAAGGAGACTGCTGTTTGTTTTATACACCAGGCCCAGAAGCACTGCGAAAAGTGGAGTCTGCATGAGAAGCAGAAACAGGTTGCGTTTATCCCTGTAGAGAATTTTCGCATATCGTTTGAAAAGAACGACCGTTTGATGGAACAGCGACTCCGGAAGCACAACTCTGAAAGCAGACGGTTTTTTTTCCTGTGCTGAAAAAGGAGTGACAACCGCAGAATCGGGCAAGGTGTTCGATTGCACATCTGACAAGAAGGTCTGACCGGATGATATCTTTTCGTAAACCTGCGCCAGATTTTCCACTTTAAAATGAGCACACAGATCCTGGGGAATACCGGTGAAAAGCACCTTTCCCTCATCCATGAACACCACCCTGTCGCAGGTATCGATCTGTTCAAGCGTATGGGTGGTCAGAAGGAGAGTATGTCCCCGATCGCAAATGCGCCTGAACAGTGCCATAAACCTGCGCACAAGCCCCGGATCCAGCCCGGCAAGTGGTTCATCAAGAATAAGCACCGAGGGTGAAGACAGCAGTTCAACTCCTACATGCAGCCTCCTTGCCTCGCCTCCGGATAAATCCCCCACCCGACGATTCCTGGCCGCCCCCAGCTCCATAAGAATTAAAATCTCTCTGGCACGCAGTAGCCGCTCCTCCTGAATACTGTCGAAAGGGAGGCGAAGATTGCACTGCTCAACCAAAGTTTCCCATACTGTCAGCTCCGGCCGCAGGAGTATCTGTTGGGAAACATAACCGATACTTCTTGAAAACGCATTGCGGAACTTGTCTGCCGAAAAACCGTTAAAATAAAGATAACCGGATGTAGGACAGATTTGACCCGAAAGAATTTTGGATAGAGTTGATTTTCCGGCACCCGATAAGCCCAGTACCGCCATGAAGGCACCCGGTTCCACCGTAAGATTTACATTCTCGATGAGGACCTTGTTCCTGATCTCATATCCCAGCCCCACAGCCTCGATTCTGATACGGTCCAGATCATCAGCCCGTTGCAGTGTTCCATCACAGACAAAAAATCTGAACGGCCCCACATGTACCGCATCGCCGTTTTTGAGAACAGTGGATTTTATGGGCCGACCGTTTACGAATGTACAATTTGCACTTCCGTGATCTGCAATGACCAGACCATCGCTGCTTTTTGAAACCGAGCAATGAAAACGGGACACCATCGGATGCGCCAGACAGATATCATTTTCAGAAGAGCGACCAATGCGGATACGATCAGATATGCCAGAATTCTTTACAGTTTCACCAGGTGCAGTTTCAGCTCTGAAAAGAATGCTGCTTTCTTTGATCTCCACGTGAAACTGCTGAATTCCAAAGGTCAGCACCGATCCGTTCTCAAGCACTCCTTCATGCAGCGCAGTGCCATTGAGGCGAATGCCATAGGTACTTTCGGTGTCGATAACGAGGGGGCTTGATGGATTACAGCGGACTATTGCGTGATGACGAGATATCCCCACACCATTGATTTGTGCATCACAGGTCTGATCCCGGCCGATGGTCCGGTCTTCACCGTCAAGGGGAAAACTGAACGATACTTCTGCTGTTTCACAGGGTTGCACGGATTATCCGTTTATGATGTTTTTTACAGTTTCCAGAAGCCTTGCCTTGGCCGTTTCCAGATCATCATTGACAAGCTGATACTCGTACTTGCCCTGATCGCGCGCGAATTCCATTTCGGTAATGGCATTGTGAAGCCTAAGCCGTATCGTATCCTCATCATCGGTATTCCTGAACCGAAGCCGTTTCTCAAGCTCCTCGTTTGATGGAGGCACAACAAGAATTCCCACAGCCTGGGGGTAAGCTTCATCAAACTTTTTCTTCCCGAACACATCGATATCCATGATGATATGGCGACCGGAAGATATTACTGAATCGATAAATGAACGGGGAGTTCCATAATAGTTTCCATGAACCTGGGCCCATTCGGCAAATTCATTCATCCTGACTTTGGCTTCAAACTCCGCTTTAGTCATGAAGAAGTAGTGTTCACCATCCTTTTCACCCTGGCGGGGCTTGCGAGTTGTGGCAGATATCGAGTAGACCAGATTGGGAACAGTCTTGAGCAGATAATTGAGCAAAGTCGTCTTCCCTGCACCTGAAGGCGCGGAAAACACCAGAATTTTTCCTTTTTTCTCCTCACTCATTCCTCATCCAGCTCCCGTCTGACCCTTTGAAGTTCATCCTGCTCCCTCTGGCGCATGATCATTATTTTCCTGACCTCCAGAGCTTCATTTTTAAGCTCCACCTCTTTTTTCAACAGGTATTCAAGCTTGAATAAAACATTGAGGATACTGTTCATGGTCTTGCTTATCACCAGAAACAGAATGAAAAGAGCCACCAGTAAAAAAAGGGCGAGCGCGATCTGTCCTATCATTGTTGCTCCATCGAAAGATTGCTCTGACAGTCAAAAATACATTGTGTTCTGCAAGAGAACTTGTATATATATTATATAAGAAGCGATCAATCAACAAGGAGTGTCTTAATGAAGAAAGCCGTTTTTGCACTGACAGCGGTTTTACTGTTCGGCTGTGCCCAGACAACCACAGAAACCCCGCCCTATGTGGGAACCTGGGTTGGCGTACTGTCACCGGAAAACCCCGGGCTTCAAAACTTCACGCCGGAGATGCTGCAGATGATTTTCCCCGAAGAGATCCATGTGGAGATGCAGATCAGGGCGAACTCTGAATACGATCTCCTTGTCACCTATCCGGAGAGTAACAGAACGGCCTTCACAAATACGGGTACCTGGACAATGCAGAAAGATACCCTTTACCTTACGGGGACCTCCTGTGCCATTATCGATACCAGCACAAACACTATGGTTGACAGGGAATGCCCGGTCATGACCATCCCTGTTAATATCACCGACAATGTTTTCGATGTCTCATTCAAGACACTTACGCCACTGGCACCAGTAATGGGTATCAATCTTCCACCCATGTTTCTGGATATGCTTTCCAGCATAACCATTGCATTTATTAAAAAAGATGAATCAGCGCAACCCTGATCGGTGCAATTGGCGGTATAAATTCATTGTGAGATGAATCGTCAAAGAGCGCGAATGGTAGAATGCACCTTTATAAACTCTGATTACATATCCCCTTTCGTCATAAACATGAGAGGGGATTTTTATTACCCCATCCGAAGGTTTCGAGCATGAAAATAGCAATGCTGGCCCCGGTGGCCTGGAGAACTCCGCCGCGCCATTACGGTCCATGGGAACTGGTGAGTTCGCTCCTTACCGAAGAACTGGTCAAAAACGGCATTGAGGTAACCCTGTTTGCAACCGGAGACAGCCTGACTTCCGCCACTCTCGACTGGGTGGTTCCCTGCGGTTATGAAGAAGACCGGAACAGCGATGCAAAGGTGTGCGAGTCGCTTCACATAAGCAACTGTTTTGAGAAAGCCCACAGATATGATCTGGTGCATAACCATTTCGATTTCCTACCATTATGCTTCAGCCACCTTATCAAAACTCCCCTGCTTACCACCATTCACGGATTTTCCTCCCCCAAGATCCTGCCTGTATACAAAAGATACAACGGACATGTATTTTATGTATCCATAAGCGATGCAGACCGTTCAAAGGATCTTGACTACCTGAGGACAATCCACCACGGGATAGACCTCAGACAGTTCACATTCCGCCAGGAAAGTGAGGATTATCTGCTTTTCATGGGAAGAATGCATCCGGACAAGGGGGCTGCCGAGGCGATCCAGATCGCAAAACAGAGCGGTCTCAAATTGTACATGGCAGGGATAATTCAAGACAGACACTATTTTGAAAGTAAAGTGAAACCATTTATTGATGATAAAGAGATCACCTATGTGGGAAGTGTCCAGCCTCCGCAGAGAGATATCCTTCTGGGAGGTGCCAGAGCACTTCTGCACCCGATTGGTTTCAACGAACCGTTCGGACTTTCGGTCATAGAAGCCATGGCTTGCGGAACTCCGACAATAGCGTTCAACCGGGGCAGCATGCCGGAACTCATCAAAGATGGATTCAATGGTTTTCTGACAAATTCGGTGCAGGAAGCGGTAGATTGTGTAAAGAAACTGGAGCTTATCAACAGAAAAAACTGCAGAGAAACAGCTGAAAAACGATTTTCAGTGACTACTATGGCCAGAGCTTATGTGGAAGTTTACAAGGAAATTTTACAGAAATTCTGAAAGGAGAGTTTTGTGAAGATGGGGTTTATTTTTTCGGGTCTATTCTGGGGAATAATTCTAATTCTCATTGGTGTGTCGATCATACTGCAAATGGTATTCAAAGTAAATATACCCGTATTCCGGATCGTTATCGCCTTTCTGCTTATCTATGCCGGAATCAGAGTGCTTATGGGAGGGCAATGGTTCCATCCCCAGGGCAACACGGTAGTTTTCGAAGACCGGGGAGTGACAACCAAAGGGAGCCAGGAGTACAATGTGGTTTTCGGCAAGGCAAACGTGGATGCAACAGAGCCGCTCTCTTCAGGCAGCGAACGAATAGATGTCAACACAGTTTTCGGATCCAGCACCATTCGCATCTCTCGCGAGGTCCCCACCATGATAAAAGTTGAATCGGCCTTTGGAGGAGCAAATCTCCCGGACGGTAACACAATCAGCTTTGGAACCTACATTTACAAAAACAGTGCTTATGCAGAGGGGCAGCCGTACAAGTTTATCGATGCAAATGTGGTGTTCGGAGAGATGAATATCGTGGAGAGATAGCTACCCCACATCGGTATCGATTCTCGAGTCTCGGGATCGAGTCTCGGGATCGAGTCTCGGGATCGGGTCTCGGGATCGGGTCTCGGG
>JAEZKC010000097.1 GCA_023436205.1 Fibrobacterota bacterium
CCAAAAGACTCTGCATCAACCGTTCAAATGTAAGCCGCTGGAGAAGAGGTTTCCTTCTTGCCTCCGAAGCTGCGAAGTGGGCTTGCTTCTATCATGGAGACCTGCCCCGCCCGCTAACCCTCAAGGATCTACTCTTCTCTGCATTCGATTGCTGCTTTGCAAAAGCAGCCCAGGGAATGGCATGCCTGAAAGACCTGTTCCGAAGTGATCTTTACTGAAAATCAGTGCACTCACACATTTAAGCATCACCGCCGAGTACCTTTACAGCCATTTTATTCCCGATTCCTTACCAGTAAACAGTTCCACGATACTTCCGTCAACACGAAATGCACATTACGAAAGCCAAAGGAGAGGCTTTAATTTTCTGCGATGACATTTCACCACAGAAAGGAAGGTTTATGGACGAGAGTAAAAGAGAGCAGGTGGCACTGTTCCGCTTCTCGATAATCGGTTCGCTCATTTCAGGGGAACTTTGCCACGGCGACCTGAAAAAACGCATACGGGAACTGAGCAGCAGACGTTACCTGATCCCGCATAGCCGCAAAACCCGCATTGCCCAGGGTACCATCGAGGACTGGCTCTGTACTTTCAGGCAAAAAGGATTTGAGGGACTTAAGCCCAAAAACAGAAGTGATAATGGTAAACTGAGGCAAATTGACGATCAGATCGGAAAAGAAATTATCGACTATCGCCGGGATCATCCTAGAAGACCCCTCAGGCTTATCATGGAGGACCTGACGGAACAGAAGAAAATTCCTGAAGTACTCCCGCTGTCTACCGTCTACCGATACCTGCGTGTGCATATGCCAAGATATTCCCGACCAGTAACGGGTAAAGAGCAGAAGCGCTTCTGCCACCGATTCCCTAACGACTGCTGGCAGGGTGATGTCATGCATGGCCCTTATATCAGAGAGTTTGATGGAAAAGCGCGTAAAACATACCTGATTGCTTTTCTGGATGATGCTACCAGACTAATTACCGGGGCAGGCTTCTATTATTCTGAAGCGGTTGTGAATGTTAAGGAAGTATTGCGCACAGCTGTTCTTACCTACGGTGTACCCTCCAAACTGTTTCTGGACAATGGTAAGAACTTCTGTTCGCAGGATATCGAATTAGCCTGCGCGGCAATGAAGTGTGCACTTATTCATTCCACTGCATACTATCCGGAAGGGAAAGGTAAGATTGAACGGTTCTTCAGGACAGTACGGGATTGCTTTCTCAGTGAGGGTTGCGCCTTCAGATCGCTTGCAGAACTTAACGAGCGTTTTTCCCTTTGGCTGCGGGAGGATTACAATCGCAAACCCCATGGAGGACTTGATGGTGCGACACCACTTGACACTTATCTCCTGAAAGCGGAAAACCGCATCCGGCGCCTCGATGCCCATATCGATGCAGCTGAACTGTTCTGCAGAAAGGAGACTCGGCAAGTTGCCCACGATGCAACATTCAGAATCAACAACGTGCTGTACGAAACTGAGGAGCACCTGATCGGGAAAAAAATCTGCGTTCTTTATGACAAGGATGATCCCCTGAGGATTGTAAAGGTCTATGATGGCAAGGTTTTCGTACATAGCGCGAAGCCTATTGATTTTCTGAGCAATGCACATGCAAAACGTAATGCACTCAAGGAGACAATATGATAAAAGCAGCTTTCAGCCTGAAAGATTTACCGTTTACCAAAGAAATCTGTACCGCAAACCTGTTCATGCACTCCCAATTCAAAGAATTCACTGCAAGGCTCTCCATGCTTTGTGATAACAGGGGAATTGGAATGTTTACCGGTGAAGTGGGATGCGGAAAGTCTACCGCTGTACGTACCGTTCTGGAAAGTTTGAGCCCGCAGACACACCGGGTGATGTATCTCTACAGAGGTCTTGATAATGTAGGAGCATTCTACACCCAAATAGCATCAGAACTGGGTATCATGCCCAAATTTCGCAAAACCGACGTGGCATCGCAGGTACTGTCACATATTGCGGAACTCTATACACAACAGAAGATCACGGCAGTGCTGGTGATCGATGAGGCTCATCTGCTAAAACCCGAAATCTTCGATGAAATAAGACTTCTTCACAATAACAAATTCGATTCTTGTGATTATCTGGCCACGGCTCTTGTCGGTCAGCCGCCACTCAAGAAAATGATTGCCTATACTAAATACCTGCCCTTACGGCAAAGGATAAGTGTTACCTGTCATCTTACTCCGCTGAATAAAGAACAGTGCTATGAATATTTTGCTCACCAGCTTTCAGTGGTAAAAGCTTCACAGAAAATATTCCTTGATAACGCCGTGGAAACAATCGTGTGCGCAAGCAAGGGCATTCCGAGGCTGATAAATACTATTGCATCGAAAGCGATGACTCACGCAGCTGTTAATAAGAAGTGTTCGGTAGTAGATCAGGAGACAGTTATGGAGGTGCTGGATGAGCTTGGGCTTAAGTAGTTGTCACACGTCGGGCAACAATCCGGACGAAAAACAATTACGAGAAGAAAAAATCGTACGAAGAGCCTATCTGATCAGTAGACTACTAGGCAGAATACTTATCGGCCTAGATTCAGAGTTCGGCGAGCAATTTGATAAATTTGACGAAGTAAGGACAAAAAGGCTGATGGCAAGGTGTAATCAGCACAAGTAAAGGAAAATATGTTCCTTTGAAAGGTGCTCCGTGGATTTTTCTGCGGGGCATTTTTGGTTTCGTCGAAAAAAGCAGGAAACAAACTGATAATTTAGTATCAGCCCTTTTTTGCCTGGGCAGAAAGCGAGAATGAGGCCGGAAATAAAGAAGGATTAGGACTGGAGATAAATTGGGAAACTACAGCATTAGTAAGTTAAAGATGAACTGCTGCTTTCGAATATCATATCTGTTTAGTTTAAGGTCTTTTGTTTGAGAAAAGATGAAACTAATTTCAGAAAGCCCCAGCGGGAGAAACTCTAAAAATGGTTTATTTGGCTCAAACTGTTTATCAGACCATTCTCTTCCCCTTCGATTGAAATTGATACGTATCATTGCTCGAAGTTCATGTATCACCTTATTACGATTGTGAATCCAATCTTTTGAGCCATGATTCCATTTGGGATCTTCCATACGACTGACAATTATATTGAAAATATCATTGCCATTATAACCTGCCCATGTCAAGTCACGCACCCATTCCATCCACACTACATTTCGATTACCTTTGGTGACTGGTGTTTCGCATTTTGGTCTTGATATTTCACTTTTAATGGATGACGGGACAGCAATCATAGTTTTGGGACTTGCCAGCTTAACAAATTCGCTGAAATCATATCGTGGAGCATTATTGAAAATTTCAATAGATTCCTTAAACGTAAGCGGAAATCCATCAATATTGCAGATTCTTGTTGGATCATCAATTTCTAAAAGATGACTACCACAAGGGCAATTGCTTTCTTTTCGCATTGTATGCAGAGGTAAGCGTAATGAGCATGTCTCTGTTGGAAGAATTTCAAGGTATCCAGAGCGAACCTCTATTCCTTTATCTTCAAGGTAGTTCTTTAAACCTTGAACAAGCTTGGACGTCTGGTGGCGTTTTTGAAAGAAATAATAAGAGTGCAGTCCACCAGATAAAGGATATTCGTTCTCAATGGCTTCGGATGATTGCAATAATACCGAAGGCTTCATAAATTTGTTTATCAGCAAATCATAACGTTCAAGAATGTCGGATTCAAGGTCAAGGTCAAATACTATGTAATCAGTCCATTTGTGAGCAAATCTTGAATATTGTTTTCTGAAATTAAAGTGATCCAAAAGCATCTCATCGGTAATGCTCCCCTTTTTTTGCACCCAGTGCCGTTTTTCAAAATCGACACTGAAATCAAACACCCTGTATTTTTCATCATTTTGTATGAATAGGTCACGGTAAAAATTTAGAGCATTTTTTGAAAGACCCAGTGATTCTAAACTGCTGCTGTCAGCAGATAGAGCATTAGTGTTAGTATCCATTTGCAAGACTCCATTAAAAAATTAGGAGTCCTGCGATAAAACGTTAATCAGACTTTAATTCGGTTTAGTTGATAGTTGATACAAGTTGATTTTCTCTTAATAGCCTCCGAAGTCTCTCCAGTTCTTCGGGATAAAAACTGATATATCCATTGACTTTCGAACTGAAAGTCGAGTATTTCATATTCATTGCTCGAGCCAGTTCATACCTTGTTAAACGACATAATTTTAGGTCTTCCTTGTTGAATTGCTTTTGCATATTGCAGTGCTCCTTGTGATAATATTATTGTAGTGTTAAAGACGCTAAAAAAGACCCGTTTCACTCGACTGTTCCTGCTAGCATCAGAACCAGTGTTATCGCAAAACGGGCTTAGTAGAGTCTTGCTACTTATCTAATTTATTATTATTGAGCAAAACATCGTGTTCTGCCGAAATATTTTTTTGCCTTATAGAACAATCACTTACGTATAATTTTTACTCGGTCTCCTTATGAGACAAAACCTACTGTTCCGCTGAATGAAGACCTTTAAGCAATACTGGAGTACTGTTGAAGGATAGTATAACAGGTACTTTTAGAAGTATAAAGAAAAATGAAAAACAGATGATCAGCAATAAAGATGACCTTTCCAGTATCCGAGCAAAGCATAGTTTAACCCCGAAAGAAGCCACCAGAATGGGAACCATTATCCGATGGTAGGGCTTTGTGGGGCAGGTATGCTATTGGCAAGACGAGAATTATTATACGATCGCATTAGAGTTATTGGACGACCCTATGTGGAATTTCTGAGACCCCACCCAGATTTTTTTGAAAAGCCATTTCCTTCCAGCAGAGTGCCCGATGCTTATGTAAGGGATTTCCACATTAGCCCATCGAACTCTCAGGCGTAAGAAGCCCAATTTACTGATAGGGGGGTATCACATAAAAAGATGAAAGCGACCTTTGCATTTACAACAAAATATGTAAGGTTCCCCTATACTAAACCTATGGTTTAGTATAGGGGGCATGGTCGAATGGATAGGTTATTGGCAACCAAAACTCCATTAATATTGTTAAATTTATCGGCACTTCCCATTTTTAGGGCGAATCTATATCATGCATAGGAAAAGATCATCTTTTGTTGCTGGATAAATAAACTAATCATCTGCAAATTATGCCGAAACGTGCAAACATGGGGCAGTCTGGGTTAATATTGAGACCATTTAACTGGTGCAGAATGCTATATTTACCTATAACTGTACGATAGGTTGTAATTTTGCAACTTATGGGGGGTTAATTTACGATTGTAGGCAGAATCGATGAAAAAGATCATCTTTTGGTAAAGTAAAGTGGTCAGATAATATAATTGACAATTCAAGGAGGTTGATCCAAAAAGAAAGCGACCCGAATGCTGCTGTACGCATCGCTTTCCTAACTAGCGTAATTAGAAATACTATGATTTTGTATCAGTAAAAAGAAATGGAATACCAATATTTGCATGCAACAAATCTTTACGCTTAGCTAAAGTTGAATTTACAACAGGACTTTCGATTATATTTGTAGTGGCACTGAATTCATCTTCGCTAACTATTGAGACAAGAGTTATTGAATCAGTATAAATGCCAAACTTTGATTCAACCTTAGCAAATACTTGGTATTCTCCACCAACGGAAGGGACTTTATATGGTACTTTGATGCTAATGACCTGCCCTCCAGATGAATCTGCTGTCTTTATATTAGATTTTTCAATTTGAATCCAATCACTGTCAGTCCTGATACTAACCTGTGTAACAGATGTATTGAAATTAGAATTTAAAAACATTCGCAACGTATCGATACTGCCCGCGACTCGTTGCTGGTTTTTGCTATGAATTGATAACCGTTCTTGGGGGTCTGCAATATGTACATCGAAAACTGATGTGGCTGTATTCCCATAAACGTCGACAACCTTCGCTTTTGTTTGGAAATAGCCTGTGTCATTTGGCACCACAGTATTTATTGAACCTTTACTGTATGTTGATGTGTCGATTCGAATTATCCCCCCATTATACATACTTCTAATAGTATCGAGCTTGGTTATCTTCGTTAATGTCAATTGAATATAGGCACCAGTTGCTCCTATATCTATCTCACATTTTGAATTGCTGTCAAATTTACCATAAGCCTCAACAGTATAGGTTATCGAATCACCCCGTAGCTTTAAAGTATCTGCGTATATGTAAATTGAAGGTTTTTGATTGTTGTAGGATATTGGGTCTGTGAAATTAAGGTTACCAGCACTATTAGGGAACTCAAATGCAGGGCTTGTCCCAATGATATGCCCCAGGGTATCGTAAATGTTTATAGTCAACATATAAGTACGATTTTCCGATGCATAATAGAAATACGCAAAGCTATGGAACGCTTGGTTCATTTTATCGTGCCACAATTCTATGCTTTTAGTTTCTTGCGGATATTGTTTGTCTGCGACAGTCGCCACGATCTTTCCTATTTCTCCATTATCATCTTCGGCTAACAAGCCACGAATCTCTCGCTGGACTATGAAAGTCGTAGGGAGTTCACTTACTAACGACTTTAATGCAGTACGTTGTATTTCAGATCCTGATTTTTCGATGATTAAAGTATCGAGCGGAGTATCTGATAGTCCTTTGCTAATCCTGCCGACTGCTTCGATAGGGATTTATTTCCTGTTATTCTGTATTCACCTTTATCGTTTGTTTGTGCGGTTAGTTCGAGTTTCACCAACTTGGCTGTTGCTCCGACAAGGGGCTTGTTGTCTTTATCTAACACTTTGCCTTTGATATCAACTGAATAGGTTGTCTGGTCGGTAGGGTCTGAGGTGAGTGGGTTTTGGCTACAATTACTCAAAAATAATAATCCAGCAACAATCAGAACTTGCCAGCTACAACTATAACGGCTCATACAATCTCCTTTTTAAGGGTTATGTTTTGTTATCTTCATTTTCACAATCACTGAGTAACCCACTCTTAACTAGATAGTCCACACCATGTTGCTCGATTTTTTCAAAAAGCATTTCTGCTGCGATTTCAGTCAGTCTTGTTTTACTAATCTTTATCCCAGTTCTCTCTTCAATCTCTTTTCTCAACTGTTCTAAAAGTACGATCACATTTTCAGTCATTTTTTCTCCCTTGTAGGATTATAGCACCAAGATATTAATAAGGCAATAAATAAATAAGGAAATATGGCAATTAGAAATGAATTATTTTTAGACAGACTTTTTAAAGAACTGTCAAATTTTGAGCATAGCTGCTTTTAATCTGTCGATAAGATCTTCTTCGGAGCGGATATCATTCCATTCTATTTTACGTTTAGCAGAATTCAGCAAATCGATTGAAGCACGGATTAGCTCGCTTTTCGATATTCTGTACCCACCACTTTCACGCACCATCTTTTGTAGCCCTTCAAGGATCTCATCGCTCCTGTCGGTCAGATGTATGGTGTACTTGCGATACGTCCCTTTTTCTGGGCGACCTTCTTTCTTGTTCATCTAATAATGATCTCCTTACTTGCTTATTTCCTTATTGCTGTATTCAAGAAAAGATACTTCGAGCAGGAATCTGGGACAGGGTACCTGTTCATTAAATACATCACATTCAGAAAATGCCCTTTTTCTGAGTCAGAAAAACCCACTTTTCTGACTCAGATAATCGGTGAGATCTGATACACTATTGCTGGCTATCGGTCTTGGTTGTCAGGTGTCTTACCTTGATCGGATTTCTTTGGGAGGAGCAACTCATTTAACTCCATAGCAGTCTTTTTGCCGTCAATGTTATGATAGATCTCAATTGTTGATCGTTGCTTCCAACCACCAATAAGCATGGCATGGCGAACAGTGAACGATGGATTGTTAAATAATTCAGTTAGAGAGTGGTGCCGTAGATCGTGCCATTTCAGGTCTTTTATGTTGTTCTCCTTCAAAACAGCCTTCCATGCTTTTTTAAAATCACCTAATTTTCGATACGAGATCTTACCCGTACTCTTTCTGACTACTGGATAATAGAACAGGTACTTTGATTCGGGTGGCAGATTTTGAAAATGGTCAAGGACATCATCATATATAACATGGACTACTGGAACCGTTCCCTTTGATGATACATACCTGATCTGTTGCTCTTTCAAAAAAAGCTCATCCCTTGTCAAATCTCGTATATCACCGATCCTGCAAGGGTTCCTTGGGCAGTGCAAGTATAGGGGTAGGTAGTAGGGATATTTCTTTTTCAGCGATTCTATAATCTTGCCGTCTTCTTCATCGGAGAGGGTTCTACTTCGTGGGATTTCTTTCCAGTGGTGCCGTTCTTGAATTGGATTGTATTTGAGTTGTCCTTGCTCAACAGCAAATTGGCAAAGGTTTTTTATGGCACGGTAGATTTTATTCTTACTGTTGGCTCCCAGTTTTCGGGTTGTCTCGACAACTGAACCTTTCAGTCCTGATCGCTGGAACCTTCGAGCATGTTCATTTTCTAATAGTTGGACATAGCCGATGATCGGATTACCGTACTCATCTGTGCCACCGAGAAACTTTGTTTTCAGGTTTTCGGCAGATACTTCATACGTGCCACAATCTACTTTCAATCGATTATATGATGAGATATCGGAAGGCTGCTTGATTTTAATATACCTGTCAATCAGTTTATCCAGAGTACTGAAAGGGTGCTCTATCTGCTCTCTGTATGCTTCAGCTTTTTTTAAACAAATCCCGTGCAAACGGTTGTATTCTACAAGAGCCTTTTGCTCGGTTCCTTTGAACCGTTCTCGTACCCTTTTAAACTGCTTACCCTTATATTTTACGACAGCAGTTATTTTGAATAGGTTATGGTCAAGTTTCTTTATCGCCATGAGTTCCACGTTTTGAAGGTTATTCCAATATAAATATGATACCATAGCGATAATTGTATGGCTAATATTTTATCTTGTAGGATAAGGTGCTATATATAATGTATATGGGAAACTTAGGCTGGTCATTCGAATGGGGAAAACATATATTCTCTAATCATTGCCGATGTAGCTCAGTTGATAGAGCATTCGATTCGTAATCGAAAGGTCAGGGGTTTGATTCCCCTCATCGGCTCTGTGTTCAGGGCCAAGAATGTGACAGCCCTACCGGGTAGGTTACATATTTTTACGTTTGTTTACGCTAATTTGGTGATTGTACGGGTGATTGTGCCATTGTAAGTGTTTGATTTTTAAAAGGGTACTACTCCTTCGTAATCAGTAGGTCGGCAGTTCGAGTCTGCTTCTCGGCTTTAAAGAACTCCTCAAAATCGCTGAAAGGCGGATTTGAGGAGTTCTTCTGTTTAAGTCCCTCAGGAAATGCACAATTGCCACCGGAATACAGGCACCGGCGGTGAAAAATGAAACACTTCAGGAAGACGCCACGATTTTTTCCCGGGATATACATTTGCAAGAGCCTGCCAAGTGGTTGCTTATCAACTTGTCCGGCAAAAAGGTGGCTTCCGGGTACAGTAATGCCATCGATATGACTGTATTTCCAAACGGCGGGTACATCTTGCAGTACTCAGATAAGCAGTTAAGAATTATGAAGAACTCTGGAAAAAGCAATACTCAGTGACTACAAAGATAGAAGGAGCTTCAGGTGAAGCTCCTATCCCTTCTGCCCTCGCTGGCCCCGTTTTTTGTTTCTGTACCGGTTCCGGTTACTGTTCTGGTAGATTTTATCTTGGGGTTTCATGGCTTTCACATTATTATTTACCTGCTTCATGTCTTCTCCTGCTGAACATTTGGCGCGAAAGGTGTTCCAGAATAATATTAGATGCAGCGGTATTTTTATTGTGTTTTTGGTTAGAATGGAGGACAATGACATTCACAGCCAAATGGGCGGGAGTTCGAAGAGGTAAGAAGTGAGAGGCAGAACCTCTCACTGGTAGTCAAATCAGAAATCGTGATCCAGAATATCCATTCCTCTTCTGCAGATTTCTCGGGCGTAATCGGTCCATATCCCCTGGCCCCAGTAGCGATAGCAACTCGTCTCCGAAACCAGAAGATAGAAAAGAGCATTCCTGGTGCGTTGTTCATCAAATGAAGCCTTGGATTTGAGGACTTTTTCACTGAATTTTGCGCTAAGCTTGTCTATGGGATCGAGTACGTTTTCATACCCTTTAACCCATGATATGTCGCTTGTCCAGCTGCCGCCATCCATGTGAAAGCGTCCGTCCTCTTTCTTGAGCTCCTCGATGGTTTTGGCCAGTTTTTCAGGGCCATCGCCAGGTTGCATACGATCCCAGATTCTCTTCTGGAAAAGAGGCTGGAGCACTGGTAGATCCTTATCTGCAATGCCCATGGCGTTTAGATGTTCCAGGTATTCTGTAACATTCATCATCGGTGAATCTGAGCCGCTTGACTGGCGCACCACCTCCATGTATTTGGGGGGGAACTCGTTCATCATAACCCCACCATTTTCCCCATCTGCAATTTGGGTTACCAGTGGGGGCACCGATTTGCCAGCAAGTTCCCATCTGGAGAGACTGGTTGCTTCGTAATAGGGTTGCATCTGTGCAACTAATTTAGTATCGCTTCCCTGAGTTTTGATTATGGCAATTATGCTTGTTTCTTCACCTTTGGAGTTTCTGCAGACCAGTCGATGGGGGAGGTGTTTCTTCTCTGGTCCCCAGCCATTGTCCGGTCGCTCGACAGTGTGTTCCTGAACCAGTACCCATGTAAATCCGCAGTCCCGAAGAGTTTTTACAAACTCGTAGGCGGTATCGGGGTGGTTGGGAAGAGCCATTTCTGATGGAGAAAATCCCCGTACTCTTTTGAGTGCATCCATTCCGAAAATGGAGGCAAAATAGCTCTGCCATGCTTTAACATGCAGTCGGTAATCCTGCACTGGCGTGGAGGGGGCCACCGCATGGGCCCAGGGACATCCAAGCCATTCGATTGCTTGGAACATCCCGGGATCATTTGTCACCCGTACCAAATAGTCAAATACATCGTTGAGGCCCATTTTGCGCAGACCATAAAACAGCGTTCCTGAATATTCAAGCATCACTCGAGGCTCTTTTCCTTCACTGAAGAGCTGAGGGATGAATTCGCCCATTCTTTTGTAGCACCAGTGGAAAACAGGGGCGTTATGGTTATCACCGATACCCTGATTTTCCATCATATACTGAAGATTGCTGATAAGATCTGCTGTATGCAGGTCGCCGCCGCCGGCGGGAATAAGTGGTTGATGCATGTGAAGAGCAATGGCTGTTGCACTTCTTATTTTGTCAAAAGGGATTCTGCTGTTTTCAATGAATACTGGTTTGCCCGCAGCTTCCTTTACTGCACTTTCCACCTGCTTGAAACTGGTGATGTTCGGGAGTCCTCCGATTGTTTCCGGCATGTTCTGAGAAGTCATATAATGCTCCTTTCAATTAAGCCTGCTTGTGTCGGATGTATTCATAAATGTTAAGATAGTGTGTTCCGGGATGGTTCCAGGAATAATCCGCATTCATGGCGTTCTGAATAAGTTTGCGGAAGTCTTTTGGGTAATCGTAATAAAGACCAATAGCTCTGTTCATGGCTGATTCGATGCCCGGCTGGTCCAGATTGTTGAATGTATAACCGTTGCGAATCGACAGATCTGCATGTGAGTGATCTTTATCAAAAACGGTGTCGGCCAGACCGCCTACTGCACGCACAATGGGAATGGTCCCGTAGCGAAGTGCAATAAGTTGGGCGAGGCCGCATGGTTCAAACGCGCTGGGCACGATCATCATATCGGCTCCAGCGTAAATTAAATGAGAGAGCTCCTCGTTAAAACCAAGTTCAATATGGCAGTCGACGCTTTGTCCCAGTTCGGCCCTAAGGCGGGCAAACTGATTAAATATTGCGTGGTTGGAAGGCGAACCCAGCAAAACGAACTGTGCCCCCCTGCGCAGTGCATGATGCGCAGCATGATAAATGAGGTTGAGCCCTTTCTGTTCATCAAGTCTCCCAACAAAGCCGATAATCGGTTTTTCACTTTTGTAGAGCCAGAACCGATCTCTCAAGGCGTCTTTGTTGCGGTATTTTTCCTCGATAGTGTCTACAGAATATTTGGCAGGCAGAAAATGATCGATTTCAGGATTCCAGGTGCTGTAGTCAACTCCGTTAAGTATGCCGCCAAACTTACCCTGATGCGTATGCAGCGTGCTCCCAAGCCCGTAGCCTTGATCCGTAAAGCGGGCTTCCCAGGCGTGGTTGGGGGAGACTGTAGTGACAAAATTGGAATAGACAATACCGCCTTTCATGCAGTTGAGTACAGCTTGATTATGATCATCGCGCAATTGTTGCGGGCGATAATAGTATTCCGGTCTGCATAAACCGGTGGCGGCCAGCACATCATGTCCGAACACGCCTTGATGCTTGAAGTTATGAATGGTGTAACACACCCGCTGGGCCCATAAACCGTGGTGCTGATATATTTCTGCGAGCATGACCGGCAGAAGCCCGGTCTGCCAGTCGTGGCAATGGATCACATCAGGGCGCTTGCCGCTTTTAAGCATGAATTCAAGGGCCGCCTTACAGAAAAATGCGTAGCGCATAACATCGTCGCTGCATCCGTAATAAGTCCTGCGGTTGAAGAAGTTGTCATTTGAGTGGGGTTCTATGAAGAAACATTTGCGGCCGTTTACAAAACCAAACCAGACAGTGCAGTGTATTGCTCCTCCGTACCAGGGAACCCAGAGATCTCCCATGGTGGGGGTCATACCCCAGACCTGATCAGAACGCATGCAGTCATATTTAGGTAGAATTATTTCGACTTCGTGCCCTCGAATGGCAGTTTCCCAAGATAAGCCGGAAACCACATCAGCCAATCCGCCGACTTTGGCGACTGGAGCGCATTCCGAGGCTACGTGAATGATATACATGCGATCCTCCTGAAACTATTGCCGGAAAATGAAAAGGAACTCCATGCCGGATTGTCGGTCACAGGTTCCAAATGTGAATGATCAGATTTATTATACCCTTAGGGTTTGTGTTTGGGAATGCCGGAGAGCTGAAATGTCTGGAGTTTGAGAGATAACTCATGTTTAGAGGCATCAATAACAGTCCGGATTCCGTGATATCGTAAAAGTATACATATCATGCAATATCTGTTCCATCGTGCAGGTTCGTTAGCTGAAGCTTTCTATGGCTAAAAGGCTGCAAACTGCCCGAAAGGAGTAGTGAAGTTTTCTTCACTTAATAAGAAGTTAATTTATTGCAGGGGGGGATAGTGGAATAAAGGTTGGATAGTAATGCACTCACTGGAATTTTCTCGGTCTCTTCAGCAAAGGCTTTACTGGTTATCGCATTTCGATGCAAATGGGTGGCATAAGATAATACACAGCCGGGTATGCAGGATGTAATCATCACCCTGCAGAGTACTGAATCTTCTCTCTTCTAGCTTGGCAATTCCCCTGTAATAGTTTATTTTGTTCTGTTTTCATGATATCTACCTGAGTGTACTACATAACCCTTCCAAAAAGGATGACCAATCATGCCAAAGACAGTTTCCCCGTTGCAGATCGCACGTGCGGCTTATCAGCCAAAACTGCCCAAAGTTCTTGCTCAGTACGGCAGTGCCGTTAAGGCGACACTGGGAGCGGCAACCGAGTCTATTGCAGATCAGGCCGACATTAAATCCTTGTTCCCCAACTCCTACGGACTTCCTGTGGTTACTTTCGAAGGACCCGTCGATCAGGCTTTTGGTGCTCTGAAAGTAGGAGTGATCCTTTCCGGTGGCCAGGCTCCTGGTGGTCACAATGTTATAGCCGGTCTCTATGATGGTCTTAAGAAGATTAACGCTGGTAGTGAGCTTTTTGGCTTCCTGGGTGGTCCCAGCGGTCTGATCGATAATAAATATGTTAAATTCGATGACAAGTTTATCAACGAATACCGCAATACCGGCGGTTTTGATATTATCGGTTCCGGTCGCACAAAGCTTGAGAAAGAGGAACAGTTCGACAAGGTAATTGATAATTGCAAAGCACTGGGCATAACCGCGCTGGTGATCATCGGTGGAGACGATTCCAATACCAATGCATGTATGCTTGCAGAGTACTGCGCTAAGAAGAATGCCGGTATCCTGGTCGTGGGCTGTCCCAAGACCATCGACGGTGACCTGAAGAACGAGTGGATCGAGGCATCCTTCGGTTTTGATACCGCTACAAAGGTTTATGCAGAGCTCATCGGCAACATTCAGCGTGATGCCAACTCTGCCAAGAAATACTGGCATTTCATCAAGCTGATGGGCCGCAGTGCATCACATATCGCTCTCGAGTGTGCTCTTAAAACTCATCCCAATGTAACTCTGGTTTCGGAAGAGGTTGCAGAAAAGGCGATGACCTTGCGCCAGATCGTTCAGGATATCGCCACCATTGTCAAGAAACGTTCTGAAGCTGGTAAGGATTTCGGTATCGCCCTGGTTCCCGAAGGTCTCATCGAGTTCATTCCCGAGATGAAGAAGCTTATCAGCGAGCTCAATGATCTTCTTGCTGCCAATGCTTCATATTTCGACACTTTGTCAGATGATGACAAATTTCAGTTTGTCAATAGTCATCTGAGTGCTGATACATCGCAGGCTTTTTCAAGCCTTCCCCAGGTGATTCAGAACCAGCTTCTGGCTGATCGCGATCCGCATGGTAACGTGCAGGTGTCTCGTATCGAAACAGAAAAGCTTATCATTGACATGGTTGGTGATCTGCTTCGCGAATGGAAAGCTAAAGGTGAGTACAAAGGCAAGTTCAATGCGCTGAATCACTTTTTCGGCTATGAAGGACGCTGTGCTGCTCCTTCCAACTTCGACGCCGACTATTGCTACAGCTTGGGCTATACCGCGTCAAGCCTGGTTGCAAACGGAAAGACCGGTTACCTTTCATCGGTGCGTAACCTGACCAAGCCTGCAGACCAGTGGATTGCCGGTGGAGTTCCGCTTACAATGATGATGAACCTTGAGCGCCGCCACGGCAAGAGCAAGCCGGTAATCAAGAAGGCCCTGGTTGAGCTTGATGGCAAGCCTTTTAAAGTGTTGGCAGATAATAGAGATGCCTGGGCCCTGGAGGACGACTTCCAGTATCCTGGCCCGATCCAGTACTTCGGCCCTAGCGAAGTGTGCGATTTGACTACAGTGACCATTCAGTTGGAACGTAAGTAAGCTTTACTGTTTGAATCTGTGATAATGGGGAAGCTGGGTGTAAATAAGCCCTGCTTCCCCTTCTGTCTGTGATTGGAATGTCAAGTACACAATGGACTTGCGCCTCAAAGTTTCATTCCGTAAAATGTCAGAAGTCCTGAAAGGTTTTTGACAGGTTCTCAAGGTAGAGGGATACATCCGCAGCTGCTGAATGTAAATTGCTGCCCGCACGGAGAAGATAAGGATCACGGCAGTATGCACTTTCCACTTCGATAAGGTATGCCTCGGCAAGTTGCAGCGCCTCCTGATAGTCAAACAGTTCGATAACCCGCTTCAGAATGTAGTCTCGGCAGCCGGGTATTCTTTCCAGCTGCTCGAAAAGCCCATTTTTATAATGATATAAGCCAGCATACGAACCGGAAAATGTCTGGTCCAGATCCCAGGGAATAAATTCAAACAGTTTCGTTTCAGTATTGAGATACAAGTAATAATTGTTGCTGATACCATCGCCGTGATTTATCAGAATGGAAACGGCGTAGTAATCTAAAGCTTTTTCCACATCCAGTATTTGACGCAGTACCGGCAAATTGTCCGCATCTATACCTTCTGTTGCGATATCCACAAGCCTTTCGATATCATCAAAGCATCTGTCATTGTCAGGCAGCTTTTTTTCAAAAATTTGTTCGGGAACGATCTCTTTTCCAGCATCAAGTTGCGCATTCGTGTGAATTTTGTACAGGCTGGATACCGGTAACCCGCGATCTAAGAAAAAAGCACTGTCGACTGGTTCGCGTTCAAGGTAAAGGCCGTGGAGTTCATTGTTGATGAAAAGTTCCACCGGGCGGAGATTCGAGCAGTGGAAACCCGCTTTCTTGAAGAAATGAGACGCAAGCCGGTACCTGATGAAGCTTTCATCTCTGGATTGGGCAGATAGAACGTACTGGTGCTGATGCCGCCCGGGCTCAAATCCTCTATGCAGATCCAGTCGGTAGGATTTCTTGACATCGCGTAGGGTGATGTTGCCGCTTATCTGCAGCCGCCCTTCGTACTTGCGCCCGCTTGCCTTTACTTCTGCGCTGATCCAGTCGTTCAGATAAGTAGCCCCGCCTAGCTGGGTGTACCCGTCATTGGGAAGCCTCATAGAAATGATTTCTACATTTGAAAATGCTTCTTCTGGTGATTTCAGCAGACCGCAGCCCGAGAAAAGTAGAAATAGCATCGGTAATATCTGTTCCGCCGTATTTCCGGACATCAGTCTTTCCTTGCTCCCTAAAATAAAGCCTGAAAACTGGATGTTATTCTGTGCTCTCTTAAGTGAATCGCACCATCCCGAGGTTCGTTCACTGTGCAGATGGCTGATATCCCCGTTATCCATCTAACACGCTTTGATGGACCGATATAGATATTGAGCGCGGGGTAAAATTCCATGACTCCCTCCTGGAAAAGATCTACATCGGGAGCTACATGAGCAATGGAAAGCGCAGGTTGTAAATCGCCTATGACGCTGTTTTTGATAGTGAACAGGTGAGAAATCTGGAATCGTGATCCGAAAAAGTGGATATCAGGTCCATTTGAAAAAAAACTGGAATAGTAGCTGGCCAAAGGGTCCTTGCCTGTGTGTATTTCTATCAGTATCTCGGAACCTCTCTTATCCCAAACGGCGGTGACTGTTCCTATGTAACAGTTTTTCCGGTTTTCTTGTAGATGTTCCATATAGAGTAGACCTAAACCGGTTCTCAAATGTTTCATTTTCAGCCCAGCAGACGCTTCACTGAAAAAACGAAGGTCCCCATCGCCACCAAATTGTCCCCACGCTTCTGCAGTATTGCCACTTTGCAGCTTCCATTTTTTCTGGTATTCAACTGCGAAATCCAAGCCCATGAAACCAAAAGTAGAAAAGTAACTGTGGAGAATCGATCGATTGGGGACGAGCCTTTCGCTTCTGCCGGCTCTTTCTTCAAGGCCGAGCCTCCGTTTCATGTTCCCCAATCGAAGCACCTGTTTTCCGGGAAGGTCGAACTGAAGTAGCCCTTTCTGGAGCTTGGGACCCGGGCTTGAATACTCTCCTTCAATATCAAATTCCGCTTTGATCTTATTTGTGATTTCTATCTCGAAATCTGCTTCCACTGCCAAATGTCTTTCGTAATCAGATTCCCAAACGTCATTTTTACCATTAAAAAAAACATACCCACGTTCTCCATAACTAAGACCTATCTCAATCACTCCTTCGATTGTTGTTCTTTCGAATAAAGAGGCATTCTTTAGGGAATCTTCTTCTGCAAATGTATTCAGATCCATAATACCCAATAAAATCCAAAAAGTGAGTGCAGTGCATTGTTTATGGTGTATTGCCTTTATTGCTTCAGATCTCATTTTTCCGGAGCCTTTGTTTTGCGTTCGGGGCGTGTATCGGGAGGATTTGGTGAAGTAAGCATGTTTTTTTCAGGTTTATTTTCGGAGTCTACAGCAGAGGCGATCAGCCGCCTTCGTTTTGCCTTGTATTTATTTATAATCCCACTGCCCGTGACAACGGTAATCCCGAATATGAGCAGACCTGCTACTGCGGCAGCATGAAGACCTACACCGCATGCAAGCCCAATACCTATGGCCATGAAAATGTAAGCCATATCAAGCGTACATTCAACACGAGTGCGGAATCTTACCATTGAAATCGCCCCGATCAGGCCAAAGGCGCGTATCAGGTCGTTTCCTATAACACTAATTACAAAGCCGGTGATTACGCTCAGCAGAGGTAACGTTAGTAAAAAAGAAACACCCCCTGTCTTGGTTTTATGCGTTATGAAATAGATGAGAGAAATGCCAGTTCCTAGAAGAGCTGCTCCCGACAGGTGTAAGAGAAGTAGGGTAAAATGTCCTAACCCCCCCGGAAATACAGATGTGGATTGGGCAGATTGGACTATGCTTTCAAGCATAAGCTGTCCCCCTATAGTCTGATACAAGAACCTTAAAGATTAAACAGCTGTGAAAGCTGAAAACCTGCCTTCTATGGTTCTATCTGCGTTAGGACGTGCTCCTTTAAGTACTTGCGATGACCTGATTTCAAAACCAGTACCCAAGTGACACGCTTAGACAGATCTGTGCTCTTTTCGATCTAACAAATGTGTTTTTATAATAGCAAAGATCGAGCAAATCAAAGGCCTTTCAATCAGTTCTCATTCCGGTGCATATTAAGAGACGATCCGGATCATCTTTCAAAGTTCTCTTCCCTTCCTTTTCCGCAGTTCGTATGTTATACTGATTGATTATAACCACAAAGGAAGCAACAACAATGAGACAGTTTGATCATATCATCTGGGATTGGAACGGGACCATAGTCAACGATAGTGCACTCTGTCTTTCGATCCTAAACATTCAGCTTGCCAAAAGCGGGAAGGCACCTATCAGTATTGAGGATTACAGAAGTAAATTTCTGTTTCCGCTCAGTGCCTTCTATGAAAAAATGGGCTTGGCATCTTCTCCTGAAACTTTTCAGAAACAGAATCTCGCCTTTTTAATGGAATACAATTTAAGACGTAGAGAGTGCCCTCTTCATGACGGGGTACTGAAGGTGCTCGATGGCTTTTTGGCCAGTGGTGGCACTCACTCAGTTCTAAGCGCCTATGCTACAAGGCATCTTGTAGAAATGGTAAACCAGTACGGCATTGCCGACCGTTTTTCAATCATAAAGGGACTAGACGGCACCGATGCTGATTCAAAAATAGACAAGGGTCATGAACTTTTAAAGGAACTGGGGATTAAGCCCTCTAAAGTTATAATGGTAGGGGACAGCTCACATGATTATGAAGTCGCGAGTGCTCTTGGTGTGCAATGTTTTTTGGTGGCCAAGGGGCATCAGAGTGTTGATGTGCTTTCTAGCTGTAAAGCAGTACTGCTTGAAAACCATGAAGAGATTTTGGGTTATTTATAGTTCTCGAAAATAATCCTTTAGTTATCTGTATTATGTTAAGAACACAATATCTTGCTGCCGCATAATAAACCTTCTCTTACCTGGGTTTTTTATTTACGTATTTACCGCTTTGTTGGATGAAGCATATATCGGAATCTCGCTTAGAGGTCTGTCGAAGTAGTACCGCCTAAAACCTTTGACTCAGTAGCTCAATTGTTTGCAGTCACTTCGGAGAAACAATGCTTGATGTACACAATATTTGAAGCTTGTTTATCCTGGAAAAATCAGGAAATCGTGTAAATGTGTAACTTTACAGCCATTTTTGTACACGTTTTGTGTACGGAAAATTCAGAAAAAACAAGCGTCGCGGAGGATTGGACAGTATATTGGAACCATGAGATCCATATTCGAGTATATTGATTACCGCAGATTTCTTTCTGATTACTATAATCACAAAAAGGAAACCTCCCGTACCTTTTCCTACCGTTATTTTGCAGAAAAAGCAGGGCTTACCTCCCCGTCTTTTCTCAAGCACGCTCTCCCTGGGTACTATCTTGTATATGGGGCTGAGACACGGGAGATCGCTTCCTACGATTCTGCTACCAGGAGGATTATCACTAAGACACCCTTTTCTTCTGCACCGGGGAAAAATGTCAAGGTTACCTATTTTGCACGCGAAGGCAAAGGGGAGGATCTTCCCGTTACCGCTGTCCCGTCCTGGGGAGAGGGCAGTTCTGATTACGAAAGCACTGTGCTTGCCCGTTTTGAGTTTGATGGCGGACAGACGAAGGTAGTATCCGAAATGACCAGCGTACAAGCAGCAAAACCCGTTCTTTTCTCAATCCGTAGAGTTGCCGACAATATCGTGGTTACTTCTAAAGAGCTGAAACCTGGGCTTCAGGCGGTTATATATGACCCGCGTGGAAGAGTAGTCCGGATGGCAGGATTAAAAGCTGGAGCTGCCCAGCTTTCCATCAGGGATTTGGCGGTAGGGAGTTATGTGGTTGAGGTCGGGTTTGCGAAAAAGAGACTTTCTCAGAAGGTTATTATTGTAAAGTAGACATTTGTGAGGCGCTTCAGGTCTTTGGAACGCCTCTTTTTCAATCATTTCACCTTAATTTTTCTTTTTGATTTCTGTTCATCATGAACTTTCGTTACATATACACTGCTGGGTAACTTTAAATCACTGCCTCCGTTTTTCATAATACGTCCTTTGAGATCAATTGGACCATCATGCAACAATATTATCGAAGGCTTCGCATTGACTTTTGTTAAAGGATATCTGATTCCGGCAATAGAATATGGTTCCGATCCTGTACTATACCTGTAAAAGTATGTATTCCTGTTATAGGCTCCGATATAGTAATCAAGAGGGTACAGATAGATTGTGGCACCTTCCTGAGTCTGAATCGTAAAATCCATGTCTGGAATCCTTGAATTGACAGAAAAGTGCAGGTATAAGCTGTCCGGATTAAACTCTTGAGGAATCGGCTGAATGCTTAGCAGCTCTGTGAATATCTGTTTCGATGACCCTGTTATTTCTTCAATGGCGGAGTATCGCCCTGTAGGGACAATAGTTATGTCTGGGATAGCAAAGCCAGTATCAGGAATCATTCCTGCCTGGGCATTTTGAGTGGGCAATTGCGAAAAATCGATACTGAAACTGTCAATAGCTCCAGTAATTATTGTTAAAACACCATATTTTAATTGGGGCTGTAGAAGACTATCCGGAATCAACTGAGCCATATCTGGATACTCCCTTGCAATTGCCCTGCAGAGCAGTTTTTCAAATTCTCTGTCTGGATCGGGAAAACAGCGGTTATATCCCGGAGAAGTCATGTCGAGGATTTGAACTGCTCCCATGCCCACGAAAATGGATCCGTTTATAAATATTCCCCGATATCCGGCGATCGATATATCTGGGCAGGATTGCACAAACTGGGTTTTTGTGGTTACAACTTCAGAATAATAATTCATTCTCGTTTTAATAGGATTAGACGCTGCAGAATCGGTTATAATCAGCTCCGGATCAGGCAGTCCTGAAAAAACAGATAAAACTAGTGTTAGTGAATCTGCAAACGTACTCTGGGTGATGGTGATGAGTATTCCTGCCAGCATGAAAAAACGGAAAAAGCCTTTGCTCATGGATATCTCCTTTCATGAATCGTTATTTTACGATAATATCCACCGGCCCCTCGTTATAACTTCGCTCGAATACCAGGTTCACTGTCCTTACAACGTAAGATAGAATGGTTCCGGATGAAAACGAGCGTAGATCATCCGTAAATACTGTGTCAATTGTGGTAAAGCTCCCGTTTTCCTTCCAGCTTGAATCAAAACGGATCACTTCATAGCCTCGTATTGCTGAGTAGTTTATAGAATTCCATTGTAGTGTGACCTGGCCAGAAATAGTATCGTATACAGCGCTTAATCCAGTTGGCTTTGGTGGGGTGACCCAGGGAATTCTCTGGAGTTCAACTGTGTCCACTACTGTTTCCTGACCGGCAGTGACCTTAACCGAATCTATCTTGATTGTAAAAAAGCCGTCGTCTGCATAGAAGCATAAGGTGTATACTCCTTCAGCTAAACCGGAGAATTCGAATTGACCCTCCTGGGCAGTTACAGTATTTCTTGCTACTTCCTTGATTAGTACATTGATGAAAGCATCCTGCTTGGTAGTGTTTCCACTGGTTCCCAGTACTCCGCCCCGAGTTACCGTCCCGCGGATCGAACCGGAGCTTCTGAGAAAAACTGTATCCGGAGTGTAGTCTTGTTCTTGGGGCTGGAAATAGAAATCATTACTTATCCCTGTGAGCATCTGTTTAAATTCACGGGCCTCACAGGCGTAAATACCAGCTTCTGATATATCAAAAGAGAATCGTCCGGATTTATCCGTGGAAGTCGAATCAATGCAAAGGTCGGCAACTGGCTTTGATGTGTCACTTAGCAGCATTCCATGTTTTCTGAAGAGACGCACATGCACCTCTGAGACCGGTTTTCCGCTGCTGTCAAGAGCAAATCCCACGTACACCGGGTTCCCCTGCTCAGTACCGGGTCCCGAACATCCCCAGACCAGAAGGGTGAGGAGAATCGAAAGCTGAAACACTGCTGTGATGATATGATTCATTTTTTTGCCCCTTTCTGCTTTTGAAACATTTGGAAAGGGGAAAGAGGCACACTTCCAGCTGGTATACACGTTCTTCATCGGAATCTTGACTTGCAATAGCCATAGCTCTCTTTCTGAATTCATTGATCTCTGCCTTGAGTTGCTTGAGTGCTACAGGGGAAATGCTAAGGGTTACCCCACTTATATCCCGTTCTTCACTGGTGTGTTTATCAATGGCTTGACTTGCAAGGTCAAGCGCTTCCTTATGAAATTGGGCCAGGGCTACACTTTTGATATCGTCAGCGGAGGAAAGCATAGCGGTGGAGGTCTTGTATTCACCGCTATCTTCATCACGCCGCAATAATCCAAGATGAATCATAAGGGCAATTGATCTCTTAACATCCCTGAGCGGGACAGTGGGGCTCAGTAACTTTGAAGCTTCTGTTTCTGTGCATCCTGACGTTGGCAGGAGGGATCTCAAAGCACTGTGATACCATTTGGAAAAATATTCATACTGATCCTCCCTGAGAATCTGGTGAGAAGCGGTGATTTTGAAAGCACAGATTTTCTGGAAGTAGTGATCTTTTTCTGAAATCGATTTGGCTTGATTGAATCCAACCAGGTTTTCGAAAAAGGCGGCTTCACGTTCCGAATGGTGCAGCGCTTTAGACAACATGAATATGCCGCTTTTTGAGAGATTGCGCGACCCGTTCATAACTCTCAGGATGTAATCTCTTGCTTTGAACCCTGCTTTATCCGACATAACCCGCAAAGAAAAGCTCTGACTGGCTTTTTTCTTATCCCGGTAGTAGTCGGAAAGATACTGTCGATAATCGGAATAGGTGTAAATACTTTCCATTGTTCCTCCAGTATACATAATACTGAAAGGGAATGGAGTGCACAAGAGAATGGATGAAAAAACGTTGTCTTCAGACAACAATATGCTACTTGGAATCCCATTCGGAAGCCTGTAAAACCGGAATTCTGTTTTCGGGTCCGCAATACCTGTTCTGTGCCTATCGAGTTGTTATCATCAAGTGAAAGTAGCTTTGTTTTTTGAGTTCAGTAATAGCGCTCCTGATTAGCTGGTTTAAATTTACCTCGTCCATGATTTCTTCAACAATTGATCTGTCTTTTTCAGTTTTTGCCGTAGATATACTTTACTTTTAGCTCTGCTCGTTGCGGCATCACGCCAGCAGATCTTTCCAGATCTGTCGAACATCTCCACTTCGATTAAAATGGACGGATATCCACTGACTTCTCTTTTAGTTCCAGAAATGAACATGGATGTGGTACTCTGGGTTTTCATTTCGAATCCCATTCTGAGTCGTATATCAAGTATATGTGTGTATGATCACCCTGCAATTCAGTAGCGCGCACATGCTTTTTAAAGGGAATTCCCCATAGTGATCCTGAATCGCTAGAATCATTATGACTTTCTATAATTTATTAATGGTTGACATTTATAGTGAAATCATACCATACTAAGTTATATACGCTCAAATTGGTCAGCACCCTGGTATCAATATCTATGGACAATACAGCCTACCTCGCCCGACAGCCTATTATTGATAAAGCTGGAGACCTCTTCGGCTATGAACTTCTGTTTCGGTCTGGTCCCGTGCAGTCAGCTCAGTTTTCTGATGCCTTTGTCGCCACCGCCCAGCTTCTTGATAATGCATTCAACAGTATTGGAGTGGATAAAATTGTCGGGCCTAACAAGGCGTTTTTAAACTGCAGCCGAAAAATGCTTTTGAATGATCTTTCCGGAATGCTTGATCCTGAACGTTTTGTGATCGAAATCCTGGAGGATGTTGAAGTCGACAGCCTCCTGGTGGAATCGGTGCAGAAAATTTCAAGTCAGGGTTTCGAAATCGCTCTGGATGATCTAGTATTCTCTCCGGAGGTGCTGGATAAAGTCTCACCACTGCTCCCTTTTGCGCAATTTGTAAAAATTGATCTGATGGCTAATTCGTCGGTTCAGAGAACCCAGGCTGCCGAATATTTTAAGAGTAAAGGGATCAAGCTGCTTGCTGAAAAAGTTGAGTCGGAAGCTGATGTAGCTGTCTGTCGGCAGGAGGGATATGAGTTTTTTCAGGGGTATTTTTTTGCTAAACCTGAACTTCTTTCTTCAGAGAAGATAGACGCCCGCACTGCCGGAATTTTAAGTATCCTGCAGGTGCTGTGGCGTGATCCCGAGGTCTCGGAGGTGGAAATAGCGTTCAAGGGGCATCCAGAAATCACCATTAATCTCCTTAGGTATATAAATTCCGCTTCAGTTGCTGTTCGTCACAAAGTAAGCTCGATTCGTCAGGCCATTACTCTGGTGGGATTGCAGAATCTGCGTAAGTGGCTAACACTACTTCTTTACGCCCGTTCAGGAAACGATGTTACATTTCAGAACCCGCTTTTTCAGAATGCCATTCAACGGGCTAATTTTCTTGAAAGCATCACAAAAAGAGCTGATCAATTTAAACATCTGCAGGAAGAGTCCTTTTTGGTTGGAATTTTGAGCAGAATGGATGCTTTATGCAGAGTTTCAATCAGGAATATCCTGGCTCAGATCGATTTGGGGGAAGAGATCACTGCAGCACTGCTTAATGGTGAAGGTACCCTGGGAAGAATGCTTTCTTTGGTGTCTGCCATTGAAGAAGATCATCAGGAACAGGTCGCCAGGCTCTCTTCAGAACTGAAGCTCAGGGAGGAGATGTTGTCCCAAAGTCTTTTGGAAACCTACAGAAAGAGTACCTGATAGCATCAAGTGTGCTCCGCTGAATAACCCGGGAATTTATTAAAGGCGTTTTCTCCAGTGAGAAGTGGCTCCTGTACCCGTCACTAATCTATTTTGTTTGCGTCACTAATCGGGAGTTGGTGTGAGAATAATAATTGTCGGAGCAGGGGCACTGGGCTTGGGATTGGCCGGGTACCTGAGCCGGTTTGACCATGAAATTTCTGTTATTGAGCGCAATCCGGTTCTTATAGATGAGATAAACTCCAGGTTTGATGTACTTACCGTTCAGGGAACAGGCTCCAGTCCTGCTGTTCTGGAAGAGGCCGGCGCTCGCCAGGCGGACATGATTGTAGCGGTCACCCCCAATGATGAAACCAACCTTCTCGCCTGCCATTTCGCCATGCAATTCGGGGTGGAAAAGCGTATAGCCCGCATCATTTCAGATGAGATACTCACTGGATCCATCGATCTGGCTACTCTGGGGGTAACTCATTACATTGAAACTGAAAAAGAACTGGTCAAGACGATCCTGCGCTTTGTGGAACTCCCGGGTTTGGCCGATACCGCTGATTTCCATGGTGAAAGTGTGTACCTTAGAGGGTACCGTATCACTCCCGACATGCCCATAGCCGGTAAAAGTCTACTCGAGATCCGCGACTTGGCCGGACCTGCACAGATGCTTGTAGTCGCTATAATACGCAACGGGGTAAGTATCATACCTTCAGGCGGTGAACGGCTGCTTCCCGGCGATGAAACCATCACTATCATGCCTAAAGAATCTTACAGCACTTATCGAACCCTCATTAACCGTCCCGTAAGCAGGTTAAAAAAGATTGTGGTTTCCGGCGATTCCGTTGCAGCTGTGCATATCTGTGAAGCTCTTTCGGAGCTGGCAGAGAGAGTAATTCTGGTTGATCCTGATCCTGAGCATGCCAAGGAAGCAGCCGAAGAGCTTAACGGAGTAGAAGTGTTAGGGGGAGATACTACCGACGCGGATCTTCTGCAGGAGATAAATGTAAAGAACTGTGATTTCTATATAGCGGCAAGCAAGGACATGGAGGATAATATCATGTCAAGTCTTCTTGCCAAAGCTGAAGGCGCCAGGGAGGTGATTGCTTTACGCACTGATGATCGTCATTTTGATCTGTTCCATTCTCTTGGTGTGGATCATGTAATCAGTCCGCGCCGTATTACGTTGCAGAAGATTTTGGAGAGTATTCAGATCGCTCCCATGGATTCTCTGCTTAAGCTTAAGAAAGTCGATCTGGATGTGGTGAGAGTGACCGCTTCAAAGCACAGTGCCGCAGTCGGTAAACCGCTTGCCAGCCTTGATAAGGTGTTTAAAAAGGGGGTTATTATCGGTGCTATCATCAGAGAGGGAAATATCATTATTCCTAGAGGAGATAGCATGATAACGGAGGGGGATGAGGTGCTTGTGCTCTGTCATCGTCGAAATCTTTCAAACGTAAACAGCATATTCAGAGCTGGCCTGCGCTTCTGATCCGGTAACTATTTTGAACCATCGATTTGTCATCTATTCCATAGGCAAGCTGCTTCAGATCTTCAGCCTCATTCTGCTGGTACCCGCATTGATTGCCTGGTTTGATACAAGCGGCAGTTTGCAAAACAGACTATCTTCCCCTGAGCTCTTCGGTTTTATTTTCGCCATTCTCTTTTCCGTGCTCAGCGGGACCGTACTGGTTATGATCTTCAGGAAAAACCGGGGGCGAATAGACATTAGAGAAGGATTCGCAATTGTCACTCTGGGGTGGGTGGTGCTTACCCTCATAGGTGCAATCCCCTTATTCGAGTGGTTCCTTTCGCAATTGGAAACATTTTCGGCCGGTTCGTTGTTTCTAGCATTCACGAATGCATTTTTTGAGGTGATGAGCGGGCTTACCACTACCGGGGCCACGATTCTTACCGATATAGAAACGTTGCCCAGTGGTCTTTTATTCTGGCGATCGCTTACCCACTGGATAGGAGGGATGGGAATTGTAACATTGGCTCTGGCCCTTTTTCCCACATTTGGAGTGGCCGCCTACCAGCTCTTCAGAGGTGAGGTGCCGGGGCCATCAAAGGAAAGGCTGCGCCCTCGGCTCGCTCAGACCGCGATCATTCTGTGGGGAGTCTATGCTTTTTTCACTCTGATCCAGACTCTTCTGCTCATGGCTGGTGATATGACTTTTTTTGATGCTGTTTGTCACGCTTTCGGCACTATGGCTACTGGAGGTTTTTCCACCCGCAACAGTTCCATCGCCGCCTTTGACAGTGCCTATATCGAATGGGTGACCATTATTTTCATGATTCTGGCGGGAACTAACTTTCTTATTCACTATCGGGTCATTTTTCACAGTGATATCAGCATGATCCGGGGTAACCGTGAATTTCATTTTTACATGCTGGTTCTGGCAATTGCATCTGTACTTTGTGTGGGTGTTCTGTCTTATCAGCGGCTTCAGTCTCCTCAGGAAGTACAACGCAATTTCAGGATCAATCAACTGAATTCTGAACAGGCGCAGGCGAAACTTTCAGCAGAAACCAGTCGAATCAACAGTCCTCATAAAATTGTGCGTCAATCTATTTTTCAAGTAGTTTCTATTACCACCACAACAGGTTTCACCGGTGCGGACTGGGACGTCTGGCCTGATTTTGTCCGGCTTATACTGGTTATCCTTATGTTTTTCGGAGGATCTGCAGGGTCCACCGCCGGAGGAATGAAGATGATCAGAATACTTGTACTTCTCAAGGTGGCTTTTCATCAGGCCAAAATTATGATTCAGCCTAGACTCGTTTCTCCGGTGAAGATAGGGAAGCAGGTTTTGAGTGAAAGTCAAATTTCAGGAATTATAGCCTTTTTCATCTTGTATATAGGCCTTTTTGTGTTCTTTTCCTCGATAATGGCTTTTATGATTCCGGATATTACCACCGCAGTGACCTCTGTAGCGGCCACACTGGGCAACATTGGACCGGGGCTGGCCGGAGTGGGTGCCATGGAGACCTATGCCTGGATTCCCGTTCCCGGAAAGTGGGTGCTCATTGTATGCATGCTTCTGGGGCGTTTGGAGATTTACACCGTTCTTATTGCATTTTCTCCGGTTTCCTGGAGAAAGTGAATATCCTGGTGATTCCAGTTTCGCAAAAGCTTTCCAACCAAATGGGTTTTGAATCCTTCCAAAACGTCTGATGCTTATTTAGATACATGTCGTCATCAGATTTGCTAATCATCTTCTAATATTGAAGCTGGTGTCTTTTCACGATTGCAAAAAATGAAATCGGGAGAGGATCGTATATATACTCTATTAAGCGGGGGAATATGAATATTCAGAATAAAACGATACAACAGGGGATCACCATGGCTATCCGGCACCCTGAGGCCGGAGTGGTGATTCTTGCCCGCAATTTTGCCTGTAATTTTCAGGGAGCACCCTGGATAACCGCAGAGCTTAAGCTAAAGTTCTGTATCCTCTTCCTGAGCAACCTTATAGATGGGGGAGTAGAAAAGCAGATAGAGGACAGGGTTTTGCAGAAGGTGCTTAAAAAATCGATGCAGTTTGGAATTCGGCTTCTTAAGCGCTGGCCTGAAGAGGGGCTCAAAATGCTGGTGGCGGTGGTAATGAGTGAGTTGCGTAATAACCAGCGTTATGATGAATCTGAGCTGCAGAGTTTTTATGATGAGGTGTTAACGGTGTTTTTCCCGGAGGCTTTGGCGCTGGAATCAGCTCAGAACTGAAGGAGGACCCCTCAAGGTGAAGGGCCCAATGGCAGTAAAATTAGAACTTCATGGTGGCGGTAACGGCACCTACATCAGGACCTGTGAAGAAACCACCCCAAGTACCCATATTTATGGTCATATCGAGCTGCAGGAATCCTTTGCTCAGACCGAAACCAACTGTGGGGAAAAGTTCAGTATCGAAAGCAGGGTATTTTTCCCGAGTATCTGAATTTCCCAGATCACTTTCACTGTGGTCTCTTACATACGGAACGATGATTCCGTAGTTCATACCGCCTCTAAGCTGGAATGAGTTCAGAACCCAGACGTTTTCCCATCCTTTTTCCAGACCCATGTTGAAAACATGCGAAACCGTGTCGTTACGAGCATAACTGTTTCCATCTACATCCTGGTAATCGTAGGGATGAGTCTGATTGAACTGATACTGAACTGCGGCAATACCATCTTCAAGCACACCCAGTTCAAATCCCAGATATCCCGAAAGGTTTGAGTTGTAAACAGGGTTAGTACTTACATCGTCTTCTTCAAACTGATAGCTTTCAAAAGTGTAACCCAGACCAAGTGTCCAGTCAAGTCCCAGCATTGAAGTTTTGGCTTCCGCTCCGGTTTCAAGATATAGACCCTTTTTAGTACTCAGTTCGCTTGTTGTGGTTGAACCGGCCATGGTCACTTTTCCTTCACCACTGGTGTTGGGGAAGGCGATACCAGCTTTAACCATAATTGGCAAAGATTCAGAACCAAATCTGGCAGAGGCAATGACTCCGGGAATCACAACCATTCCAGAAACAGATGTCTCCATATCCAAGGCTTCATCTTCAGTTTTCGAGCTCAGGCGGGAATACTCAACAAAGGCATCTGCACCCAGTTGAATGGAGCCAAGATCAAATCCCAGCAATACATGAGGCAGGTTGACCATGTTGCCGAAAGCCGGATCAGTAACTCCGATGGCATCACCATAGTAGTTACGAAGAACATTACCTCTGTTGGCTGTCGCTCCCAGGGTGAACATGCTTTCGCTGTTTCTCACTCCGATAATGGGGGCGTTAAATGTGGCTTGCAACTGACCTCTATAGTCCAGCATGGTGACCGGGTATCTGAAGACATCGGTGATGTCATCCACTATAAAGGCTCCGCCCATGGAACTGATACGGGCGTTTGTGGGACGGGAGAACTGTGCGGAGGCCAAAGCCGCCACGGAAAGAAGGGCCAGAAGACCTAACTTACAACGATTCATACAACCTCCTGTTGTTTGTGGATTGTTTCGAGTTTGACAGCATAACATACAATAGGGGCTCACTGTATGACAAGTTGTTCGCTATTTCCTCTCTTCAGTGTATGGTACAGCTGTTTTTCGCCCCACCTTGTTATTCTTTCCTCATGTGTGCAGAAAGGATCAATTCCGGTCAATTTTCGCGGTTCCATTCTCAAAAAAAAGGCCGGAAGTCAGTGATTAAATACTGTTTGTCACAATAAAATCCGCTTCAGGGATTTTCCCTTTGTTCTGTTTAAAAAAAATGTTGATTAGCATTTGACTTTTTCTGGTATGAATTTTTTTACTACTAGATATGTGAAAGACATCACGATTTTGCCTCCCCTTTTTTCAGTAATTGATAAGACCGGTACTTTTTTCATAAACTAGGTTGAACTGAAAACTTCTCAAGGGGGTTACTCATGGCAGAGGTCACTGCGTGCGCCTGCGGCGCCAAGCACAGTGAAGCCGACTTGCTTCTGAAGCTCGACGATGTCATTGAAGAGTACAGAGACAAACCCGGTGCACTCATTCCCATTCTCCAGATAACTCAGGGTATCTTCGGATACCTTCCCGAGGCTGCCTTAAAGAAAATCGCTCTCGCTTTAGACAAGTCCTACAGCGAAGTCGCTGGAGTCGTTGGGTTCTACTCCTTTTTTTCCACCGTCCCTCGTGGCAAGTATCTGGTCAGGGTTTGCCTTGGAACTGCTTGTTATGTTCGTGGCGGTAAAGAAGTGCTTTCCGCTTTGAAAAACTGCCTGGGAATTGACGTGGGGCAGACGACGGAAGATCGCCTCTTTTCTCTAGACGTGGGTCGTTGCTTCGGAGCCTGCGGACTCGCACCTGTCATCATGGTGAATGACAATGTGCATCAAAGGGTCAAAGCTGCCAAAGTGGGGGAGATAATCTCTCTATATCGTATTGAGAACGAAGCATCCCAGGAGAGGGGGAGTGAATCATGACTTCCATCGTTTCTTCAGCACATGATCTTAAGGTACTAAAAGACAAGCTTCTGCAGCAGAAAAAGGAAGCTCTTTCCCGGGAAGCAAGCAAGACTGTTCTGGTTTGTGCCGGTGGCGGCTGTATCGCTTCAGGATCACCTCAGGTAAAGTCCGCACTTCAGGAAGCCCTCCAAAAGAAGGGGCTTGATCAGAAAGTAAATATTGTCGATACTGGTTGCATGGGTCCATGTGTCAAGGGGCCAATCGTGCTTGTGGCACCTGATCAGACTCTTTATCAGAATGTGAGTCCGCAGGATGTTCAGGAAATCGTGGACAGCCATATTGAAAAGGGTGTTGTGGTCGATCGTCTTATCTGTCATGATCCGCAGAAAGGGACACCACAGCCGCTTCAAATGGATCTTCCGTTTTTCCAGAAGCAGACGAAAATCGTTCTGCGTAACTGTGGAATAGTGGACCCCCTTGCCATAGAGGATTATATCTGTCGCGATGGCTACAACGGATTAGTCAAGGCACTTACCGAAATGACTCCCGAGCAGGTTATTGATGAAATGAGACAGTCCGGACTTCGGGGGCGAGGCGGAGCCGGTTTCCCCACCTGGATAAAGTGGAATCTGACCAGAAAGTCTCAGGGTGATGTCAAATATGTGCTGTGCAATGCCGATGAGGGAGATCCCGGTGCATTTATGGACCGCAGTGTACTGGAGGGGGATCCGCACAGTATTATAGAAGGCATGGCCATTGCCGCTTATGCAATCGGTGCCTCTCAGGGGTATGTATATGTCAGGGCGGAGTATCCGCTGGCGGTTGAACGTTTGGAAGTTGCCCTTAAGCAAGCAAGGAAACTCGGTGTACTGGGTGAGAATATCCTGGGAACCGGTTTCAGTTTCGATCTTGAAGTTCGTATGGGATCTGGTGCTTTCGTTTGCGGTGAGGAAACGGCTTTGATGACCTCCATTGAGGGAAAACGGGGTGAGCCTCGTCCCAGACCCCCATTCCCTGCTCAAAAGGGACTCTGGGAAAAACCCACGGTGCTTAACAATGTCGAAACTTATGCAAATGTACCCGCCATTATCAATTCGGGGGCACAGTGGTATGCCTCATTCGGTACTGAAAAAAGCAAAGGGACAAAGGTTTTTGCGCTGGCCGGTTCTGTAAATAACACAGGTCTGGTGGAAGTTCCGGTGGGTACCAGTCTGGGTGAATTGATTTATGATATTGGCGGAGGAATCCGGGGGAACAAAGCCTATAAGGCTGCACAGATTGGTGGACCTTCGGGTGGCTGTATTCCCAAACAGCATCTGAATGTTCCGCTTGACTATGAGTCGCTTAACGAGCTTGGTGCCATCATGGGATCGGGTGGTCTGATTGTAATGGATGAGGATACCTGCATGGTGGATGTGGCCCGCTTTTTTCTGGAGTTTGTGCAGGAGGAGTCATGCGGAAAGTGTGTTCCCTGTCGGGTTGGCACAAAGAGAATGCTTGAAATTCTGGAGAATATCTGCAGCGGTAAAGGTCAGGAGGGCGATATCGAACGCCTCATTGAGCTTGGTAATATTATCAAGGATACTGCGCTGTGTGGATTGGGACAGACTGCCCCTAACCCGGTTTTATCAACCATTCGCCATTTTCGTCATGAGTATGAGGCACATATCAATGCTCGCCACTGTGAAGCGGGCGTGTGTCCTTCTCTTGTTCGCGCTCCGTGTCAGAGTGCCTGTCCGGCCGGTGTAGATGTGCCCGGGTTTGTTTCTCTGGTGTCCGAAAAGCGTTATGCCGAGGCGCTGAAACTGCATCGGGAGCGCAATCCATTTGCCGCTGTCTGTGCCCGTGTATGCTTTCACACCTGTGAAGACAAGTGTCGGCGCGCCACTCTCGATGATTCCGTTTCGATTAGAGGAGTCAAGCGTTTCATGGTTGACCAGGAAGTCACGGTTCAGCTTCCTGAAGTGGTCGAAAACGAAAAGAATGCTTCTCGTAAAGTCGCCATTGTAGGTGCTGGTCCATCCGGTTTGTCTTGTGCCTATTTTCTTGCTCGAATGGGATACAAACCAAAAGTTTTTGAAGCTGAACCTCGTCCTGGAGGTATGCTCGTTCAGACAATCCCTGCATATCGTTTGCCAAGAGAAGTGCTCGCCCGTGAAATTCGTATGATAGAAAACATGGGTGTGGATATTGAGACTGGCAAACGTCTGGGGGTTGATTTTACACTTGCGAGCCTCAAGGACGATGGCTATGAGGCGGTTTTCGTGGGTGTTGGTGCACAGATGCCTGTAAGTTTGGGCATCAGCGGCGAAAATGCAGAGGGTGTGGTGGATGCACTTGATTTCTTACGTCAATATAACCTGAGAGGGTCCGCACGGGTGGGCAAAAAGGTGGTAGTGATTGGTGGCGGAAATGCTGCAGTCGATGCTGTCAGAACTGCACTGAGACTTGGGGCAGAATCGGTAAGTATTATATACCGTCGTACTCGTGAAGAGATGCCTGCCTATGCCGAAGAGATAGAAGAGGCGCAGCAGGAAGGTGTGACGCTGCAGATTCTTACCTCTCCGGTTGAGGTGATTGTCAGAAATGGAAAAGTTTCCGGACTTCTTTGCAGGCCTATGACTCTTGGTGAATTCGATCGTTCTGGCCGTCGCAGACCTCAGGGGGAAACCGGGAATGATTTCGTTATTGAAACTGATCAGATCATCACTGCTGTAGGACAGAAGGTGGGTACAAGCGAAATTTTTGATGGTATAGAGCTGGATGTAAACTCCTCCGGTAACCTGGCTGTTGATAAATCAAACGGGCAGACATCTGTGCCCTGGATTTTCGCCGGTGGTGATGTGGTGCTTGGTCCCGCTTCAGTGATTGAAGCTGTAGGGGCGGGGGAGCGTGCTGCTGTAGGTATCGATCTTTACTTTACTAAGGAGTCACATGCTTTCTGGCGGGATGAACGCGAGGTGCATACGTCATACGATCCGGACAGTGATCCTGTGCCGTATCCTCGCGAGAAGCTTCATCTCATTGCTCTTGATCGCAGGCGCAACAATTTTGATGAAGTTGAGATGGCCTGGAATGAGACGGTTGCCCTTCGGCAGGCAAAACGCTGTCTGCGATGTGATTACGGAAAATCGTCGGTTTGCCGGAACAGTGAACTTCAAGCATCAAAGTAAAGGAGATATCGATGTTGAACTTGACCATAAATAATGTTTCTATCAGCGTGCCGGAGGGTAGCACCGTACTCGAGGCATCGAAAAAGGCGGGGATCAAGATTCCCACACTCTGCTTTCTGGAAAATGTGCAGGCCATTGGAGCCTGTCGTGTCTGTCTTGTGGAAGTGGAGGGGGCCAAAGCTCTCTGTGCTTCCTGTGTGACACCGGTGACAGAGGGCATGAAGGTGTATACCAATACTAAACGTGTGCGTGATGCCCGCAGAACCGTTGTGGAACTGCTTCTTTCGGAGCATGATGGCAATTGTCAAACCTGCGATCGAAATGAGGACTGTGAGCTGCGTAATCTTGCGCATGATCTTGGTATTCAGGATATCCATTTTGCCGGGGAGAAGGCTCATGCTTCATTGGATAACAGTACCAAAGCACTGGTGCGTGATAATGGAAAGTGTATAAAATGCAGGCGCTGTGTTGCTGTTTGTAATCAGATTCAGAAGGTGGGGGCACTGTTTCCTCAGTACCGTGGCTTTGAAACGGTGGTGGGGCCGGCGTTCGCTTCCGAGCTTGAGAGTGTATCCTGTGTGCAGTGCGGGCAGTGTGCTGCCGTTTGTCCGGTGGGGGCAATTGTGGAGAGAAGCCGGATAGATGAGGTATGGTCTGCTTTGGAGGATCCTCAGAAAGTGGTGGTGGTGCAGACTGCTCCCGCGATCAGGGCGGCTCTGGGTGAGTGTTTCGGCCTTGAACCCGGAACTCTGGTTACCGGTAAAATGGTGTCTGCTCTGAGACGATTGGGGTTTGACAAAGTATTCGATACCAATTTCACTGCCGATCTTACCATTCTCGAGGAGGGGACTGAGCTTTTGTCCCGGTTAAAGGGTGCGCTGGTCGAGAAGAGTAATGTAGCGTTGCCCATGTTTACCAGTTGTTCTCCCGGGTGGATCAAGTTTGCCGAAACGTTTTACCCTGAAATGCTGCCCAACATTTCAACTTGCAAATCTCCGCAGCAGATGTTTGGTGCTCTTGCAAAAAGTTACCTTGCTGAAAAGCTGGGGAAGGATCCCAAAGATGTTTTTGTGGTTTCGGTGATGCCTTGCACTGCAAAGAAATTCGAGGCTTCACGGCCTGAGATGGAGGCTGGGGGAGCTGGGCCGGACGTGGATATTGTGCTTACGACCCGAGAGCTCGGGCGCATGATAAAGCAGGGTGGAATTGACTTCGTCTCTTTGCCCGATGAAGAGATGGATAACCCGCTAGGGTTTTCAAGCGGGGCTGCGGATATTTTCGCCAACACCGGTGGAGTTATGGAGGCTGCGTTGCGGACTGTGTATGAGGTTATTACCGGAAAGGAGCTTCCTGTTGAAAATCTGCACATAACACCTGTCGCCGGTCTTAAAGGTATAAAGGAAGCTGCACTTACCATTACCGGTACTATTCCAGAGTGGTCGTTTCTGGAAGGAGTGACAGTTAAAGTTGCGGTTGCTCATGGCCTTAATAACGCCGGTAAAGTGATAGAGATGATCAAGGATGGAACTGCGGCTTATCATTTCGTGGAGGTCATGACCTGTCCTGGAGGCTGCATCGGTGGAGGAGGGCAGCCTCGTTTGACAGATGATGAAAAGAGGCGTAAACGCATAGAGGCTATTTATAAGGAAGATGAGGGTAAACCGATCCGTAAGTCTCATGATAATCCCATGATCAAGAAGATTTACGAGGAATACCTTAAGGAGCCTCTGGGGCACAAGTCTCATCATCTGCTGCATACAGAGTATGTTCCTCGTGAAAGAGTGTAGGTGATTTGGTGGGGAGGAGAAGTTTTCTCCTCCTCATCTTCTCTCTCCAATCATTATCGCTATGGGATAACTGAAATACGCTTTATCATCTTTAATCTGTGCATTAACCCCCAGGTCATCTTTTTCGATATCATTCAAAATCATTTTCCTGATTTTTTCATCACTACCCTTTTCTGGAAGGTGGAGAAATGGGCGGAAGTAGCATGTACAAGTGCTCGAAACCTTACCCGAATATTTATCAAGGAAACGGGTCTCAGTTTCAGCCAATGGAGACAGCGGCTCCGAATCATGGAATCTATGAAGCGTCTTGGAAAAGGTCATTCTGTTACAGAAATCGCTTTTGAAATGGGCTATTGCAGTGTAAGCGCATTTATTGAAAGCTTTCGAAAGAGTGCCGGAATTTCTCCTGGAATGTACAGGTCTGGCCGGCGATGATCAGTTTTTCAGAAATATTACCAAAAAGTTACAAAAAAAATTGCATGTCCCCAAATTTTTTCTTATATTAAAAGTACCAGCAATTACTATCCTACCTGCAAGGCCCTCTTGCAGCAATTTTGGGTGAAGCGGAAGCGCCGGTGCAATGCCGGCGCACTTTTTTTATACCCATCTTTTTGTTTCCCCTAATTATCTTCAGATTGTAACCCGTTTCAGGGATGGTGAGATGAGAACTTTTTTTCTGCTTGTATTAGCACTTTTTTGCGCTGTTTTTTCCCAGAAATCTGACAGTCTTTCCAGAGTTTTGGAGCATGCCATCTGGCAAACCGGGGTGACGGTTGGATATGATCCTAGCTATCAAAAGCTTAATTATCCCGCAGGTGACGTCCCACTGGAAACAGGTGTGTGCACTGATGTGATTATCAGGGCTTTTCGTGCCGCAGGAATTGATTTGCAAGTTTTGATTCATGAAGACATGAAAGCACATTTTGCAAACTATCCTCAGATTTGGGGTTTGGAAAGACCGGACCGCAATATTGACCATAGACGAGTCCCCAATATTGCAACCTATATGCAAAGGATTGGGAAAAAGCTTGCAGTATCCAAAAAGGGTTCGGAGTATATCCCGGGTGATCTGGTAACATGGAAGCTCCCTGGCAACCTCGACCATATCGGTATTGTAGTAAATGTGAAAGTTAAGGGGACTGATCGCTTCATGGTGGTGCATAACATCGGTCAGGGTGCACGAATGGAAGATGTGATGTTTGCGTATGAGATCACTGGTCATTACAGGTACTGGAAAAAAGAATAGGCGTAATTGCGATTCTATCCGGCTCTCTTCGAAATCGAATCGCAACACGCCCTTTAGGTGTAAAGGCCCGAAGGAGATTCAGGCCTGGATGTGTTTACTTCAGAATTACTTTGGAACTGAACAGATAACTGTTTTGGGATTGCACGCAGAGAAAGTAAACACCTTTGCTGATTGTTCTGTGATCAAGAGAGTATGAAAAAGTGTGTTTACCTTGAGTTAGCAATTGATTTCCCAGATCTGCAACTTTGCTTCCGCAAAGATCGTACAGCGCAGCTTTAACAGTCTGGGCAGAACTGAGATTTAAAGAGACCGGAATCAGATATGATGATGTTGCCTTTGTCATTATAGTTGAATTTTCCCGATCTCTGATCGATGAAGATGGTCCGGTAATTTGAATTTTGCCGTCCACCACCTGAATATCATGTGACAAAACGGTCAATTTCGCATCTGTTCCGCTTCCGGTAATCTGCGCCGTTGCAGCAGAGCCAGAATCGATAAGCATCACTACCAGAATTTCCGCATTTGCAGTTGAAGCGGTTTTCACCTGAACCGGGTCAGAAACAGTGAGCGCGGCGTCTGTGGGTGAGAGCACCCAACCTTTGATATATCCCCTGTTTTTTCCATTGAGAAGAAAATATTTACATTGCTGCTCAGTTCCGCTTGAGGAAGTTACATTATCATTTCCGTTTTCATCACCGATATTCAGGTTAAATGTGTAAACGTGATTGGACTCATCGCTGATTTTGTCAAGGATGGCCACAATTGCCCTGTTTCCTCCCAAAAATTTTACAGCCGTATGTCTTTGGTATGAAGAGATTCCCAATCCCGAATACTGGGTGCCCCCGCCTACAACCAGGTAACCGCCATCTTCTTGCTGGTCAAAAGAAATATTCTCTCCCTTATAGGTATCATTGGGGCTTTTTCCATCCACCAGCAGCATACTGTAATTTGTTGCGGTTCTATCTTTCCCCGGGCCGCCAACAAACCTGGTATCGTAAGCCAGAATTCCCAATGCTCCCGCTTCTGACTGATCCCAAGCCTTATCGTGCCTGTGGGCATCTGCGTGAAGAGATATCATGATGTCATTTTCATCCTGCCATCGGTTTCTGAAAAAGTAGTAACCGCGGTTATCAGCAAGGCTTTTCGGATGGGCACTAAGGGGATTGAGTGCGGTAACGTCTTCGGGATAATAAATCAGTGACCATGTTGTTCCGGCCCGCTCGAAGTCATATCGATTGGCACTCGAGCGAACGGATGATTTTCCAAGGTGTCTATCATACCAGAATGTCAGGTAGGGGAGTTGGTCGGCTGGTGCGGTTCCCAGCACCAGGCTTGCCCATCCTTCATCATAATTGCTTGTTCCATCCACCCCCATCATGAGCAGTTTTCTTCCCTGCCCCTGAAATGAGTGGGAGTACATGGCCCGATTCCAGAACGCATGGTTTTTTACTTGATTTGCAAGTGTATTGTCACCAATGCTTGACAGTGCATGCACTGCTGATAAAAGAAAGTGCCCGGCATATTCACAGTAGGCATTTCCCTCCTGAGAAATTCCCATATCGCCGTAACCATTTTTCATGTGGGTGACTAGATCGGATTTCAGTTTGCCAAATCGGCTGGCCCTTGCGGTTTCCTCTTCTGCGGCCAGCATGGCAACCAGTTCTCCGCCTCTGCATACTGCCACCCAGTTTGACCCCATTGTCCCTCCCAGATTTGTATGAGAGTAAGTTGGCCAATCATCCAAAGCAATGGTAAGCTTACTTTTGACCCAGGTTCTCTGTTCGGCAGTCCATCCGTTATAGCACCAGTCATAGGCGATTCCAAATGCCAGGCACATCATAGCCCTAGACAGACCATAATCTTTACCTTTGACACCGTTCACCGATTCGGCATCGCCGCTGGGAAGACGCACTTCTGTGTTTTCTGTCGTATAAACCTTTTGAAGTGTCTGGTATGCCAGGGTTGCATACTGAGAATCATCGGTTAGCAGGTACATCATTGCCGCTTCCCTTGCCAGATAAGACATCTGATAACCGGAGTTCTCTCCACCATATATTGAATAGTCTTTTTTATCGACTCTGGCTTTAAGTTCAGTGAATGCAAGCTTGTGGTGGGAACTGTTAACTTGAATCGCCGCCTTTATTTTAGTTAGTCTATCGGTATTAATATAGAGCCTTGGATGGCTTTGAGCCATAACTGCTTGTGACAATAGAAAGGTGAAGAGTAGAACAGTGAAAGACTTCATCGCTCCTCCGGTTCAGTTGAAATTATTTGTTCGTTGTTTCGCTGGTGGTGACCCCGATATATAGAGAACTGGCAACTTTGCGGTTGCAAGCCTTTACGCTGCGTCCATTGAGATTGTAAAGGAACAGCGGGGAACTGGATATTGCTGCATCACCATTGAATATGAAACTGCGATTTACAATTCTAGACCTTTTAGGATTCATGCTGAAGCTTTGGGTAGGACTGATGCCGGTTGTGGATGAAAGGTCTGTTGTAAGAACAGCAAAGAACCCTTCCTTTGTTCCGCCTCCCGGTTCAGCCTGTACAGGGTCGTGTGTATCAAGGAGCCATGCAGGGTTGCTCTTAAAATCTGTACCCAGTGTTCCCGCCTGACCGGCCCAGGCCACGGTGGTTTTGCCATCTACTATTCTTACTGCCACTCCTCTGGTTGATCCTCCGCTCAATCTGGTGCAATAGAGCCGGGTCTTGAGGTCGGGGCTCATAATTAAAATGTAAGCGCCTCCAGTGTAACATTTAGGGTCAAATGGATTATAGGCGGCCTGCCCCTCTTTTTCTGTATATCCTTGGGCACCCGGTATCGGAAGCCCGGAGGCGCTGGGGCCAACTAGGTATACTCTGCCCTGCTCATCTGCGGTGATATTGCCTTCATTCACCCTTGCAGCGTTCCCGTCGAAGCGTTTCTTTTCTGCATTCCAGTACCGGGTACAGAACTGCTGGCCAAGGACGTAGTCACCATTAGCCGCATTGTAACGGGCAAAGAAAGCTTTGTGTTCGCTATGTGTGTTATAGAAACTATGCCACATGTCCCCGCCAACCACGGTGACCTTTTTCATAAGGTCCTTGGGATCATAGCGGAAGATGTGATTGCCTCCTGCAATCTCAAAAAATGAAAAAACTCTCGATGTTCTTATTATTTGTAATTCTAGCAGGGCTGCTTCTTGCGAGCTGCACTACTGACATAAGCGGCGGATCGGGTACAGATGTGGGGAATGCCAGAGTGGCTTGTGTGGTGTATAACCCTGATGGAAATCCGGCATCCGGAGCAACTGTGCGGCTCAGACCTGATGATTTTCTTCCCGGAACATTGCAGGAGATTGAGGGTAAACACTTCGATTTACAGGCTGATTATAAGGGAAGAGTGGAAATCGCGGGAATTGATTCAGGATCCTACTACCTTGAGCTTGTTGACACCGCAGATGGAGGAGGTGCAGCTGCTGCGCTTGTCATGCTAAACCTCGAATTATCAGAAAAGATTGATCTGGGGCGAATTGATCTCAAGCCATCAGCTGCCATAACCGGTGTTGTGGATGCGGGGGGCATTGACAGCTCGTCGAAAGCAACCGTGATGATCTATGGGCTTGATCGGGTTACCTTCACCGACAGCACTGGTCGCTTCACCATTAAGGATCTTCCTGCCGCTGAACTGAAGCTTAAGATTGTCACTCCTCTCAGTTTCATTCCTGATCAGGAAATAAGTATTGTTGCAGCTTCGGAAGATCTTTTGGATCTGGGCATTTTCAACATTCTTGACAGTGTACTTGAAAATGAGATGCAGATCGTCTGTGAACTGATTCGGGAAAATGGTGTAGTTGAGTATTCAATTGATCAGATGCTGCAGGTTACAAATAAAAGAATAGTAGGGCTGGATCTCAGCTATCTTGGATTGCACACGATTACCCCTGCATTGGGAAGACTTTCTGATCTGTTATCATTGAATTGTACCGGCAATACTCTTTCAGACCTTCCCGATTCACTCGCTTTCTGTCGCATGCTCAGAAGGCTCAACATCTCCCAAAACAGCTTTGTCTCTGTACCGGAGGTGGTATGGACTTTTGATTCACTGCACATGCTTGACCTCAGCTACAATCTTCTGACTGGCAAGCTTTCCGAAAACCTTGGTCAGCTTATTAAGCTCGATACTTTGTATACAGGGCAAAATGAAATCGATACTTTGCCTGATGCACTGTATAATTTGAATTCCGTAAAGGTGTTTACTTCTGACGGCAATAATCTTACCAGTTTGCCATCAGGAATCGGGGGAATGACTGGTATGTGGAAACTTGTTGTTAACGGAAATCAGCTGAGGACACTTCCTGACGAAATAGGAAACTGCATCAGCCTTCGAGTCCTTTATTGCCCCTTGAACTCAATTGATATGCTGCCTCAGTCGATTTTAAACCTCAGTCTTCTTGAAGAGATCAATTTCAGGCAGAATAAACTTATTAATTTACCTCTATCCAGTCAACAGATGAAAACTCTTAAAAAAGTTGAAATTGGATCAAACTATCTTTGTGCTCTTCCGGACTCTGTTTCTACTTGGTTAGATACGATTCAGCCTGGATGGAGAATTGAGCAGAGTTGCAGATGAGCAGCGAAGCAGAATTGAAAAACTCTGAAACATTTGGTTTGGATAGTGATAAGTATCATCTGTACAGACCATCCTACCCGGAGGAACTGTCCTCCGCTCTGGCGCGACTGGCTTCAGCTCAGAATAAGGCTCTGGATATTGGTGCGGGAAACGGGCAATTCTCGATTCAGCTTCTTAAGTACTTTGAAGATGTTCTTGCGGCAGATTTACAGCTGAATCAGATTAGTCTCGCTGATGATTCCCTGCTTAGGTGTGTCTGCAAAGCAGAGGAACTGTGTTTCAAAGATGATTCATTTGATCTTATAACCGTAGCCCAGGCTGTCCACTGGTTTAATCTGGAGAAGTTTTATCCTCAGGTGAAGCGCTTACTGTCTCCGGGAGGAATCTTTGCCGTTTTTGGTTACTCCTTTTTCAGCATTGATCAATCCATCGATACTGTAATCAAACCTTTTCTGGAATTAATTGACCCGTACTGGTCAGAGGGCAACCGGTTGCTTATGAATGGCTACCGTGAACTCCCCTTCCCATTTGAAGAGGTGCATTTTGAGCCCATGGAGATAAGAGTTTCCCTGACTGTGCCGGAACTGCTCGGGTATCTGGGCACTTGGTCGGCTGTCAAGAGATACGAAAAAGCAAAAGGGAGTGAGTCATTGTCGATTCTTGCCAGGAATCTTGACTCTTTATGGCCTTCTCAAACACGAAATGATGTCTCAATGGATATTCATCTTCGAGCAGGCCGACTCTAGTTTCAGTAATACAGTTCCAGCTCGATATAACCATTTCCGTTTTTACTGATGTAACCCGCTTGCCAGGTTCCTCCCAATGGTGAAAATTCGGTTGATTCCTGATACTCATCGGGTTTCCAGTAGCGTTTAACAAATACAGTATCCTTGCGGGGGTTAACCACAAAAATGGTGATCTCACCGGCATCCAGTTCCACTGTGCTTGAGAAATGAATCGTTTCCTTTTCATCCTCGACACCGAGATAGGTTGTACCTGTTGAGGATGGGACAAAGCTGCTGTTAAGTCCGCTGCGCTGCTCAGCTCCTCCACAGGATAAAAGTAATGCTCCTAACAGGGCAAGTATTTTTTTCATGATAGCTCCTCTATTCGGTAGACTATTCAGAGATCAGTTGGTTAAGCCTTTTTTTCACCACCTGCACATTTTCGTTACGTCTTGTCGCATAATCCTTCAACTGTTCCCCATCTATTCTGCTGATTGCGAAGTATGAAGATTCGGGATGAGAAAAATAATAGCCGCTCACGCTTGCCGCCGGAATCATCATACAGTTTTCTGTTAGCTGCATACCGATTTTTTCGGCACCCAGCAGCTTGAAAATCAGCTCTTTTTCCTTATGATCGGGGCAGGATGGATAACCGGGAGCGGGCCGTATGCCTCTATACTTTACTTTAAGCAAGTCTTCAGGAGACAGATCTTCCTCTGGTGCGTACCCCCAGAGTTTTGTTCTCACCTGTTCATGCAGTTTCTCAGCACCAGCCTCAGCAAGCCTGTCACAAAGGATTTTTACCATGATGGTTGCGTAGTCGTCACCATCAAGTTCAGCAATGATGTCTTCCATGCCCAGACCTGCGGTAATCGCAAACATACCTAAAGTGTCCTTTACACCTGAAGCAGCAGGTGCAATGTAATCAGAAAGGGCCAGATAGTAGGGTGTTTTCTCCTTAAGCCTTTGCTGGCGCAGAAATGGAATGACGGCCATCTCCGTATGGTTCGAATTATCGGAAAACAAGACCACTGAATCGGTTTCGGTGCTTGCCGCCGGGAAAAATCCGCATACTGCCCTGATACCAATCCTGTTTTCCAGGCGTTTTAGCATGGCCAGTGCATCAGAATGCAGTTTGCGGGCCTGCTCGCCCTTTTCCGGGTCGTTCAATATTTCCGGATGCTTTCCTTTGAGTTCCCATGCCAGGAAAAAGAAGCTCCAGTCTATGTAGGGTACGATATCATTTACCTTGTATTCCAATGTTTTTACCCCGTAATAGGCCGGGCTGGGCGGGGTATATCCGTTCCAATCGACAACGAGGCGTTTACTGCGTGCTTCTTCAAGTGAAATCATGGGAAGAGCAGCCTTTTCGGCCATTTTCAAACGCTCTGCTTCATGCTTTTCCTCAAGCTTTGCAATAAAGTTGCCTCGCAATTGAGGGTTCATGAGCTGTCCTACAATCCCGGGGGCCAGGGAAGCATCCTTAACATATACTACCGGTCCCGCATATTCAGGTGCGATCTTCACCGCTGTATGGAGAGCCGATGTTGTTGCACCTCCGATAAGCAGAGGTATACTCATCTCCTGAAGCTGCATTTGTCCTGCAACATAAGCCATCTCCTCCAGTGAGGGAGTAATAAGTCCGCTTAATCCCACGATGTCTGCATTGATCTCCTTTGCTTTCTGCAGGATTTCATCTGCAGGTACCATCACTCCGCAATCGACTACTTCATAACCGTTACAGCGTAGTACCACTGCCACAATATTTTTTCCTATATCATGCACATCGCCTTTAACTGTGGCTATAACGATTTTACCTTTAGAGATACTCTGCGCCTGTGACTCTTCAAGCAGAGGGGTAAGGATGGCTACCGCGTCTTTCATCACGCGGGCGCTTTTTACAACCTGGGGGAGAAACATTTTTCCCGCCCCGAAGAGTTCTCCTACCCTGTTCATGCCATCCATGAGGGGGCCTTCGATAACTTTGACCGGATCATTTCCGAGCATATCGAGGACTTCTTCAAGGTCTTGCTTGATAAATGAAGTGGTTCCCTTTATAAGAGAGAGTGTCAATCTTTCGTTTACAGGGTTTTCTCGCCAGGAGAGGTCCTCCATGCTGCGCTTTCCCGTATTCTGGATGCTGTCGGCCACTTCAAGAAGCCGTTCCGTTGCATCTTCGCGTCTGTTGAAAACAAGATCTTCGATCTTTTCTCTCATACCCGCTTCAATCTGATCGTACGAAGGGATAACTCCTGCATTGACAATGCCCATATCAAGTCCGGCATTGATGGCATGATAAAGAAATACACTGTGAATCGATTCTCTGAGGGGATTATTGCCTCTGAAGGAGAAAGAGACATTTGATACACCGCCGCTGGTTCTGGCATAGGGCAGATTATCTTTTATCCATTTCACCGCATTGAAAAAGTCCACTGCATAATTCGCGTGCTCTTTCATTCCGGTGCCGATGGCGAAGATGTTGGGGTCAAAAATGATGTCTTCAGGCGGGAAATGCACCTTATTTATCAGAATTTCGTATGCCCTTTTACATATATTGATTTTTCTTTCGTAAGAATCAGCCTGTCCCTGTTCATCGAAGGCCATTATTACAGCTGCGCAGCCGAATTTTTTTACCTCTGATGCCCTCTTGATAAACTCCTCTTCACCCTCCTTGAGGCTGAGAGAGTTTACTATCCCTTTTCCTTGAAGACACTTTATTCCGTTTTGAAGCACAGTCCATTTAGAAGAGTCTACCATGAATGGTACCCGGGCCACTTCCGGGTCGGAGTGCAGGAGATTGATGAAGTTCTTCATCTCCTCTTCAGAGTCAAGGAGCGCTTCATCCAGATTGATATCGATTACCTGCGCTCCGTTGCGGACCTGCTGGTGTGCAATTTCCAGAGCATCGGTATAGGCTTTTTCCTGGATGAGCTTTTTAAATTTAGCTGAACCTGCGACATTGGTACGCTCGCCTATATTGACAAACAAGCTATCCTGATCGAGAATAAGCGGTTCGAGACCGGTAAAAACGGTTGTTTTCTTGTCTTGCGGTAAAATTCGGGGAGGAATATCCTTTATCGCATCATGCATAGCCCTTATATGATCCGGGGTAGACCCGCAGCATCCGCCAACAATGTTCAGAAGACCTTCAGAAGCCATTCCCTTTACAATGGAAGCCATCAAATCGGGGGTGTGGTCATACTCGCCAAACGAGTTAGGCAATCCGGCGTTGGGGTAGAGGCTTAAAGGGAACGCCGACAGCTTGTTGAGAGTTCTTACATGCGGCATCAGTGCATCGGCTCCCAGTGCACAGTTGAATCCCACAGCAAGCGGCTGTACGTGGCGCACGGTGTAATAAAAGGCTTCTACAGTTTGCCCCGAGAGGATGCGGCCGCTGTTATCTGAAATGGTTCCGCTTATGATGACCGGAATAGTAAAACCAAGCTCATTTGTCAGGTTTTGGATGGCAACAAGAGCCGCCTTGGCGTTGAGGGTATCGAAAATGGTTTCCACAATGAGGATATCCGCGCCGCCCTCGATGAGTCCTGCGGCAGCTTCCTTATAGGCAGAGCTTACCTGATCGAAAGAAACCTCCCTGTAGCCTGGATCGGAGATATCTGGTGACATAGAGAGGGTCTTGTTTGTAGGTCCCATGCTTCCGGCCACAATGCGCGGATTCGCATCTGCTGAAGCGTACTCGTCGGCAGCTTCTCTCGCGATGGCTGCGGCTGACCTGTTTATTTCGTATGCCAGTTCAGAAGTGCCGTAATCGTTTTGAGAGATGGCGGTTGCATTGAAAGTGTTGGTGCTGATTATATCGGAGCCGGCTTCAAGGTACTGCTTGTGGATATCCTTTACAATGTTTGGCTGAGTAAGATTTACGATATCGTTGTTTCCCCGCAGTGGCTTGGAATGATTTCTGAATCGCTCACCTCTGAAATCATCTTCAGTCAGTTTTAGTTTCTGGATCATGGTGCCTTTGGGGCCATCCAGCATGACAATGCGCCTGGAGAGGATATCTCGCAGATAATCTATTCTGTTTTCACGATTCAAGTATGTCTCCGTTGTTGTATCACCAATGCTTCGTTTAAAGATAAAATAATGATTGTGATTGCTAAGGGGTGCAGATACTGGTGGCGGGCAGCTAAATCTCTTTACTGCTATGAATTATCACATTATTTTCAGATTGTTCGCTTTAAACAAATCACTATCAATCAGAGCTTCGGAAAAGGGCTTATATGTTTGCAATGCTTAGGAGTATGGCATTCCTGGTTTTCTTTTTGGGTGGGGTAGTTTTCGCCGGAGGACCGGTTTCGAAGATCATCTATGCCAAGCCGCTATTTAAAATCGGCAATGCCTGGGAAGAAAAGGCTGCAAAAGTGTTGAGTGTGGAAATGCAGAATTATTCCATGAAGAAAAACAAGCCCTGGTTTCTTCTGGACTTTGAGCTTGACACAGCTTTGAACAGCTGGTATCAGAATGATTCAACAGGATTCATCCGCTCTGTTCCTCAGCAGTTTACTTCGGATCTCAAGGGAGATATGCTTGTAGTGATTTACAGTCTTTCCGGTTCTGAAAAGGAGATAAAAAACCGGACCTTAACAACCATACATCACCGTAGCAATGGCATGATAGATATACACACTGAGCCCAGGAATCTCGCCGGTGATTTGAACCAGTATGATACTCTTGTGTTTTCAGCTTCCATATTTGATAAAGAGGGCAATCTTGTTTACTCTTACCGAGGCCAGGAGAAAAGTCTTCTGAAAGCCGTAAAGAAGATATTTGATTTTCCTGATTTGATCCAGAATGATAAAAGAGTTAAATGAACTATCTTGAAATTGTAGGGTATTACCGCGTTCGGCGCGTCTGACTCACTGATAAGGGCAATAAAGTTTCTGAATTGATATGTATTTCAGTTTTGCAGTCAAATACCAAATGAGAAACTAGTCACTCAATACCGTGAATAGATGCCTGCGCTCCTCGCCGTTTTCATCCACTACAGTAACCAGATGTCTGCCTGCTCCCGCAACACATTCCATCTTATGAATTCCCAAGGTTGATCCAAGATAATCGGAATCCAGGTGCCAGAAGAGAGTTATGGATGGGTCCCGGTGGGCCGCTTGCAGAATTATTCTGCCCCGTTTTCCGTCGAGTTCAAGGGGAATGTACACATTGGTATTATGTGAGGGATAGATAAGTGATAATGAAGGGTTGTCACTTTTAGGTCCGGTAAGGCGACAGTCCTCACGAAAGGGCGGCAGCGTTCGGTACGTGGCATGTTTCTGCTTGTAATACCACTCCATCGATGGCGGAAGAACAAACCAGCTTACTGCTTTCATGGTACTTACCGAAGTGCATTCGCTGTTGACACGCCACTTCATGGTGGAATCGAGATGAACCAGCCGGCAGTAGCGGCAAGCCTCGGTTTCCAGTCCTGCTGCGGGGGCCATGATAGTGTCTGTTGAGGAGCAAAACTGGCCGGCCCGCAAGCCGCTGTGGTGACAGACTGCTATTTTACGCAGATAATATTCCGGTTTGGTGAACCATCCTGAGGCGGGAACGGTGTTGAAAAGATCAAACAATATCGGAGCGGCGCAGGAGATACCTGTCAAGCCGGACCTGCCGTTGCCATCGGCGTTGCCCACCCAGACACCGATTACATATCCGGGAGTTATGCCCACCGCCCAGGCATCGCGGTGGCCGTAGCTGGTACCGGTTTTCCAGGCGATGCGTTTACCTGATGCAAATTCGAACCAGGCGCTTTCCTCTTCGGGGCGTACCACTTCCAGAAGAGCTTTTATGGTGAGATAGCATGCAGCCGGACCCAGTTGAATTGTGGATTGAGGCTTCATGACTGCGTTTACTTCTGCCTTGAGCGGGAAAAACGCGTTTCGCTCCCCCTTTTCAGCGAAACGGTTCAGAGTGCGGGCCATACCGGCGTACATACCGGTGATATCCCACAGGGTACCTTCGGCCCCACCCAGAATCAAAGACATTCCATAGTCATCGGGGGAGCGGGTCAAGGTGGTCATGCCCAGTTTCTTGAGTTTATCAGTAAACCTTTCCACTCCAAAGGTCCTTAGCATTCGTACCACGGGAACGTTTAATGATCTTGAGAGCGCCATTGAAGCGGGGACGGCCCCCTCGAAAGTGCGATTATAGTTTTGCGGAGCAAATCCTCCCATATGTGTGGGGATATCTGCAACCAGCTGGTCTGGAAGCAGCTCGCCATCTTCAAGCATTGCTGCATAAAGAAAGGGCTTGAGGATTGAACCGGTGGACCGCGGGGCGGTGATCACATCCACACTTCCGCCTCTTCGGGAGTTGGACTGCTCCACATTGCCCACATAGGCAAGCACTTCGCCGCTGTTAACATCTGCAACGACGGCCGCAGCATTGAAAATACTGTTGCCGGCCAGATTTCGGTGATGCCCCTTTACAATGGCAGTAGCCCTCTGTTGAAGACGCTTGTCAAGGGTGCAGATATAGGCGTGAGCGTTTTTGTCTGAAGCGTGTTCCTGTGCAAGACGCTGCAGAAGATGGGGTGCGAGGCGGGGGAGTGCGTGTGGTTTTTCCGGCAGCGGTTCCGCAAGCGATAGTTTTAAGGTGGCAGAATCGATCAGGCCTTCTGAACAGATCTCATGCAGCAGACGATCGCGGCGTCTAGCCAACGCCTCCCGGTTTCGACCGGGGTGGATAAGACCGGGGCTGTTTGGAAGCACTGCCAGAGTGGCACTCTGTGCCCAGGTAAGGTTCGATGCCTCACATCCGAAATATCGCCATGCTGCAGCCCTGAGCCCGACCACGTTTCCTCCCATGGGAGCCAGGGAAGCGTAACGGGCGAGAGTCGCTTTCTTTGAATGAACAACTGACTCTCTTACCGCAAGGGTGATCTCCAGAAGTTTTTGGGTGATTGTGCGCCGGTTTCCCGGGAGCGACAGGCGCATGAGTTGCATTGTGAGCGTGCTACCACCCTGCTCGAAGCGTTTCGCCCTGATATCAACGAAAAAAGCCCTGATCAGAGCGAAGGGATCAAACCCCGGGTGATAATAGAACCGTCGGTCTTCACACAATACCAGAGCAGTCGCGAATTTATAAGGAACTGTTGAATCGGGGGGGAATCGCCACTGGCCATCGGAGGCCACCGAGGCCCCGAGAAGCTCACCATTGCGGTCGTAAAGTACAGTGGAGCAGGGGGGATTGTATGATACTCTGGCCAGACAAAGAAATGCCGCCGCGACAGCACCTATTGACAGGACTATTCGAACGCCTTTTTTATGAAGGAGGCGCTGCAGCGGTATGAAGACAACCGCAACAGCGCCGGTAAACTGCTTAAAGCTATACAACTGAATTATTCTCCGGGGGCAATGACCTCGATCCAGCTGCCTTTTACCATGCCATTGACTGCTGCATCATACATGAGCTCTGAATGTATTGGCGGTAGATAATACTTTCCTTCGTAGCTCGCATTGAGCAATACACGGAATGTTTTTGCCTCACCGGGCTTCAAGCTGAAATAAGTGTAAACCCGATCGTCTCTAATGTCACGGTAGTCAAACGAAGATTCCTTGTTTCCGATTTCAGGGTCCATGCGTTCATTGTGGATCTCCCAGCCTGAAGGAAACAGGTGATTGAGAGCAACATTATCATAGGAACTTGTACCGGTGTTTTTCAAGGTAACTTTAGCCATGAAATCGGTTCCCTGCTCAAGCATTTCCGGATTAATCTCCTGCTCCTCGCTTACATCCATGTATTTGACAGAGACACCCAGTCTGTTTGATGCATCTTTTTCCGTTCCCACCTCCGGAACGCCCGATAGAATGTAGCGTACCCATAATTTCAGAGACCCGGTGTTGTTTACTTCCACGGTGGGGTGGATATTGTTTTCCGGGTTGAGGATTGTCTGATGCAACGGCATCTTGCTTGAGACCTTTTGCTCTTTACCGTTGAAGTTTACTGTATATTTCATTTCGGCTCCGCTGTGTACTTTACCGGTGTAGCGCGCCATTGCCACCAGAGCATAGGCAGTGGTTTGCGTGCTCATCCATTCATTGGTGGCCAGTTCATTGGCTATACCTTCAGCAAGCCCCCTGGATTTTTCAGGCATGTTGAGCAGCGTGAGCGCTTCGAGGATCATTGCTCTGTCACGCAGGTCTGATCCGAAAGTACTTCCCGGTGTTGCATAATTCAGCCCTGTTAGCGGAGCCGATTTCACAAGCTCTCTTCCCGCTTCGGGCTGTCCCGCCAACGCGTAAGCCGCAGCTAACTGCCATTTCGCGGTGGATGTAAGCTTTTCGGTTTCCTTGAGGCGGTTCATGGCTGAGAGTTCCGGGGATTGGGCAAGTGCAAGCAGATAGAGCCTGTAGGCCTGGGTCAGATCTGACTGCTCGGAACCTGCAGTATAGGAGTAAGCTCTGGAACGCTGATACTTTTTCCACTGGTCAATGATTGCAACCGGTACGGTATACCCGGCCAGACCAGCCTCCAGCAGAAAATGTCCGGCATAGTTTGAAGCCCATTCATCGCTGGAACCGTTTCCGGGCCAGTAGCTGAAGCCACCGTCGGAAGTTTGGAACATTCTTAAACGATCAATGCCTGCCTTTACGTTTTTCTCCACTTTCTGCTGCTGGGCGGTGGAGAGTTCCATCAGTTTGTTAAGGTAAACCTGAGGGAATACCGATGACGTTGTCTGTTCGACACATCCATGCGGATACTGCATCAGATACTCAAGGCGTTTGCCAAGGTTAAGGGGCGGCATACGGGAAACTTCAACGGTCACCAGGTTGGTTCCAGCAACTCCGGGCATATCAAGAACCTTTTTATTGCGTTTGCCCGGTTCAAGTATATCATCAACAGATTTGACCACCCGTTGCATAGGTGACCTCACATCGAGTTCGATCGTCTGCTCAGCTTTCTCTTTTCCGCTGGTTGCAGTTATGGTGACATTTGCAACTCCGGTTCCTTCGAGGGCTTTCATATCGAAAGTGACGATCTCATCGCCGGGCTGTTTGAAGGTGATCTGCTGATTGCGTTCACTTTCAACTGCCAGTGGACCGCTCACCTGCACCGATACCTTTACATTCTTAATATCCTTTTCCATGGCGAAAACGGAAACGGGCAGTTTTACGCTTTCGGATGGCCCTAAAACTCGAGGCAGGGTACCTAATATCATGAGCGGCTTTCTCACGAATGCCTGCTTTTCAGCACAGCCGAATGCCCTCTGGTTTCCACCGACCACCATAATGCGCACTGATCCCACATATTGCGGCATGTCGATGGTGTGCACTGTTGTCTGGCCCCGCTCAAGGGTCATCGGTCCGATAAATCGCACCATGGGCGGGAACCGGTTCGCTTTGTTTTTCCCCTTTGCCGAGGCTTCATCATCACCACCGATGGCAAGCATCTTCTCCAGAGTTCCTCCGTAAGCACCGGCGACATAGGAGTAGAGGTCCCAGGTCTTTACACCCAGCGCTTCTCTTTTATAGAATTCATTCCAGGGATTTGGCGTCTTGAAACGGGTGAGATCGAGCAGACCCTCATCCACAATAGCCAGTGTATACCCCATCTCAGTACCATTCTGTTCCTTGACAGTTATCTTTGCCTGACCTCCGGGTGTGAGTACCGCCGGGGCTTCAACAAGGGGCTTCAGTCTGGTGTTTGGATCGACCACACTGATGGGGATTACTCCATAGAGTCTGATGGGTAAATCATTAGTTGTCTGCAGATGGGGCTGCAGCAGTGATACAAACGCGAAAACGTTGGGAGCCATGGAGGGCTGAGCGGTGAATTCATAGCGGGTCTGCTCGCCGTTGGCTTCAAACCAGCTGGTTGAGACTATTCCGCTTCCGGATTCCAGTGAAACCAGACCGTTGCCTCTTTTAGGCGTGGGGATGGTGAGCTGTATTGTCTCTCCCACGTTGTACTCGCTCTTGTCGGAAGCAAAGGTGTGCGCAGTTGCACCCGGACCACCGGCATCCTTCTGCTGTCTTCCGGCCCACCCCGGCCAGTCGATGTATTTGATTGCACCTGTGCAGTGCCCGCCCTCGGGGTCAATTACCCGAATAAGGTAGCGGCCCCATTCCGGATAGTTGAGTCTTAGTGTCCAGGTGCCCTGACCGTTGGTCAATTTGACGGTATCGGTCTGCATGGCAGAATATGAGGTTCCTGATTCATAATCTGCAAGAGATTCTCTACCTTTTTCCCACCACCAGCGCCATTGAATTTTGTAAAACTGCACTATGACCGACTTGACCGGGGCAGCTTTGCCCTTTGCGTCCACTGCCACAATGCGAATGGTGTGGTTGGTATCAGTAAGGAGCATTCCCCGCGCCTTGTCTCCCTTGGGCACTGCAATTCCGATGAAATGTTTGTAGGGATAGTAGGGGAGAGTGAACCGATCGGTGCTGAAACCACCCGCGTCTTCAAAAACTCTGGTGCGGAAACTGGCCATGAGCATGCCGGGAGCGCGGTTCTGTGCGTCAACACTTATGTTAACATCATCATTGCCCTCTTCATCGGTGGTACCGGAGGCCACTTCGTTTGTTTCAGTGGTAAACTCTCTCACCGGGTCATCAAAATTATAATCACCATAAGCGGCAAAGCGGGTTGGAACAGGATTCAAAGACATGTCAATCTTGTATCCAAGATTGCGGGCGACAGCTCCGTGAAGCCACTGTACCTGCAATTGACTCTCAAGGCTGTTGTCATCGGCCGAAAGCTGTTCTTTGCCGAAATCAAGCTTTATTTTAAGTCGGTTAGGCATGATTGTCTCGATTTTCACCGGCTGCTCCAGCTGAAAACCGCCTACCTTAACACGAGCAGTCCAGTTTCCGGTAGGGTCAGACTGCTTTGTGGCCATCTTAAACCCGTAGAATCCGTGGAAAGCCTGCGATGTTGAGAGCGTTTTCACCACCTGACCGTGAGGGTTGGCGAGTTCGATGACTACCGGGTGATTATCCGGTATGCGGTCATTGGGATCATGCAGAACAAAAGTAAAGAATAGCGAATCGCCGGGACGCCAGACGCCGCGCTCTCCGTATAGATAACCTTTTGTCCCGTTTTTAACCTCTTCCCCCGATACATCGAAATGGCTCAATGACAGAGATGTTCCGGAGTTTAGACGTAGGTAGCCGGCTTGCTTTCCAAGAGTTCCAATCACCAGATATGGCTCTCCCGAAAGAGGCAGAGTGGTTATCCCCTGATTGTTGGTCTTACCGGTAGTGATCTCCTGGTTCTGGAAATCAAGCACTCGGATGTAAACACCGGGCAGAGCCTGAGCAGTTTTCAGATCAGAAGCGATCACGACCAGCGTGGAATCGGTGCCTCTCTTTGCTGTCAATCCAATATCCGAAACGATGATGTTGCGGAACACTACATTGTTGCGGTAATAGGCATTGCTGCAGGGATTTTCTCCGTCACTGTAGCTCTCCCCGCCACTTTCTTCGTAATTGTCCCAATAGCTGTTTTCGGATTCCTCTTCGCTGTCGTTTTCAGAGGATTCGCTCTGGCTCTGAGTTGATTCCGAGCAGGGGTATTCGATATCCTGTCTCTTGAACGAGAGTGTCAATCTGAAAATACCGGTTGGGTACTGGGCAACCAGCGGGGAAAGATCCAGTCCGTAGCGAACCCATTCATTGCGGCTGGTTCGACTGCGGTTGAGGGGTATTGTCTTTTCCCAAACCACTCTTCCCACCCTGTGAAGTTCATCTGAGCCGTCAAGATCATTCACCTGCAGGAATTGGGGGACGTTCTTCTCGAAGATCTCCATCGCACTTATCGTTACCGCATTAAGGTTGACTGCCTCAATGGGAACCGATACTCCCTGAGTCGTAGGCACAATTACTCCGGTACCGCTGAACCGTACTCTGGGTTTAACATCTTCGAATGCGATCGTCTGAGAGAATGCTGCCTTTAAAGTGTTGCCGTTGGTGTTGCGGATGCCTTTTTGAACTTCCAGATCAATTGTCCCGGAGAAGGAACGGTTCGAGTAGACCTTGACAATGCTTCCATCGATAGTAAAACGCAGATTGCTGTATTCATTAATGGATATCAGGCCGGCAAGGTTCTGTTTCGGTTTGAGCGGATCAGAGAAACGTAACTCCACATAGGACCCGGCATCCTGCATGGGGCGAGCCTGCACAACAGAAAAGGAGTTCAGGGAGGGAATGCCGATTATTCTTGAGTCGGTAATGTCTACCCCGATAGGCTTACCTTCCCACGAAAGTTCTATATGAGAAGAGTCGTCTAATCGCTGAATGCTGTCGACAATGAAACTATGGGTACGGCGGCTGTCGGTATGGTTCCATTTAATCTGAAGTTTCTTGCCGGCTTGCGTTGCGGTGAGCACCTTCTCCAAGTCTGCATTGAATTCGGCATCAGCGGTCCTGATCGATCCGGTCAGCTGCTGCCACTTGATATCTTTAATGCTGGCACTCTGCAGGCCCGCAATGGACACATTCATGTGCTGCTTTATGGTGCGGAAAGACCACTGAAAGTCTTCCGCCTTGGGATCGGAGACTATTTTATTCAGCTTTAAAGTCGCCTTGTACTGAGTTCCTCCCGGAAGCCTTTCTGATGGCCGGAATTCTAGAGTGCGTCCGTTAAGCCACACCGCATTTCCCTTAATCCTGGGTTCAAAGCTCAGGGGTTCGCCTTTGGCCTCCTTGCCAATGAATGCAGAATCGGCCACATCATTTATGAAGGATATCTTTATGGTGCTTTCTCTCCAGATTTCGCCGTAAGTGTAGCCGGACAGGTAAGTTTCCCCGCCCTTTGAAAGCGGTTTTTCTGATTTTTTGCATCCTGAAATGGCAAACAGCATACATACTGTCAATAAAGACAGACTCAACCTTGTGCGACTCATTAATGGGCTCCTTTGAAGCTGAAGCGGTGAACGGGCTGGCTATAAAATAGTTTGCGGGCTTTCATTTTAGAAAACCCGCATTGTAGCGGATCAACGCAGATTTAAAACTCTTTTTTTCTTTTGTGGATCCAGGAATAGCCCCGTGCAGCGGCTGCCTGGAACTGAAACTGCCGTATAGCTCGTTTTCCGTCCTGAAAGTGTGAATACTCGGTTCGGTGTAAACGTTACTTTCGCATTCGATAATGTGGCCGGACGGCGCGCACTGCTGGTCCCTTCCTGCAGAAGACCCAACCCTTCATAGGGAGATCCTGTTGATAACTGAAAATTGGTCGTATCCTTGAAACTGATTCGTTGAACGGTGCTTCTGGACGTGTCGGTCATTTTTACATTTGCCGGGCCTGCTCCAGAAGCGAATCTGATCATCAGATTGGACCCCTCCAGCTGGTTGCCGGAGATTATTACTTCATTGAGTTCGTTGTAAACTCCGAACATCGGATTCGCTGCATTGATTTCGCAGATGTAATTATCTTTCACCTCGATGGAGGTGTTGTCTATCGTAAAGTTTCGGTTATCAATAAAGACCGCGCTTCCCTGAAAATCCTGGATGTAATTATTGTAGATGCTGATATTACCCGATCCCATCACGATGAAACCATTCCCGGGGGCATGCATGATAATGTTATTGTAATAGAGACCGACTGTGTTATCACCAATTTGAAAACCATTCTGCTGATATTGCTCAGCCTCCAGCCCGCCCCGGTAGAACACATTGTTATAAACCTCCACATCCTCCACAGCATTGGCGATCTGAAAGCAATCCCATCCTGTGCGCACCACCAGGTTATTGTAGATGCGAACGTTTTTAAACTCCATGCCGGGACTTTTAGTTTCGCCGATATACATCCCCTCACCGCCAGTATCATGGATGTAGTTGTCGTGGATGGATAGTCCTTCGAACACCGGGGGAGGCACAGGTGGGTTGCCCGAGAAGTCCTTTTTGGCCATGATCCCCGCGAAACCGGTGCTGCAGATCTCCATGTGCTCCACTTCGATATTGGTTGACAGTCCCCCGATCCCGAACCCCACTCCAGAGGCGGTTCCGTCCACTTTGAACCCGTATTTGAACTGGGGATCCCCGGTGCCGGTTATGTGCAGGTGGCTGCAGCTGTCAATGGTAAAACCATAGTAGTGCTCTTTTCCGATCAGCACCTGTCCGCCCTGATTGATCACTACGATTTTTTTATCGGCTGACCCATGAAAATGCTTCAGGTGAAACGCCGGACGCCTCCCGGCCTCTACAAGAAGCGTGTCTCCGGGAAAACAGTCGTATTTTTTGCCGTCTTCATAACTTTTCGTGAGGGGAATCAGAATGGTTTTAGACTGGGAACTGCTGATCAGTACTGCAATGATCAGCAGAATGCTGAATCTGAGTTTGCACAACATCGCAGACCTCCTGTGTGGAAATGTGGGGCTTATTATCCATAGTATATAATTTCACAAACAGGTTTTCCATAGGCTGTCCCGAGTATTATTTAAAAAAGATGGCGCTTCGGGGGATTCTGTTTTCAGGAGAGCTTTTTTATGAGAAAAATGCTGTTTATAGTGGGAAGTCCCAGAAGAAACGGATGTACTTCAAAGATAGCTGATCTGGTGATCCAGGGTACAGGTTCGGTGTTTCAGGTTCGCAAAATTGTACTTGGAGATCTGAAGCTTAACTTCTGTCTTGGATGCAAGAGTTGCTTCAGTACGCGCAAATGTGTTCAGAGAGATAGTATGGATCAACTGTTTGAGGCCATATTTGATGCCGATATCCTGGTGATGGCTGTGCCTTCCTACTGGGGAGATGTTCCGGGGCAGATGAAGGTGTTTTTTGATCGCAGTACTCCTTTGTGTGATGAAAACGGCGGCACTATTGTTCCGGCGGGGAAAAGGGGATACTCCATTGCTGTGAGGGCGGGGCAGAGAATCGAGGAGAATCTGCAGCTCATAAAGGCCATGGAGCACTATTATGGCCACCTTGGAATCAGGTCTGAAGGAAACGCTACGTTTGAGAGAATAGCAGATATTGAGGATATCGGGAAAAGTAGTGAAGTCGTGGAGAAAGCGATCAAATTTGGTCAGATGATTGCAAGCGCCAAATAGATTTGAAAAGAGCCTTTCATGACTTTACAAACCCCTGAGGTGTGATGTGGATAAAGTGAAAATCTTCAGCAGTATCCGTGACCTGCTCGGAAGGTATTCGCCTCCTATGGTAGTCAAATCCGAAACGGAAATACAGTATGAGTTATGGTCGGTTAAGGATGTTGTTATAGCGGGTAAAAAGAAAAATGAGCTCTTTTTCGCTTCTGCAATCATTCAAAAGAGCTACGTGGGGTTTTATTTCATGCCCATCTACACCGATCCTGAGCTTTCAGAGGTGATCAGCCCGATGCTTTTGAAAACGCTCAAGGGCAAGAGCTGTTTTCATATAAAGGAAATAAGCGAGCAGGTGATGAAAGATATTGATCTGGCGCTGAAGGTCGGGTTTGACAAGTACAGAGAGAAGGGCTGGGTCTAGGTTTTGGTTCAGATTGTCGCATTGAGCAAAAATAGATGGTGACAGACAAGTATTTTTCAAGTGTAGGTATCTTTGAGAGGAGATGTCATGTTTTTTCACAGTTCGGAAAAGAGGCAAGTAGCAGCATTATTCTTGATTATTGTTTTTTTGTGTGGTGGCAGTTCAGCCGCCAGGCAGAAAAAAGATATTCTGCAGGATGTCCTCAGCTCCGACACTCTCGCCAGTTCCAATGTGGGAATTTTTGCCATAGATGTTTCTTCCGGCAGGGAACTTTACAGTCTAAACTCGGGAAAATTGTTCATTCCCGCTTCAGTACTGAAAATTCTCACTGCCTACACCGCTCTCAAGACCCTGACTCCTCAGTACCAGTTCGCCACCGAATACTATGTGACGGACACCGTTATGGATTCTGCATCTGTTTCTACACTTTACATAAAAGGTAATGGTGATCCGGCGCTTAGCACGGTTGATCTTATCTACCATGCCCGTACTGTTGCCCGAAGGTTGACCACTCCTCTCAATGGGGGAATTGTGGTTGATAATTCATATTTCGATACCACTCATTTCGGTAACGGGTGGATGTGGGATGATCCCAATGTGCCCATAGCTCCCTTTTTTGTAAACGATAACCGGGTGCTTTTCATGGTTTCCCCGGGAGATAGCCTTGGTGCGGTTCTGAAGGTGAGCCCGGAGCCATTCAGTTCCTTAATGGACATTTCAGTGCAGGCGACTACTGGAGGTGAGGACAGGATAAGTATCAGTAGTATTGCTGAAAAGAACCGGGAGAAGATCATTATCGCAGGGACGCTCGACAGTAAGTCAGCATCCATGAGTTTCAGCAGCATTGTAAAGCAGCCGGAGTTGTTTGCGGCAACCATCTTTACCGATTTTCTTTCGCAGAACGGGGTTGAGCTGTCGGGTCCGATGAGAGTGGGGTCAGTCCCACCAGATGCCCGCAGTTTGGGGGTGTTCCGGTCGAGACCTTTACGGGAAATAGTGACCAAGTTTCTCAAGGAGAGCAATAATCTCACAGGTGAATGCATTCTCAAGACGATCGGGGCGGTGAGCGAGGGTACGCCTGGTGATGCGTCCAAGGGAACTGAGGCGGTGATTAAGGCACTGCAGGAGATAGGAGTGAGACGCAAGGAGTATCGCATTGTTGATGGATCAGGGTTATCCACCTACAATCTCCTTTCTCCGGAAATTCTGGTGAAGGTGCTGAAGGCGGCCCATGATGATTTCACCCTTTACTCTGAATTCAGCAGTGCTCTTCCGGTGAGCGGCACTGATGGAACGCTCAGAAGCCGCATGGAGGACTCTCTGTCCCGATCGGTAAGGGCGAAGACCGGGACCATGTCTGGGGTGAGTTCTCTTGCCGGGTATCTTAAGACCCGGCGGGGGAGGCTTGTGGCTTTTGCGATTATTGTCAACGGCTTTGTGGGCTCTTCACAGCCGATCCGCAGCGCCCAGGATGAGATGATTAAGAAGATGTGGAGCGAGTGGTGAGTGAGGCTGGTTTTTTGGTTTAGAGAGATGCTAGGTAGAGAGATGCTGCCCCGTTCCGTTCATGCTGAGCGTAGGTCCGCCGGAGTCGAAGCATAACTCTTAAAGACTGGTAAAACCATCATTCCGTTTCCGCTCAAGAGCAGTAAAAGAATTCCCCGGTAGTACTCCTCTTATTTATCTTTGTAATAGTTTCAAGGTTTGAAAATAAAAATCCCAACAGATCTCTAGCTGGTTCTGGGAGATACCATCACCTCGCTTCCGCTCATTGCAGGTGAATCCGAAGTTACTCAAACTACCTGAAAAATTCTAAAAGGCTGGCAATGAAAAATCTTCTTCTTACCATTATCTTCACTTTACTTATCTTCTCACCCTCTTTTCCCGATGGTGATTCAACATATTGTTTCAAATCAATCGAAATGTATCAGAATCTCCTTAAGCAATATCCCGATTTTCCTAAAAAAGTAGATATTTACAAAACTCTTTACTATGCCTCTTTGAGATGTAACGATTCGCTGGCTGCCTATTACAAGCAGAAGCTGGATAGCATTCAACCTCCTCCAGACCCAAAATCTGTGCTGAAAGAGATCAAAGAGATGGAGGCTGGAGAGTTATCCATGAGTAGAAGGCAGGAACTGCATTTTAAAAGAGGGGAAGTGTACTATCAGATGGGGAAAACTAAAAAGGCAAAGAAGGTATTTAGGAACTATCTTAAAAAGTGCACTGAAGGTGAGTATACTGAGAAGATCTGGTGCCGGGCGGCAGAGGAGTACCTGACGTCTTTGGAAAGAGATGAAAAAAAGTAGTGGGGAGCTTTCTTAATCTAATAGGTTTTTCAATCCGTCTAATCTGGACTTAAGAGTGAGCACTTGGGATCTTGTAGCCGAGTATGCCTGTTCTTATGAACATAAGAATAGGAAAAACTTCCTAGATCCGGTTTTCTTATTATCTTCATGATAGCCTCGCCTGTTGAAAATATAATCCCATTAGACATTTGGGAAACATCCAAGATGGATAAACACGCAGAAGAAAAATGAAAAGGGAAAGAGCCCTTCTTGAGAGTTTTCCTTCAAAACCTTCTCTGTTATACAATCTCTTAACAACTGCATACCTTCAAAGAACGCTTATGCTTAAGTGAATGGACTCCGTTTCTCTGGTGGTTTAGCTACAGAGTATAACTTTCCTAGCGGCTGAAAAGTAATTATCTCTGTCTGAAAAAATGAAGTCCCCGGCTCATTGCTTTAGATTCTGAAACTCTGCGTCCCTGCATGTCGAAATACTCTGTATTACTAAAATGCAATAAAGATTTACTCCGAAGGGAGAGCACTCTGCCTGTTTTACCCCGCGCCGCAATGGTTGAACGCGAGATGCCTGAACTGATAATGCTCACGTCATCGTAACTGTAGGAACGGCGTCGTGAGGGTAGAAAGGTGTCACCATCCCAGAAATGGTGCAGTTCCTCTGTCAGCTGGCCATCCTGGTAGGTCCATTCGGTCTTGCTTCTGTTTTGCCATGTGGAACTGTTATAGCTGAATCCGAAACGGATGGAATCCTTTCCGGAGCTGTTTTGGACAGTACTGTCCTTCTGTTTGATAGTTCTGAATTCATCAAAACTGATTCTCACATAGTAGCCAGGTCCATAAGAGTGAATACGGTATCCAGTAAATACCGTTGTGTTCATGGCGGCCATGAAGCTTGTGTCTGCAATTACTCTGCCCTGGATATCGTAGGTAAAGCTGTTGAGAACGGTGGATGAATAGCCATGCATCTCCGTTTTCATGGAAACAGATGCGAGCAGGCCTAAAGAATCGTAAGTGTACTTGAAACCGCCTCCGCTGATGTAATCTTCTGTTAAGGTGTCCCAAACCGTAATATTGATTGAATCCATACTAGGCCCTGAATATATACAGTCAAATTTTGCGGAATGTGTCCAGACTCCATCATTATAGAGCAGGTTGTTTAACTCCAGGATTTTTCCCTGCTGATCATAAGTGCAGCTGTTTATTGATTCATTTTTCCAGGAACCATTCTGCATCACCATTGTCGTGCACTGAGTGTATGTAAAATCCATATGGTTATACGTGAAGCCCTGAGCTGAGGCGCTGTTGTTAATGAATGAGAACGAAACAACTGAGATGGCAAATAAAAAATGAAAATTACCCATGAATTCTCCAAGGTTCAGGATAGAAGCTGTTCAGAATATGGTTTTTGGGGTTTTGTCGAGGGAAGAGTTATTGTAATAAAGCGTTTTCCAGAATATTAAAGTACCCCTGCAAAGCTTGGAGAACACCCAGGGCGTAGAAGACCTCACAACCCTGGGCTGCAATAATATCGCCCTTTCTGGGCTAATTTTTTACACGGAATGGTGTAGCGCATGGGTAGCCTTTACTGTTGAATCGATTTTTCGCATCAGTAAAAAAAAGTGAGAGCCCCCCCTCACTCTCTCATAAGTATCACCTCTGGTTTTCACCCTCTTCCTGATCACCTTTCCTCTTTCTTTTGGCAGGAAGCTTTATTGAGTATTTGCTTGCCTTGGCTTTATCGCCTCTGAAAGTAAACTGGCCGAATTCCGATACCTCTTTTAAGACATTGCCCAGCAGATAGTGTACTTTGTCGCGCATGACCTTCTGCTCCGGGGTTTCTTCTCTCGCCACCTTGGCTTGGGCAGCAAGGGTGCCCAGGGTGGAGGCTAGCTCCGATGCTTCATCAAGGGCCTGGAATCTGAAATCGGTCATTCTCAGCGGCTCAGGCTTGCTCTTGCCGATCACCGATATATCGCTGAGGTCCTGGATAAGGTCGGCAGCCGAATCGCCTTCCTTGATTTTTACAACCTTTGCCAGCTGCACCGGGTCATTCCGGTAGGCAAAGGACATATAATCCAGAATGTATTTCAAAATACTCTGGGCTTCCTCTCTCTTCTGGTTCCACAGGGCGGTAAGCTCAGGTTTGTCAAACTGGACATCGAAATATTTCGAACTCAATTCCCGAAGAGCGCCGCAAAGTACTGGAATCTGCTCCACTGTGTCCCATGGTATCTTTTCCCGCTCAAGCTCCGCTCGATCCTTGCACACCCGCACATACATCGCCTCCCCGGCGAAAATCAGTCGGGCGGGATCCATGCTGTGCAGTTTGTGCCGCTTCACACTGATATCCAGGGTGGGGTAATTTGAGAAAATGTGGTTCAGAACATTATCATAACTCATAACTCCTCCATGATAGTGTGTGTATGTTGTATACTTTCCCTGCTGAGAATAGTATTTCTTTGTCAAATGCCGCAAAAAGCCATAAACGCCCGCAGCACTTTATTGCGATTGCATCATACATAATGTGACTAGGAATTTTTTGAAATATACTGCCGAGAGATCCGGGTGCATTATCGTGTAGGTAAAGTTAAAATAATTGCGGCCAAACAAAAGCAAATATATTTTTTTTAAAAAATCTCTCCTGTATAAAAGTGACATTCCCGGCCGCAAGTATCTCCATTGTATTTGTTAATTGCTTCACGGGTAAAGCAAGGAGACAAAGATGAGTAAGAATCCGCATAGTCTTAAGTACAATATTCCGGTGTCGGTGGTTATACAGCAGGCAAGCGACATGTACTTTGTGGCCTTGACCGACAGGGAGATTCTTGAGGCTGCCGGGCTCTGTATGGAAAAAGCAATGTCACTTGAAACCCTTGCTCAAGAGTGCAGTCATGCCGAAGCAGCCTGGAAAATGGTGAAGGAGGAAAGGTCGATAAAAAAGGCTGAGCTCAGGAGGTATTTTACTCAGCTGTTCGCTTTGCGAAACGAACTAGCTTTCCATTTCAGGTGTATTTGCGAAAAAAACAGTTTGCCTGTTTCAGTTCCTGTCTACGGCAGTCGGTCCGGGGCGATACTTGTTCAGGACCTTTTCGATTTGGCGCTGCTTGGAAAAAAACTCATTCCCTGGCTTGATAAAAGCGGCTTTGACGTTTCCAGGCTCGAGGACGCGCACGATAGTGCCTGTGCTCTTGCCAGCCGCCTTGCCCACTGGGAAGTGTTCACTCCGGATGAATCTCCCGAACGAGCTGAAAGAGACAGGCTGTATTTTGAGATCAGGCAGGTTCTATGCGATGTTCGAGAAGTGGGAAGAAGAGTATTTCACAACCACCCCCGTGCTGCTGCTTACTCCGATTCCTATAAACGGGCATCCCGCAGGAAGTGTGGAGCTAGAAAACAGAGGCCTGAAAATTGCGGCCAGAGAACAGATAAAAAATGATAGAGTGATGTTTTGCCCGCATTGAGTGCAGGTCTGTCAGTAGTTAAAATGTAGTCCCCCTTTGATCCCCTGCTGCTTCTCCGGTTTCTCTTCCACTGTTATCACTAGACTACCCCTGAATTCTCTTCGGATTTTCAGTTCAGCTGCTTTTACACCGGATAAAAGGTGGAGCGGAAAGGATAAAACCTGTTTCGGAGCGGAAAAAACTGGTTCCGGAGGGATAATTTGTGAAATCGTGCGGGGAATATTGGAAAACCAGTTGGAGAAAAAGCGGGGGAGAACGGATAATACTTTTTTGATTAGTGCTCACAGCTCCCTTTTTTGTAAACGATAACCCCGGGTGCTTTTCATGGTTTCCCCGGGAGATAGTCTTGGTGCGGCTTTGAAGGTGAGCCTGAAGCCTTTCTGTTCCATAATGGATATTGCAGCTCAGGCGACTACTGGAGGTGAGGACAAGATCAGTATCAGTAACATTGCTGAAAAGAACCGGGGGAAAAGATCATTATCGCTGGAGGGGGCGGTTTTGCGGAAAGCGGATCGCTTCGATCATAGATATAAAAGCTGGTGGTATTTCCACTCATCCTGAGCTCCGTCTTCGGGAGTTGAAGGGTGGGCTCTTGGGAACTTAGCAGCCAAGCACGAGTGTTTTAGGAGTATAAAGTAGGAAAAGAATTCACCTGTTAGAGATTAAACAGATGGAGGCTGGAGAGTTATCCATAAATAGAAGGCAGAAGTTGTATTTCAAAAGAGGGGAAGTGCACTACCAGATGGGGAAAACCAAAAAGGAAAACCTGTTCGGTTTTCCTTACTCCTAACAGTTATCCGGAAACCTTCTCTTTTGGTGCTATCGGCTCATTAGCTTCACTGCGTGAGGAGCTCAGATCTTTGATCGCGGGGATAAAAAAGGAGAGTGCTCCTAGAACACAGATCATTACTCCGGAGATCAGGAATGCATTAGAGATACCGATTCCGTCAGCAATCTTACCGGTGTAGAGCAACCCGATAATCGCAGGAATCAGAGAGAGACTGCCCGATATGGAGAATACTCTTCCCAAAGCGGAAGGTTCGATGGTGGTCTGAAGCACCACGATGAAAACACCGGAATAGATGGACATGGAGACTCCGCCTAGAAGTGTCATGCCAAAAAATACCCAGTATCCGCCTGGAGGTAGTATTCCCGAGAATGTAAATGTCAACCCAAGCAGCACCACTGTGGAGTTGAGCAACACGATTTCATTAAGCTTCACAAGCTTCATCCCCAGAATTGCTCCTCCGATAAGCATCCCCACACCCCAGGCAACCTCAATGTAACTGACATGAAAAGCTCCTCCCATGAAATGTTTCAGTGTCAGCAGCGGAAAGAGTGCAGAGATGGGCATAATGAAGAACATGGCACCGATACAGATCAGAAAGAGCCAGAGTATCCCTTTACGGCTGTATATTTCCTGCAGTCCCTCCAACATGTCTCGTAAAACATGCGGTGCAGGAGAACCCTCTTTGCGGGAGGGGTTTGGAATGCGTACCAGCACCAGAGAGATACTGGCTATTACGGCTCCAATCACATCCAGAAGCAGCACCCATGTCATGCTGAAGGAACTTATGAGCAGGGCCGCAAGCGGCGGGCTGGCAATGATGCTTCCGGACTGAATCGTCTGATTTACCCCTGATATCCTCATCAGCTCTGTTTCCGGGGCCAGTAAGGGTATGGAGGCCTGCATGGCTGGTACATGGAATGCGCTTGCGGCTGAACGGAGCATCAGCAGAAGATAGAACCAGGTAATGTCAAGGTCGCCTTTGGACAGGAGAACCGCTATCGCCCCTGTGCAGGCTGCTATGAACAGGTCTGCGCAGATCATTATGCTCCGCCTGTCCCAGCGATCGATAAGCACTCCCGCAAGCGGGCCGATGAAAAGCTGAGGGAGAAGCGAGCTGATGGTGGCGATTGCCAGCACTTCCGCTGACCTGGTCTGGGTACTAAGCCAGAAGACAACTGCATAGCCCACAGTCATGCTACTGAAAGTTGAGAAAATCTGGCCAGACCAGATGATTGTAAATATCTTTTTCCATTCGGTCATAATATGTCAATCCATTTTTGAGGTTAAGAAACAATAAGAACCCCGATCAGATGCCTATAACATAAGCGTCGGATGTAATCCTCGATTAGAGTTGCATTAGAATGGAATTCCTCAGTGAGCTGCCGAGGAGGAGCGTGGCAGATCCGCAGAGGAACTTACTTTTTATCGCGGTAATGCATGAGGTGTTTCGCCTTTCTTAATATCTTAACTAAAATATAATACGTGCAGTGAAAGGTGAAATTTTTTTGATAAGCCTTTGTTCCCGGAGCACCTTCTTAAAAGGGGCTGCTAATCTTATAGAACATTTCTAGAGGAGCTGTAGTTTGAAGATAAATGCAGGGTAGAACATAACGAGAAAAGTTGAGCATTATTCCCCGATTATCCCATCCAGAGCTTTCTCCCTTCTGTCGTTACGTTCCTCATTCATCTCTTTCATCTTATTCCTGATAGCCTCCGGGAGCTCCTGGATAGTCTGAACCGTTTGACCGGTGCCGGAAGTGATTGTCTGCCTGATCTCTTCGGAAATGGTAGTAGATCTTTTAAGGTAAAGAGCAACAAGGATTATGGCGGCAATTACGATTACTATAAAAGCCATGCTTTTCACTGAGGGCTCCTTTTTGCGAAGAGATCATTTCAAATGTCGTGAGTAGAATAAACCTGCTACTTAAATCTATATACTTGCCACAGCAAAATGCCAATCCACTCTCTTGAGGATCGATCTTATTGGGTAGACTAGTTTTTAGAGACTGACAAAATGGAGCTGATGAACGCGAACACAGTCCATCAGGTTGCGACTGGGGAAAACGTGTTCGACAAGCTCCGATCACTATTTTCGAGGGGCTTTCAGTGCGGGAGAGAAACCTGGTGAGCTATGAGGCGTCTTCGCCGTTAACAGAAAGATTCTCAATCCTCTTCTGTCATTATAATTTTGTCAATTGCTTCATTTTTAATCTCCCGATTTCTCTTTGCGGCGCTTCTGTATGATCCCTTGATGTTGCCAAAATAGAAACCGGATGCAAGAAACGTGGCACATGCTCCTATAGCATAGTTCTTTTTGGAGATAGATTCTGCAGATGCCCAGATAAATAATCCGTTCACCAGAAGGGATGCAAGTGCAGTCTGGTAGTTACCGGTATAGGCATAGCCTGTTCCCGGAACAATTGCAGATAGAGTGGCTGCCAGACCGGGCGATTTCAGTTGACCTTTGAATGCTCTTTTATCCAGAGCCATCAACTTTTCTGCACCTTTTTTATATGGAGAGCCATCTCTTACTTTCTCTGCACAGGTTCGGGCGCTGTCCCATTGAAAAAGTCTTGCATGGGAAAGCATCTGCATGAAGAAAGCTTCATCCCGGAGCTGATCGGGGAGAGTTTCACTGTCAATTGATTTGAGAACTGACACAGACCGGCGGTATTGACCCTGGTTGTAATAACAACTGGCCAGTTGGAGATCCAAATATATCTGGCTGGCTGATGACAAGTGATACAGGCCGGAAGCTTTTTGGTAGAAGCGGACAAATGAGGAGTAGTCTTCCTTCAGAAGGTAAATGCGGCCGATATTCTGCAGAAGTTCAGCAATCAGGGTTGAATCGTTTGTCGTAAGGAGCTTTTCATAACATTTTGCAAGCGCAAGATCATATTCACTGAAGCTCAGGAGCAGATCTTCGAGGCTTTTTTCCTGTTTCGGGGAATTCACCAGTTCAATCTTTTCTTTTGCTGCGCGGCAGGCGATTACCAGTGAGTCCTCAACAGGATCGTAAAGTCTGTTCAGTTGCGGGTGGTGGATGTACGATGGATTATCATGGCCGCAGCGGACCAATCTATCGCAGGTATGCACGAAAGCCAGAGCGGGATTGTCCTTTGAAAATGTCAGCTTTGCATATTGAGAGCAGGAGGGATACATGGGGCAGGTATTCCCGCCCTTGATGGGGGAGATATAGTTCTGGTACAGATTTAAAAAAAGGTTGTCACCGGTTCCGTACTGTTCGTGTGATGTCGTATCCGCAGCGCTGCTCAGGAGAGCTGCGGATAAAAAAAGGAGAACTGATCTGTGCAGTTTCATTGTTACCTTTTTTGAATTCGTTTAGAGCGCATTGTAAATCGATTCGGTTGCAGTTGTTTTTACTCCCAGTGCTTTCCCCATCCGAATCACAGCTCCTCCGAACAGATCCCGCTCATCTTTTTTGCCTTTTTCATAATCCCGATGAAAAGAGGTCTTGGCCTCAAAGGGGAAACTCCGTGCTTTGGAAAACGAGCTTTCCACAATGGTTGTAGGCAGAGCGATGTTTTTCTTTTTTGCGATGGAGTAAATCTCCTCCATGATCTGTTTGACAAGTGTACTCTTCTCATCACTTCCGGCTATTTCGCCTAAGGTATTGCCGAACCGTGCAGTGACCAGCCCGAAAGACGCTATAAAGATGAACTTGCTCCATATTTCCGGATAAGGATCATCTGTCCAGATGTGCTTAATGGAGGCTTTCTTAAAGAGATCGAAAATGCGGGGATTCATAGTATCTTTTTGGGGGTCTTTACCGAAATGGATTGTGCAGGCCCCACCACGCTGAGTTACTTTACCCGGTTTTTCGATATGGGTTCCCACATAGACGCACGATGGCAATACCACTGCATTTGTTAGTATCGGGCGGATTCGCTCATAAATGTCCACTCCATTGAGTAACGGAAGTATAATCGTGTTGTCTTTTACTTTTGATTTCAACTGCTGCAGAACGTTCTCAAGGTCGTAGCTTTTCACACACAAAAGGCAGAAATCAATGTCTGGCAGTTCTGATATAGTATCAGTAATCATGGATGGGTGGCAAACATATTCACCCTCATCGGTGTCGAGCAGCAAACCGTTTTTACGGATCTCCTGCATGTGCTGGCCCCTGGCCACGAAACTGATGTGAAGGTCCTTTTCAGATTTTAATAACTGTGTCAATTTACCGCCGAAGTAGCCGCCCACTCCACCTATACCGATAACTGCTATGTTCATGATTCGTTGCCTTTTAAAAAAGGAAAAGGGGAGAACAGATGCACTGCTCTCCCGAGTAAACTTAAAGTGTAACATATTCCTTGGGAGCGAAGTTCTTCTCCATGGTCCACCATACGGCCTTGCCGCCTTTGAGACGATACACTTTGAAGGTGTTGTAGAAGTCCTCCAGTGCACCGCTTTCTCTCCAGGGCTTGAGAAACTTGCGGGTGGGATGCTCGCAGATCTCGTCTTTCAGGGCATTGTCTTCCACGATTTCCAGTTCACCGGCCACTCGCACTTGCACACCGGTTTTGAAATCATTGAAGCAGAGCTCGACTTTCCGGTTTTTCTCGATCTGACGATGGACATCTTTAAATGTGCCGCTGTGAAAGAGGATGCCGTTTTCATCTGCTCTATAGAGAAACATGGCGCGGCACCGGGGCTGGTCGCCTTCAACGGTGGCAAGGTGAAATCCCGGGTTTGCATTCATTACTTCATAAAACTGTTCTCTGGTCAAGATGACCTCCCTTGAGATTGTTGTTCGGGTTCAGGTTAATCAGTCAGCTGTTGGCATCACTGAAGGTGGTTCTGATCTACATGGAAAATAATCTTTGTGCAAAGAGATTTGGAGTGCTGAAGAAATTGCTTTCTTAAATGGCATGTGCTTTGCCGAAAATTATCCGTATACACATTTTCCAAGGAGTACCTATGCGATACAAAGTTTTTCTTCCCATTGTTATGGTTATGGCGATGGCGACCGCTCAGCAGCAGACCGAAGGGGACGGTTTCGGGGGGCCGATGGTGGGGGGAGTTTATTACAAACTGGAAGATCTGAATTCACGTTTGTCTAATTTAGGGTTCGGTACTTTTGATAATGTGCAGTACATTGTGGGAGCCAAGGGCTATGCACTCATCAAGCAGCGGGTACTCATTGGCGGCAGCGGGTTCGGCATTCTGGGGCAGACGGTAAACAACGATTCGGTCAGTGCGAAGCTCACCGGAGGTGCAGGCTTTTTCGATGTGGGTTTTGCCCTATTCGCTTCAAACAACTATTCTCTGATTCCCGTAGTGGGGATAGGCGGCGCAGGGATCAGTCTTGACCTTGCCCCCAGGCAGAGAGCAGAGCCTCTGTTTGATTCCGTTCTGGTCAATCCCAGGCGTACCGCCAAGCTCAATGCTGCCGGTTTCGCTTTAAAACTGGGGCTGGTCAATCATTTTGCCTGGGAAGTGGTTTCCGAGCAGAAAAACAATGTTACCAGCACGTTTATTCTGGGAGGATCTATCGAGGCTTCGTTAATTTTCATGCCCAGCATGGAATGGGAGCTGGAGAACGGGATTGGAGTGTTCAACGCCCCAGATCCAAAAAATTATATGGTAATGGTAGGTGTAACGGTGCTTCTGGGTGGAAGAGAAACCAGAATGTAAACTGTTTCAGGGGGTAGTGCCCGGAATCGCACTACCCCCGTTTTCGCTCTTCACTCCGATATTTAAGATTAGTTATTCGATATTCGATAGTTTTCAGTTTCTCTCATGTTTTCCGGGCTATGCATTTTTTTACATCAGCTTCCACTTCGCTTAGCCACTGCTTTCTTATCTCATGGGTACTGTCCGAAACTATTCTGAACGTTCTTCTAAAGTAGTTTTCGATGCCGCAGAAACCGAACACGCATTGTTTCCAGATACTTTCCAGTGGATCCCCGAAGTACTCGTTCTCCCTGAGTTCTTCTGTGTTGGAGGTGTTGAACACTATCCCCGTTTTGCCTGTAAGTTTGGCAACAGGAAGTCCGCCGCCTGTATCACCTGCCGGAAAATCGTAGGCATGGGGAGGTCTTATCACCCGGTCAATATATCCTTTGAGAACCGCCGGGGGTTGTCCCCACCAGTTGGGGTGGATAAAAAAGAGGAGATCTGATAAAATCAGCTCCCGGCTGTACTGAATCACCAGCGGATCGTCTGAACTGTCACTGCCCAGTTCGGCCGCAGTAAGGACGGGGTTGAACTGTTCCTTATAGAGGTCATGGGCAAAGTATTGGATGCGCATTTCCTCCAAAGTGGAGCAGATTGTATTGAATATCGCATGATTAAAGCTTTTAGAGTAGGGGTGAGATAGAATGATGCTTGCTTTCATTGCTTCCGTATCTGTTCTTCGTAAAGAGATTTGGTTTCGTTGCTCTGTAGAATCAAGATGGTGAACACGCCAAGCACTGTTCCCAGGGGAACAAAAACACAGTTCAGCCCTCCGATAACCGTGGAGAACATTCGGTGTGTCCGTGCTTTCATGAAAAAACCTGAAAGCAGATTGAGAATAATTTTTGTGAGCAGAAATACTCCCATGGCCAGATAAAACCACTTGAAAAGGTGGAAGAATTCAGCTGTATTGAAGGGTGCCGATTGCGCCATTTCCTTTTGAAATGCTTCCTGGGTTAGAAAATAGGAGAGCAATCTGTAGTGCAGATAAAGAAAGCCAAAGCCCAGAAAAAGCAGCCCTGAGTAGATGAACTGGAAAATCATGAGCAGATTGAGGTGTTCTTCAGTTTTGGATGGCATGCTTTACCTCTTTGGTAAGTGATCAGATAAAATAATCAATGTGGATAGTTACCCTGAAGCTTTTAGCGGAATAGTTTTTCTGGGACTGGATGCCCAGTCCCCCTGGAGTATCAAAATCTTGTACGGGCGGGTCCCCCTGCCGGTGCAAACATTCTCCAGATGGCAAGTCCTGTGACAATGAGCCCCACAATCAGGAAATTCATGGGGTTGCTGAGTTCCGGGGAAAAGCCGGAAATGAAGAGCCAGATGCCAAGGATCCCGTTTGCGATTCCCTGCCACCGTCTTACTCCCCAGAACCCGAATATCGCGATTACAATACCGGTAATGATAAAATTGGCCGGAACGGACAGGACTATGAATAGTCCTGAAAGAAAAGCCCACAATCCTGCTGCAATATTAATCCATGCCTGCCACATATTAACTCCTTTTGTTCTCTCAGGTCCATTCATTAACCCGAGCAGTTCAGTGATAGAGCGGCTATGTTGCTTTTTGATGAAATTAAGCATCTAAAAGAATTGCGAATAACGGGGGCGCGGTAGTGAAATTGTATTTGAAAACAGGAGCAGGGAGTTGGAGGTGAACTGGTTACATCCGTTCACCTCCTGATTTCTTATTCCACAGTGCCGAATGTAAGCCTTACACCCACTCCGCCACTGAGCACGAATTTGTTGTCGGGGATAAGCTGCCATTGAGGAGCAATCTCTCCGAAAAAACTTACCGGCAGGAAGTCAAATATGTATTCTGCTCCTATTGGTAAACGCCCTCCGATGAACCAGTCGTTCCCGATACGCACCTCTGGGCCCACTCCGAAGTAAATTGGAAGAGTAGCGCTTTCAAATTCGAAAAAATAGGGGTGAATAAGGTAATCGGCATAGACAGAGAACAGACCGTTTTCTGTGAAAGACCAGGCCACAGCTCCATCGAGGGCAGTGTGCTGACTCAGCCACACCTTGCCGCTTATCCCCAGGGGTTCTCCTAAAACTACTCCCAGTTCATATTGGGGTACGGTGCCGAACTGTGCATTGGACAAAGAAAGAAACGAAACCATGAACAGAGGGGTTAGTATTCCTTTTCTCATAGAGAACTCCTTGTAGATAAATTCCACTTTAGGGCTGCTGGTGCCGATGAATTTCTATGACCAGGCATCTAAAACCGACCGTTGCCTGTATTCAATAATTAAAAGAAGCAAATTAGATTCCCCATCTGTATGTCTGCACTGGGTCAATTGAGGCCTGACATTTGCACTTGCTTGATTCCAACCCTCATTGTTGTTAGGATTTTCTGCATTACAGCAGAGGAGCGCAATGCTTGTAATAGTCACCGGAGCTGTTCTTCTTTTTTTCTGCACTGCGGTGCAGGCTGTCATCACTCTGTTTCTGATCCGCAAACTGGGATCGCTCCAGCACAAAGGCTATTTCCACAAAAATCTGTTCATGGTGGCGCTGATATTTGAGGCAGTTGCCGGAGTACTTGTTCTTTCCTTTCTTCTGCAGATCCTCATCTGGGCCCTTGCTTACCTGTGGATTGGAGAGTTTTCCGAATTTGAAACAGCTTTTTATTTCTCCGGGGTGACCTATGCCACTCTGGGTTACGGTGATGTCATTCTTAGCGGCAAATGGCGTGTGCTGGGGCCTTTTGAGGCGCTTAACGGGCTTATCATGGGCGGTTTTGCCGCTTCGGTTTTCTTTACGGTCACCTCTCGCATGCTTTCTAGCTTCTGGAAACAGAAAAATCCACCCCCCAAAGAGTAAAACCCCAAAAAAACAGTCTCAATGGTTACCTGCCTGCAGTTATTGACATTTGTCCAATCGTAATTATTACAGTAGGTTAAGTTATGCATCGTTATGATGATTCATAACTGCAACCTCAAACTTTTCAAGGAGTCTGTTATGGACGGTGAACGAATGGAAATGTCTAGAGGCTGGAGCCTGGTGCTGGGAATCTGCCTTGGAGCACTGGGGCTGCTGGTAATGTCGTTTGCCTTCTATACCACGTTCTTTACCCTGTATATTTTGGGTATAGCAGTGGCTGTTAGAGGCATTATCGACATCGTTATGTCCTTCGGCCCCAAACATCGGGCGGAAGGGTTCTGGTGGCATCTTTTTGGAGGAATTCTGGCACTGATTGTGGGTGTTTTGATTCTTTCCCGCCCTGGTGCCACTGCGGTAATGATTACATTCCTGTTGGGTGCATTCTTTGTGGCCATGGGTGTTTTTAAAACAGTTGCCGCTCCCATTGAACATCAGGGGCATTGGGGATGGGTTATGCTTTCCGGTCTGGTGTCTCTACTGGTCGGAATCTGGATTCTCGGTGCTGCCCCGGCAATAAGCCTGTGGCTCATCGGGCTGCTTGTGGGTATAGAATTTCTGGTTCAGGGTCTGGTAATGATCTTTCGTCCCTATTCCGCACCTGAAAGAAGGGGTGGAACAGAGATTTACGCTCACTAGATTACCTGAGGTAACTGTCGAAAAAAAGCCCTTGCCTTCTGGCAGGGCTTTTTTTGGGGGAAGAGGTCAGAGGTCAGAGGCCAGAGGTCAGAAGTCAGAGGCCAGAGGTCAGAAGTCAGAGGCCAGAAGTCAGAGGCCAGAAGTCAGAAGCCAGAAGCCAGAAGCCAGAAGCCAGAAAAGAGCCGGAATCACGTTCCGCTCACATTGAGCGTAGGTCCGCCGGAGTCGAAATGTATTGCTCATTATTTTAACTGACCATTAAGAACAGGTATTTGCTAACGGCGAAGACGCCTTCCAGGTCACCAGCCCATTTCCCGCTTTGGAATACAATAGAAGATAGTCATCAGAGTTGTGTTGACCACGAGAAGGACCCTGGGAGTGGTAACCGCTAATGGCCCGAATGAACGCGAATGGCCTCTGGCTTCTTCTTGGCAGGCCGCTCCGTTCATGCTGCCTGTCCTTCGATCACTATTGTAGGAAGCGCAGGTCTTCCGTAGTCGAAGGATAATCCCGATTCTTCACTTCGAAATTCAGGATTCGTTATTCAATATTCGACATTTCTTATCTCCTTCGCCAAGCACAAGGCCTGAAATCCAAAGAAAGAATTACGAATGTCGAATACTGAATATCGATTACTGAAGTAAGGAAAAACCCCCGGATTCTATCGATGCCGCATATTCTGACCCCCTTTGCATATCGTAACCGTAATCCTAGAGAAGGGCCTGATAAACAGGTTTGTGATGAATTTAACAAGGGGGACATTATGGCACAGACTTCAGAAGGAACTCTTACCGTTTTTAAATTCAACAGTGCCTATGGAGCAGACCGGGCACTCTCCTTAATTCAGGAGCTTCAGCAAAGACAGCTTCTGGAACTCCACGATGCGGCAACCGTATCCTGGGCGCCGGACAGTAAAAAGCCCAAAACAAAACAGCTTATGTCCACCACAGGAATCGGTGCACTGGATGGGGCATTCTGGGGGATGCTTTTTGGCCTGCTCTTTTTCGTTCCCCTGGCAGGAGCAGCCTTCGGGGCACTGCTGGGTGGAATGACCGGATCTTTTGCCGATTTCGGTATCGATGATAAATTTATCAACAGTGTAAGAGAAAAGGTGGTTCCCGGTACTTCCGCACTGTTTCTTCTCACTAAAAACGTAGTGCTTGACAAAGTTTCCGAAGAGTTCAGGCTTAGAGATATACACATGGAATTGATTTCCTCAAATTTGAGCAAGGATCAGGAAAACAAGCTCAAATCCACTTTTGGTGGATAATAAAAAAAGCCCCTGCTTCAGGAGCAGGGGCTCACTCTCTAACAAAAAGAATTACAGGCTACTGCTTTGATATTTCCACCGCAAGTGCTTCGGTATAGGTAATAACAACAGTATCACCTTCACTGAGGCCCTGAAGAGAATTTGAATCGGGAACATATATCATATAGGTATTTCCCTCTGGTCCCTGCACGGTAACTGTCTGTGAAGACATGTCGACATTCTGCACTGTAACAACTGCCTTGATCTGCGCGAGACCTCCGGCGGCGGGATCAGTTCCCGGAGGAGCTGAAGCGACACCCTCCTGAACCTGAAGCGGATTTTGCCTTTCCTGTTCGGTCGGTGCACGAACTTCAGCGGCAATGGACTGGTAAAAAGTGACCGAGACCTGATCGCCATTGTTAATAGAATCAAGATTCACCGATTGGTCCACAGCAAAGGTGCGAGTGTAACCTTCGGAATCCTCAATGGTGACTGTATTGCTGTCCTTGTCTACATTTTGAACTGTGCCGGTAACGGTAAGCTGCCTCCAGGCCGTTCCGCCGTCTCCCTGACTGTCACTTGTTGTGTCTTGAGCAAAAGCTGAAGCAGCCAGAACACCAGCTGCAAAGATCGCGGAAAAAAGCATCCGATTGACCTTCATACAATTCTCCTCTGAAAATGGATTCAAGGCATGCTGTTGAGTGAAAAGACACTCTTTGTAAAAAATTCGATTGCTCGAAGGTAAAATTTTAGAATAGTTGTGTGTCGCTGAAAAGGAACCCCTTCTTTACAGAATGGGGTCGGATATCGTGATCGTCATCTCTGAAGACTATTTTTGAGGATTTTCAGGTGCGAGAAGTGGTTTTCGACCGCACCAAACCGTGATCACCCCTTACCTTGCCGCATCTGTATTCTTTTGGGTGATTACGGTACAGGTACACTCTTCTTTTTGGCACCGGGCTCAGGGGGAAGCAGGAGTGCTGCAAGAAGGCCGAGCAGGCCAATGATTATCATCCCGATTTGCGCCCGTGCCAGCGCCCGGTTGCGGGCCTCGGCATTGATTTTCACAACTTCGTCGACTACCTCCTGAGGCTGCCCCTGCAGCACCGAGCGGATCTGGGTATCGCTCAGGGTGTTTACGTTTTCCTCCAGTGCATCTGCAATGCTCTGCTTCTGCTGTTGGTTAAGAACTGTGCTGGATTCTGTAAGAGAGGTGGTGAGAGAAAACAGAGAGGATATAAGGATGGCACCGGCGATGGATACCCCAAGGGAGGATCCCAGATTGGAGACGCTTCTGGAAAGACCGGAAATCTCCCCCTGGTCCTTTTCGGGGACGCTTGACTGCACCACATTCACCGAAGCTGTCAGCATGATTCCTATTCCGGAGCCGATGAGGAAGAGTCCGGGGATGAAAGCAAGCAGACTGGGGAACGCCGGAACAAGAACCAGGTTAAGAGCCATGCCGCCAATGGTGGCTATGAACCCGGCGGCGATGAGATTTTTCTGAGTGAATTTCCTGGCCAGGGCGGAAGCTTTGGCGGATGTCAAAAGCAGACCGGCAGTGACGGCGGTAAGAACCAGGCCGGTTTGCACTGCGGTAAGCTCCCGGCTGACCTGCAGGTAGACAGAGATTACAAAGAATGTGCCCAGCATGATGAGCCACTGGATATTCTGAGTGACCAGACCCAGATTGGATGTGCGGTTGTGAAAAAGTCTGGTGGACAGAAGAGGTGTTCTGTTCTTTTTTTCCATGGACCGGATATGCAGATAAAACAGCAGCAGCAGTACTGCACCGACGGCAATGAATATCACTACCGGCGATACTCCTCCCTGGGGCAATACCACACTTCCGAAAAGGGAGAAGGCCTGACGGGCTAGAATCCACCCGTAATCGCCGGCCAGAAGTACCCCCAGCACAATGGCCACCAGACCGGCTCCAGAGAGCACCGTTCCCCACACATCCAGACTGGGCCGTGGGGAGGGGATTGCAGATTTGGGAATGCGTCTGGAGAAATAGATTATTACCAGACAAACCATAACTTCCATGGCAAACGATAACCGCCAAGTGAAGGCGGTGGTAATCAGGCCTCCGATCAGAGGCCCGGTGGCGGAGCCAAGACCGGCCATGGCGCTGATGACGGCGAATGCTCTTGCGCGGGATTTTATGTCAGGGTAGGAAACGGTGGTGAGGATGTAAACTGGCGGGATCATCAGTGCCGAGCCGATGCCTTCCAGAAACGACCAGCCGACGATCATCACCCCCAGGGAAGGGGAGAGTGATGTTATAAGTGCGCCGGTTCCGTAGATGGCTATTCCCCACACAAAGCAGGTTTTGCGTCCCACGATGTCGGTGAGCTTGCTGCCGGGGATCATTAGTGCAGCCATGACCAGGGTGAAAAGCGAAATGGCCGATTGTACTCCCGTTACGGTGGTGTCTAGATCAGCTACGATATTGCTTATGGCCACATTCATGCTGGATGTGTCGTAGCTTGCCAGAAACTGCGCCATGGCGAGCGGCAGCAGCATCGATGTGGCAGTCTTGGGATTGTTAAGCTGGGCATCTGCGTGTTGGAGGTTTTTGTCGGTCATGCGGTTCTCTTCTGTATATTAGGTTATCCGTTGTACGACAGGGTTGCCATTATTCTGCTAAGCCACCTCTATGCCAATTGGGGTGGAAATCGGTTGCGAGGTAATACAAATGTGTCAAATTGATGGCAGGGCAGGTGATTCAATCCCGGGGAACGCAAATTGCGCTGACATAATGGAAAAGCCTTCAGGTGCACTGTAACAATGGAGAGAAACATGGCCTACAGTATAGAGGATTATGGACTCGTCGGAGACGGGCAGACTGCAGCTCTGGTTTCCAAATACGGCTCTATCGACTGGCTCTGCATGCCCTTTTTCGATTCCGATGCCTGTCTGGTTTCACTGCTGGGATACGACAAGCATGGTACCTGGTCGCTGCGCCCCGCAGTTTCCGTAAGGGAGGTCAATCAGCGCTACCGCGGAGACACTTTAATTCTGGAGACCGAATGGATCTGCGACGGGGGCAGAGCGCTGGTGACTGATTTCATGCCGCCGGGCAGCGAGCGATCGGATCTGATCCGAATTGTAAAAGGCCTCAACGGAGTGGTTCCTTTTCAGATGGTCATCAATCCCCGGTTTGGCTACGGGCGGGACAGACCATGGATGACCGGCAGCGCCAGAGTACCGGTGATGACTGCCGGGCCCGATTCACTCTGCCTTTACAGTTCGGCAGAGCTCCATGTCGGTTCGGGCGAAGTAAGCGCGCTGTTCGATGTCACCCAGGGAGAAGAGTACTCTTTCCAGCTTGCCTGGTTTCCCTCCCATGAGGCGCCCCCATCTGAATTTGACCCTCAGGAGGAGCTCAGGCGCACCGATGAACACTGGAATCGCTGGGCGCGGCGCAACGTGTATAGCGGCAGATACAGAGATGCTGTAATGCGCTCTCTTCTCACCCTGAAGGCCCTCACTTTTGAGCCTACCGGAGCCATAGTGGCCGCACCCACATCATCTCTGCCTGAGGAGATCGGCGGAGTGCGCAACTGGGACTACCGCTTCTGCTGGCTTCGGGATGCTTCCCTGACCCTCAATGCTCTGATGTTCGGAGGCTATGTTGATGAGGCCGCCCGCTTTCGCGATTGGCTTCTTCGGGCGGTGGCCGGAGATTCTGATAATATGCAGATCATGTACAGTATTCACGGGGCGAGGCGGCTTACCGAATTTGATGTGCCCTGGCTCCCCGGCTACGAGGGATCCAGCCCTGTGCACATGGGAAATGCTGCTTCTGATCAGTTTCAGCTCGATACCTATGGGGAAGTGCTTAATGCCATCTACATGGGTCGCAAATCCGGGATCCCTTCCGACCAGAAAGCCTGGAATGCGGGAATGGCCCTTTTAAGGCGGGTGTCTGAGATCTGGCAATACCCTGATGACGGCATCTGGGAGGTGCGCGGCGGCAGGCGGCAGTTTGTGCATTCCAAGGTGATGGCCTGGGTGGCGATCGACCGGGGGGTGCGGATAATAGAGGAATTCGGCATGGGAGACGGTGATGGTCAGGCGATGCTGCCAAGGCTGCGCACACTGCGGGAGCGTATTCACGAGGAGGTCTGTGCCCGCGGTTTCAACCCCTCGCTCAATGCGTTCACCCAGTCCTACGGATCGGAAACTCTGGATGCATCTGTTTTGCTGATCCCCCACGTGGGCTTCCTTTCCGCTAAAGACCCCCGGATGCAGGGTACCGTGGCTGCCATTCAGAAAAATCTGGTGAGTGACGGGCTGGTGAGGCGTTATTCCACGGAGGCCGGCACTGATGGTCTGCCCGGCACAGAGGGTGCATTTTTAGCCTGCAGTTTCTGGCTTGCAGACAATCTGGCGCTTTCCGGGCAATATGAGAAGGCTGAGGAATATTTCAATCGGCTGCTTGGTCTTCGCAATCATCTGGGGTTATTGGCAGAAGAGTATGAGCCGCGGCTCTCGCGACAGATAGGCAATTTCCCTCAGGGGTTTTCTCATCTGGCACTGATCATTACAGCACGGGTTATGGAGATGCGGGGAGAGGCACGATTTGAACCAGGTGTAGGTTTCGAACGCTCCGGTTCAGGCGGCCTTTCACATTGATATGTGCGATCAGGGAGGGCGACTATGCAGGCGAGAGACTATAGGCCGGAGTCGCACTTCCGTAAGACAAAGAGTAGGCCGCTTACCCATCTGTAACCAGTCATATTCTGGTTCGAAACTCGGAGAGAATACTATTTGAAGGGGCGGCACTCTCCTCTTTACTGACTCGCCTGCCAAAGCCATTATTTTTACAGGCCGCTAAACAGGTGGATGAAGGTGGCGCAGATAGTAAACTGCAGCCGATGAAAATAAGAAACTGACCACTGGTGGCGAGGTTGGGCGCCCTGAAGAAAAATGAAAGTTGTTCCTTTTCAGAAAAAGTGAGAAGGATTTTTCCTCCTTCTCACCTTTTGGTTATGTACCAAGCAGCTTCGCCTTCTCTTTCTCAAACTCCTGCTCGGTAATGACCCCGTGGGCCTTGAGTGCCCCCAGGCGCTCTAGCTGTGTGATGACATCTTCGCTGGATGAAGGAGGTGCGGGAGCCTGGTAGGTCTGAGTATTCTGAGTGGCTTCTGCGTAAGCCTGGGCATTCATTTTTGCCTGACGACGATCTACTGCGTTACGGGTGGCAGTGGCAGTGCCCACTATGGCGGCCGTTCTGGCCATTCCTCTTAGTAATCCGGGCATAATCTCCTCCTATTGATTATTGTAAGAACCGAATGCTTCATCTACCAGAGGTGCAGGTATTCTGGTATTGAATGCCAGCTCCACCCCGGCCTCTTTGAGAGCATTTACAAGGTCAACTGCCCAGGTGTGCTCTATAGCTAAAGCCACTACTGCTGAACCGGGCACCATGCCCTCGATTATCGGCTCGGCATCCTCTGCACTGAAAAGGCGCAAATTCATATTCTGCATGAATTTCACCGCTTCGGCCTGATCCACAGGAAGTTCTCTGAGATCAAGACGGCTCACAGCTCCATCTTTTTTCTTCAGCAGAACCATGGCATCAAGAACACGAATGGTGCCGGCCTTTGTCTGTTTTTCCAGTTCCTTAAACACACTGCCGTTAAAATGCGGCTCACCGGCAGCAAGTACGACTACATCAACCGGACCGTGTTTATACATAGTTTTCATCCTTTCTGAAGATTGACAGCAGCAAACCTGTACATACTTACTTATAGCATCAAAGAGCATTCCCTTGTTTCAGGGAACACTCTTTGAACTGATTAACTTGCGTTTGGGTAACCAGAGAGAAATTAAAAGCGCCATGACAGAGAAGAAAATGAGCAGGGCCACTGCCGCCCTGAAGGCGTCTATGCGGGAGTTTGCATAAATCTGAGTTAATTCATTAATCTCAGACTGGTCGGCCCCCAGGCTGTCGAGCACTTCTGTTAACTGTGAATCGGATAATAACTGCATACTTTGCTCGACTCTGCTGCTCAGTTGCGTTTTTTCAATTTGAGAAAAGCCGGGACTGACATTTATGTCTTGGATTATGTTGGATGTAAGCACACTCATCATCACCGTGCCCACCAGAGCCACCCCGATGGCGTTGCCCAGCTGTTCAAAGGTACTGTTGAGCCCTGCGGCTTCCGCGGTCTGTTCCGGGCGAACTGCAGACAAAATGAGATTCAGCAACTGTGAAGCAATTAAACCGATCCCCACTCCGAAAAGAGACCCCAGGACAAGCTCCGAAGAGGTGATGTCGGGTTGAATGGATGCCCCGATAGAAACAAGACCCAGAATGGCGAGCCCCAATCCGGTTATGATAATGTGGTTGGCAAAGAAGCGTGCCGAAAATTTGGCTCCGATGACTGCGGTGATCAATAAACTCAGGGAAAAGGGCATAAGAGCCAGTCCGGTTTTCATGGCGGTGTAGTCAAACGTGAGCTGAAGCAGCAGAGGCATTATGTAAAGAAAACCGGAAGTTATAGCCAGCTGTGAAAACCTGACTGCCACCCCCGGCTTATATGATGGTGTGAAAAAAACGGAAGGCTTGAAAAGACCATCCTTGTTTTTGCTCTCCAGATAACTTTCATAGCGGAAAAACAGCATGATAATAACAATTCCCAGAGCAATGATTACCAAACTGGCAGATAAACCCAGAGGAGCAATATCTCTGCTTCCTATCTGAAGCGGTTCCTTTGCCAAAAAGAATCCGTATTTCTGACTGAGCAGAGTGCCCAGCACAATACAGGACCACCCTGCGATGGACATAACTGATCCTAAATAATCGAACTTCGGCCTGACAACATTCTTTTCATCCGGCTTTAAGCGGGGGGAGAGAAGGAAAATGAAAAAGGCCACGAACAGTTCAGAACGAAAAGCCCATCGCCAGCTTATATAGGTGGTGAAAAAGCCGCCCACTATGGGACCAAGAGCCGCTCCAATAGCAGAAACTGCGCTGATAATCCCATAGCAGAGCGCAAGCCTGGCACCACTATACTGAGATCTTAAAAGCACCTGCAAAGTGGGAATCATAAGCGCCGCCCCGATACCTTCTAGTACTGACCAGCCCAGAATGAGCACTGAAAGCCCTTGGGCAAAGGAGGCCAGAATGGTGCCTGAGCAGTAAATGACCAGCCCGGTGATAAATGTGCGTTTACTACCCATTACATCAGATAATCGCCCCCCGATAAGCATCATAGAGGCCATCACCATGGCGTAAATGGAAATGGCAGACTGAATTCCCGTAACGGTTGTGTCAAGATCGGTGATCAGCACGGAAATAGAGACATTCATTATGGTGGTATCGATGACGATTATGAAGTAGGCAAGCGATAAGGCGATCAGTACTCCCCAGGTTTTCATTGCTAATGCTCTCCCGTGTAAAATGGCCTGCTATTTTGTCCAGCACTTTTCGATCCACACTTGAAATCCCGCAGATCAATTCTTTTGTTGACTGAATCTCCTGATATTTCTATATTATGTGCGCTGCTTGCCCTTGCCATACCAAAATGAACCGGAGGAACTTACAGATGCACCTTAAAGGCATGAAAACCAGCTACATGGTGATTTTAGAAATTATTATTATGATTGCAAGCTTCACGTTTGCCGGTCCGGTTGGCGAAACCGTGAAGGCTTTTGAACGTCGACCCGATTATGTGCGCCCCTTTGCCTCGCTTCTTGGCACCATGACCAACTCCGGATGGTACCAGAGCGCATCAGTCGATCAGCAGTTCGGCTTTAACGTCTCACTTCCTATTTCGCTTGTGTACATTTCCGGCAAGGACAGGGAATATTCCGGCTCCTACATCGACCCCAGCTGCACGGCGTGTCAGGAGCAGGCTGCCAGTAACCCCGCTATCGATTGTCAGGATTGTATAGAGTGTCAGGATTACACTGCTCCCACCATTTTTGGTACTATCCGCACCCCGGTGGTGAAAAAGTACTCCATGGGACTCGATTACAGCATTCTAGCTTCCCAGACCGACCCCACATTCAGTGATGGTATTGAAGAACTGGCGAATTTAAGCCTTCTGCCTTTTATAACTTTGCAGGCCGGTTTCTCCTATTACTACACCGAAGTGAAACTTCGCTACCTGGGGATGCCATCCATTGCAGGTATTTCTGTAAATCTGCCCGGTTTCGGTATTCAGCATGATTTCCGGTATCTTCTGCCTGATGATCTTCCTGTATCGCTGTCACTTGCCGCCAATTTCACCTTCATGAATGTTCAGTGGGAACCCGGAGAGGATATAACCGGGACACTTTCTTTATCAGGCATGACCAATTTCCTGGGTGTTCTGGCCGGCTACCGAATTCTCGATAACGTGGAGGCTTTTCTGGAAACCGGTTGGGAACATTCCTACCTGAAACCATCCGGAAGACTTGATGTGGAGGGTGATATTGTGGAGCCTTCTGAAACAATTACAGGCAGGAATGCTTTCCGTGCAGCTCTCAATTTTGCCTTTGCTCTGGGGTATCATCCGGTGCTGGGCGGAGGAGCAGGCGTGGAATTTGCAAATAACCTTAACCTGCTCAGTTTTAAATCAAGGGCCAAGTGATGTTCACTAAAAGTGAATGGTAAAATCTTTTTTGAAATCAGTTTAGATCAATTTGCTATTAATTTGTAATAAACATAAGGGAGGGCCAAAATGAATGTTAAGCGTTTTTTACTGACGGCAGCCTTAGGGGCGGCTGTAGTGGTTTCACTGCCCGGATGCATGAACAAGGATTCTAATCCGGGGGCAAATTCGTCTACCGATCTTATCGATACCGATAACGATGGCATACCCAACGTTTCCGATGATGATATCGATGGCGATGGAATTGTAAATACCGAGGACAGCGATATCGATGGTGACGGCATTGCAAATACCGACGATTCAGACATGGATGGCGATGGCGTCAACAATATCGATGATAACGACATCGATGGGGACGGCATAGTCAATACCGATGATGATGATATCGATGGGGATGGGATAGCCAACCCCGGTGACAGTGACCTTGATGGAGATGGAATAACCAACGGAAGCGACAACGATATCGATGGTGATGGTATTCCTAACAATGTAGATCCGGATATCGATAACGATGGCATTCCAAATGATCAGGATAGTACTCCCGGGGGTACCGGCAGCGATACTGACGGTACTCAGGGAGATATAAACACCGGTACAGATGTCAACACCGGTGAAACCGGAGAGGACGATTATGTTTCCGGAATTGCTGTTGTGGCCACAGATACCGTGGAGTTTTCTTTCAGCATTACATCCGGTGCCAAAGGTACCAAAGTGAGTGAAAGCGATCAGGTGAATCTTGCGGACTTGCGGGATGAGATTGCCGAAAATAATATCGCATTGTCAACTGTGAGCATTATTGACATGCAGATCAAGGCAATGCAAACCACTCCTTTCATTGAAACGAATAAGGCAAGCAAAATAGTACTGAAATTCTACTACAGCGAAGGTGCAGGCCAGGTAAAGATGCTTGAAACGGCCGCTACGGCGGGTTTGGCAGGGCCGGTGATTACTGTGGGTTCGCTGCTCACAGGACTCGATCTCAATGAAGAGGTTTTCGGATCAAATCCCGGATACACCAATTTTCTTAATATGATAAAAGATGAGTCCAAGACCAGCGTTTCTGTGATCGCAGAGATTGAACTGCTTGACGGAGTTACTTTGAGTGGAAGTGATCTGTCGTTCCAGTTGCTTTTGACCACTGGCGGAAAGAAGAAGTTATAAAAATAAGAGGCTCGGGAGTTAATCCTGAGCCTCTATCGAATTTTTGTGTCTGTTCCCCGAAGTCGTACTCGCTAGTAATATCTTCTGAATCCCAGGTACCCTACGATAGAACGATTGAAAGCTTTGCCGCTTGGGCAACGCTGAAATCAAATATCAAACTGTTCGCGGCACTCTCGGGGACCCTTTTGGTACATGTTTTCTCCTAGCGCATCAATGGCCACGGTGAGGGGGAAGTTCTCCACTTCAAGCCTGTAAATGGCCTCGGCACCCAGGTCTTCATAGCAAACCACTTCTGATTTACGTATACAGGTGGAGATAAGCGCTCCGGCTCCGCCTGTGGCTGCAAAGTAAACTGCGCCCTGCTCTTTCATGGCTTCGATCACTTCGGGGGACCTGTTTCCCTTGCCAATCATGCCCATAAGGCCCTTCTGACGGATAAGAGTGGGGGCGTAGCGGTCCATTCGGGAGGATGTTGTGGGGCCGGCGCTTCCGATTGCTCTTCCGGGAGCCGCAGGGGTGGGTCCGCAGTAATAAAGGATCTGATCTTTCAGGTCTACCGGTAGTGCTTCGCCGCTGTTTAAGAGCGTCATTAGCCTTTTGTGGGCTGCATCACGTGCCGTATAAATGACTCCGCTCAGGTAAACTGTATCGCCGGCTTTAAGGACCGCTGATTTTTCTCTGGTTAGCGGAGTTGTAATATGTATGCTCATGAAATCACCTTACAGAATGATGTGGGCCTTGCGTGCTGAATGACAGTTGAGGTTGACAGCCACCGGCATGGATGCTATATGACATGGAAAGTATTCGACGTGAATTGCAAGTGCGGTGGTCTTGCCACCCAACCCCTGAGGTCCCACGCCTGTTCCGTTGACTGCAGAAAGCAGTTCGTTTTCCAGTTCCGCATATCGTGAATCCGGATTGGGCTGTCCGATAGTGCGCAAAAGTGCTTTCTTGGCCAGATAAGAAGCTTTATCGGCAGTGCCTCCAATTCCTATTCCCACCACTACCGGCGGGCAGGGATTGCCGCCTGATTTGACAATACATTCCTTCACAAAATTAATAACGCCCTCTTTCCCATCAGATGGTTTGAGCATGGCAAGGTAGCTCATGTTCTCGCAACCGCCGCCTTTGGGAAGGAAGGTGATTTCCAGTTTGTCGCCGGCGGTAAACTCGGTGTGAATGACTGCAGGAGTATTGTCACCGGTATTCTTGCGCGTAAAAAGAGGATCGTTCACCATGGAGTTTCTGAGATAGCCATCACGGTACCCTTGACGAGTTCCCTCGTTTATGGCATCCGTAAGCAGCCCGCCTTCCACCGTCACTTCATTACCGATGTTGACGAAAAAAACCGCGACTCCGGTATCCTGGCAGATGGGGATTCTTTCTGTTGTACCGATGCGGGCGTTTTCAATTATTTGATCCAGAATAACCTGGGCCCTTGGAAACGGTTCTGCCGCCCGCCCCTTCTCTATGTGTTCCAAGACATCGGAGGGAAGGTTACATGCGGCTTGCATGCACATGGACCGGACTGCCTCTATAATTGTATTAACGCTTATGCTTTTCAATTAAAGCTCCTGTTTATTACCGCTGACTGATGCTCTCCGCCAGTTTCTCCAGATGTCTTCTGTATTCGACGAAGTCCAGAGTGGTATTTCGTGCCACTCCGGTCTCTATTGCCGCCCTGGCTACTGCAATACTCTCCTCAACCAGAACTCTGGGGTCGAGCGGTTTGGGAATAATGTATTCAGGTCCGAATGAGAGGTTGGAGACTTTGTAGGCATCCAGTACTATCTGCGGTACATCCGGTCTTCTTGCCAGTGATGCCAGCGCATGGGTCGCAGCTACTTTCATCTCTTCGTTAATGGAGGTGGCTCTCACATCCAATGCACCTCTGAATATGAAGGGGAAGCCGAGAACATTGTTCACCTGGTTGGGGTAATCACTGCGCCCGGTAGCCATTACCAGGTCACTGCGAACTGCGCGCGCCTCGTTGTAGCCGATTTCCGGGTCGGGATTGGCCATGGCGAAAATGATGGGTCTGTCGGCCATGGTTTCCACCATCTCCGGGGAAACCAGTCCTGAGGTACTCAAACCGGCAAAGCAATCTGCCCCTTCCATTGCCTCTGCAAGAGTGCGTCTGTTCGTTTCCACAGCGAAGGGTTCCTTATACTTGTTCATTCCTTCGGTGCGACCTTTATAAACCACTCCCTTGGAATCCACCAGCATGATATTTTTCATGGAAACACCAAGACGCACATACAGGTTCGCACAGGAAATGGCGGCAGCACCTGCTCCTGAAAAGACCACCTTAAGCTCGGAGAGGGGTTTTCCCTGCAGTTCGGCGGCATTAACCAGTGCTGCTCCTGAAATGATGGCGGTCCCATGCTGATCATCATGGAAAACCGGTATATCCATCTGCCTTTTCAGCTCCTCTTCGATATGAAAGCATTCCGGGGCCTTTATGTCCTCAAGGTTAATCCCTCCAAAGGTGGGCTCCATGCTTTTCACAATGCGGATAAACAGGTCGGGGTCTTTGACATTCAGTTCCAGATCGAAGACATCTATATCGGCAAAACGCTTGAAGAGAATGCCCTTGCCTTCCATTACCGGCTTGCCCGCCAGAGGGCCGATATCCCCAAGGCCCAGCACTGCGGTTCCGTTGGTGATCACTGCCACCAGATTGCCTCGTGAAGTGTAGCGATAGGCTGCGTTTGGATCTTTCTGGATTTCGCGGCAGGGTTCAGCCACTCCGGGAGTGTAGGCCAGAGAGAGATCTTTTTGCGTTTTGCAGGGCTTGGTAGAGATTACCTCTATTTTGCCGGCTCTGCCTTTTTCATGATAGTCCAAAGCATCCTGTTTTGTAAGCATCCTGTACAACTCCTCCAGAGGATTTTGTGAATTAAGCAGCCGCATAAAATAGAATAGGAGTGCCCGGAAATCCAAAGGACAATTTCAATAAACGACTTGTAGTCCTGTTATCTAAAAACATATTAGGATGTAGTTTTCCCACCCCACTTGTTTGTAAGGTGGAGAAAACGTATTATAATCAATAGCTTTAATATCGCCAAATAGTGAGCTGTCTAGCTGTCGCGGGGTCAAATAACCCCATTTTTGATGAGAGAATCATGAGGGTTACATCAGTAACCTGTTGATTTTATAGGGAATAAGTTTTTCGGCACATGATTTGATGTTTTCAGAGTGCGAATCGTTAACAAGGAAGTTGTATGCGGGCTAGAGCGGCAATTCTTCTGGTTCCCTTCAGTGCGGGACTGATCTTCGGTGGAAACAATGAACGTGCGGATCTGCTTTTCGAGGAAATAATGAATTCCTTGCCCTCAGAAGCCAGAGTACAAGTCGATTCGGCTTCCAGGGTCAATTTGAGCCGCCCTAGGGCCGATTTTAAGCGGCCGAAGGCTAATTTGAAAAAAGCCACATCACCGGCCTTATCTGAGGATCTCAAGAAAAAAGTGGAAAAAACCATTTCCGAAATCGAATCGCGAAAAGATGAGCGTAAGCCTCAGTTTAAAGAAAAGAAAAAAAAGCCCAAGTAATACCTTCACATCACAACGAAGTCTGCCTCAGCCTGCAATTGAGCTCTGGACTATTAGTCGTCCTCGCCATATATTTATATAGCTGATTTATTAAAATGCTCTGATTTCTCCTCTATCTAGAAAATCTAATGTTAAAAAGGTTTCTTCCCACACTATTGATAGTGGTTGCTGCCTCAGTCGTACAAGGATCAGCCCCCGTAGACTCCCTTTGCTTGAGGGCAGAATCAGCTTTTGATGAGGAAAAACTCGATTCTGCTTATTACTTCTACAAAAAGGCCTGGGAGCAGGGAATGGGAAAGGATAGTTTATATTACTTCTGGAGCAGAGTTTATACAAACAGGGGGATTCTTGATACAGCTCTTGCTTTAAATTTGGCTGTTAAGGGAAAAGTGGAACCTGAAAAGGTTTACGAGCAGCGGTATGTCATTTACAAGCTGCTGGGTTGGCAAGAGAAGGCAAACGATATTCTCGATTCGTTGAACCAGATTAAGGGTGATTGCACCCCCCTGGGACCCTCCCTTACTTTTGGAATTTCCACTGGAATGGGTCGAGAAACTTATCAGAATGAACATGTTCTGAATTACGCCAAAAGTGACGGCGAAATACTTCCCGGTTTTGGTGCGGGGGCTACCGTAAATTGGAAAAAACGCCTGAGTGGGGCGACGCTGAACTGGGGAGGCAGGTTGCTTGCCGAACAGTACAATCTTAATGCCGATTTGAAGACGGAGATGGATTCTTTTGATCTTTCCGGCGGGGTATTTCTGAAAGCCCTGGATATTGGCGGAATGTGCTCCTTCGATGCAAACGTGAGCTGGTTAAAGTATTACGATGGAGTGTCGAGTCGTGTCGCATCTGCTGATATCATTTTCCGTTTACCGGATGTAAAAAAGCTGAAGATCGTGAGAGCCGGTGTTACTGTGGAGAACAACAGTGAGTCGGATCAATCGCAGTGGAGCTATTCCATTGACTACAATTCCTATGCACTGGCCAACTTCGGAATTTCCTATTCCGGAGGAGTGGCCATTTTGTTTTCTCAGGATGTTTTTTTCACTGATACTCTGCCTTTTAAACTGTTTTACTATGATGATGGTACATACTATTCGGATGTCACGTACCAGAAGAAACTGGCTACCCCGAAGAACCCGCCTGAGCTTCAAAGCAAAGCTTTTCCGGCTGCGCTCAGGACGGTTTTTCCAGGAAAGGTTTTGAGCCTGTCAGCGTCGGTAAGTCCATCTTTCAGGTTATGGCGCTCCTTGAAGGGAACTGTGAATCTGGGTTGGAGTGTGTTTTATTATCCTTGGGAATATCAATGGCCGAGGCTCGGTTTTTCTCTTGATTCTTTGGCTTCGGCGGCCGAATACTTCCTGGTTGCCGATCAGAGTCCTCTTGTGGTGCGCAATCGGCTCGGCGGGCGCTATTATTTGGTTGAGGGCTTCAATGAGCAGGATGGGTCACTTGTTTTCAGAGAGCAGGCATTGGATATGGAGGTCTTGAGAGAAAAGAGGCTGGACAATGAATTATCTTTCAGTGTGAGTTTTGTTCAGTCACTTGGAATCAGGAATGATCTTGAACTGTCCGGAAGTGTTGCCAGAAGGTTTACCAGTTTGAGTCGCGGTGCACCGGTCATTTTTGTTCCGTTTACATTCCAAACTCGTCTTCAATGGATAATGAAATTGTTTTCAGGTAAGAAACCGTGAAAAAAAAGATCAAACTGTGTTTTGTGCTTTTTTGCAGCCTTCTATTTCAGTGCGGACCTTCCGAAATGGAAAAGGGCAATGCTTCTCTTGCCTTGGGTGATTATGAAATGGCGCAGGAGTTTTACTCCGGGATTCTTCGAAAAGATCCTTTGAATTCCGATGCCCGCTTGGGTATGGGGAAGGCAATTCTCCAGAGAATTTCTGCTGAAAACAGCAGTGATTCTTTACTGTGGATACGGGCGGTAACTCATCTCGAAGCCGCCAGAACCATTAACTCTTCTCTGGAAGTGAACGGCCTTCTTTCTCAGGTCTGGCAGGAGAGGGCGTTTCAACTTCTGGCAAAGGATGACACCATCGAGGCTTTGAGTGCCTTGACTAGAGCAATAGAGCATGATTCCCGCAACATGGATGCTCTTAATCAGGCAGGAATAATCTATTTCCGGCTTGGAGAGGTGGGGAAGGCTAAGGCGATTTTCCAGAAAGCCTTGATTTGTGACAGCTTGAGCAGTTCTGTTTTGTTCAACCTGGGAATGGTGAACTGGCAGGAGCGGAACACAGCCGTTGCACATGATCTCTGGTTTCGCGCCCTTGAGATAACTCCGAATGATTCTGAAATTCTATACTGGTTTGCCAGAGCGGAAAAAGAGATCAGGGACGGGCAGGTGGAGGGAGAATGACTATTCCCAAACTTCCTCCCGGATTTTCTCATCCCGTGCGTATCGGAGAAGGTGCGTTTGCCTCTGTTTACAGAGTACGCCAGACAGCACTGGACAGGTTGGTGGCAGTCAAGATTATCCCTGAAAAGAACCCCGCCAGGCGACAGGAACTGCTCAAGGAGGCCAGGACGCAAGCTTCGATCAGCAGTGACTGTATACCTCAGGTGTATGAGGCTTTCGAATGGAAAGGTTCTGTATGCATTGTGATGCAATGGGTGAAGGGGATACCCTTATCTCTACTGCTGGAATCCCAACTTTCCCAAAGTGACCGTCAAAATCTGGCAAATCTGTTTCTTAAATCCTTTTCAAATATTCATTCATGTAAATTGACTCATGGCGACATTAAACCATCTAATCTGCTCGTGACATCAGGCGGAAAAATTGTTTTTGTGGATTTCGGTTTCAGTTCCAGTCTTTCGGATTCCGTAAAAAAGATCAGAGGAACACCGGCGTTCATGGCTCCTGAGGTGTGGCAGTATGGAAACCAGATAGATCTGTTCCGTGGCGACGTCTACTCTGCCGGTAAGGTGCTGCAGCAAATAGTGGGAGTCGGGCAAAGCTGCCGGACAGTTGAAAGTGCACTGGAGAATGATCCCGGCAACAGACCTGCTGACGGAGAGTTGCTTTATGCACAATGGCTCTCGGAATTCGGTGATAGTCCTCAGAACGAGTTGTTTACGAAAAGGTATGACGTTTGCATATCGGAATACCTTTGTGTGAAGCTGCTTCTTGCATCAAAACAGCTTTTTTATGCCAACCGACTGGAGGAGGGATATTGGCTGTGCGTGGAATGTCTGGAGGAGAATTCCGAAAACAGTGAAGCTCTGAAGCTGCTGGAAGATTTCCCAATCAGATCAAAAATGAAGCAGTTTCGCAGAAGTTTGTATGCATTAAGCGCTGCAGGTATTGTGGTCTTAATCGCTGCAGTATCTTTTCTAGCCGGGAAGAAAAGTGCCAGAAACGAAATGGATATTGCCACTACCGCTAATCAATTGAGAATAATCACCTCCCGGTTGGGTGTTAAAGATACCACAGTGAAAGAACAGTTGCCCTTAAGAAATGTCTTGCATGAGCCTGTGAGCACAATGAGTGCGGAAATAGTGTTCAGCAATCAGAAATGTATTGCCAGAGTTACTGTTGATGGAAATGATGCTTCGATGGATAGGGGAAGATTGAGGGTTGAACCGGGGGTCAGAAACGTTGTGGCTTTTGATTCTTCAGGGATGACTGTCTGGAAGGAAACAGCTCCTTATTTTCCTTTTCAGGTCAAAAAAGTGCCAGTTGCAAAAGGTGGAAGGTGAATGGACCAGTTCCCAAGGCTACGAGATGACAGTACAGGTGAAATAATCACTCTTCGGGGGAGAATTTGTACAATTGGGGCCTCCAGAGAGTGCCCGGTTCGGGTAAGCGAGAAGGCAAGCAGTCCCATTATGGGACACATTCTTTTTTCGGAAGGCGCATTTCGCATACAGAAGCTTGTACATGACCTTGAAATAAAGCTGAATGGCAGAATACTGGAGACCATAGCCGAATTGCGCAATGGTGATAACTTGACCATAGGCAGAAGGTCTTTTACTTTTCATACTGAGGAAAGTGGATCACCTGTAGTACAGCATTTGAATTCTCCCATACTTGAACTTGTCAACAGCCTGGTATCTCTTCTGCGCAATAAAGATCAGGATGTTTTTTCCGGGATGGTTTCGAGTGTATGCCGGTTGCTGAAATCAGATGCATCAAGGCTTGTTATAGAGCATGAGGAGAGCGGGGAACGCAAAACCATTGCCCGGTTTCCTTCTGGAAGCGGGCTTGAGAGGTTTTCAAACAGAGCTATTGACTGGGCCAAATCGGCAGGCAAAACTGTTCTGGCGCACGATAAGGAGTGGCTCGGGGAAAACCGCAGCATCTCTTCACTTGAAAAGAACCTTGTTACCTCGATCATGTGTGCTCCTCTTGTTTGTGAAAATCGGATTCTGGGTTATCTATATCTGGATAGATTGCAGGAGGAATCTCCTTTTACAGAACAAGACAGAGAGTTTTGTGATGCATTGATCCCCATATTTGCGGAGATACTTATTAATTACGAGGAACGTCGGAGGCAGCAGGAGATAATTGCCTCCTTGCAGAATAAAAGCGGCTCCGGCTGGTCGGGAATGATTTTCCAAAGTGATGCCATGTCTGCGGTGGTTCAGCTTGCCCGAAAATATGCCCGCACTGATTCACCTGTGTTGATCCAGGGGGAAACCGGAACAGGCAAGGAACTGCTTGCTCGTTTTGTGCATGAAAACTCGAGTCGTGCCGGTAAAGCTTTTAGAGCTATTAACTGTGGTGCCATCCCGGAAAACCTCATGGAATCAGAACTCTTCGGTTATGAAAAGGGGGCCTTTACTGGTGCAACTCAGCGAAAACTAGGACTCTTTGAGGCAGCGGAAGGGGGGACCGTTTTTCTGGACGAACTCGGGGAGCTTCCTTTTTCTCTGCAGGTGAAGCTTTTACGGGTGCTGCAGGAGGCGGAGGTCATTCGGGTTGGGGGAACAGAGCCGCTTAAAATAAATGTGAGAGTAGTAGCGGCGAGTAACAAAAATCTTGAAAGTGAAGTTGCCGGTGGGCGTTTCAGGCAGGATCTTTTCTTTCGTCTCAATGTGCTTTCTCTTCACATTCCCTCACTGCGGGAACGCGGGCAGGATGTCATTCTTCTCGGAGAATATTTTGTAAATCAATATTGTCAGCAGTTCGGGATGAAGGTGAAAACTCTTTCTGCACAGGCGAGAGCAGCTCTTGTTTCACATAGCTGGCCCGGGAATGTCAGAGAACTGGAAAATGTTGTTCAGAAGGCTATTCTTCTCTGTGATGGTCAAAGAATCGGTCCTGATCACATTATGATTCAGAATGTGGGGATGTCTTCTGTTTGGAATAATTCAGCTGATACTGGTTCAGGAACTCTGAAAGAAGCCAGGGCTAATGCCGAGAGGCGGGCTATTGTCAATGCTTTAAGCAAATCCAGAGGTAATATCTCCCTTGCAGGTAAACTGCTTGAAATCGATCGTAAATGGCTGATGAAAAAAATGGAAGAGCTTGGGATATCAATTGAAGAATTCAGGAGCTAGGCCTAACCGTTTTATCAGATGGTTACTTATAATCATAGGATTGCTCTCAACATCAATGGGTTTGGTGGGGATAGTTCTTCCATTGGTGCCGACTACTCCTTTTTTGCTTCTTGCGGCGGCCTGTTTTATCCGCAGTTCTGAAAAATTCTACTCGTGGCTGATTAACTCTCCGGTTCTGGGAAGATACATACTTGCTTATAAAGAGAAGAGAGGTCTGCCCTTAAGGGCCAAGGTTTTTATTCTTCTTTTTTTGTGGGTTACCATCTCTTTTTCTGCATTTGTGATGGTGTCACTCTGGTTTGTGCGAGTTTTTCTTTTTGTTATTGCCTCAGCGGTTACTTACCATATTCTGTCGATTAGAACCAAAGTTTAGCCACAAAATATGTGATCGGTCTGCCTTTTGCTTTTACAGATATGAGACAGAGTCGGTGTGAATGGCTCAGGGTTGTTTCAGCGGTAAAAGGGGGATCAGCATGTATTGGCGACTCTTGCTTATTGGAATTGTGCTTTTCAGTGGATGCATTAACCGCTTTTCCAAGTCGGGGCAGTATGAAGACAGCGTTCCTCCCGAGCTTCAGCGCATCATCAAAGAAAAGTGTCAGGAGGGGCTTTATTCGGTGGGAGCAGCCACAGCTGCCGACGAGATGATGGCCATAAACAAGGCTACCATGCAGGCCAGAGCCGAAATAGCACGTCAGTTCAAGGCTCAGGTCAATGTTTTACAAAAGGACTACCAGGAGGCGGTGAGCGAAAGAGCAACCGGGGAGTATTCTCAGGTGATGGATGTGTTTTCGACCCTTGAGCTCAACGGATCACAAATAATAAAGTCTATGGTCCGCCAGGGGGATAACAACCAGTATTCGGCAAAGGTGCTGGTGGCTGTTACTGCCCAAAGAATGAAGGAGGTAATTGACGAGCGCATGAGGGCGTTCACCTCTTTTAGAGCTGCGAAGGCTTATAAGGAACTGGAGGATCGGGTGGAGAGGGAGCGGGAACGAGCGCAATCCGAGGAGGATAGCGGGCAGTTCTGAAACTGCCGGTTGCTGGTAAAGCGGCGTGTCCAGATTGATTTTGGATACGCCGCTGCTTTTTTATCATGGCATGTATGTTGCCCTTTCTTTATGATGGACCATTTCAGAGGGTGTATAGATGCCAAAATTGCTGCTTTTTTTCCTGCTCTTTATATCTTCCACTGTTGCTGCTCATTCGGGTGCGGTGGGTAGAATCTCTGTAAACGGTAAAAAGCAGGTCCTGAGCTGTTCAATCGATAATACGCTCAAACTCTGGGATGTAACCGGGGGTGATTTGACCCTCAGTTTCCGCTTGCCGCCCTGCGATGCGGGGGGGCTGTTTGCCTGTGCCTTGAGCCTTCAAGGAAGCATTGCTGCTTGCGCAGGGTGGCGGGTGCGTTCCGGTTCAGGGCTCCAATATGTGCTTTATGCCTTTAAGCTTGACGGAAGCCTGTATTATGAAAAACTCCTTGAAGCTCCTCCGCTTGATCTGGAATTTTCGCATGATGGTAAGAGGATAGCGGCAACTTTCAGAGGTGGCGGAATCGGTTTCTTTGATGCCGAGACTGGAAATCTGCTTTCTCTGGCACAAAAGTCCTCTACCAGTGTTTACAGTTGCTCTTTCGATCCCGAGGGGAATCTGCTGTCTGCTGATTCAAGCGGGGTAATCAGTTTTTTCAATAGGGAGATGGTTCTCCTTGAGAGTCAGCTCATTTCCGGATCAGGAATACCGGTTAGTCTGGCTGTTTCACCTTCAGGGAAACTTGCTGCCATAGGATTTGAGAAACCTGCCGCACTGGCTGTCTTTTCGGTTCCCTCATTGAGTCTGATCCGTCAGCTTGACTTCAGAGACGGGAGGAACAGTGCGCTTACAACCGTGGAATGGAATGGTGATGAGACGGTTGTCCTGGGCACCCGTTCTGGCGTTGACAAACCGCTTTTTTTTCAATGGGAATTCGGAAGTGGTCTACTTAAAGAACAATACCTTGCTGCAGAGCCGGTTCTAGACCTGAAACGGGTTGAAGATCACCTGATTTTTGGAGGACTCGCCGGAGTAGTGGGGTCTTTGGGTGAAAACGGCAGGGTACGCTATTTCGGGAATGCGGAACGGCAGGACGGTTTTGCTCTTAAGATTGTCAATTCGTTGACCGGTGAGGTGACCGATTCTCTGATTTCAATAGTGCTTGAAATTTCCGGCAACGAACAGCTGGTCGACTTTCAGGTATTTATTAATGGAAAGCGTATGGCGGCGCTTTTCACTCAAGTCCTTTTTGATCTTCAGGATGCCCGTCGGCGAGTTATTATTCCCCTTGAAGCAGGGAAAAATGTTGTTGAGCTATGGGGCAGGGGTTCATCCGGGCGGACCGCTTCAGTGAAGGCTGTTTTTTACAGAAGAAAAGGTGTGCCAAACAATTCTTCTTTGCACATGAGGTGAACCTTGAAGCATCTTTTTTTCATTCTGTTTATGTTCTTTGGGGTTACTGCAGCATTGGCTCCAGACTGGGTGACCCGTTTCGGTCAGAGCAGCCGCTTCCCTTCTGAAAGATACCTGACCGGCTACGGAATATCTGTAATGCAAAATGGGGATTTGGGCAGAAGTTTAGAATCGGCCCGGGAGTCCGCCATTATCATGCTGGCGTCTTCTATACATGGCACTTTCACTTACAGCAGTCGTTTGCAGTCCACATATGGAAAGGCATTTCAGGAGGAGAGGCTTGAGGAGGAGTTCCTGAATGTTTTGAGTATGCAGGGTAGTGTTGAGCTTGAGAACATGGGAACGGAGTTTTTCTATGATTCTGAAAAAGGGATGGCATACGCACTGGTCTGGATAGACCGGGAGCGCAAGCTGGCTTCTCTGAAAGCTCGGCAGTCCATTACCCTGTCAGGGCTCTTTTCACTTCAATCCGTTCTAGACAGTGATTTTCGGGCTGGGCGCTACGATGAAGTGAGGAGGAATCTACCTCAATTGGCTCGCAATTTTGAGGCAATACGGAAGGACGGTTTGCTTATTGAAATGTTCGGGGGGAATCAGGATATTCCTGAGTTGTCTGACTTGCTTACTTTCAGAATGAAGATTGTGTCAAAGCTTGGGGCTTTGCCGGCGAAGGATATCGGTGCATTGGCAGCATTCATGGCGGCAGATCTGAAAGGGAAGCTGCCCGCAGAGATCAGTGGGGCAGTGGAAGTGGTGGCACCTTTGTCAAGGGAGGGGGAGGTGGATAGTTTAGGTGGCAGTCTTAAAAAAGCGATGGAGCAGGAGCTGTCGCTATTGAGTATTGATGTGCATATCACCGATGCTCTGCCGATGTTCCCTCAATATGCCGTAAAAAGGGCTAAAGCAAACCATAGTGGTTCTATTCTTCTTTTCAGTTGCACCCGCTTTAATTGGGGTATTCAGTATGATGCGGCATTTATTGATGTCGCTTCGGGAGAAAGACTTGCTTTTTCGAGTGGTCGTCTCGATTCATCCGTGGTGAAAGGTCAATTTTCCTCGAGGTCCCTTTTTGAAATACAGACAGGGGGCGGACAGAAGTATGTAAACAGGGAAGAGGGCTTTCGGCTGTATGTTCAGTGCACCCAGCCTCTTTATCTGCGCATAATCTGTCGCCTGAAAGGTGGTTTAATGCTCCTTCCTGACCCTATTTACAAGAATTACTATTTACCTGAATCCGAAAATCCCAGAGTTCTTCCAGGTCTTTTTTACCTGGATGATGGGCTACCCTGTGATTGTTTGGAGTTTTTGGTTTCAGCCGAGCCGTTTGAGGAGCTTGATTTAATGGAGGTGGTGATAGGGGGGAGGAGTTATTCGGCAGTTTCTGCCGGGGCGGAAAAAGAGAGTGGTTCTCAAAACATTCAGAGGTGCCTAAAAGTAATAGCAACTGATGGCGGGGGCTAAACTTTCTCGGTCGTGGCATGGATATTGCGTTTACCCCAAAACAGTGTTTCTCAATGAGGAAAAGATGAAAAGAACATTCCTGACACTTATTTCCGCGCTTTGTTTTACCGTTTTCGGTCAGACCCAGGTTGTTGATACCTTCAGCAATTGTCATTCAGATAAACACAGCAATCTGCCTTGTGGCTGGGGTCCTCCGCGGAGCTGGAACGATGTGGGGATGTATTCGCTTGAACAGGAGAACGGCAATTACTACGTGAAGGTGAAGACCGAGGGGGGAGTTACCACTATCGGGAGGCCTTTTCCTTTCAAGCTGTCCGAGTATCCGCTTTTAAGCTGGAGTTGGAGAATGCATACCCTTCCCAAGGGGGCAGACGAGAGGGTGAAAAAACTGGGAGACAGTGGAGCTGCGGTGTACGTCATCTTTCAGGGAAAGCTCATGCGCAATCGTATTCTCAAGTACGTCTGGAGCACTTCCCTTCAGATGGGAACGCTTACCGAAAGTCCCTATAATTCTCGGGCAAAGATAATTGTCCTGAGAAGCGGGGAGCAGGATAAGGGTGGCTGGGTTCAGGAGACTGTCAATCTGGTTGAAGACTACAAGCGACTCTTTGGCGGCACACCTCCGGCGGTGGAGGGAATCGCGATTTTAAGTGATGGGGACAACACCAATTCCCTGGTTGAAGCTGACTATGACGATTTTCAAGTAAGCAGATGAGATGAAGATACCCGTCAAAACTATAGTGGGAATCGTGGGGGTTACGGCTGCGGTGGTGTGGTCGGTTCACGGGGTGAATTTCAGAGAGGTAGTGGGTGTAGTAACTGAAATAAATCTGTTTTTAGCTGTACTGGTGCTACTGCTGACTGTAGTGAATCTGGTTGTCAGGGCGGCTGTCTGGAAAGCGGTGGTGCGGCCTATGAAGATCATCTCTCTTTTCAACGCCCTTTCCAGTTATCTTGTTGGTGTTTTTTCCAATCTGTTTCTGCCTTTTAAACTTGGTGATGTGGCTCAGGGCTATTCGCTGGGGCTTCGCACTGATCTAAGCAAAGTATCCTCGGTGACAGCAGTTCTGGTGCAGCGGGTTTTTGAGATTACCAGTCTTCTGATAGTCATGTCTCTGGTCGCAGCGGTTTTTTCTTTTCCTCTTCTGTTTGACCGTACCACTTTAATACTTGGGGTGATACTTCTTTTAGCTGTTGCGGGCTTGGTAATGCTTATTGTTCACCGTGACAGGGGGATCCTTCTGATTCACAAAGTCCTCAGCCGCTACAGGCCTTCACTTGCCGATCAGGTCATCAGTTTCTTTGAGCGGTTTATTGAAGGCACGCGTGCAATTCACAGCTTTTCCGATATTTCAAAGATCCTTCTTTTATCAATACTGTCCTGGGGCGTTCAGATTTCAATGACTCTTTATATGGCCCGTTCTCTGGGTATACAGCTTGATTTCATATCCGCAAGTGTAGTGCTCATGGTGATAAATATTGGGCTTTTGCTGCCGGTGGCTCCGGGAAATATCGGCACTTTTCAGTTTTTCAGTATTCTGGCCTTGTCCTGGTTTTCGGTATCCAAGCCTAAAGCTTTGACATTTGCAGTACTTTTCCAGGTTGTGCAAGGAATTCCGGTCATTATTGGCGGATCCCTGGCGGTGCTGGGGGACCTGTTTCGTTCCAAAACAAGGTTGCCGCGTGCCCGTCAGACGGTAAACGAAAAACGATAGGAAGAATATATGAAGATCGGAATAATTTCAGCATACTTCTATCCCTGGTATGGTGGTATTACTGAACATGTGTATCATCAATACAGTGAGCTGAAAAACAGGGGGCACCAGGTGCGGCTTGTCACCCCTTTCGATGGTGGGGGGAGAGTCGACCCTGAAGATGTCATCAGGCTTGGGGTGCCTGTTTCTCTAATTGTAAACGGATCTGTTGTGAAGATTCCGGTAATTTGGAACCGGAAGAGGAAAGTGGAACGCATTATCGAGCGCGAAAAATTTGATATTATACATATGCATCAGCCGCTTTTCTGTGTTCTGGGTTTGTCATTTCTTGACAGAGTGAAAAAACGCCGGGACAGAGGGCTTCCCGTTCCTAAAATGGTGGGAACGTTCCATGCCTGTGGAGGTGGAACTGAGAGATTTTTCATAAATCGCTTCGGTTTTTATTTCAGGCGTTTTGGTCGGGAATTTTCCTCCCGAATCGCGGTTTCCTATGCTTCACGTGATTTTGTTCATCCTGTCCTACCGGGAGAATATGAGATTATTCCAAACGGAGTGGATGTGGACCGGTTTGCAAAGGCGGAAGGAAAAATAGCCCGTTTTGATGACGGCACCATGAACATTCTTTTCGTGGGCAGACTTGAGCCCCGTAAAGGGCTGACTTCTCTTTTGAAAAGCATTCCTCTGATTGCCAATCATACAAACAAGAAGTACAGGCTCATAGTGGTTGGTAACGGTCTGCTTACGTCGCTATATAAAAGCAAAGTTCCTTCTGATGCAGTCGATAAGGTACATTTTGTCGGTGGAGTATCTTTCGAAGATCTTCCTAAGTATTATAAAACGTCACATGTTTTCTGTTCTCCGGCTACTTATGGGGAGAGTTTCGGGATAGTGCTTGTTGAGGCCATGGCTGCAGGTGTACCGGTTGTGGCCGGTAATAACGAGGGATACCGAAAAGTGATAAGAGACGATATCAACGGCGTTCTGGTCGATCCCGAAAACCCTGATGCCCTGGCCAGAAGTCTTGCCATGCTCATAAATTCTGAAGGTATGCGCAACCGGTTATCTCTAAGAGGTTTCAAAGATTGCCGACGGTACAGCTGGTCCGCAATTGTAGACAAACTGGAGGGTATTTACACTAATACTCTTGACATGGATCTTTCCGGTGGCAGCGTGGCAGGAGCAGAGATATGTTATTAAAAGTATCGAATCTGAATATGCTTAAGGAAAACCTGCTAGGGCTGGGAAAACTGTTCCTGCTGAATCTTCTAGATTCAAGCAAAATTCTTCCGTTAAAGGTACGGTACATTATCACCGATTTCTTCGCTGCCGCCACTTTTATTATCGTGGGTTCCAAAAGGAAAGCTGTCAAAAGGAATTTGTCCTATATTCTGGGCTGTAAACCATCGATGTCCGATATCTGGAAAGTTTTCAAGGAGTATGGACGATACTGGGCTGAGCTTCCGGCTCTCACAGAATTCTGGAGCAAAATGCCCAGGACCTACGAAGGGGATACGTTTCCCCCTTCCGAAAAGGCGTTTCTGGGGCTTACTTTTCATATCGGGAATTTTGAGGTTTTTGGTAATGAACTGCATCGCTGTTTTGATTCATCACTGCATGTGGTGGCTGAGCGGCTCAGGCCTCAAATTCTCGCAGACTACTTTAAAAAGAAACGTCGTCTGTATCACGTTGAAACCATCTGTCACGATGATACCAAGAGTATTCTGAAAATATTGAAAAGTGGCGAAACTTTGGGGGTGGTATGTGACAGAATGATTTCCGGTAAAGGTGTTGAAGCCAGACTCTTCGGACGCAGAATCAATCTGCCCCTTAAAATTGTGGCCTACGCGCTTAATTCCAAAATTCCGGTGTATGTAGCTTATTGTGTAAAGGACAAGGGTAGTTTGAAAATTGTTTCCAAAAGAATCGAGGAGACTGCAAGTTTCGAACATGCGATTGGTAAGATCACCAGCACTTTGGAAAGCGCCATAAGACAGTATCCTCATCAATGGCATGTCTTGTCTCCGATGTGACAGTCCTGTGATCCTTTTTGTCCCAATAACACTTTCCGCAGTGATTATTTTTATCCAGTGGATAATTCTATTTTAAATCAATTCGAGATATAAATGCGCAAACCCCTCAGTCTTCTGATAGTTATTTTTATCAACATAACAATTGTAAGAGTCTTGGCTTCCGGCTTTCAGGCAAATGCCCGAGGGATCATGCCAGCTTTTCTATTCATGCTTCCGGCAACAGTATCAATGATTCTCGCACTGGTGTTTGCAGCTGATCGAGTTCATTACAGAAAACTCGATTGGCCTGCTGTTCCAGCTTTTGTAGCTTCTATTCTGCTATTTGCCTCTTCGGTTCTTCTTCTGGTTTTTGGAAAACCTCTTATCCCTCAAGTTGATATCTCATCCTGTTTTTCTCAACTGATGTTCTTTCTCTTTTTCCCGGTTTCAATGTTTTTAGTTGATAAGGTGAAGCGCGTTTTACCCTCGGATGCGGAAAAATCACTGGAGAATTGATGCCCCAAGATAAGCCCGATTGTTTCGGTTTTCAGTGGCATATCACCGACAGATGTTCCGGGAAATGCAGTCACTGCTACCAGGAAAAATTCGATAGAGAGGGCGAACAGAGCCTTGACCGGCTCAAGAGGACAGCCGATGTTGTAATGGAGCATTTTTCAGTTCCAGTCAGTATTAACCTGACCGGTGGAGAGCCGCTACTTTTCCCCGAGTTATTTGATTTGGTAAGCTATGTCAATCATTTCGATAACGTTAAGGAAGTGAATCTGATTACAAGTGCCATGAATATTGACGGGTATAAAACTGAACAGATTTGCCGCTCCGGATTTTCATCGTTGAAGATATCACTTGAGTCTCATATCCCTTCTGTTAATGACTCCATAAGGGGCCAGGGACATTATGAAGCAGTAATCCGCAATATTGGCAATTTAAGGGATGCTGGGCAGCGAATTATTCTCATGGTGACTCTGGGAAGCTACAATTACCGTGCTGTGCCTGGTTTGTGCGCGTTGGCTGGCGGATTAGGGATAGAGGGAATCATCTTCGAACGATACGTTCCGCTTGGAAGGGGAAAAAGTCAGGCCAGTTCAGTGCTTTCCCACACTCAGTGGAAAGAGGTGCTCTGTTCGATTTGTGCTACCGCCGATATGGAAACAGATCCTCTTGAACTTTTACCCTACAAGGCTTTCTGGGTTGATGTTTCCAGTGGTTTGGATGATATTAGTGTCAGTGGTGCTTTATGCAACCTGGGGATCTCCTCAATGGCTCTTATGCCGGATGGAACGGTTTTTCCATGTCGCAGATTGCCATTTTCAGTTGGGAAGCTTCCCGAGCAGTCTATGTCAGATATTCTTTCAAGACTCGTTTTATATGCTCCTGAAAACATATCTTCTCGATTGGCAGGGCCAGTCTGTTCAAGTTGCAGGTTTGAACAGTGTGCCGGATGCAGAGCTTTGGTGATGGCCCTTGGGGGTGAACTGTTTGACGATGATCCTCAATGCCCTCTTCATTCTCTTTGATAAAAATCGACATCTGGTCAGTTCATCAGCAATAATCTACTTGAGTATTTCAGTTTTCACCGTTTTATGAGCCTCTGGTCTTGGCCTGAGGCCTTTGGATGGTATTATATTTCATAGTTACATTACTTAAAGGTGCTGATATGATTATACATATGGCCAAGAACGCCACGCCCGATCAGGAGCAGCGGGTTTTACGCAAGATTAGCGATGCTGGATTCAAATATGAAGTGATCCATGGTGCGACCGGGATTGACGTAATTGGTATTCTGGGTGATCTTTCCAAGGTGGAGGAGAGCTTTTTCAGTGAAATTGAGGGTGTGGATAAGGTGATCCGCATCTCCAAGCCCTATAAGCTGGTTTCCCGGGAGTATTCCCCAGAATCGAAGGTGGTCATGGTTGATGGACTACAGATCGGCGGATCAGAGCTGGCATTTATGGCTGGTCCCTGCTCACTTGAAAGCCGGGAGCAGATGATGACCATCGGAGCTTATGTTTCCTCCATGGGGATACGGATTATGAGGGGTGGGGCCTATAAACCCCGCACGTCGCCTTACAGTTTCCAGGGTATGGGGTTGGAAGGACTTCAGCTTCTGGCAGAAGTGAGGGAAAAATACAATCTGAAAATAGTTACCGAGGCTACCGGTCTTCATCATCATATAAGAAGTGATGGTTCCAAGGAAAAACGCAATGTTTTGGAGAATGTCATTGAGTATGCTGATATTATTCAAGTTGGTGCCCGCAACATGAAGTCTTACGGATTTCTTCAGGAACTGGCACTTTCCACTTCCGACAGCAAAAAGCCTATTCTTCTCAAGCGTGGCGATTCTTCAACACTGAAAGATTTTCTGCTTGCCGCAGAATACATCGTTTCCAATGGCAATCCCAATGTGATTCTTTGCTTAAGGGGGATTCGCACATTTGAGGAGGAGAAATTTCAGCGTTATACTCCTGATATCGGTTCGATAACGGTACTTAAGCGTGAGTCAAACCTGCCAGTCATCTTTGATCCTTCGCATTCCGCGGGGTACCGTTCCAGTGTTCCCGGGGTATCGCTTGCAGCTGTTGCAGCTGGAGCAGATGGACTTTTGATAGAAACTCACAATGATCCTGCAAATGCTCTTTGTGACGGTGAGCAGAGTATAACGGAAAACCAGCTTGCGTTTATAAAGAAGCAGTCGGATTCTATTCGCGAATTGCTCAGGTAAAAGATTTACATTTAAAGATATTACGGAAAAACAATCGATGAAAAGCCGCATTTTCCTATTTCTACTGGCAGCATTCAGTTCTGCATGGGCTCAGGTGACAGTACTTGAGAGCACACCCTCCCGTCTTGTGTTTCAGTGGGAGATTCAGGATTATAAAGTAAGTGATGACGGTGGTCTGTCTCGTCTTTCCTTTACCGGAGAGAATATGGCCTGCGGAGGACCGGGAAAACCGCTTTTCCCTGCACGCTCAGTATATGCCGGAGTTCCTCAGGAGGGGGATGTTCACGTTTCTGTAAGTGTCCAGGACGTCCAGGAAGTGAGTCTGAAAAATGCTCCTGAAATATCCAGGTTTGAGGATGCTTTTGCACCGGTTTTCAGTCAGAAGTGGGTGAGTGAGCCTGTGTACTCAAATTTCCGCAATTATCGTTCTGTCAATCTTGCAGTGTGTCCCTTCTTGGATTTGGGCAATAACCGAATTCAGGTGCTTAGAAAAGCGGTGATAACGATATCCTTCGGGAGATCGGTCCATACCGGTCGTACTTGGAAGCCTTCTGGGGATTACGAGCGCATGGTAGCTCGTCTGCTGCTTAATTTCAATGTGGCTCAGGGCTGGGTAGTTTCCGGAAAGAGATTGCGTAAAACTGCAGAGAGTGATTTTCCATTTTCTTCCAATCAGAAACTTTACACATTCAGAGTTGGTGATGGTAACCGCAATTTGAATGAGACATCCATTAAAGAAAACGGAGTCGTGAAAATAAACGGAAGCCGTATCAGATCACTGTTTGGAACAAACGTGAACACCGGATCTGTTTCCATTTATGCATCAGTGAAGGGAGAGTTGAATCAGGCTGTCCCCGAGGAGGGAAAGATTCCTGCTGGAATCGATGAGATCCCTCTCCTCCGTTTTGATTTCAATGACAATGGTATTGTTGACAGTGAAGATTATTTTCTGGCCTACGTGAGTGGTTCAAGTGACTGGGGATATGATTCTTTCAAGCAGCAGTATGTAATGAATATAGATAAGTATGATGATTACCGTACGTACTGGCTTACTGTTAATTCGGGCAGTAGTGCCACTATGCAGAAATTCGTTCAGCCTCAGGGCAGTGCTGAGCCGTTGAATTATTTCGAAAATAACCTCTATCTTCGAAATCCACAGACTCTCTCCGAATCCAACAGGGAAGGTGGCACAACCTGGATCTGGAAGCGAATCGAGAGTGTTCATCCGGATACGACTCTGCTTTTAAATCTTCCCGGGTTGGAAAGAAACATGCCCGGTGCGATCAATTTCATCAGGGGATCTGTATCCTACAGAGCGGGGATTCGTGCAACTTTAGGTTCAAGTCAATTATGTGAAGACTGCCGTTACGATTGGTATCCGGTGAGCCGCTGGAATAGTGAATTGTTGAAAATCGGTTTTAAGGACATTACAGATCAAACCGGGTACTATGAACTTTCCGGAGTACATATTCGATACATGCGTAAACTGGAGGTTGGCGGAAGCACTAAAAAACTGACTGTGTTTTCTATCAACAACACTAATATGGCACATTATCAGCTTCAGAAAGCTGATAATGACCTGGCATACATTTTCAGGGTGCCTGTGGATGAAAAACAGGTAAGCCTGGTGGACTCGCTGAGAAATCCACAAGGAGGGTACTTCTCCTGGACCGATAGTGGAATGCAGGGAATCAGGTACATGGTGCTTAAAGAGAGCGAAGTTGTGGATATGAGCGATTCTTTGAAACTGGTTGATCAAAATGTTTCCAATGCGCTGGTGATAAAGGATCTTCGGGATCAGCTGAACACAACGGATTATCTCATTGTCACCCATTCCGATTTTCTCTCTCAGGCCATCAAGCTTGCTGAACACAAGAGAAAAATCGGTTTCAGCATGCCGAAAATTGTGTTGATAAACGATGTATATAACCAGTTCAGTGGCGGGAATACTGATCCCGTTGCTTTGAGAAATTTTTTCCTTTACGTTTACAGGAATTGGAACAAGGGTGCTGAATTATCATACGTTGTGCTGTTTGGCTCAGGACATTATGACTATAAGTTTTTCTCCACTCACAATCCCAATTTCATCCCCACCGGGTATATCGGAAACAAATGCAGTGATGATTTTTTTGTTTTCCTAGATTCTCAATACTCGGTAGACAACCAGCATGAAGGATATTATTTAATTGGCAGATTACCGGCAAAAAGTCAGAGTGAGGCATCCTCTATCGTGAATAAAATCATTGATGTGGAGGACCCGGATGTTGCCGAATACGATTCGTGGAGAAACCGGGTGGTGATGGCGGCCGATGATGATCAGCAGGGAACCAAATATGATGAGATTAATCGTATCTCCACCCCTCATCACGAATCTTCAGATCATGTGATAGCTGCTATAGAACAGCGTCGTCCATACATTGATGTAAGAAAGCTATACCTTTTTGAATATGAATGGAATGATCAGTATGCAAAACCGGGTGCAACCCGTGCCCTTTTGAATGAAATCAACAATGGTGCGGCAGCGGTTAATTGGTTCGGTCACGGCGCAAATGAGCAGTGGGCAGACGAGTTTCTCTTTACCAAAGAGGATGTTGTCGGATTATTCAACAGGAAACGTTATCCTTTGTTTTCAACCTTTTCCTGCTCAGTAGGTAAATTCGATTTGCCCAATGACGAGTGTTTATCCGCGTTGCTTGTAAAACAGGCAGAAGCCGGAGCGATAGCAACAGTTTCGAGTACGCGTGAAGTGTATGCAAGTGAAAATGAGAAGCTGGCCATAGCCTTTTATGAATCCTTGTTCGATTCAACGGAAAATCTTTCTATAGGGGCAGCTCTCAAATTTGCAAAATCCAATTACCGCAGTCAGAATAACCGAGCCTACGTGCTTCTAGGAGACCCATCTGTTACATTAATGCCTATTTCCCGAAGAATAGACCTCTCCTTAACAAGTCAGAATGGCAAAGCCCTTGATACACTTAAGGCTTTGCAGGAGGTGAAGTTAAGCGGTCGTCTGATTGGGAAAGATGGCACACTTGATACTCGGTTTGGAGGTTCAGATGCATTTGTGCAATTAACCCTTTATAATGCCCCCGACAGTACCAAAAGAAAGGACGGCGGGGCTTTTTCCGACCCTACATACGTGCTTCCGGGAATCCCTATATTCAGTTCGAAAGTGCCGGTTAAGAGTGGCTTGTTTGAGCAGACTGTTCTTGTTCCGATGAGCCTTTCGTTTAACAAACCCGGAGTTAAGCTGACTGCTTATGCCTGGAGTGATTCCTCGGTGGGTGCGGGTTGCAAGGACAGCCTTATTTTTAATGGAACCGAGTCCAGAGATATTACTGATACAACCGGACCACGAGTCAGTATTCGTCCAGTTTACAATTCACAGACCATGGATCAGGCTGGCCTCTTTGTCAAAAACCGAATCACATCTCGTCTGCCTCTTAAGTGTGAATTGAGCATATTTGATGAAAGTGGAATTAATGTGGTGGGGGCGGGGCCTGATGAAGGAATGGGAATGGAAGTCAAGGGGGCGCTTTCAAAACGGGCCATAAATCATCTCTTTCAGTTTTCTGAAGGTGATTTCAGACGGGGCGTGGCTGTTCTTAATTTCGAAGAGGGATCACTTGAAACAGGAACACACAATCTGATGATCAGTGCTCAGGACCTGCTTGGTAATATTTCCCAAACTTCCATAACTCTTGAAGTTCTTGATGAGTTTTCAGTCAAACTTGACCATTGCATGAACGTTCCTAATCCGGTGCGTATGGGACAGGATACTCGTTTCTATTTTTATCATTCCAGCACCGATCAGAGCATGGATTTGACTATTACCATAAAAGTGTATACTTTGGGGGGACGGCTTTTGAAGATTATCAGGAACCCTCAAAACGGTGAAGCCTGGGTACCTAGAGATGAAAAAGGGAATCTGCTGACTCCAAACGTGTACCTGTATCAGGTTACAGCCACTGCGCCCGGACTGGGCAAGAGTACAAAGAGTAAGATTAAAAAGCTGGTTATTCACCCGCCGCGGTGAGTCTAAAAAAAGTATGAGGCGCAATAAAGCGCCTTTTTCTTTCTCTGCAATAATTCATTCAATAGAACGTATTCAGGTTAATTTCCGCATTCACTTCACCCTTAAGCGGATAACCGGATTGTGAAACGTTTACTACTGCTATTCTGCATCTGCCTCCCTTCTTTCTCTACTCCTTTAAAGGTAGTGGAAAGTACTGCTTCTGAACTGGTCCTTGAGTGGGAACTTGAGTCCTGGGATACCTCCTCTGTGGAGAATAACGGCGTACCTGTCACTACCTTGTTCTTCGAAGATGCATCTGTATTTGCAGAAAATTTCAGACCGTCTCTTCCCGCTTACATTACTAATTTCGGAGTCCCTCAGAATGGCAGTGTCCAGATTTCCTGCGATGTGCAGCTGGTAGAGACAATACAACTTAACAATAGTGTCAATCTGACCAGTAAGCAATCAGAAAATGGCTATTCCTTTACTCAGCCCTGGATCAGTGACCCGGAGTACACTTTTTTCAGATCTTACAGAACGGCATCCGTGGCGATTTGTCCCTTTAGAGTATTGGATGGTAAAAGAGTTCTGGTACTCAAGAAAGCTCGATTTACAGTTCTGTTTGGTTCTTCCGGTCAGATTACAAATTCCAGCCCACCTTCGGATTATGAAAAAGCTTTAAGCAGGTTACTTGTAAACTATAAGGTGGCACGAGGCTGGAAATCCGAACCTTCCCGTTTGAGAAAAAGCCAATCAGAATCCGCCTATCCGTTTTCAGCAGATCAGAAGTTGTTTACATTCCAGATAGGTGATGGGCACAAGGATTTCAATGAGGGCTCAGCAAAGGAAAACGGACTAATTCGTCTGAATGGAAGTCGCTTACGGGAACTTTTCGGAGGAAGTCTGAAGATCGGTTCCGTTGCACTCTATGCTTCTTCCAAAAACGAAATGGATATGACTGTACCAGATTCAGGCATTCCGTCGGGTGTTGAAGAGATTCCACTTATGAGGTTTGATCTGAATGGTAATGGTTTAGTCGATCCAGGTGATTACTTTCTAGCGTATGTAAGCGGTACTTCCGACTGGTGCTATGATTCAAATTTGAAGAGCTGGAGTTTTAGAATTAACAGGTATGATGATTACCGCACATATTGGCTTACAAGCAATACTATGGGGCAAGCAGCAGAAGTACAGAAGATAAAGCAGCCGGAAGTTCCTTCAAAAACTATAACCAGTTTTCTGCAAATCGACTATTATCGTAACCCAGAAGTCCTTAGCAGATACAAGGATACTGTTGCTGAAGGCAATCTCAATTGGGTGTGGGCCAGATTGAATGATTATAAACCGCAAATCGAATTGCTGGCCCAGACTTCTGACTTCAAGAAAAGAGTCCCTTTTGAGATGCGTTTTGATGGGTATTCATGGGATTATTCAAAATTTACTGTAAGTGTCAATATCGGTGCAAATGTCTTGTCCCAAAGCATAAATGATGATTGGCAAAGGTATGAATCATGGACCGGGGGGCCGCTCAGTCTAAAGTTTAAGAATAAAACAAGTGATACAACTCTTTACTATGAAGTAAGAGGGTTGCAATTGCGTTATCATAAACCGGTTTGCCTTGATAGCAATATTACAACTCTGACTTTTTTTTCTGATACAGGAGCATCAGTGGTGCAATATGAATTAGGCAAATCAAATTCAAAGCTGACATATCTTTTTCGGTTGAATCAAAGTGACTCAGATGTTGCTCTAATAGACTCCTTCAGAACCGTTTCTGATGGTATGTATTCCTGGAGGGACAGCGCAGGACTGGGATTTCGCTACTTTATTGTTGATTCCAGTTCCATAAAAGAGGTAAATGATTTTAATGTGGTGAAAAGTGCGAAAAATGATCCACTGATCATTAATGATCTTCGCAGTACCATCAATTTTGCTGATTACCTTATTGTAACACACTCTGACCTTCTAGTGGCTGCATTACAGCTTGCAGAGCATAAGAAAAGCATGGGATTTAACAACCCCGCGGTTGTTTTGATTGGTGACATTTACAATCAGTTCTCTGGTGGAAATCAAGACCCGACAGCACTCAGAAATTTCCTTATGTATGTATATTTAAACTGGAATAGAGGCGACCAGCTTTCATTTATTAGTCTTTTGGGTTCTGGTCATTATGATTATAAGGGGATTCGAACTGTTTCAAAGAGTTTCATTCCCACCGCGTATTTTGAGAATAATGAGGAAATATATTGTTCAGATGATTTCTTCACTGTTTTTGACCATGGCAAGGATCCCAAAGATCAGTATCTTCCATCTTTTTATCTGGGGAGATTGCCAGCGAAAAATCTTTCTGAAGCGCAATCAATGGTAAAGAAGATCAGGGAGATTGAGAGCCCGGATGATGCTGATTTCGGATCATGGCGTAACAGGGTGATTTTATGTGCCGATGATGATGTGCAGGGGAGTAAACAAGATCCAATATTGTTTCATCATTCTCAATCGGATGCTTTAGCCCAAAGAATCGAATTTGTCAGGCCTTCTGTCGATATAAGAAAAATTCATCTTTTTGAATACCCGATGAATGAGCAGTTTTTGAAACCGGCCGCAACAAGGGCACTAGTTAATGAGGTGGGAAACGGAGCTCTGGCAGTGAACTGGATTGGTCACGGGTCACTAGATCAATGGGCGGATGAGTTTTTTATGTCAAAGGAAACGGTGGCAGGTTTTCCCGGTCAGAATAAGCGCTATCCGGTGTTTACATCCTTCAGCTGCTCTGTGGGGAAATTTGATGTTCCAGATAAAGATTGTGTTTCAGAATTACTCGTTAAGCAGCCCGGGGCGGGGGCAATAGCTTCAATAGCCAGTACCCGTTTATCATCTGCCTGGAGTAACTCGGCTCTGGCGTTGAATTTTTATGATCAGTTATTCAAATTTGATTCCTGTATCAGTCTGGGCGGAGCTTTTTGGGTGGCGAAAGCTGGATGCAAATGGGAAAACACACATAAGTATTCATTTTTGGGTGATCCATCTATACAGTTGACTGGCTTAAAAAGAGAACTTGATGTTCAGATTACAAATTCCGGAAGGACTCTCGATACCCTCAAAGCTCTTCAGAAAGTGAAGATTAAGGGCAGGGTTACTCATTCTGGAATAATCGACAGTCAATTTGGAAGAGATGGTGCTGCCTTTGCACAGGTGAGCTTGTTTGCCCCGCCTGAAAGTACTTCCAGAAAGGATGGTGGCACATACAGTCAGCCCAGGTATACACTTCAGAGGCGTCTTCTTTACAGTTCAACAATTCCAGTCAAGGATGGAGCGTTTGAACAGGAAGTACTGCTTCCGATGAACGTCCCCTTTAACAATCCGGATGTGAAGCTTACTGCCTACGCCTATTCAAAATCCCTTACCGCCGCAGCAAGCATAGAAGGATTGGTTTTCTCCGGAAGTGATCAGCAGGGAGATTCAGATTCTATTGGGCCTCGTATCAGTGTGCGACCAGTATATAACTCTGAAAAGATGGATAACGCCGGGTTGTTCGTTACAAATCGCATCATTTCGCAGTTGCCGCTTCAGTTTGAAATCAGAATGTATGATGAAAACGGAATCAATACTTCCGGATTAGGACCAGATGAAGGGATATCCTGGGAGGTGGAGAATGCGATTTCCCGAAAATCGATCAATAATTATCAGTTCTTTGAAGGGGATTATCGTCACCTGGTTGCGGTGGTCACTCTGAAGGAGGGAGATATCCAGGCAGGAAATCACGATTTGGTTATAACTGCTCAGGACCAGCTGGGAAATTTATCCCGAGCGAAAATCAAACTTGAGATCCTTGATATGCTGGGGCTTCATCTGGACCATGTCTTCAATATACCCAATCCCATGCGGATGGGGAAAGGAACTCGCTTTTACTTTTACCAGAGTCTAAATGAGGCTTATTCTTCGTACGATCCGCAGATTACTATAAAAATTTACAGCTTGGGTGGAAGGCTGCTGAAGATAATCAGAAATGTGTCAAACGGTGAATTCTGGGATGGACGTGATGAGAGGGGAAATCTGCTTACTCCTAACGTGTATTTGTATCAGGTAATGGCCAAGTATCCCACTTATCAGAGAGAGGAGACGAAAAGCAGAGTAAAAAAGCTGGTAGTGCATCCGCCCAAATAGGCCGTGTTCCTGCTTGAATAGGGCTAGGAACACGGAAATCGGCGAAATGCTACATGGCAATAAAAGAGAAAATTATATCAAGAAAAGCCCCTACATTCGGATCGTGTTCAACATTGAACTCTTCGATTTCCACTCCAATGTCAAAATTTAGAAATGGAATTGCCGGGGGATGAATTCTGAATCCTCCAATTGTTTGAAGATAAAGGCCTCCGTCATTTTCATGGGTATCCACAGATGAACCGATTTCCCAGATAAAAGACCATACATCAATAGGAGTGAACATCATACCTAAATCTAAACCTAAAGAAATTCTATCACCTATTTGAGTGTGAGGTGTGATGACCATTTCCATATTTCCTGACTGCATTACCCCGTATGATAAAAACAGTCCAAGTCGCTTATCATTTGCATGGATGCCATGAGGCCCGAATTCAACAAAACTGCTGGCAAGTCCGCCACCGATGGAAAGGTTATCTGCAAGCCCGAACTTGGCACCTAAGTTTATTCTGCCTACGTTGTCGACTACAGACGCCTGCAGTTGCATGTTTCCGGGAAAAGCATAAGAGAACTCATGCAACCCTATCACCATGTGGTTGGGCGGATTAACATTGGCTTTGGGTGTGTAAAAATAGTGTGTTGGTTCTGCTGGTCGGATAGTGACATTTTTTGCCGATACTGCGATAGTCAGAAGTCCTACTGCCAGAATAGCTTTCTTTAACATGGCCGATCCTTTAGTTTTAGGGAATTATTATCAAATTGAACTATTTTAGTGTTAAAGTGACATCGCCAAGTTCTTTTAAACTTGGTCGAACACTAATGATACATTCTTTGCACTTCAAACTTTCAATATCATGAAATGTAATAAAAAATGAATCCCGGTGCCAAAAAAGCTGTGTTTTTCGATGCTGCAGGTACACTTTTTTATCCTTTTCCCTCTGTTGGGGAAATATATGCAGACTTTGCCCGGAAATACGGCATGACGGTGAAGGCCCTGGATGTCGGGAAAGCGTTCAAGTGTGAATTTGAGCACAGAGAGGGACTAAGATCACTGGAAGACAGTGGGGGAGAGGAGCAGGAGAAGGCCTGGTGGAGAGAACTGGTCATTTCGGTTATTTCTCAAATTAGCCCATTAAGAGACTTTGAGGCCTTTTTTGAGGAACTTTACTCTTATTTTGCCACAGAAAAAGCCTGGCGTTTTTACCCGGATACCTTGATAACTCTACACAGATTAAAATCAAAAAATGTCATTATGGGTGTGATCAGCAACTGGGATTCTCGTCTCTATTCCGTCTGCAGCAGCATGGGACTGAACGATTTCTTTTCATTCATCCTGCCTTCTTCATCGGTTGGATTTGCCAAGCCCTCACAGAAGATTTTTCAAATGGCTTTGAAATGTGCAGGTGTGAATGCATTTGAGGCATTGCATGTGGGAGACAATCTGGAAAATGACTATGCCGGGGGGCTGGCTGCCGGAATCGATGCTCTATTAATTGATAGAGAGGGGAATACCGAACACGATGCATCCGTGTCGGTAATCCGTTCTTTGACAGAAATTATCAGTTTTACGGGATAAATTCGTTTTGTACTGTGTCTTCCACGCTTTCGGAAAGCATGCCGGTAATTTTTTCCAGAACCGCCTCGATCCCCTCTCCTGTAACGGCAGACATTTTCAGCCATTCGGGAGGGACATCTGGACTGTTCTCTTCAGTAATCAGGTCGCATTTGGTAAGTATAAAGCATTTGGGTTTCTGTGCAAGATGTGTACTGTAATGATTCAGTTCGTTAAGGAGAATATCAGCATCCCTGATAGGGTCCTCAGATGTGGACTCCACCATTATGGCTAAAACCCTTGTACGTTCGATATGGCGTAGAAATCGGATTCCGAGGCCTTTCCCTTTATGGCAATCCTCAATCAGTCCCGGGATATCAGCTACTACAAAAGATGATCCATAAGGCTGGTTTTTAGGTTTCACGATACCCAGATGCGGCTCCTTGGTTGTAAACGGATAATCGGCCACTTTGGGACGTGCCTGGGAAATACGTGTCAAGAGAGTTGATTTTCCGGCATTGGGTCTCCCCACGAGACCTACATCTGCGAGTACTTTCAAGACAAGGCGCAACTTCTTTTCCTCACCGGGTTTCCCCGGTTCGCAAAACTCCGGATTAGGGTTGCGTAGTGAGACTAGCGCTGCATTGCCTCTTCCGCCTCTTCCTCCACGTGCGATAAGCTCTTTCTGGCCGTCACGGAGGCAGTCCACCATCAGTTCGCCGTTGCTTTCATCATAGATGATAGTGCCCAGAGGAACTGGAATTATAACATCCTCACCGCATCGACCGGTCTGGTTTTTACCTTTACCGTGTGCACCTCGTTCTGCTTTGTAATGATGGCGGTACGCCACATCCTGCAAGGTGTGGATCTGCTTTGAGCCGACCAGATATATCTGACCGCCTCTGCCGCCATCCCCTCCGTCGGGTTTGCCCTTCGGTTTGTACTTCATGCTTTCATAGGAGTGGCAGCCATTACCGCCATCTCCCGCTTTAACATCAATTTTTGTTTCGTCAATAAACATTTTAAAGCCGATCAGGGTGAATCGCTTCACCCGTGAAAATTAGGTAGAGGAGGACGAAGAAGAACTGGAACTCGAGGCGCTTGATCCAGAAGAGGAGGAACTGTCCGTTTGAGCCTTTTTCTTGTAAGAATCAGATCGGTAATCTGTGATATAGAATCCGCTTCCTTTAAACAGAAAACCGGCTCCTGGAGAGAACAGCCGCTTAACTGAACCATCACATCCCTCTTTTCTGCATTCCTTTAGTGGTTCAGCGCTTATGCTTTGGAATTCCTCAAAGATATACCCGCACTTTTCGCATTGATACTCATAGGTGGGCATAGTTAACTCCTTGTTTTATTAAAATAACGGCTATTAACGATTCTTATTGTCGGGAGCAAAAATAATAACTGAGCAGGTAATTATCAATTGGACTGAAGTATTTCAGCGTAAAGGTCATAGTCACTTGCTCCAATAATCTTTGCCTTGTGAATTTGCCCCGGATTGTAATCTCCCGATTGAATGAAGGTCCGGCCATCGACTTCGGGTGCATCGACCTTTGTACGAGCTTCATAATTGAAATCCGGATCATCGCTCACTCTATCCAATATGACCTCTGTAACCGTTCCCACCTTGCGTTCAAGGTTTTCACGGCTGATTTCTCTCTGGATGGTCATTAGTTCTTCACAACGTCTCTGTGCCGTTGAATTTCTGGGGCGACTTTTGAGAGTAAAGGCAGCTGTTCCCTCTTCAGGCGAGAACGGGAAAACACCCATTTTATCAAATCTGGCATATTCGACGAATTTTTTAAGCTCTCTGTACTCTTTTTCTGTTTCTCCGGGAAAGCCCAGAATAAAAGAGCTTCTGATTCCTGCTCCAGGTACTTTGCTTCTGATACGATCAATAAGCTTGTAAAGATCTGAAGAGAGTGGACGACGCCGCATGGCTGTCAGAATGGGATCTGAAATATGTTGTAATGGGATATCAAAATAGGGGCATAATCTTGATTCCGCAGCCATTAAGGAGAGAAGTTCATCAGAAGCAAACTGTGGATGCAGGTACATCATTCTTATCCAGGGGAACTGGGTAGAGGCAAGCAGTTCACCCAGTAAATCGACCAGATTGCTTTTCTGATCTCTTCCGTAAAAGGATGTATCCTGTGCTACTAGAATCAATTCTTTAGTACCTTGAGAATAGAGCCAGTTTGCTTCTTCAAGGATTGATACTTTAGAGCGGCTCTTGAAATCGCCTCTGATCGACGGTATGACGCAGAATGAGCATCGGTGTGAGCAGCCCTCGGCAATCTTTAAATATTGGGTGGAAATGGGCTCTGAAAGTGTTCTTTTAAATGAATTGTTTTGTGGCTTTGTACCCACAAAAGAGCTGAGAATAGATTCCCAGTCATCAACTCCAGCCCAGATATCCACTTCAGGGAATTCCTTTTTCACTTGATCTCTGTAACGTTGAGAGAAGCATCCGCTTACAATTAGCTTGGAGCATCTGCCCTCATTGCGCATTGCAGCCATTTCCAGAATGGTGTTTATCGCTTCTTCCTGGGCTTCTTTGATGAATGCGCAAGTGTTTACAATGATAATGTCCGCTTCGGTGCAGTCTTCGGTGATGCTGTATCCTGCAGATTTGAACAGCTCAAGGATGCGTTCACCGTCTATAAGGTTTTTACTGCATCCCAGATTCTGCATGGCAACTGATTTCATAGGTGCTCTTTCATAAAAAAGAGGGTCTTGCTACTAAAAGCAAAACCCATTGAAATTTGGAAACTGAAAATACCTTCTTACCAGCCGCTTTCAGTACCCCAGTCGTCAGTGCCCCAATCGTCGTTGGCAGGAGCAGGAGCGGGTTCGCTGGCAGCAGGTGCAGCAGGAGCCGGTGTGGCGGCTTTGGGCTGCTCTGGGGCCGGTGCTGGAGTCGGTTCAGCCGGTTTTGCTGGTTCGGGAGCTGGTGCGGTCCACTCAGAAACGGATGTGGATTCCAGTGCCGGTATCGATTCAGAGCTGGGGGCAGCAGTACTGGGCTGAGGAGTAGACTCAACAGTTGGTTCTGGTGTAGTGGGTTCGGGAGTTGAGTAGTATGATGAACCATAGCTTGAGCTTGGCGCAGCTTCATAGGTGCTGGCAGGTGTGCTGCTACCAAAGCCGCTTCCCTGAATTCCTATATTGTCATTCGATTTTCTATCGATCCAGTAATCATAACCGGAGGGTTTGAGAATGCTTTCTCCAAAATCTTTAGCCTGGGAGTAACCGTCAAAGGTGCCGATACGCACTCTGTAATAGGTTCCCATAAGTGCTGGGGTGGGGTTGTCGACTTCTGCAACGTAAGCAGGGTATCCTTTGCCGTTGAGCACCGATGAAAGCCTGTCTGCTGCAGTTCGTGAGGCGACGGTTGACACCTGGACCGAGTAACGCCCGTTTTGGCTGAAGGTGCCATTAAATGTACCGACTTTGTTGACTTCCTTTTTGACGTCATCCTTGTTGTCATCCATGTAGAATTCGTCAAAGACATCTTTGCTGGGCTTTTTTGCTTCGGCCGCCGACTTTTGAGAAGAGGAGAATTCTTTATCTATCGCCTTCTCTTTTTTCGCGCATCCGGAAAGTACTGCGGTGCAAGCCACCGCGGTGATCAGGAACTTGCTGATGGCCATAGTTCCTCCTTATCTGGCTATTTATATGTTATAAAGTTTTATTGCCTGTGAATTGCCAAATATTAAATCTACTAAAGTTCACGGCAGAAAACCAACAGTTTAACAAAATTTAACCGGCCGGAACCGGCTCACAGCCTGATGGTGGAGCTCGGAAGCAGCTTGGGTGCGTATCACTACGCACCGGTTTTTTTCTTATTGTAGAATATCGCGCAAGGAAATCTCAATGCCCTCTGGCGTTAGAGCAACCCCTTAGTTGTCGGAAGTGTATCGCTTGCTTTGGGGTTTATGGAGCAGGCTTGAGATAATGCACGGCCGAAAGCCTTGAAAACAGCTTCAATGGAATGATGGCTGTTACGGCCTCTGAGCAGGTCCACGTGAATGGTTGTCCGGGAATGATCTGTAAATGCCTTCAGGAAATCTTCGACAAGATCGCATTCAAAGTTGTTGATTGTCCTGTCAACCAGAGTCACATTGTAAATGAGATTCTGTCTTCCGGCGATATCAAGGCATACCCGGGCCAGTGACTCATCCATGGGCACATACGTTGTTCCGTAACGAATGATTCCCTTCATATCTCCAAGCGCTTCGCAAAAAGCCTTTCCCAGGCAAATGCCAATGTCTTCGGCACTGTGATGAAAATCGACATGGGTATCACCTTTACAGGTCAGCTTCAGATCAAAGAGGCCGTGTTTGGCAAAAAGGGTCAGCATGTGATCCATGAATCCGTTGCCGCTCTGGATATCAGATTCGCCTTTGCCATCGATTGTAAGTTCCAGATGAATCGAGGTCTCTTTTGTCTGTCGTTGGGTAATGGCTTTGCGATTCATGCTTTTCCTCTGAAAGGGTTTCTATGCAAAAAAGATTTTCAAAGATTCTTTCAACCGGTCATTTTCCTCTTTAGTCCCCACACTGATCCTCAAACAATCATTCAGGAGATGGTAAGAGGAAACATCCCTCACCAGTATACCGCTTTTCTGCAGATGCGTAAACAGCTGAGTTTTGCGGCTGCACCGGACAAGAATGAAATTGGCCATGCTGTCATGCACTTTTTCAAACGGTAATGCCCGCATGAATGAAATAAGTGAATCTCTCTCCTCGATCATGGAATTGACCGAAGAGGTGATGAATGAGCGGTTCTTTATCAGGAGAGATGCTGTGTATTCGGAAAAGAAATTGATGTTGTAGGGAAGTTTAATCTTGTTTATTTCCGCAATGAGCTCCTGTGTGCCGATCATGTAACCTAGTCGAAGTCCCGCTCCTCCCAGAGCTTTTGAGAATGTCCTGGTGATGATCAGGTTAGGGTATTCAGAGAGTAGTTTGATTCCATTGAATCCCCCGAATTCAATATATGCCTGATCAAAAATACAAATGCCACTGTGCTGGTCAAGAATTTCCCTAAGTTGCTCTTCAGAGAGCACGTTGCCCACTGGGTTATTTGGGGAACAGATTATAAGAAGAGAACCCGGATTCTCGGATACAGCTTTTTTGATCGCAGGCACATCATACTCAAGGTCCTCTGTCAGGCTTACATTGACGCAGTTCGCTCCCATTCCATCAGCCAGCAACTTGTAGACGGTGAAGGTGGGAGTGCATATCACCGCCGCTGGGGCCTTGCTGAGAAAGGAAAGCATCAATACCAAAAGCACTTCATTTGATCCGTTACCAATAATAACATTTGAAGGCTCCACTCCGGCATAACTGGCGAGTTCTTTTTTAAGCTCATCGGGAATGAAATTTGGATACCGGTTCCAAGGACGTTCAATGCAGAACTGAGCAGCCTGCTCTTTGATTTCCAGAGGCCAGTCCAGCGGGTTTTCATTCTGGTTGAGCTTTATTTCCGTATCTTCGGGAGTGAGATGATATGCCTTAAGTTTGCGAACGCTCTCACTTATCAATGCTAGAGCATTTTCAAGTTTCATAGTGCTTTTCAATTTCCTGTGCCAGTTCAGTTACGGACTTGTCCAGTTCATTAAGCTCTACGGTAATGTGGAACATAAGGGCCAACGTTCCCAGCAGGGCCAGTACAAACAGGGTGATCCAGACAGCTATCATTCAGTTTTCCTTTATTGCAGAACTACAAAATACAACAGGTATGCGGAAAATTAAAGGTTTTCCAGATTGAACAGGTGGCTGCAGTTGGCGGCCAGCGCCTGAGATAAGTTATCAGGCTCTATGGACAGCTCTTCAGAAATCAGCCTGGCAGTATGAATCAGAAAGGATGGTTCGTTCTGTTTTCCTCTTAAAGGTACAGGTGCAAGGTAGGGAGAGTCGGTTTCGATTAGAAGTCTGTTCAGGGGAATAAACGGCAGAAGGGATCTGATCTGAGCGTTTTTGTAGGTTACAATGCCGGAAAGAGAAATGTAGTACCCATTCTCAATGATACAATCAAGAGCTTCACGATCCCCGGTGAAGCAGTGAAACACCACCTTCACAGCATTCAGTTCGCGGCACAGCTGGGCCACCCGTTTTTCCATGCCCCTGGAGTGCACAACTGCCGGAATGCCTTTTTTTTGCGCGATGAGTATTTGACGACGGAAAAAAGGCAGCTGTTCTTCAAGTGAAGGATAGCGGGGGTTTGTTCCGTCAAGTCCGATTTCACCGACAGCAACAACTGAAGCATGGTCTAAAAGATTTTCCAGTTCCTGTTCCCAGTTGCTGTCTTGATCTGTAATATCGAAAGGGGATATGCCCAGAGCGGCTTTGAGATTTTGCGGATATTGGCTGCACTGGTCAAGAACAATCCTTGCAGTGTCGATGGAGACGGCAGTGTTGATGATTCGGGAAATGCCTGCGGACTCTGAAGTTTTTATCAGGTCCGCAAGCTTTTCATTGCTGACATCAAACAGATGAGCGTGAGAATCGATCCACATGAATGGTTACAGGCGATCTTTAAAAACGTCATTCCATTTGTTTTGTGACCAGATATTGGTTCCACTACGGTCGATCTTTACCGCCACCACTCCGTTGCCTTTAACCTTCACCGGCTTGCCATCAAGCACAAGTGACGAGTGCTGGTTGTTGCCAAGCTGGATGTTAAAACTGTCAAGGGCAGAGAAGTTGCGCACCTGTCCCTTGCGAAGTATGTTTTTCCAGGACTGCCCGTCGCTGAACACTTGTATCCAGACAGAATCTTTAATAACCTGAACCTGCAGGTTCATAGGAGTTTTAGGTTTTTCCGGAACCGCTGGTTGGGGGGGGGCCGAATCAACCGTATCGGCGACCGGGGTGGCGAGTTTGGCTACAAGGCTGTCATCATCAAGAGTATCGGCCACCATAACAGGATTAGCTGTTTTTTCTTCAACCACAACAGGTTCGGATTTGCTGATCCAGCCATACTTATTTGCTATGAATGCAAAAACTCCCACTATGCAGATGAGCACCATGGCGACGACGAAAGTGGGATTTTTCTTCGGCTCGCTTTTCTGCATGCTGATTTCAATTTTGTTGGAGGTGTCTTTTACATAGTGTTCAGGGCCGATACCCCGCTCTTTATAGAATTCCTTCAGAATGCTTTCCGAATCAAGCGACAGGTATTTTGCAAGAGATTTAAGGTAGACTCTCACATAGGGATCAGCCGGGAGAGCGCTGTAGTCGCTTGCCTCAAGAGCCTTGATATAGGTTACATTAAGTTTGAGATCTTTGGCGATGGTTTCCACCGTTATCCTGCGGGTGATGCGCTCCTTCCTCAGGATATCGCCGACACGATCTTTGGAATCGCCGCTGGGAGCTGTTTCTTTTTCAACTTTGTCGGACATCGATAGATTCCTTTCGCACAAACTGTTTCAGCAGATTGAGGGTGGCTGTTACCGGTAAACCTACCACATTATAGTAGCAGCCTTCAATTTTATCTACAAAGATCATGGCTTTGCCTTGTATTGCGTAGGCACCGGCCTTGTCTTTGTATTCATTAAATGACAAGTAATTTTCAATTTCCCGTGCAGTCAGCTGTCTGAAATACACCTTTGTTTTAGCTGCTGCAGTCAAGAAAAACTCCATTTCATAGCATCGCAGGGCAACTGCCGTGATCACCGTATGGCTGGTTCCGGAAAGCATGGACAGCATCTCTGTGGCGTTCTCTTTATCACGGGCTTTGCCCAGAATGCTTCCGTCTTTCACTACCACCGTGTCAGCCCCGAGTACAAGGGCATCAGGGCGAATTCTTGCGATGGAATCCGCCTTTGCGGCTGCGAGAAGCTGCAGCGAGTTGTCCAGATCCTCCGCGTTTATGAAGGAGTTTTCATCCGCCAGCCCCGGATCCTCCACTTCGAATATCAATCCCATTTGCGAGAGGATCTGCCTTCGACGGGGGGAACAGGAGGCCAGAATAAATGTTCTTTTACTATTCTGTAGCTCTATCATAAATATAGTAAGGTGGTTCCTATCACCGCAAAAATCAATGTCTTGGCAAAATCATCCATGGAGTGCGGCTGATTAAACCACCACGGAAAGTCTCATTAAAATACATCCGTAGGAGGGAAGCGCAAAATCAATCTGGCATCCTACGGTGCATGTACTTCGTTTTGTGAGTCGCTCTTATTTCAAAGTTCTTCCCTTTATTGCAAAAACGTGCCCGCACGTCTTTGATCTTTTCAGTACTTTTCGTATTTTAAGGCGCTATTCACAATTTCTCGAGCGATAATAATGGAAAAAACCAGATTTATTCCTGCCGGACAGCATTGGCGCAAAGTTCTCTTTGAGGTGATCTTTGAAGCGGAAACTCCTGCAGGAAAAGCTTTCGACATCCTGCTTCTTATAGCCATTCTGGCAAGTACTTTAACAGTGATGCTGGAGAGCGTTCCGGGGTTGAAGTTTCGCCACGGGGAGCTGTTTGTCGTTCTGGAGTGGAGTTTTACGCTGCTTTTTACCGTGGAGTACTTGTTGCGATTGGTTTGTCTGAGGAACCCTCTGAAATATATGCTAAGCTTTTATGGAGTGATAGATTTCTTGTCTTTCGCCCCCACATATATCAGCCTTCTTCAGGCTGGAGCGCAGACATTTCTGGTTTTGCGGCTTTTACGACTGATGAGGATATTTCGACTTCTTAAACTTTCCGAGTATCTAAACGCCGCTACACTGCTTCAGAGTGCGCTTGTAGCCAGCAGAAGAAAAATTTTAGTGTTCATGTTCGCCGTTCTGATCGGAGTACTGATTTTGGGCAGTATGGCCTATGCTATTGAGGGCGCGGAAAATGGATTTGTCAGTATACCAACAAGTGTTTACTGGGCTATCGTTACTTTGACAACTGTTGGATATGGGGATATTGCTCCGCAGACCACCTTGGGAAAATTACTGGCATCAGTGGTGATGCTTTTGGGTTACAGTGTTATTGCCGTTCCTACAGGTATTGTTTCGGCGGAACTTGCCCGCCAGGCCAGTTCGCCCTCAGCCCGCTCCTGTCCCGCTTGCGGCAGGGATGGTCATGATTCAGATGCCGGTTATTGCAAGTATTGCGGTTCTAAAATGAAATAAAACTCTTCGGGGGAAAAAAGATGAGAGAGCTGAACGTGGCAATGGAAATTGCTCGCAGCGCAGGAGCATATGTAAAAAGAGTGAAGGGTAGTGTTCTCGTTTCTGAGAAGTCCAGTTACAATCTGGTGACTGAGGCTGATACCGGTTCAGAGAAGATGATTTGGGAGGCGTTGTCAAAGGAGTTCCCGAATTCGACCATGTACGGGGAGGAGAACGAAAGCAGGGGTGACCTCGAATCCGAGAGTCTCTGGATAGTCGATCCTCTTGACGGTACGAATAACTATGCCCAGGGGATTCCCACTTACTGCATTTCCATCGCCTATGCCAGTAAAGGTCTGGTGGTGTGCGGCTGTGTTTACGACCCGGAGCGGGATGAGCTTTTCAGTGCCGAGAGGGGGAAGGGCGCGTTTCTCAATGGAAAACAGATTGCTGTTTCTAAAAGAGCTTCTCTTCAGGAATCTATTATTAGTGTGGGATTTTATTACGATCGCGGGGAGATGATGGAGAAGACGCTCTGTTCGGTGCAGCGTCTTTTTCGCCAGAACATAAGAGGAATTCGCCGAACGGGCAGTGCTGCGGTGGATTTGTGCTGGCTTTCCTGCGGTAGATTTGATGCCTATTTTGAGTACATGCTTTCACCCTGGGATTTTGCCGCAGGAATGCTTCTACTTAAGGAGGCTGGAGGGAAATGTAACGACCGGGAAGGTGCAACATTTGATCTCCGTTCTACCGGTATAATTGCTTCAAACGGGCTCATTCACGATCAGCTCGCGTCCCTGGTTACCTATTCGGCTGTGGAAAACAGATTCGCCTGATTTTTTGCGATTGGGTCACAATACAACCGGGTCATAATGTATATATAATGAAATATCATGAAGTTGCATAGCTTTGTGCGGAAGGACTCACAGTCAGATGATAGAGCGAAATGATCCCTGCTGGTGCGGGAGCGGCAAAAAATACAAGAAGTGTCACCTCTCCTCCGATCAGGAGAAACCAGCTCCGGCTAAATTGAAGAACAGATTCATCAAGAATTCGGAGCAGGCGCAGGGAATGAGGGTTTCCGGGGCTTTTAACGGTGAAGTTATGGACTACATCCGTCCCTACGTTAAAGCCGGGATAACCACCGAAGAACTGGACCGTCTTGTACACGAATATACTGTTCAGCACGGGGCTACACCCGCGTGCCTGGGGTATAAGGGATATCCCAAGTCCTGCTGCATCAGCAGAAACAACATAGTTTGTCACGGAATCCCCTCTTCCAGGGAGAAGCTTGAGGAGGGGGACATCGTGAATGTTGATCTCACCTCAATAGTGGGGGGGTATTATGGCGATTCTTCCGAAACATTTCTGATTGGAGAAGTTAGCCAGGAAGCCAGACATCTGGTGGAGGTTACTGCCAGGGCTCTTCTATTGGGAATTGATGCGGTAAGGCCTGGAGTGCCGCTCGCTGCGATTGGGGAGGCGATCGAGCCTTATGTAGTGTCGCAGGGGTGTTCTGTAGTCAGAATGTACACAGGGCATGGGATTGGAACCCGTTTTCATGAGGCTTTCACGGTTTATCATCATATAGAACCTGACTGCGAACCGGTGATTCTGCAACCCGGAATGACATTTACTGTGGAGCCCATGATCAATTTAGGTGGTTATGAGGTCATCACCGACCGCAAGGATGGCTGGACTGTAAGAACCAAAGACGGGTCGCTTTCAGCACAATTTGAGCATACGGTTCTTGTTACCGAGAGCGGAGTGGAGGTGCTTACTCTTACGCCCTCCCAAAAAGCGGCCGGAGTGCGATTATTGGCTGCGGGGATAGACTATAAGTAGGATGCAATCGTAATATTGAATATATGAGTAATCAAAAGAAACATTTGGAAAAAGTAGTTATTGCAGGACTGTTGACCGCTGATGAAAACCCGCGGTTGTTTGAAGAAGACATGCAGGAAATGGTCATGCTTTGCCAGACAGCCGATGCGGAAGTGGCGGCAACTTTTATTCAGAAACGGGAGAGCCCTCTGGCTTCCACTTTTATTGGAGAGGGTAAACTATATGAAATCCGTTCGGCTATGCGGGCCGAAGGGGTAAAAACATTAGTCATCGATGCCCAGCTTTCACCCGGGCAGGTACGCAATATAGAAAAAATCATAGAAGGCAAGGTGCTTGACAGAGCCCAGCTCATTCTCGATATTTTCGCACTTCACGCCAAAACCGTTGAGGCAAAGGTACAGGTGGAGCTTGCGCAGATGCGCAATATCTATCCGCGACTCACTCATGCCTGGACACATTTTTCACAGCAGGTCGGTGGAATCGGAACCAGGGGACCGGGTGAAAAGCAGCTAGAGGTGGATAGACGATTAGTAAAGAAAAAAATCGCCGATCTCAAAGGAAGATTGCATAAGATCGAGAAAAATCGTCTGGTTCAGCGCAAAAGCAGAAACAGCGTCTTTAAGGCATCGCTGGTGGGTTACACAAACGTGGGTAAATCATCTCTGCTGAATGCCTTATGCGGATCAGACGTTCTGGTGGAAAACAAGCTTTTTGCCACACTGGATACAGCTACGCGTCGGGCTTTTGTTCCCGGTGCGGGAACCGTCGTGATTTCAGACACAGTTGGATTTCTTCGCAAGCTGCCTCATGACTTGGTTGCGTCTTTCCGAAGTACACTGAGTGTTGCAGCGGAATCAGATCTGTTAATTCTGGTTCTGGACGCCTCAAGTGAGTGGGTCGATCAGCAACTTGAGACTGTCAATGCGGTTCTCAAGGAACTCGATGCCCAGAATGTGCAGAAGATGCTTGTTTTCAACAAAATGGACCTGGTGGAAGATCCTTTCGTGCGCAAAAGCCTTCAACTTGCCTATCCCGATGCCTTGTTCATCTCCTCGTTTAACAAGGAAGAGGTGCAGGAGGTGAAAAAGCATATTGCCGATGTGGTGATTCATCAGGAACAGCAGCAACGGGCTGAGCGGATCATACTCGAAAAGACAAAGGGATACAGTCGAGAGGTGCAGCGTGATGTTGTCTGACGTGGGTATTAGCCAATGAACTCCTTTGCGGTGCTCAGACCGGAGCAGATAGCTCCTGTCCGCAATCTGAGTTTGCGCGCAAAGATGATTGTAGAGGGAACCATTGCGGGGCTTCACAAAAGCCCCTTTCATGGGTTTTCAGCAGAGTTTCTGGAGTATCGTCCCTATCTTGCAGGCGAGCCGGCGCGTAAAATTGACTGGCGTAAATTCGCCAAGTCAGACAAAACCGTGGTCCGTCTTTACGAAGACGAAACAAATCTTACCGCTCATATCCTTATAGATCAAAGCGCTTCAATGGCGTTTGGCACCGGCCCCATGAGCAAGTATGATTATGCCCGTACCCTGGCTGCATCATTCGCTTGGATTTTGGTACGTCAAAAGGATGCAGTTGCACTGGCTACCTTTGATGAGGCTGTCAGGACCTTTCTTCCGCCTAAATCCACTAATCTTCAACTTAAGAATATCCTTTCCGTCCTTGAATCCTCGAAACCTCAGGTTCAGACTCGCTGCGGCGAGGTTATAAATGGAATAGCCGCCACGTTGAACAAGCGGGGCATGTGCATAGTGATCTCCGATCTGTTTGATGAGCCCGAGAGCATAATAAGAGGGCTCAGGCATCTGCGTTTCAAACGTCAGGACACTATAGTATTGTGTGTGGCAGACCCCTTCGAGCTCGATTTCAGTGGTAAATCAATTTACAGAATGCGTGATCTGGAAACGGGAAGAGAGGTTGTGCTGGATTCAGAAACTGCATCAGAATATTTCAGGACTGGTTTAGCTGAACATCATTTGAAACTGCGGGAGGCTGCCCGGGAGTTGAAAGTGGATTTTGAAGTGGTTACCACCGATGAACCATTTCATAAGTCGTTAATGCGCATTTTGGATAAAAGGGGGAAGCTGTTCTGAGTTTTTCTTTTTTCCAGCCACTATTTCTCTGGGCCTTTTCATTTGGCTTCTTTGTGCTGATTGTACATTTATTCAGGCGGAGAACTGTCAAGCGTTTTGATATATCCACAACCCGATTCTTTTCGACATCTGCCACGAATGCTTCCCGGGCGAAAAATCTCAGGAAATGGCTGCTCTTGTTGACAAGGCTTTTTCTTGTTGCCGCTATGGTACTCATATTTGCCGGGCTCCATAATTCCAGAAATCCTCTGGTTTCACTTCGTAATCCGAATTCTTCAGTTTATACCTGGATAGATCCCACGGTCAGTATGGAATACAGCAACAGAGACCAGACGCTCAGGGAACGGGCTCTTGTAGTACGTGATTCTTTTCTGCAAACTTTGCCTTCAACTGTAAAGCATTTTCAGTTTCTTTCCGACCAGGGTGTTTTTCGTGAGGTTGACAGGGCAGATCAAATTGCTGCTACCAGCAGGTTCGGGCCCTGTGACCTTGAAAAGGTAATAGACGCTTATCTTTCAGAGGAATCCCATGAACAGAAAACGCTTGTTTTGTTCAGTGATTTTCAGAAAACCACAACTGATGTTTTGGATTCGCTTTCGGGTAGAATAGAAAATTCAGGCAAAAGTGTACTGTGTGTCTCTTTTTCACCATTGAACCCCTATAATTATGCGCTGAGGGTGGTAGGGGCACGAAGCGGCAGAAACAGGATAACTGCAATGGTCAATGCCGGGAGCAGGGCACTTGACTCTAGTGCGGCAACAGTCAGTATCGGAGCACTTAGAGTGGGTCAGAAGAGTGTAGCACTGGGTGTAGAAGATTCCGGGGAAGTGGTGTTCGATATTCCCTCAGAATATTCGCAGGAATCGGGGATAGTCTCTTTACAGAAAGAGGATCCTTTACCTTTTGATAATCAGGACTATTTTTCATCTCAGGTTAAACAGAACCGCAAAGTGCTTGTTGTCGGCAATATCGAACAGAACAAGGTCATTACAGCGGCACTGAAGGCCGCTGCCGGGGAAGTATGGGATCCAATCGCTCAGAAGGATTTGATAGATCTCGCTTATGATGATCTCAATTCAGCTGATTTGATCATTATTAATTCTCTTGTCGGGCGCTCCCGTATTCTGGAAGCATTTTTTTCCGGAGGAGCCGCTTCCAATAAGGGAATTATCCTTTGTTTGGATCCTGATCTGGTGGGGGGGTTCACCTTCACTTTTTTAAAGAATAATGGGCTTATCCCCCGATCCTCTCCTCTGCGCTTGAATAAAGCTTCACACCCTGTTGTGGAGCTGCAAACTGATTTGTGGCGAGGATTTCCTTCTGATATAAGTTTGAATGCCTCAATTTACAGGTATTTTTCATCCCTGCCCGGAACACCACTTCTGCGGATGGATAACTCTTCAGTTCTGGCAAGCGTTGTTCCGTTTAAAACCGGTAAAATAGTGCTTACGTCAACTCCCGTGGGGATCTGTTCGTCCAATAATCTGGTGGAAACAGGTTTCTATATACCATTTATGGACCGGATATCAGCTTATTCACTTGCAGAAAACAGCAATCCTGGAAGCTTGTTTTATGCCGGATACCCGTTTCGAAACCCCTACTATGGAAAATCTCAGGATGCTATACTTTACACTTCAGACGGTAAACAACTGGAAACCTGGTCCAATCGTCCATTTGTTTCAGTAGAAGCCCCGGGTATATACAAAGTATCATCATCTGGCGCTGCATACCCGCTTGTTATCAGGTCTCATCCGTCTGAAAGTGAAATTATCTATACCAGACCAGTTTCTCAAAACATCAATTATTTTAAAAGCTTAGCATTCCTGGAGGAGGTCAGGAATCTTTCCAGGAACACATGGACAAATTTATTATGGTTTAAACTGGGTATGAGTTTAATTCTTGAGGTGTTGCTCTGGTCATTACCCAGAAGTGCGAATGTAAAAAAATAAAATTCAATTTTCAATTGGTGCAATTAATGGAAACAGCTATTCTTCTTATCCAGTGCCCCGATACAAAGGGGATTGTGGCCCGCATTTCGGAGTTCATTTTTCATCATAGTGCAAATATTATTCAATCTGATCAGTATAGCTCAGACCCGGTAAACGGCACTTTTTTCATGAGGGTGGAATTCTGTTTCGATCCGGACAGTACCAGCCCTGAGAAGATAGAGGTTAATTTCGGCAACATCGCTCGTGAAATTAAGGCCCAGTGGCAGATTCATTATGCCAGCACTGTTATGAAAATGGGGATTTTGGTTTCAAAGCAGGATCACTGCCTCTATGATCTTCTTTACAGGTGGAGAAGCGGAGAACTCAAGGTGGAAGTGCCTTTTGTGATAAGCAACCATGATGATGTAGCTCCACTTGTTGAGCACTTCGGGATTAAATTTTACCATTTTCCTGTTACTAAAGAGAATAAGCTCCAGCAGGAAGAGAGCATATTGCAATTGGCGATGCAGAACAGCGACTTTCTGGTGCTGGCACGTTACATGCAGATTCTTTCCCCTTCCTTTTTGAAAGGCTATACAAAGGATATCATTAACATTCATCACAGTTTCCTCCCTTCCTTTAAAGGAGCCAACCCCTACAGACAGGCCTATAATCGCGGGGTAAAGGTAATCGGAGCTACTGCTCACTATGTTACCGAAGATCTCGATGAGGGGCCGATCATTGAACAAGTTGTGGAACGGGTGTCTCATCGTGATAATGAAGAATCCATGAAAAAGAAGGGAAAAAACCTTGAGAAGCTCGCTTTGGCGAATGCAATAGGTTTGTATTCCGAGCACAGAATAATCAGGTATCAGAATAAAACCGTGGTATTTGCTTGATTACTTTTTTTGATTCGGAATCTCATGCGGACGCAATTGTTTGCTGCAGTACAGATACTGATCGTAATTACTGCTGTTCAAGGGGCGAGCTGCTCGGGGCTTTATTCACTTTAAGTCACCAGTGCCGCTGCCATTGTGATTGATTCCTCCAGTGGACCCAAGGCCTGGGAAGCTGTTTGCGGGTTGTTCGAGGTAAGAAAAGGATTATCACCCGGAGTTTCTCTTTCCTGCTCAGTCTACTTCTCCACTAACGGTCAAGATGCTTCGCTTCGAAATTGGCTTTCATGTGATTTTGCTGGATGATCATGAGCCTGTTTCAGTTTACTGGTGCAGAGAATCGGTGTACAGGGAATACCTCAAGTATTTGCGCTGTGAGGAGCTTGATGTGCTTACGCTCAGGGAAGCGAAATTCAATCGCTTGATCCCTGATATTCGGGGACGGACTAATCTTTTTAATTTTTTTATAAGCGCTTAAGTTGTAGAAAAAAGCAGTCCGTCCCTAAAGTTAGTCTGTCTGGAATTCCGTCGTAATGTATTTTGAAACTGCTGCGGTCTATCAAAGATCGTTATCTAAAAGCTCGCCATCTGCACTGCTGTTGATCAGAAGCTTTCTAACTTATCTGCGGGAAATGAAAATGGATAATGCTTTTTTAAAGATGCTCAAAGAGCATGTACCGGTGATTTTTGACGGAGCCTTGGGAACCGAAATTCAGAAATCTGAACCATCCGACTCCGATTTTGGAGCACACTCTGGCTGTAACGAGTATCTCAATATCAGTCGTCCCGATTTGATTGAAAAAATCCATCTTCAGTATTTGCAAGCAGGGGCAAATGTAATTGAAACCAACACATTCGGGGCAAATCGGCCAAAGCTCGAGGAGTTCGGACTGGGAGACCGCGTTCATGAAATAAATATGAAAGCGGCTCAGATCGCCCGTGAGGCATTGAGTAAAACTGCCGCAGGAAAGCCGCGTTTTGTCTGCGGATCCATTGGCCCCACAGGATTTTTACCATCATCAACAGACAAAACTCTCTCTTCTATCTCATTTGATCAGCTGGTTTCCATTTTCGAGGAGCAGGCATGGGGGCTCCTGGAGGGTGGTGCCGATTTGTTACTTATCGAGACCTCTCAGGATCTGCTTGAGGTGAAGGCCGCATTGTTTGCAATGCAACGGCTTTTCTCCATAAAGAATATTCGAGTCCCTGTACAAGTTCAGGCTACCATGGATGCATCCGGTCACATGCTGCTTGGGAGTGATGTGGAAGCTTTTCTGGGGACGGTGGCTGGAATGGGTGCTGATGTGGTCGGGCTTAACTGCAGCACCGGCCCGGATGAGATGGGGCCCTGGATTGATAAACTTCTTGAGCTTTCTCCCGTTCCAGTTTCCATGCTTCCAAATGCGGGGCTTCCCTGCAACGAGAATGGCAAAGCTATTTACAAAATGGATCCGGTTACTTTCGCCTCCAAAGTATATAAATTTGCAGTAGAGAAGGGGGTGAGTGTGGTGGGGGGGTGTTGTGGAACCACACCTGAGCATATCAAGGACCTTGCCCGTGCCCTGGAAGGTGCGCAGGTGGCTGGATGCAGACCACCTAAGACTAGCTGTTTTCTTTCCACTGGAATCTCAGGTATTGATATGGAGAGCATTGCCAAACCGGGCATCATCGGTGAAAGGCTCAACACTCAGGGTTCCAAAAAAACAAAGCAGTTTGTTGCTGAACGCAATTTCGAGGAACTCAATCAGATCGCTCTCGAGCAGATAGACAAAGGCAGCATTCTTCTAGACATCTGTGTTGCTGCAAATGAGCGGGATGACGAAACCGAGATGATGGACGAGGTCGTGGGGTACTTAAAAGATCGAGTGGCGATTCCTTTCTGTATCGATTCCACCGAGCCGGCTGTTATCGAGGCTGCTCTTAAAAAGAATCCCGGGGCCGTTCTCATCAATTCAATTAATCTTGAGCACAACGGGGAGAAGGCGCGCAAAATACTTTCCCTGGCCAAACAGTTCGGGTGCCCGGTAATTGCGCTCACCATCGATGACGAGGGGATGGCTTCAACTGTTGCCAGAAAGCTTGAACTGGTGGGAAAAATTCGTGATCTGGCGTGTACTGAATTCGGTCTTCCTGAACATTACATCTACATAGACCCGCTGGTATTTACTCTGGCGACAGGGGATCCTGCATCGGCCGGTGCTGCCATGGAAAGCCTTGAGGCCATAAGGCAGATCAGGAAAAAGTTTCCCGGATTGCGTACTGCAATGGGTGTAAGTAATGTCTCCTTCGGGCTCAAGCCCAAGGCGCGTAGAATCCTTAATAATCTGATGCTTTTTCATGCTGCTGAAGCTGGTTTGGATGCTGCCATTTTTAATCCGCTGGCAGTTGATGATAGTGCAACCTACGATGCTCATGTTAGAAAGCTCGGCGAGGATCTGCTTTTTAATAGAACTTCAGATGCATTGGCAAAGTTCGTGGACTTTTTCGAGCAGGGAAGTGCAACTGAAGTCAAAGGAGGTGCAAATGTTAAAAACACTGAGGAGCTCACCCCGGAAATGCGGTTGCGTAGAGCTGTTATCCACAGAGATCGTCGGAATTTGCATGAGATAATTGAATTACTGCTCGGTTCTATGCCGGCTATTGATATCCTCAACATGGTACTCCTGCCTGCAATGAGTGAGGTTGGTGAGAGGATGGCTTCTGGTGAGATGATTCTTCCCTTCGTGCTTCAGGCGGCAGAAGTTATGAAGGAAGCTGTTGCCGTTTTGGAACCGCATCTTAAGAAAGGTCAATCATCTGTGAAGGGAAAGATTGTCCTGGCCACTGTCTATGGCGATGTGCATGATATCGGAAAAAATCTGGTCGGTTCCATATTGCGCAATCAGGGATATGAGATAATCGATCTCGGTAAACAGGTGAAGCTTGACGATATAGTGCAAGCTGTAAAGGAAAAAAAGCCGGATGCTGTAGGGCTTTCTGCTTTGCTTGTGACTACAAGTCGTCAGATGGCCGAGTGTGTGAAGGAATTTCATAAGCAGAACTTTTCTATACCAGTTATAATAGGTGGTGCAGCTGTCAATGCCGAGTTTGCTTCAAGAATATCACTTGTTGATGGTGAGCAATATGCCGGCGGAGTGTTTTTCGCTCGCGATGCTTTCGATGCTGCAAAAATTCTGGAAGGATTCAGGAATTTGTCTGCAGAAAAAGAAAAGCCCTCTGTTAAAGCTGAACCGACCTCCAGGAAAGCTCCCAACGTTGAACACGACTCCTATATCGAACCTCCCTTCTACGGTACAGGAGAGGTGCTACAGTGGGATAGTGCTTCGCTGCTTGATAGTATCAACAGTGAACGGCTTTTCAAGGCCTGGTGGGGAGGGGGGAAGCTTGAATCGACTGCTTATCGCAGTGCCGAGCAGGAGGAATTCAAGCCCGTTTTCGATCGACTAAAAAGTGAAATAACAGATCGAGAACTCGTTGACGGTCGTGGGTTCTATGGTTACTTTCCAGTCATTGTCGAAAGCGAAACCGTTTTTCTTCTTGACCCTTCCGATTTTCATACAGAACTGGCTCAGTTCACCTTTCCCCGTGGAAAACAGACGGGGAGGTCAGTTGCGGATTATGTGAGACCTGAGGGAGATATCATTGCGGTACAGGCTGTAACCATCGGAAAGAAGCTTGGTGATTATTGCAGAGAGTTGATGCAGAAGCAGGACCGGTATAGTGATGGTTTTTATCTGAATGGAATAGGTAATTACCTGGTGGAAATTTTGGCAGATAAAATCACCACCGAAATCGGTAAAGGCTTGGGGCTCCCTCGGGGAGTGGGACGGCGTTACAGCTTCGGGTATCCAGGAATGCCTGGTCTTGAACAGCAGAAAACCCTTATTGAGCTCATGGGGGTTGAGGAACGGCTTGGGGTTCAACTCACTGAGGGCTTTCAGATGAATCCGGAACACTCAACCATTGGTCTCTTTGTGCACCATCCTCAGGCTGATTACATTGCCTGAAAAGTTGCCAAACTCGGCTTTAGCCACTATATTGTTAAGATGGAGGTGGTATCGGTAATGAGGAAATGTGTCGGACTGCTCGCGGTTGCGTTTTGTTTTTCTGTTTTCGGGCAGTCTGAGGTGCTTTTTCTAGGCAGCGAGGAGGCTGTGGATGCTGTCCTCGCAGATTCTCTTGATCCCTACTTCAGCCGCATGCATTCCTGGGAAATGGTTCTGAAAACCGGTCGACAGATCGATCCGTCCACTCGGGAAATGACCATCGAGGAGTGCCGTGAAGCTTACCGAAGTGGCGTTCGAGAGTTCACCGATGACTCCAAAGCAGTCATTTCCTGGTACGTTCAGCGTGCTGACAGCGCGGTAACCAATGAATTTCCTGCACTGGCTTCCATTCCCTGGAAATTCATACTCCTGTCTGATTCGATTGAAGCCGGTTTTCCTCACACCCGTGAGGGCTATATTCTGCTCTCTGAATCACTGGTGGCTGCACTTAGAGAATGGAGAGAGAAGCAGTCAAGCGGGCAGTATGTTGGAATGGAAATCCTGATACATGAGAAGATGCATGTGCTTCAGAGGATGAATCCGGCTCCATTTGAACGCTTTTATCAGAAGGTATGGGGCTTTCGCAAGGTAAATGCACCCGCTCTCAAGGATCTTGAGAATGAGAGATTTATTGTAAATCCAGATGCCTCGACTGCTGAATGGGTCATAAAAATTCCGGCAAAGAAGACCAACTATATTCTTCCTGCCATAATGCTTAAAGACAACAGCAAGGGAATGGGCGGTAACATCAGAAGAGTGGGTATAAGCGTTGATTCAACTGTCGGGGGATTTGTTCCCAGAATGGATGATGACGGTAATCTGGATGTTAAGGACCTTGATGCCATCGTTCAGTACAGACGCAAATTTCCTCAATCAGAGCATGATTACCATCCTCACGAACTATCTGCTGATCTGGTGTCCAAGTATCTGGTTATGCATTACCTGAGCGCCCGGTTCGGAACCGCCTCCGTGAGCAAGATGGACTATTCAAGAATCGAACGGCTGATTGAAAGCTTTCAGTGATTGTGATTAACCCAGAACTCTTTTGCTCTCTTCCCAGTACTTGTCCATTTCTTCCAGAGATGCGTGGCTTATATCGGTTCCAAGCTCTTTAAACTTGTCTTCGATATATCTGAATCGTCGTGCAAATTTGTGGGTTGTGGCTCTGAGTGCATCTTCGGCACTGATTTTGTGATGACGGGCCACATTTACTAACGCAAATATGATATCACCAAGCTCCTCCTCCGCATGCTTGTCATTGCCGCTGAGGATAGCTTCTCTGAATTCTCCGAATTCTTCCTCTACTTTGTCTAGTACCGGTTCGACACTGGTCCAGTCAAATCCCACTTTGGACACTCTGCGCTGCATTTTTTCAGCTCTGAACAGGGCCGGAAGAGCTTCGGGAATATCATCCACCATGTACTTGCGATGTTCCTTGCCCTTTTCATTTTTTTTGATTTTTTCCCAGTTGTGGATAACCTCTTCGGAGCCGGATACTTCGACATCGCCAAACACGTGTGGATGACGTCTGATAAGTTTGTCTCCAATTTCTTTGGCTACCTCCTCCAGATCGTATTTGTTTTCTTCTCTTGCCATTTGAGAATGAAACACAATTTGAAGCAGCAGATCCCCAAGCTCCTCCTTCATCTTGTAGTCGTCGTTTTCCTCTACGGCTTCGAAAAACTCGTAAGCCTCATCCAGAAGCCCGGTAAGGATGCTTTTATGAGTTTGTTCCCGGTCCCAGGGGCACCCTCCCGGTGCGCGGAGTCTGGCAACTATATCCACAAGACGTTCAATCTGCTGTCCCATTTAAAAATCCTTTCTGAAAACCGCTACTCATTCCATTCTCCCTTTCCAAGCCTTATCACCAGAGGTTCTTCCTGAGTGAGATCGATGACCGTCGATGGTTCAGCAATATCCAGAGGCCCGGCATCGAGCATGACATCCACCTCGTGAGCCACAACGTTTGAGATTTCTTCCGGGTCGTTTGCCAGTTCACCTGCAATGCTTACGGAGGTGTTCGCCAGCGGTTCTCCAAGCAGGGCAACGAGTTCCAGCACTACTTTGGAATCGGGCATGCGAATACCGACTGTTCTTCTTTTAGGAGCAATTTTTTTTGGAACCAGATTGGTGGCGTTCAAGATAAAAGTGTATGGTCCGGGCAGATATCGTTTCATCAGACGATAATGTGTGTTGCTCAGACGCACGTATCTGCTGATCTGGGAAAAATCGCTGCAGATGAAGGAAAAAGGCCTTTCCTTATCTTTTTCCAGAAGTCGGGCGACTTTGTCGATGCCCTTTGGGTTGGTGATGCAGGCTCCCAGACCGTACACCGTATCGGTGGGATAGACCGCAATTCCCCCTTCATCGCGCAGAATATGTACCGCCGCGTCCAGAAATCTGTGTTGCGGGTTCACTGGATGGACATTGTAGGTGATCATAAGTGGTGGAAAACCGGATTTTTCAGGAAAAGGACGAAGATGTTGACTTTAACTCTATCTAAAGATAATATTTTATAAGTTCAACATTTTCATATTTTTACAGACCAGGAACATGTACCTGCACTGATAGGGAGAAAGTATGGCTCTTGAAGTGATGCTTAAAAGTGAGACCGAGAATCCGGTTCTGGAACTGACCGGCAGAATTATTGATGTAGATGTCAAGAAGTTCCAGCGCAGAATGGATCAGCTCTATAAAAAAAAGGAACACACTCGTATCATTCTTGATGTGACAAGGGCGAATTTTATCGATAGTCACGGGTTGGGAACTATCGTTTACTATCATACGCTGATGCAGAAGGAAAAAAGACAGTTGGTGATCTTGAATGCCAATAAAGACAGTTCCTCTTATCTGAACCGCCTTTTTGAACTGACCAATTTGGACAAGGTTCTGAATATTGTCAGTGATGCCGGAGAGATCAGGCAGTAAAGAAATTGAGAGGGAAGCGTCCAGAGCATCTGAACGCTATCCTCAATTCTATCAGCTCAATGCTTTAACGATTTTTACCAGAGCTTTTTCCACATTTTCACGCGAATTGAAGGCACTGATTCTTATGTAGCCCTCGCCGCAGCGGCCAAACCCTGCTCCGGGTGTACAGACGACTCCTGCATCTTTGAGCAGCATGTCAAAAAACTGCCAGGAGTCCTTTTGACAGTTGATCCAGATATAAGGGGCATTAACTCCGCCTGTACAGCTGTAGCCCAGTGAGCTCATCTTTTCCCGAATCAGCTTTGCGTTTGTCATATAGTAATTGACAAGCTGTTTTACCTGGGACGGGCCATCGTTGAAATAGATCGCTTCGGCTGCCCGCTGGACAGGGTAGGAGACACCATTGAATTTTGTGCTGTGGCGTCTGTTCCACAATGCATGCAGAGAATGCTCTTTTCCATCGGAATCATATACTTTGCAAGCCTTGGGAACGACTGTGAGGGCACAGCGCGTTCCGGTGAATCCTGCCGTTTTGGAAAAGCTTCTGAATTCCACTGCCACCTCTTGAGCACCCTCTATTTCATAAATACTGTGAGGAATTGAAGGATCGGCAATGAATGCTTCGTAAGCGGCATCAAAGAGAATAAGAGATTTTTCTTTACGAGCGTAATCTACCCACATTTTGAGCTGATCTTTTGTAGCCACTGCACCGGTCGGGTTATTGGGAAAACAGAGGTATATCAAATCAACATGACCTTCAGGAAGTGCGGGCACAAAACCGTTCTGTTCATTTCCTTCAAGGTAAACTAACCCCTGATATCGTCCATCCTGGGATGAACCGGTGCGTCCGGCCATGACATTGGTGTCTACATACACAGGATACACCGGATCCGGTACAGCCACTATGATATCCTGTGCAAATAGTTCCTGAAAGTTGCCGGTATCACATTTTGCTCCGTCGCTGATGAAGATTTCATCGGCTGCAATATCAGCACCGCGGGACTGGTAGTCATTTTTGGCTATCTGTTCCCTTAAAAACAGATACCCCTGTTCCGGTCCGTATCCTCTGAATGTAGTCTCTGAGGCCATTTCGTCTACAGCTGCATGGAATGCATTTATGCAGGCCTGAGGCAGCGCCTTTGTGACATCCCCGATACCCAGACGGATGATCTCCTTGTCGGGATTTTCCTGTTGAAAGGTGGATACTCGCCGACCAATTTCGGAGAAGAGATAGGAGGATTTAAGTTTGAGAAAGTTTTCGTTTAATCTGATCATGCTTGATTCCTTGCGCTTTTGATTGGTTTTGGAGTACATTACAAACGGTAAAGTACTCTTAGGTGCCGGATAAAGTACCTATGATAAATTCTGGCAGCAGTGAAGGTCAAGCATTAATCTGGTTTGAAGAGATCCCCAGTGCATTGTGAATTACTTGAGAGAGCTGGGTGGACATGAATGGTTTCTGAAGAATATCGATGACTCCTTCTCTGAAAAGTCGCTGACGCTCTTCTTCGAGAGCATAACCGGATGAAATGATTATTTTCACTTGAGAGTTGATTTCTTTGAACAGTTTGACACATTCGCGACCGCCCATCCCCGGCATCATCAGGTCAAGAATGATAAGGTCGACAGAATTTGCATGATTACGATAATAATCGATGGCATCTGAGCCGTTATTAAAGGTGATCGCGGTATAACCGATCCAGGAAAGCATTTCCTTCAAGGCGTGGCTTAGGAAAATTTCATCATCCACGACCAGAATGCTTCCTTTTCCCGCAAGTAGCCTGGGATCACTTTTCTTTCGAATAACCTGCTCTTTTTCGTCAACCACAGGCAGGTAAATGGAAAATACAGACCCCTTGCCAAGTTCGCTTTGGGCTTCTATATAACCATTATGGCTTTTTATGGCACCATACACACTTGCTAATCCCAGACCGGTTCCCTTACCCTGTTCTTTGGTCGTAAAAAAGGGTTCAAATATTTTGGAAAGGGTCTTTTCGTCCATTCCGGTTCCGCTGTCGCTGACAGTGATTTTAATGTAAGGTCCCGGTGAAATGGAGTAGGCTTTTTGTTTTGAAAAGTTTTCATCAATCTGAATATCTTCTGTTCGAAGCAGAAGATCTCCTCCTTCAGCCATGGCATCGCGTGCATTTAGAGCGATATTCATGATGGCTGTCTGGAATTGAGCCGGATCTCCGCATACAATCGGCTTTCTCGCCATCAATTCCCGCTTTATTCTGATCCTTTTGTCAATAGTTCTTTCCAGTAGATCGAGTAGATCGACAAGAACGGAATGGGTGCTGAAGGGGGTGGTCTCCAGTTTGCCTCTTCGGGAGAACGTAAGCAGCTTGTTTGTCAAATCGGATGCTCTGGTGGCTGCCGAGAGGATCATTGTGGAGTATTTCTCCAGGCGCTGGTCGGATGAGTACTTTTGTTTAATGAGTTCCGCATAGCCGCTTATGGCACCCAGAATATTATTGAAATCATGTGCAATTCCTCCTGCGAGCTGCCCGATAGCTTCCATCTTGTGAAGTGTTCTGAACTGCTCTTCCAGATTCATTTTTTCCAGCTCAGCCTGTTTTCTAGCCGCGATGTCTCTGCAGATGCCAAGGTAACAGGTGGGGTGATCGTCTTTGATGAAGGTTACGGAGATGCTCAGTTCTGCAGGAAAGCTTGTTTTGTCGGTTCTCTGAATCTGACATTCCAGATTTTTAACCTGTTTTTCAGGAGAGTTGTCAAGGTAGCGTTTGATGCGGTGAAATTCACCCGGATGTATAAATCTGAAGCAGTTCTGGTTCACCAGTTCCTTGTGCGATTCCACTCCCAGAAATTCTGCCGCCATGCTGTTCCCTACAATGATGTTTCCAAACTGATCAAAGAGGATAATTGCATCTGGTGACGTTTCAATGAGGTTGCGGTACAGTTCTTCATTTTTCCGCAGTGCCTCCTGTGCCTCTGCGTGCTCCTTTACCTTACACAACAGTTCCTGCTTCTGTTCAATTGACAACTTCATCAGTTCGGCAAGCCTGCCGAATTCATTGTTCTGTTTGAGAAGCGATTTCACTTCTTCTATCGATTGGGAATCCAGCGCTTTTGATAACTGCTTCAGGGGCACAGCCACCCAGCGGATCAGCAGAATTGCCAGAGAAATGAATAGAACGCTGAACCCGGCGGTCAGGAGAGTGAATTCTCCCAACTGGAGCTCTGTATGTGAAATAAGAAATGCCAATAGAAGGAAGATGGCCAGAATGATTGCCAATAAAAGAATGATTCGGTTGTGAATTTTTCCAGTCACTAACAATCCTATTGCTGATGATGCTTAATTATATAATATCAACCAGTGGGGGACAAGAGCGTAGAGCCGAAAAGAGGTGTTTCGGCTCTTTTATTGATCAGATTAGTCCAAGAGAATTGTTTTTAACCCAGCCGCTTGCACCATTAGGTAAACTGATAAGGCTCCAGTCATCTATCGTTTTGAGAATTCGAACCTTGGTTCCTTCATGAGCGGTAAACTGCAATTGTGTGCCCTGAGGTTGGTTTTTGGCATCAAGGGAAGAGGTAAGGATAACTGCAAACTGCTTTGTTTCCAGAGCATGAATTTTATATCCGGCGGAAAGGCTGACGGCCAGGAACAGAAGTGAAAGCAACACTGTTCCATAGGTTGCCCAGATGCGAAACAATCCGGGCTTAAACAGTATGGCGGAAATCAGCAGAGAGATTGCAAGTAGAAGAAAAAAGAGGATGAAAATCTGCTGATTCAGAGAAAACATGGTGTGTAGGTTGTAAAAAATGGCTGTCAGGAAATCAGTTTCAAGGGGACTGTCTACTCTGTCCACTATCATTGAGTTTACAAAACGTATATTGGCCTGGATATCCTGATCCTTGGGGGATACCAGGGCCGCTTTTTCATAATACAGCTTTGCTAGACCCAGTTTCTTCTGTCTGAAACAGGTATTGCCCAGGTTGAAAAGAACGGTACTGCTGTTTATTCCAGAATCGGTGATTTTCGAATAATACACATGAGCGCTGTCGTAATTGCCCTTGGCATAGAAAGCGTTAGCTTTTTCAAACCAGCTGTCAACTGGTGTGGAAAACGTAGGTAGCATCAATGCGAGTATCAGAAGTATTGCTGCAGAAACTGGTGTGACAGGTTTCTTAAGCACAGTTTTCTCCATGCTGGTGAGGAACGTGGCTATTTTTTCCAGGAGGTCCTTTCTGCCATCTTTATTGAAAGGTTTGCCGCCGAATCTGTATTCGTCATTTCGTTCAATGAGTTCAGCAAGTCCTCCCACTGTTTCTGCATCTATTTTACGTGAGAGAAGTTCAGCCTTTAATTCTTCCAAAGTCCGCCCGGTTGCAGCAAAACCGAATTTCTGGGAAATGTATTTTTCTATGGTAATTGCAGCTTTGCCCAGAAAATCATTATTCGAAAGACTGTCAGATTCTTTTCGTAGTTTGTCCAGTTCCTTGAGAGCGAGTCGTAAGGCTTTCTGTCTGATATTTCTATTGGCATTTTTTCTGGTTTGACCAGAATGAAAACGGTAGATGAACGCAAAACCGCCAATAAGAAAGGGCAATGGAAAGAGCAGAAACCAGTGTGCCTGACGGTAGGGGCGGCGATGCTGATGGACAGGTTTATCGGTTTTGATATACCTGATATCCTGGCCTACTTGGCGCACCTCTTCCTGAGTCAGGTAGCGAGTCTGTTCCTTGGGGCCGCCTTTACCCGGGGTCACGTTAATTGTCAACTGGTCACTTTTGGCTGTTTTGAAGCTACCAGATTCGGCATCAAAGTAGGGATAGGTGATTGGACCAAGCGAAAGGCTACCCTCCTGCTTTGGGATAATGAGATAGCGGTAGGTTTTTCTGGTGGAGAACCCTTCCGCTGAAGTGTCAGAGCTTGACTGACGCTCGGGTGTGAACACATCGCAATCCTTCAGTTCTGGCAGAATCGGGTCACCCATGTTGGTGGCGCGCGTATTTCCTTTTAAAGTTATTCTCAGGGTTAAGGCTTCACCAGCTTGAACCGTGACTGGATCCACTGTGGCACTCAGTGAAACTCTTCCCACTGTTCCGGCAAAGCCCTGAGGTGGTGAGGGGAGTGTGTTAACGGTTATATTCAGGGGATTAGTGTAAACAGTTTTGGTAACTGCCTCAGTACCACCGAAGGGGTCCATGTCAAAAAAATCACTGAAGAAAGGGTCTATGCGGCGTCTGGATGTCCTGCGTATCTCATCATACTGAAAAGGAACCGAAGGAATTGAAAACTCACCGGCTGTGACTCCAAATACAGAGTACTTTAGCGTAAATGTGTTGTAGAGTTCTCCGTTAATTCTTTCCTGTCCTGTGGTAACCTGATTTGTAAATAGTCGGTTGAGAGAGAATTCTTTACCGAACGCGGCTTCCAGCTTTTCGATTGCTCCAGTGTAACCTCGTTGGGTTTGGATCGGGGCATTGATTTTCTGGGCGATTTTCAAGGTGAGTATGGCCTGTTCGCCCGGATAAAAAACCTTTTTATTGAGAAGAAGGTATGCCCGGATATCGGCATTGTTAACTGGCTGATCTGTAACATTAAAGGTGACGGGCTGTGTCTTATACGTAGCTCCATCAAGGGTGATTTCAAGAGAAGGAAAAGTGAATGTCCCGTTTTTAGCTGGAACAATTGTGTAAATGAAACGGTATTGAATTTCATTTTTCTGCACGATTTGTCCATTAATAACTTGGATTTGCGAAGACTGGCTTTGTGAGCGGTTGACACTTAGCAGTTCAAAAGCTTCGTTGGGAGCGGGGGAGGGTATGTCGGCAGAGCCGATGCTTTTAGGTGATACCAGGGTGGCAATAAGTGTAACCTGTTCTCCTTTGGTGACAGTCGTGCGTTCTGTGTTGATGGAGAAGGTCACTGATGCAGCGGCGAAATGAGCCGTTCCTAAGATTATGAGCAGAATTAGTCCGCCGAGTTTTTTCATTCGAAGTGCTCCTTGAGCCATGAACACACCACTTGTATCGTTTCTTTTACAAATGGAACTGAAGTGTAGTTATGATCTGCGCCCGGAATAGGGTGCAGTGTGGCATCCAGACCACAGTTTTGTGCCCAATCCATATACATCTGAGATTCTTGAAATGGTATAATTTCGTCTTTTTCACCATGCACCACGAGCAGGGGGCCTTTAAAGCTGCAGACGGATTTTTTGGGATCGAAACCAGTCAGTTTTTCGACAAAAGTGGGTGAGATCTCATGAGGTCCGTATTCGTAAAGTCCCTGACTGTTTGGGCCGCGCTGGGCCAGCCAGTTCAATTCGGCAACGCGTTTGTTAAGATCTGCAACTGGAGACAGCAGCACAAGACCGTCCGTCTTCAGTGCAGATGCCCCTATTGCAGAAACCAATCCACCGAAACTGTGACCTGCCAGAATAAGAGATGCCGGTTTGAAATTTGATGTAACATACAATGTTGCGGATACAAGATCAGAAAACATAACGGGTAGAGTCTGCTCGTGAAAGGTCCCGTCACTTTCACCTGACCCTCTGAAATCAAAACGAAGAGATGAAATGCCTAAATTAGTCAGTGCTTTGGAAATCTTTACGAAAAGAAATCCTGGCCCTATGCGGTGACCGGTATAACCGTGACAAAAAATTACCCAGGGACTCTGTCCCTGGTTGCAGAGTAGAAGAGACCCGCGGACTGTCTGACCTTCGTTTTGCCATTCGGCAAATCTGAATTGAGGCTCCATTTACCAGTCTTTCTCGGGCTGGCCGATTCGCGCAGGGTACTTTTTCTGGGGCTTGTTCAGAGTGTCGGCATCATCGGCATATAATTCAATTAATCTTTGCGCCTCTTCCTTTTTCATCTCCTGCTCATCTTTATTCTGATCAGCCTGATTCTGCTGGTTCTGTTCCTTTTTTTGATTTTGCTCTTGAGAATTTTGCTGATCCTGTTTATCCTGCTTGTCCTGCTCTTTTTTCTGTTCCTGATTCTGATTTTCTTTATTCTGATCGTCTTTTTGCTGCTGGTCCTTATTTTGATCATTTTTATTCTGATCATCTTTTTTGTCATTGTCTTGAGACTGATTCTGCTGGTTCTGCATCATTTGCACTTTCTGATGCGCCAGTTGAAGGTTCCATTTGGCATCCCGGTCATTTGGTCTCAACTTTAGAGAATTAATGTAGTTTTCAAGTGCTTTGGAATATCTTTCCTGGGCTGCTGGGTTGCCTGCCGCTTCAAGCTTCTCACCCTGTTTAAAAAGAATGTTTCCCAGATTGTAGTGAGCATGGGCTAACACCTTTTTATCTTTTTCGGAGAGAGCTTCAGAGTAAGCACTTTCTGCGTTTTCATAATCCTCAAGCTGGTAAAGTGCTGATCCCTTGTTCATTTTAAGTTTGTTATCTGCAGGATCCAGCAGAAGTGCATCTTCATACAGCTTAAGGGCCTCATTGAATTTTCCCTGTTTATAAAGACTGTTTGCTTTTTTGTTTTTGCTGTAGATATCATCACCGTTTACAGCTGTAACAAGCACAGCAGCAGTCAAAAGCGAACAGAAAAGTGTGAGACGTATTGCTGAAATGGTTCTCATGCCTCAAACCTTCCTTTCCAGACATCTCTTTTTTTGGCTCTCTCGGAGATGAAGTACTCTGTAATCATAAAAATGAGTGCTATGAGCAGAAAAATCTGGTATTGTTCTTCGTAGGTAATGGCTTTGCTCATTCCAAAATCACTTTTTTCCAGCTTGGCGATTTCACTATAAATTCTGCTCAGATCAAGGTCGGTGCCGGCATGAAAGTATTTTCCATTTGAAGCTAAAGCTATTTGTTCCAGAACCACCGGATTGAGTCTGGTCATGACCAGGTTTCCAGATTTGTCCTTTTTGTAAATTACATTGTTGCTTCCCTTGCTTACTGGAATTGGTACACCCGCTTCGGATCCGATTCCTATCGTATAAATAATGATTCCCTCTTTAGCCGCTTCTTCTGCTGCATCCTTTACATTTCCCTGGTGATCTTCACCGTCAGAAAGAATGATCAATACTTTGTGCTTTTTGCTTTCGGAGCTTAAGGATTTGGTTGCCTGTTTAATGACATCTGCCAGTGCGGTACCCTGAATCTGAACCCAGTCGGTCTGTACGGCCTGCAAGAGAAGATTTGCTGCGGAGTAGTCGAGTGTCAATGGGCACTGGACGAAGCTTTCGCCGGCAAAGATTATGAGCCCGACTCGGTCTCCTCTAAGAAGATCGATAAATTTACGGATTTCAAGTTTTGCGCGTTCCAGACGGTTAGGGGCAAGATCCTGCGCCAGCATACTATGCGAGATGTCAAGGGCTACCATTACGTCCACCCCTTTTCGCTGAATCATCTCTGTTTTGACCCCAAACTGTGGCCTTACCAGAGCGAAGGTAAGGAACAGCACAAAAAATGAAAAGAGAAAACTCTTAAGAATATATCGACCGGGTCCTGCCGAATTGCTTAACTTTCTAATCAGTGCCGGGGAAGCAAAACGCGCTAGAGCCGATTGTTTGCGTTTGTATACCCACACAAAAAACAGCACCAGAAAGGGCAAAAGAAGCAGAAGAAAGAAATATTCCGGATTTCCGAACCGCACAGCTGCTCCTTATGGGATTCGTCTGAAGACGGTTTTCTGAAGAATCATCTCAAGTACGATCATCAGAAATCCGGCCCAGAGCCAGAGGTAAAAATGTTCAGTATATGAAGTGAAACTTGTCGACTTGATTTCAGTTTTTTCCATTTTATCAATCTGGTCGTAAATGTCTTTAAGTGATTCTGCATTTCGTGCTCTGAAAAAAGTCCCCTTGCTTAACTGGGCGATTTCGGTGAGTTCCTTTTCATTCAAGTCCGACTGCATCATCTGAACGCGCTGGAACTTCTGTCCTGTAAAGGGGTCAACGACCTCGACCGGAAAAGGAACCTGGCCATCTTTCCCTACTCCAATGGTATAGATTTTTATCCCCAGTTCACTTGCCGCCTTTGCCGCGGTGAGTGGCGGGATATCGCCGGCGTTGCTGGCACCATCAGTAAGCAGCACAATCACTTTACTCTTAGCCTGGGAATCCTTCAGCCGGTTTGCAGCTGTGGCAATAGCAGTTCCTATCGCAGTCTGATGTGAAAAGTCTGTGAAACTGACCTCATCAAGCATCTGAAGAAGCACGTTGTAATCCAGAGTAAGAGGGCATCGGGTGTAGGCGCGAGCTCCGAAAAGCACCAGGCCGATGCGGTCATGCTGGCGCTTGGTGATAAAATCCTGTATCCGCTGCTTGGCAACTGCTAGTCTGTTGTCAGGTTTGAAATCAAGCGCTCTCATGCTTTCTGAAATATCAAGAACCAGCATGATATCAATTCCCTCAGTGGTGACTTCAACATCGGTCTGTCCCTTTTGTGGCCTTGCAAGGGCTATGACCAATAAACCCAGACCCAGCATGCGGAGAACCGGCAGGATATGTCTCATTTTCAGAAAGGATGAGCCTGGCAGTTTTTTCAGAATGGAAAGATCTGAAAACTTGACGGTAACACCTTTTTTGCGTTCCCGGCTCCAGTACACCCACAGCATGGGAATCCAGAGAAGAAGCAGTAGGAAATAATACGGATCTCTGAATCTCATGCTGTCTTCTCCACTGATTGGCCGGTTTCACCCTGCACGCTGTTCTCCTGAGCAGGAGGCAGTGGACGGGTGGCATCCAGAAATGACTTCACTTCCTTTGCAAATCGGCTAATTACCTGCATTTCCGGAATATATTTGGCGAACTTTACTGGATCTGAAGTTCTGAAAAACCATTCGGCATTCATGCGCAGTTCTTTAGAGAGTTTAGAGCCGTCGAGCCATTCCAGCATCTCTTCTGTCGTGAACTCGGACGCATTCACCTCAAAACGGCGTCCAATATATCTCTTGAATATTTCCGACAGTTCAAATACATACTCCTTTATATATCCAAGCTGAACCAGATTTTTCTTTTCCAGTTCACCGAGAGCTTCGATTGCCTCTTCGTATGGTGGCTTTGGCGGAATAACCGGAACGGTTACTGTTTTCTTTTTTCCAAGCAGACGAATCAGAATAACTGCTGCAGCAGCTATTACAACGGCTCCAAGCAGCCAGATCCACCATAGAGGTGCTTTTCCCGCGTTCTGCAGAGGCTTAAGTTCTTTTATGGTCACATTGGTGTCGGTGGGCAGCACTGATATCATTCTAACAAGCTTTGATTCAGAATAGAGGGTGTCAATCAGAGTGTCTTTATCTAAAAGAAACGGAAGCTGTGGAATTGTGCAGGTTTCCGGCTTGTATGTTGAAATGACAAAGTCATAGGTCAATGTATCAGTGGTTTCACCTTCTGTCTTTCGTTCACTCCAGTCGTGAACCGTAAGCTTGCCGAAATCTTTTTCCGGATTGGGCGGGGTAAGAAGAGCACCCTTTTCGACTGCTATGGAGACTTGCAGGTTGATTTTGTCTCCAACGGTCATGCTGTCCTGGCTTACCGTTGTTGTTTGTGCAAAGGATACAGCCGATGTGAATAAAAAGGAGAGCAGTAGAAACAGTTTGTTATCCATGATTTATTCCGATTAATAAGATTCCCACTTGAGCCAGACCAACTACAAAGCCCAAAACTCCACCCAGAATTTCAATCGATTTCAGTTCACGTGCAGAAATATCGTAGACGATTTTCTCCAGACGCTCCATATCAAAGGCGTTAATCTTCTCTTTGATGATTTTCCTGAAATCGATCTTGTCTTCAAAGGATTCAAAGATATGGTCCATTACGTTTGGAATATTCTTCTGGAGTTCCTCCATGAGTACATCTGTAAACTTGTCGACCATGTCGGAGGAAAGAAACATCGAGATCAGCGGATTGGAGGTTACTTTAGCAGCAATGAATTCCTCTATTTTAGTTCTTATCAGGGCCCCGGTGCGATCATGAAAGTCGCTTCCCTGTGCCAGCGCCCGGATATCCTTATAGGAAATGAGCTCCCGTTCCACTGTATCGGCAATTTTGTCTGCCAGATCGGCTTTGCGCTTTGGCAGTAGACCAATAATGCGAAAACCGAGAAAACGGATCTCCTGTCGGGGGCGAAAGATCATTTTCACTGCAATGTAGTTGGTTAACCAGCCGATAAGGGCTGAAACAACCGGAATCAGTATGTATGGATAAATGTTTCTCATAATTTTATTGTAAGTACGTCCGGTAATGCAGATTATTTAAAGTTCGAAGGTCTTAAAATAAAGCTGTTGCAAGGGAAATTCAAGAGATCAGGTTTTCTATTAAGACTATATTCGAGGTCGTTTGCTGTGGAATTGCCGGAAATTAACAACTATTTTATAAATAAGTGCCTGTCACTAGTGGTATTGCAACATTGAATCCAAAACGGGTGTTTACATAAAATGACACTGACCAACTTTTCCTGGGTGATCCCCGGTAAGCTCTCCGGCTCTTCCATGCCTCGTTGTACCGATGGAAGAAATGATGTCCTCTGGCTTGCCGAACAGGGTGTGAAGGTGCTGGTTTCGCTTTCCAGACCCTATGGCCCTGTGGAGGATGTATGCAGAGAGGCCGGGGTGACCTGGATAGATCATCCTATTCCGGATTTTGGAGTTCCTGAAGATCAGATTGTCTTTGATGATCTGGTTGAGGACCTTATAGATAACATGGACAGCCATCATCCCGTCTGTGTGCACTGTCAGGCTGGTATTGGTAGAACAGGGCTGGTTCTCAGCTGTATTATGGGTAAATATCTTTCACTTTCTTCCCGCTCGGCCATTAAAGCAGTCAAGAAGGTCAGACCGGCCATCGAGACATCAGAGCAGGAGGAGTTTATAAGGCAGTATTTGAGCGAGTATGAAAACTGAATTTGATATCCGCAAGTTTCTTCTGGAAGAGGAAGAAAAACTCAGTCCATTCGCAAAAAAAAGCAGCGAATCTTTTGGGCGCCGTTTCCCTTTAAGAAAAGATCCTTTCAGGCTTGAATTTGCCCGGGATGAGACTCGGATTCTCCATTCGCCTCCATTTAGAAGACTTAAGCACAAGACACAAGTCTTCTTGTCACCCGATAATGATCACATTTGCACTCGCATGGAGCATGTTCTGCACGTTTCCAGCATCGCCTCGGTTATCGGCAGGTGTCTAAGCCTCAATACCGATCTGATAAACGCGATTGCAAAGGGACACGATCTGGGTCATCCTCCTTTTGGTCATGCCGGAGAGCGGGTACTGGACAGAATTCTGCGGCAGAGAGGGGTTGAGGAGGGGTTCAAGCATGAGATCCATGGACTGCGAGTGGTGGATAAGCTTACAAACTATGGTGAGGGGCTTAATCTTACTTGCGAAGTAAGAGATGGAATCGTAACCCACTGTGGAGAAAGCTTTGACAGAGTGGTCAAGCCGGACAGGAGCAGAAATCTGCTTGAACTGGAAACCCTTAATGATCGCTGCAGCCTCCCGGCTACGCTTGAGGGGTGTCTTGTTCGTCTTGTGGATCGCATCGCATATCTGGGGCGTGATCTGGAGGATGCCATTAAGGCGGGACTAATAAAAAAGAGTGATATTCCCGCCGATATAGCTCGAGACCTTGGTATGGATAATGGAAAGATAATCGGCTCCTTTGTGAATGATACTATCGCAAACAGTGCCGATAAGGATGCCATCGAGATGAGTGAGGAAGTCTTCGAGCTCATGAAGCAGCTTAAAGAATTCAATTACAAGTTTATCTATCTGCACCCTGAAGTAGAACGCAAGAGTCAGAAAGCTGCAAGTATGATAGAGCTGCTTTATGATGAGATTGAAAAAATTTTCAATAAGTCAGACAAGGGGCGGGACAACGCTTTTGTGGGAATTATATCCAAGGAAGCTCCTGTCATGCAGACTTTTTTCCATTTCATAAAAAATACCAACTACAATGAGGAGACTCCATCCTGGCGAATCATTGTGGATTACATTGCAGGTATGACAGATCTGTTTGCGGAACGAACCTTTGTTCAGCTCTTCATGCCCTCAAGGATGGTGTAAGTAATTTGAAAATCTCTGTTGCAAATGCTGTTGACCTTTCCTGGTAGGAATGATACTATTCATACAAAAACACATCAACCCTTACCGGAGGTTTATTCATGAAAAAGCGCGATTTTGTGACTGCTGTACTGCTGTCTTTTTTCCTGGGATCATTTGGAGTTGACAGATTTTATTTGGGATACACCGGTCTTGGTGTGGTGAAACTGCTGACATTCGGCGGCTGCGGTGTCTGGGCACTGATCGATTTTATTCTGATCGTGACTGGAAACCTCAAAGATGCCGATGGTAATGAGCTAGAAAGAAACAAATAATAGATTGTTTCCGGGCGGCAACCTGCTGCCCGGAAATTAATTTTTCAGTTTATAATCTGCGCAGAAAAGACTAAAGCCCCACCGCAATGGGGCAAATATTCAGGAAATCGTTGAAGAGACTTTCTCTGTAATTTTCTTTAACGTTTGTTCCTCGGGAACATACTTTACCTTTATACTTTCAAGCATCTCAAAACCGCATGTCTTCAGACCATCTGCGACCTGGTCGATACTTTGCCCGCTCCAGCCAAAAGACCCGAACGCCATGGCAGTTCGTGTTTTGGGTGAAAGCGCCTTAAGGTAGGTGAGGAAACCTGCAACTGTTGGGAGCATATTACTGTTAAGAGTTGATGATCCCACGCAGATGTACTTTGCATCTACAACTTCGGTCATGACATCGGAAATGTGACTGGCTTTAAGGTTCATCATTTTGACTTTCACACCTTTTTCCTCAAAACCATGACGTATGGCTGCAGCTACCTTAGCGGTCGATTCCCACATGGTATCATAGATAACCAGTGCCAGATTGTCGGTCTGATTGGAGGACCACTTTACATATTTCTCAACGATCTGTGGAATATGCGAACGCCAGATTATCCCGTGACTCGGTGCAATGATCTCAATATCAAACTGGGAAGCCGCCTCGAGTTCTTTTTGTACCTGAGCATTGTAGGAAAGTACAATATTACCATAATATTTTTGTGCTTCTTCAAGAACAATTCCCAGTGGCAATTCATCATCGAATCTTTCCGGAGAAGCGATATGCTGTCCGAAAGAATCATTAGAAAAGAGAAGCTTCTCTTCGGGACAGTAGGATACCATGTTGTCGGGCCAGTGGATCATGGGGGTGAGCAGGAAGTTCAGGCTGCGTTTTCCCAAGCTAAGTGAATCGCCTGATTTTACTACACTGAAATTCCATTCTTTGCGGTAGTGCTCCCTGAGCCCTTTTTCTCCGTGAGGCGATGTGAAAAGCTTTGCTTCGGGAATGCGTTCCATAACCCGTGGCAGTCCACCAGAGTGATCCATCTCCACATGGTTGGAAATGACATAATCGATCTTTGTCGGATCAATGACTGATGAGATCCGCTCAAACATTTCATCAACAAGATAATGCTTGACAGTGTCGATGAGGGTGACCTTTTCATCAATGATAAGATAGGCGTTGTATGTCGTTCCTCGCGGGGTGAGGTAACCATGGAAGTTTCTAATATCCCAATCTATCCCGCCAACCCAGTAGATGTTTTCCTTTATCTTTACAGCCTTCATTATTCCTCCAGTATGCGTGAGATTAGCTTCTAAGAAGATCTGCTAAATTGCTTCTGATGCGTTCCTTTACGGGGATACCTTCATCAATGGTAAACTTCTGTCCGGTAATCATTTCATATAGCTTTATATAGCGCAGTGAGAGCTCTGTGACAAGTTCGGCAGGTGCCTTTGGCAGTACCTGGTCTTTGTAAGGATCACAGTGCTGCTTGAACCAGAGTCTCAGGAATTCTTTGTCGATGTTTTCAGGTTCCAGTCCCTGATTTATTCTTTCCTGATAGCTGTCCTTGAGCCAATATCTCGATGAGTCCGGTGTATGGATTTCGTCAATTAGAACAATGTTGCCCTGTTTATCCCTGCCCAGCTCATATTTGGTGTCAACCAGTATAAGACCATTGTGGGCTGCTGTCTGAGTTCCGAAATTAAAGAGTGCAAAAACAATCTTTTCTAGTTTCTTCCAAGTGTCCTGATCGATAATTCCCCGGCTCACGATCTCATCAGCAGAAATGCTTTCATCGTGTGCTTCCGATTTGGTGGTTGGAGTGAGGATCGGTTTTTCGAATTTCTGATTCTTGACCATTCCATCGGAAAGCTTGTTGCCGCAGATGGTCCTTTGTCCTTTATTGTAAAGGGTCCATGCTGATGTGTCGGTGGAGCCGGTAAGATAGCCTCTCACTACAAATTCGATGGGGAAGACCTGGCATTTTTTTGCGATTGTCACATTGGGGTCGGGAATTGACAGAACATGATTATCCACAATATGTCTGGTCTTTTCAAACCAGAATGCGCTTACTTGATTGAGCACCTGTCCCTTGAAGGGAACTTCGGCAAGTATTCTGTCGAATGCGCTCTGCCTGTCGGTGGTGATAAGTACCAGCCGGTCTCCAAGATCGAAGGTGTCTCTGACTTTGCCCCGTTTAAAACCTGGAAGTTTTAGAAATGAACTGTCGTCCAGACAATCATTCAAGTGTTTTTCTACGGTCGGTTTGTCCAATTTTGGCTCCTTAGGATGAGACCTGTTCAGAAGAAGAACTACAAAATAATCACTTGCAGCATTTAAAGCATACCAAATCGCTGAACTTTTGGGCCTTAAAGCGCGCGAGCAGAGTGTAGTTTTAGAGGGAGGTTATGTCTATATGAAGAGAAGTGTCGGTGATGTGGTTCTTACATTGGGTGCAGTGGTCGTGGCTTTAATAGTTAAATTTGTCGACCCGGGGCTGCATGGGTTTTACCCTCAGTGTTTAATTCACAACGTGACCGGTTACAGATGTGCGGGATGCGGAGTTCAGAGGGCGCTGCATCATTTGTTTAATCTAGAGATCGCAGAAGCATATCATGAGAATCAGTTATTTGTGATAATGGTTCCATATCTAGTGGTTACGTTTTTTTTGCTGCCTCTGCTAACGGAGGGGAGGCGGGAGAGGGTGAGGAGGGCACTTCTTGGCAGAGAGGTGTTGGTGGTTTTGGTTATGGCGGTTGTGGTGTTTGTGGTGGCGAGGAACTTGGGAGCGGGGACGGACTAATCGGTTCTGCTTATGGTGCCAAGGGACGAACCGAGGGACGGACTAATCAGTTTTGCTAATGATATTGGGGGACAAACCAGCCGATTTTATCGTAAGCGCCAATAAAGCTACCTATTTTAAGATTTTAATTTTGAAAAAATTGCCATTTTGATTTCATTCTTGGTAAATTAAAAGAAGAATTGTCGTACTTTCTTCAGTTTATCAATAACTTACAATTCCTAATTTCTGGTCGAGTACTTGCTACCTACATAGACTCCAATCGGTGTTAAAAATGCTGGAGGTTATGTATGCCCCGTACGATGCGATTAGAAATGCCTGGTGCGCTTGCACATATTATGGCTCATTCCATAGATGGTAAAAATCTATTCGAAGATGATGAGGACAGAGTTGAGTTTCTTAGGCGTTTGGCAACAGGTTTGGAGCTGACTGGTTACCAGTGTTTTGCCTGGACACTTATGGATAATCATTATCATCTTCTTGTGAGAACAAACCATCTTCCCATGGCCAAACTCATGCGATCACTCAACAGTGGATACGCCAGGTACTATAATATTAAGCATAAGCGAAGTGGGTATCTGTTCCAAAACAGGTTCAAATCAATTCTTTGTCAAGATCAAGATTATGCAGCACAACTCGTAAAGTATATACATTTAAATCCTATGCGGGCCGGAAAGGTCAAAACGCTGGAGCAATTAGTCAATTGGACTTGGTGTGGCCACGGTTACCTTTTAGGCAAAGAGGGATCCATGGGTGGAGTTTTTCAGAATAGAGCAGAGTGCCTTCGCCGATTTGGTGAAGAAGAACAGGAAGCCATTCGGAACTATTTGAATTTTTTATCTGAAGGGTATTCTCCAGACGATTTGAAGAATGCGGGGCAGTTGCCTGAAACAGAAAAAACCGAAGTGGTTGGGTCTTGTAAAGGTTGGCCTGCGGTGATCGGAGATCCGGACTTTGTAAAACAAGCGATGGAAAAGCACAGAGTCAGAATGCATCGGTTGCATCGAAAGGCGGACTATAGCTTTGTTTTGGAAAAAACTGCTGAGGAGGTGTGCAGAAGATTTGGAATAACCAAAGAAGATCTAATGCATCGAGGCCGAAAAGATATCAGAACCAGAGCTAGAGCTGATTTTTGTTATCAGCTTTATATCGAGGAGCTTCTGCCTCTCACTGTAATTGCAGATTTTCTTAAAACCACTATTCCGCCGGTTGCTAGTTTAGTGCGGCTTGGTGCAAAACATAAAAAGGAAAATGTAAGAAAAACCCTAGTGGTCGGCTGACCACGTTTCTTGTGTTAACATATTTCAATTACCTCTGCAGAAGCAGAGATTGTTTTTTGTTCCGACTTCAAAGTTTTGATCCTCATTTATCCTTTCAAATTTAAAATCTGCTTGCATGATCTTCGAAGAAAAGATAGGTTGAAGAGGATTATATTTTTCAGTAAAGATCTTTGGTTTCATGGTGAGTTGAAATTAAGGCGTTATTTGGTTATTATTCTTTCGTTATTAAATTAGTCCGTCCCGAAAGATCGTCCCGAAAGATACCGGGAGGATTTAATGTCGGATCGATAGGCTCTGATGCCTATTGTTGATGGCTTTTCAGAGCGAGAGCGGGGATGGTGGCCTAGGAGGCGTCTTCGCCGTTAACAATTAAACTGCATAAAAGGATAAAATTCCGTCCCTAAAGTTTAGATAAATAGTCCGTCCCCCTCCGGCCCTGGCTAAAGTATATTAATGACAGCCAGTCAGTATTCTTGCAGAAATTGCTTTCGTGAAGGGAGAGAACATGCATTGCAGAAATTGCGGAAAAGAGGTGGACCCCAAGGCCGTTGCCTGTCCATCATGCGGTTTTCCGCCAAATTCAGAGAGGAAATACTGCCCCAACTGTGGTACTGAAACGCAACCTCAGCAGGTATTGTGTGTTAAATGCGGTACAAGCCTGGGCTCGTCTTCCAGTTCGGTGGACAAGACCAAAGTGGCTGCCGGGTTGTTAGGCATACTCCTTGGCTGGGCGGGAATTCACAAATTTTACCTTGGCTATACCAGAGAAGGCCTCATTATGTTGCTGGTTTCCATTCTGGGGGGGATCATTACCTGTGGAGCTGCAACAGGGGTGATCGGCATTATTGGCCTGATTGAGGGAATTCTTTATCTGACCAGAAGTGATGAAGAATTCCAGCAGATGTATGTGCAGAGTCACAAAGGATGGTTTTAGTAATCTTGATACGTTGTTGATAAATGGGCCGAATCTGATGATTTGGCCCTCATGTTTTAGAACCTGTGTGGAGAGTTTTTTTACCCTGGGGATTGATTCCAGGCTTCGGCAGAAGTTTTTTTCAGTATAGAGCTGATTTTCAGTTGTTTTCAATTCTACTATCAGGAAGAGGAGGTGGATTATGCGTCCTATCACTGCTTTATTTACTACATTAATGGCCTTTTCCCTTTTGGCTCAGGATTCGGGAGATGAGCAGAGCTCTGCCGCTCCGGCACAGGATGAACGCATACTTCTGCGTTCGATTCTGGACGGCTGCGGGCTTAAAGATGCAATGGTGGATGATGTCGCCAAAATCGAGAACGGCAGAGTCGTGACTCTTGATTTAACTAATAAGGATTATACGCATGAGGGGCTGAAGGAGTTCCCTGTTGGAATTACTCAACTAACCGGACTCAAAGGGCTCATACTCAAGGATAACTCCATTGGTTCAATTCCTCCGGAAATCGGCAATCTGGTGGAACTTCGTGAGCTTAACCTGGCCTCAAACAAAATTGGAAGTCTGCCTTCAGCGATCGGGAATTTGACCAAGCTTGAAAAAATGGATATCCGCTACTGTGGATTGAGCACTTTTCCGGCAGAGTTTGGCAATCTTAAAACATTGGAATCGCTACAGATGTGGGGCAATGAGTTCACTTCTCTTCCTGATTGTATTCTGGAACTTTCAGAATTGAAGGAAATCTATCTTAAGAACAATCAGCTTACAAATCTTCCTGCAAAGATAGTGACTATGCCCAAGTTACGTTATGTAGATACTCATCTGAACAAGCTCTGCACTCTCAGTCCGGAGGTTGAGAAGTGGCTTAAGGAGCGTGACAAGCGATACCGTGAGTATCAGAACTGCAATTAAGCCTCTCGTGCGGAGGATTCTCCGCATTTTCTTCACTATACAAACCGGTCCGCTCGAAATACCTCATTTTTGAAATAGCCTTACTGCATGTTCGTTAAACGTGCATCATAACTTTCGATAACAATTGGCTATGATTTTTGCTGAATACTTTTTATATGGTGTTTAGCGTTTAGAGTTGCACCCGTACTTTTAGCGTTGAGGTGATTATATGGTAATTGCTGTGGTGGTGCCTTGTTACAAGGTTAAACAGTATGTTTTGGAAGTTTTATCTAAAGTCGGAAGCGAAGTATCCCTAATTTATTGTGTTGATGATGGATGTCCTGAAAATTCGGGACATTATATTCAGCAGTATTCTTCCGATGGCAGGGTGAGGGTGATATTTCATGCTGTTAATCAGGGTGTTGGTGGGGCGGTTGTGACCGGTTATAAAGCTGCTATAAGGGATGGAGCCGATATTGTGGTCAAGCTTGATGGTGACGGACAGATGGATCCGGCGATTATTCCTCAGCTTGTCAGACCGATTGTCGACGGACAGGCCGATTATACAAAGGGAGATCGCTTCTACCTTATGGAATACCTTAAGGGAATGCCGCTGATGCGTAAAATGGGTAATGCCATGCTATCTTTCATGAACAAATTTTCCACAGGATATTGGGATATTTTCGATCCAACGAACGGGTTCACTGCCGTAAGTGCCTCAATCCTCAAAGACCTTCCGTTGGAAAAAATTTCCAAACGTTATTTTTTCGAATCCGACATGCTTTTTCAGCTTAGCATGATCAGAGCTGTCGTGAGGGATATCCCTATGCGTGCAGTTTATCAGGGAGAGATCAGTAGTTTGAAAATCAGCCGCATTACTGGAGAGTTCCTTAATCATCACTGCGGAAATTTTTTGAAAAGAATATTCTACAGCTACTTTATCAGGAATTTTACTTTAGGATCTCTGGAGCTGCTCTTGGGGTTGATGCTGCTCATAACGGGGACCAGTACAGGACTACAGCACTGGTTTTCAAGTGTAAATACAGGGGTAATGGCTTCTGCTGGAACGGTGATGCTTTCTGCTCTCCCCATTGCAATAGGTTTTCAATTAATACTGGCCTTTTTGGGGGAGGATATAAGCATGGTACCCAAAATACCACTAAGCCTCAGCCGCAATGCAGGTTTAGTAAAGGTAAGACCTGTAGTGCTTGAAAATGAATTGATAAAAAGTGGGAGGGATCTTGCCAATACCTTTGAACAGAAAAGAATCGTGACTGGCAATAAAGCAGTTTCAGCCTTTTCCGAAAGAGAAACTTGAAAATAACCGGGGTAGGGAGATGGCTTTGTAGACAAACAGTTTGTACATGAAAAAATTCCATATTGTTATAAATACAATAACGGTGAATTTGGCTAAATGGGAATCGGTTTTCAGAACGGATATTAGCAAGTAAAGTATGGTGCTGGAAACGAGCAGGTTAAATGCATAGAGAGATGAGTATTTGAGCAGCTGTGGAATAAGTTTTCCATTCGATTTGAATACCCAAATTCTATTAAGTGAAAAACTTAGGAAAAATCCAAGAGCGCTTCCAAGGAAATGTCCGAAAAGCTGCGGATAGGGGATTGTTATTTCTTTTGATAGAGGTGCAAATTTCAAAAAAACTGCATATACTACATAATCAACCGCGAAGCAGGCTGAACCAATTAAGAGAAACCGGAGGAATTCTTTTTCAATCAATATAGATAACTGTACTTTCCTCATTCTTATCTCCCTCTAAAACCTTGGATTTTACCGGCTTTCATATTTGAGCAAATAAAGTGCCGCATGGAAATATTTTCCGCACTAGTAGGTTTTCTGTTTGCTGTGCTTTTTAGGATGGAGTGCGAGAGGAGGGGGGTCAGCCATGAAAAAAAACAGTGCAGTTGTCCCGGTTACTTTAATTCTTCTGATTCTGGTTTTGAGGGTAACTGCTGTAGAAAACACTTTTGGTCTGAAAATGGGAAGTGGGCTGTCCACCTGGTGGGGGCAGGATGCCGATATGAGCCAAGCTACAAAGAAGCAGAAGATAATCAAAGCCTTGGCTGGATACTACAGAGCTGCTTTAACTGACCGGTTCTCAATTCAGATGGAAGTAATGTACACGGGGAGGGGTATCCATTATGAGCATTTGGACTCGGAGCTCGGAAACAGCAGGGAAACGGTTCAGCTCGATTATCTCGATTTACCTCTTTTAACAAAGCTGACGATACCTGATCGCTATACCCGTATCGAGTTTTATAGCGGTCCGGTTTTATCCTGTATAACTTCCGCGACTCATATTTTGGAAACGGTTGGCAGCAAGACATCGGAAGACATCAAAAGCAGCATGCAGCCATTTGACCTGGGGTTTACTTTCGGAGGGGCAATGGGGGTTATTGTGAGATCGGGAACTATTATCTATGAACTAAGGTATACGGTTGGACTGATTAACAATCAGAAGCGTTTGGAAGGTGTTCAACCAAACATCAGAAATGGTGTATTTCATTTCCTGATGGGCTACGAGTACAATTTTTAATTGTTGAAGTTGATAGTTATAGAAAATAATGAAAAATGCGAAAATTTATCTCTTTGTGGGTTTGTCCGGGGAGGAAGAAGAAAAGCCGCATTTTTGCGGCTTTCTTTTGTGTAATCAGGCAATTATTTTGTTGACCGGGTATTCTACAATCCCGGAGGCACCAGCTCTTTTCAATAATGGAATTACATGCTTTGTCTGCTGGAATGGAAGAATGGTTTCAACAGCACACCAGCTTCTGTCAGACAAGTGAGAAACCGTGGGGTTGTGCAGTGCGGGAAGGATTTTCAGGATCTGTTCGAGATTCTGCTCTTCCACATTACACTTAAGACCCACAAAGTTTTCTGCATCAAGAGTTCCATGCAGAAGCATTGTAAGATTCTCAAGCTTCCCTCGCTTTTCCTCATCAGCCCAGGCTTTTTTGTTGGCGATTATAACCGTGCAGGTTTCCATCAGCACATCAATAATGCGCAAACGGTTGGCTCTGAGAGAAGAACCGGTTTCTGTAATATCCACAATGGCATCAACAAGTCTGGGAGGTTTTACTTCCGTAGCACCCCACGAGAACTCGACATCCACCTTTACGCCCTTTGAATCAAAGTAGCGCTGAGTGGTACCGACCAGTTCTGTGGCGATGCGCTTGCCGTTAAGATCTTCGGCTTTCTGAAATGGTGAAGATTCCGGCACAGCCAGAACCCAGCGGCATTTTTGTCTTGAAGACTTGCTGTAGCGCAGTTCAGTGACTTCCTGCACATCAACATTGTTTTCCGCCACCCAGTCCTGACCGGTTATACCAGCATCGATGATACCCTGCTCAACATAGCGGGGAATCTCCTGGGGACGCATAACTATCAGATCAAGTTCCGGATCATCACAGCTGGGGTAGTAGGACCGTTCGCTGCGTTTGATATGGAAGCCGGCCTTGTTTAAAAGGCCGACTGTGGATTCTTCAAGACTACCCTTGGGCAAACCTAACGAAAGTTTCATGCTATTTTCCCAGTTTCTCCTTGAATGCTTTGGTGAGTTCGGGTAGAACCTGCAGAGCGTCGCCTACAATGCCCAGGTTTGCGATCTGGAAAATGTCGGCACTGGGGTCCTTGTTAATGGCAATGATGAAGTCTGAAGATTGCATGCCGGCCATGTGCTGGACTGATCCGGAGATACCGCAGGCGATGTAGAGTTTGGGGCACACAGTTTTACCGGTCTGACCAACCTGATGGGAGTAGGGGATCCATCCGTTGTCCACAGCTGCACGGCTGGCACCCACTGCACCGCCCAATGTTTCAGCGAGCTCACGGATCAGGGCAAAATTTTCAGGCTTGCCCATGCCGCGACCGCCGGAAACGATGATGTCGGCTTCAACGATATTGACTGTTGATTCCACTTCCTTAATAATATCCAGGATCTTTGTACGCTCGACTATTTTGGATGAGTCTACCTTTTTCACAACCACTTCACCGGTGCGGCTTTCGTCGCGGGTGGCGGCTTTCATCACTTTGTGACGCACCGTGGCGATCTGCGGCCTGTGATGCGGAGCAATAATGGTTGCCATGAGATTTCCGCCAAATGCTGGGCGGGTTCCCAGAAGAAGCTTTCTTTCCTTGTCGATTTCCAAACCTGTACAGTCTGCGGTAAGACCACCCCAGACACGTGCTGCCACTTTCGGAATGAAAGAGCGGCCAATGGCGGTAGCTCCGGCCAGAAGAATGGATGGTTTATCGCTTTCGACGAATTCACAGACCAGCTGTGCATAGGTGTCGTCACGGAAATGTTTGAGTTCGGGGCCATCGAAGTAGACAACTTTATCTGCACCGTATTTGACCAGGTCTGCAGCGATGTTTTCCATTTCGGTTCCCAAAAGTACCGCTACCAGCTTTTCGCCCAGCTGATCGGCCAACTTGCGACCTTCACCTAGCATCTCAAAGGAGACTCCGGCCACGCAACCTTCATGCTGTTCGATGAAAACTGCCACATTGGCATAATCGTTTACATCGATTTTTGAGCTAGTCTCTTTGGTGATTGTGATAGCCTGGTATTTTTTGCAGGCCTCCACGCAGGCTGCGCAAAGGTTGCACTTGGCGGTATCGATCACCGCTTTCTTTTCTACGATTGAAATGGCATTCTGGGCGCAGGATCTCACACAGAGGCTGCAGCCGATGCATTTTTCAAGACTGACTTGGATTCCCATTGTGTGCGCCCCTCCTATTTAACAACGCCGAGATTCAGGATTGTTGATGCTGCCTTCTGGACCAGTTCAGGGAGTTCTCCGCTGATTTTTTCTCCGCCGCTCTTTCTTTCGGGAACAAAGGAGCGGAACACCTGGGTGGGGCTGCCCTTGAGACCCAGACGGTCCGGATCAACCTGCATACTTGCGGCATCGATTTTTACGATCTGTGCCGATTTTGCCTTCATCTTTCCCTTGAGGGATGCCATGCGGGGGGTGTTGATCTCCTTTACCACGGTGATAAGTCCGGGTAGAGGCATCTCCACCAGATCATAACCCTCTTCCATAAGACGCTGTACTTTGATGGAGGAAGAGGTGATTTCCTCTATTTTTCTGACCCAGGCCACAAAGGGGATATTCAGCATTTCAGCCACACCGGGACCGACCTGTGCTGTGTCACCATCAATGGCCTGCTTGCCGCAGATGATCAGGTCTACCTGACCCAGAGTCTGGATCGCTTTGGAAAGTGTATAGGAGGTCGCCCAGGTATCAGAACCCGCAAAAGCTCTGTCTGAAACCAGAATACCTTCATCGGCACCCATGGAAATGGCAGTGCGCAGCGCGGCATCCGCCTGAGGAGGACCCATGGTGATCACTTTCACCACGCCACCTACTTTTTCCTTAATTCTGATAGCCTCTTCGATTGCGTATTCATCAAAGGGGTTGACTACTGCTTCCACCCCGTCGCGGATAAGTGTGCCGGTTTCAGGATTAATCTTCACCTGAGTTGTGCCGGGCACCTGTTTAATGCAGACTACAATGTTCACTGTAGCATCCTCCTTGCGGATTTAAACTGATTCCTAAAGAGCGTATACTGTTTTTTGAAAAGAAGCAAAATATAGTTGTTGAGCATTTTTGAGGCAATCGGGAATAAAGCATGGGTGGTGAAATATGGGGAAAATGTCGACCATGGTGGTTGCAGCATCCTTCCTAATTTGTTTAGTGGTAAAAAGTTACGTGATTGTGAGGAATTGAAAGAGGGGAAGATGGAGTACGGAAAGGAAGTTTGTTTTATGATGCGAATTTTTGCTGAAAGATCAGAGAGGGTGGGGACGGACTAATCTTTTCTGGTTATGACCCATAAGGCCGTCCCTAACTGAAGGTAGTGACTGGTGGGCCCAGTGATTTGAAATGAACCGATTAGTCCGTCCCCTTATCAGATGAACCGATTAGTCCGTCCCCTCAGAATCCTCCGTCCGAAAATGTCCACCTCCCTTGAACATGCTGTTTGCACTGAACTCCGTCCCGTTTCGTTCCATTATTCCTATATAGCAGCAATCATAGGTGCTTACAATATCCTTTTGACCGTCACCATCCAGATCAGCGATGCCGATATTCTGGTTGTAGCCGCTGTAGTCATTGCGGCTGGTGTGGTCATCCACCTGGCCGTCGAATATAATTTTACAGATAAGAAGGAGGGGTGCTGATGGCAACTTTGTCAAGACCACACCTTCAACTCCAGGCCGTTTCCGATTATGAATCGAAGGGGAAAAATTGTAGGAGGAGACCCTCATATTATACTGGCCGGGCAACTAAGGCAATGTGTGGAGTAAATAGACAGCAATGATTTTTTTAACAAGTTTTACTGATGTAACGTAAGGTAAGCCTCACTTTCAGGTTGATTTCTTTTCATCATCTTTGCGCAGCTCATCCGGGCGGTGTATGGCTTCCTTGCCTGATTTATCGCTCCTGACCCGGTACTCCGGATTCTCTTCAGAAGCTGCCACGGTATGTTTTTTTATGTGAGTTCGTGAAGTAACTTTTTCAACCACTTCGCCTTCTGTAGGTCCCTGCGGGGTATCCCACTTTACATGGTCACCTTTTTTGAATCTCTTGTGTTTCATAAAAGCTCCCGTTCAGATTTGTCTTCTGATTCTATTCTACTGAATGATCACAATTGAAACCAGAATGTTGCATCCTTGCCCAATTTTAATTTATTCTACATAAGCTGAAACCGGAAAATGGCTCCCTTTCCCACTTCTCCTTCAGCCCATACTTTTCCGCCGTGTCGGCTTATTACCCGCTGTACAATAGATAACCCCACACCGGTGCCGCCGAACTGCTTTTCGGCATGAACTCTCTTGAACGGCTCAAAGATGTTCTGGGCAAACTTCATGTCGAACCCCGCCCCATTATCTCTAATGAAATAAGTATCTTTGCCTTCTCTTTTTTCTGATCCGAATTCAATGCGGGAAACTGGCTCTTTAGAGGTGAATTTCCAGGCATTTCGAAGAAGGTTTTCTATAGCCACATGCAACATGCGCGGATCGGCAGAGGCAATCACATTAGGCTGGATAACAAATTCCACGGACCTGGACGGCTCAGTGGCGTGAAGCTCTTTGAGATAATCGCCCACCATCGCGCTGAGATTGATCTCCTCGCGCTTCATCTCCTGACGCCCGATGCGGGAAAGATTGAGAATATCGTCCACCAGATGCACAGCCTTTTGAGTGGAAGTTATGATACTTTCCGCGTAATGAATTCCCTCCTCATCGAGCTTGTCTGAATAATCCTCAACCAGAATGTCAGCCATGCCCTTAATTACACTGAGCGGCGTACGCAGATCGTGGGATACAGAATATGAGAAGGACTCCAGATCGTTATTGGCCACCGTAAGATCTTCGGTGCGTTTCTTGAGCTCCTCCTCAATGTTAAGCCGATCGGTAATATCTGTATTGGTACCGAACCAGCGTACCACGTCCCCCAGCTCATTACGAATGGGAACTGCACGAGTTAAAAACCAGCGGTAGTTGCCATTTCTTTTTCGCAGGGGAAATGTGTCCTCCCAGAATGTGCCGCTATCCCAGGAATACCGGGCTTTTTGCAATACTCTGTCCACATGCTCCCGATGGACCACCTTACTCCAGCCCCATCCCTGCATCTCTTCAAGCGTTGTACCTGTATAGTCGTACCAGCGCTTGTTGTACCAGAATATCCAGCCCGAGGGATCGGCCATCCAGGCCAGCTGAGAGATGTTGTCTGCCATGGACCTGAACCGCTCTTCACTCTCCCGTAACTCCTGTTCCGCTCTGATCCTCTCGGTCACATCCAGCATCGATCCTATCATGCGGTATGCATTGCCCTCTTCGTCCCGGGCGATAAAGCCGCGATCAAGGTATTGTCGATAGGGGCCATCCTGCGGGCCGAAACGGTACTGATCACTCCAGGAATCATCTAGCTTGGCAATGACACGGTGAATTCCATCAACTATTCTCTGCCGGTCATCGGGATGAATATGATCATACCAGCAGCTTATCTTGGGGCCAAGCTCGCTGCGGCTTTTGCCGAGAGCAGGCTCTACCGCCTCGTTCCAGCTTAAGTTGCCGGTCACCAGGTCCCAGTCCCAGATGATGTCGTGAGTGGCTTTGTTCACCAGATGATACCTTTCGGTAGTGAGCCTTAAAGCCGCTTCAGCAGCTTTCAGTTCCTGGATATCTGTGCAGGTTCCATACCAGCGGGTTATGACTCCTTCTTCATTTCGCACTGCCAGCGCCTGTCCGAGAAACCAGCGATAAGTGCCGTCGCTTGCCCGGCGGAAACGATACTCTATATGGTAAGGCTTTCCTGTACGTAAACACTCGTGCCATATCTTAAGAGTGCGCTCATAATCATCAGGGTGAAGAAGCCGTGCCCACAGTTCCCCTTGCGTTTCTCCGGGAACCGTACCGGTAAACTGATACCACTGCTGGTTAAAGTAATCGTGATAACCATCGGGGCGGGTGGTCCAAACCAGCTGTGGCATTGAGTCAGCCAACTCCCTGAACTGTGCCTCGCTTATTCGAAGTGCCTGCTCGATTTTAATCCGGTCTGATATGTCGATACCCGTGGCCACCGCGTATTCGGGAATACCTTCATCATCCAGTAGCACAGTATTTCGCCAGCGGATATAATGCTTCTCACCGGTTTTGGTGATCCAGTGGTTTTCGTATTCCACCATCTGCGCTCCGGCAACAAGCTGCCGTATGACATCCTGTATTCCCTCCCGTTCATCTTCAGGAATGAGAAGCTCCGTAATATTGCTGTTAAGCAGTTCATCTTCCGGATAGCCAGTGAGAATTTTGCAGGCATCATTCACCCGCACTATTCGGGCATTTCGGTCGAGCACCAGAATAAGTGCTCCTGAAGTTTGCAGGATGGCATTTACAAAATTGTTGGACTTCTCAAGTTCGGCTGTTTTCTGCTGAAGTCTGTACTCAGCTTCTTTTCTTTCACTTATGTCTATGCCAATGCCCACTCTTCGTCCATCGGGCAGCCGCACGTTCGCCCAGGATGTTTCTACTAGAGTACCACCCTTTCGCGTCATTTTTAAATCTCTGAAGCCGGGAGCAAGGGATTGCATAAAATTTGCGATTTCTTCCCGATAGTGAGGATCTGGATATATCAGCTCCATTAGATTACCCATATCTGAGTCTTGCTGAGTCCATCCGGTAATCTGCTCAAATGCTCGGTTTACCTGGATTCTGTTAATTTGCGGAACATACAGTGTGATCATCACCGGAATACTTTCGATTATGGTGGCTAACAACTCCCGTTCTCGCCGGAGCTGGTCTTCCAGCTGCTTTCGATTGGTAATGTCCCGAGCTACAACTACCGATCCGGTTATTTTCCCTTTGTTATCCCTGATGGGGGCAAAACTGTAACTTCCTACCCAGCGCTCTCCGGTATCCCTGCGCTTCAGATTGTAAATCTCTCCCGATACTCTTTCGCCCCTGAGTGCCCGGGGCACCGCCCAGTTCTCCTCTGGAGCCGGAGTGCCGTCTTCAAAGGTCTTCTCTATAAGCAAGGGTAGATCATCAAAAGATCTGGCGTACTCCTCCTTGCTTGTAAAACGGTAGAACTTGGCAAAGGCATCATTGAATTCAAGAAAGTTTCCCTTCTCATCGCTTATAAACACTGCATCTGTCATGCTGGACAAAGCGGTATCCAGCTTGGCGCGGCTCTTCTGAACAAGCATTTCGGCTCTGGTCTTTTCGGAAATATCTTTATAGAAAACGGAAACACCTTCGGGGGTAGGGAAGGCGGTAAGCTCTATCCAGCGGTCAAATCCGGCATGGTAGGACACTGAAGTAACCGGCTTCTGTTCCTGCAGTACTTTTTCATACTGGCTGATACTCTTGTAGCTCTCCGGATCGGGGTATAGCTTGCGGATATCTTTTCCCAGCAGGTCGGTACGGTTTGCCATCTGGAGTTCTTCTGCATGACGATTTACATAGGTGTAGTGAAGGTTTTTATCAAACGATACAAAGGCATCCGGCATGCTTTCAAGCACCCCGATAAGCCGCTCCTGACTCTCTTTTAGAGCTTGCTGGGTTCTGACCTGCTCGGTGACATTGCGCAATATGTGAGCCGCACCGATTATTCGCCCCTGTTCATCTCGAAGCGGATTAAAATGTAAATCATAATACTGCATCTCCTTTTCACTGGGACCGAAACTCTGTGTAATGCTGAATGATTCTCCGTTTAAAGCCCTGCTCCAGAGCTCTTTCGCCTTCTTCTGCTCCTCTGGCCAGGGGGCCATTCCTTCAAGCATGCTCGTACTCTCTTCAATATCGCTTCCCCAAAGTTTTCTGAACTCCTTTTTGTACGCATCATTGAAAAAGGTGTAGCGGAAACTGCTGTCTTCCGCGGCGATCATATCTTTAGTACTGGAGGTGATACTCTTAATCAGTTCGTGAGTGCTTCTGAGATCCTCCTCGGCTCTCTTGCGATCGGTGATGTCTGCAACCGTCCCCACCAGACTGGCGGCTTTGCGGGCTTCACTCTCACCTTCGAAAGTGGCAATGCCGTAAGCCTCTATCCAGCGAACCTGCCCGTCTGGGCGGTTAATCCGGTATCGGGCCTCGAAAGGCTTTGAATCGGTTGGATTGAGTGCCGCCTCCACTTTGGTCAACAGTGCAGGAAGATCATCGGGATGGATAATTTGAGAAAGAATTTCATCGTTGTCTTTACAATTCCCACTCACTCCGAAAATCTCCCTGTAGCGGTCATCGTAGGTGGAGATACGACTAATCGGATCGTAGCGCCACCATCCCATGGATGCCGCGTCGAGAGCAAGCTGGCGCTGCCTGGAAAGGCTTGCAAGTTCCTGCTCCACCCGCTTGCGGTCGGAAATGTCCTGGGCAGTGCCCACCGTGCCGGTAAGAACCCCCCGCTCATCACGAACAGCAGAAACCGTAACGCTGAACCATTTGGGTGACCGGTCCTGGTGCACATACCTCTTTTCATAGGTGATTTTGTCCACTTCACCCTGTTCTATCCGGCTTCTGATAGCCGCACTGAGCTCAAGATCGTCAGGATAAGTAATTTCCCGCACACTTTTCCCTACGAGCTCCTCTCGGGTGTATCCCAGCATGGCGCACATCTCATCGTTTACTGCTGTTAAGACATGCCCCTTATCGGTTTGCATAATTCCGATTGCCGCGTTGTTAAAAATGCCTTTGAATCTCTGCTCGCTGGCATTGAGATTCCGTTCCGCTTCTCTTCGCTCGGTTATGTCGTGTATGATCGAAAACAGCAGGATTTTCTTTTCAAAGCGAATAGGGGAGGAGTAAACTTCCACCCAGCGAATTTCCCCGCTTTTAAGCCGGTGAGGAAATATGAAATGCCCCTCTTCCTTCCGGGTGAGGCTTTCCATTTCTCTAAAGACCTGGTCTTTTGCAAGCTGATTTATCTGCGGGATTTTCATGCTTTTCAGCGTGTTTCGATCGTAACCATAAAACCGGGCGGCAGATTCGTTGGCATCGACAATTTGCCCGCTATCGGGATCTACCAGAAGCATTACTGCCCTGTGAAACTCAAAAAGACTGCGGAACTGCCTCTCCCTGGCTTCCAGGCTTTTAGAGGTCTTTTTCTGCTCGGTGATATCCCGCCATAAGGTTATCCCTCCGGTAATCTGCCCCTCTTTGTCCAATATGGGGGCAGCGGAAAGAGCAAAGATCCTCTCGGCTCCATCTTGCCTGAAGATATACTCCTCATCCAGAATGCTTTTGCCGCTCTTTATAGCCCGGTAAAGGGGCATGCGTTCAAAACTGAGAAAGCCTCCCTCTTTGTCCAGAACTCCCCATTGCTGCGGCTGTAACTTTTTTCCCAGAATCTCATCCACAGGGATCTTCAGAAATTCGCTCTGCAGCCGGTTGACCTCGGTGATTATGCATTCCTTATCTGCCAGCATGATACCCGCCGGGGAAAACTCCAGAATGGCATCCAGGACGTTTTTGCGCTTTTCGATCTCCTGAAGATACTGCCGCTCGGCGGTGACATCCCGAAGGGCGCTGATCGATCCGGTAATATTTCCCTTACTGTCGCGGATGGGGGCGGCGTTGGCAGAAATGATTCTGGTACTGCCGTTTTGCTTAACCAAAAAGTCGCAGCCACTGCAGGGCTTGCCGGTAATCTGCACAACGGAACCGGGGAGCTCTTCGGGTTTTAGGGGAGCCTCTCCCTGGGGGGAACGGATATTGAGCATCTCAAGCCGTTCGCGCTCGTCGGTGCCCAGAAGGTTTTTAGCCGGAGCCCCGAAAAGTTCTCCTGCCACCCGGCTTGCCGCCCTGATTCTGTGCTGGCGGTCGGTGAATAGCACCCCCTCGGGAATACTCTCCAGCATGGCATCCAGCATGGATGATTTCTCTTCAAGATCGCTGCGCGCCTTGACCAGTTCGCTGATGTCGTTGCCATCAATGAGGATTTCTGACACCTCGCCCTGTTCGTCATATTGAGGGGTAAGATTCCAGGAAAACCAAACTGCGGTGCCGTCCTTTTTCCTTCCTTCAATCTCTTCGGCAAAGAAGGCTTGCGGATTGGAAAGTATCTGATCGTAGAGGTCGCGATTGTCGCGGCCGGCAGAATCAGATTCGGGAATGATTGTACCCACCAGAGGCTTGCCCAGAATCTCTTCACAGGAATACCCAAAGGTGGTTTGTGCATATTTATTGAGAAATGCTATCCTCCCGGAACGGTCGATCGCCAGTATCAGACTGTTTATGCCATTGACAAATTTGTCGTATTTTGCTTTCCATCTGATCTGCTTGCGTTTCGTTTGCTCCTGAGCGGTCATATTTTCCATAATTAGAAGAATCTGCCCGCTTTTCAGTTTGCGTCCAGAGATGGAAAGTGTCATCTCATCATCGTATCTGGTTCGGGTCACCTCGATTTCTGCAGCATGCCCCTGAAAGGAGAGCTCACTAAGGAGACTGTGCAGCTCGGGAAAATCGAAAAAATGCCCTCCGGGCTCAAATAGAAGCCTGCCTTCGGTCTGTTCCTGCGAAAGCTGGAATGTGCGGTAAAATGATTTGTTCGCGGAAATAATCTGGAGGGAGCTGTCGAGGATGAGAATGCTCTCTTTCACCGAATCGGCAATGCTTTGAGTGAGCAGAAGAGCTTCTTCGCCACTAAGATTCATGTATAAACACTCCGGGGCAGTTTTTCGGGAAGTTTGTCTGAGTGTAGTGCAAAAAGAATGCCTTGAGTGTTTATGGTTGGGGCATGCAAATGGGCCGGAATTGTAGGTGAGGATGAATTGGACATGACTCGGCACCAATCGTGCCAACAACAAGAGATCATCTGGAGCTTCCGTGCGCCGTCAAAGATACTACTAGGTACTGCGGTAATTTTTTCCGAGCCTATATTACCACAAACCCTCTCTGGCCGCTTCCCTCAATGATGACATGGTCGGCTTCGGAATAGTGACCTTCCCGGAACGGAATATCTAAAAATAAGGAAAATGCCTTGATGTCGTCGTTCAGTAACTTTGTTGAAGTAATGCAATCCATTTATCTAAAGAGAGGAGATCATTGCTTTTTTTGGTGCCATTGTACATATTTTTTATTATCCTGTCCAGCACATTCTTTATTCCCCTGCAATCTGCATTACCTGTTTGTTTTTTATCTTTGGAGTAGAAATAATGACCGGTATGACTTTTTTGGTTATGTTTTTAGTGCTTATGATCCTGATTTTGATGGTGCCATCGTTTCTTAAACGGCTCTTTGTCCCTACGGTGGTGGGGATTATCATCGTTGGTATTGCAATCGGACCGAACAGTTTTGATTTGATCAGGCATATTAACCTTCTATTGGGGCGTGGATACCCAACTGCTCAGTTATATCTTGTGGTAGATATCATTGGTTTGTTGGGCCTCGTTTTTTTGATGGTACTTGCAGGAATGGAAGCTGATATGCAGGTAATCAAAACGGAAAAAAAAGCGGTATTTTGGTTGAGCATTCTGACATTTCTGATTCCTGCCGCAGCAGGCTACGCAGTCTATTATCATTTTAGACCAGATGATTTCATAGGACAGCTTTTTTATGCATCACTATTTGCGTCTCATTCGGTGGGCATCGTATTTCCTATAATTCGTGAATTAAAGATCGTTCGTACACGTTTTGGAGTGGCAGTTCTTGCCTCAACCGTTATTACTGATATTCTCAGCCTCATACTGCTTGCAGTCTGCGTTCAGCTCAAGCGTCATTCCATCTCCGCTCCGGTTGCTGGCAGCATCTCTATTTTTGACAGGATACCGCCAGATTTATTGGGTTCCTATTTCATTCCGGTGTTTATTGCTTCGGTTTTGTTGTATATAGCTCTGTCCTTTTGGTTGGCCCCCAGATTATCGAAATGGTTTTTTAACTATTTTCATCCTCATGATGATACTCGTTTCACCCTTTTTATTGCTGGTGTGTTATTTATTGTATTACTGGGCGAATTTGTAGGTGTCAGTATTATTGTGGGTGCTTTTATTGCTGGGATGGCACTTGTTACAGTCACTGAAATACATGCTGAGAAGCAGGTTCTGTTCAAGAAATTACAAGGAGCAGGGTACGGTTTCTTTATCCCTTTTCTTTTCCTTTCAATCGGAATGAAAACAGACCTTGTGTCTTTGTTCGCTGCTAAAGAAAACCTGGTAATTGTGCTCTTTACTGTGGGAGGACTAGTTTTAAGTAAGGTCTTCTCCGGATGGTTGGCGATGCGCATCTCTCAGTTTTCCAATATTAAAGGGTTTTGTGCCGGGCTCATGACTGTTCCTCAGTTATCTGCCACTTTGGCGGCAGCTGTAGTAGGACTGAATTTGGGCATTATCCCTGCACATTTCTTTAATGCTGTTGTGGTCTTGTCAATATGCACTACTATTCCCATTCCGGTTCTGCTCAAGCTTATTATTGTTAAGAAAAATATAACTTTTTATAGTGTTGATGATAGGGCTGCCGCGAAAGAGAACGATATCACAGTTGAGCAGGATTATCTCTGAATACCTTTATTGGCGGTAGTGATTTTCGCTATCAGCTTAGAAACGATTTGTGATGTTCACTATTAATGAGAGAGTTGAAAGGTGAGGTGATGAAAATACGGAGAAATGATAATGCAATACCTGATAAGGTTGCAAAAATCTGGGAAAAAATGATTTATGATTGTAATTTGGTCGATTCTGAACTGTATTCGAAGTATGATGTTAAACGAGGACTTCGTGATGTAAGTGGCAGAGGTGTACTGGCCGGGCTTACCAGAATCGGTGAAGTACATTCGTATATTATTGACGAAGGCGAAATTGTGCCCGTGCCGGGGAAATTGCTCTACAGAGGAATCGATATTCTGGATTTCATAAATGGGTTTCAGAAAGACGGACGCTTTGGGTTTGAAGAGGTATGCTTTCTGCTACTGTTTGGTGTTTTACCGACCGCTGTTCAATTGAAAGCATTCGAAGAAGTCATAACTGGATATCGTAAACTGCCTGAAAATTTTGTTAGAGACATGATTTTGAAAGCTCCAAGCAAAGACATGATGAATGTCCTTGCACGCAGCGTTTTGCTTCTCTACAGCTATGATGATTCCCCTGACGACACATCAATTCCCAATGTTCTTAGGCAGAGTTTGCAGCTCATTGCATCATTTCCGCTTCTAGCTGTATATGGTTATCAGGCATACGCACATTACCATGGTAATCAAAGTCTTATTATTCACTCACCCGATCCGTCCTTGAGTACAGCTGAAAATATTCTTCACATGCTGCGGCCTGATAATAAGTACACACCTCTTGAAGCTGAATTGCTTGATATGGCTCTGGTCCTACACGCAGAGCACGGGGGTGGCAATAATTCATCATTCACAACCCGAGTTGTTTCATCATCCGGAACCGACACCTATTCCGCTATTTCCGCTGCTGTAGGTTCATTAAAAGGACCTCGACACGGTGGTGCCAACATTAAAGTCGTACAGATGCTTCGCCATCTCAAGGAGAACATATCTGACTGGGCAGATGAAGAAATGATAGCTGATTATTTGTCCAGAATGTTAAATAAAAAGGCATTTGATAAAACAGGTTTGATTTATGGAATCGGTCATGCTGTTTACTCCATCTCTGATCCAAGAGCTGTCGTTTTCAAAAAATATGTTGAAAAATTAGCAGAATCAAAGGGCAAGAAAGATGAATTCGAGTTACTCTCCCGAATTGAGCGTTTGGCACCACGAGTAATTGCGGGAAAGAGAAAAATGTACAAGGGCGTAAGCGCCAATGTGGATTTTTATTCAGGGTTCGTTTATCAGATGCTTGGCATTCCAGAAGAGATGTATACACCGCTTTTTGCAATCGCCCGAATTTCCGGTTGGTGTGCTCATCGTATCGAAGAGTTGGTGAACAAAGGAAAAATCATCCGCCCAGCTTACAAATGCATTGAGCAAAAACACCAATATATCGATTTGCAAAAACGATAGTAACATTCTACATCAAACACGTGTACTCCAAGAGAGAGTAGAAACCCATGTTGTCGGATGATGCATGGGTTTAAGGAGCCTGATATGATTTCCACTGTTTTAAAAAATAAATTCACAATAGCGGCATTGATCACCTGTGTTTTGATTTTCATTGTGGATCTACTGACCCCGGCCGGAACAGGCTCCTGGATTTTATATACCATTCCTATTATAATCGTTATTCAGTCTGAAAAGCTGATTTCCATTTTCGTAATACTTGGGTTTTCAGGGGTTCTGCTATTACTGGGGGCCCTTCTGAAGCCAACTGGTAGCCCTCTCCTGATGTCGTCTCAAATTCGTTTCCTGGCTTACCTTTCCGATTTACTTTTTGCTTTTGTAGCTGTAAAGTTAGTTGTCACACGCAATAATCTCAAAACTGAAAGAGAACAACTGAAAGCCCGCACTCGTGAACTGGCTCAGGTGAATCGAGAACTTGAATCGTTTTCTTACTCGGTGTCACATGATTTGCGCGCTCCGATCCGTTCCACCGGTGCTTTTGCCGCTATTTTGCTTGAGGATTATGCAGCAAGCCTTGATGATGAAGGGCGTGCTTACTTGGAAAAAGTCATAAGCGGGATAGATAAAATGAATACATTGGTTGATGAGATACTGACTTTATCAAAGGTCGGACGTGAACAGCTAAAATTAGGTACAGTAGACCTGTCAGCTATGGCTATAAAGATACTTGATGCATTAAGAGCCGAAAATCCTGAGCGGAAAGTACACGTTGAGATAGCAGAAAACCTCAATGCTATTGCAGATGGTCCCCTGATGGAAATCGTTTTGACAAACCTTCTCGGAAATGCCTGGAAGTATACTTCAAAGAATGAATCCGGGTTTATTGCTTTCGGCTTGGAAAAACAGGGTGAGGAAAAAGTCTTTTTCGTTCGAGACAATGGTGCTGGCTTCGATATGGATTATGCCCATAAACTCTTTGAACCGTTTCAGCGCCTGCATTCAGAAGGTGAATTCAAAGGCACAGGAATCGGCCTCGCAATAGTGAAGCGGGTAATAGAGAAACACGGCGGGAGAATTTGGGCTGAAGGGAAGAAAGGTGAAGGAGCCGTGTTTTATTTTACTCTGCAATGATGCACTTACTTCTCGTTAGCCTATTGCAACCTCAATCAACCTCCTCTGCAAATTTCCATTTTAAAAAAATATTTGCTTTCTCTTCTCCCGCATGATCCTATTTCTAATTGACACCCAGTCACACTGTTGATGCTTCTTGTTTGGTAATTGCTAACTGGTCGTCACGTCATTCGCCTTATCTGATATATCAAAACAGTACGTTAATTTGTGATTACTATTCTCATGGCGCGCGCGGGACTTTTCCCGTGTTGTACCATTGTCTTCACGCTTCACGAGAGGCGCCATGAAAAATGGTTCAGCTCAAAGAGCCGGTTGACTGTTTCAACGATGAGAAAGATCAGGGGCGTCATTCATGACGCCCTCTCTGTTCCTCGCCGTTCAGAGCCTCGGAGCCGAAAAACACGGGATGAGGACGAGACATGGAGGTTCCGCTTCCAAGTTAATCGATTAGAATTGCATGCCTAATAAGTGGTAAGTGGTTGATCACGGGAAGAATAAGCGAGGTCCGATCCTCTTTCCCCATTCCTCGAAACTGCTTCATGGCGAAAAAATTGCTCTACTACCGATCTGGATCTGAAGGAAAGCTGATGGAACTACTTATCATCTTGGCGCTGATATTCATTAATGGATTCTTCGCTCTTTCAGAGATTGCCTTTGTGGCTTCCAGAAGAGAAGAGATCGAATCGGTTGTGGATATTTCGCCACGCAGGGCCAGGCAGACACTTCGAATGATGGACAATCCGGCCAGATTTCTCTCCTCGATACAGGTCGGGATTACCATGGTCGGAGTCGTTTCCGGAGTTTATGGCGGAGTCGCCCTGGCTGATGATCTTTCAGAGCTTCTGCGGCTAATACCTGCTGTCCGGAACTGGGCCTATACCATTTCGATTGTTTTAGTAGTAGGCGGCATCACCTATTTGACAATAGTACTTGGGGAACTGGTGCCCAAGGCGATCGGGCTCAGGGATCCTGAAAAAACTCTGCTTGCTGTGATGCCGGTGATCCATCTCTTTTCGGTCATTACCGGACCTGTAGTGAGTATCCTCAGCTGGTCCACCACCGTAATGCTGCGAATGTTGCGCATGAAGCCCACCTCGATTGATACCGCAGACGATCCGATGCATGAGATACTGGTGATCGCCAAATCTGCTACTGTAAAGAATCTGATAAGCAGTGAGCAGGCGGGAATAATCATAAAAACCACCAGTCTGCGCTCCGTGAGGCTTGACAGGATTATGGTGCCTATGGAGGAAATTAAGTATCTGTCAACAGATATGTCCCTGTCGGATGCCCTGGCCGCTTCACATGTGCATCACCATACCCGCTTTCCCATAAAAGATGTGCAAAGCGGACAATTCATAGGCTACATCAATTTCAAAGATCTTGTAAATGCACTGAGTCTTCACCCTCAAAAGGCATCACTTGCCGGTATCAGTCGTCCCATGATCTCCTTTAGGGAGACCGATACTCTCAATTCGGCTCTGGGCAAATTGATTGCCAGTCATCAGCATATCGCTTTTATCCGCAACACAAAAAACAGCATCGTGGGGATGATTACCCTTGAGGATATTCTGGAAACCATTGTGGGGGATATCAAAGATGAATACGATACCATACCGGATCACTATTATAACATCTCCGTGGGACGACTGGTGGCGGGAGGAGGCGTTGCCGTAAATAAAGTGAGGGAGATGCTGGGCAGTTCAGTTTCCCCCGATGATCGCACTCTGGATGAGTGGATAAAGGAGAAAAGGGGAAATAACCTCAAGGTCGGAGCCACTCTTGAATATGAAGATTTGTTTTTTATCATACGCAAGGTGAGCCGCTCTCATGTGTACGAGGTTATCGTGGAGAAGAAGTGAATGGAACGCACTGTTTTTTTTCGTAAACAGTTTGCTTTCTCCTCTCCCGCATTAGCATATTTCTAATTGACACCCAAGGAACGCTATCAGGCACTGAAGAAAGAGGGCTATAACCTCCGTTCTCAGATCCTCGAAAGACTCTACTACCTGTTTCGTAAAGACAGTGCGGTTCTTAAAACGCTGGAGGGCATCCGGGAAGGC
>JAEZKC010000118.1 GCA_023436205.1 Fibrobacterota bacterium
ACCGAAAGAACAGGAGAAGAACCGGACAGGGAAGGCTCAGAATCCGGGGGAATCAGCTTATGAAGCCTATGGTGAGGATAAATCCCAAGGTTCCGCTCAGGAAGGAGTTCCGGGCTATGCCGGGAATAACCCTGATCAGTCGAGCTGGGATGCCTATCAGAACGGTTATGATGCTGGGGATACAGATGAGATTGCAGCTGCCGGTATGCCAGGGAATAGCTTGTCCGTTACGAAAGAGACAGGGACATCAAGAGCTGAAGGCGGAAGTACTACAGAGAACAGGGATGGCTCTTTGATAAGTACTGCAGGCATAGAAAACAGGAATGATTCTATGGGAAGCGTTGCAGCAGCAGAGAACAGGAGTGGTTCTATCGGAGGCTCTGCAGCTGCAGAAAACGGTAAGAGTACTCAAGAGAAGGTTCAGACCCAGGCTAAGCAGGCTGAGAATACCAAGGGTGTCGGCAGCACCAAAGGAAGTCAGGGGAAGGGAAAGAGTGCTTATGATAAGGGTAAGGGTAGCTATCGGAAGCTGCCAAGCGATCCCTCAGTCGTATATGGCAGGAATTTTGAAGGGAATGCCATGCATATCTGCGATATCATCGGTGAAATTGGTGAGGTAGTCATCCGTGGCAAGCTGATCAAGCCCGACACCAGAACCATCGGGAATGAGAAGAGCATCGTTACCTTTGTAATCACAGATTTTACAGATTCTATTAAGGTGAAGCTCTTCACCAAGACTCTTGAAGTGGACGAAATTATAAGTGTACTTAAGCCCGGAGCCTTCTTCCTACTGAAGGGGATTGCCCAGCTGGATACCTATGAGCGTGAGATTACAATCGGTTCCGTAGTAGGAATTAAATCCATCAGTGATTTCACCTCTGCAAGAGTGGATCTGGCTCAGAAGAAGAGGGTGGAGCTTCATGCCCATACCCTGATGAGTGATATGGATGCCGTGGTAGACGTGAAGAAGCTGGTCAAGCGTGCCTTCAAATGGGGTCATACAGCAGTTGCTGTGACTGACCATGGAGTCGTCCAGTCCTTCCCGGAAGCAAACCATACCCTCAATCCCAAGGATTACATGGAGGAAGAGGAACAGAAGAGGGCAAAGAACTTTAAAGTAATCTATGGAATGGAAGCCTATCTGGTGGATGATATCAAGGAGGTTGTGACGGATGGTAAAGGTCAGAGCCTGGACAGCAGCTTCGTCGTATTCGATATCGAAACCACCGGCTTCAGCCAGAATAAGAATAAAATCATTGAGATTGGTGCCGTGAAGATCATCGGCGGTGAAGTGAAGGACAAGTACAGTACCTTCCTGAATCCGGAGGTACCGATTCCCTACGAGATTGAGCAGCTGACAGGAATTCGGGATGATATGGTCATTGGCGCCCCAAAGGTGGAGACTGTTTTACCTGAGTTCTTGGCCTTTTGTGAGGGCTGTACGATGGTTGCCCATAATGCTTCCTTTGATATGGGCTTTATCCGTGCGAATGCAGCCAGACTCGGTCTGAAGGCGGACCGTACGGTGATCGATACGGTCGGACTGGCTAGAATCCTGCTGCCCGATCTGAGCCGTTATAAGCTAAATGTTGTGGCGAAAGCATTGGACATCTCCCTGGAGAACCATCACAGGGCAGTGGATGATGCCGGAGCAACTGCAGAGATCTTCTTAAAGCTGTCTGAGATGCTGAAGGAGAAGGGTGTAGCGACAGTGGATGAGATCGATAAGCTGGGAAAGCTCTCCGCTGAAGCGATCCGCAAGCTTCCGGCATACCATGCTATTTTACTGGCACAGAACGACATCGGCAGAGTAAACCTGTATAAGATGGTGTCCCTGTCCCATATTGAATATTATAATAAAAGGCCCAAAATACCGAAGAGTCTGCTGATGGAATGCAGGGAGGGGATCATCGTCGGCTCTGCCTGTGAGGCGGGAGAAATCTACCGAGCCGTACTGGCAAATCAAACTCACGAGCAGATTGCGAGACTGGTCAACTTCTATGATTATCTGGAGATTCAGCCCCTCGGGAATAATGAATTCCTGATCCGCAGTGACAGGAGTGAAGACAAGGACATCAACACGAAGGAAGACCTGATTGAGATCAACAAGAAAATCATTGCACTTGGGGAAGAGTATAATAAACCGGTCGTGGCTACCTGTGATGTGCATTTCCTTGATCCGGAGGATGAGGTATACCGCAGGATCATTCTGGCCGGCAAAGGCTTTAAGGATGCTGATAATCAGGCACCGCTTTATTTCAGGACTACGGAGGAGATGCTAGAGGAGTTCGCATATCTGGGGAAGGAGAAGGCGGAAGAGGTTGTCATCACGAATACCAATCTGATCGCCGACCGGATCGAGAAGATCTCACCGGTACGTCCCGATAAATGCCCGCCGGTACTGCCAAACTCCGAAGAAAACCTAAGAAATATCTGCTATGAGAAGGCCCATTCCATGTATGGAGAGGCACTTCCCCAGCCGGTAGAAGCAAGATTGGAGCATGAGCTGAAGTCCATTATTAATAACGGCTTTGCCGTAATGTATATCATCGCCCAGAAGCTGGTTTGGAAGTCAAATGAGGATGGGTATCTCGTAGGCTCCCGAGGCTCCGTTGGTTCCTCCTTCGTAGCCACGATGGCAGGAATCACAGAGGTCAACCCGTTACCTCCACATTATTACTGCACCGAGCGCCATTATGCTGATTTTGATTCGGAGGAGGTCAAGAGCTTCGCCGGACGTTCCGGCTGTGATATGCCGGATAAGAATTGTCCTG
>JAEZKC010000138.1 GCA_023436205.1 Fibrobacterota bacterium
TTACCATAACTTGATTCCAGGATACATAATACTAGGCATAATACTCATCCATAACATCTACTTTAGCCTGTGATGCTTGTTCTTTCTGAGATAATAAATTATTTCTTATTATCGCAAGAGGTAATTCCCCCTTTTCTTCATTCCTTAGTAGTAACATATTAGAGAGTAGTTGATTAAGGTCAGGAGTAAAGTTTGATAGTTTAGAAAGAGCTTCTAAATACGTGATACATTGGTCTAGTGTCGTTGCAGAAGAGCAAAGCTCTTGTGGAAGATAAGCACCTAAGCAATTCATAGTATTACATATACAGATAGCTGTCGTCAGATCAATGATTGCTTTTTTGGAATAAGCACCCTTAACAGGCTTTGGTTTTTTCCTCCTATTATTTAACCCCTTAAAACAGAAGAGTAGGCTAGGTGGAAAGTTATCGAGGTCTATACTGTCAATAACTGAATACAAAGAGGAAAGATAATTACTCACCTTCTCTCTTAATATAATTCCACGCTGTGTTCCCGTATCCTGTTCCACGAACATCGTCGCTTTTATAGCAGGGTAAGAGGAAAGACGATAGGTTAAGCAGCCATCTGCCCTTATTTCAGTTTTTTTACGGTAAAAGCCATTTAGGAATTGAGTATAGAGTGAGAATGGTTTCCCTTCTTCCACGCCAATTTCCGTAATATAGCTATACTCTGTTGAAACAAAAGGGTGTGTTAATAAGCATACATTGAAATCACGTATTCCGAAATAATGAGAATAATAAGATGGCAAAGGGAGCTCATGTCTCTCTCCTATGAATCCTATGATGTCCTCTACAGTATATTGTATTTCATCTAGGGATGGGTAGATAGTTCGATACAAGGAAGGTAACTTGTCCTGCATAAAGCGTATACCGTTAATGGTAATACGATATCCTGTCTCAATACTTTCCTCTGAATTAAAGTTAGCCAAATACCCCTCACTCTTTAATCTACTTAATGCCATATTAACAGCTGAGGTATGTTCCCCATTATCGTCAAATAGGGTAAGAAATTGTTTTATGGATCCTGATCGATGAAAATAGCAGTAGATAAGGATACGTGTTTTAAGTGGAACGTTATGTGTATTATTAATTAGAACCTTATGCATAAATAATTCATAATGCAAAATAGAGTATTCAGCAAGCTCAGCACGTTTGATAGCCTTTAGAGTAGGCATAGTATCACTCCTTACGTTTTTCTTTTATTAGATAGAGCAATCATCATATATCTACGAGTAAAATGTCAACAAGAGAATGAATGTAACTACTATTAGCATATAACATTGGGTATATGTTTTCTCACAGAATATTAAAAATTTTCACTTGCCACACAATAGAAGAAAGGGAAAGGAGAAGTGAAAATAATGAATGTAGAGAGATTTGAAAACTTAAGAATGCGTGCTGAATTTAAGAACCGAAATGGAGTGGATTCTTTAAAAGAGATAGGAGGGATGATAGAGGAATATGAAAGAGATTATCCTAACATAACATCTGAAGAACTAGATCAACTTATGCTAGAGGAATATTGCAATTTATACAATGCTTTCAATGATACAGAACCTATTACCAATATGCAACATATGCTAAGACATTTAAAGGAGCTACTAAAACAATTTAAGGATATTTATCAACTAGAGAACATCATAAAGCAAAAGGTCTCTGATAGGTATAAGCAATACAAATTATCAATGGCCGAAGAAAAGCTATCCGTTTTGCTATCAAATTTATCTTTAGTAATCCTAGATTATGTGACTGTTCCTATTGGCATACAAGATGAAGAAAACAGCAACTTGTGGAAAGCAAATGAAGAAGTGGAGAAAGTAATCTCTCTTTATATGAGAGCGTCATTAGAAACAGGTAATATAAACAATTTAGGTATAGATCGGATATATAAACATATTATAATTCCTTTCTATCAAAAGTTATATGAAACGATACAGGAAGCATTAAATCAAAACAATGAAATTCTGTTATGGCAGATAGCAGAGGTAAGTGTATGTAAAGTCGTGTTTCGATGTAAGTTAATGGCCAATCTATTAAAATAATTATTCTTACGAAGATACCATCGTTCTGATGATAAATCAGGATGATGGTGTTTATTTGAAATGACAGTTCTTCATAACTGTAGTTAATCTTAATTTAAAAATACCGAATGGGGAGCTCCTGCTGCCTATGAGCAAAAAATTTATTGAAGTAATAAGAGTAACAATGAAAAAGAGCATTTCTTCAGAAATGCAATATAAGAAAAAATAGGTTAATAGAAGAAAAAAAGGGAAAGGGGATACTAAATTACCGCAAAGGAAAGGGGAGCCACTACTTGGTACAAGAGATAACATAAGGAGTGAGACAAGAATCATCTTGCAAGGGGAGCCACAACAAAACTAGTGCCTGATCAGTATATAGAGCCACAAGAAACTAAATCAATTCATGGAAGCAGTTCTTCAGAACTGTTACTGAACATGCTATAAGGCTGGTAAGAGAACTTAAAAGGGAGCCACTAACTGAGGTAGGAGATAACATAAAAAGAGAGACAAGAATCATCTTGCAAGGGGAGCCACTACATAGCTAATGCCTGATCAGAATATAGAGCCACAAGAAATCAAAGCAATGCCTGGCAGCAGTTCATCAGAACTGCATTGAATGTGTACCATGGGTAAAGAAATTGAAATAGGAGCAACTGCTGCCATGTAGCAAATACTATAAAAGCATAGATAAAAATATCAATGAAAGTACGTGCAGATAATAATATCTGCAATAGAGGAAGAAGAACAATACCCAATGAAAGAAGAAATAGAAGAATGAGAAGGAAGAGAGAAGGGGAAGAACTCATTGAATATCAAAATATCATAATAAATGTAATCGCATGAGAAAACGTGGATACATAGATGAAATAGTAAAAGAGGAAGGAAGGGAAGTTATTCAAATCGGCCACAAAGGAAAGGGGAGCCACTACCTGGTAAAGGAGATAACAGAAAGTGTGAGACAAGAATCATCTTACA
>JAEZKC010000054.1 GCA_023436205.1 Fibrobacterota bacterium
GTTTTGTCTTACCCGCCTTTTCTGTTACCATAAGTTGGTGATCGGTAAGAGTTCAAACTGCACAATGCTTGTTGTCGACTGGAGGGGCGAATGCGTAGATTAAGAATAGATTCTGTAAAAAGAAAAGGACGGAAAAAAGAAGGAATATGCTCTTTCTGTAAACAGCCTCTTGATGACCACCCCAAACCCAGGCTTGGTGAGATTCAACAGGATGTTTGTATAAGACTTCAGCATAAACTGCTTAAAGAGATGCGAGAGGATATTGAGTATTTACGTTCAGAGATTGATTACCCGCGTACAGTGAGCGTGGCACCAAAATTGGTAATCTGCCCTACGTCAAGTACCGCAACTTCGGCAACTACGGAGATATATATCGATCAGGTCAGTTGGTGATTTAAGATATAATAATGTGTGTTTAGGCAGCTTATTGCTTGACGAACCAGATGCCTCATCATGTAAGTATAAGTTATTGATTTTCAACTGCTTAATTAACAATGCTAGCGGGGAGGAAGATCATGCAGTTCTTCAATATCTCGACAGCTTCTTGTGGACGTAGTGGATACGAAGTTGAAGCTATTACATATGATGGACTCGATAGAGCTTTGGTGGTTCGTGCCGAAGTCGAAGCGGGGTCTCCAGGTGACCGGTGGACTCCCGGGGAAGGCCCGGCCTTGGGCATCACGTCTGTGACGTATCGCCGGGATCGTGACTACAAGGAGTTCCCCATCCCGAGAAAGGCATGGCCTCGAGCTTTTGGGACTCAGGTAGTTTTTGCCGAGTCGTCCCTGATGGAGGCCTTTGAGCAGTACGAATCTGATGCTTTCTGCGATTATTGATTGCAATTGATTGCACCAAAAAAAGGGGGGGCAAGCCATGAGTGCTTACATTGTGGAACAGAAAACCGTGAACAGAATCATAACCTTTCTGATGTATCCGCCAAGCGATTATTCCACCACAGCACTTCAGGAGCCGCTGGAGAAACTGTGCTTCTTCTTGTCGTCCATGGACTCCAAGAAACATGCGCTGCATTTGGGTAAAAGGTTGATGGAGCTCAACTTTTATGCGGTAAAAGAGCGTTATGGTGATAACGTCACACAAGAAGAGTGTGATTGTATTCGAAACTACGAGTTCTCCAGGGAACCTGTCTCCCCGGTTCAGGCTATGAAATCGCTCCGTTGCTTCTTGTACCAGGCTTACGAAGGGGACGCCGACGAGACGGCGCTGTTCAAGGCCATGGAGCGGATAAAGGCGAATATAGCCATTGAGATTGTCGAGAACATGCCGGAAATGGCCTCTGCTGAGTGGGGGTAGCCCCCTCATTCACCTTGTAAGGGTGGGAGCAGCTTTTCATGAGCTGCTCTTTTGCTTCTTGAGGCCCTCCACAATGGCCCTCACTTGATTTTTTCGAGGCAACCCATACCTAACTCCATGATCGAGCAGAAACGGGCCTAAAATCGCCGTATATCGCTTCTGAGTATAACGACTCATGACCAGACCCCCTAGGCATTTGACCCTAAGCCCCTATCTCGGTAGAGAATGGGTATGACCATTAAGTTTGAGGAGGCAAAATGAAGAAAGTGATGCTTCTCCTGCTTTTGCTCACGCAAGCTGCTTGGGCCCAAGATAGCGATACCAGCACTTATGAAGTGCGGGACCGGTATGGAAACTATGAAGGGAAGATCGAGTCGGATCGGCAAACTGGGGATTCCGTGATCAAGGACCGTTATGGCCGATACATGGGATCGATCCGGGATGACGGCACGGGCCAGAACGTGATTCGCGATCGCTATGGCCTTGAAGTCGGCAAGGTCAAAAAGCAATAGGCGGTCGCCTGCAATCGATTGCACCCGAAGGAGGGCGCGTAGAATGAGGAATCTGCGGGAAGAGTTGAATATCGAACTCCCGAGGGCGAAGGGGGCGTATTTGGATACGGCGCCGAAAACCCTGTTTACAGATCCGGATTGGGTGCTGGAAGTAAAGGCTGATGGCACCCGCGAAAGTTTGCAGATCGGATCCGAGCGGTCGCTCATGGTCGGACGCAATCGCCAGGACAAGCTCAAGGGTGTGGCGGCTGCTGGTCCATTCATGATCCACCCGCACCCGATCTTTGACCAGGTCGCCTGCCCCTTGATGGAGGGGACGATCTTCGATGGCGAACTGACCATGCACTATGTCAAAGAGGGCGTATTCGATGAGAACACCCTCAAGCGGAAAGCCTGCGGACAGTTCGTTGGCTACCAGGTTTGGGGTGTCCTGTTCTTTCGGGGGCATGATGTACGGAGATTCACCGAAGCTGAGCGGTATTCGCTGGCTCGCATAGCGGTCATTACCCTATCTCACCCGAAGATCCGTCTGCTCGAGCGTGTGCCAGCCACCCGCGCCAATCTCCAGTCCATCTGGGACCGCGGGGAGGAGGGAGCCATCGCCAAGTACCTGAAGGCCCACATCCCGACGACTCAGCGCACTTGCCCCACCTGGATCAAGCTCAAGACCGAGAAGACGGTCGACGCCTTCATCATCGGCGTCACCCAGGGCAAGGAGGGCGGCTCGGGGGTGAAGGGCGTCAAGGCTGCCCCCAACGGCAAGGCTGCCTCGTTCACCATGGGCATGTACCGAGAAGGGAAGATCGTCGAGGTCTGCAAGCTCAAGCACCTCCCCGACGACATCGCCGAGGTGGGGTGGAGGGAGTTCGGCCGCTTCGACAACAAGGTGATCGAGATGAACGTCTCGGGGTTCAACGGAAAGGAGTTCCGGTGGCCACGCTTCAAGAAGTTCCGGGATGACAAGACCGCCAAGGACTGCCGTTTCGAAGAGCAGGTTGGTGACAAGGAGGCGGCATGACCACGCATGTGCTGAAGACAGATCCGGAGGTGTTCTGCGCCGTTTTCAACGGCAAGAAGAAGTTCGAGATCCGCCTGAACGACAGGGACTTCCAGGTTGGTGATACCTTGCTTCTCCGGGAGACACAGTTTACCGGGGCTGACATGCGGG
>JAEZKC010000064.1 GCA_023436205.1 Fibrobacterota bacterium
TGAAGTCCACACTGGCGAAGGTGCGAAGGACGTTATATCCATGGTCTGCGTTATTTTATCAAACGACGACGAAGATGAAGATCAGGAGCCAGCGGCATATATCAGCCTGTCCGCGGCTAAAGCATTATTACAGCAAAGCACAGGCTATACCGGAATCAATGTGCGCGTAAGAAATATAGGTTGCACAGAAAGTATAGCTAAAGCGATTGCCAAGCTTGGCCTGTCGGTGAGTAACTCTACCGATGAGCTGCAGGCCGGTTGGGACGCGGATACCAAAGAAATGACGTATCTTTTGGTCATTGGCGTGTTTGGGCTGGTCTGCGCATCCTTTTTGTTGGGTGCATGGAGAAGGCTGTCTCTAAGCGAACAAAAAGATGAATGGGAAATGCTTAGGTGTCTCGGTATGAAGGAACGGGATATCCGCAGGGTGTTTGCCGTCCAGGCCGGGATGCTGGCAGTTCTGGGGATTGCTGGCGGGATGCTCATAGCCATGGTGATTCCCTCGTTCCTTCTATCGGGTGAGGTGGGGGATACAAGCTTCTTGCTGCCGATTCCATTTAACGTGATATTGGGTTGTGTGGTGGTCTGTGCAACGGCGGGAATTGTACCGGTTTTGGGCAGGCGCGGGCAAGGCGGCAAATAAGTTATATTAGCAGCGATATGGTATGTTCGACAGGTTTGTAGCAGGGGTAATCACTATACAGCCGTGACGCGTCTGTTCATTTTTTAGGGATATAGATTCGTGGGGGGATGAGATGAAAATGATCGATGCGGAATTGACAAAAAGATCATATACCCTCGCTTGTTACGCCACAGGGCAGACGGATATAGCGGAAGAAATGACGGGAGAGACACTTGTTCATAATCACCTAAACAGAAACACTGTCGAGACATTCGAATTATATGCAAGGCGGCTTTACCTCGAAGGGAAGCAGATTCTTGAGAGGCAACCGGGTATGTTGGGAGATTATTCGTCCATCGGTAATCATCAAATTGGAACGAGGATATTGACTGAGATGGATTGCAACGAACGTTTTCTGTTATTGCTGCGTTTCAGAGATGGCTTACCCATTCGGGAAGCCAGCGACATCTTGGGTATGTCTCTGCCTGCCGCACATCGGACGATGCAAAAGGCCATGAGCAGCTGCGAGTGATTTGATAACGTCATATAATGAGCGTTTAAAATCTATATTTGGGGGAGGTGGTTTTGTTGTGTCTCATAGAAGAACGGGATATTCTGGTGAGAACTAGTTTTGATTGGTATCTCCAAAAGCTTTGGGAAAAGCTACGCATTCTGCGCTTTGTCATAAAGCGTAAAATGACCCGTGAAAAGCCGATCGTATGGGATGAGGAAAGCATGAAGGAAGCTGATGGATTGGATGATGAAGAATCTTTTACGTTTACCGGGCCGAACTTTAATCCTGCGGTTACCGCACTGTTTTCAAGGGACTATGCGCACCCTCTAAACCTTATTAGCAGACGTGGTATTCGAGAGATACGCGAAATGGTACAAAAAGATTGCCGATTTCTAGTTGAACTTGGATATACGGACTTTGTTTCCAATTACGGAGATAAATATGGAATGATAGCCCTATCGGAACTGGTGCACCTTAAAAAGACGCTATACCCTCATATAAATCTGTATTACGGAAAGCTCTACAGTGAACATGCGCGCTGCTTCACGCCTTTTGACTTCATACAGATGGTGATAACGTGTGGTGAAACCGGTACAAAGTTTGTCGGGAGTATGCACCCGGCCAAGTTCATAGAAAAGGTTGTCTGGCGAGCATCCCACTTATCCTACGAGCATGGACTCATGGAAATAGACAATGAAATGCCAAGTAGTATGCTGACTCATTTCGCAATATGGCTGATTGAACGGTACCGAGAAGGTTGATTTTCTACAGGGCAAGACTTATGCGCTACACGTATGGAGTTTATTTATAACAACACACAATGTTTCTTGGAAGACTTCATCAACACCACCTTTAGTAAATTCTTATTTATAGCTTCTAATTTTGGATGAAAACATCTGCTAACATTCATTCAAATTTTGCTTTGTGCTAGATCCATTTATATTCCTTTTAATATTCAGTAGTCTATCAACATCTTGAGGAATTTATTTTGAAAAAGTTATGAAAGATTTCTGTGTCTTCAGAAATGTATATAGTAGAGGATATTTTCACAGGAAGCGACTAATGAAGATACGGAAATGTTGGGCAGACCCGCTGAATACTGCTTGTTGGACGGAGAATATGAGTTTTTTTGTATCGCTATTCTGAGATGGCGATACTTTTTTATTTTTGATAAATTAAGGAGTCAAATATGGAGAGCCAACAAGAAGCCCCAGCCCCCCTTTGCTAAAGATGTTAAGACGCAAGAAACCGTCCGGCATTCAGAAAAGCAGAATCCTGGTTTGCGACAGGCTGCATGTTCGGAGCGGTACATATCGGCTTCCAGCATTCGCTGCACCATGTATATCAATCATAAGTCGAGAGATGAACTACACTTGAAACAATTTCGCTATCTAGGCCAACTAATGACCTGTAAATAAATAAAAGAGCTCAGGGCAAACCCGTTGAAAAACGGCGGCGCAAAGCCATAGGGTCTAAGGCGTTTTCAAACGCTATGATAGCCTGGCTGCCAGAAACCGTGCAGGCTTGCCCTCTTGTATGAGGGTGAGCCTTTACTGTCTTTACGGCTTTTGACGGTCTATCAGGATACGAGATACAGGCTTTCGCTTCATAGCCCAGCGAAAGGAGTATCTCCATGAATACATCGTACTTATCTCACATGCTGAGGCCGAAATAAGGACAGCATATACTGCTTATACAGCTTTTCTCTTATACAAATAAATAATCATATCAACGCGTGTATGATGGAAGATTGTCGTCGCAAATTTAGCCGAGTGCTTCCAGACATAAGAAATATTTGCGCGCATACCCGACTGAGCTTTTTTCGGTCGGGTATTTTTGTACCTATTCTTGTGGTAGAAACGCCACACTGCCACAGTCCTCCGTTTTGTCTGACTTTTTTCAGATTTCAGAATAAACGGAGGTAAATAAAATGGAGGAGTATTATCCCAAGCGCAGAAAGGATAAGTATAACCCGTATACGATCACAGAACGAAACGACTGCAATTTCATATCATTTCAAGATGGCCAGGGCTTGCCACATGAGATTGAAATCACAAGGGCCCTCTACAATCTGTTTGATGCTTTTGAATTGCATGATTTATCCTACCTCAACAAGGTGGACAGGCATGTCGAGCAATCGGAGCTAACAGAAGCCACTTTGTACAAAAGAGCATTTTCAACGCCGGAATCAACAGAGGAGCTAGTCCTTGCATCCATTGAAAATGAACTGCTACATAGAGCAATAGGCAGACTGTCTGAAACAAAGCGTCGAAGGCTAATGCTTTACTATTTTGGCGAATTGACATATGAACAGATTGCAATGATGGAAGGATGTACGTTTCAGGCTGTGGCGAAATCCGTAAAAGCGGCAGAAAAAACAATTAAAAAGTTTTTTGATCAACAGGGTTGAAAAACAGCTTTTAAGTGAGGAAACAGGTGAAGAGATTAAAGTCCCTTTGCCTGTTCCTATTTTACGGAGGCAGGGAGTTCCTTGAAAATCGAATACCTATTTCATCAGGTACGTTCCCATTGCCGCCGTGATGAGCGGCAGCCACATTAGCAATGCGCCATGACCTGAAGAACAGGAAGCAAACAGATTTGCACTTTATTTATTTCGGTCTGTGCTTGCCCTTGTTCCTAAGCGAGCGGAATCCTCCGGCTATCAATACCGGGTTGCCTCCGGTACGGCCATAACCATGCAATGGGGTTAATGATACTCCCGTCCAGTCACAGCCCCG
>JAEZKC010000038.1 GCA_023436205.1 Fibrobacterota bacterium
CCGGCCCGCGCGGCGGCGTCCGCCACGGTTTCCTCCAGCGCGCCATGCATGCACAGCAGCCAGGCGTCGCGCTCCGCATTGCCGATGGAGAAGCCCATGTGCCGCTGGCGCAGCCGGGGGTGGCCCTTCTCCGGCGAATAAAGCTTGGGGCCGCCCGTCCATTCGCTGAGATAGCGCTTCAGGGTCTGCTTGGTGTGGGCGAGATCGTCCGCATGCATGGCGCGGATGCCCTCCGCCTCGGGCAGCGTGTCCATGCGCGCGTAGAAGGCCTCCACCAGCCGGTCGATGAGGACGGCGCCGCCCAGGCGCTCGTACATGGTTGTGGTCTCGGCGACATCCGACATGATCTGTTCCCTCGGGCTTGAGCCCTATTCGTCCATGTTGGGCAGGAGGATGACCTCGGCCGGCGCGCCGGCGCCTTGCGCCGCGACAAAGTCCAGCGCCGACACCAGCGACAGGCCGCCGTCCGCCTCCATCAGCACCACCGCGTCCGGCGGCATGTTGCCGAGCGCCTCGACCAGCTGAGCCACGGTCATGCGTCTTATCCTCCTGTCGGGGCCGAGCTAGTCCGGCCGCACCGGCGATCCCGCCGCGTCGAAGGCGACGATCACCGTGTCCTCGTCCACCATCCGCACCTCGGCGCGCTTCAGCGCCCCGTTGCCATGGTAGCTGTAGCGATGGGCCAGCTCGACCTCGCCATAGACCATCTTGTCGAAGCCGGTGAGCTGGCCCGCCGCATCGAACCAGGCGCGAATGAACGTATTGCGGTGGGTGAGCTGCGCCTCGGGGATGGGCTCCACCAGCCGGAACGGCATCTTCACGCCCGTATAGGTGATATAGAAACGGCATTCGCCCGGCATGTCCGGAACAACACTCTCCGGGAGAATACGCGCTTCTTCTGAACTCATCTCATCCCTCCCCGATCTCTTGGCCTGCTCCGTCTCGCGCGGCGATCAATCCGGGGAAATCATGATTTCCATGGTCTCGTCGAAATCGTCATAGGGAAAGCCGGGCACCTCGGCCTCCACCAGCGGCACGCCGCACAGGCACACATCCGCGCCCACGATGGCCACCGCCACCGGCTCCAGATGCGCTCCCTCGCAGTCGCCTTGCGTGCACGCGCCGCTCTCGATGTCGAACAGCGCGCCGTGGCGGCCGCAGCGCAGATGCGTGCGCTCGGCATTGAAGAACTGGCCACCGCCGATGTTGAGCCACGCGCCCTTGTGCGGACAGGCGTTGACATAGCCCACCACCTCGCGCGCGCCGGTGCGCACCACCACGATGCGGAACGGCCGCGCCTCGCCCTCCGGTGTCAGGCGCGAGAGGTCGAACGCCTTGGCCTCACCGGGCGGCAGCTCGTGCGTTCCGCAGATGGCGAACACCGCGATCTCCTCCGCGTCGTCCCGTTGCTCGGCTGATTGTTCGGCAGACATCACGTCCTCGCCCGCCCGTATGGGCGAGCCCCTGGCGCAAATGAAACAGTCCGCGACCGTCCGAAACAACAGCCCGGCGGCCGGCATGGCTTGCCCCGGGATTTGCAGGAAGCGTGCCGGGGCGGCGACGCATCGCGGCCAAACGAAAATGGCCGGTGCAGCACCGGCCATTTCGCATCTCGTCAGGATGGGATCAGAGCAGCCCAAGCTCGAGCTGTACCTCGTCGCTCATGCGCGACTTGTCCCACGGCGGCTCGAACACCAGTCTCATCTTCACGTCGCTGACGCCCGGCACCACCACCACCGCTTCCTGCACCCCGCCCAGCATCTGGCCGGCCACCGGGCAGCCCGGCGCGGTGAGGGTCATGTCAATCTCGACGCCGCCGTCGTCCTTGACCTCGATCCGGTAGATCAGGCCAAGATCATAGATATTCACCGGAATTTCCGGATCGTTGACGGTTCTCAGCGCCGCGACGATGCCCTCCAGAAGAACGGCATCGTCCTCGGCGAACTCCTCGAAATTGCGGATCTCGCCGTGGACGATCATGGTCGTCGGTGCGGCGAGGCCGTGCTCCGTAGGCTGAGTCATGTGACTAATGCCTCCTGCCCCCTCATCGTACCTGATACGTAGCAAGCACGATGCCAACGATGGACGGGACGATCAATCCAGACCCTCGGCGAGGGCCGCGACAACGGGCCACCCGACGGCCCCGGTGGGGTCGAGCACCTTGAGGGCCGCGAGCTTCTCGGACGCCAGCTCCATCTGGTTCTGCCGCAGGTGGATGAAGGCGAGCGCCTTCAGGGTGTAGAGGGCGAAGCGGCCCGGCCCATCCGGCAGCAGGTCGTGCGGCGCCCAGTTGCGCCAGTCAGTGTCCCATCCCGCCTGACGCGCGGCTTCTACAAGGCCACCCCGCGCCGCGGCCTCCGCCTCGTCCAGGTTCCCCTGATAGGTGTGGATCTTGTAGAGGCAGAAATAAACCGGCAGTTCCGTCGGCGCCGTGGCGAGCGCCTGACGGAACACCGCGTCCGCGCGCGCCCGGTCCTTGCGATAGGCGATGACGCCCTGCTGCAGCTGGGCGTTCACCGGGGCGGACACCTCGCCGAAATTGATGACATCGGTGTTGGGAAGAAGATCGACGCTCACGGTGCATGCCTTCGGTGGGGCCGGCGAAGGGCGCAGCTCTATTTGACGAGATGAGGGTTGGGCGCGGTTTCGGCGGTTCGCGCGGCGCGGAAGGCGAGCGCCCGGCCCACCGC
>JAEZKC010000083.1 GCA_023436205.1 Fibrobacterota bacterium
GTCACCTCAGAAGTGGTAGGGGGTCACCTCAGAAGTGGTAGGGGACTGATGCTTTACCGTTTTATAAGTTGTCATGTTTTACGGGCGAATGCCCTCATCTATACACCATCACCTAACAGGAAGGACCAAATATGAGTCAGACAGAAGTTGATCAGCAGAATGTGGCAGTTGAAGTCGAACCCCAGACAATAGCCGGCGTGTATAAGTCAATTTCCGAGCGACTTGGACAATACCGTGTATCCCTGATTAACGCAAGAAATGATTTGCATATCATGAATGCTCTTGGCAGATTTAATTATTCACCGGAAAGGCTGGATCAGGGGCTCAATCTGGTGGAAAACGCCACCCAGGCTGATGCTGCAAACAAAAAGGAGTATGGAGAGCAGTATGCCGCATCTGAGAGATTGGACAAGGAGTTTGCTGAGGCTTCCGGTCCCTACATCGAGAGTCTTTCTGTTGCCCGCATTGCTTTAAAAAAAGACAGCAATGCGGCCAAAGCCCTGGTCTTGAATGGCGCAAGGGAGAGAGCGCTTGCCAAATGGCTTCACAATGCGGAGCTATTTTACCGCAATTTACTGAGCACAGGTGAGTTTCTGGAAAAAATGAATAATTTCGGGCGCACTCGTGAAGCTCTGGAGGCTGAATACAGAGAGATCAGGGATGTGGTTGAGGCCATGGCTATTCACAAAAAAGAGATGGGTGAGGCTTTGGAATCCACTACCGTCCGTAATAAGATAATGGCAGAACTGGATGACTGGATGGAGGACTTTTATAACATAGCCAAGCTGGCTTTACCCGGTCAGCCCGAAAGCTTGAAAAAGCTGGGTCTTTAAAAAGCGGGAGCGGCTTTTCTGCCGCTCCTAATCTCCGCTCTCCAGAATCTCCTCAAGTTCCCGAATGTCCTCACCATTCTGTAAAGCAGGGGTTTGTTCTCCCACTGGCATCTCCACCGGCTTGCCGCAGTTTTCTGTGATGGGAGTAACCCGCTTTATGTAGGTTTCATATTGGGAATAGTAGCCTCCGGGCGCCTTGACTCCTGCAGTTCTGAGCAGTCCCGCTGTAAGGAATTTGTGAAGCGATTTGCCGTCACGTGAACCTGTATACTGCTGGTTGCCTTCACCAACGCAGGCTACGGTGATATCCCGCACTTCAGACGAACCACCCCCGGCGATGCTTGACAGATCCACCTTGATTACCGCATTCCACAGGCAGTAGTTGGTTTTCTTCTTGCTTGAGGCATCCACGTTGAATGGGCGCAGGATATCATCGCTGGTGCCGCTCTTTCCGAAGTTGGAAAGCGGTTCATCGATGTAGAATGCATCCATGTCGTAGTCAGCCTTGCTGTACACTGGGTCGGAAAGATCGGCCTGATATGGCACGTCGTAGTCGGTGAGCCCCTCACGGCTGCTTCCGATCAGCCTTTTATGCAGGCCAAGCAGAGTGGGGCGGATGTTATTGATATCCGCAAAGGGATGATAGCGCCTGATAGTGTCATTGAGTGCCACCGGGCGTCCGTTAAGTTCTATGGATTCTATTGCCAGCGAGGGGTGGTCGGCAGGGTTCTCGACAAGATCGTTGTTGTAAAGGATATTAAAAATGTGCATTTGTTCATAGAGCGACATTTCCAGAGTTCCAAGTGCAATGGAATAGAGACTGTCGGAAATGGGGCGCTTCTTGTCGCCAGAGGCAACGTAATCTACTGGGACTCCGGCGATGCGGCAGAGTTCCTTGTAAACTCGTACTCCGGTCACCGATTTGAGTTTGAGTTCGTCGCGAATTCTCGACAGTGCGCCTATGCGGTAGAAGTAATTTACCAGAGGAAAGGATCCGGAAACGATGTCCCCGTTATCGTAAAGTTTGCGATTGAGTCGGTAGACATTTTCCACCGCAAGTATATTGTTGGATGCAGTAAGCAGATCGTAAACATAATTGCAGCCGTCAAATTTTCTTCCGAAGTTGTGCACCGCATAGCCCCGTCCTCTAACGGCACTGTGATCAAACACCACTCCAATGGGTCTGCCGTTCACCACATTAATCGTGCGGCTCCAGGGGACATCTTCGGTCACCGGGTTTTCATCTGTCCATTTGCTGAAAGGTTTGAATTCCCCAAGATCATAGTTGATCGCATTGAAAATCGGTTTGGCAATTGCCGAGCCGTTGGGTGTGCGGTTTTTCAGAAGGCAGTTAAGTCTCGAACCCAGCTTGTCCTTTGAATGATAAGCCAGCAGTTTACCGGTCTTTGAATCCATTATGGAGTAGGCGAAATACTGACCATCAACGAGCTGTGGCTTATACATGTAATAAAACACGCTTCTGCGGAACTTGCCACTTCCCGCTTTGGAGTAGCGAATGTTTTCTATCACGGTATCACCCGGGGAAAGCGAGGTGATGAAGGTGGAGTTCGGTTCTGAAAAGTCTACCGGTTCAGTGAGAATTCGCTTGCGTCGGATAGTATCGCGCGGTTGGGTTTTGGCACTGACCATCTCCCCGAAGCTTCCGATTCGAGATTCTATCACGATGGTGGTATCCGGCCCATATCCTCTCTTAGACACCAGCCCCTCGAGCATCTTCTGCAAGGGAAGATCAATTGACAGCTTGATCGAGAGATTACCCTTGCGTCTCACGAGAGAATTCGGATCAATCAGATCCATCTCAGCGATCTGTTCTTCAGTGGAGCCGTTATGGCGCAGAGTCTGAAGCCAGAATTCATTAGCCAGGTCAACCAGAGGACCATGTCCGCCCTCAATGCGTTTGGGCCTGGCGAAGGTGAGATTCTGAACCTCTTCAAGCACCTTCTCCCTTTTGGCCTGATCCCAACCAAGCGCTTCTCCCATTCTATCCATGTCAATACGGCACTGCGCCGCGATTTTCGGCTTTACGTTGCGCCCCCACTTGACCATGCGGGCCAGGTAAATGCATTCGGCATCGCTCAGGTCTTTGAGTTCCTTGCCGAAAAGTCCCTTGGCAATATCTTTATATCCGATAAGGCCATGATCACTGGTCACTGCGTGATTCATATACACTTCAAGGATCTCATCTGCTGTGTACATCTTTCGAAGCGCAACTGCCAGCCTCAGTTCCCGTATTTTTCTGTCAATGCTGTTTGACACTTTGCGGGTGCCGGCTTCATCGAGGCGGGAGATGAAAAGCTTTGCCACCTGCTGAGTGATGGTTGAGGTGCCTCGTGGTGTTGCCTTGCTCATTGAAACAATGGATCGCTGAATGGATCTGAGGGCCGCTCGCACAAAGCTGTCGAATTCAAAGCCCATGCTGTTTTTCCGGTAGTTTTTGTCTTCGGCGGCAATGAGGGCAGTGATAAGCGTTGACGGGAACTCGTTTATGCGTGCTCGCTGGTGGTTGGTTTTAATGCGGGTTATGGGACGGTCTTTGCGATCGGTGATCAGGATAGTATTGGAGTATTCCCTCACCTCATTGAGCATTTTCACTACTGAAAGAGAGGGGTAATCGGAAAGAGTGATCCCGTCGACGACCCGCACGGTCTGCTTGGCTTCTTCTCTACCGGTCTGTTTCTCGTTGGCGTTCTCGGTGATACGCTGGGCCTCAAGCTCCATGGCTTTGTCCATTAACACATCCTGCCACCCGGCCCCGAATTCCTTTGAAAGAAGACCTCGCTTTTCCAGATTGACCAGTTTGTCACCCCAGCGTTCAAAGTGCTGATTGAATGCATGCCGGGCGCCGACATAGGCAGGCACACTGCCCACAGCTGCGATGATGAACAGGATCACTACGAAGGTGAAAAGTCGCCCTAAAAAGGACTTTTTGTTCTTTTTTGCTTTAGCTTTGGCCATGGTTGCTCCAGAATTCCAGCTGAGTCTTTATTGGTGAGCTCTTATAGATTAGGAAAATAACATCTCCCACCTCAGAATTGAAGGGTATTATAGAATAGGTGAGTACGTTCGGGTGAGACTTTAATTTGAGATGGGTATTATCGCTTCCGGATCTCGGTATCGCTTCCGGGTCTCGGCATCGCTTCCGGATCTCGGCATCGCTTCCGGGGTATCGGCATCGCTTCCGGGGTATCGTTGGCTGTTTACAGTGGGATTTTCACGTGAATCGAGACCCGATCCCGAGACCCGATCCCGAGACCCGATCCCGAGACCCGATCCCGAGACCCGATCCCGAGACCCGATCCCGAGACCCGATCCCGAGACC
>JAEZKC010000134.1 GCA_023436205.1 Fibrobacterota bacterium
GCCCGAGGCCGCCGATGACGTCGACCTCGACCAGTTCGCCCGGCTCCAGCTGGCGTCGCGGCTTCTTTCGCGCGGCCTTCGCCTGTTCCGGGTCTGGGGGAAAATCTGGCTCCACATGATAGTCGCCATTGGCGATCTGCTCGCTTGCGACGTGCTCGCCATCCTCGGGCCCAAACATCAGATCCCGCGGGTTGACGTGCATTTCGGGGGAGAAGCACGGCGCGAGACGCTCGGCCCATTCCTTGGACAGCCCGCGCTGCTCGTGCACCAGCTTGGATATCTGCTGGCGACTTGTGCCCGCACGCTTTGCGAGGGCGTTCCCGGAAATTCCAGATGTATAGAGAAAATGTTTCAACCAGCTCATGCCCGGCAATATGCCGTCACCGATTAGGTGCGCATACGCACCAGGGTGGGGACATTTTTGTTGACGTGAAACCATATTGGTTACACTGTCCCTTTCATGAAGCTGAGCGAATGGATCAAAGCGAACGGCGAGAGCTACGAGTCGTTCGGCAAGCGCATCGGGAAAACGCGTCAGGCGGTGCATCGCTATTGCGCTGAGATGCGCATTCCTCGTCCTGCCGATATGGCCGCGATCACCGCCGCTACTGGCGGCGCGGTGACGATCAACGATTTTTACGCGGTGGTCACTCCCGCCCCTGCAACTGTCACCACCTCCGAGGTGGCGTGATGCGCGCCGATCTCAATGTGATCTTCGCCAGCGCACTGGCGGCGCGGCCGGTTCAGCGCCACACGCCGAGCTCCGGCACCCTACGTTGGCGCGACGACCTGCACTTCTGCGCGCGCCGGCATTTCACACGCACGAAACCCGGCGCTTCGTTGCTCTGGTATCAGCGCAGCCGGTTTCTGATCGGCGGGGTTCCACCCTGCGATCCCCGGTGGGCGGTTTGGTCCACCGAATTCCGAGTCCACCTGGCCCAGGCACTCCGCGTCTATCGGAACGCAACGCCGGTTTATCGGCGTCCGAGCCGGGCTGAAGCTTTCGCTGTCGAGGGCATCTGCGGGTTCGAGCGGAACCGGATTTTCTGGGAGGAGCGCTGACCATGCATCATCGCACCGGATGGAAGATCCGCAGTCGCTCCTTCTCCTCGAATTCGAGATCTCCGGCGATATCGGCCAACGAACGCGGGCCCTTCGGGGCTTCCCCAAGGAGTTTCGCGAACCTTTTGTCCTGCAGCCAGAGGGCGAAGCGGATTGCGTCGTTGTCGCCGTCCCGCTTCGTCATCTCCAGGGCCTGTCCAATGTCCTTGGCGGGAAGCATTTCGGCTTCCACCAGGGCTGCGGACAGGGTGAGGGCGAGCCGCTCCAACACGAGCAGCCGCGCCTCCATCTCCTGCTTCGTCATCCCGTTCTCCGTCCTGTGCGGTCACGACTCGCGCCTGCCAGCCCTCGATCGTGCCGCGATGAACCCCACCCGTCGATCTCCCCCGCTTGGCCCATCCAAGCACGGAGAAATTGGGAGATGTCCCAAAAGTCTTGGGAGCAGCACATGAGTGCCCTCGCCGAGGAAATGCAGGACGGCCTTCGCGCCGTCGCTGGGCCGGGCGGCAGCGTGAAGGAGCGCATTTCCCGCGCCGCCCGTCGCACCGGCTTCGCCTACTGGCGGGTGTTCGACCTTTGGTACGGCAAGGCCCGCCGTATCGACCCCCACGAAATCGAGACCGTCCGGTCGAAGCAAGAGCAAGAGGAGGCCCTGCGTGCCGACACTGACGAGCTACTCGCCCAGGTTCTTGCGCGCGTGGCTGCTCTTGAGGCGGCTCTTGCCGATCAGCGCGCGGGCGCGGCTGCGGGACCGGGCGCTGAGGCAGTCGGACCGGGCGGCTTGGTGGATCGCGTTCTGGGGCGGCCTTCGGGACCGCTGATCGGCGGGCGTTGATGCTGACCTCCGACGAACTCCGGCGGATGCATTCCGCCCTCGGCACGGTGCTGAAGACCTGCATTCGGGATCGTCGCGCGCTCGCCCGCAAGGATGCCGAGCACCTGCTTCCCGACCTGGAGAAGCTCCACCAGCACCTCGGCGACGCCGCGAACAAGAGGGGAAAGAGCCATGGCGCCGCAGAGGCCGGTTGAAGGCCAAAAGGTCCATCTCGCGGCGAGCCGGTTCGAGCCGCGGCCCGGCCTCATGACGTCCGAAGACTTCCGGCACGCGGCGCATGCCGACCAATACGAGCTGCTGCGCACGGACGTTTTCGACGCCGAAAAGCGTGAGCGCATTGAACGCCGCATCGAGCGCTTCCACTCGATGGCCCGGCGCCTGGAATGGATGGCGGCCCAGCCGGGGAGGGCGAGCGCATGAGCGCGGCCGTCGAGAAGAAGGCCCACGTCTGGGAGCGGGACCAGTTGGACTGGTACGTCGAGCCCCCTGCCGCGACCGAGGCTCTCCTCACGGTCGAGCGCTTTGCCGGGCGTGTGTTCGATCCCTGCTGTGGTCAGGGCAACATCGTGCGCACGCTCATTGATTGCGGCGTGCAGGCCTATGGCTCGGACATCCGCCAGCGGGTCTGGCCGCAGCCCTCGTGGTTCGTCGCCGAGGCGGACTTTCTGGCGGGCGATGCCGATGGCCCGCATCCGAACATCGTGATGAACCCGCCGTTCTTCCGGGCGAAGGGCGCCGAGGCCTTCATTCGCCACGCCATTGCGCAGGCGAGCGCCAAGGTCGCGGCCTTCGTGGATGTGCGCTTCCTCGCTGGCGCTGATCGGGCGAACGGGCTTTTCGCCGAGCATACGCCGCACCGCATCTGGGTCATCACGCCACGCGTGTCCTGCCCGCCTGGCTCCTTCCTCGCCGATGGCGGGAAGGCCGGCAACGGCTCGTCCGACTGGTGTTGGCTGGTGTGGGACCTGACCGCGCCGCCGCCCGCCCGCTCCGAATTCGGCTGGCTCCGCCGGCCCACCACCAAGGCAACGTGAGGAGCACAGCATGGCACGTCCGAAAGGGTCGAAGAACAAGCCGAAGATCGTCCCCGCGAACGCGAATGCTTCGCCTCCGCCTCCGGCGAACCACAACCAGCTCACGGACGAGCAGCAGCAGGCGCTCTTCGAGCAGCACAAGACGAAGTACGAGCACTTCCTCGCGCTGAAAAAGAAGGCCGACGCGGACTTCAAGAACGCCTGCAAGCTCGCGAAATCCGAGCTGGGCGACGGTGTCGTGGACTCCATC
>JAEZKC010000002.1 GCA_023436205.1 Fibrobacterota bacterium
GAGTTTGTGTTTCGGGGCGGAGTTTGTGTTTCGGAAGAGGAATCTTCAGATTTCGCGAAAAAAAGGCCCTCCATAAAAGGAGAGCCCCTTAATTCGGCAGAATCAGACCTTATTAGAATGAACCCGTAAACAGAATTTCCGGGCGGTTTTCCATTGTCACCCGCACATTTGTTCCTTCCGGATTAATGGCAGTAAAGTTACGGAAACGTGGTGCGATGGAAAATTTCGGATGTACATTCCAGGTATAACGGAAATCGGAGAAAAGGTAATTGTAACCGGCATCGACCAGTTCAGCGTTTTCAGCGTAGCTGTATTTGAAGTCGATATTAAAAGCACCTGGTCCCGCATTGATAACAGAACCAAGTCCAGTAATGAAACCGCGATTGTCATATACAGGAACTGTAACTGTATCTGTTCTGAGGGGTTCCTTATTTGCGTTTGTTAAAGCAATGCGGCTCTTCTCATTACTAACCATAGCATAAGCTGCCATGGCATTAACAGTAGCAGTTTTGCCAATTTTATAAGAGGCGGTAAGACCACCGGAAAGTTCATGATCACCTTCACCCAGTTTAGGGTTAAAGTTTCTATAGGCAATTCCCACAAACTGAGGCGTTACCGAAAAGGAACCAGCTGAAACTGGAATGTCGAGTACAAGCATTACAGAACTTGGATTAGGACGGGGCGATTCAATCACTTCTCCACTACGGACAGTCTGTTTTGATCTGGAATCAATGATCGTAGTAAACAGGTCAACACCGAGTTTGACATTATCTGTAAGGATCGGAGCTCCTGCTTTGAAACCCAGGAGGCTGTTGTTTGATCCTACCACCCAGGAAACCCAGGCTGCATTGTTGTAGCTCCCGGTATTGAGCGATCTTTCTAAAAGGTCAAGTGGTCCATAAGAAATAACGGGCACAGCTCCAATCTGCAGATAAAAAGGACCGGGATTCCATTTTGCATAAGCAAGATGCACATAGAGTTCATGCCCCGATTGCGGTTTCCGAAAAGGAGTAGGCATTCTGTTATTTTCAAAAGATACGTTTTCTGTGGATACCCAGTCATTTCCGATCTGCAACTGAAGAGAAAGCTGTTCATCAACGTTGGCCTTCATTCCTAAAAAATATGAGAAGGTATTTGCATAATCAGCCGCAGTGACACTGGCAGTATCTGAAAAAGCGGAGTTGATTTTTCCTCTGAGCCGGTACTGTACCATTCCATAAGGTGTGACGGACAACTCGGCAAATGCAACTGAGCTAATGACAAGCAGCAGTAGAAGAACGGAAAACGTGCGACGCATCTTAACCCCTTTGAAAAGTGTGAACAAAGACAGATAATATAATACTTCCGGTGAACATTCAAGAGTTGATTCTAACCGAATTCCAACATTTTCATTTTTAAAACTTTTTACCATTCGCCTCCCCATACCGGGCGAATCAATAAAACCGTTCAGCTGTTTGGCTCATTTTCCAGACCTCAGAATAGCCTTTTTTAACTTGCCCAATCTTACGGATAACCAAATCAAGGGAGAAGCACATCTCAGGATTCTCCTTTTAACCCTTAAATACATCCGCAGACCGGAGATCGTAACGAAAATTCGGGGGATTATCGAAATCTTTAAAGAGATGGAGGATGCTTCCGAGGCGGCAGCGTACCTGAAATCACTGCTGCGTTATCTGGAAAGCGCCTCACCAAAGCACTATCCTGAACTTATGCAAATCGTAAGGGAGATTCTTATGGAGGATAAGGAAGAAAAAATCCCCAGAATGCTCAGAGAGATGTTTAAAGAGGTGTTTGGATATATTGAACAGGAAGCCGAAGCACGAGGTGAGCTCAAGGGGGAAATCAAGGGGGAGATCAAAGGTGAAATCAAGGGTGAGGAGAAAAAGGCAGTTGAGGATACAATCAATATGTTGAAGGAGAATATTGAAATCCAGACCATCAGCAGAGTCACTGGAAAACCACTGGAAAAAATTCAGGAGCTGCAGAGAGTAATTCAAATCGTAAAAAACATGCAGAAAGAGAATATGGACATACAGGTTATAAGCAGAGTAACAGGTCTAACTATTCAAGAGATCAAGGAGCTGCAGTAGTTCCAATGACTGAAATTACTCGATGAAACGCCTCAAATCTCCCACCAAGCTCACCTTCTGCGCCATACAGTAATCCCTTATCCCCTCCAGTACCGAATGAGGCACTTGGGGATCCACAAAATTTGCGGTTCCGATCTGTATGGCGGAAGCCCCGGCAAGCAAGTACTGCAGAGCATCATCGGCGCTCATTATCCCCCCCATACCGATCACCGGGATTTTTACTGCACGACTCACCCGGTAAGTAAGCGCAACCCCCACCGGCCTCACGGCAGGACCGGATAGCCCGCCGGTTTTCATAGCCAGCACCGGCTGCTTCTTCTTGACATCTATAACCATGCCCACAAGCGTATTAATAAGCGATACAGCATCCGCACCGGCCGATTCAGCAGCCCTGGCAACCACCGTGATATCAGTGACATTGGGAGTAAGCTTAATGATAAGCGGTCTGCTTGTCAGCTTGCGCAAGGCAGAGGTAAGTCTGTCAATCTGCACCGGGTCAGTTCCGAAGGCCAGCCCCCCGTGCTTTACATTAGGGCAGGAAACATTAATCTCATACCCCCAGACGCCATCCACCGGCTCAAGCATCTCCACCACCCTGAGATACTCCTCCTCGGTGGACCCGGCCACATTCACCACCATGGCACAGGGAAGCTTTTTAAGAAAAGGGATCTTTTCGGCAATAAACCGCTCGATACCCACATTGGCCAGACCGATTGAATTGAGGATTCCCGAAGGAGTTTCAATTATGCGGGGGATATCGTTTCCCTGCCGCGGAGCCAAAGTAACGGCCTTGGTGAAAATGGCCCCCACGCAGGAGAGATCCAGAAGCTCCTCGTATTCGCTTCCGTAGCCGAAAGTCCCGGATGCTACTCCCACCGGATTGGGGAGCACTTTGCCGCCGATTTTAACCGATAAATCCACACTCACTCCCATACTATATCCCTGCCGTCAAAAACCGGTCCCTCTTTGCAGGCCCGCTGAAATCCAGAGGTAGTCTTTACCACACAGCCCATGCAGGCCCCCACCCCGCAAGCCATCACCTGCTCCACCGATACCCAGACCTGAGCCCCTTTGGCCTCCGCCAGTCCGCTCAATGCCTTGAGCATGGGATTGGGTCCGCACCCGTAGAGGAGCGAATCAGCATTTACTTTACCTCCCTGCTCCAGATACTGCACGCTGGTCCCTTTGAACCCTGCGCTGCCATCATCGGTGCAGATTACCGGATCGGCCTTGTTGAAAGCGTCTGAATCGGGTACAAATGACGCTGTCCTGCAGCCGAATACAAAGGCCACCGGCCAATCCCTGGCTTTCAGGTAGGTGGCCAGAAACAGAACAGGACCCAGCCCCACTCCCCCGGCCACCAGAAACGAGCTCTTTTTCTGTTCAGGGACCGGAAACGGCTTCCCCAGCGGCCCGATGACATCCAGTGTCTCCCCGGCCTGCTTGCCGGTCAGGATCTGCGTAGCTCTCCCCCGCTTCTGGTAAATGATGGAAGCTGTGCCGGCCTTTTCATCATAACCGGAAAAGGCAAAAGGGCGCCTAAGCAGCGGCACCGAATCTTGAGAAACCCGGATGGTGAGAAACTGCCCCGGAAGAGGCACACCCGCCTCAGGGTCCCAGGAGAATGAGAGCTCGAAGAAATCGGCGCTGATCTGGGAGTTGGAGAGAATGGAAGATTGGAGTTGTTTCATTATCACCTTGTAAATTGAACTATTATCAATAAAATACTACAATATATATTAATAAGCGCAATTTTCTTCGATTAATTATCACTCGTTCTGCCGCTCCCGAGGGGTTCTATATGAAAGCCATTTTCGGTTTAGTAATTCTACAACTTGCATCGCTAGCTCTTTGTTCAGATAGAGTACAAGACTTTGCCCCAATAAAAATCGGTTCCAAGTGGGAGTACTCTTATCACGATCAGATGTATAACATTGCTGAGGGTTTGGTTTATATTGACAGCCTAATGATCTCAATCGAAATAGCGTCTATAAGCCGAGTTGGAGATGATTCTTTGATTATATTAAAAAATACAGAATCTGGTTATTCGGTTACCCATGTATATACGGAAGAAAAAGGAAATTTTCTCGATACAAACTATGTCGATTCGATGTTTATAGATACAGTAATCATAACAGAGGGTAATATTACCAAAGGTCAAAATTATAAGGGAAGGATATTTCCATACTGGTCTTCTCATGAGATCGTTATTGATAGTTTAGATAAAGGCACATTGAATTCCGACACGCTATATTTTTACAACAAAGATTATAAACCATGCCAAAATCAACCTGGGGTTCTATATATCCAAAATATTGGTCTTTATTCCTATCAAAGTGATTTTTGTACGCACCATACTCGAACTCTTGAGATAAAGTTAAGCCATTATAATGAAAATAAAATATCACTAAGCACAAAAAACAATTCAAAGTCGGTAGCAAAAAACGTTTCATCTAAATGCAGCAGTGAAATACTCGTTAAAAGAAATTCTAAAAAGATAAATCAAGGGTACTTGATTAACGGCAAAAAAATTTCCGAGCACAAATTAGTTCCAAGAGGAATTATTATGAAAAAAGATTCTGAATGAAATCAGGAACATGATATTTTCCATCATATAAAAACCTTTTTGAGAGATTATAAAGTTAATTCCCCTCTAACGAATTATTTTTATGAAGTGGTTTTACCAACATTTAAGAAGGGTTCGATGAAAACTCCCCATAATTATCTGGCATTAGCTTTAGACAATTTTTCTGAAATTAGCAAATTGGAAGAATTAATCACCAAAACATCCCCATTTGTTGGCGTTTACAAATTAGGCCTAGAACAGTTTACTCGTTTCGGACCACCAGTTTTAGACATAATTCGAAAAAACCAAAGAAAGATCTTTCTGGATCTCAAATTTCACGATATCCCCAATACTGTAGCTAAAGCGGTGGCCTCAGCCTGCGAACTGAAAGTTGATTATCTAACTATCCATACACAAGGCGGTATCCAGATGATGAAAGCCGCCATGGAAGCAGCGCGCCAATATGAATCCCGACCCAAGATCGTGGGAGTGACACTCCTTACCAGCATCGATCAGGAGATGCTTAATAATGAACTTGGAGTTCCTCTCAAAACAGATCAGTTTGTTCTTCACCTTGCGAGAAAAGCGGTGGAAGCCGGTCTGGATGGATTGGTTTGTTCTGCAGCTGACTTGGAAACAGTTAAGCCTGCGATTCCGGAGCATTTCGAAGTGATTACTCCGGGCATCCGTCCTGCAGGAGCAGATGTGAATGACCAGAAGCGGGTAGCCACTCCGGACTGGGCGATAAAGAACGGTGCGACGCTGCTTGTGGTGGGGAGACCGATTACCGGGGCGGAAGATCCCGGGAAGGCAGCGGAAGGTATTGTAAATACAATAGAGACAGATTAGTTTTAACACTGCAAGAATTATCATGATATTTTAATATATTCAAATTTCTGTAATAATCAACTTGGAGAATTTTATGTACCAAGTTTGCATAACCGGTTCGGATGGCTTTATTGGTCAGCACTTAACTAGAAAACTACTCGATAAAAAGTATAAAGTTAGAACTATATCAAAAACTTGCACAAATACAGAATTTTATTCACCAGATGAAGTCGATTGTAAATATGCTGATATTCGTTACAAGGACCAACTTAATGGTATTCTAAATGGGGTTAATACTGTATACCATTTAGCAGCAATTCCTAGAAATGATTTGAACATGGCCTGGGATGATTTTTATGAAGTAAACATCAAAGGCACAAAAAATGTTCTTGAAGAAGCAACCAGAGCTGGGGTTAAAAAATTTGTTTTTATTAGTACCGTAGAAGCTGCTGGTTTCGGAAACGGTGATACGGCTCGAACCGAAAAAGATATACCTAACCCTATCAACAATTACGGAAAAAGCAAACTTGAAGCTGAAAAAATAGTATCAAGCGATTGGCCAATGGATTGTACAATTCTGAGACTACCCATGATTTATGGTCCAGGTACATATTTAATAGTGCCCAAGCTATTTGGAATGGTCCGAAAAGGATTCTATCCTTTAATTGGTAGTGGAAAAACAAAAATGGAATTCTGCTTTGTCGATAACGCGATTGAAGCAATCATTTTGGCCGGCGAACGTAAGGAATCTTCCAGTGAACTGTTCTATGTTTCAGATTGCCGGTCTTACAGCATACGAGAAGTTGTAACCAATATTGCAAACGCGATGAATCGCAAAGTTAGATTTATAACTATCCCTATTTGGTTAGCATACACGATTGGCTTCTTTTGGGAATTAGCGGCCAAAATTTTTCCAATACCGCCAATAATCTCTAAAGTTTCACGAAAACCCTTCTTCACCAGGGAAACCGTTTACTGGACTACCAGAGATGTAAATATCGTATCAACCGATAAAATTCGTGAAGTATTAGGATATAGCCCTAAAGTTGGCATAGAAGAAGGATGTCTACAAACAGCCAACTGGCTTAATGCAAAGCTTTGGAACAATGAATCAAAAAAAGCTAAATAAAAAGGTACTTGTCGGGGTCGTAGGATACAAAAGTGAAAAACACATCAAACAGTGTATTATGAGTGTTTTGGAACAAAGCCATCCAAATATCGAAACCATATATCTTGATAACTATTGTCAAGATAAAGCAATCTCAATTGTAAAAAACAACTTTAAAACCATTAAATGCATTTCATCTCCAGAAAACCTAGGATATGGTCGTTCTCATAATTTACTTATGTCCAATTATGACTATGATTATTACTTACCTCTCAATCCTGATGTTGTTCTAGATCCGGATTTTATTTCTGAAGCGCTTTCTCATTTCGATGAAGCTAATGCTTTCTTGGGAGCTATAAACGGACTAGTATTATTCCTAAATGGAACTTTAAAGACAGAGTGCATTTATTCTTGTGGCCATATCATGCACAAGGATAGAAGAATTGATAATTTTAACAGTGGAAAAAACACTAAGGATGTAAATATCGAGACTAGGCCACTTTTTGGACCTAATGGAGCCTGTCCTCTTCTAAAAAAAGAAATGATAATAGATATAAGCATCAATGGTCATTTCTTCGACCCCATTTTTTTCATGTATGGAGATGATATTGATATTGGCTGGAGAATGTCAAAAGCCGGATGGTGGACTTCCTTTAGTCCATCATGCAAAGCATGGCACATGATTGGTGGATCTAATCCATTTCAAAGCAAAACAATTAGAGCAGAGTACATAGCAAATCGGTATATACTTTTGTTGAAAAATGATAATATCTATCTATTTTTAAGAGATTTACCATTCATCTTATTTTTAGAAATCTTCTTTTTCGTAATACATAGTATTAAACGGCCAAGCTTTATGCTAGATTTTTTTTCTGCCATGATTAAGGTTGTAAAATATACCCCCTATGCACTCAGGAGCCGAAAAATGACTATTAAAAGAATAGACCTGCCTTCTGAAAAAAAGTTGATAGAAAAAAATTATATTGAACGTATATTAACCTTAATAATGCGGCAGTCTTCTAGAAAACAGAATCTCTCTACTTTTAAATAAAAGGCGCTGTTTTCACCTTTTTGAATTTGCAGAACTTATAATAAGCAGTTCTTACATGTGCTGGAAACATCTTTTCCCCTTTCATCATATCTTTAAGATTTTTTAACACAAACCACCTTGAGTTAAAGTAGCATCTAAAAGAACCTCTGATTAACATTCCTAAAAATATTCTTATCTCTAAATAAACTAATAATGGCAAACGAGTAAGAATGAAAAGGAGACTGTAATTTTTCAAAATGAACCGAAATCGATTGCGTTCAAAATACATATTATAGCTATTGGCTTTACCTTTAAAGCTATAACTTCTCATATGATATACGACAGATGATGGCAAATACAGGCAATTCCATCCATTGAGAAATGCCCTGAAGCTCAAATCACAATCCTCATGGTATGCAAAGTAAGTTTCATCAAAAAAACCAATCTCGCCCAACATTGACTTACGATATATAGCTGAAGCCCCATTTGCACCCATTACGAATCCTGGTTCAGAATGGAGTGGGTTTTCTGGATCGTAAACCAGATCTGCACCATAATTTAAAAACACAAGATAAGGACACGGAAACTGATACAGACCATCAATAATATGCCTTTGGAAGTAATTCATTTGCCTACAGCTAACAATCCCGATAGACCTGTTACTTTCCATTTCTGCAATTGGGATATCCAACCAATCAGGTTCTACGGCGATATCATTATTTAGAGTGACAACGTATTCACCCTTTGCAGCCCTGAAGCCAACATTATTACCAGCGGCATACCCAAGATTTTCCTTATTTTGAATCAACCTCACTTCCGAATACTTTTTAATTATTTCTATAGAGTTATCAGTTGAAGCATTATCAACAATAAGGATTTCAATCGGTGAATACTTTGTGTTCCGGAGTGAATTCAAACAATTCTGAAGCAATTCACCACCATTCCAATTCAGAACGAGTAAAGTAACCAAAGGATTATTGCTCATTGGCTGCATCCACTCAGGTGAGAGATCACATTTTTCAGATTATTTGCAAATTTTTCAGTACTGAAATCACGCTCTAAAGCAACAAATGCATTTTTTTGAATATTTTGCCATAACAGATTATCTTGGTATAAGCGAATGCATTGTGATGCAAACGATTGAGCATCACTTCCTACTAAAACTTCAACCTTGTCTCTCCATCCTAACTGACTAGCTAATAGAGGTGTAACAACTGATGGCAATCCATTACCAGCAGCTTCAGTTAGTTTCAAGGGAATGCCTGCAGCATACCTTGTAGGAGCAATAAAAACTTTACAAGATTCATAAAAAGCAAGCAGGTCCTTAACTCGACCTAGGAACTTAATTTTTTCAGATTCAAATTGCCTGAGTTTTTGTGAATTGCAAACACCCACAATATAAATCGGTACGGCTTCGATTTTTGTTATAAGTGGATAAATTTCGGTTAAAAAATAGAGCAAAGCATCCTCATTCGGACAATTCGGCTTATGAATAGCCCCAATGAATAAAATACCGCTCCTTTCGTAAAAGTTTTTACTACTTTTCTGAATTTCGATTGGATGAGATACAACCTCTACGTTTTTAATGCCATTTTCCTTAAAAATTCTCTTTTCTTTTTCTGAAACTGCAAGAACATAATCTGCTTTAGTAATTAAGTCAATTTCTCGTTTAATTTTCTGATTTATTTGGGATTGGCTATAAGGTTTTTTAAGAACATTTTGAGCATAAGTAATCTGACGAAAAGAGAAAACTGCTTCGGCATCATAAATAATGCTGCATGAGGGATTTAATTTTTTTATTAGAGAGAAAAGTGCCTTGAAGTTATGAGGCCTACTTATAAGGATAACATCATATAACCCTGACCGTTTTCGCAATATTTCTTTAATATACAGATCATTTCTATTGTTTTTACTAAAAATCATCTCAACACCAAGCTGCTGAAAATATTCAGTTACTTCAGTATCAAAAGAATGGCACAAAGTCGGTAAAAACGTGATTTTAATAGGTAGTTCAGCCAATGTTCCTAATATATGAAATGCTCGAGGGTATCCATATCCTAATGCCGGGTTAGGAGCAAGATCTTCTATTACCAAAACCCTTCTTACTTTTGTTAGCAATTCATTTTCAGTTGACTCAGAATTTTTAAAGAAGGAACTATAATAATTGTAAGAACGTTTTCCTCTGTATTTTGCATAATCTAGAATTATAAAAAGCCAAGCCCTGCGACGACTACCGATCGGGCATACAATTTTTTTAAACAGAGCATATATAGACTTATTCACTTACTTACTTTCGTGACTGGATTAGTGTACTGAGCGAACCAGAATAGAAAAATTATTACCTAAAATACTCTTTATTGCTTCAAACTGAGTACAACAATCATACTCAAAGTATATTTATAAATATATTACATAATTCACTAGATAGTCAGGTGCAATGTCGCTCAATTATTCTATTGCTTCCAGATCAGCCACTGGCGGGGCTCTACTCTTAAGTCGACAGATCGTTGTTCAAAGTGCCAACTTTGTGGGTACCATTCTATTAGCCAGGTTTCTTTCCATCTCCGATTATGGTTTTTTTGGAATTGTTTACTTCCTTTTTTCATTCATTATTAATTTCGGTGACATTGGCCTCTCTGCTAGTCTTTTACATCAGACAGAAGAGCCAACAGAAAAAGATTACAACATTATTTTTTCTGCTCAAATAATTCTAACAACGCTAGTCGCTTTAATATTTAGCATTTCTTCCCCATTATTGTGTAAAGCTTACAAATTGCCTAATTCCTTTTCGCTCTATTTTGTTCTTATCGCAGCATCTTTAATTAGCACGGCATTTAAAGTAACTCCGACTGCAAGACTTGAGAGGCACCTTGATTTTAAATGGCTCAGTATCATAGAAATAATCCAAGCATTAATTTATAACCTATGTGCCGCCATCATGGCTTATCACAGATTAGGGCCATTAAGTTTTTCATTAGCACTACTAATCCGATCCATTGTAGGCAGTATACTGATAAATATCGTCAGCCCGAGAATGCCCCGTTTTGATACAAATTTCCCCATTTTGAAAAAACATTTAGCATTTGGCCTTCCATTTCAGGCTAGTCTGTTTATAAATTCCTTAAAAGATTCTATATCTCCAATTATTATAGGATTAATTCTAGGCATATCTCAAACAGGTACTGTTAATATGGCTGTAACAATTGCAGCACTTCCAGTAATGTTTTTGTTCATTTTTTCAAGAATCTATTTTCCCGCTTTTTCCAGAGCGAAATCCGATTCAATTCAGCTAAACTATTTATTCAGATTATTTGTGCGCCTAAGCAATTCCTTTGTTGCACCTCTAGCCATTTTCATTCTAATCTTCCCAGATCAAGTGATAAGTTACATATTTAGTCCAAAGTGGCTAATTACAAAACCATTACTTTTTCTATTATGGTCAGCAAACGTATTTGTACCAGGAACATTGGTCTGCATAAGTTTAATGAACGCCTTGGGTTATGCAAAAACAGTCCTTAAGTATAATTTGCTTTGGATGATCCTTACATTGGGATTGAGTACCCCGCTTGTTTTCACTTTAGGTCCATTAGGGTTTGGTTATGCCAATTTAGCAGTAAATATATCGATGCTTCTCATTTTCCAAACTGTTGGTAATTTAATTAATGTTAATATCTATAAAGAAACGATATTAGGTTGGATCCCGGCGCTATTATCAGTGGTCGTTCTTATTTTAATAAAAATGCTATTACCACAAGGCAAGCTAATCCTCACTTTAAGTTTTCTCTCATACTTCATTTTAAGCTCAATGGTGACAATATTATTTTCCCATAAAGATCTAATTGTAATTATAAAATCATTTAATTTCCGGCGTCTTGATGAAAAACAATCTTAAAATATCTTTTATTATTCCGTTTACTGAAAAAACCGGTGGCATCTTAGTAGTGCTTGAGTATTATAGGCAACTAACAAAACTAGGACACAAAGTAAATATCTATTACCCTCTCTTGCCTTACATGGATCTTATTCCCAATACTCTGCCAATCTGGAGGCGAATTGATATTTGGATTAAACGTTTACTTGTTAACATCGTCGAATTCAAAACCAGACTAGAGCTTTTTTCAGAACATATCCCTATTACACCAGTTCTGAGAATAACTAATCCCTTCATTACAAATGCAGATATTATAGTTGCTACAGCATGGCCGACAGCTTATAGCATAGCTAACCTTTCCAACTCAAAAGGTAAAAAGTACTATCTTGTACAACACTATGAAAACTGGGGGGGCAACGAATTAAAAGTTGATAAATCATATCAACTTGCCATTGGTATTATTACTATAGCCCCCTGGTTAACCCAACTCTTAAAGGATAAATTCAGGATTAATATTCTAAGCGAAATTCATAATGGTATTAGACTTGACCGTTTTTACCCGAGACCTAACAAGTCTTTCAACAAACCATCAATTCTAATGATGATTCATGAAAACTCATGGAAAGGAACTGAAGATGGCCTCACTGCCCTATCACAAATAAAGAGTACATATCCAGAGGTTAAGATAGTACTGTTTGGCATGTGCAATCCTCCAGTTACGAATTTTGAACACGAATATTATCAAAATCCCCCCTACAATACATTGCTTCTTCTCTACCAAAATGCCACCATTTTCATTTCACCTAGCCATACAGAAGGATGGCACCTGCCTCCAATGGAAGCAATGGCATGTATGTGTGCTGTGGTTGCAACTAATGTGGGTTGTATCCCTGTATTAAATAATGGAAACAACTTAGTATTAATAAAAGTAAGGGATCCAAACAGCATTTTTCAATCTGTTGCACTACTTGTGACTGACCCTGACCAGAATCAGCGCATTGCAATTAATGGGTATAATTCGATACAAGATTACACATGGGAAAGTGCAGCCGGAAAGATGCAATGGTTATTTCAATAAAAAACAGAATACTATGTCGCGTTTTCTTTGCTAATTAAGCGATCAGGTTGCTCAGTATAGTTACATATTATTAAAAATAAAAATAAAAATAATAACCAAAATCTACCAAAACTTGGATTAAACCAAAACGTCTCCTGCGTAACACAACTAAACAATAATAATAAAGTCACAAAAAGAAAACCAACATACTCTCGCCTTCGTCCTCTAGAATTTCGTACCAACTGCATAAGAATATTTAGTAAAATCAGTATAAAGATAAGAAGCCCTACCAGTCCGGCTTCAACAAAAACATGAAAAAAGTTATTGTGAGCTCCCGTGGTAAATGTACCAACTTCCAAATAATAACTAAACCGAAGAGAATTAAAGGTGCCAATACCAATTCCAAATATTTTCTGCACCCATGGGCCAGATAAAAAGTGCTCTAGAACACGCTCCCAGATTAGAAGACGTCCATATGTACTTAAATCAATAGATCCTGTTTGACTTGAAACCAGTGCATTTAGGACAATATTCTTTAGAGGAGTTAACAAAAATAAAGCTAAACATAATATAAACGAGAATCCCCATAATATGAGTTTTTTAGGAGTGTTTTTTAAAAGCAAGAAAGTCGAAAATGGAATCGCCAGCATTAGCCCTAAAATACTGCTTCTGCTACCAGATAAAAAAATCAGAACTAAACTTAAAATAAAGATAAAAACACAAAGTAGTCTGTTTAGTTTTTCTTTAAACTCGAAAAAACCGTAAAAACAAATAGCCAAAGATAGCGCCATTACGTTCCCGAGCATCCCATGGTGTTTGGAAAAAGTACCTGTGATCTGTTGAAGTTGTATTAATGAATCGGCCTTTAAAGAAAACGCCTGAAAAACAGAAACAAAAATCTCAATAGTAATACAAAATAGGAAAAAACTTATAACTTTATTCTTATAATCTTTCCATTGAGGTTGACTAAACAACAAAATACAAATTACCATCTGAAGAAGATTGTATATGAAAAACAATGAGGTGATATTCTCAAAAGTGGTATGTAAATAGAAATTAATTACAAATCCAACAATGGCCCACAAAGTGAACAATGTAAATAAATAAAAAAGAGTCTTTTGTTTGGACAAAAGTGCTCTCAATTGAAAATTCTTATTGGCTAAAAAAGCAACAACTATCAACGGAAATAGCAAATCTGTTAATTGGACACTGAGCATCCAGCCGTGAGATATAATTGGCTGGTTGAAAAAGAAACTTAATATAAACAAGTAAAGAATTAAATCAGGTTTAAGAATCAATAACAGAGAGGATAACAAAAAAAACAGAGGCAGGAATATGATGGGTTTCCCAGAAATCTGCCAAATCAAAATAAGGCCTAGTACAAGAAGCCCCGAACACTGTACTAGAAGATCAGAGTCAGTAAAATTTTTTAAGTGTTTCACAAAACAGAACTTGGATTTTTAATTTCGTTACTGACAGGAGCCTTATAGCTACTTTTGAAATAACCTTTAAAAACCGGAATATGGTTTCTCAACATGTGTTGAATTGATATAAACACGAATAAAGATGCCATGTATCCGATCACAATAAGCGCAATTACCTGAATTCGCTTAGGTCTTGCTTTGTATTCCGGTTTAAAAGCCGGATCTACCATAACCAGAGGAGAAACATCCTTTGCTTCCTGGAGCTTGGCATTCTCCAATTCCTTTCTAAATAAGATACTAATCTGATTCTGAATTTCTAAAGACCTTAATATATCAGTGTACTCTGGAATAAGTTCAGAGGAAAGATCAAAGGATGGTAATACGTTATAATCCTTATTAGACTCTAATTCTGCCAACTTTTTTTGATAGGTTTTACGTAAAGAGATTGCTTCAGTTATTTCTGGTGTGGATTCCCTGAAACTTCCCTGTAGAGAGGTGATTTTAAGATCATTTACTACAGAAGCAGCTTTGATATCGGCATACGTTTTTAATGAAAGTTTCAACTGCTCAGGTATATCAAATGCTTTGTACTTTATTTGAAACTCTTTATAGGCGTCTTGAATACTGTCAAGTTTTTGCTGAGATTGATCATACTGTCCCTGTATGAATATTCTGTTTCGTCTGGCTTTATCAATACTTATATCTTTCATTGCGGAATCTAAAAGAAAATAGGCATATTCAGTCATTAAAAGAGCAGTATCAGGATTGGTATGAAAACAGGTGATATTGTAAGCAATAGTTTTGCTCATCCCCATGCCACGACCTCTAATGGATGAGCTTAGAATGACCTTATCACTCATTTCCCTTATGGCATTCTCAATTTTATTCTTATTCTTGGTTAATTTATAACTTTTAATTAGCTCAAACTGCTGAATCATTTTCTTTTTAAAAGCATAACTGTCGAAAACGGTTTCAATCTGGTCCCCCGAGACATCTGTTGAGAGCATGTTCATCAGAGGGTTCTCCATCATGCTTAAAGCTGAAATAGAACCGGAAGTTGGCGGAAGGAAGGTAATATTTGAACGGTATTCCTTCTTTAAAACATAAAATGTAAAAACGACGGCAACAATCGAGACCAAAAAAAAGTTGATCAGTAAAAACCATCGTTTTTCCCACAACTTTACCAGATACGGTACTATATCTAAAAGCATTCTCGACCCCTATAGTGAAAACAAAAAAAATAGCATATTTTTCAATATTTGTCCAATTTGTGTTTGATCAATAAAAATGGCGGTCCTCCAAAGTCCAAATTATTTTTAATAAATGCCCAATCCAGAAGTGGAGTTATGAATGATTTTAAAAAAAGTATTGTATCTAATTTGCGCTGCCTCAATCGTAAGTGCTCAAGGTTATGTCCAAAGCACAGATAATTTCGAGTCTTCAAATGAGTTTGACAAGTCACCGAATTCACATGAATTCAGGTCAGCCCCTTTGGGGGTATATAAAACCACTCTTCCTATAAATAACTATGTTGATGAAAATTCATATATTGTTGGTAATGGTGACGTCTTTTTTATCTCACCCGTTCAAATTCCTTCGATAAAGTACACTGCAACGGTTGATTCAAAAGGTGATTTGTATATTCCTGATCTTGGATATCTTGAACTCGGACGTATCCCGCTAATTTTAGCTAAACAAAAAATATCGGAATACTTAAAGTCAAAAATTCGCAAAGAAACCAATTTTTATATCTCCCTATCTCAAGTCAAAACTGCATCAGTTTCGATTAGAGGACTTATTTCAGAACCGGGAGCCCATAATTTTCAAGGCACGATTCGTCTATTTGATGCAATAAAAAAAGCGAATGGTGATAATATACCCGCGCTTGATCAAGCTGATCTTCGAGCTGTTAAATGTACAAATAATGGCGAAGTGAAGACATTTGATCTGCTTGCTTACCTGTACAGAAATGATTTTACTCAGAACCCCTATGTTTTCCCTGGAGATGACATTTATATAAAGACATCAAGTCAAAGAGTATACATAACTGGTGCCATCCGTTTTCCAGCTTCTGGGTTTTATCCTATCAAAGAAGGAGAAACTTTAGAAAGTTTTCTTTCACTTTTTTCTATCGATAGCTCAGCAGATTTGGAAAGTATTGTTGTTCAGAGGACGTTAGAAGGGACTACCACTAATCAAAATCTGAGCAGCAGCGACTTTCCATTACACAACCTGGATGCGATAATTATCCCTTTAAAAAAGAATTTTCCCGATATTCAGACTATTTCAGTCAGTGGAGAAATCTCAAGTCCTGGGTCCTATCTGATTAAAAAGAATATCACCACAGCCAAAATGATAATAGAACAAGCTGGGGGGATTACCTCCGATGGGAATCTCAGTCAAGCTGTAATCTTAAGAACAAGTAAAATGTTTTCAGAACGTTTTTATCAAGGTGCACCAAATCTGCGTGGAATCAGACCAGAATTAGGCGTTGGAGTGACAATGGCTGCCTCCACAGCAGATCACATTGTAGTCAAGCTAGCTGAACGAGGTCTGGACATATTGCTTGAACCGGGAGACCAGATAATTATACCCAAAACTGATAAATTTGTATATATAAGCGGCAATGTTAAGCAACCCGGTGCTTATGAGTTCTCCCCCGGAAAAGACAAATTCTATTATATCTCCCAAGCGGGTGGGCTAAGTAAAAATGCGAACAAATCAAATATTCAAGTCTATTTAAAATTTGGAGAAACCACCCAGGCTGTGCAGACAAAAGAAGTCGAAGCGGGTAGTATCATTATAGTTCCAGCTTCTCAAGAGTACAAATTCTTTTCAACAGTCTTCTTACCCTTGATTTCTGCTTTAGCTACAACCATCGGAGTAGGGTTAGCCATTTATAATTCTAGATAACATACATCCATTTCAGAGGACTAAATGAAAAGGCTATTAGCATCTCCTTTTTTCGGTTTTATATTGATTATAGCGTCATGCAACCAATCTGATCCTATAAACAATTTTCAAAACGAGCAAAAAAGAATACTATCTGCCCCACCACTTGGCTGGAATAGTTACGATAGTTATTTCGCATCTATAAATGAACAAATAATCATTGATAACATTAACGCCTTTGAACAAAGACTAAAACCATCTGGTTATGAATATTTCGTTTTAGACGATGGGTGGCAATGCCATTGGGATTTAGAAAAAAACAAGTATTATGGCTATATTGATTCCTTTGGAAGGTGCATGGCAGATACGACCAGGTTTGCACAAGGACTGAAACCCTATATTGAATTAGCACATTCGAAAGGGATAAAATTTGGAGTATGGCTTATTCGAGGTGCCCCAATAGAAGCAAAAGCAAAAGGTCTAAAAATTAAAGGCACTTCAACTTATTTTACCGATGTCCTTGATGAATCTGTTGCTATAGACCCTTGGCTTGGAGTTCCCTCCTGGCACGGAACCAGTGCATTTAAAGATTTGAACGCAATGCAAGCATATTACAATTCTGTATTTGAGTTACTTGCAGATTGGAATATTGATTTTGTTAAATACGACTACGTAATAAACTCACCAAAAGACATTTCTGCAATTGCAGAAGCTCGTAAAAATCATGCTCCCAACATTGTTCTATCGCTTTCTGCCGGATGTGGTTCGAATACTCAGTATTTTGACATTTACAGTAGAGCGGATATGGTCAGGATAACATCTGATGTTTGGGATAATAGAAAAAGTTTAGTTGAATGTTTCAAACAATGGGAGCTCCTTTCTTCATATGCACAGCCAGGCTTCTATCTTGACCTGGACATGATTCCTTTCGGTTCTCTTCCAGTATATGGCCGCAATGATAGCTTAACACTTGATCAGAAGCAAAGTTTCATAGCTCAACGAGCACTCGCAGCATCACCACTAATTATGGGTGGCTCACTAACGGAAAGCGACAGTACTTCGTTTGCCCTTATAACCGATTCGGATATGTTAGAATGTAACCAAAATGGTGTCTGTGGCAAGCTAATCAACCGTACTGCAAAATATGACATCTGGAAGACAAAGTCTGCCGAAAATGCAGATAATGGGTGGGTGGGTGTTTTCAACAGAACCACAGAACAAATTACAATTAACCTATCAGCAGCAGATCTTGATCTGGACAAAGATTCTAGCTACAAATATTATGATATCTGGAAAAAGCATTCACTTCCTGAAGGTAGTATTATTGATAGATTGAATGCAGACGGAGTCTTATTTCTCAGCTACAAAAAACAATAAAATATCCTTCTAAAGGCTTCATGTGAAGGACGCCAGTCCATCAAGGTTACAGCGCAGATTGTGCCTCGGTGAACTCAAATACAAGGTTTACACCTTAACACCAGATCTCATCCATTCAGGGCATAATTGCGAGGAGTTAGGAAATGATGCACCGAAAGAAGCACAAATCTCAGTTTCAACAAATACCCATTCGTCCCACAAGATTGCAATACCCTATATCTCATTATTCCCCAACAATGTTCCACAAGAATAAAAGTGAGCCCGAAAGGTAGCTGAATGCGCTAAGAAAAGTTCACGTCAAAACAGATAAAAACAGGAATTTCTCATTAGTAGGATACCTTTCATAGCTATAGCTTTCCTATTCTCTTAATAATAATTCAGAGTTGTATGAAATCAATGTAGTCATCCCTGATGACCACGCTCGTAATAATCCATAACCAGTTGCATACTCCGCCCCTGAATTCGAAGTTTCACCGCCCCCCCACGAAACAACTCTCTCACTTAAAGTTTGAACAGTATCTCCATTTATTACTGTTACCCCAAGGTTTCGGTAGCGATCAATTTTGTAACCTATCATTTCAGTTTTTTCATCTACTTTTGAAATGCTGTTTTTAACCCAAAAAGGGTTATATCGTCCAGGCTTACCCTGAAGTACACTTACATCCCGACCTGAGATAGAAAGTACAAACTGATAGGATGAGTCTTTATGTTCGTATGTTGTATCGTAAAGCATACTATCCGGCAAAAAAGTAGCAGTTCTAATAGTTTTAAAAGTATTGAGTGAGCAAGAAACTACAACCTCCGTATCGTTTTCATTATTAATTAATTCCCGAATCGATACAAAAGCTGTTTCAGCTATAAACGGTTTCCCTAAAAAACTTTCTTCAGTAAAATAAACCCATGTTGCAGGAACTGATAGCGGGACAAGGGGAACAATTTCTACTTTTACTTTAAAACGCCACATTAATATGCTAGATGCCCCATGAACATCGGTAACACTGACTTTAATAACCTGATTGCCAGTATCTGCAAACTCAGGAAGAAAAGTGAAATCACCATTCGGTAAAAGGGTAAAACTGGCCAGTGAATTTGAAATTGAATACACAATGGAATCGTTTTCAGGATCAATCGCGCCTATATTCCCAGAATATGAATAGCCTACATATACGGTATCTATCTCAGAGTTGAAAATGGAATCAATTCGCCCGGGAGCTTGATTACTTCCATTTATGGGCTTATCAATTACTCCTTCACAAAAGATAAAAAATGCACACAGAATGCCCAAAAAATTGGATTTCCATCTCATGATTAACCCCCCAAAAAAAGAATATTCTAAGCACAATTCAGGTCCAGCATTAATTAAACTGTGCTGTTTTGCTCTAATTCGGTTCGAAGTATTTCTTACAGCTCCACTCTTCTGTTAAGTTATTATGGATAAAGGTGATTTTGTCCACTAAAAAAGCACTGAAAACCTGGACCTAAATCAATAAAAATATGCAAATACAGCTTCTTTTAGCTATCTTGTATACAATACCCCTACTCATCTGACGCACGGAGCTTTCGCAATGAAACCGCACAATCCCACAAAATACCATTTTTCCACTCTTCTCCTCCTCCTCTCAGCCCAACTCCTCTTCTCCCAGATCACCTACACCCTCCACCGCCAGGAAGACCCCACTGCTGACCAGCTCGATGCCTATAGTCGAATCCAAATAGCAATGGATTCAGCTGCAGGATATTACAACAGCTACACATCTATACGGAAGTCACTGAATATCTATTATAATACCGATGTTTCCACAGCTGATGGCAACTTCAACGGAACCATCAGATTCGGGGCAAGCAGGTCGTATATGGTACCAGCCACCACCATGCACGAAATCGCCCACACGGTAGGTATCGGCACCACGACAGAATACAAAAATCTCATTCAGAACAGTAAATTCACTGGGGTGCACGCAACCGCAATGCTGAGGCAAATTTCCGGTGACCGAGCAGCAACCCTCAGCGGAGATGCCCAGCACTTCTGGCCTCACGGCCTGAACTATGCATCTGAAGCCCGTACTGAAGCGGATCTTATCAATCACTGCAAGATGGTGGATGCCATTTACAAGGATCTCTTCCAGGAGGAGTTCTATAAAATCTGCCGTTTGAGCTCAAAGCTTGATGGAAGGTGCATGTCGGCATCAGGAGGAGCACTAGGGATGGGCAGCTGTTCGGATAGCTCATCACTGGTTCGAATGATAGCTCTTGGCGGCGGTAGTGTCTTCAGGCTTGAATTCGGGAACAAGGTGCTTGATATTCCCGGAGAATCCCGGAATGCGGGAGTAGCCGCATCACTCTGGGACTGGAACGGGGGTGCACACCAGAGAGCTGCTTTTGAATTCAGTTCATCTCAGGAAAACGAAGCCAGGATCAGAATGTCTCACAGCGGACTTTACCTTAGAGTGGAGGGGGACAGGGTAATTCAAGATGTGGGAACAGCACGGGTGGAAAGTCAATACTGGCTGCTTACCGAGCCACAGACAGTGCCAGTTACTCCTGCTGAACATCCCAAAAAGCAATTTGTACTGAATGCTATCCGAGGAGGAGTGGCAATTGCGTACTCCAGTGAGCTTGGGGCTTCTCCTGTTTTGACAATCGCAGATCTGCACGGAAAAGTGGTCCGGACCGGGCGGGTTTATTCCGGTACGATACGTAACTCCACCCGCCTGGCCTCCGGTGTTTACATGGTAAGGCTAAAGGGAAACGGACGGATTTTGGAGAGCAGAGTGGTTGTTCCGTAATTCTGCTACGACCATACAGATTAAACGAGCCCAAATCGTAATAGAAATGGGAGCCCGTTTTTTCTAATATAAGAGAATTCACCATGGTAAATCGAAATCTGACTGCCATTGTTCACCGTGAAGGTAACATTTTCATTGCCCAATGCCCGGAAATCGGTACTGCAAGCCAGGGCAACGCTGTAGAAGAAGCTGTCTCCAACTTAAAAGAGGCGACAGTACTCTATCTGGAAGAATTCCCTTGACTAAGAATGTCGAACCGCCCTTAGTGATAACTTTTGAGGCAGTTCATGACTAAAATAGGGGGAATATCTGGAAAAGATGTTATAAAAGCACTGGAAAAATTCAGATTCTACCAAGCACGCCAAAGGGGTAGCCATATAATAATGAGAAAAGACCTCCCAAGAACTCTATCGGGTCCACTTCAGTTAATAGCAATTGGAAGTCTTTCATCCGGTGTATATGAATCATTAAATAACGTTGTAAAAGTCACCATGAGACATTCATGTGGTTTCCGAATTATAAATTGCTGGAATATGAATTATATCACAAACATGAGAAATTTCCTGAACCGAAAATGACCTATAATGACGATCCAGCAATGATACGAGTTCATTTGAGAATAGTTAGAACTTCTATCTTTCTTTTATCTTGGTCGTTTGCTAAACTAACACAAGAGGAAAAACCAATATTTACCGGATAGCCAGTAGAAAATGCAAGTTCGGCAAGAGATAATAGATTTTTTCCTCCAGTTGTACTGATATCTATAAACACCGAATTTATGTAGTCATAATCACTACTTGAGCATGAAGGAGAAGTATAAGGTGATATCTGATTTTGCAACTGAATTAGACAGCGGTTTCCCTGAGTATCTATTGTTAAGCTTACAATATAATTACCGTTAGTCCATCCAATTTGACATAATGATACTGAGCAAATAAATAAAATTAGAATTAAAAATTTAACACGTCTCATAAATTTTCCTTTCTAAATTGTAGAAGCTTGATTCAGTATAAGACAAAATATAATTTACACAGTACCAATGCTAGTAAAAAGTCAAATCAAAATTCATTTTATATATTTTATTTAGCTCATCGGAGATTATTATGAGTCGTTGTATAAATCTAGTCCTTTTTATTATTCTACTTACTGCTAAGTTACATTCAGCAACAATGTCTTTTCATATTGATTCAACATCGGCAATTCGAAACCCAGCAATGGGTTGGGTTTTATACATAGATGCGTTTGCAGGCCCAGACCCAGTAAGTGATGGTTTTCCGAATGCAGAAGACTATTGGGAGCAACAGGATCCTTACGTGGCAAATGCCAGCATACTTTATATTAGAGCGCCATGGGCACAATTTGAGCCTACAGAAGGGAATTATTCTTGGGTCAATGATCAGAATTATAAAAATCTTATAAATGGAGCTTTAGATCGAGGACTTAAACTGGCATTTAGAATCTATGTACACGGAATGGATTGCTATAGAGAAGCAACCCCCACCTTCGTTCGAGATTCAGGATGTAAAGGTTATGATTTTGAAGTGATTGGAAACGATACTATACCAATATCATGGACGCCACACACCTTTGATCCAATTTTTAAAGATAAATTTTCGAATTTCATAAGGGCCTTTGCTGCAGAGTATAACAAACCAGACATTGTCGATTTTATTGATGGTGAAGGCCTTGGATGGTGGGGTGAAATGCATCATATAAACTACCTTTCAACACAGCAGAAGAATGATGTTTATAATTGGATTACAAATTTATATAAAGATAATTTTTCTCGAATTTTAATAGGAATCATTTATGCTTCACCTTGGAGCGATTATGGTGAAGTACATTCATTCCCGATTGAATTACAGAATTCAGCATTGAAAGATAATGGTTTTATAATTCGACGTGATAGTTATGGTAATATACAACCTCCAATTGATAAGGAGTTGATAAAAAACCATTGGCCAATGATTCCAGTATATGCAGAAAATTGGGATAGAAACTTCGATAGCTGGCAAACAATTCCAAACCAACCGTTTGGAACCCTTCGAGAATATTTAACGGCTGTTATTCGTGAAGCTGAAGAATGCCACGCGAACACATTAGATTTACGAAGGCCTGCAGATACAGAAATTTGGCACACAGAAACTCCTGATCTAGTAGATTATTTTGTAAAAAATGGCGGTTACAGACTATCACCATTAACCATTACATATCCAACTTCTATTTACAGTGAAGGGCAATTCATTATTGATCACACTTGGAAAAATATTGGGTTTGGTAGATTACCAAATGATAGACATGGGTGGAATTACAAATATAAAGTAGCCTTTGCTCTTCTAAATAAAGCAAATGGGAAGGTAGTTTTTCAAACTCATGTAGCTGAACCATCTACATGGGTCAAAGGAAAAACATATAGATACCGTACACCTGTTTCTTTCCATTATGTCTCAGCTGGTGTTTATGATTTAGCAGTTTCAATTGTTGACGAAGCAAGAATGAATTTACCCACTATTAAGTTAGCCACTACTCAAAAACCGATAAATGGATGGTACAAAATAGGGACCGTTAATGTCTTTTCAAATCAACCAATTCCCGCACCTAAATACGAGAACCTCGCACCTTCAGCATATATTTCTACTAATATACCTTCTGACGATGGCCGAATGATTTCAATGTTAAACAATGGGGATTATTCGTCCTCATCAGATGCATGGATCAGCAACTCCTTCTTTTTTAAAAAATCATCACCACAATTTATTTCTCTTGATATGGGTGAAAAACTAGTTGAATTTACAGAATTGCAATTGATACATAATCCTTTTTACGTTGGTAATTTTAAAATACAAGTTTTAGAAAATGGCATATGGGTAAATAAGACCCTTACAAAGACTACAATTTCAAATGGAACCAAGCTCAGTATGAATGGTCCTATAAAATCAAAAAAGATAAGAATAGATATTGATAATTGGAAAGATAAGTACGGAGGATATCAGAGTGTTGTTTTACATGAAATATTACTGTTTGGTATAGAACAAAGGCCTTTAAAAATAAAACAAAGCATTGATTTACTTTTAAAGTAAGTTACTCGCAATCTTTTTTTGGTAAGTGCATTCCTACATTTGGAATTAACTCAGGTCCGCTCTTATACGTAAGTAGATGGTTTTAAATTATCCCAATGCACCACCACTTTTTCAAAAACGGAGCAAAAACAAAGTGCTCATAGACTACTCCCCTTTCCAAAAGGCCGTTTCACAATTGGAAAAAAGCCTCTCCTTCTACAACTCAGAAATGGCAGAGGAGAATGACGATTTAAAGGAGCAGTTCCGGGCAGCGGTTATTCAAGCATTTGAATACACCTATGAACTGGGGGTGAAAATGATGAAAAGGCAACTTGGGGAAATTGTGGCAAATCCCTCGGAACTCAAGGAGATGAATTTCATGGATTTGGTCCGCCTTGCTTACGAAGCCGGGTTAGTGCAGAATGTATCCTCCATGAAACTGTATAGAGAAATGCGCAATCTCACCAGCCATACCTATGATGAAGACAAGGCCAGAGAAATCTTATCGGTCACCGGTACATTTGTTGAAGATATGCATTTCATTCTTTCGGAACTTAAAAAACGTAATCCGGTAGACAATGGCTGAGATTGATATTACTTCCGACCAGCTGAAGGTAGTTTTAACCATTCTCTCCGAATATGCGCCGGGATTTCAGGCAAAAGCATTTGGTTCACGCGTTACCGGAAAAGCCGGCCCCCGATCGGATCTGGATCTGGTACTCATGACTTCCGAGCCACTATCACTTTTGAAACTTGCAGAGATTCGGGAAGCGTTCAGCGAGTCCGAACTGCCCTTCCGGGTGGATGTGGTGGACTGGGCAGGTATTTCAGAAAGTTTCAGGAAAATCATAGATGCAAGGGCGGTGAGAATTCGTTAGAATAAAGGGACAGACACAAATCACTTGTCCGTAGATTCTTTCACTCTCTTGCGGATATCAGAAAAAGCCTGCTTCACAGTTTGACTCTTACCCTCAAGCATACTTTTAGTACTCATGGATACAAGTTTCAGCATTGCGATGCTATCCCGCATTTTTCCAGATTCAATTGAATTCATTTTCGATTCCTCTCAGTTGTCATAACAGAAGCAAAATGGCCAAGCTGAAAATAGTGAACTTCACCTATTTCCCCCAATGATTTTCTGAAATCCACCGGAAAGCACTCAGAAATTCCAGCGCAGACGCAACCCCGCCAGATTCCCGCTTGCCCCGAAAATGGAATCATCTCCTCCAAAGAAAAGCTGGGCTATTGCCAAAAGATCGGTGTTCTGGAAAAGGGAGATGGTGAGAGAGGGGCTTAAGTAAAGAGACCTGTCTTCGGGGCTGACTATGGCAGCAAACGCTCCATTTATAAGAGGTGTGAAAGGATAAGCAACAGACCCGTAGACAAGATATTTGGCGGGAGTGAGATTCTTTGCGGAAAAATCCTGAGTAAGAAAAAGCAGCGGATCAAGCGGTTCATCGGAACCAAACCCATTGTAAAGAGCTTCGGTACTGATATAGAATCCGTTTTCAAATGTGTAATCACCGCCAACTGCAGCCACCGCAGTAATGGAATCGGAAGCACTGAACGTGCCATCAGGATCAAGCACCGGCATATAGCTTGATACTTCGCCTCTGAACCCGCCCCCGAAAATATCCCCCGACCAGGAAAACCCCAGCGCGGCATCACGTCCGTAAAGACCACCCTGGAACTGCCAGTCGTAGTTGAATTTATTGAAACGGTACATAGCTGCATACACTCTGTTGTCAAAAGTCTGCGCAGCTCTCACAGCCATCTCCACCACCGAAACAGCACCCGCATAATAGGTTAACCTCAAACCATCGGTACCGGGACGCTCCTCATAATCAAAGTCAAGGTACTGGAATGCATTGAACCAGTCATTGGGGTTCCACACAAAGTTGGTGGCCCAGTTGATACGCTGCCGCCCGGCAGCTAAAACCAAATTTGAACGGGTATAGCTCACCCAGAGGCGATCTATGTTAGTGTAAAGCACCGATGGCCAGGCATCTGTGAGGTCGACATAACCTCTATCATTGCTTAAAGGTTCAAGTAGCGGCCCCGGAACCACCAGAATGGTCGCCTGATTGCCGGAAAAAAGCTGCACTCTCCCCGCAAGAGAAAAGGCGATTGAAGACACAGGGTACCAGTCGTAATTGAGCCTTGCGTGCACCAGATTGCTCCACTGCACATCGGAAGTATCCCATTGAAAAGAGAGGGTGGGGAGCTCAGCCACATAGCCGCTAATCCTGTCGGTTCCCGGAAGAATGGTACCAGCTGTAATGGCAAAAGAAAAGAGCACGACAAGAGAAAACACCCTGCACACAGTCATTTGGCGCTCCTTGCGGATTACATTCTAGGCCAGCTTGTCAGATTCGATTTCGCCATCTTTCAAGGTGATAATCCTTCTGGCCCGCCGGATCACCCTGTCATCATGAGTTGAGAAGAGGAACACCGTCCCGATTGACTTATTAAGCTCGGCCATCATGGAGAGGAGATTCTCGGCAGAGTGAGAATCGAGATTGGCGGTGGGCTCGTCTGCCAGCACAAACTTGGGATTGGAGGCCAGTGCGCGGGCGACAGCCACTCTCTGCTGCTCGCCGCCGGAAAGCTGGACAGGGCGGTGATCGGCCCGGTTAAGAAGACCAACCGCCTGCAACAGTTCCTGAGCGCGTTTGCGACGATCCTGAACGCTTTTCTTCTGCAAAAGCATTATGAATTCCACGTTTTCGCGAGCGGTAAGTACAGGGATAAGATTAAAAGCCTGAAATACAAAGCCGATATTGTGGAGTCTAAAGTCGATGAGTTCACCGGAGGAGAGTGCATTGAGATCGGTCCCCGCTATCTTTACTTTTCCCGCGGATGGACGATCCAGCCCGCCAAGCATGTGCAGCAGGGTGCTTTTTCCTGACCCGGAAGGCCCCACGATTGCGGTGAATTCCCCCTCCTCTACTTTAAGATTGACATTGTTGAGGGCACGCACCGGGACCTCCGATTCGTGATATTCCTTGCCAAGCTTTTCAGTCTCGATCACAATCATCTCTCAGGCCTACCTTTCAAACAGTTCTGAGCGCTTCGGCTGGCTTCAGCTTCAGAGCCCTGATGGCGGGATACACCGCCGAAAGTACCGCCACTACCACCACCATAATCCCCAAAACCGGATACATGGTCCAGGGAATATATGGATAAAGCACCTCCCCTACTCCAAACTCCCGCAACCCTTCCGCAAAAATGCCCAGATTGATTCCGGTGCGGGACAGAACGGTCAACGTAAGTGCCGCCAGAGCCATTCCCACCAATGCACCTGTAACGGAAAGGGCGATTGTCTCCAGAACAATCATGGAAAACAGTGTTTTATGCTTCATTCCAACAGCCATAAGCATCCCAAGCTCTCTTCTTCGCTCCAGCACCACCATGAGCATGGTATTTATAATCCCGAAAGCCAGAGCAAGCAGAATCACCAGCATAAAAATGTAAAGTGAAAGCGACATGGTCTGGGACATGAATGCCAGCTCCGGAGCCAGCTCTTTCCAGGTTTCGATTCTCATTTCCGGGACCCAGGATTTCACCTGAGCAAGGGTGGTATCGAGTGCTTTCAGATCTGTAAACAATACCGCCACCTGCTGGAAATGAAGTTCTGTCTCCAGAAGAGTACTGAGGTCCTGGGCCTGCACAAAGACAGTGGTTCGGTCAAACTCTGTGGAGGGAGTGCGATAGAGGCCGCTTATGCGGAAAGCCCCTCCGGTAATAGTGCCCTGTGCATTCTGAAATGTAAGGACGATTCTCGATCCGACCCGAAGATCAAGCCTTTTGGCAAGCTCCTGTCCCACAACCGCTTCATTGCCTCTATCACCACCGAAGTAGCTGCCCTTTACAATTGATTCATCTATTATGCTCAGTGTCTTTTCCTTTTGAGGAATAATTCCGTAAATGTCTACTCCCAGAGCGGTTTTTGGCGAGGAAGCCATGGCACTGACAATTATGCGGGGAGCAGCGGCCACCACCTGAGGAAGAGAATCAAAACGCTGTACCAACCCCTGAGCATCGGGAACATAATATTTGACATCCCGATCATCTCTGAAACGGGGATTTGATATCTGTAAATGGAAAGTGCGGGTGCGTACAATGGTTTCTACCATTTGTTCGGCCATACCATAGGAAACAGATGATGCCAGAAGACCGCCCAAAAGCCCCAGCGCAATGGCGGTCATGATAATCAGACTGCGAAGCTTGTTTCTCCAGATATTTTTCCAGGCCATCGAAAAGAGCATTTTCATATTTCAGGCCCTCAATTCCTTAGATACCTGAAGCCTGGTAATTGACCACAGGGGATAGATACAGGCAACGATGGATAGTACAAATACCACTATGCCCTGATTGATGAAAAGCGATGGTTCCACCAGAAACGGCAGAATCGGATCATAACCGTATTGACGGATGGCTTCAGCGGCATCACCGGTAAGCGGAATGGGATTGGCGCGCATATAAAGCAGAACGGGAAGGGAGACAAGCATTCCGGCCAGGGTTCCCAGCATGCTGATCACCAAAGTTTCGATCAGAACCGTGAGGCTGAGAAGCTTCGGTTTCATGCCGATGGAAACCATTATGGCAAACTCTTTCCGTCTCTCGGCTGTCATCATCATAACTGTGCCGAAAATGCCAAAACCTATAACCAGGTAAAGTATTCCCAGCATGATCAGCCCGCCAGAATTGTCAAGTTCGATGGATTGCACAAGCTCCGGAAGCATTTCCCGCCACGTGAGGACATCATAGCCATCTGCAAACAGTTCCTGAAGGCTGGTTTTGATTCTGTCGAGCTGATCCGGTTTTTCGATCATAACCGCCACAGATGTAACTCGCGAGGGCATGGAAAAGAACCACTGAGCAGTATCTAATGAAAGGTAAACCATACTGTTATCAAGCTCAGGAAGAGGCAGATCGACAATTCCGGTAATGGGAAATGCACCAGCTGCACTCATTCCATAAAAGCCCTGGCTCAATAAAATGAGAGTGTCTCCCAGATCGGCATTGAGATAGTCTGCAAGACCGCTGGCCACCATGGCACCCTGAGCGTCGCTGTCGAGATAGTGACCCTTTACCACCTTGTTTTCGATATCGTTCATGCCGGCTTCCGCCTTAGGATCGATACCGGTGACCACCACGCCCTTTGTTTTATCTCCCGAGGAAGCCAGTGCGAAAGATTCCAACCTGGGTACAACGGAAACAACCCCCTCGATACGGGATGCCTTTTGCAAAAGTGAAGAGTCCAGTTCCATACTGTTGTCAAGACTTCTGGAATCCCAGTAGCCCGCCCCCTGCACTTGCAGAAAACCTGTGTAAATTTTAAGGGTGTTGGTGATCATGTGTTCGTAGGTACCAAGTTGCATAGAACGGATGAAGAGGACCAGAATCACCGCGAAAAACACCGAACCCATGGTGATAAGTGTGCGGTGACGGTTACGCCACAGATTGCGCCAGGCAAGCACGAGATAAACGAACATGAGCTACTGTATCCGTTTCATATTCTGCTGGGAAAAGAAACTGTTATCAATGGGAATATTGAATTGCACGTCGAGGTAGCGCATTTCGGTGCGGTGCCCCGGTTTATCAAGTGGTTCCATGACCAGATGCGTGGGAATGAGGCGCCCGCCCATTTCCTTGACCTCACTGAGAGTCATGACATTGACCAGTGCACCAGTTTCATCATAGAATTCAGACCTTCGTTGAATGTAGTCTTTTTTGGTAATGACAGTGATCACCTTATCCCACACAACAGGTGCATTGGGTTTTGGAATCATTTGGATTTTCCAGGCCTCCTGGCCATCTATAGTAGTATCCCCCAGAAAAGAGTGTTCGTAATCATCCACCACCGAAGCTTCCCTGACAAGGTCATCATTGGTGAAATCGGAACCCATCCATGACTGCATCATCATTGAGGGGGGAATTTTGACTACTCTCTGAATGTTTGGGACCCACTGCCAGACCTCATTGCCCCGTTTCAAGAAAGCGGTCCCCCTGTCTCGGGCCGGAGCCAGGATGTAGATCATAGCATACTGGTCCCCTTTGCTGTAGGAGCGGATTGAGAGCTCCCGAGTCCAATTGGGACGAACGATGTTCATGGTAAGCTCAATGCGGCTGGTTTCACCCCTGAAAAGGCTGTCGGCACGCTGAACCACTTCACGGGCACTCTGGGCCAGTGCGAATTGATAAATTAACAAAACAGACAGAGCCATATATTTAAGCTGCATACGACCTCCTCATAACAACATAAAACATCAGCATTCAAGATGCAAGTTTTGGCCTCAGCAACTTCATGCATCTGTCATTTTAAAACAGGCTTCCTTCCGCCCAATCAGTAAATTGTAGAACCCACAGCCCGGCACTTGTTTTTACACTGGGGAATCCTGGAGGCTGCAGAGAACTTATAAGGCGGGAATCATGCTGATTTTTGATAAACCCCATGCAACCACCAACGGGATTACCTGTGCTGCTTGTGGCAGTGGGATATCGCCAAGCCTTTAGAATATGGTTACCCGTCAATTTGAGACTGTAGTTGCACTGTCGATCGGTATCCCAGTATTCGGTAGCCTGCCAGCCATTACCGGATTCCACCGCCAGAATGGAGGCATTGATATCCAAAGTGCCATTGCCGCCATTTATGTTAAGCAACCGGCCGCTGCCGTCTCCACCCCACTGCTTGTACCACTGATTATTGAACCTGATGTCTTTGCCGGATACAAGCCCTAGAACGTTACGGGAGTCGGATGGAACTGTCCCGGTAGCCTGATTGTAGTCGGAATAGGTGATATCTCCCACCGGCATGATGCTCTTTCCATAGGTGGTGGCCACAGTAGTAGCTCCCTGCAGCGTTCCAAGTACATTGAGATTATTCCGGGAGATAAATACAGCACCTGCGGGATTGGAATAGGTCTGTTCCTTTAACACCCCACCCTGGCGATAATGATAGACTGCCTGAGGTTGCCCGTTTACAAGTTTAAATTCCAGTGTAGGGCGATAACTGCTGTAGGATTCTCCGTTGTCATCGGATACCGGTAGAAGAACCCTTGCTGAATTGCTCTGAAGATCGGAGGAGGTGAGGCCGACCGGAATATCGATTTTCTCCTGGCTGCCTCTGTATTCATCAAGAAAAATACGATCTAACTGTGTAACGGGGTTGTAATCGTTAAAATTGAGCTGTACGCCAAAGTCGTAATTGTTATTATGATGAGCCCCGGTTCCGTAGTGTTCCCCAAACGGTGAAGCAACCGTGACCAGTCCGTTTTTGAAAAGCACCTGATTATCGCTTCCGGGGCGGCTGAAAGAGCTGATTTCGATATAGGTGTTCATGTGAAATCTGCCTTCGAAGGTGCGTCGGTAAAAGCCACCCCAGTTGTTATGACCACTGTAAACATCATCGAAAAAAGTGGAATACTGACCGAATGTGCCGGGTTTGGTTCGCCAGGTGACCCGTTTGCGGAAGGTATTCTGGTCGAGGCTACCGCCATCGAACGCCTGAGAGATAATTTCGACCCAAACGGCACCGGTGCTGTCGGTTGAGGAAGAAAGTGCGACATCCACCATCAATCCGTTTACAGATAAAGAGGAGGAGAAAGGATAAAGTGTACCGCTGGCAGGAATGACATTCACCCCTCTAAGCCACCTTGCCCCCATGAGTGCTCCTGTTTCGGCTGCGAGAAAAGCCCGGTCATCATCAAGCACATCAACTTCGTTATTGACCCCGGAGGCCACAACCGAAAGTAAACTAACTCCGGATATGCCCACCAGAAGCGCAAATACCAGAGTTCCTACCAGTGTTGATCCTTTTTGTTGATTTTTCAGTTTCGGCATTGGTACATGCCTCCCTTCCCTTCATACCTCAGTAAATCGTCACCGGAAAAAGCATTAAGATTTAATTCCAGAGATATGGATTTTCTGCCTGGATCGAGAGTGAAACAACTGCCACTGGCCAAAAGCACTGGTTCTGTTCCCACATAAAAGTCTTGCCAGTGGCCATTGACAAATTCCTGCAGCCTTCCATTATTTATTCTGAAGGCCTTGACAAGCCCTCCGGAATTCTCAAGGATTTGAATACTTTCACACGAGAGCAGTGCATAGGTGGAATCGGGACGCCTTGACTCGGCTGATGATAAAACCATACTGCCGGAGCGCACCTGACGACCTATTTCTAGAGAGACAATGTCGGAAAGTGTATGAAGCCGGGAACGAGTTAACGCCTGACTGAATTCCCTATTGTACATGGAATAGACAGTTGCGCCGACTGTGACCAGAATAGACATGATAAGCGATGTCACAACCACTTCAACCAGAGTTACACCTTTATTATCCGTTTTCATAGCTGGGTGATCCATTTGGTAAGATGAATGGATTGTACGCTTTGCGGTTCAGGCCACTGCACCTGAATCGCCACTTCTTTGTAAGGTACAGAAACGCTGTTAAGACCTGAGATCAGCCGTTCTTCGGAAACAGAGATGGTTACTGTTCCATAAAGCTCATTTCCCGCTCTTTTATCGATAATAACCGCAGCGGTGTCTCCCTTGAGGTTTACATAATTAGAAAAATGGTAAGCTCTGCTTTCGAAGCAGGAATCGATAACAGTTCGGGCGCGCCTTCGGTGAGCATCTTCGGAAGTGATCTCGTTTGACTTGCGCACCAGACTCACCACAATGATGGTAAGCAGAGCAACAATGACTGCAGATACCAGCAGTTCGACAATGGTGTACCCCTTCTTGTCTGGCCCAGCCATGATTTCCTCCGGGTTAAGCCCTTCACATTTTTCCATACCCGAAATATCAATGCAACGGGGATGCCATCCCTTTTGACAAGATTTTCTTTGAATTTAGATATCTATCTCACCTCAACCGTAATCATTTATAAAGTGCATAAAACAGAAACCAAGGAGGGTTTATGCTGGTATGGGCCATAGTTTTCCTGGTCGTGGCACTTATTGCAGGAGTTCTGGGGTTTGGGGGTGTATCCAGCGCCAGTGCCGGTGTTGCCAAGGTGCTCTTTTTCATCTTTCTCATTCTTTTTGTAATCTCTTTACTGGGCCAAATTCTCTAGGGCCCGCCATGAAGCGGTTTCGGCGGGTTTTCGTTCTGGGCGCTGGCTTCAGCAAAGCATTCTGCCCGGATATGCCGGTGATCTCAGATCTCTCCCATCTGCTATTTGAATCTGGCACCGGGGAGGACTATGCTGAGCTGCGCACTTTTGCCCGCAGGTATTACAGGGCAAGCAACAACTCGGAGGAAACCCACGACATTGAAAACATTGCCACCGTTATCCTTACAAAGCAGATTTTTAAAAATGATGTGGAAATGCACCGCTACCGCATTCTTCGACACCAGCTGCTGAAAATGATCCATCAGCAGACAAGAGATCACACCATGAGCGCCAAAAAAGCAACATCCCTCACCGAATTTGTGCATTTCTGCAGAGAAAGCGACTCACTACTTATCACCTTTAACTACGATCTGCTGGTGGAATCCTGTGCGGACGTCTCCTACGGTATAGTGAACAGCTACCAGCCCTGCAGCCCACTGTCAGGCCACACTACAGATTACATAAAGCTTCACGGATCCCTCAACTGGTACCGGGCAAAGGGGGCAGAACGCACCGACATCAATTCGGTTTACCGTGTTGATGCGAATGACGAACATTTCTCTATCCACCAGTCGGATATCCCTGTTTTCATCCCCATGGCCCATTCCAAAGGAGCTTTTCTTAACGGCACGCTTTTCAGCACACTCTGGGCACAGGCCATTCATTATCTGGAACAGGCAAGCCAGATAGTACTAATCGGCTACAGTTTTCCGCCAAGTGACATCGAAAATCTCTATTTTTTCCTGAATTTCAAAGAAAAGATAGAGAGAATAGTAGTATTTTTCAAGGATCATCATGACAGGCGCTTTGAGCGACTGGGATATATTTTCGGACGGAATACTGTTTTGAATCTGGATGCAGCAGAATATGTCAGACACGAATACCTTTATTAGAAACAACTTCGCAAACAGTTTTTTATTGATACTTTCCCTACTTTTACTGGGAGCTGATGCCCAGTGGCGGCGGCTTGAACCGGGCATGGAACTTGGTATTTTCAATTCACCTCTTTATGGCGACAGTGTGAAAGCGGAGGTCAGAGTCCTGCGGATAGATCCCGGTACTCACGAACTCCTTCTTTTTAACGCCAGTAATCCTTCACAAGACAAGGCTCTCACTCCACGAGAATGGGCGGGCAAGGAGAAACTGACGGCTGTGATCAATGCCGCCATGTACCAGACCGATTACAGAAGCAGTGTTTCACTGATGAAAACCCGGGGGCATGTTAACAATCCCCGACTGTCAAAAGACAAGTCAGTTCTGGTTTTTGATCCCCTGAAACGGAATACAAAACCGGTTCGCATCGTAGATCTTCAGTGTGACAATTTTCAAGCGATAAAACCCGCATACGGATCTTTTGTGCAATCGATCCGAATGCTGTCCTGTGAAGGGAAAAATGTCTGGCAACCCAGCGAAAGGCGCTGGAGTATCGCCGCAGTAGGTCTTGACAACAAAGGAAAGCTGCTTTTCATGCACACCTCTACCCCTCATTCCGTTTCTGAATTCATAGACATAATAAAAAAGCTGCCCATCGGAATCGAACGCGCAATGTACATGGAGGGTGGTTCACCAGCGCAGCTTTTCATTCAAAGCCGAAGTGACACACTTGAGTATACCGGTAATTATGCCGCCTCAGCACAACCACTTCCAAATGTACTTGGAATCAGAAAGCGTCAGTTGCAAAATAGAAAAGGAGCGATTAAATGAAAGCCCTCATAGCTGCAGCAGCAGTTTTTTTATCAACAGTAACTGCATACGGTTTTGAAACCGACACAGTTTCCACCAGCCAGGGTAACCTTGCCATAAGCTGCCTTGGCCATGCTTCGCTTATGCTTTCCTTTAAAGGTCTGGTGATCTATGTGGACCCGGTCACTGCGCAGGCTGACTACTCCGAACTTCCCAAAGCGGACATTGTACTTATCACCCACCACCATCAGGATCACTTCGATACCAGTGCCATTAATCAGACAAGAAAACAGGGTACCAAAATCGTTATGACTGAAAAATGCCGGGAGCTTGCCGCTGTAAATGATGCTAAAATTATGGAAAACGGTGATAGCCACGAAATCGGCTCCATGGAAATTCAGGCGGTCCCAGCCTATAACATTAGGCATAAGCGACCCGACGGGACCCCCTTTCATCCCAAAGGAGAGGGCAATGGCTATGTCCTGACTATTGCAGATAAACGGATCTACATAGCCGGTGATACCGAAAACATCCCGGAAATGAAAAATCTCAAGAGTATAGATATAGCATTCCTGCCAATGAATCTGCCCTACACCATGACACCGGCAATGGCTGCAAACGCCACACTTATGTTCAGGCCGAAGGTGGTTTACCCCTACCATTATGGAAAAACCAACCCCCACAAGCTCAGAGAGGAGCTGCATGAGGAGCCTGGAATTGAGGTGCGGGTACGCCGGTTCTGATTACATTCAATAGACAGCATGAATCTTTGCACATTCGGAAAAGGAAAAAAAAGTGTGCTTTCTGTTTTTTTTCGTGCTTGCGATGTGAAAAAGTACTTATTTTTCCCATCTTGGCCGGTTAATTTCTTAAGTAAACAAAAATAGAGATTACCGTTTGTGATCAGGATCGCAATCAGACGTTTTTAAACCAGCTGTTCTTAACAGAGCTGAATACCCGGGAACTCACCCTTAAGAAAGGAAAAAGATGTCATCGACATTCCAATCCAAACCGGAAATGGACGATGCGTTCTCGGAGATGCCTGATTTCGCTTCTCAAGTACCAAAAACATTGTCCCGTTCCACCCAGACTGGCAGTCATCTTAAGAAGAGTGCTCAAAGCGAAGCTGAAGGCGCTAAGCCGGAAACGGGCACTAAAGTCTACATAGGAAAAAAAATAACCGATTCGACCAGCTACAAGAAAGGCTCTCAGGTAAAGGAGACCACCTTTGTTGATTTCTCCATAGACACCAGCTACCCTAATGATAAACCGGTCAACAAGAACACGACCATCGCCGATATTTCAATCAATGATGACATCAGCCCGCAGATCGAGCTTGATGTGGAGCCGATCATAATAGACGAAGAGCTCCCGGCGAGCCCACAAACGGTGACAGCCGGACCATCCAGAGAAAAGTTCACCCCGAATCAACTTTCGCTTGATATCTCCAATACATTTCTGCGCACGGAAATCCCTTCGGGAAGCGAGAAGATCCCATTAGGATCAGGGGTGATTACAGGCGTTCTGGGAAGCGGAGGCATGGCCAGGGTCTACCGGATCTGGAATGAGAAGCTGGAGGTGTATAGGGCTGTCAAAATTCTACTATCCATGAACCAGCAGACCACCCGCACCCGTTTCGAAACAGAAGCGAAGATTTCCGCCAAGCTTCATCATCCAAACATTGTAGAAATTCACACTGTCGGGGAATGGCGCGGCATACCCTATCTGGAAATGGAGATTGTCGAAGGAGAGACCCTCAGTGCTCTCATAGCCAAACACAAGAATCTTCCAGCCCCTGTCTGTGCAGCAATATGTTTACAGGTGGCCAGGGCTTTAGCCTATGCACACTCTCAGGAGATTCTCATTTATGGCAACAGCTACAAGGGAATCATTCACCGGGACCTGAAGCCTTCAAACATCATGATAGGCAATAACGGAGTGGTCAAGCTCATGGATTTCGGTGTGGCACGACCGGTGGAGACCGGATTTCACACCGTTGATACAGAGAGCATTGTGGGCACTATTCACTATTTTTCCCCCGAACAGATCGCGGGTTATCCAATAGACACCCTGTCTGACATCTATTCCTTCGGCGCAATGCTTTATGAAATGCTGTGCGGCCAAAATCCCTTTCCTCAGACATCCATGCTTAATCTGATCCGCGCAAAAGAGAAAAACAGCTTTTCCCGACTGGAAGACTACCCCCTGTATATCGATGCCAGAATGGCATCAGTTGCACAGACCTGCCTGCGTACCGATAAAAACGCAAGGTTTCAGAGCGCAGAACTTCTCAGGGATCATCTGGAGAGGATTCTTAATTCTTTTGATATGGGAGAATCGGAGAAGCTGATCGGGCACTTTTTAAAAGATCCACAGTCGATAGTAGACAAATCTGAACACATGGCCAGATTTTCAGATCCGCAAAACGAGACTTCCCAGCTGACAGATGTAAAACCGATATTGGAAGCGGCAGTCAGCTCCAGCATAGACAAGGATGAAAGTGACATTTCAGAGCCGCAAAAGTCCGAAAAGAAAAGAGTCCCGGTTATGCTCATTACCGCCACGGTCTTGATAGTAATGATAATTGCAGGTCTGATTCTATTTTTCGTCAGGAACGCGCAACATGCCTCCTGCACCACATACAAAAGTCAAACAATTGCTAAACTCCATAGCATTCCGTTACGATTTAATGAAGGGGACAGTACCGTATGATCATCGGAAAGAAACTTAAAGAGCTCCCGATCAGTGTGGGAGTGGATGGTGAGAAATGCATAAATTGCCATGCCTGCATCAGTGCCTGTCCGGTGAAATACTGCAACGACGGGAGCGGCAGCTTTGTGAGCGTCAACCCTTTCATGTGTATAGGATGCGGCAACTGCATTAAGGCCTGCACCCATGAGGCCCGGTTCTGGGTGGACGATTTTGACCTGCTCATGGAAGATCTGGGATCTGGTCAAAAGATAATTGTCATTGTGGCACCCTCTGCAGTTTCCAGTTTTCCCTCCACGTTTCTCAATCTTAATGGCTGGCTTAAAGAGCTGGGGGTCAAAGCAGTATTTGATGTAAGTTTTGGGGCCGAATTAACGGTTAAATCTTATATCGATTACATTAACAAGCACACCGAGGTCAAAACGGTAATAGCCCAACCCTGCCCTGCGATTGTCACGTTTATCGAAATGTACATCCCGGAACTCATTCCCCACTTGGCTCCGGTGGACAGCCCCATGCTCCATACGATGAAGATGATCCGCAAATACTACCCTCAGTACGCAGATCACAAAATCGCAGCTATTTCACCTTGTTTAGCCAAAAAGAGGGAATTCCATGAAACCGGCATGGGCGATTACAATGTAGGGTTCAAATCAATACAGAATTATCTAAAACGTACAGGTACTGACTTGTCATTCTACGGACAGGATGCATACGAAAATCCCCCGGCAGAAAGAGCAGTAGGCTTTTCAAGCCCCGGAGGTTTACTCAAAACTGCCGAGCGATGGGTGCCTGGCATTTCTGAATTTTCCCGTAAAATCGAAGGTCCGGAAAACATCTACCCCTATCTGGAAAAACTCCCTGAATCAATTCAGGCGGGAACTGCTCCGGCAATTATCGATTGTTTAAACTGCGGCAGGGGCTGCAACGGAGGGCCGCTTACTCTTACTGAAGAAAAAGCCCTCGATGATGTGGAGAAAGCTGTTTCTTCAAGATTGCATCAGGCAGTAAGCTCCTACCAGCCAGAAGAAAACGGGGAAAAGGAAATTGATCGGGATGCTCTCAATCGAATAATAAACAAATACTGGGAAGATAGAGTTTACTACCGTTCCTATAGCGACATGAGTATCAATAACCGCATCATTGTGCCCTCCGAACCGGAACTGAAGAAAATTTATAAGATGATGCGCAAAAACAGTGAAAGTGATTTTTTCAACTGCAGCTCCTGCGGCTATGGCACCTGTCATAATATGGCTGTGGCAATCTATAACGGTTTGAATCGTCCGGAGAACTGCCACTTTTTTCTGGCAGAAGAAGCAAAGATCAAAACCAATGAAATCTCTGAAAATGAAAAACGGTTGAGGACAATTCTGTCCACCACCGCTGCGGGTTTTTGTCTGGCGGATGCAGAATTCCGCATGGTTGTGGTGAATAACGCATTCTGTAAATTCATGGGCATGCCACGGGAGAAACTCATCGGATCCACCATACTTAAGAAGCAGTTTGAGCGCTGCACCGGCGGTAACGGGTTTACCTCTGAAATCAGAATCAGCAGTCCCGATGGAGCAATGAATTATTACCAGCTCATCTCCAACCCCTACTACGACGAGAACAAGGACTTGGTGGGTTATTTTGCAATGATGGCCGATATAAGCAAATACAGACGTGAAACCAGCACCGGAACTCCGGCTCACGCCAGCTGAACACGAAAGACGGGGTGGTCCGGAAATGTTTTGGGTCACCCTGCACTCTTCACAAGTTTTCCCGCCTGACTGGTAATCTCATTCTCAATTCTTTATATTTATCAAAAGCATTTTCTTTCAAATTCACAGCCAGGATCAGCACTGAACAATGACACAAAAACGCCCCCTTCCCCTTCGCATTCTCATAATCGTCTGGATAATCATACGAACCATATTTGTCACCTATGCAGTTGCATTTTCCATCGCATTCACGATTCTCCTAGTGGTGGGCTACCTGTATGTGACAAAACCCCTTAATGAGGTCAAGCTCCTGCAGAAACAGAATCCTGCTGAGACAGCTTTCATGAAGCAGTATAGAGAAGAACTCGCTAAAAATGGCGACAAGGACAGCCTGGTTCAGGTGTTCGTGCCTTTCGATTCCATAAGTGACAACCTGAAAAAAGCGGTTCTGGCGGCAGAGGATGATGCCTTTTATTCTCACCCGGGATTTTCTCTTGATGCCATCGTGGAGGCGATAGATCACAATCGAAACACACGGGGAGTCAAGCACGGGGCCAGCACCATAACCCAACAGCTTGCTAAAAATCTTTTCCTGAGCCCTGAACGCAGTTTTGAAAGAAAATTTAAGGAGCTGGGATATACGCTTCTCATGGAAAAATATCTTAGCAAAGATAGAATATTTGAGCTCTATCTCAATTATGCGCAGTGGGGAAAGAACGTTTTCGGCTGTGAAGCTGCATCTAACCTTTACTATAAAAAATCCAGCCGCACTCTCAACAGAAGCGAAGCAGCCCGGATGGCCGCTGTTCTGGCCATGCCCGGCCGCCTCACGCCACACCACACAAGATCCAACTTCATGGCAAAGCGCCTGGCTGTAATTGCCAACAACCTTTACCTCATGGGGAATATCGATGATGAGGGTTATTCATCCCTGACCGGCCAGCCTCCTCCCGGAAAAGAAACGGATAGGCTTGCTGACTCCACCGGAACTTTACAGTCTGATTCTGGGGGAACAAAATAGATGAGATGGCGCATCGGATACCCCTGCATCAACAGAACTCTTGGCTGCAGTTCCAGCAGAACATTCCGGCTTGCCAGTTACTCTGATGACAGATTAAAGGAAACCGTAGAGGGCAATCTCAACTGCCTTGAGCAGATCCTTGAATTCAATCTGAAGCACGATCTCCTTTTCTTCAGGATTTCGTCCGACCTTGTTCCCTTTGCCTCGCATCCTGTGTGCACATTTCCATGGCAGCATTATTTTTCAGAGAAACTCCGAAGAATCGGACAGAATATAAAAAAAAGTAACATGCGCATCTCCATGCATCCGGACCAGTTTGTCCTGCTTAATGCAAAAGACGCCCGCATTGTTGAACAGAGCGAACGGGAGCTGCTCTATCATGCCCAGGTCCTTGATCTCATGCAGCTTGACACCACCGCACGAATACAGATTCATCTCGGAGGTGCTTATGGCGACAAAGCAGAAAGCATGAAAAGATTTGTGGAGAAATTTTCCACTCTTGACCCAAGCATAAAGCGCAGGCTGGTTATTGAGAACGATGATAAAATTTATACAGTGGCGGACTGTCTGTCGGTGAATGAACAAACCAGAATCCCGATTCTCCTCGATTCGTTTCATCATGAATGCAACAGTTCTGGTGAGACGCTTGAAGAGGCGATCTCACTCTGTTCTCAAACCTGGAGAAAAAAGGATGGGCGATTAATGATGGACTACAGCTCCCAGAATCCGCTGAACCGCAAAGGGTCTCATGTGGAAAGCATCAACACACGTCATTTCCAATCATTTCTGAAAATACTCAGAGACACGGAAGCGGATATCATGCTGGAGATAAAAGACAAAGAGAAGAGTGCCTGTAAAGCAATACGCATCGCGCAGAAACTTCCGGGTTATTCCTCGCAGTAGTCAAACTGAGCCAGTTTTTCCACTTTGAACAGCCCCCTTCCAATTTTTTCAATTCTTATCTCCGGAATTTTCTCCCTAGCAGCATTGAACGCCCGGTTGAGTCTCACAACCAGATTGGGGTTTGCGGTATCCGGCGCGATGAAACTGTCACGGAGAAATTCTCGATTTTCAAACTCATCTCTGTTCTCAAGACAGCAGCCGCGCATAATCCGTTTTAGAATATGAGCTGTGGAATCGCGAGCGACAAGAGTATCGTTTCGAAAAATTCGATTATCCTTGAATGTGATTTTTACCTCTGTTCTGCTCATTAAGGCAAGATGTTTCTGTTCAAGTATCTTCCAGAGCGACAGTTCTTTTTCGGAATGTTCAAGGAGTCCAGACAAAATGATTCTCTTGGACATATTACCGGCAGGATAATACAGTCTGAAGCACACCCCTTTTTCAGGATCTAAAGGAGGTACATTTTCAACCTGATGAGCAGCTTGAAGTCCAAAAGGCAAAGGCATCTGTTTCAACAATGTTTTTATCAGCGTGATCATGTTTTCAGAAACCTTGAAACCTGCATCCACCTTCAGGGTCAGGGATGGTTCTGATAAAGAGAGATGCGCCTCGATAAATTCACAGTTGGAGCCTGGAAACAGGGACTGGACTGCAATCAGGGCGAATCCGCGATAGAGCTCAAGATATACATCTTCAGAAACATACAGTTTTTCGCAAAAAGGGGCACAAAGCTCCAGGATATCTTCTGAATCAAGCGGTATTCCATTTCGATATTCACGAAAGATGTTTTCGATAACCTCTTCAAATTTTCCTTCATTTTGTGACCTGACGAGCAAGGCAAAGGAATCCATAACCGAGGCGATGTATTTTGCAGTTAAGGTTGCCTGGTTTTTCCAGAAAGAGTCGAGCGTTTGCAGAACAGTTTGAGAATTCAGGGGATGCTTTGCCCAGAAACGGATAATCTCGGAATCAGTCAGATTCTGAAGCATATAGGCATACACATACTTCACCAGCTCACAGCGCGATCGTGTTTGATTCATACTTCTTCCCAGTGGAATCCTGTCAAGAATCTTTAATATACTTAATGAATGAATGTAAGCATGATTTTAAAAATCCATAGCCGTTATGTATATTTCCCCATGATTTCAACAAAATACAAATAAATCGATGCCATTAGTCTCCAGAAACTATTCAGAAGATTATTACTACTGGGCTGTTCCAGTAGTAAAAGCGGTCAATTTTGTACTGGCACTGGTTGCTATCAGTGCGATTTCCAGTCTGATCCTGCAATACGGTTTCTATCTATCTAAAGGAAGCACGTCGATACTTCAGCGTTTCAATCTGTTTATTGTCCAGTTTTATCTTGCACAGTTTCTGCTGAAATTGCTATTTGCGAAAAAGAAACTCCTTTTTTTGAGAAGTCGCTGGTTTGAAGCCCTCCTTGCCTTTCTGATATTTTCAGAAGTCACCGTGCTGGCCAGGCTTATCGGAACAGCAGCGATCAGAAACTACCTTTTCGGGCTGGATGTTTCCCAAATAACCGAATCTTACATTGTAATTGCCCAGGTACTTTTGCTGCTGTCAATCATCGCCCAGGCAGTCAAATACAACACCCGAATCAGCGGACTTAAATTCAACCCGTCACAGACCTTGGCCATGAGTTTCATTTTGGCCGTCTTTATCGGTGCGGGACTGCTCATGCTGCCCAAAGCCACTCCGGAGGGTGTCACTATCTCGTTTCTGGATGCCCTTTTCACTTCAACAAGCGCCATCTGTGTCACCGGTCTCATAGTAGTGGATACAGCCACCTATTTTACCATAACCGGCCAGATAATTATCATGCTGCTCATTCAGATCGGTGGATTGGGCATTATGACCCTGTCAAGTTTTCTGGCACTTTTCTTTGGTCAGGGTATTGCCATTCGAGACAGAGTGATGCTTTATCAGATGCTCAATGTGGATAAACTCGGCATGATAACCACGGTTTTGCGTAATTCGGTTATTATAATGTTTTTTATTGAATCAATTGGAGCACTGCTGCTTTTTTTCCTCTGGTCTGATCAGGGATAGACACTCAAACAACTGGTCCTCAATTCTGTTTTCCATTCGGTTTCGGCCTTCTGCAATGCAGGTTTTTCCACTTTCAGCGATAGCCTGACCAGGTTTCAAAATGATATCGGGGTGTTAGCTGTTATATCAGTACTTATCATTCTGGGGGGGCTGGGTTTTGCAGTGCTGATGAATCTTGGAGGAGCAAAGCTTCTTAACAGAGGAAAAAGGAAAATAGCCCGATTCAACGTACAGACCAAACTGGCACTGTTTACGTCCGGCATTCTGCTCACTGGCGGAGCGATCAGTTTCTTTGCTCTTTCAAAGGGACAAAACGACAGTTTCAGAATGATTACTGCAGTTTTCAACTCAGTTACTGCACGCACTGCAGGGTTCAACACGATAGATATAGGTACCTTGCCCCTGTCAGCTACCGTTATGATGATGATGCTCATGTTCATCGGTGCATCCCCGGGGTCAACCGGAGGAGGAATCAAGACGACAACTGCTGCAGTTCTTCTGTCAAGCATCATAGCCATCATCAGAGGTCAGAACCGAATCCTTATCTTTAAACGACGCATTCCATTTCTCGTTCTCAACAGAGCACTGGTGGTTTTCGCCGTTTCTGCAATCGTCGTTTTCCTGACTGCACTGCTTTTAAGCATAACGGAAACTGCATCCTTCACTGAAATACTGTTTGAATCGGTATCTGCATTTGCCACAGTGGGTCTTTCAATGGGACTCACCGGGGAACTGAGCCAGTTGGGTAAGGTTATCATTATTATTACCATGCTCATCGGAAGAATTGGTATTCTTTCCCTGGCATTTGCTATTACGTCTGGTACAGAACAGCAGAAAGCAAGAGTTGAGTATCCTTCGGAATCAGTAATGATCGGCTAGCAGAAAGGAGCTGTAATGGACAAATATATCGTCATCGGTTTAGGGGTCTTCGGACGCACCCTTGCAGAAAACCTTATTGAAAAAGGTTCTGAGGTTATCGCCATTGATAAAGATATCGATCTGGTGGAAGAAGTCAAGGACAGCGTGACCTTTGCCATGAGCCTTGACAGTACCGATGAAAAGGCACTCGACTCAATCGGATTAAATGATGTTGATGTGGGAATTGTTTGCATCGGTGAAGATTTCGAGGCCAATCTTCTCACCTCCATGCTCCTTAAGCAAAAGGGTATTAAAAAAATCATTACCCGGGCATCAAATCCTCTACACATAAAGATTTTCAAGGCAGTAGGAATAGACCAGATAATCACTCCGGGGGTGGAAGCAGCAGAAAAACTGGCCTACAATCTCACACACAAAAGCCTTCTGGATATAAGCTATATAAGCGAAACGACTGCTGCAGTTAAAATCAGCATACCTAAGAGCTTTGCAGGCAAGACTCTGGGAAAGCTTAACCTGCGCGCCCGCTTCAATGTTAATGTGGTCGCCATCCATCGTATGGAAGAAACCCTCGACAACGAGGGAAATGTGGTAAAACAGGAAAAAGTCATAAGCAATATTCCGGGTGCCGATACGGTCATCACCGAAAATGACATTCTGGTAGTTATCGGTGAAACTCAGAATCTGGAAAAAATCATGCAGACGATCTGATACTTATCTTCTGTATAGCTTCATACGCTCTACAACGGTCTGTAGGTAAAACCGGGTCTCCGCATAGGGAAGGCTGCGGAGTAAATGCCTGTATACGGCATCATCACTTCTTCCATTTATTACCAGAACCGCATTATCGACCAGTACTGAACCGGTAAAAGCCCATGCCACATTGCCAGGACCAGTATTGTAACCAGCAATAGTGCAGTACCGATTTTTCTCTCTGCTGTTTACCGCACCGAAATACCTGCTCGATAGTAAATGAAGATATGCACAACCTAATCGGATGTTATTTTCCGGATCCAGCAAATATCTATCATCGGGAATTCCGGGCGCACTTGTAACCAGCAGATAAGCATCCGCCCCACCCTTTTCGGGCACAAGCTGCATGATCCCCACAGCATTAGCCTCGGACCTGGCTAACGGATTGAAATAGGACTCGCTGTGAATAATTGCCAACACAAGCTCCGGCTCCAAACCATATGCGACACAGTACTTATCAACAAAGGGCAGAAAAGGTTCCATCCTTTTTTTCAGATGATCGGGGGCCAGCGGGAAAACCAGTGAAATCCGTTGTTCATCCCTGCCAACTATCTGCTCAGATGAAATTCTGGAATCAATCTTTGTACCTTCCACTATAGCCACTGCGTCTTTTTCACTAACCGGACTCCCATCACTGAGGGCAAGCTGTCCAGCCAGAACCGGATTGTCCAGAAGTTTGCTGCCTTCTACCGGCAACTCATCTATACTTCCACAACTGCTTATGACCCTTTTCACTTCTTGAGCCAATTTTTTTTTAGTATTGACAGCACTCTCTTCAACTGAAGCCCTAACCTTAACCGTCACAGTTCCCTTTTCAAAATCGACCACAAAGACACTTGATCCATCAGCGGAGTATTCAACCCAGCGTTTGCGGCCGGGGGTCAAAAATTCACCCCACTGGCGGTATATCTCTTTTTTAAAGAGCCTGAACTGCCGGTCACGCTTCTTTTTCCAGAGATCAAACTCCCCTTTTGAGCGCACAAGCTGCTTCTGCTGCAGCGACTCCAGACGCTCCCTCTCCAGAGCCTGATCCCGCAAAAACCTGCTAAACTCCTCCAGCTCTTCTTTCTGGTAATCGGTTGCAGGTTGGGCCTGAAGTGAAAACCAGAGGAGGATAAAGGTGATACAGAAGTGGAGTTTTTTATAAACCATGCAGCAATCCAGTGCAATATGCAGACCAGCTCACCTTTGATAAAACGCTTAAATTTTTGTAATCGGTACAAAATCAAAGGCTTAGCAAGTTCCAGAGGGCCTTTCAAAAAAAATCAGAAAGGTACAAAGCAATATTCTTTGTACAAACAACGAAATACTTGTACTTTGGAGGTGACTGCATGGATAAAAGAATGATTGTTCCCGATGAATTCTCTCTTGAACTGTATCTCAAGGACATCAGCAAAAGCGAAACGCTTTCTGCCGAGGAAGAGTACAAAATGGCCGTCCTCATAAAAAAGGGCGACAAAAAGGCTCTGGAGCGTCTGATCAATGCCAATCTGCGTTTTGTGGTCAGCGTGGCCCGCAATTATCAAAATCAGGGTCTTCCCCTTGGAGAACTGATAAGTGAGGGAAACCTGGGGCTCATTCAGGCGGCAAAGCGCTTTGATGAGAAGCGAAATTTCAAGTTCATTTCCTATGCTGTATGGTGGATTCGCCAGGCAATTCTTAGAGCTTTGGCAGACAGGTCACGCATCACACGCGTTCCCCTTAACCGAATCGGGATCATCCATAAAGTTGGTAAAACCCAAAGCAGACTTGAGCAGAAGCTTAGCCGAATGCCATCTCTTGAGGAGATAGCGGCGGAGCTGGGCCTGGAGGAGAGCGAAGTGCTGGCGATTCAGAAAATCGGCAACCGCTATCTTTCTCTGGACACCCCGGTGCAGGGAGATGACGGTTCTGAGCTGATTGATCTGCTCCAGGATGAAGAGCAGGAAATGCCGGACAGCAGACTTATTGAATTCTCCATGCATGAAGGAGTCAACCGCATACTGGACACGCTTAACGAGAGAGAAAAACGGGTATTGAAACTATACTTTGGCGTAGGAGAAGAAACCCCTCATACTCTCGATGAAATTGGAAGACGGCTCCACCTTACCAGAGAGCGTGTGCGACAGATCAAGGAGAAAGCTATTCACCGCTTGAAGAACTCCTACCGCAACCGCACTTTAAAAGCCTTCACTGAATACTAAAAACAGCACCGGTTTTAAAACCAAAGTCAGTCAATCTGACTTTGGTTTACAATTCGTTCAAGGCATCTTGTAAAAACGCCTCACCGGTTCATTTTTCAGCTGCACACCTGGAGAGTTACTTTTAAAATCTTTCCAGGAGAAAATCATTCCCACAATCCAGGAAACAATGAAGGAAAAAATCAGCAGGTACGTAATCACAATCAGAATCATCATATTCTACCCCCCAAAAACACTTCTACTCTAATGATACCTGCCACTTTTGAATAATATCAATAGTGATTCTCTTTTTTTGTAAACACTGCCCCTCCTTTTCCCCTGTTCACTTTGCAGCAGTCCCTCCTATTGTTTCGATTTATTATATTAAAGGAGTCGCTGCCCAAAAAATCTTTAATTTTAAGTGATGAAGCGAGGTTACATGACCGCAGCAGTGCCATCCAAGCTGAAAAATCTGAAGAAACGCCGAATGCTGGTAATATCCGCAGGTGGAATTCAAAGCGGTATACAGGTTCTCTTTCTGGGGCTTCAGGGCAGTAAATGGGAAATATTCTCCAAGTCTTTTCTCCCGTATCCACAAAAGGTCGGATCTCTCATTGAGCAATTGAACGAAAACCAGCAACCTATAAAGCTTTCCGATCTGGGGTGGCTGGAGTACAAAATCACCATGCTTCTACTGGAGTGTGCCAGAACGGCTCTTGCCCAGGCACCCAAATCGGTGGGAACCCCGCACCTGGCGGTTCTGAATAAACCAACGCTGTGGAAAGGTGCTACAGGCGAAAACCTGCAGCAGAGCAGCTGGAATCTCACAATCGGAGATGAACAGTTCATTGCCAGTTCACTTTCCATACCAGTGCTCACCGATTTTATCAGGCATAACATTCTGGCCGGAGGCCCGGGAGTTCTTCCGACATTCCCCGGAAGTCTTTACATTGCCGCCCCCACATCCGGAATCGGACTGTTTGCCAATATTGGACTAGTCTCAAGAATGACCATAATTGACAAGAGCTCCTCAGCGCTGCTCCTGGAATCCGATACGGGTCCGGGCACGTTTCTCATCGATAAATGTGCCAAGGATGCGGCCTGTCCGGATGGCTTTGACCGCGACGGGAAGCTTTCTTCGCAAGGTCTGGTCAATACGGAATGCCTGGAGGAACTTGCGAAGGACTCCTGGCTGCTGATACCTTCTCCAAAGCAGGCGTCCCCCGATATTTTTCTTCCTTTATTGGCTCATCCCTGTCTTTCAGACCTCAGCATTGTTGACAAACTCGCTACCATAACTGCGTTGAGCGCGAAATCTATATACGATTTTTTCAGAAGAGAGTATACAATCAATCTCTCTCCAGAAGCACTCTGGGTATCTGGCGGTGGGAGTAACAATTTGTCACTGATGGAGTTTCTGGGAGCCTACTTTGATCCCATTCCCGTTCATAGCATAGAGGAGCTGAATGTTCCAGCAGACATGAAAGTGCCTCTTGAACTGGGTTTGACAGTTAACGAATATCTCTCGGGGAACAAGGTTCCATGGGAGTCGGGAAATCATCCCCGCATGGAACCGCTTGCCAGGTGGATACTGCCTTAATCAACTGTGACAGATTCACTCATTCGCATGATACCACGCTGGCTTCCCTTTACGAAAGTAACTATGCGAGCCACGTCGGGATCGTTTGGGAAAGTACTCTCAAGTTTGGCGAGCGCATCCTGCAGAGAGAGTTTTTCCCTGAAAAGAATCTTGTATGCCTGTTTGATATTTCTTATTTGCTCAGAGGTGAACCCGCGGCGCTCAAGCCCCACTTTGTTGATGCCGGCAATGCGGGTGGGATCAGCCCCCACAAGCGCATAGGGAACCACATCAGTAAAGGGTCTGGCAACAGAAGCGACCATTGCATAATCACCGATTCGGGTAAACTGGTGAATGGGAACAATGCCTCCGATTGTCACATGACTCCCGACCACCACATGCCCTGCCATGGCAAGTCCATTGGATATAGTGACTTCATCACCAAGAACACAATCATGAGCGATATGACAGTAAGCCATGATCCAGCAGTTCGCTCCAATACGGGTTTCTCCCGATGCGCTTGTCCCACGGTTTACAGTCACAAACTCGCGAATGAGGGTATTCTCTCCGATGAAAGTATACGTTTTCTCTCCCGCATACTTCTTATCCTGCGGCTCAAGTCCAATGGCTGCACCCTTGAAAATGCGGCATTTTGCTGCCAGTCTGGTGCCGGTACCGATCATCACATGAGGACCGATCTGACAGCCGTCTCCGATTTCCACATCCTGTTCTATAACAGTATAGGGGCCGATGCAAACATCAGCCCCTATCTTTACTCCCGGTTCTATAATTGCCGTGGGATGAATCTGTGCAGGATTATGTTTCCCCGAACAGCAACCGCACCCCCGATTTTCATTGTCAGCCATAGTTCACAAATCCGTTTGTCAAAGTAAGAATACTCAACCCAGTCAGCTGAACATTGCGAGCCCTTGGGCCTCGCAGACCAGCTTGTCTTCCACATAGCATTTACCTTCAAACTTGCCCGTTCCGCGTCTGAACTGCAGCATCTTTACCTCTATGCGCAGCACATCGCCAGGACGAACGATTCCTCTGAATCTGGCGTTGTCGATCCCCATGAAGAGCACCTGAGCATCAGGATTTGGAGGTGCATCTTTCTTGTAAAGACCCATGATTCCTGCAGCCTGAGCAATAGCCTCAATCTGCAAAACGCCGGGCATGATAGGATTTCCGGGGAAGTGTCCCTGGAAGAAATTGTCGTTAAAGGAGACATTTTTGGCAGCCACGATTTCCTTGCCGGGATTGATGCTGACGACCTTGTCAATCAGAAGGAAAGGATAGCGGTGAGGGAGAATTCTAGTAATATCCTCAAAAGTAAGCTGAATCTGCTCCTCGGCTTTCTTCTTGGCCTTAAGCTTGAGGTGCTCCCTTATATTGCGCGCCATTTCGATGTTGGCTGCGTGACCAGTTCTGGCCGCCAGAATATGAGCATTGAGAGGCTTCCCGAGAAGGTAGAGGTCTCCTATGAGATCCAGCGCCTTATGACGGCAGGGTTCATTCCAGTAACGCAATTCTGTATTGTTGAGAAAACCGTTCTTACCCGGTTCAACAGGACCTTTGTAATTATTGAAAAGCTTGCGAATGTAATCAATCTTTTCATCTGTGAGCTCAACATCCTGCACCACCAGAGCACTGTCGAGGCTTCCGCCCTTTATCAACCCCATCTCGCGAAGCTTCTGAATTTCAGAAAGAAAGCAAAAGGTTCTCGCCGATGCAAAGTCATTTACATAATCATCCAGTGAAAAAAGCGTGGTATACTGGGCACCAAGGGCAGGATAGTTATAGTCGATTTCAAGAGTCAACCGGAAATGGTCCAGAGGGAAAACTCCCAGAGCCACGTCCCCTTTGACATACATAAGCGGTTCCTCAATACTGAGGTATTCTCTTTCCGCTTCCTGTTCTACAATTCCCGCATCCTGAACAAGCTTGACATAAGGCATGGCGCTTCCGTCCATGAGGGGAATTTCCTGAGCTCCGACCTCAACACGACAGTTATCGATCCCAAGCCCGGCAAAGCAGGACATGACATGCTCGATTGTGTAAACTTTGACCTCGTTAATACCGATAGTGGTACCGCGGGCAATGTCGACGACATAATCTATATCTGCGGGAATTTCAGGACTTCCTTCAAGGTCAGTTCTAACGAACTTGATTCCGTAATTTTCCGGAGCAGGATTAAGAGTGACTTTTGCAGGGACGCCGGTGTGAAGACCTATACCGGTTAAGGAAACGCTCTTCCCGATAGTATGCTGGAAGGCCATAGTGCAGGAGAATCCTTTCTAAACTGTAGTAAACTAGACGGCTACACCGACCCAGCCGTTTTCTTCAGTGATTCTACTTCTTTCGAAAGTCGTTTAACTTCTTTTAACAGATCAGGCAGTTGAGCCTGGGAGGCCTCAATGCGCCGCATTCCCATGAGATCTCTTGCGGGATAACCGGTTATCTTCGCTCCTGGCTCGACGCTCTTAGACACGCCTGCCTTGGCACCAACAAAAGAATCATCCCCGATCTCAATATGACCCACAAACCCGGCCTGACCGGCAATAATGACTCTCTTGCCAACTTTTGTGGAACCGCTGATTCCAGTTTGTGCTGCGATGGCGGAATTTTCACCAATTTCCACATTGTGGGCAATATGAATTAAATTGTCTAGCTTTGTGCCCCTACTAATTACCGTTGGTTCGAAATTTCCCCGGTCAATAGTGGTGCAGGCGCCAATATCTACATCATCTTCGATTACCACAATGCCGAATGCGGGAATTCGTACCCACTCTCCACTTTTCAGACGTGCATTGCCAAAGCCGTCACTTCCGATCACTGCACCCGACTGAATTACCACCCGACTGCCAATCTGCGTTCCCCACCGGATGACCACTCCGGAATCGATTCTGGTTTGCGCTCCAACGCGGGTCCCTTTCTCGATAACACAATTGGCCCCAATACGGCACTTTTCTCCGATGATAACATCAGGACCAATGACAGTATTGTGACCAATGGAGGAAGAAGGATGAACAGATGAGGAAGCATCAATAAAAGCCCTGAGAGAAATCCCCTCCCCGAAACCGGGAGAGAGGTCTTCGAAGAGCTGCGCCGTGAGGGCATAGCCCACATAGGGATCATCCACCTCAAGGCACAGCTTGCCGGGGATCACATCCCCCTTCTTTACAATCACCGCCGCAGCAGCAGAGCCCTGCATTTTCTCTCTGTATTTGGGATTCGACAGAAAGGTAATGTCATTATCGGTGGCCTTATCAGGAGACGAAATGGAAAAGATTTCCCTGTTGCCCTCCGTAGAGTCGATGGCTGCACCAATATGTACGGCGATGACTGATAGCTTCACTATTTTCCACTCTCTTTTTCGAGTTGCTTGAGAACCTTATCGGTCAGGTCGTAGGCATCTTTTGCAAACACAATTCCTCCGGCCCGCGTGTCTAATATAAAATCGTATTGTTCGTCCTTGGCAATTTTTTCGATGATTTTGTTAATTTTTTCGATAATGGGTTTAGTAAGCTCCTCATTTTTCACCAGAGCCTCCCCCTTCTGACCGAATTTCTCCTGCACAAACTTCTCATGCTGCATGATTTTGCCCCTGAGAGAATCCTCAAGTTCCTTCTTGCGATCAGCGCTGAGAAGAAGACTCTGCTTCTCCAGCTGGGTCTTAAGCTCGTTAATTTCCTTGAGACGCTTTGAGGCTTCCTGCTCCCACTTGGCGACTTCCTTGTTGAACTTTTCCTGAGCAGCCTTGGTACCTTCGAACTGGGTGAAAATCTTTTCAGAATTGACAAAGCCAACCTTCATTTCAGCCCAGCTTGTGGTCACTGTGGCAGCGGCCAGAAGTGCCAATCCCATTGTTTTCCAACTCTTCATCATAACTCCTCCATTGAGAAAAAGCAAAAGAAGCCGCGCTACGAAAGCCAGGCTTCCTTTATGGTTTTATTGCGACTATTAGAATCCTTTATTCATGATAAAATGCCAGTGAAAGCCCTCCGGCTTGCCACCGATGACCGACCGGTCAAGCGGATCGAGCCCGTATCCCACATCAAGACCCATCAGCCCGATCATGGGAAGGTTTATTCTCAAACCTGCACCGACACCCTTATAGAGATCTTTCAAATCCATACTGGACACACTTGACCAGGTATTTCCCATATCGGCGAAAAGCGCCAGATACATCTGCTGATCGATAACGGGGTAACGCAGATGCAGACTTGTGGAAAACATGGTCACCCCGTCACCTTTCTTCCCGTAACGGCTTCCGAATGCCCAGTCGGGATATCCTCTGACCACCGCATCTCCGTAAGCACCACCGGCAGAAAACATATCGACAGTGGAGATGGTGATACCGTCACCCAGCTTTGAAATGGCACCCAATTTGGTTGAACTGCCCAGCACAAGCTTCCAGGGAAGCTGAAAATAGTGTTCATAAGTGGCGGTTCCCTTGAGATACTTGTAATCTCCTCCCAGACCGGCAATTTCCGGAGCCAGGGTTAACCGGGAGCCTTTATTGGGAAACAGAGGCATGTCCAGATCGTAACGCTCGATATTAAGGCTAAGTCGACTGAGAATACCAGATTCCTGCAGCTTAAGAGTACCTAAATTATACTCCGGATAGCTGGTCTGCTCATTACTGAGCTGATAAATGGCCTGCACCCGAAACTTGTCATCCGGCCAGGACAGTTTTGACCTTCCCACACCGGCCCTGAAACCGTAACTCTTTGAGAGATACTCCTCGTCGGTGGTGGATTTGGCTTCGTCATAGAAAATTCTTCCGGTAAGCCACCAAGGTGTATCGAAAGCCCAGGGTTCAGTGAAACCCAAGTTTGCCGATTTGCGATACTCTCCGTACTGAAAATCAACTTTGAGCTCCTGACCGGCACCCCTGAAATTGGGAATGGCGGTGGAGAAAGTACCGGTAAGCCCATCCTGATCACTGTAGGCAGCACCGACAGTAAGCTGACCGATATTATCTCTTTCGGTGATCTCAAATACCAGGTCGATGGTACCGTCTTCGTTAGGGACAAGATCGGGAACAACGTTGGCGAAATAGTTCAGGCGCAGAATATTCTGCTGACTCTGTGCCATAAGAGACTGTCTGTAGCGTTGACCGGGAATAAGGGAGATCTCACGACGGATCACCTTCTCCATAGTCTTGCTGTTACCCTTAATGTCGATCTTGCGAATGATGGCAGGACGCCCTTCGTATATATTGAACGTGAGATCGACTGTATCGGCGTCGGGTCCCTTATAGGTGCGTTTGTCATCCACACGAACCCAGAGATACCCCTCTTCCCTGTAGGTATTCTCGATGAAATACCTGGTCATCTCATACTGGCTCTTCTTGAAAGGCTTCCCCTTTTTCAAAGCGACCTTGGAAGCCAGAGTATCACCCTGAAATATCTTGTTACCGGTGAAAGCCACATCTCCCGCGTAGTACTTGCGTCCTTCGTTAACCTTGACTTGTATATAGATATCTTTTTTATCTTCCGAATACCAGATACTGTCATGCTCAATGGAAGCATCGAGAAAGCCCTTTTCGCCATATTGCATCATCAGGGTGTCAAGATGGGCCTTGTAAAGTTCCCGGTTGAAATCACCGGAACGCCACCAGCGGTTCTCTTTTGTCTTGAATTTACCCTCAAGCCAGCTGTTTTTCACTTCCTTGTTTCCGGTAAATTCAATTGACTTGATACGAACCCGGGGCCCCTCTTTAATGTTATACTTGACGATCACATTCCCCGGAATGCGGGATTTTATCAGCTCAGGATCAATCTGCGCAAGATGATAACCCTTGTCGGCATAGAATTCAGCCAGAGCGACCTTGCTTTTATACAGATCGGCATCGGACAAAACCTGCCTGAGCGTGAGAATCCCCTTCTCCTCGATATCCTTGTCTTTGATTTTTTTGTTTCCGTCGTATTCGATACTTTCCACAACCGGAAATTCCTCAAGCTTCAGAACCAGTGATGCACTGGAATCTGTTTCAGCCTCCACGAACACGTCCACAGAACGAAAATAACCAAGGCGGTAAAGCTTTCGGATTGACTCCTGCACATCCGCCGGGGTGAACTCTCTGCCTTTGCGCAGTTCCAGAGCGTTGCTGACCACCTGCGGTTGATTTACAACCAACCCCTCTATCCGCAGCGAGTCCAGCACTTTGGCTTCAGACACGCCCCAAACAACAAACGCAACAAAGAGAAACACCAAAGAAGTTTTTTTCATGAGTAGGTAAACCCTTCAGGCCAACTGTTAAAACAACAGGTTACTAATCACATTTATTCCGAGGCTGCTCAAAGCGGGCATCTCTCGGCTGAATTGTCTCTTGCACTATTTCCATGAATCACCGTGTACCCAGGGGCTGTTTACACTCCGGCTCTTCCGGTTCTGAAAAAAAGCTGTGGACATAGGCGGCCGGCGAAGACAGGTGCAGGTTTTTCTCCCTGGAGTCGACCGCAAAATAAGCGGCCGTAAAGCTATTTAAAATAATTTGACGCAGCCTATAATTCAAAGCTAATTGCTCCTCCCGAGCAGCACCGGCAGACAGCTATTCGATATCCGCGATTCTTAAATACCTGAGGTTTTCGCTCAGGTACAAGGAATATTGAACCAGACCTGAATTTGACACACAATTAACGGCAAAAATCAATCTATAGGACGCTTCAATTCAAAAAAAAAGCCCTGAAATCCCGAAAACGGGTTCAGGGCACACAAATCTGACACAAAAAGGACTAGAGATTTTCCTCGGATTTTTCACCCTTTTTGAACACAACCTGATTGTTTTCAAGCACAAGATTGATAGTGTCCCCGTCGGAAAACTTGTTCTGCAGAAATTCCTCGGCAAGAGGGTCTTCAACAGAACGTTGAATCGACCTGCGGAGCGGACGAGCTCCCAGTACAGGGTCGAAACCCTGATCCACCAGGAATTTCTTTACCTCAGGAGTGAAGTGCAGCTTGATGCTTCTGTCTACCAGACGCTCCTGAACCTCACGAAGCTGAATATCTACAATCTGCCCGATCTCCTCCTTGCCCAGAGGGGCAAAAACGATAGTCTCATCAACTCGGTTGAGAAATTCCGGGTTGAATATTCTCTTGAGTTCATCGAGCACCTTGCCCTTCATGGCTTCGTAATCGGAAGAGCTGGATGTTTTCCCGAAACCGACAGTTCCCGCCTTCTTCACATCGCGAGTACCGGCATTGGATGTCATGATGATAATGGTATTCTTAAAATTGACATGACGACCGTAGGAATCGGTAAGGATACCATCATCGAGAATCTGAAGAAGAATATTGAACACATCGGGATGAGCCTTCTCTATTTCGTCGAGAAGAATGACCGAATAGGGCTTTTTGCGAATTTTTTCGGTAAGCTGTCCGCCCTCTTCGTAACCCACATATCCTGGAGGAGCACCTACCAGACGGGAAACGGCGAATTTTTCCATGTATTCGGACATATCGATTCGCACCAGAGCATCTTCGGTATCGAAGAGAGACTGAGCCAAAGCCTTGGCCAATTCGGTTTTTCCCACACCAGTGGGCCCCAGGAAGATAAATGAAGCAATAGGACGGCGAATATTGTGCAACCCGGCACGAGAACGCCTGATTGCCCGAGACACCGATTCAAGAGCTGGGTTTTGACCAATGACCCTGCGACGCAGTTCGTCTTCAAGATGAATAATTTTCTTGGTTTCCTCTTCAGCCAGACGGGCCAGCGGAATGCCAGTCATGGTGGCGATCACCTCCGTAATGGTGGATTCGTCGACCAGAAGGCGTTCTTCAGCTTTTGACTTGCGCCATAAGGCTTTTTTCTCTAATAGCGTACCCTTGAGCTTTTCCTGCTTGTCTCTGAGCTTGGCGGCACGTTCGAATTCCTGCTGCTCAACCGCGCGCTCTTTCTCTTTGACAACATCCCCGATTTCCTTTTCCATTTCTCTGATTTCGGAAGGAATCTCCATGCTGGAAAGCCGCTTGCGCGCTCCGGCTTCGTCGATGACATCGATTGCTTTATCGGGTAGAAAGCGATCGGAAATGTAACGTTCTGAAAGCTTCACCGCTGAATCGATAGCTTTGTCGGTATAGGTAACTTTGTGATGATCTTCATAGTTGTGACGCAACCCGGAAAGAATCTGGATTGTCTCGGAAACACTGGGTGGATCGACCATAATTGTCTGGAAACGACGCGCCAGTGCACCGTCTTTTTCGATGTACTTGCGGTATTCGTCTAACGTAGTGGCTCCGATACACTGGATTTCCCCGCGGGAAAGCGCAGGCTTGAAGATATTGGAAGCATCGAGACTGCCTTCGGATCCACCTGCACCCACTATGGTATGAAGCTCATCGATAAAGATGATAATGTTTTCATTTTTCTGCAGTTCTACCATTAAAGCCTTGAGCCGCTCTTCGAACTGACCGCGGTACTTTGTACCGGCCACCATGGAGGCCATGTCGAGATTTATGACCCGCTTGTTTTCCAGCACCTGAGGGATGTTTTTTTCGATAATCTTCTGAGCCAAACCCTCCACGATAGCTGTTTTTCCGATACCCGGCTCACCGATAAGGACAGGATTGTTCTTTTTGCGGCGACTGAGGATCTGCACCACCCGCTCAATTTCCTTCTCGCGGCCAATAACCGGGTCTAGCTTGTTTTCTCTGGCCATGGCAGTGAGATCTCGTCCGAAATGATCGAGAAAAGGAGTTTTGCTCTTCTCCTTAGCCCCTCCAACTGATTCTCCGCCTCTAAGCACGCGATTGATCTCCTCCTTGACTCGTTCGTACTCAAGTCCGGCTGAGGCAAGTGCATTGGCAGCAGCCGACTCTGTGTCTTTCATAAGTGCAAGCAAAAGATGCTCCGTACCGATGTACTTATGAGACATTGACCGGGCCTCATTGGCGGCAATCTCCAGAACTTTCTTGGCTCTTGGTGTGAAGGGAAGCATCTGCCCGATGGTCATCATGCCGCCAGTGGAAGTAATGGTTTTTTCTATACTGGTGGTAAGCTCCTCCAAGTCTACTCCCATACTGCGCATGACTGCCACAGCCACACCATCGCCTTCTTTAATAAGACCAAGAAGGAGATGCTCAGTACCGACATAGTCATTGCCCAACCTCACGGACTCTTCCCTGGCGATCTGCATTACTTTCTTTACTCGGTCTGTAAACATCCCATTCATCATCTATTCTTTCCTTCCAGATCTGACGTCATGAAAGACTGTTAAACCGCTAAATCACTCCTACTGCTGTATATTTGAAGTCTTCTTTCTTCTCTTTTTCTTTGTAAGCAAATCCCTGACCAACTCTGCTCTGGCAACTTCCTGATCCGCCTCCCCCATGTCCCTGCTGTGATAGATCTGAAGATGGGCAGGCATACATATAGTAATAAGTTTATTAAGATCCCCGATAGTGATCCCCTCAAACAACCCGCATTCCACCCCAAGTCTCAGAGCCGAGGAAAGATTAAGCAGCTCGGCAAGACTGAGCATTCTGGCATGAGTGAGAATTCCCAGAGAACGGTAAACCTTGTCACTCAACTCCAGAGAGGCATCCCTGAGCAAACGCTCCCGAGCCTTTCTCTCCTGAGAAGTTATTTCCATGATAATTCTCTGAGTGCTGTCCAGAAACTCCTGTTCATGAGCTCCCATTGTGGCCTGATTTGAAAGCTGGAAAAAATTCCCCACCACTTCTGAATGCTCTCCGAAAAAGCCACGGGTAGATATTCCCATCTGGCTGGCCCCCTGAAGAACAGAATCGATGGTTTTTGTAAGGACCAGCCCCGGTAAATGCATCAGAAAGGAAACCCGCAACCCGGTTCCTGAATTGGTGGGACAACAGGTGAGGAAACCTAACTTGCTGTCATAGGAGAACCTCAGCTTGCGCCCGAGATTATCATCGATCATGTCAAGTATTCCCCACATCTCCTGAGCCCGGAATCCGGAATCAATGCATTGCAGACGCAGATGATCCTCTTCATTTATCATTACATTGACCCTGCGGGAGGCATCACAAACCACACCCCTGTCCCCCTCGGCTCTCAAAAGATCGGGGCTGACAACTCGCTCCTCCACCAGAAACTGCTGTTCAAGCTTTCGCAGCCTGGCAAAATTGATTACCTCGAAATTTTTAAACTGCGAAGCAGACTCGAAAACCGAAGCGACTTCCTTAAAAACGGACTTTCGCTCCTTGCCGGTGGCACGGAAGGGGAAATTGCGGTTTTCAAGATTGCGGGCAAGTCGAATTCTGGTGGAAATCACCACATCCGATTCCGGACCGCTATTATCAAACCAAATGGGAATCTGCCCGTAAAGATCAGGGCGATTCTGCTTCTCACGTCTCATTTTGTTTCCTGCTTAAGATTATAAATCGCATCTCTTATGGCGGCCGCCTGCTCAAACTGCTCATTTCTGATTGCCGCATCCAGATCATGCCGAAGACGCTCAATATCGCCCTTGCCACTCTCCTCAACCGCACACACGTACTTCTTGCCCTTGTGCACCGCGGCACCATGGACCTGCACCAGCAGTTTCTCTATCTGCTGCGCAAAGGCGTCATAACAGTGTGCACACCCCAGCCATCCCTTGGCGCGGAACTCCGAAAGCTTCAAGCCACAACCGGAACAGACGACATCCTCTTCCTCGAGAACATCAGTCTTTTCACCTTCCTCTTCGGCACCCTCGCTCACGGAGATGGAAATGCCTTTTTTCCTGGCGCAGTCTTCACAGAGATGAAAAACCTGAGTTTCATTCTGCATGATCTGGGTCAGGTGAACATTGGCGGGATTCATTCCACATTCATCACAAATTTTCATCGAAGCACCGTTTCCTTTTGAAACACCGTACCAGCTTTCCATATAAATCTACTAAATGCTTCGGCCGGGAAGTAGTGTTAACCGTTTTAACGGTTAAGGAGAGATCTGCCGGTTTTCTGGAACAGGAACCGGTAATTACCATTCATCGTTAACCGTAACTGCGGAATTGGTATCCACGATCTTGCCATCATCCAAATAGATAACCCTGTTCATACCCTGGCTGAGCCGATTGTTATGAGTGGCAATGAGAAATGTCTGATTGAGTTCCTTGTTGGCTTTTTCAAAGAGATTAAGGAGAAGCTCCCCGTTTGCCCGGTCAAGATTTCCCGTGGGCTCATCGGCAAGCACCAGCGCCGGTTCGTTGAACATGGCTCTGGCAAGCGCCACCCTCTGTCGTTCCCCTCCGGAAAGCTCCGAAGGGTAGTGCCCCTTGCGTTTGGAAAGGCCGAACACCCCGAGCAGGTCTGAAGCGCGGGTCAGGCACTCTATCCGGCTTTTACCTTTAATAAGTCCGGGTATAATTACATTTTCCAGGGCGGTGAAATCGGGAAGCAGGTGATGAAACTGGAATACAAACCCGATCTGGTTGTTCCTGTACTCGGCCAGTTCCCTTGCGCTGAGCTTGTCAATAACCCTGCCCCCCACCGTTACAGAACCTTCATTAGCCTTATCAAGCCCGCCAAGGATCTGCAGAAGAGTGGTCTTCCCGGCTCCGGATATTCCCACCAGCGCCACCATCTCGCCTTTACGAATTGAAAAGGTGGCATTCTTGATCACATCGAAGGCACCGGAGTCATCGGTAAACTGCTTCCTCAAGTTTTTGACATCAACCATTATTTCCATTTTTTCCTCAATAATCCTGATAGTGTTTCAGCCGCAACTACTCGTAACGGATCGATTCCGCAGGCAGTAGCGAAGCGGCTTGTCGGGCCGGGTACAGGGTGGCAAGCCAGCAGATGATATTGGCGACCGAATACACCAGTATTATGTCAAGCGGCCGGACCAGAACGGGAAGGGTATTGATGAAGTAAAGATCACCCGGCAGAGGGATAATCCTCCAGTGGTACTGTACAAAACACAAGATTGATCCCAGCAGCACCCCTATGGTTGACCCCAGAAACCCCACTACCACCCCGTTCAACATGAAAACCCTCATTATTGAACCACTGGTGGCGCCCATGCCCATGAGAATTCCGATCTCCCTGCGCTTTTCAAGAATGGTCATGATAAGGGAAGAGATGATATTGAAAGCTGCAACCACCATGATAAGCGAGATCACGATAAAGATGATGAGACGCTCAAGTTTCATCCACTGGAAGAGGGAGCGGTTCTGATTCTGCCAGTCCACTGCACGATAGGGATAACCGCCCAGATATTCCTTTACACTGGATGATATCTTGTCAGCCTTGAACAGGTCTGTTGTGCGGATCTGTATCCCCTCCACCCCCTGCACGTTGAGCAGGTTCTGTGCGGAGCTTATTGACACATACACCAGATTGAGATCATACTCGTACATTCCGGTTTCGAACACTCCTGCTACCGTAAAGCGCCCCATCTTGGGAACGGGATCCATCTCCCCCTCTTCGGCAGCAAGACTGTAAAGCACCACCTCCGCCCCTTCCCTCACCGACATTTTATCTGCCAGCCCCTTGCCGATAAGAATGCCAGGGAACCTGCGGCCACGGCTGGAAACCAGTGTGTCCAGATCGAATTTTCCAAAGCTGATGGTTTTATTAATGTCGGTAACGGTTTTCTCAAGCTCCGGGTCAACACCATTGATCATAACCCCTTCCTGGATCTGATCATACTCGATGCCACCTTTACCGGTAATAAAGGGCGCTGCCCCCAGTACCTGAGGGTGCTTAAGCACCATATCGCGCACTTCGGAATAGTTTTCCATATACTGCCCGTGGTACTGAAGAATTTTGGCATGAGCAAGCGTGCCCACGATCCTGTCACGCACCTCTTTCTCGAAGCCGTTGGCGATTGAGAGTGCCACGACCAGCACGAATGTGCCCAGACATACCCCGGCCGCCGAAATATAGGTGATCCAGGAGATGATGCCGATTTTGCGCTTCCCCCTGAGATACCTCAGTGCCACGAACAGTTCCATTTTTCCCACGAAAACCCCGAACGAATTTATGAGTTGCGATTTACGATTTTTGATTTACAAGACTTAAGAACAGCAATTTCCATTTTTGATTTGAGAGCAGAGGCACTCGCCCTCTGCTCTCATTTTCTGACTCTGACTCTGACCTCTGACTTCTGGCCTCTGACCTCTGGCCTCTGACCTCTGGCTTCTGGCCTCTGACCTCTGGCCTCTTCCCCCTCAGCCTACAGTGCTCTCGGGACGAAGAAGCGGAAAGAGCACCACATCACGCAAGGTGGTCGCATTGGTCAAAAGGGCGATAATTCTGTCGATACCCATGCCCCATCCTGAAATGGGTGGCATGCCGTATTCCATGCACAAAAGAAAGTCATTATCAATATCCATGGTTTCGGTATCACCATGAGCGCGAGCCTCGGCCTGCTGACGGAAACGGCCGGACTGATCGACCGGGTCCACCAGCTCGGAGTAGGCATTCACCACTTCCCAGCCGTTCACCACCAGCTGGAATCTGTCAACCACCAGAGGGTTGGCATCGTTTTTCCGCGCCAGAGGCGAAAGGTCAAGCGGGTGATGAGTGATGAAAACGGGGTCGATAAGCTTTGGCCGAGAAACTTTCTTGTAAAGCAGATCGATAAGCGTTCCCCTGCCGGCCTTGGACACATTGACATCTGTTTCAAACTTAATTCCCTGACGATCAAGCTCCTTCTGAAGCGCTTCCTTGGTATCGAACTGATCGATGTCAATACCGCAATCCTTGAGAATGAGATCTCTGAAAGAGACCCGGGGCCACCTGCCGTCAAAATTGATCTTCGTACTCTCGTATGTAAGCTCAAGACTTCCCAGAACGGCCTGAAGCAGATGTTTCATGAGCGCTTCGGTGAAGTTCATGTTGTCTTCGTAGTTCCAGTAGGCGGCATAGAACTCAAGCAGTGTAAAATCCGGTAGATGGGAGGCATCAACACCTTCATTTCTGAACGAACGGGCAAATTCGTACACCCGGTCAAACCCGCCGGCTATGGCCCGCTTTAGATAGGTTTCCGGTGCGATACGGAGGTAAACGTCAATATCCAGCGCATTATTGTGTGTCACAAAGGGACGGGCCAGAGCACCGGTAGCCTTGTTGGTCAATACAGGAGTGTCGATTTCGGTAAAGCCGTTATCATCAAGAAAGTTTCTTATGGTACGGATGATCTGGGTACGTTTCTTGAAACGCTCCCGGGAATCCTCCGACATGATAAGGTCCAGATACCGGCGGCGCAGACGCAGTTCGGGATCGGTCAACCCGTGAAACTTCTCCGGAAGTGGCCTGAGGGTCTTTGAGAGAAAAGTGAAAGAATCCACATCGATAGTCTTTTCACCGGTTTTGGTGGTGATGATCTGTCCTTCAACTCCAACGAAATCTCCGATGTCCACCAAATTCTTGAACTGATCAAACTTATCACCCAGTTTTGTCTTCTGAAGTGCGAACTGAAGCTTTCCGTTTACGTCGTAGAGATGTCCGAAGGCAAGCTTTCCGAAATAGCGCAGCGAAACCACTCGCCCGGCCACTTTCACCCCGGTTGTGTCGTCGGGAAGCGAAAGAGCCTCGTTGAGGGAGTGAGTTTTTTCGAACCGGTCGGCGTAGGGATGATGACCGGCTTCACGCAGCCCCTGGACTTTAGAGGCACGAACCTGCATCTGTTCATTGAGTTCAATCTGAGAATCCACGTTTCTCTCCATATATAATAGCTTTTAGCTGAATAGAGCCACTGGACGCATGTACCCGGAAGGCGATTACGTCCGCGCAACTCCTTTATTTCTGTCGGGATCGCAAGCAAACTAAGGAAAATAGTAAATAGACGGGGGAAAGGGGGAGTTTATGAGGTGAGAGTATTCAGGAATCAGTAAGTGACCGATCCTCGAAAATCTCAAATCAAAAATCGGAATGGCTGTTGCACTGATAACTATCGGAAAGCAGTTTTAAAAAAGGAGCTAACCATGAGTTATGTGAGAGATATGATTTTCAGTCACCCCAAGTTTGTTTCCGAACCGAAGAAGGATCTACTAATCGGATGTATCGAAGCCTGCATGGATACGGCCCAAAGCTGTACCTCCTGTGCGGATGCCTGTCTGGGAGAAAACGATGCGGAAGCCATGCGGCCTCTTATCAGACTGGCCAACGACTGCGCCGATATCTGCAGTGCTACCGTCAAAGTGCTTTCCAGGCTCAATGATCCCAACTGGGAAGTGCTTCGAAGCCAGGTTCAGGCCTGTATTGCGTCAGTACGTCAGTGCGGAGCTCTCAGTGCAGAGCACGGCCGGCATCACGAACACAGCAGAATCAATGCGGAAAGCTGCAGAGCATGCGAAACTGCCTGTGGGGAGTATTATTCCTACATTGAGAACCGATAGAAAGACGCTCGAAGCGCAAGTACGCAATCAGACCCTTTGTTCCACTTGCGCTTCCTTTTTACGATACTGATTGGGAGAAATGCCTTCCGACACCTTAAAGATTCTATTAAAATGGGCTATATTGTTATAACCCACTTTCCGGGCGATGTCAGCCACCTGCCTGTCGGTGTCCCGCAGAAGACGCTTTGCTTCAGTTATTCTGATGGTATTCAGATACTGTTTAAAACCGCATGCGACAGCGGTCTTCAACACTCCTGAAATCCTGGTTTGGGATAAACCAACTTCTCTGCCCACTTCGGCGATTTCCAGATCAGGATTTTGAAAGTTTTTGGCAATATAGGAGATAATCCGCTGAGCTTCCTCATCGGCATAATTTGCAACCTGCAGTTTTTCATACCCTATGGCCATAACGAGAGAGGGCTTCCTTTTTCTGGATTTTACCAATTTGACAGCGTAGAGCAGCACCAAATATCCCAGTGTAAAAAACGCCCACCAAATCAGATGACGTTTCCCATCCTTGTGAAATCCGACATACTGCAGCTTAAGGGACAAATCCTTATCAAACGGCGTGGAAACCCCGCTCTGGATTACAAAATCGGCGATCCGGGAAAAAGACTCCTTTGGGAAACTGTCACTCTCAATTCGGTATCGGCTGTACCACCACTGCGGGGTTGTAAAGGAGCTGATCGGAATTTTGAAAACCTTTTCAGGGGGAGTACAGTGAATCTCTTTCACTAAAAAGCGGTAACTCATGAGGTCATCAGGTTTTGTAAACCCTTCAACAAAACTTCTGAGATGAAGTGACAGGTCAAAGGTGTCTTTGCAGGCAATTTTCAAATAGAGGTAGTCATAGGTGGAAAGGTTTACCAGCAGAGAATCGGAAAGATGAAAAATGATTCCCGCATAGGGGTTGGTGAATCCCTGTTCAAGGCGGAACACCACTTCTACCCCACTACTGTCGTTTTTAATCTGGCGTATGCTGGATTTGCCCTGGTCCGCGCTGTCATTAAAAGGAAGACCACTATAGTCCTCACTTGGCTGAAGCACTTTACTACTGTTTTGCAGCGAGAGGAGCAGAGCTGCAAACCCGAGCAGTATTGGAATTACCCAGGCGTTCTTCAGAACAGATGCAATGACAGTTTCTCGTTTCATAGGATATCTATTTCGGGACAGGCAGTTTGAGGAGACCAGTGCTGCTGTTTTCTGAAAATAGGAAGGAATCATCCTGACGTCAATAAAAATCAATTGCTTAGATCATTATTGCACGCTGTGGACTTCTCGTTTTTACTCTCGAAAATTGATCTTTTTTAAAATTTCCGTTCCCATCAAGAAATTGCCCCAAAAATGCAAACCCCGCTAATCACAACCGCATTAAATCTTTAATCGGTTATTCTTCAACAACTTAGAATTTCTTAACGCATGCCAATCCGGAAAATGCAAAGTTTTCCGGCGAGATATGTGCATCCAAACATGCGTAAATTCTACTCAGATGCGCATCAAAACACTTAAACACTTTTAAAGTTTGGAGGTTACCATGAGATCAAAAAGCAAATCGCTTCTGGCACTCTTTCTTCTGCTCTTTGCAATAAACTGTGCTATCCAGATTAAATCCACGGACCCCGCTCAAACAGTTTCTGATGATGATATCTACGGGATCGAGGATTCGGAAATCTACTGGGATTCCAGGAATGAAATCATTATGGTTCCCCCTTACCATAAGCAGCCCGAAATTAACGAGATCACCACCATTTTCAAGAATGATCTCCCCGCAAACTCCTTTTATTATGTATATGGGGGAAAGACTGCCTGCAAAGTTCAACCGGGAAAGAGCAAATCGGGGTTTTTGAGTTGTTATCTCGATAATGAAGAGTACTCGGGTGTCACACTTTGCCTGGGCAGGGGAAAGAATCTGGACCTGAGCAGCTATAGAGATAAGGGAACTGCAGCGATTGCATTCTGGGCAAAAGGAGGCCCCGGGGTCAAGAATCTGTTTATGGGAGTTCTGGATGATGACAGTGACGGGAAAAAAGTACAATCCAAACTAATCCTTGGTGATTTCGGAGCTATCGATACCACCTGGAAATATTACATGATTCCACTGAGAAGGTTTTCAGATCAGGGCATGTTCTGGGATGACAATCGCCTACAGGAAGCTTCTTCCGTTATAGACTGGAAAAATATCAATGAAGTGCGGTTTTCAGTCAACAAAGGCGCAAACCACCTGCCCAAAGATGAACCTGCCGCGTTCTACGTTAACGACATGACCATAATAGAATCGATTCCCGGCTACATCGATCCTGAAGATTACTGGAACAGTTTCAAATCAGATGAGCCGGATGTGATTTTGCACGATTTTGAAGGTGGGTCGGATGAAAAATGGACAAGTTCGACAGGTCCTGAATCACAGGTGAGCTTTTCCGTTACAAAAACAGCGGGTGAAACCGGTCAATCCAAGGCGCTGTCAATCAACTACAAACTAAACGACTGGTGCGATGTTTTATTCAATTATGCAGACAACGGGTTTGAAAAGGCTTCCCGCAACTGGACGAAGCACTGGGGCATCAAATTTAATATGTATACAGAAAAAGCCTACCAGCCGATATTTATACAGGTTGGCGATGCCGGCGGGGAGCTCTTCATTGCCAGTGCTGGCGGTAACAAAGGCTGGACTGAAGTACTGGTTCCCTTAAAAAAGTTCATGAAATTTCCTTATTATCAGCCGCCGCAAGCTGTACAGAACGGAGTTTTCGATCTGCAAGGGATTACATCCATCGACTTTAAACCTTCAGGAGAGGGGACTTCCGGATCTTTCATGATTGACAATGTATGCTTGACCAATGAGCGGCAGGCACGCAAAAAAGAGGTGCCTAAGCAGGTCGATCTGGTTGTGAGCGGGAGTCTGGAAAAAACCATAACTTCCAAAATCAACCCGGGTATATTCGGAATCAATTCCGCCACCTGGGATGCCGATCTTATTCTTCCCAAAACTGCCGACTACGTCAAAGATGTCAATCATTACGCCATTCGTTATCCCGGTGGATTATCATCCGATGAATACGACTGGAAGAGCGCACTGGCCAAAAAGGATGCCCAGATCGATATTGATGAGTTTCTTGATTTTTGCAACAGAACGAAAACGACTCCCATGATTACCGTCAATTTCGGAACAGGTTCGGTACAGGATGCGGCGGACTGGGTGCAGTACTGTAATATTAAAAAGAAAGCGAATGTAAAATACTGGGAAGTGGGAAATGAGCTTTACGGATCGTGGCATGCCAAACACTGTACCGCTGAAGAGTATGGAAAACGGGCCAGGGAGTACATCCTTGCCATGAAAGCGGTTGATCCTTCTATTCTGGTAACAGTAGTCGGAGTACTGGAGGGGGAATGGAATAAAACTGTCCTGGAGCTTACAGGTGATGTAGCAGATGGAATCAATGTTCATCATTACCCCCAGAACACCGGAGAGGAAAACGATGCGGGACTTCTGGCATCACCTCAGGCACTGAATGACATTATTCCGGGTTTGCACAAGCAACTCAAGGAATACGGGCAGGCAGGGAAGAAATATCAAATCTGGCTAACAGAGTGGAATTCTGTTAATTTTGATCCGGGACCTCAGTCATTATCTATAGTCAATGCGCTTTTCGCAGCGGATTATTTAGGCATGCTTGCTGTACATAACATCGAGCACGCCTCCTACTGGAATATACACAACAATATATTTCCTCAAGGAGGTGACTACGGCTATTTATCAATAAGAATGAGCGACCCAAAACTTGACAATCTGCCCCGTCCCTCTTACTGGGCTTTTTTGCTGGCAAGTAAAAGTCTTGGCCGGGGATCACTTCATTTCTCGGCGACGGGTAATGAACAAGTAAGCAGCTATTTGACATCTGATGATAGGAAGCAGTCATTAATGCTAATAAATAAATACCCTGAAACATCTGCAGATGTGAAGATATCCATACCCGGTTTTTCAGGAAAAGCTGTACTAAGCCAGCTGAATAAAGGAAATGCAGATGCGGGACCGCATCAGGAAACAATCACGGTGCAAAACGGAACCAAAATCAGTTTGCCTCCTCATTCCATTACAGTAGTGAATATTCTTAAGTGATTAAGATTCATTGGGGGATGTGCTCGATTGATGGGCATATCCCCGTTTCAATAAATGAACTCAACATCATCAACCCGCAATTCCCCGCTGGCACCTGTTTTATCAGAAGTGTTAAGAATCATCAGTTCATTCACAAAGCGCCCCACTTCAGCCCAGGAAAGCTCGGAAGAAAGAGCAGTTGCGGCAGAATCAAGATCAAAGGAAAAAGTTCTCCACTGGTCATCGAGAGAATCCAGTTCCAGATGAACCTTAACATTCAAAAGGTCATTCCAGAGTCGTACACTTACTTTTGACCCGTGCCCTCTTGCCTTGAGTTCAAGGCGTTTTAATGCAGAGAGGTCGATGCTTTCGGAATGGGCGCCGAATTGACCAAAACGGAATCCAAATCCCAGATGCAATGGATGAGCCACAGTACCGAAAACAAACTTAACATGAGCACATTTACCCGTATCTCCTGCCCCGGGTTCGTCGAAAAATCCGTTGAGCGAACCATAAGGAACCACCGTGGAATTACCACCATCATTGAAATCATTAAAGGTCCACCAGCCGTTTCCAAGGAAATTGCGCACAGATCCTGCATTGAAATCATCTATTCGCAGGGTATCTTGTGATGTGACTGGCGCAACCAGTCGCATAGTATCCACAACCGACATGCTCTTCTCTTTTACTATAGCGCTATCTCTGGCTACCACGATTCCAGCCAGCGCATCGGGTCTTGACCTGGCAAGAATAAGCAACTTTTGTTTTCCCGGGGGCAGAGATTTAAACAGCACATCACCGGCTGGCCCCAGAGGCTTAGTGTAGGGGGTATTGTAAATCCAGGCGAAGGCCAGACAATTAGCTGGCAGGAGCACTTGTACGTTGGCGGAAAGCGAACCGGTAGCTTTCAAAGTGTCGTGCAGGTCAAGTTGAGATGTATCCGAAACAGAAACCGCCCTTCTCAAGGCTATCTTGCTGCTGTCCCCATTAACGGCTTCTATGAAATAGGTGCCAGAGTCAATGTTTTTAAAGCAGTACCGTCCGGAGGAATCGGTTAAAGCGGATGAAACAACCTGCAATTTTTCGGCATCGGCGCTGTTACGAATCAGGGAAACCCGAACATTGACAGCAGCACCTGAGTCGCTGCTAACCACGCCGGCGATCTGATTGGGGAGATTGGTTCCACCAGCAACTTGCGATGTACAGTAGACAAGCGAAAACACCAGAACAGCTGCAACAAAGCAGAGCCAAATGGTGGCGATGCTGCATCTTCTGTTTAAACCCTGTAATCGCAATCTGTTTACCTGCAACGCTACTTCTTCTCCTTACAACTTCCGCCCAGTTTTCTGCTAAGCGGAAAGAGCTGGAAATTGAGCTGAAAGACCTTATCCACCGATTGATCTTCGGCGGCCATAGCCACGATTCTCTCCCTTACCGCGTCGATCATTTCTGATGCCTCCTTGAATTTTTCTTCGCTGAGCCCCACTATGGCAGCGGAGATGTTTCGCTCCCCGGGCCCCATCCTTTCGGAAGCATCAATGGCCATCTGAATATACTGTTTTCGGGCAGCTTTCACCAGATGTAAAGGAAGATTTTCGCCGGTCACTGCTCTGGAAGTCTGGGAATAGCTGCCATCCTCATGTTTAACAATCAGATTCATTTCAAGAAGTGCAGTAACAGCCTTTTTCGCATCTGAAGCACTGATCTGCGGTTCGCACATTTTTCCAAGAAGCCCGAAGTCTTCTTTCCAGTCCACATAGACTGCAAGCTCCCTTATGACCGGATAAAACCACTCCTGAAAATAGGCGAACTGGTTCTGATTAAGTTTGTAAAAGGAACTGTTCCTGCGCAGGTAATTAATTTCCCTGAAAAGGCGCTCCTTTTCATCAGTTGTTTTGGCCTGATTAAAGGTCACCAGAAGCTTGAAGAAATCGGCTGATTTGCCTTTAAGGGACATTGCTTTGGCAACCCGCTCTGCGCTTTCAGAACTGAGATTGCGTTCGCCGCGAATTAGAAAACCGCAGAAACTGTGAGAGCTGAACCCCGCTTTGCGGGCAAAATAACGCAACGAAAAAGCACGACTGCGCTTTTTCTCATTCTCAAAATAATCCTTGAGAAATGTTCGATAATCATTATAAAGATAGATGTTCAGCATTACACTTCCACAAAAGACGATTCAATTTGCTTTAATATACATATATGACAAGGCGGAGGTTTTACCCTCCGCCCACGAGCTTTCCGAATCGTTCAGCGATGAACAATCATCTGCTTTGAAACAACTCCAAATCCGTTATTGACTTTTATAATGTACAAACCGCTTGAAATTGGCTTTTTAAAACTGTAACTGAAATTTTGAACATTTCCCGCACCTTTAAACGAGCTGACCAATCGTCCATCAGCAGTGTAAAGAGATACGCTTATCGGGTTGATGGAGTAATTTGTCGTTGACAAATTTAGATGATTTCTATTAAGACGTACGGTTTTAAAGCCGGACAAAGTTGGTTTGGCGCCTGAAGGATGGCTTATTGACGTGGTCGGTTCTTTCGGAGTATTTGCATCCAGCAAGGCAGCGTACTTGGGTGCCACAATTTTAATATTTTCCATATCATTAAGCTGGTCAAAATTCTCCAGATGTCCCCAGGAGCCGTACTTCGATTCACGAGCCCCCACATAACTGAATGCCATGTAAAGCTTGCAGTCCACTTCGGGAACGGTGATGGTACCGAAATTCTGCATGTACAGATCATACATTCCCGGGTGAATCTGAGCGTCCCAGACGGCCTGATTGTACCCCCAGTCCATCTGCTTCCAGGGCTGCATGTGCTGACCACCCTCATACACGATATAATCTACCCCGTACTGATTGCCATATTGGGCAGTTTGAAGCGATGTCCCCTTGCCTGCTTCGATTCTTCCGGACACCGAATCGATAATCATCTGAGGTGTTACAGAAGCGGGATTCATGGCGTTCCATACGTTGTGCTGACTTTCTGAAAAGTTAAAATAGGCTGTGGGGGAAACAGCATCGGCTCCGACCCCGTCGGTCTCGAAGAGATACTTTAGAATTCTACGAGTGTTGTCCACCCAGGCGTGCTGGACAGCTGCGACTCTCACAATCCGACTCATCTCATTGTGAAACTCCTCACCGAAAATTTTGAACAGGCGGGCCATCATGTAAGCATCCTTTTCAGGATGATCGACGGAATTGGGATTGATAGCCTTCAGTCCATCGATTACATATTGATCATTGGCAAGAGTTGTGGAATCGTAGCCACCGGAAACAGGATAGATTCCATTGTGCAAAACCCATTGGGCCTGCTGAAACTGCCAGTTCCATATTTCGTTTGAGTACTCTATGTAGATTTTAAGCCTGGGATCCAGCTCTCTTTTCAGAAGCCTCGCCAATTCATGAATGTAATTATCATCTGCCATATGCGGAACACAGAACCACCCGTCAACCTTAAGAAGGTTACACAGTTCGATGGCATATTCGAAAGCCATTCCATTAGGACCACCCTGGCTATAATAAGTGGGAGTTACTCTGTCGCTCCAGGATTTCTGCTTTGAATTATTAGTATTGATCCAGTCCATGAATCTCAGGGCGTGAAAAGGCTCCAACCCTTTGATGAAAGGGGTATAGAAGGTAGGCACCGTTTCGGTATTTTCATATTGCACCGGGATGATTCGAATATTTCGCACATGGTTGCCCTTTACGGAGCGCGTAATCTGAATCCAGGTATTGCTTCCACTTCCATTCAGAGTCAGATAGGTTTTACCATCGCGCCTGGAAACGGTCATTGTATGAAAAGTGATGTCCCCTTCACCATCGTAAAGGAAAAGATACTCTCCCTTGTAATTGCTGTTGATAAGAAAACGCACTGCCTGAGGCACATTATCCACAGCGTAGGGAAGTTCCAGAGGATACCCGTTTGAATCCAGAGGAATGCTGCCGATTTTTCCTGTATTCCAGGCAGATGAGCCGGTGGCGTTAAACGTAAGCCAGGAGCTGGCTGTTTTCATGACATCGTTAAAAACCAGATTTGTGGAATAATAGTTATTGCTGCCGATATTCATCCCGATGGGAAGCTTTGGTGTGGCAGCAAAAGACAGTGTGAACAAAAGCAGAGTCAGACAGAAAGGTTTTTTTAACCTGCTCATTTCTCCTCCAGATCAAGGGTTCTGAGTAAATTGTACTATGCTCAATATAAAGCATTCAAGCATGAACGGAAGGAGCTTGTTAGAAAAAATGGACTCTATCGGTGTCCAACAGGTTATAACGCAAAACTCATAACTGATTGTATTCTCTGAAGTTATCGAATAGAAACCACTTAGAAATTGATAGACTGCTCCTGTTTTCAGTGTCCAACATCGCCGAAAATTATCAATAGTTATACTCTTTCGCTCACGTGTGCATTCTCCATTTACCATATTTTTACTATCCGTTCAATCTATGCATAGTTGGCATTAAAATTGCAGCTTTCCAAAAATCCACAGGAAAGTAGAAGGTCACATAAAGACCCCTGGTGCTCAAAAATCCATCTCTGCCACAGGAGTACACTATGTCCAGTAAGAAATCTCTATTTGTCCCCGGCGCAGTCTACCAGTTATACAACCATGGTTTATTCGGGGTTGACACATTCCAGAACACAAGTTTAAAGGAATATTTCAGAGATTTACTGGCTAAGTCTATACAGGACTATGCTTATAAATGTTATGGCTGGTCTCTGATGAATGATCATTATCACCTGATCGTAAAAAGCAGTGAAATTCCCGTTGCTTCGTTTATGAACCGTTTTAATTCCGCCATTTCACGTCGCTTCAACAGAATGGTCGGCAATGAGGGAGTGGCGTTCGGATCCAAATACGCAGGAATTATTGTCCAGCCCGAACCTTACCTCGCCTCCCTTTCCCGCTGGGTGCATCTCAATCCGGTCAGAAGCAACCTCTGCTCTCTTCACACTCTGGATTCATACCATTGGAGCGGGCACCGTGAGATCATTGGAAAATCCAAAGAGGGTATTATAGATATTCCGGGCTTTCTTGAGTATTTTCCGGGCGAATCTCCATTAAAAACCTATCAAAATTTCATGAAATCACCCAAGGCAGAAACTGATACTTGGCTTGAGACGCATATCCGAAATGCCAATCGTAAGCGCGGTAGAATTACCGAAGCGGAAAACTGGGTCATCGGTGACGGAGAATATACCCGTTGGGTATTTCAGACGTATGGACAGCATATTCCCGTACCAAGTTATATTAAAAAGAACCTTCCACTACAGAGAGTTCACGAAACGGTCGCAAGCGTCATGCAACTGGACAAAAATGAGGTTCTAAAGCCAGTTCGAAAGAGTTCTGCTTCTGTGGCCCGCGAGATCATAACACTTGCAGCAACGGAGGGTTTTGGCTTTTCCAGGAAACAGGTTGCGGAATACCTGGGAGTTTCAACATCAGTAGTTGCCAAAATGATCACCCAGGCCAAAGCCTTTTGCGAGGGAAATAATTTTCTTCAAAAAATCTGCAATCAGATTTCTGAGCAACATGAGGAACGTAAAGCAGAAGCTACCTCAAAGTAATTGGACAGGTGTAAGCTGTACCGTCATCCAGTACAGCTTTTATCACCCAATTCCCCTCGGCCATACCTTTGGTAGACATATTATATATGTAATGATCAGAGTCACCATCGTACCGGAACAGATTGCCAACCGCCGAGTTCCCCGAGCATTCAGCAGGTGCGAAAAGAGAAGAACCTTCCATCGCCACAAAAATCCTGACAACCGCAGTACCGATCGGTTGACCATTGCGGGACAGGAGTTTAAATTTCACCGGCACAGTGCTGCCGCTTTTCCTTTCAGAACTGCCATCATTTCCCAGAGGTGATTCAAAACCTCTGAAATCATAGTGCACTCTGACTATGGTTTGAGCACTCGATCTGTTTCCCGCTTTATCAATAGCTTCAAAATGTACTATCGTCGAACCAATGGAGAAAAGAGATGGTGCATCAGAGGAGAGTATCGGTGCCACATCGCAGTTATCAGACACTAGGGGCTTAATGGTAGTTTGTGCACCAACCGTTCCTTCAGCAATCAGGACAAGTGAATCAGGTACTTCACTAATAGTAGGAACAGTACTGTCAACAATGGTAATCCACTGCATCGCCGTGGAGGTATTCCCCCGGGAGTCGCTGAACGACCATACAATCGTGTGCTCACCGAGTTCATTGAAGGTAAACGGCAGACCACCCTTGTCGGCTGTACCCGCAATCTTGCCATCCACCAGATCTAAAGCTTCAGGGGCTTGCGTTACTGTGTAGCTGCATTCACCCTCCAGATCCGAAAGCTTCGGAGCCGCAGGCGCAGTACGATCTTGAACGGTAACCGTTACCGATACATTACTCCTATTTCCTGCCCTGTCCACCGCGGTGAAATTCACCTTTGTAGCCCCGATTGGGTATGCCGAAGGTGCATCGGAGCTGACTGCAGCTGTCCCGCAGTTATCAAAAGCTGTGGCGTTACCAAGGGTAAAGGATGTCAAATTTCCGCTTGCTTCAAGAACAGTATCGCGAGGAACACTTGTAAACGAAGGCGGTGTCCTGTCCACCACAACAATTTTCTGCGTCGCCGTGGAGGTATTCCCGCGGGAGTCGCTGAACGACCATACAATCGTGTGCTCACCGAGTTCATTGAAGGTAAACGGCAGACCAACTTTGTCGGCTGTACCTGCAATTTTGCCATCCACCAGATCTAAAGCTTCAGGGGCTTGCGTTACCGTGTAGCTGCATTCACCCTCCAGATCGGGAAGCACCGGAACCGATGGAGCTGATTGATCCTGAACGGTAACCGTTACCGATACGTTACTCCTGTTTCCTGCCCTGTCCACCGCGGTGAAATTCACCTTTGTAGCCCCGATAGGGTATGCCGAAGGTGCATCGGAGCTGACTGCAGCTGTCCCGCAGTTATCAAAAGCTGTGGCGTTACCAAGGGTAATGGACGTCAAGTTTCCGCTTGCTTCAAGAACCGTATCGCGAGGAACACTTGTAAACGAAGGTGGTGTTCTGTCCACCACTACAATTTTCTGCGTCGCCGTGGAGGTATTCCCGCGGGAGTCGGTGAACGACCATACAATCGTGTGCTCACCGAGTTCATTGAAGGTAAGCGGCAGACCACCCTTGTCGGCTGTACCCGCTACTTTACCATCCACCAGATCTGTCGCTTCGGGGGCACGGGTTACAGTATAACTGCATTCGACGGTGTCGGTCTTCAGCGAAGAAACTAGAGGTGGAGTCTGATCTTTTACATTCACAACAGCTGAATCAGTTGTGGTATTACCGGCCAGATCAGTGGCTGTAAAAAATACCGTTGTCATTCCTAATTGAAACGTATCAGGTGCATCGCAGAACACGCTCGCCGTTCCGCAATTATCATCGGCCACAGCAGTTGCGAATTTGAATGTCGTTTCCTTCCCGGTTGCCTCGATCACAGTATCTGCAGGAACAAAGACGAATACCGGAGCAGTCTGATCAAAAATGATTATTTTCTGGTAAGCTCTGGAAATGTTCCCCTGCTGATCGGTGAATGACCAGTTGACGATATGTTCCCCGAGCCCATTAATCAATAAAGGCAGAGGGCCCTGATCTGAAACAGCTGAAATACTTCCATCAACCAAATCTGCAGCCAGTGGAGCCTTGCTTATCACAAGATCGCATTCACTTCTAATATCATCAAGTACGGGGACAACTGGAGGTGTGTTGTCCTTAATGGTGACCAGTACCGATCTTCTGGACACGTTACCGGCAATGTCACGAGCAGAAAAAGTCACTTTGGTGGTCCCCAGAGAATACTTATCCGGTGCATCGGAACGGATATCAACAGAGCCGCAGTTATCATTGGCTAATGGTGCGGCAAGCGAAACTGCTACCTGAGCTCTGGAAGCTTCAATTACTGTATCATTGGGGAAAGAGGACCATATTGGATACGTGGTATCTATAATGGTTATCTTTTGAGAACCGATCGTAGAGGCGCCCCGGCTGTTTGTAAAAGTCCAGTATATTACATGTTCTCCCAATCCGGAAACTATCGCGGGGAGTTGTCCGGCAGAGCACATCCCGGCGATACTGCCGTCAACTATATCATCTGCAATAACCGGAGCTGTAATAGTAAATGCACACTCAGCAGATAGATCCTTCAGAGCCGGCATTGCCGGAGCAGTTACAGACAGTACAGTGGCTTTCTGCAACTGATACGATTTGTTTCCATGTTTATCATCGTAAACCCAATTGATCTCATAACTTCCAGGATTTTCAAGCACCATGGAACCATTTGTGCTACCAATCACCTTTCCCGCAAGTTCATCTTGAGCTGTGGGAGGCGACAGCCTGATAACCCCTTCCGCCTTCAGTTCCGGGAGTACTGCTATTTCGGGTACTGGAGGCTTCTGATCCTTTTTGATGATTAGCATCGAAGGGTTGCCTGCATTTCCGAAGAAATCAACACCATAGGCGGTATAAGCAGTTATTCCATCCTGAGTGGCGAGAAAATTCACATTAGGAGAATTAATCAGATCATTACGGAAATACCCTGTACTGTTTGTCTCGTAATAAACTGTTTTCCAGAACCCCACTCCTCCGCTGTTCTCAGTTGAACTTATTCGTATCCGCGGATTGCTGTTATACCATCCGTTTGGCCCATCTGGAGGATAATCCGCAGTAACGATTGTAAATGGACCCTCACTCTCATAATTCATGTCCTCCAACCGCCCCCAGGAGAATACATAGGGATAGTTGTCGGCATCTCCGGGTTTTGGATAGTAGGGCCAGGAGTACTGATGGTTACTCCACCAGTTGCCGCGCCAGGCCGGTCCGGAACTGAACCAGTTCAACTCGGCATTTGTGAAGTACTTTACATTCTGTACAGAGCTATTGAACTTGTTGCTGAGAAAACGGTTCTGAGAGCTTAGTGACAGAGACACACTGTAGCGGGAATTATCAAAAATATTGCGGGTTATGATGTTCTGCTGACTATTCTGAAGAGTAAGGCCATAATCTCCTCCATTTATAATGTTGCCCTTTACAAGGCTGCCTCTTGCGTTTACAAGAGTAATAGAATTAGTGACATTCTGGAAAAAGTTGGAAAGGCAGATGTCCTGAGCACGAACAACAACACCATTTACACCTGCATTTATGAAATTCAGTTCTACAACGGAAGGCTGAGGACTGTAAAGCTGTACCGAAGTGGTATTTGAAGTAAATCGGTTGCCGGTGATAAGATTACCCCCGGTAATCCGGGTTCCATAATTATTTGAGACGTAAACAGCTGTGTTACACTGGGAAAAAATGCAGTTTCGTACAATATTGGAATCACTATACAATGACAAGCCCGTGGCAAAACCGGAAAAACTCAAATCGGAAACGGTGACACGTCTCCCAACGATAAATAATCCGTTAGTATTGCTTCCCTGAAGTTTCCCCTCCCCTGTACCCCTGATTTCACACTCCCCTGCGGTCACCTCTATAGTTTGTCGTATCTCCTTTTTAATCAGGGCCACCCTGCTTCTTTTATCCCATTCCAGGCTGTCGGTCCAATCAGAAATTTTTTCAGATTCGCCGCCGAGCACAGATCGATACCAGCCATCATCTTTAAGAAAAAGAGTTGATGGTCGAGGTTGAAGAATGATCAGGTGTGGGATTGAGGGATTGATGGAGAGCGAAATGTGCCCCTCTGTTCCAGTGTGTTCTGTAAAATGGTTACTTAAACTGTCCACATATATATGGAAGAGTGAGTTCGGAGGCAGGCCGCGAAACTCAATGACAAGTGATTGTAACTCGGAAACAGGAGACGTCTCAATTGTGATCACCTCCGGAATGGACCTGACCATCATTCTGATCTGGTGAGAAAGAGAAATGTCAAAATTGAGATAAGCGCTGTTGCGGACCTGCAGAAAATCAGCTGTAGTGTCAATAATCCCAATCAGCTGTGGCAGCGTTTGAGCAGTATCGGCATTTTGTGCATGGATATTCAGAAACAGGAGTGCGAAGAAAAGAGAACAGCTGTTTTTCATAGAGCACCCCCTCTCGCCAAAGTGCTCTATAATTATAGCATCATTTAACCGATTAAACAAGGGGTATTTTTAATCAGGAGTCTTTATGGCGGTACATCCCGCTTACTTTTATATACTGTCCTCGGCATAAACCGCAGCCGATGTGCTCATGACCTTTGCTTTCGAGGATCTGTTTAACCATATTGTTGATAAAAACCGCCACTTCCTCCTGGGGATACTCACTTGAGCTGAGGTGTTCCTCATATTCATCCTCAATGATATGGAGCAAGGGAAGAATTGCGGGACGCCCCTGCTCCACAGCTTCAAGCATAAGCTGCACCTGCTGGGGGGAGGAGAGAAATTCCCAGAGCTTTGAGCCGAACTGTTTTTCAAAAAGGTATGCAAAGCGACCGGGTTTATAGTGTAATTCGTTCATCTGACCTGCTTTTCGTTTTCTTTAGTACGGGCATTGATCATGAATGTTGAGATTTATGTAATGAAAACCGAAGCTGAAGCGCTCTATTCCAAGATACTCTCTGCAGGTACCTGAGGGAAGTCAGTAGTACCGGCATTTTGGGAACCCAGGTAAATGCGCTCTGAAATAAATCAGTGAGCAGTCATTTTTCCGCATTCAATTATTTTATGGTTGAGATCAACAGGCAGCCTATCGGTATATAAATTCGTGACCGATTCTTTACATTTCAATCCGGACAGCATTCTTGTACTGGGACGATCTATCGGGACGACAGTTGCAATGAATACTGCAGCAAACAGTGACATCGCTGGACTTGTCCTTGTAACACCACTTACCACCGGGAAGGAATTGGGGAAAGCGAGTGGATTGGGGGTTTTTGCGAACTTTGCAGGTAAGTCTTTCAACAATCTGGAGAAATGCGATAAAATCAGATGCCCAGTTCTAATCATTCATGGAACACGTGATGAAGTGATTCCCTACTCAATGGGATTTAAAGTTTTCGAGACTATCCAAAGTCAAAAAAGCTTCGTATCAATAGAGAATGGGAACCATAACCGTTTAGAATACTATTCGGAGCAATACTGGAACTCTATTGAAGAGTTCATCAAAAAGACACAAAAACAGACGAACAGGCTTTATAAATGATACAACAGGACGAAGAACTGCAGACCTTCTTAGCCGCCTATGATAAATGTTTCCAGGATAAAGATATCGAAGCACTAAAACAGTTCTACCCTCAGGAAGACAATGAGCTGATCTACTTTGACAATCACAAAAACAATGACACCTACAACGTAAAAGACCACTTAAGGCTGTTAACAGATTTTTTTCAGAATGGAAAGAAAACAGAATCGGGCCAGGTTGAAGAACTTATAACGGAAAACATGCGAATTTTCAAAACAGAGCAGGCCGCGTGCATCTGTTCACTAATAAGGTATAAAAGCTTTCCAGTTCCTGCAGTGAGAGCGACATTTTATCTGGAAAGACACGGTGGAGCATGGAAGATTAAACATGTTCATTGTTCATTTGAACCGAATGTGTAGATCTTTTTCTGTGAGCTCACCCTTCGACCGCAGACTGCTCAGGGTGAGCAGCTACGGCGCGCACTCTATCCCAGCAGTTTTTCATACAAATCATAATCGTTGCGGGAAAAGCAACAGAAGACAACTTCGCATTTCGAGCCACTCTCCTCCAGATATTCTCTGCAGGTGCTCACAGCCAGCGGTGCGGCCAAATGAGAGGGATAACCGTAAACTCCCGTGGAAATGCAAGGAAATGCAATACTTTGACAAATATGCTCATCGGCAAGTTTCAGCGAATTCCGATAACAGTTCGACAATAGCGCTGCTTCTCCATGCCCCCCACCTCTCCAGACGGGCCCAACGGTATGAATGATGTATTTAGCCTTGAGCCGATACCCTTTAGTGATTCGTGCTTCTCCCGTGGGACACCCGCCAATTGCACGGCACTCCTCCAGAAGCTTCGGGCCGGCAGCGCGGTGGATGGCTCCGTCAACGCCACCGCCACCCAGAAGGGAGCTGTTTGCAGCATTGACAATTGCTTCAACCGACAATTGTGTTATATCAGAAAGGATTGCTTTCATATTCACCCCTTTTAGAAACCTAGTCTTCTCAGTAAAGACTCGAATGCGGATTTGGCCAGTATTCCACCTGTGGCTTTTTCGTGGCCGTACCCCATCTCCTCCCCTTCCTGACGAACCGCCTTGAGCAGATCAAGAAGATTGACATTCGAGGTGGTGCGCATGCTGAAACTCACCTTACCCGGCAGATACCCCCTGTTGGCAGCGATCACCACATACCCCTCCAGTTTTCCAGCCCAGATCACCGCGATCTGCGGATGAATCTGATGAGGGCTGTTGATATCCAGCAAGGCATATTTTCCACTGAACCTCGGAGCGATTTTCAAATTCCGGTACAGATCACGGCTCACTTCCTGCTTCAGTTTTTCAAAACCGCTATCACGGGCACGTTTAAGGAATTTTTCAGGAGAATCTGACAGCTGAAGCATGCGAAAGAGGGTATCGGACTTGAAACTGCTGTGTCGCCTCACTGCATTAATCATGGAAACGGTTTCCTGCACTTTTTTGCGGCCGTACTTGTGAAGATCATCTTTGAAACGCGGTGGTACTTTGTCAAGTCCGATGTCACCGGCGATTCCTATCAACACATAAAAACCGAAATCCGGGTGCTGTACAATTTTGTAAACCACATCATAAACCGCTTCGCTGGCAATTCGTTGTGTTTCGTCTTCGTAGGTATTGAAAAACACCTCAACAGCCGGTCTTCCCTGAGGAACATGATGATCGATGATTGCAGCCCTGACATTTTCAGGAAACTGTCCGTCTCTGGAACCGGAATCGACCACAATCAATTTATCAGGATCGGCTTTGTTGATATTTTGTAAAGTGGCGTCGCTGAAAGGATTTTCTCCTCTGCCCAGAGCAAAAGGGGTAAGCAGCTTTACCCCAAGGTACTCCAGAGCAAGATACACCATAACAGCCGAACTAATCCCGTCGGCATCGGCATGATATACAATTGCGACTCGGTCATGCTGATCACAGGAGCGCAGGAACTGTTCCGCTGCCTGCTCTTCATTCATACTGCACCCCTCTCTCGAGCACTGCAGATTTATGATTTCAGAGAATCACTGAATGGTATGTTCATCAGCCTCGGAAATATCATCTTGCCCAATTTGAGGCTCTTCAAGCACTGAAACGTGGTTTTTCAGATTCTGCTCGAAATTATCAAGAAATTCGTTGTCGTAAACCTTTAAAAGTCTGCTGAGCCCATCGAAGAACAACTCTGATGTACCATCAGCAGACCGTCTGAGCCAGAAAGGAACAAGCGACACATAAACATTTTCATCCAGACCGATACTTAGATGAGAATAATCACTGTCGGTGGAATCGGGGCAGAAACCCTTTGACAGGAATTCAGCATACTGTGAATTATCCACAAAGTTAAACCGCAGCTTGCCATGCTCCATTCTGTCCAGGTAATCACGCTTGGCATTCTGAAAACACTCGGGGTTGGCTTCAAGTTTTTTATATACTGTAAAAAAGCCTCGCGCGAGCGGCTTGAAATAGTGATCATAAAGAGGTTTTGTTCCATCTCTAAAGGCTGAATCGTGCTCTGCGCGCAGGAATGCATCAACCGCTTTTTTCACAAACTGGGGGTTATAATACCCGAAAGCACGACGATTTTCAAGGTCGAGTGTGTTTTCCTTGTGGGGACCGGACGCGAATGGATTAAGGTCAAACAGTTTCACCACCTTCTCATAGGGCACAAACGCAAGCAGCGTTTCAGATAGTTGCAGATACCCACCTACGGGAGTATAGTTCTTGTCTGAAAGATAACTGTCTAGATTACGCCACAGCACCTGCACCAGCTCCTCTTTACAATCAATGCTGGAGTCGGCGGTAATCGATGAGTACTTCAGGAGGTTAAGATTATCATCTGTTCGTATACCTGATACATTTCCATCTTTGTCGAACTGTTCCCATTTTTCGCGGGTGAAATTGTTAACTATGCGAGTGATTTTGAAAAACCCCCAGTCTTTTTTCACTACAACATACCTGTCACAGCGACCACTGGCCTCCCGAATACTTGAAAAGCGAGCCTTGGCATCATCGGGACTACGATAGAGCATTTGAATCTCTTCATACGGGGGATGATTTTTATGATAAATAACCATCAGCGCTCCATAACCTATCCCGGTTACCAAGCTGATGAGCGGAAGTGCGAATGTGATAAGCTTGAGGAAAAATCGTCGTTTGGAGGTAAATAGGGTAAGCAGAAACAGTAGGGCGAAGAGTACGAGGAAAAAAGGTCCAGACAACAAAATCGGGAGCTGGAGAAAGTACGGATGAATGCTGATTCGATAGTTCAGCATCGACTGCAAGATCAGTGCCACTACCAGAACGGTATGAAGAATAAAAAGTACACCGCTCGTTCCCATAGCCAGCTTAAAAAAACTTCTCATCAAGACTTCCCCAATCTTAATCGATTCATTTTTAGATTGTAATATAACCGCTTGCTGCTTTCAAAGCATTAAAATCATGCTGTAGTGCATATATTTTAAAGAATAAGTGAATAACCCTAAAGTCCGGGCTACTGGCATCCATAATAATAAGCTATTTTTATGAGATTATGCGTCAAATTTCCTGTGAAACTATCAGAATCGGTCATCTTGAGAGCAGAATTGTAAAAATTCTGCATCTTGCACTGGAATCTTTAAACAGGCCAGCACTGGTGGCGGTCGGAGGCCCTGGAGGCACCGGCAAGTCCAGTTTCTGCAAACGGCTTTCCAAAATGGTCGAGGGAAGCACCATCCTTACCCTTGATGACTACAAGTATTCCCGGATAAAACGGCAGGCAAGCGGTCTTTTCGGAGCACATCCTGATGCTAACGACTGCGCATTAATCCGGGAACACCTTCAGAAATTGCGCCGGGGCATGTTCATTGATAAACCGGTTTATAATCCGGTGAGTGGAGAAATCGACAGTACACAGCTCTTCAATCCGACTAAAGTAGTTCTTCTGGATGGAGAGATTTCAACCTATGAACAGTTTTCCGACCTGATCGATTTTTCCATTTTCATCGACTCAGACTGGAGAACGCAACTTGCAACCAGGATCAGCCGGGATATTGAAGTAAGGCAGTACACTCCCGAAAAAGCGATCCGTACCTTCCTGCAGAGTAATCTTGATGAGTTTCCGGCATTCGGAGCCAAAAGTAGAGAGCAGGCTGATTTAGTTCTGTTTTGCCGAAAAGACTACAGCCTGCAGATTAAGGCAGTTAATGAACAGTATCTTTCTCTGCTCAAAAGCAGCCATGAGCAAAGCGAGATTTCCGGCCTGATTACAGCAGTTCCCACTCCGTTTACAAGTGATGGGATGGCAGATACTGAAGCCCTGTTGAGACATCTTGCATTTCTGGATCAGCAGGGGGTAAGTTCCATCCTTATAAACGGTACTACAGGTGAATTCTGGTCACTTAGCCAGAAAGAGAAGAAAGCACTAATTTCCACGGTGCGGGGCAGCTGGAAGAAAACGCTATGCGTGCAGGTCGGCGATACAGGAATCGGGAGCACACTTGAACTTCTTGAGCATGCTCAGCAGCAGGGAGCGGATGCAGTTTTCTGTCTTCCACCATTTTACGTTCCGCGACTCGGGGAAGATGATCTGATCAGATACTTTCAACAAGTTCGGAATAACTGCCAAGTACCACTGATACTGTACAATCACCCATTTACAAACAATCCTCTCACACCTGGCATCCTCAAGGCAATCGACCACTACGGTGTTAAAGATTCCGCAGGGGAGCTGCTCCTTGCAAAATCCACGCACAGATATTTTACTGGCAAAGACCGGCTGATTGTGGAATCCTTCCAACAGGGAGGGCTGGGATTTGTAAGCGGATACAGCAGCTTCTGCCCCGGCCTTTACAATAAACTGGCGGCTCAGCTTAAAGCGGGAGCAACAGATGAGGCACTGAAAACTGCGGTTACAGTGGAGAGCATTTCAAAGCTGTTCAGTGGCGAGCATCAGATCGGCATGATCAAATTTGCCATTTCCCGAGTGGTACCGCACTACTCTGCATTTACCAGACCACCACTGCCTGATATGCCTGGGCAAAACAGAGAGAGAATTGATCTGCTTCTATCTGGAATCCAGCATTGTTCATGATTTTACCTCTAAAGCCTGCTCGTCGGCAAAGACATTTTGTCATTGCCGATTTTAAACCTGTATAGTATCTTAAGGATCTTTTTTTCGGCGGGCACAGGTTTTAGATGGGGAGCAGTATGGAGCTTGAACAGAGGATCAATTCGATTGCCAAACTCTTAAAAGAGGGTGGTGTTGCGGCCTTTCCAACCGAGACGGTGTATGGGCTTGGGGCAAATGCCCTGAATGAAACGGCGGTGGCCCGCATTTTCGAAATAAAGAAGCGTCCGCATTTTGATCCACTCATTCTTCATATTGCAAGTGAAGGATGGCTGGAGGAACTTGTTACAGAAGTACCATCCGAGGCCCGCATACTGATTCAGAAATTCTGGCCCGGTCCTCTAACCATTGTACTCCCCAAGAAGAAACTGGTACCCGACATTGCCACTTCCGGACTTCCCAACGTGGCGATTCGCATGCCGCTGAACAATATAGCCCGGCAGCTCATATCCAGGGCGGGGGTTCCGATCGCTGCTCCAAGTGCCAACCTTTTTGGTTCAGTGAGCCCCACGACTGCCCAGCATGTAAAGGAGCAACTCGGTGATTCAGTAGATGCCATTCTTGATGGTGGTCCCTGTTCAGTAGGTATAGAATCAACTATTATCTCCTTTATATCTGAGAAGCCGGTTCTCCTTCGTCCAGGAGGACTGGAGGTGGAGAAAATCGAAGAAGTTATCGGTAAAGTGGAAATTCCGCCTCATCAGGAGCTGGTCAACCTGTCTCCGGGAAGAAGCGAGAGTCACTATGCACCTCGCACTCCGCTAAAACTTGTAAAGAGCGTAGATACAATTCCCCAAGCAGGTAGAGTATGTTTGCTTGCATTCGGCGACGTGCCCAAAGATCTTCCGTCCAATATCAATGCGGTGGAGAATCTGTCTGCAGAAGGTGACATGCGGGAAGCTGCGTGCAATCTGTTTGCTGCCATGCGCAAACTGGACTCCTTAGGCCCCGATTTGATTGCCGCTCTTCCGATTCCTGTTGAGGGTTTGGGACTCGCCATTAACGACCGACTTGCACGAGCCGCCCATTAATTTTCCTTCTTGATTTTTCACAAAGACATCTGAGTGGGCTTCAAAAAAGGAAGCCCTTTTTATGCAAAGTCATGCTTGCCAGCCAGGAGTATATAATCCATTTTTTAAAAAAAAAATCTGAATCGACTTCTACAGAGGAGAAGAGGTGAAAGTTCAGAGAGAAAGCTGGGGAAGCAAAATGGGAGTTATCCTGGCAGTGGCCGGGAGCGCGGTAGGACTGGGGAATTTTCTGCGGTTCCCGGTGAAGGCAGCGACCTATGGCGGTGGAGCTTTCCTGATTCCCTATTTCATTTCTTTTCTCCTGCTAGGGATTCCTCTAGCCTGGATGGAGTGGACGTTGGGAAGATACGGGGGGCGTTATTCACATGGCAGCGCTCCCGGCATTCTAAACGCAGTAGTAAAGAAGCGATGGGCCAAGTACGTGGGGTCCATCGGGATCTTTGCCCCACTGGTGGTTTTCTTCTACTATACTTTCATTGAATCCTGGCTTCTGGGCTTCGCATGGTACTCTCTTACCGGTGAACTGATGAATGCTGTACGAAACGATTCCATCAGCACCTTTTTTGGCGATTACATTATGCTGCGTACCAGCATTTTCGCCAACATACCTGCAGCACTGTTTTTCTATGCAGTCACTTTTGTTTTGAATTTTTCGGTGATCAGTCTGGGCATCCGCAAAGGGATTGAATCTGTAAACAGAGTCGTCATGCCGTTCATATTCGTGTTAGGCACCATTCTGCTCATTCGGGTATTGAGCCTTCCCGGTATTGAAAAGGGTTTGGGATTTATGTGGAATCCTGATTTCACCAGGCTTGCCGACCCCAGAGTATGGCTTGAGGCATCAGGGCAGATGTTCTTTACTCTGAGCCTTGGACTTGGTGCGATCCTCACCTATGCATCCTATGTCAAAAAAAATCAGGATGTGGCACTATCGTCTCTTTCTGCATGTGCTGCAAATGAATTTACAGAAGTTATTCTGGGCGGAACCATCGTCATACCAATGGCCATCGTTATATTCGGAGCCAGCAACATCGAACAGATTGCCAAAATGGGAACTTTCGGTCTGGGATTCAATACCATGCCGGTAATCTTCGGGCACATGCCACTCTCGTCATTGTTTCAATTCATCTGGTTTTCCCTGCTGTTCTTTGCCGGACTGACCTCCTCCATCTCCATAATTCAGCCCACAATCTCCTTTTTCGAAGACGAGCTGGGGTGTAGAAGACGAGGATCGGTGGCCATAGCCGGCACCACTTCACTTGTAATGGGACTGCTGGCCGTGTTCGGACTTGCCGCAGGAGTTGTAGACGAAATGGATTTCTGGGGCAGTACTTTTTTGATTGTTCTTTTCGGTACAGTCGAAGCAGTCATCTTCTCCTGGATTTTCGGGACCGACCGAGGCTGGAAAGAGCTGCAGGAAGGAGCTCAGTTTAAAATCCCCGTAGTTTTCAAATATATAATGAAATTTGTGACACCCACCTATCTCATTTTAATTCTCGTTGCCTGGCTTTTCACTGATGGCTGGAATATGATTACCATGGCCAATGTTTCTCATGAAGAAGTGGTGGACTTTATGGGATGGAAGGGAAGCAAGATCCATTTCGTCATGTTTCTCAGGGCGGTGCTGGTGCTGCTGCTCATAGGGCTGAATATGGTGATCTTTTTCGCTTGGAAAAACCGTAAACTTGATTTGAAACTTGTTGAGGAACAGAGGGAGGCAGCGTACAAATGAGTGGACAAATTACTTTGGCCGGCTGGATTTTTCTGATTGGAGCCTGGAGTGCAATCCTGCTGCTCAACATCATCTGTTTCGGCCGCATCTTCAGAGAACGCAAAAACAAGATCGCCGAGCCGAATCAGATAGAGTATTGAAAACAGACCGAAAAAGGCATTTCCCGGCTGCAGAAACACTGTAGGGGTGCCCCTCAGTCTTATCATACATGCGGATCTGCCACTACTAACCTGACTCCCTCCTGGTCTCTGGTTTCTGGCCTCTGATCTCTGCCACCATCTGCTCCTGCGCTATCGGCAACCTATACGGGCGAACGGCTCCCAGAAAGCTCTCGATCTGTTCCGCAACCGCCCGTGGTCCCTTGTCCACCGTACACCCCCAGATCACCAAAACCCTCCAGCCCAACTCTTGCAGGCGAATCTGATTTATCTGATCCCGAGTGACATTGCTTTCAAACTTTTTAACCCAGAATTCGCGATTATTGCCGGGGGTGGTCGCCTGCTTGCATCCTTCATGACGATGCCAGAAACAGCCATGAACGAAGATGACCGCCCTGTGTCTGGAGAGCACTATGTCCGGTTTTCCCGGCAGCTTTGATCCATGAAGTCTGAACCGAAAGCCCATCCGATGCAGGATCGAGCGAACGGTCAGTTCCGGTTTAGTATTTCTGGACTTTATGCGGCTCATATTCCAGGAGCGGCGTTCGGGAGTAAGTTTATCGCGGGACATGAGACCAGTTTTCTGAAAAAGTGATTATATTGTAGGAAAATACGAACGAGGACGGGATTTGTGTACCGTTTTTGCAACAAGGATCAAATCGGCCCTTTGATTTTGCTGTTCACCTGATTATATACTCTGATCTGAAACTTGAAAGGAGTTCTGTATGGATATCAAAAAGACTACAGTTCTGATTTCTGCTTTACTATCAATGGCTATTGCGGGTACATCGGTCAGTTTTTCACTTTCAGCATCAACCGGAGACAGTGATTTCGACCTCACGCTGAGCAATATCAATGTCGAAGCGAAAAACAGTCTCCCGGGCTTTTACAGCTCCATGAGCGTACAGTTTGGAACACCACCAAGTCAGCTCGATTACCTTATCTATAAGATGGGGTTTTCCCCCGCAGATGCCTTCATGGCCATCCGCCTCTCCATTTTGATTGGTAAACCGATCGAAACAGTATGTGTCACCTATGACAAACATCGCCATAAAGGATGGGGCGCCATTGCGAAAGAACTTGGAATAAAACCCGGTTCAAAGGAATTCCATCAGTTGAAAAACGGCGGAGTGCTGGTACTGCAGGAGAGTAAAAAGAAAAGCGGTGCGGAAATAAATGTTCAGATAGGATCGGATGATAAAAAATCAGGTAAAGACAAAGGGAACGGTAAAGGCAAAGGGAAAAAGAAATAGAGCCCAAACAGACGGGCTTAGCTGATTCTGTTCAAATCCCCGTATTGCGAAAGAAGCGAATTTAGTAGTTCCTGTGAATGCCGGGCCGGAATCGAACCCGGCATTTTCTTTATGATCCACAGTAAATCACCTGCGGCCTGCTTCACCTCGAAATGCAATCTGATCCGCAAGGCAGAGGCAGCGTAGCGGGAATTAACTTGCACATGACCCGGAGCATTTGCTTTTTTGGCGATATCAAAACAGATAAGGGCCGAATCGGTCATGTTCATCTGCTGAAGCTTCTGCCCCCATTGATAAATCTGTGTTCCACTTATAGTAAGCTGCTGCCAGCTTTTTCCAAGTTTACGGATATTATCTGCTATATCCAGGCGGTTGCTTTCCCCCTGGTGAAAGAGATTATCAATACCTCTGGAAATCTTCAATGATGCATCAGCCACTTTTCCTTCTTCGAATAGCTGCCAGCCCTCAACAGCTTCCGGCAATTTCAGTTCAACTGGCTCGAGCACATTTTTCACCGGCTGGTTATCAGAAGTAAGCATCACAAAAGATGGCGGCCTATTTGCCCGAACCCTTTTACCGCTCCTGTTTGAGGTTTCCAGAACCATTTCATCACCTTTTAAAAGAAACCCGAACAGCATGCCTGCAGCAAACCCTCCCACATGCGCGCTGAAAGCCACTCCCATATTCATTTTAGGATCAAGCAGGACATATATGATCTGGGTTATTATCCAGAAGCCCATATAATAAAGCGCCTTCACCTCAAAGGTATTAGAATATCTGAATATCCAGTAAAAAATTCTCACTTTGCATTTGGGATAAACGGCAAGCATTGCCCCCATTGTACCGGCTATAGCCCCTGAGGCCCCAAGCAGGGGAATTGAAGACCATTCTGGACCGGCAAATAATGTTCCCTGCAAAAGGTAGGCAAGAGTGGCCGCCACCCCTGAAGCCAAGTAGACAAAAAAGAAACGGAAATGTCCCCAGTATTTTTCCATCACCACGCCACAGACATAGAAAAAGAGCAAATTTCCAATCAGATGTTCCCATCCACCATGGATGAACATTGAAAAAAGAAACGCAAGGAGACTCTTTTTTTCGGGGATAAACGAGAGCTTGATCATCCAGAGGCGATTTGTTGTAAGCTCCTCGATGAGGGCATTGAGAGAGTCACTCCGGGCCTCGATTTGCGCCTGTGTTTCCGAAGCCAAAGCTGGATCAACCGATTCTACTAAAACATCATAAGCATTATAGTGGGAGCTTCGAAGAACCTCTCCCTGAAGCCGTATAATCTCAGCCTTAACCGAATGATCGTGAGTGGTGACAATACCAAAAACAAGAAAACAGGCAATTATTATGAGCAGGGAAACTATCCCGATTTTTCCATCGTGCATATCTGTAGAATATGGGAAAAAAAACATCATATTCTCCTGATTATCTGGGTGAGTGCAAGCGGCAATGCTCTTCAATATAAATAGTTGCACTACATGATTTAAGCTTTTTGAAATATTGGCCGGTGAAGGAGATTGCCTGAGGCACCTTCTACAATGTATGTTTACTGCAGTCACTTATGAAAAGGAGTTATTCCATGGTGGATAAGGAACTACTTGATATCCTCTGCTGTCCTGAAACCAAACAGGATCTCCAGCTTGTGGAGGGAGAAACCATCAAGAAAATCAATGCCAAAATCAAAGCCGGGGAGATAAAGAACCGCGGTGGAGAAGTGGTTAAGGAGCCCATCGATGCTGGGCTGCTCAGAGAAGACCGTAAATATCTGTATCCCATCAGGGAAGATATCCCCATTATGCTTATCGATGAAGCGATTCCGTTCGATAAGTTCTAAAAACCTGCGGAACTGACGTACTCCGTCAGTTCCTACCTTCTGCAAATCCTACCCTTTACTCTTCTTGATTACTTTTTTCCTGATATAAAAATAAACCACAAGCAAGATTACTATGAGCAGCGCCTGAGTGATGAGCCTGGGGGTAATCAGACTGATGTTCCTTTGACGAGATCCGGTTAAAAGCAGCGGGTCCAGTGTATCTCCGCAGCTGCTTTTAGCACTGATACTGAGTGCATATCCTCCAGTCGTATCCAGAGCACTCCAGGGAATAACCCATTCCACAGTAACTGCATTCAGACTGTCAAAGCGCTGCTCATCAACGGTATAAAACTCACCTCTCATCTTTTCGGGAATGCGAATTTCAAACTCTTTCTGAGCACCTGATGGCTCTATGGAAAATACCCAGGCTGAGCAAACAGCATTGTCACCAGATGAAAAATAGCCGGCAACTCCCTCAGGAGTATTTACTGCATCCCAATGCCAGCTCTCACCCCATTGACGGGCGGTTTTCGAACTCCACTCCAGAAGAAATCCGTCTGTTTGGATACGCTTTCCCTGGCGATCGATATCCACTTCCATATCTGCAACGGAAATGAAAACCATGCTAAGAAGCAGAACTGTAGATTTAATCCTCATAGAAAACTCCTCTTCACGGATTTTCAGCGGGCACACCTGAATCCAACGCTCACTTCGGCGAAATTTGGGGAAAACCAGTGCCGGTTTGCAGTGCGAAGCTCAGCTGCTCCACTGTACCAGCCCCCCCCCCTGATCACCCTGTAAAACCCGGCATCGGGCCCTTTGGGATCAGTTATTTCGGAATGAGAATAATAATCCTTTTCATACCAGTCAGCAGTCCACTCCCAGACATTTCCGGTCATGTCGTACAATCCGGCCGCATTGGGGGCAAAGGAACCAACCGGCTGAGGTCTGGACAGTGCACAGCGGCGCGCGTCAGGTGCAGCGTTACCCCAGGAATAGCGATTTGCCGATCCCGCACGGGCGGCGTACTCCCACTGCGCCTCTGAGGGCAGTTTCATCCCTAAAGAACTGCAGTATTCTCTCGCCTGCATCCAGGTCACACAGACCACAGGCAGATCGGGACTCTGGTGCTCTTTAGGAACCACCACTTTCCTGAAAGTCTGCCCCGACCACTGAAGACACTGGCCGTCATTGTAATGAGCCGGGGAACATTTTTTCGATTCAACACACTTCTGGTACTGCCCAGCGGTCACCTCTTTGGCCATAATACTGAAAGTGGACACCTGAACCGTATCCGGCTTTTCATCATCCTTACCTTCGGCACTTCCTCTGACAAAAGTTCCCCCATTAACGGTAACACTCTGACCTGGATCAGCAAAGGATACAACAAAAACAGACGCTAGCAGAACAAAGGCTTTTTCGCTAAAGATTCTCATAAACATGTTTATCAAAGGGATGTCTTCTCTATTCCGACCATTACAGCCGTAAAAAGTAAAAATGAGATCAGCACGATTCCAATACCCCAGTGCCCTTTTGGAGCAAGTGAGACTTTCTGATCTTTGCTGGAAATTGAATCCTGTGCAACAGGAGAAGATGGTGCTTTATTCGGTTCAAGCTTCAATGTAAGGGTATCCTGAGCACCCGAATTGAGTTTCACCCTGGACTCCGCCGTCGTAAAGCCATCCAGAGCTGCTGTAACCACATATTCTCCTGGGCGGGCCTTGCTGAACTGATAAGGGGCTGTACCTACCGGCTTACCATTTATGGAGACCTGAGCCTGAGAAGGTTCACTCAGCACAAGAAGCTCGGCTGGTTGAGTCAATTCGAAATCGAGTTCTGTTTCACCATAGGATTCGATTCTGACTGTGGCTTTACGTCGATAAAAGCCACTTTTTTTAAATTCCAGCACATGTGTTCCGGTATCCAGATCAGAAACCTCTGCGGGAGTGAGCCCGTAATCTTTTTCATCGATGGTGAGGCTTGCACCGTCTGGATTGGTGCGTACTTTTAAAAGAAGCTGTCCAACGGGCTTAGAAGTGTCGCTTGCGGAAGCAGTATCTGTTGCCACTGCGGCGGAGCTGTCCTGAACCGCAGGTCCCTGCAAAGTGCTGTCTGCCGGGTTTTCCGCTTGCGCCAGACACTGTGAAATCAGTGCTGCCGAAACCACAATCAATGCTGAAATGGATCTGATGGCCATGTTATCTCCTCTATCATCAGTTTTCTTCACTACAAAAATGCGAAAAAGAACACCCCTGAAGTATATTTCATATTTAAAATACAATGGGCTGGGGCGATTCCAAACCAGGAACAGTGCCGAACTTCACGAAACCCAAACTTCATGATCAGTTTCTGTACCGTCCCTAAGGTCAGGATATAATAGTATATCATAAAATGACTAGCCGCCCACAACAAATTGGGCAAAGGAGAGCGTCACCATGAGTCAGCAGCAGACACTGGCAATCATCAAACCGGATGCAGTTCGCAACAAAACCGCCGGTAAGATACTCAGTATGATTGAAAACAGCGGGCTTGCAATTACGGGAGCCAAAATGGTTCGGCTTACCCGTGAGCTGGCCGGTGAATTTTATGCCGTTCACAAGGGAAAGCCCTTCTATGAAGAGCTGCTCGATTTCATGTCCTCCGGCCACTGTATAGTGCTTGTGCTTTCGGGAGAAGAGGCGATTGTGAAATGGAGAGAACTTATGGGCGCCACTAATCCGGAGAAGGCCGCGGAAGGGACTATCCGCAAGCTCTACGGGACTCACGTTCAGTGGAACGCCTGTCACGGCTCCGATGCTCCGGAAACCGCCCGGCAGGAAGTTTCGTTTTTCTTTTCCGGTGCCGAGCTCCTTCAGAAATAACACTTGAGGAACATGATCATACTGTCAATATCGGAGCGAAACAGATAATCTGATGATAAGCATGACCAGGGCGAAGCAGCCTTTATTCAAAACCGTCTGTATGATCATGTTGCTTCTTTTGTGCGGTTCCGTAACGGGTGCTGAGGAAGAAGTTCATATCGGAACCACAACAGATACCTTGAAGAAATCTTCTCAGGGGATCACCGATACTATTTTCTACGAATCAGAATTCATCGACTACGATGCGCAGGACAAGATCCTTCAGCTCACAGGCAAAGCGCTAGTCAAGTACCAGAACCTCACACTGCAGGCAGACACCATTGTATACACGGTAGAAAACAACCTGTTCACCGCCAGAGGATTCCCTCAACTCATTGAGGGGAAAGACACCACCGTTGGTGATTATATGGTGTACAATATAAAAACCCGCAGAGGCAAGGTTCGCTACGCGACCACTCACTTCGATGATGCCTATTTCACCGGAAGCAATATTGTCAAAACAGAGGACAATCACCTCTACGTGGATCAGGGCGACTACACCTCTTGCGCACACGTGGAGACACCCGATTATTACTTCTATGGTCGAAGCATAAAAATCATCCCCAACGATAAAATCATCTCTAAACCGGTTGTACTAAACATCGGAGATGCTCCGGTGGCGGTGCTCCCCTACTTTATTTTCCCGCTGCAGAGAAACAGGCAGAGCGGATGGCTCACTCCGGTCTGGGGAGGGCATCCGACCAGAGGCGGCTATATCGATAATGTGGGGTATTACTTTGCACCAAACGACTATGTTGATCTGACGCTCAGAGCCAAAATTCAGGAATTCAACAACTTCGTTTTTAATGCGTCAAGCCAGTACGCATTGAGATACAAGCTTAACGGAAGCGTTTCGGCCAGATATGTGCTTGACAACAACATTGAAAGCAGCAACAGATCGTGGGCTCTTGATTATAAGCACGATCAGATTATCACTCCCGACGGCCGCACACGCCTGAGCGGAAGCGGGAACCTCATCTCCCAGAGCAAATTCTACCAGCAGTTCAGCGAAGAGACCGACGAGCTTGAAAAGCAGCAGCTCACCGCCAACCTTTCTCTCAGCCACACATTCGAAAAAATCAATGCGCGAACCAATTTAGTATGGCGAAGAGACCATAACCTGGTCACCGACCACATTCAGGAAGACCTGCCCTCACTGGATTTCACTCTGCAGAACCGGGCTCTGATCCCTTTTAAATCCAGCAGCGAAAAAGAGGAACCATCCTGGTACAACAACATCTACTATTCATATAATTCCAAAGCGAACGTGCGTAGAAACGCCTTCGGCAACGACTCACTGCCGGAAACATTTCGCCCCGGAATGACCCATGCCTTCAACGTGAATTCATCGCAAAAACTTTTCAAATACATCGATATCAATCCCTACTTCAATTCCAGAGCTTCCATGTTTCTGGGTGCCATCGATACCATGATAAAGGACACTGTTTTCTATCATGATACGGTTAAGTACACTCTGGACGATCCGGAAAAAGACAGCAGGTATGTCGACTATACAGTTATCAGTAAAACACCGGAATATTTTGTAGACGAAGCAGGGGAACTGGATACAGTTTACAATATCGTGAAGATAAGCCCTCAGAGAAAAACCTATACTTATGATACACTGGATAACGAAGTGAATGTTGTAAGAACCTGGAGTGCGGGGGTCAACATGTCCACCCGGCTCTACGGTATACTCCCTGTAAATTTCCTCAACGTGACCGGAATCCGACATACTCTCGTCCCCTCTATTGGCTATTCATACCTGCCTAGACACGACCTTGACAGAAAATTCTATGATGTGGGGATCGAATACGACCGGGCCCGCCCCAAAGATCAGCAGCTGGTAAACTTGAGCCTGAGCAACCAGTTTCAGGGAAAGAGAACCGTTGGCGAAGGGGAAAACAAACGGGAAGAGAAATTCGACATACTCACGGCCAACTTGAGCACCTCCTATGATTTCGAAGCTGAAAAACGTAAATGGAGAGACCTGAGCCTTAGCGCAAGTACCTCCTACAACTTTTTGAGACTCAACTATTCATCGAGTTTCTGGCTGTATGACCAGTACGACAGGCTCACAACCCCCGCTCTCAACAGTTACAGCTTCGACCTCAATCCTGGGAATCTTGGAGTAAAGGGTAGTTTATGGGATGGAGACCTGCTCGTTTTGGATACGTTGCAACCAGATGACCCGATCAAATATCATAATGCCGGACCTCAAAGCTGGAGCCTCAGCATCTCGCCGAGTTTCTCCTACAGAGCCCGAAGAGTATCGGTGGATGAGCCCTTTATTCCCACCAAGAGCTATAACCTGAGCGCATCTGCCAGTCTCAACTTTACCCGTAACTGGTCGCTGCGCTGGAACGGCAACTACGATTTCAAGAGCGACCAGTTCACTCATAATAACTTCAATCTCATTTGTGACCTGGAATGCTGGGAGATGCGCTTCTCCTGGAGACCGGAAAAGATCAACCCGGGATATCACTTTGTGATTAATATCAAGAAAATACCTGATATCAAGTGGGAACAGAAGAATTAGAGTTCCTTGCAGAGAGAGCAGAGTCTTTTGAGTAAACTAAAAACTCTGCTCCTGAAATTCCTACCCGAGACTAGCTGACTTCTGAGCATTAGCGGAACTGATCCTGCACCTGTCCAGTTCTTCATCCAAAGCGGCACCAGTCTCAACAATTCGCTTCTGACCCGCCTTTTCAACAACCACCTTGACATTAGTTTCATTTCTCACTTTGGAAAAACGGACCACCGTCGAGGCACTGAACAGAAGTTCACTTTCGGTTGGATCACCAGCACCGATTGCAAGCGGTCCCGGTATATCCTGCAATGAAAACATGTGCATTTCGGGAGTATATAGTTTTTCAAGCATTTCATTCTCACTCTCGCTTCTGGAAACGATAGTGCGGTACTGAGATGATGACCTGAAATGCCGTCCAAAGGCGATCAGTTTAAAATCTGCAAGCGTAAATTGAGGATCGTATTGCGAAAGGTCATTAAAACGAACGCCTGTCTCAATATTGGTCAGAAGACATCCGCCAGCAGGAGTTGCGTGAGATAATCCGTGAGCTTTTGCATACTCAAGTTGCATTTTCCTGCTTCTACCACTAATTTCAAGAAGCCGGCTTCTGTCGATAATACCTGCGTTCTCTGCATCAGTGGGCGGTAGCAACTTGGCGCAGAGCGGCCGGAGTAACTTTCCCTTGAGCCCTGCAAGCCTCTCCACTTTATGAAGACAATCCATTCGCTGTGACATGGGCCTCTGGCCGGCAACTTCGCCCGTCGCAAGACAGACCGCCCCCTCCTCCTCCATGATCTTTTTAGCTTTCATTAAACGGTGAATCCGGCAATCGACACAGGGGTTGGCGTTCTTGCCGAACCCGAAGCTGGGATCCTTAATCATCTCCAGAAACTCCTCCCCCTCCTCTTCGATGCGAAGAGTAACCCCCAGCTTTTCGGCATACTTTTTCACCTGCCAGTCAGTTCTTCCAAGACCGGAATAAAAAGGGAGCACGAAATGAAGAGCAGTCACATCCAGCCCCTGCTCCTTCAAAAGATGAACCGCAACAACGCTGTCAAGACCGCCAGAAAACATCACTACACACTTATGCACACTGTTCTCCACTGAATATTCTTTTAAAAAAGGTGAATCCCTGCATTATTTTTCTATACACTAACTTTTTCCGGAGTACTTCTCATTAAGATTACCATTTCCCACTATTTTGAATACGCGGCCTTGCGCACCCTTGAAGCAACGCTCAATATCCTGCCGCGCCGCATTGCACTTGCCATCGGAACCTGTTTTGGCGAACTTCTGCACCTTTCAGGGATTTACAAGAAAGTCGTCTTCAAAAATTTCAAACATGTGGGGCTATGGGACAAGAGTCAAAGCCGCCGCATCATAAAGAAACTGTACCGTAACATGGGAAGGTATACTGTCGACTTCCTTAGAAGCAGCCACCCGCCGCACACTATTCACAACTACGAAATAGTACCAACTCTTTTCGACCGGGGCAATGGAATAATTGTCATCCTTGCACACTTCGGCAACTGGGAACTGCTGGCAGCCATTTTCGGATCAAAAATCGACAACCTCAACGTCATCGCCAAACCCATGAGAAACCCTCTTGTTCAGAACTGGCTTCACAGAAAAAGAGAATCATCATCGGTTACCACCATCTACACTCATAACGCCCTGAGAAAGATGCTCGAAGTGCTCAGACACAACGGCATGACAGCCATTCTCATCGATCAACACCTGAGGAAAATGGGCACACCCACTCCGTTTCTGGGAAAAACTGCTGATACTGTAAGGACCGTTGCCGGGCTTGTTCACAAAACCGGAGCAGCGGTGCTTCCCGTCTATGCGATCCTTGATAGTAAGGGAGATTACCAGGTCCGAATAACTGAAGCCCCCCTTCCCGAACGGGGGGACTGCAGTGATGAAGACTACATCAGTAAAATTCAGGCACAGCACAACGAGATTCTCTCTCAATGGATAAGAGAAAACCCCGAGCACTGGTTCGGCTGGTTTCACCGCAGATTCAAGGGCTACCTGAAATACTGATCAGAATTCGGCATTGCCCGGATAACGGGGATAAGGAATCACATCCCGAATATTCTGCATCCCGGTAACAAAAAGAAGCAGCCTTTCAAATCCCAGACCGAAACCGGCATGAGGAACACTGCCATATTTTCTTAAATCCAAATACCACCAGTAATTCTTTTCATCAAGACCGCACTCGTGCATTCTTGACACAAGTACATCTTCCCGTTCTTCGCGTTCAGATCCGCCGATAAGCTCTCCAATCCCGGGAACGAGCACATCCATCGCCCTCACCGTCTTATCATCATCGTTGAGACGCATGTAAAATGCCTTTATCCCCTTGGGATAGTTATAAACGATAACCGGCTTTTTGTAAATCTTCTCTGTAAGGTAACGCTCATGTTCAGACTGAATGTCCACCCCCCAGGCGACCGGATATTCGAAAGTGGCTCCGCTTGACAGAAGCTTTTCAATTGCCTCTGTATAAGTGATGCGGGCAAACTGCTCCGATGCCACATTTTCCAGAGTGGAGATGAGTTGTGGATTTATGCGCTGATTGAAAAACTCCAGATCATCACGATTGTTCTTAAGGATATGGGAACAGAGGTACTTTACAAACTCCTCGGCAAGATCCATATCCTGCTCAAGCCTGCAAAACGCCATCTCCGGCTCAATCATCCAGAACTCTGCCAGATGACGTGCCGTATTGGAATTTTCTGCCCTGAAGGTGGGCCCGAAGGTATAGATTCTACCCAGTGCCAGTGCATAGGTTTCACCTTCCAGCTGTCCGCTTACAGTAAGGTTGGCCGGCTTGCCGAAAAAATCCTGGCTGAAGTCGACTTTGCCCTCTTCGGTGCGCGGGGGATTTTCCATGTCAAGAGTGGAAACTCTGAACATCGCTCCGGCCCCTTCGGCATCGCTCGCTGTAATGATGGGAGTATGGATATAGTAAAAGCCACGTTCCTGGAAAAAGGTGTGAATAGCAAAGGAAAGCGAACTCCTCAGCCGGGCAACCGCTCCCAGAGAATTGGTCCGGGGACGCAGATGCGCGATCTCCCGCAGATATTCAAAGCTGTGCTTCTTTTTCTGTAAAGGATAATCCTGAGGAGCCATACCGTGCACAACCACTTCAGTTGCCTGCACCTCGTATTTCTGTCCCTTGCCGGGAGAGTCAACCAGCAGCCCCTTTACAGTAACACTGCTTCCGGTTGTCACATGAGACAACTGTGATTCGTAATTGGGGAGATCCCCCGGAATCACCGCCTGGATACCGGCCAGACTGGACCCGTCGTTGATTTCAAAAAAGGAAAACCCTTTTCCGTCTCGACGAGTCCTTACCCACCCGTTCACCTCCACGGCTACACCAGCCGACGGCAGAGCCAAAAGTTCCTTTATTCTATTTTGCATACTTCTTCACTATGATAATTAATAAGGGTTTTAGGATCATAACGCCCGATCTTCTCCTCATAATTAAGAAAAGGAAGACCAATAATGGAAAAGATTCCGGCCACATGCGCCCCGACGCTCTCAATCATCCCTGCAACTGCTTGCAGTGTTCCTCCGGTGGCGATGAGATCATCAATAATGAGCCACCTTTTCCCGGGGATCAGATCTGCTTCGTGTATCTCAAGTGTTGCAGACCCGTATTCCAGAAGATAGCTCTGGGAAATGGTTTTTCCGGGAAGCTTTCCCTTTTTCCGGGCAAGCACCAGCGGCACCGCGTTACTGTAAGCGAAGCAGGACCCAAGGAGAAACCCGCGGCTCTCGATTGAGATCACCCCGTCCACCTGCTCATCCTTATACAGGTTAAGCATGGAATCCACCACAAACTTAAACGCCTGAGGATTGGTGAAAATGCTGGTGATATCATAGAAGAGAATCCCCGGTTTGGGAAAATCGGGAATTTTGCGGATCGCTGCATCGAGATTCATGGAGGGGCCTCCGGTGGAAAAATGATCTGGAAGCGTCTAAGCTTCCATATTACGAATTAAAAGTGATTATGAGGAAAATAATTTAACGAAAGGAGTGCGGAAACATGAAAGGGAGGAAGATTAAGCGATTCCTCCCCCTTGAAAATTGGCGAAAACGCTAGTTCATGATCATAACCGGAAGCTTTTCCTTTTGCTTCCCCTGTTGAACCATTAGTATGTACATTCCAGGGTGTAATCCCGAAATTTTCAGATGATTTTCTGATATAATTCGCGATAATACCCTCCTGCCGGCCATATCCAGAATAGAAACGCTCTTTTGGAACGGTGTTGCTCCACTGAACAGGATACGGATATTACCTGATCCTGTTTGCAATACACTCAATCGACTGTTCACTTGAAAGCATCTCCTTAAAACCGGGCTTGCCAAAAACTGCTCGGGAGGCAGCTCAAATTCAGCATACACACTCGAACAGCCACTCAAACCTCTAACCGATTTGGCGCTGTTTACCCCATCCGCTCCATATTCTCCCCATACCCCATGCACAGTATCCTTAACAAACCAGGTATTATACCCCATAGGTGTTTTCTGATGTGTCCAGTACTGGACCCCTCCATTTTCAGAACCATCCAATCCAATGAATATGGAATCTATCATCCCATCGGAAAGTGAAATTACCGTATGTTCCCGAAGCCAAAGGAGTTCCATTTTGACAGCTTGAGCGAAATCGAACTGATTTTTTTCCAACCTCCTGCTTTCCGGCACTAACTCCTGATCGTAAACTATACCCATGCAATCAAGTTTCACGTTTTCCTGATACGACAACCCATAATTGCCAATGAACACCATGGCATTGGGGCTGTAATGGCTGGTATAACGCACTGCCCCGGAACTATCCTTGAAATAATGGATATTTTCAGTTCCCATGCTGGTGATTGCCTGCAGATTCAACTGTTCTCCTGATGTAAATGCAACTCCTTCGATATTTGGGGGTGGAATACAGCAGAGAACCTCTCCAATTATCACACACATTAGAAGTCCGCTTTTTACAAAATCCATGACCTCCTCCTTTTCACTAAAACTGTTTAAAGAAGTCTGATGTGGCCAATCAGAATATTAATTCATTTCAATTATCAGAGCGCCATTCCAGTTTGACTCCCGGGAAACGACTTTTGATCCTGCCAGCTCACCTTTAACGCCCCTGTCATACGCAACAGATTTAACTGTAAACGTCCCATCGGGAACTGAAACGAAACTGAATTCACCCTCAGCTCCACTAAGAGTCAGGTAAGGAGTGCCCAGAACAGCAACATGCGCCCCGGGCACCGGTTGACTACTATAAACCGTCATGCCGTGAATACTCATGACACCTCTAAAATCGACAGTGGTGTCGATTTGCTTGTCAGGATTTATATACTGTATAAGCGCACAGGAATCCCCGCCAGTTCCAACCGTAAAGATATTGTAATCCATGGATGCAAGTTTCCCAAAACTAAATCTCCCCTGAGCGTCGGCTCTGACCGTATCGGCATAACCGATCAGCGAATCCGGATCATAGGAGCCTGAAAAACACATGACCTCTCCTCCAGGGACAGTTTTCCCCGACACTTCCCCGTTTTTCACCGCAACCGTAAAACCATTGGTGGTTTCTGAACCAGCTACAGGGCCAGTGCACTCACAAAGCAGCACCATTAAAAAAGTAAGTAAACTGATAACCAAAACCACCCTTTTCATAATTCTGCCCTCTTTACTATTTTGGAAAAGGGGAAGAGCTGCAGGTTGATCTGATAAACCCTGTTTTTCCCGGCATCATCTTCCTCTATGCGAGACAGTTCCTCCCGGGTACGTCTGAGAAGCTCCTTTACTTTCCTGAAACCTTCAGCCGAATAACACATTGTCATAGTGGAAAAATCCCGTTCCTCTTTAGGGAAACGTTCAATCGCCTCCTGCGCTTTCTGCAAAGAGATCTGCTGGAATTTCTTTATGGCCTGACCGCACCAGCTTTCACCCGTGCTGATATTCTGCTCGCACACCCGAAACCCTGATTCAGTTTTTTCCAAAAGACCAAGATTGAGCAATAGATGAACTGCTCTCTTTGCCTCATGAACGGTAACAGATGGCTCCAGCAATCGAGCTAGCTCCTTGTAATCACCATTAAAGGAGTAGATTCTGAGCAGCTCCCGAATGGCAGTGTAAAACCACTCTTCATAGAATGAAAAGCTATCCTCTTTTACAATTTTAGTACTGCTCTTTCTCAATACAAGCAGTTGTCTGTAGGCATCATTTCTGCATTTTTCAGTTTTAGCCTGACAGAAGTAAACAAGGTTTTCAAAATATTCAGCTTCCTTCTGCTTCAAATTTAAATAACCAGTAAAGAGAGGCAGCAAATTTCTGCTGATGTTTCTTTGGCCGTTCATAATTCGCACAATAGTGCCGGAATTGAGCTTGAGCCGCTCTGCCATGGCTCGCAAGCTGTACTGAGGGTTTCTGACCTGACGCTCAGTAAAGTCATCCCGCAGAAATTTGAGATGGTCAAAATAGGTATAGATTACCGGCATCAACTGTTCCTTTGCTTGTTTTCCTTATCCTCAATATAAAACCATTATGAGGGCAATTCAACAAAACAGCTTACAAAGTGATGCCATATCTTGGCAGCACTAAGCAGACTGAAACAGGCTATTTTCTTAAGATTATCTGTGTATGGCTGGAAAAACCATTAAAGAATAGTCGCCTATTTTGGCAGCACTATCAATAGGCAGGACTCAGAACTCGAAATCAGCTTCGATAATCCGGGACTGCACATCCTCTTCCATGAAACGAATGAATTTAGTATTGGGCGGCAAGTAATCAGTAAACATTGTCCCCCATTCGATTAGGCATACGGCATCTGATATGGCATACTCATCAAAGCCGATAGTGTCAAGTTCCTCCGGGTCGCTCATCCGGTAGAAATCGAAGTGGTAAACAGGAAACCGAGGTGTCTGATATGTATTTACAATAGAAAAGGTTGGACTTCTAACGATCGCCCCCGGAGTAAGCTCCTGAACGAATCCTCTGACAAATTCGGTTTTGCCGCACCCAAGATCACCCTCCAGGGCGTAAACCTCCCCGGGCTGAGCCTTGCGGGCAAGCCGCGCCCCCATCTCGCGGGTTTCCTCAACTGAGGAAGTGATTTGCCTCATCTGTTCCCCTGAGGCTTGCACACGTAAATGGGCATGATCATCTCCTCCAGAGAGATGCCCCCGAACTGAAAACTGTTCTGATACTGACTTCTGTAATGTTCAAACTTTTCAGGAAAAATGAATCGAAAGCTCTCCCGGGCGATCACACACTTCTCAGTACCCGAAACAGGAATACCAAAATGGCCGGGTTCCTGGAGAAAAACCACATTTCGTTCATCAGCCGAAAGGTTCTCCCCGAAAAGGCAGCGAACGTTATCATCAATCTCCCGAGTCCCGTAAATCTCGGTACCGCGACTGCACAGTATATGCCCATGATCACTTGTCAGAATGACCGTGCAATCCTGATGTGACAGCTCTTTCATAAACTGCAAAAGGGAAGAGTGCTGAAACCAGGATTTGATGAGTTTGCGAAAGGCAACCTCGTCAGAAGCCATCTCCTTAAGCAGCGAATCACTTGAACGGGACTGTATGAATTGTTTGTCAATATCCACAACCACGATCGCCAGCTGTGCCCCGGATAGCAAGCTGTCATTATTCTCCAGAAGATCAGACGTGCCCTTATAATTATGGTACAGCACTTCGGCGCTAACTCCCAGCTTCTTTAATGCAAACGCAACCAATTTTTTCATTTCCGTCTCATCCTCATGTAACCCTTTACCGCTGAAAAGATCGGGAAAATCCTGTTTGAACGCTTCAGGAAACTGGCCGCAAAGCAATGTGGGCCGGGAGTACTCAGACATAGTGGGCAGCGAGGAGATAAAGCGTGAGCGGGTTACTGAAAACATCTCCTTGAGATCCGGCTCGATAGTAATGAACTGGTCATATTTCATGCCGCTGAAAACAAACAGATATACTTTTCTCCCCTGATTGATTTCCGGGGCCACAACCCTGCTTAAAATATCAACGGACATCAGCGGCGGCCGATCCTTGTTTCTCACCCACTTGGCATAGTTTTCCGCCACCAGATTACAGAACAGCGCATTACTGTCCGATTTCTGTCCCGCCTGCATCTGGCGCAAACCTTCATTGTCTGTTCGCTCAAGCTCCAGATCCCAGTTTACCAGACATTCGTAATGACGCATCCATTCCGGAATACTCATTTGACGACTGAGGCGCATGCGGTTTTCGGTATAATTGCGAAGGTACTTTTCGGAGAGCTGATGGGAGATGATCTGCTTTGAATCAAGAATATTTTTACACACGAGAAGAATTTGGCTGGGGTTGACAGGTTTAGTGAGATAGCCGTCAATTTTCTTTCCCAGAGCGATCTCCATCACCCGCTCCTCCTCACTCTTAGTCACCATGACCACAGGAAGATCGGGCTGCATCTCCTTGATCTCCCCCAGAGTAGTCAGACCATCCTTGCCGGGCATCTGCTCATCCAGAAGCACAATATCATAAGCCGAAGGATTCTCCTGAATCAACTGCACGGCATCATCTCCGCTGAAAACGGGAAAAACGCTGTATCCTCTTGTCTCAAGAAACATGATGTGCGAGCGCAAAAACTCTATCTCGTCGTCAACCCACAGCACCCTTTTACGCATTCCCGACATTCTGCCCTGCTCCTTCCGCCAACCGCCCAGCTTCCGGCCACCTGACCGGAAGGTCAATCGTAAAGATCGCGCCCTTATCCTTCTGCGACCAGCTTACATAGATCTGGCCGCCGTGATAATCCTCGATAATTCTCTTGGCAAGTGTGAGCCCCAGTCCCCACCCACGCTTTTTTGTTGTGAAACCTGGAGCAAATATCTTTTTCTGATCTTCCCGGAGAATGCCTTTACCGTTATCCCGGTGAGTGATTCTCACTATATTGTCACAAGATACAAATTCAGTCCTGATTTCAATTATTCCCTCAGGCTTCTGAATCGCATCGATGGAATTCTTCATCAAATTTTCAAACACCCATTCAAGCAGCTCCCGGTTCAAAGCCACAACCGGTATTTGCCCGTAGCTAACCTCGATTTTTATTCGACGGCGATGAAGAGGTAATCTGATCTGGAAATAATCAATAACATCAGACAGCACCTCATTGATACTGCATTTGGAAAGAGCCGGAACCGAACCGATATGACTGAAACGGGCGGTCACCTTACGCAGCCGTTTCAGATCATACTCCATATCAGAGCAGATCTTCTCAACCTGCCCCAGAAGCTCCTCTTTCTCAACAGGCACTTCCCTTACCGATTTAAGATACTCAACCCACCCCATGAGAGAAGAGATGGGTGTTCCAAGCTGATGAGCAGTTTCCTTGGCCAACCCCACCCAGAGATTACTGCGCTCCGTTATGCGTACATTGCGAAAAGACATGTAAGTGGTTACAATGATGCCGAAGAGTAAACCGACTTCTAAAAACGGCATCCAGAACAGGCTGTCGATAAAGGGGTTTGATCCGAAGACCAGCTCCCCCCACCTCCGCCCATTATCCCTTAAGTAAATAACCCTCGGCGAAAACTTCCGGCGGTACTTTGAAGCCTTTTTCTCAAGCTCACGCATCTCCTCAGAGGACAAACACACCTGCATTGCGAAAGGAGAAGATTCTGATTCCCCAATATGAATGTTTGCCCAGTAAAGAGGCCTCTTTTTTTCATCCATCACGATAACCGGATTGTTGGCATTGCTGAAAACCCAGTTAAGCACCGTGATCTGCTCATCGCGACTCATACCCTCCTTTAAAGAGGAGGAGATTAGCTCGGCATAAACCGTGGAAACCTGCTCTGTCTGATCTCGCAGACTTCCAATGAACGCCCGGATAAAAACAGTATAAAAAAGAAAAGCAACCGTGAGGACAACCAGTAAAATTGTCCTGCCCGACAGCGGCTTTACTTTCATGAATTGATTGTAAAGCCACTGATTTTCAATGAACCTGCGAACTGCATTCACCGCGGTGTAATCTCCTCAAGCCCCCCCATATAGGGGCGAAGCACTTCGGGCACCCTTACCGTACCGGATTCTGTCTGGTAGGTTTCAAGGATGGAAACCAGTATGCGGGCAGTTGCAAGTCCGCTTCCGTTAAGTGTATGGACATAGCGCGGCTTTTCCCCGCCCTTGGGCCTGTAACGGATGTTCATGCGTCTGGCCTGAAAATCTTCAAAATTACTGCAGGAGGAAACTTCAAGATACTTGTTTTCCGCAGGTGACCAGGCTTCAAGATCGTAACACTTGGCCGCCGCAAAAGACATATCTGCATCACAGAGCAATAACACCCGATACTTGAGCCCCAGCGCCCTGAGAATTCCTTCGGCATCAGCTCTCAATTTTTCATGTTCCTCATACGACTTCTCCGGCTCCACAAACTTCACAAGCTCAACTTTGTTGAACTGATGCACACGCAGATACCCCTTGGTGTCCTTTCCATAAGAACCGGCTTCTCTTCTAAAGCAGGCACTGTAGGCACAGTACTTTATGGGCAACTGCGTCTCATCGAGCATCTCATCTCTGTGGAGGTTTGTCACCGGAACCTCGGCAGTGGGTATGCAGAAAAGATTGTCTTCATTTACGTAATACATCTGCTCTTCACTTTTAGGAAGCTGACCTGTTCCGAAGTGACTTTCTCTATTGGCCAGAAAAGGCGGAAAAATCTCGGTATAGCCATTTGTACGGGTATGGGTGTCCAGAAAGAAATTGATAAGCGCACGCTCAAGCAATGCTCCCTTTCCCTTTAAAACCGGGAAACCTGCACCAGCCACTTTGGCACCTCTGGGGAAATCGATAATGTCCAGATATGTGCCCAGTTCGATATGGTCTTTGGGCTTGAAAGAAAACTGCGGCGTTTCACCCCATTCAAATACCTGCACATTGTCCTTCTCACTCTGTCCATGAGGAACACTTTCGTGAGGAACATTTGGGATGCGAATCTGGATGTTGTAGGAGTCACTTTCGACTTCCGCAAGCTTCTGCTCCAGCTCCTTTATGGAATCGGATACCTGCTTCATTTCCTGAATCAGTGCGGAGGCATCCTTTTTGTCTTTCTTGAGGGCTGCAATTTCAGCAGACTTGGTGTTGCGAAGATTCTTGAGATTTTCAGATTCCCGGATTATTTCCCGCCGCTTGCTGTCCAGCTCAAGTAAACGATCGATTTCCGCAGGGCTCTTTTTATTGGCCACAGCCTCTTTTATCTTTTCCGGATTATCCCTGATTCGCTGAAGATCAAGCATGACAGAAAACTCCTTTGACTGGACTTGGAAAATGTTCTCTTGAAATGATGGCGGATCCGCCAGTCTCTTAATATACATTATTGTAGCGCGCCTTTGAGCCCCCGGGAGGCACTGTGACCGGCGATTCTCCAGGGTGGATTGAAACAGATTCATTCCGCCCCTCAATTAAAGGGCATCACCATGCGCTCATTTATTAATTTTTATAAGTACACCAGTGCTCCCAACTCTAACCTGCGCAAAGCTCATGAGCAACAACCACTTGACCGACATGCTGGTTTCTTTCACCAAGGCTGAAGTGAAATTCATAATCTGCGGAGGAGTTGCGGCTGTGCTGCACGGAGTGGAGCGGATGACTCTGGATCTGGATATAAGTGTTGATATGGAGCCTCAGAACGTTAAACGATTTCTCTCTGCGCTGAAGGAAATTGAGCTTGAACCCCGGATTCCCATCCCTTCAGAGACACTCCTCGATCCAAAAAAAATTCAGATGCTCATTGAAGAGAAAAATGCCAGGGTATTCACCTTCGCCGATCGGGACAAGCCCTGGAAGCAGGTGGACATTTTCCTCACAGAAGACTATTCCTACAATCGACTGCTGTCCGATACGATCACCATTAAAATCGCCGGTTTCCCCATGCTGGTAATCTCAAAGGAGAGGCTGATTCTCATGAAACAGTCTGTTCACCCCTTGAGAACCAAAGATGCACTGGATGTGAGTGAATTACTGCGTATCAAAGGAGGAGAACAGACACAATGAACCTGAAACCTCCTGAAAACGACGAATTCCTGAAGAGCTTGAATTCTCTGAAAGCGTCAGACTTTGATGGTCATACCGCCTTTTCAAGTATGTCCCCGGAGGAGAGATTGATGTGGCTCTCTCAAGCAGCCAAGTTTTTTTTCCAAAACAGCCGGTCTTTGGCGGCAGTTCAGGAGAAGGATCAGCCGGATCTCTCCTGATGGTTTTCTTTAGTGATTTGGAACAAGCTTCTGCTCTTCTACCAGAAGCGGCCGAGTGATCACCCCGTCGGGCCGTCTGCGGAACAGAAGGGCAAGCAGAACTGCTATGGCAACGGTAAAGGCACAGAGACTAATGAACCAGTCCCCGTTTTTGGAATAGAGAGTGGGTATTCTCGCTCTGGGGAGATCCCCTGTTAGAGTTGTTCGAACATAAAGGTTGCTCCGCTGAAGAACTCTGCCGAACGGGTCCACTGTCATACTAATTCCGGTATTGGCCGAACGAGCCAGAGATATTCCATTCTCAATAGCCCGCATCTGGGCCATGGCTGCGTGCTGATAGGGCCCGGATGATTTTCCGAACCAGCCATCATTGGTGATATTCACAAGTAAATTCGTGGACTCCTTGAGCCTGCGCTGTACAAAGGAGGGATAGATTATTTCATAACAGATGTAAGGTGCAGCTTCAATCTTCTCCCCAATGTTAAAAAGGGTCTCTTCCGTACCCCGTTTGAAATCCGCTTCCCCCAGGTTTACCCGAGATAGAATGGGAAACTGGGCTTCAAAAGGCATCCCCTCCGAAAATGGCACCAGCATTATTTTGTGATAGGGAATGAGTTCTCCCTTTGTCACCAGAAATGCCGTGTTGTAAACATCATAGCGCTGAGAAGATCCCTTGGCAGCCTCATCCCAGTGAAGCGCTCCGGCAATGAGCGGCACTCCGGTTTCCTGCACCCAGGACAGCACCTTACGTCTGTATTCGGGACGCCTGTCAAGATAACAGAGCAGTGCGCTTTCCGGTAAAATTATGAGATCCGGCTTATCAAGGGCGGCATTGAAAACCATCTCTTTGCTGATAGTAAAAGCTGAATCAAGAGAATTGCCGGTCCAGTTGAACTGATCCATATAGCTCTGAAGCAGAGATACCTTAACGGTTCCCTCGCTTGTAACATCCCGTTGCATGCGGAAAGATCCCCAGATGGCAATCGCTACTAAAATGCTCCCCATTACCGCACAGTGAATCACTTTCTGCATGATATTCTCTTTAATCCGTATGCTGCCAAGAAGTTCCCAAACAAAAATGTTAGCAAACACAATCATAAAAGAGAGCCCCCATACACCCGTTATGGAGGAAAATTGGGCAAGGGGTAGAAGTCCTGTTGAACTGTAGCCAAGAAGCGCCCAGGGGAAGGAAATATCACTGAGTGTGCGGCAGTATTCAACTAGTACCCAGACTGCCGGAAAAATCAGAATGTAAAACCTGGGCAGTAATCTGCTGAGCAGGCGAAACAGAAGAGCTGCAAGCAGATAAAAAAGCCCCATTCCCAGAGCGATAAGCACCACCCCTACCAGAATGACAGCCCAGAGCCCCTCGGCCGTGACAAATCCGATCCAGTAGTATTGAGCTAAGCAGATTGTAAAGCAGTATAGATATGTATGAAACAAAGCCTTTTTGAAAGGTTTTCTGGTGGCAAAGAAAAATAAGGGGATGAGACTGACAAACCCCAGCAACGGGAAAAAGGTGAAAACCGGATGCAGCATTTTATTAAAGGGTGGAAGACAAAGCGGATAGAGAAGAGCACTCACAATCGGAAGCCACCAGCGGTTTCCGCCCTCATAGTAGTCACTTAATTTTTTTAGTACTATTTGCAGCATCTGAATCCTGTATAGAAGTACTTCTTATCCTTTCGCAATTGCAGCCTGGAATCGCAGCCGCCCTCCTTTTCCCCGCTCTGGTAGAATCCCCCGTAAACCAAGGCATTCTCCTTGTCGGATGATGAAGTCCATTCGGCAGCGTTTCCGCTCATGTCAAAAATTGAAAGAGATCCGGCGCAATCCGGAAAAGATCCCGAAGCACTCAGCTTATTTGTTGAACTTGGATTCCCGAGAGTATTGCACTTTCCGGAATCGAACTTTTTACCGTAAGGAAAAGCCTGCTTTTCCTGACCATCCCTGCAGGCCTGACTCCACTCTGCAGAAGTGCAAAGCCGCTTTCCCGCCTTTTCACATGCACTTTTGGCTTCCGCCCAGGTCACTTCGACATCTGGAACAGAACCCTTTTTATTCGGCCACTCGTATCTGTCGATACAGAAACGACCTTTTTCCACGGTCTGCATCTCTGAAGGACAGATTACAACCTTTACCGTATCGGTAGCCGTCCCTCCGTCTGCATCAGTGACCCTGAGCACCACGTATGAATATACGTCAAACGCATGCTCAACCGTACCAGAAGTCTCGGATTTATAATCGTAACTGCCGTCCCGGTCAAAATCCCACTCATACCTGACGACCTGACCATCTGCATCGGTACCGGTTCCAACCAGTTTCACCTTATTTCCGGGACGGGACACGATATCCTCTCCGGCATTTGCTTTGGGAGGAAGATGCCCGATTTCCACCTTCACGCTGTCTCTGCCTATCTGCCCGTCGGCGACCCGGGCCGTGAGAACAACGGTGTGCTTGCCCGCTCTCTTAAACTCATACTTGGCCTCCGGACTTGCAGAACTGAAATCCGGCTTGCCATCGGCATCAAAATCCCATTCATATTGAGTGATGCTGCCGTGAGCACTCTGCGCCTTCCCCTTGAAAGCGACAGTGTTATTCACCATACCTTTATATGGACCACCTGCACTCACCACAAGAGAACTGTTTTCGATTCGGATAGATGTTTGTTGTGAGGAGAGCAGCTTGTTTTTCCCCTGCACATCACACACCACCTCATAGAGACCCGGCATGCGGAAGGACATGTTCACTTGCGGTTTCGCCGTACTTTTCTCCATGAGCACATTGTCGCATTTAAACCGCCATTTATACCCAGTTATGGTTTCTTCTCCGCTTATGGGGCAGCTGAAACTGATTTCCTGACCGGCGAATGCCTTCTGCGGTCCGGCAAGCGGCCCTGCGGAAAATCCCTCAATCACTTCAACCTGCGCCCAAACTGAATCACAAGCCCCCTCCTGATCCTTAACAAGCACCCCCACTTTATAGGTCCCCGCTTTTTCCCAGACCTTTTCTTTAGTCGACCTGACCGAAAAAGCGCTGTCAGATTCATCCCACCTTCCATCTCCATCCAGATCCCAGCGGAAAAGGAGCACTGAATCTCTGACATCTTTGCTGTCTGATGCATCCAGTTTGCAGATAGTCTTTACGGTGATTTTTGCCGGTACAGCCTTAAGTTTTGCAGTAGGAGCCTTGTTAATCAGAATGCTGCGTTCAGCTAGAGTAATACGCCCGTCAGAGCATTTCACCTCAACTCGAGTCAGATGAATTCCTTCTTTATTAAAGGTATGCACAACTGAATCCCGATCACAGAACTCATCACCGCCGGGAAGATCATACTTTCCATCAGCATCAAAATCATAACGGAACAGAAAGGCGGAAGATCTGTCATCCTGAACGCTGACCCGAACCGGGACATTTTCACCGGGAATTGCCTGCATCGCCATGGACAGCTGCACCTTCAACTCTGGAAGCGGCTTTTTTGAAGATACACTATCTGATGCATTCGCCTTTTCAACAACAACATTCCTGGGGACGGCTTTAAACTCCTCTTCAACCCTTTTCTCAGACTCTTTTACTGATGGTTCCTCAGGTTCCGTTACCGACTGTTCAGTATCGACAACCACACCGGTGTTATTCTCTTCCCGTCCCAGAAAACAGCCATTCATCCGAACCGCAGTACTGATCACTGTTCGCCCAACCCATTCCCGAAGATGAGCAACAGACTCCTGCTCCAGGCGCATTTCCTGAGGTACTTTTCCCTTTTCAAAAACAGTTTTTCTGCAGGATCCCACCCGCATTTCCTGCCCGGCCTGTTTCACCAGCGCCTCTCCCGCCAGTACCTCAACGGTCAGCCTGTTCCCGTCATTTAGAATGGACACATCAGCATTTTTCACCGCGAGTCTGACATCAATAGCGTTCAAAGTGACGACATCACCATTTCGAGATAAAACGTGCATGTTCCCTCTGCTCAGGTTCAAAAAGACCTCATCCCTGTTTTGAGTCTTTCCGATACTGAAAGTACTGCTTTCATTCACATATATAAAGCTGGACTTGAACCTCATTTTCACTTTAGAGCTACCGCCAACCGCAACAATATCACCTGCTCTGAGCTGCTGGTTTTCGTTAACGGGCTTATTTTCCTTTCCAAGCAAGGTGGGATTTCCCACTACTATGAGCACTTCGGGCCATTTTCCGCTGTTACAGGACATCACCATTACGACTGCCAGAAAAGACAACCGAAGAAACCGACTAATCTGTTTCATACCTGAGACTCACTTTCAGAAAGACTTTTAGAGTATGCCTGTAGATTTTAACGTTAATACCTGGGGAGGTCAAGCAGGTGAGAAAAGAGAGGGGGTCAGAGCATTATATCCAAGGCTTTGGTAAACGCATGGCTCAGATCCTCCAGCACATCCTCCGTGCTGTAGAATCCCTGCTGAATGCGGCTCCTGATCCCTTTTATGAGTTCTTCACGATCCTGAGCAGAATCAGTTTCGGCTGAAGCTTTCGCATTACCACCGTTTCTTGATTTATGCCTTTCAGGCCTCTTGGGGCGTTTAGCGGGCATGAGTTCCATCCTTGTGTTGAATCCGGAGAAATCCTTTCTCCTTACTACTTGTTTCGGCAGAACACTCCACTTACTTGAATGCTTTGTTCATGTGAGGTCAGGGACATCTTGATACAAAAAGCGCTATTTTTAGTCTACATTACACAAAGATGTAACAACTTTCCTGGTATAACTACCTCAAAATGCTCAGTTTCCGCATGGCATAGGCGTTGCATTGGTTAGCGATCCAACTTCCGGAAGAGAAAACTATGACCTACTGCTTACAAGTAAAAGAGCGGAAAAAAGACGAGCACCTGGAGACACTTGCCGAGATAGCCGAAAAGATTGCCGCTCGCAGCCCTCAGGAAGAGATGCTCCGAAATGTTCTTGACATACTCGAAAAAAGGCTGGGCATGATTAGAGGGACGATCATGTTGCGGTCTCAATCAGGGGATAAACTTTCAGTCGGAGCACTAAACCAGGATTCGACCAGCGGAGTTGCAGAAATCTGCTACTGCTGGGGAGAGGGAATCACCGGAAGGGTTCTGGAAACGGGGAAAGCGGCAATAATTGACAGAATATCACAGGAACCCCAGTTCAGAGATCGTATTCACCAGAGAAAGCAGAAAAATGCTGAGGATGTCAGTTTCATTTGTGTACCAGTGAAGGTCGGACCGGAAGTCGTGGGAACGTTGTCGGTCGATCTTCCCACAAGTGAGGCCCCCTTTTTAAACGAACATGAACGGCTGCTCAGTATTGTCTCAAGCCTCATTGCCGGAGATGTCCAAAGAAGACGGGTAGCGCTTGAAGAACGGCAGGATCTTGAAAGAGAAAACATCAGACTGCGAGATGCGTTGGGTGAAAACTTCCGCCCGGTAAACATGATTGGCACCTCAAGACTGATGCGTGATGTATACATGAGAATTCATCAGGTATCAAAAAGCAACACAACGGTGCTTATCAGAGGTGAATCGGGAACGGGAAAGGAACTGGTGGCCTCGGCCATCCACTATTCAAGCAACAGGGCTCCCAAACCATTTATAAAAGTAAACTGCGCCGTACTTAACGAGCAGCTTCTCGAAAGCGAGCTGTTCGGACATGAAAAAGGGGCTTTCACCGGTGCCGTTACAACTAGGATTGGAAGGGTGGAGGCAGCCCAGGAGGGGACACTTTTTCTCGACGAAATTGGAGAAATCAGTCCGCTTATGCAGGCAAAGCTCCTCAGAGTGCTTCAGGAAAGGGAGTTCGAACGGGTCGGAAGCAGCACCACTCTGAAAGCGGATGTGCGCATAATCGCCGCCACCAACCGCGATCTTGAAAAGATGGTCGGAGATGGTCTTTTCCGTCAAGACCTGTTTTACCGGATCAATGTTTTCCCTGTGATGCTGCCACCTCTGAGGGAGAGAAAGGAGGACATTTTACCTCTTGCAAATTTCTTTCTTGAAAAGTACTGCAGAACTCTGGGGAAATGCATCCGCCGGATCTCCACTCAGGCCATTAATGCCATTATGAGTTACCACTGGCCCGGCAATATCAGGGAACTTGAGAACTGCATCGAGTATTCGGTGCTTCTAGCTTCCGAAGGAGTAATCCATTCCTATCACTTGCCGCCTACTCTTCAACTGCCGGACACAAAGGAAATTGCCATGGCAGGTGAACTCAAGTCTCGAACCCTATCCATGGAGCGCGACATGATTGTTGACGCGCTCAAACACTCCAGGGGAAACATTACCGCTGCTGCCAGAGAACTGGGAGTTACACCACGAATCCTGCGGTATAAAATGAGTAAACTGAATGTGGAAGCTAGGAAAAAGCATTGACCAGCCTCTTACGTGAGTAATCACAGTTCACCTCTTCTTGATAATTACAAATCGGCATCATTCTTCTATGCACGAAACCATTTCGCTGTATGGTTTACTACTGCACCCCTGTTACATACACTGCTTTTTACCTTCTTGCATAAATGTAAAGTCAGCTCTAAAATCTTACATTTTTGAAAGATCCAACCGTAACACTATTAAAATCAGTATGTTACATCTCCTACGCAGTCACAACCTGACATGAATTATGATAATTTTGTAAAGTTACAGTAAAGAGCCGATTCCCCAGATGTCAGTTTTTGAACAGATTGCCCGACTCTCCGTTCATGGCACAGCTGTTGCATAAGTATCTTCCGGGAAAAATGCGGACCACTTAAACAAAACAAAAAAGGAGCATATTGTGCGTAAAGTGGCTATCTACGGTAAAGGCGGCATCGGCAAGTCCACCACCACACAGAACACCGTCGCTGGGCTTGCTGAAATGGGAAAGAAGGTCATGGTTGTCGGATGCGATCCCAAGGCGGACTCGACACGACTGCTTCTTGGTGGTCTTGCTCAGAGAAGTGTTCTGCAGACCCTCAGGGAGGAAGGCGAGGATGTGGAACTTGAGGACATCCGCAAAATCGGATTCAAGGGCACTATCTGTGTTGAATCAGGCGGTCCCGAACCCGGGGTGGGCTGTGCCGGAAGAGGTATTATCACTTCCATTAACATGCTGGAACAGCTTGGAGCCTATGCCGATTCGGTCAGTCTTGACTATGTGTTCTATGATGTACTGGGGGACGTGGTCTGCGGAGGATTTGCCATGCCTATTCGCGAAGGAAAAGCCCAGGAGATTTACATCGTTGTTTCAGGTGAAATGATGGCCATGTACGCAGCAAACAACATCTGCAAAGGAATTGTCAAATTTGCCGAAGCGGGTGGAGTTCGTCTGGGAGGACTTATCTGCAACAGCCGCAAAGTTGATAATGAATACGATATGATCGATGCTTTTGCCAAAAAACTTGGAACACAGATGATCTACTTCGTTCCTCGTGACAACATGGTGCAGAGAGCAGAAATCAACCGCAAAACAGTTATCGATTTCGATCCCGCTCAGCCTCAAGCTGATCATTATCGCAACCTGTCCAAAGCGATAGATCAGAACGAAATGTTTGTTATCCCCAAACCCATGGACACATCAGAACTCGAAACTCTTCTCATTCAGCACGGAATCGCCAACTGAAAGGACTACTGAAAATGATAATGATCAGATCAATTGTCAGACCTGAACGCAGTGATGCAGTAATGGCCGCACTTATGGAAGCTGGTTTCCCGGCAGTTACAAAAATTTCAGTTTACGGCCGTGGAAAGCAGCGCGGACTCAAAGTTGGTGATGTCACCTATGATGAACTGCCGAAAGAACTTCTTCTTGTCGTGGTTCCAGACAAGGAAAAGGATTTTGTTGTGGATACGGTGATGAAGGCCGCCCGTACAGGGGATAAGGGGAATTTCGGTGACGGTAAAATTTTTGTTTCTTCGGTGGAAGAGGTCTATACCATCTCCTCCGGTATCAAGGAAAACTGAGAGGAGAGAATATGAAAGAGATCATGGCCATTATACGCATGAACATGATGAACAAGACAAGAGATGCCCTGGCGGAGATTGGGATGGGATCGTTTACCGCCCGCAAAGTGCTCGGAAGAGGAAAAGGGAAAGTGGACTTTTCGATTCTCAAGGGAGCGCAAAACGGTATAGAGGAGGCGATTTCACAGCTCGGCCAGGGACAGAGGCTCATCCCCAAGCGGCTTCTCACTCTTATCGTGCCCGATAAAAAAGTAAACCAGATTGTGAAAACGCTCATAAAGGTGAATCAAACTGGAAAGCCGGGAGACGGAAAGATCTTTGTCATGCCGGTAAATGAGTCAATCAGGGTGAGAACCGGGGAATTCGGGGAAAAGACTCTGGACGTCGAATGAAACATAAGAACAGGAAGGTATATGAACGGCTTTGTCACAATGTTCATGTATTGACAGGAGAATCAAATGGCTGACTATAACGAACTGGATATCAAGCAGGAGCTTACGGGCACCTATCCGACAAAAACCGCCCGCAAGAGAGCAAAACAGATCACCATTAAATCTGATGATCCGGAAGAAAGCAACACCATTCAGGCGAATGTGCGCACGATCCCCGGAATCATCACGCAGCGTGGATGCACCTATGCAGGGTGTAAAGGTGTGGTTCTGGGCCCCACACGCGACATTCTCAACCTTACCCATGGCCCAATCGGCTGCGCCTTCTATTCATGGCTTACCCGCCGCAATCAAACCAGGCCGGAAAGCCCTGAAAATGACAACTTCATGACCTACTGCTTTTCAACCGACATGCAGGAGGAGGAGATAATTTTCGGAGGAGAAAAGAAGCTCAAGCAGGCTGTCCAGGAAGCTTATGACAACTTTCATCCCAAAGCCATTGGAATCTTTGCAACCTGCCCGGTAGGTCTTATCGGCGATGACGTGCATGCAGTTGCCCGTGAAATGAAAGAAAAACTCGGCATCAACATCTTTGCTTTCAGCTGTGAAGGCTACAAGGGAGTGTCGCAGTCTGCCGGCCACCATATTGCCAACAACCAGCTGTTCAAGCATGTTATCGGCCAGGATGAGTCTCCGCGGGAAGGAAAATTCAAAGTGAACCTGTTGGGAGAATACAACATCGGCGGTGATGCATTTGTCATCGAGGAGCTCTTTGAGAAATGTGGTCTCACTCTGGTCAGTACTTTTTCCGGAAACTCAACTTACGATAATTTCGCCGGCTCACACCATGCCGACCTCAACATGGTCATGTGTCATCGCTCGATCAACTATGTCGCCGATATGATGGAAAAGAAATACGGAATACCATGGATAAAGGTCAATTTCATCGGGGCGGAGGCCACGGCGAAATCGCTTCGAAAGATCGCCCAGTACTTCGGTGACAGTGAACTTATCTCCAGAACGGAGAAAGTCATCGCGGAGGAGCTGGAAGAAGTTGAAAGGGTGCGTGCAGAAGTCAAAGCGAGATGTGAAGGGAAGACTGCCATGCTTTTTGTGGGCGGATCACGTGCACACCATTACCAGGAGCTGTTCAGGGAAATGGGGATGAGCATTGTGGCGGCCGGTTATGAATTCGCTCACCGGGACGACTACGAAGGACGCAAGGTTCTGCCGGACATAAAGGTGGATGCTGACAGCAGAAACATTGAAGAGCTCACGGTTGAAGCTGACCCCTTGCTTTACAAGCCCAGAAAAGACGATGCAGAGCTTACGAGACTTGCATCAGAAGGTTTCACTTTCAAAGACTACGACGGCATGATTCCGGAGATGGGTGCAAGAACCATCATAATCGACGATATAAGTCATTATGAAACGGAAAAGATGCTGGAGATCTACAAACCGGACGTTTTCTGCGCGGGAATCAAGGAAAAATACGCCATACAGAAAATGGGTATTCCCTGCAAACAACTGCATTCATACGATTACGGCGGTCCCTATGCCGCTTTTAAAGGCGCCATCAATTTCTACACAGAAATTGACAGAATGGTCAACACTGCCGTCTGGAAACTTATCAAGGCACCATGGCAGAAAGATCCACAGCTCAGTGCCGGGTACAATCGGGTAGAGATCGTGAATGCGACTCCCGAAACTGAAAGGAGTTTAACAGATGTTACTACGACATACTAATGCAACAATCAAGGAGCGCAGTGCTCTCACTGTCAATCCGGCCAAAACCTGCCAGCCCATTGGTGCAATGTATGCAGCTCTGGGACTGCATGGATGTCTTCCCCACAGTCACGGCTCTCAGGGGTGCTGCGCCTATCATCGAAGCGCTCTCACCCGTCATTATAAAGAGCCGGTCATGGCTGCCACGAGTTCTTTCACTGAGGGTGCAGCTGTATTCGGCGGTCAGGCCAACCTTCTGGAGGCAATAAGTAACATATTCAGCATTTACGATCCTCTGGTCATTGCGGTTCACACCACCTGTCTATCAGAAACGATCGGAGATGATGTGCACCAGATCGTGGGCAAGGCCAAAGAGGAAGGACGTATTCCAGCCGGAAAGCATGTGATTTACGCAAGCACTCCTTCCTATGCGGGATCACATGTCACCGGCTTTTCCTCCATGGTAAAATCCATGGCCACCACATTTGCCGAGTCGACAGGTAAAACCACTGATACTATCAATCTCATTCCGGGATGGGTGGAACCTTCTGACATGCGGGAACTCAAATCGTTGGCTACACTAATGGGAATTAATATTATCATGTTTCCCGATACCTCAGGCGTACTCGATGCTCCTCAGACCGGGTCACATGTAATGTATCCCAAAGGTGGAGCCACCATTGAGGACATCCGCAAAGCCGGAGACAGCAAGCTGACAATTGCACTAGGCCCCATCGCTTCCGGAGCGGCCGCGAAGGCACTTGACAGCAAATGCAAGGTTCCTTGCGAAATAATTGCCTTGCCGATTGGTCTTCTAGCTACCGACCGGTTCATTGATCTACTTCGCAAAAAAGCCGGAACTGCCGTGCCCGACAGCATAACAGACGAGCGCGGCAGACTGATTGATTTGATTGCCGATATGCAGCAGTACTTTTATGGAAAACGGGTGGCGATGTTCGGGGATCCCGATCAGCTTGTAAGCCTGGGTGAGTTTCTGGTCACTCTTGGCATGAAACCGGTTTACACTGTCACCGGTACCCCCGGCAAAAAGTTCGAAAAGCGGATGAGAGATGCACTGGGTACCGCAGGTGATGATGCAAAGATCGCCAGCTCCGCAGACATGTATCTGATGCATCAATGGATAAAGAACGAGCCGGTTGATCTCATCATCGGTAACACTTATGGAAAGTATATCGCCCGGGATGAAAACATTCCGTTCATTAGATTTGGATTTCCAATTCTTGACAGAGTCGGACACAGCTATTTCCCCACAGTGGGTTACAGCGGTGCCATGAGACTTGCAGTCAGAATCCTTGATGCCTTGCTCGATAAAAAGGATAGAGAAGCACCTGAAGAATCGTTTGAGCTTGTAATGTAAATACATTTTTACTTTCAGGAGACGATCCCGTGAGATCAATTATTGAAGAACGCAAAAATCAGATTATCCAGGCTGGAGCAGAGGGAACACTTGAATGCGGAAAGCCCAGTGCGGCCGGATCAGTCAGTCAGAGAGCATGCGTTTTCTGTGGTTCACGGGTAGTCCTCTATCCTATTACAGACGCACTTCACCTTGTTCATGGGCCTGCAGGTTGCGCCGCCTACACATGGGATATACGGGGAGCCCTGTCAAGCGGAAAACAGCTGCACCGCATGAGCTTCAGCACAGACCTTAGAGAAAAGGAGGTGATCTACGGAGGAGAGAGTAAATTGAGGAGCGCGCTTTATGAACTTATTGACAGGTTCAAACCCGCAGCCGCCTTTGTCTACTCTACCTGCATTGCCGGGATTATCGGAGATGATGTCGAGGCGATTTGCAGGGAGGTCAGCACCAGAAAAGCACTGCCTGTAATTCCCGTGGAATCAGAGGGTTTCAAGGGAACGAAGAAGGATGGATATTTGGCGGCCTGCGGCGCTCTTTTTAAACTTATTGGAAAACCTAAAACAAAAATCCCCCTCAGCATAAACATCATCGGCGATTTCAATGTGGCTGGAGAATCCTGGATCATACAGGAGTACTACCGAAAAATGGGAATACATGTTCAGTCAGTCATGACCGGTGATGGAAAAGTCGAAAAGATAGCAAAGAGTGCCTGCGCTCAGCTCAATGTTGTCCAGTGCAGCGGTTCGATGATTCATCTGGCCAGGATGATGGAGGAAAGCTACGGGATTCCCTTCATGAGAGTTTCATACTTCGGCATTGAAGATACCGCTGAGGCTCTTTACAAAGTAGCTGACTTCTTCAACGATCAGAAAGTACAAAACCTCACCGAAGAACTGGTGAGAAGCGAAACTGAAAGAATCCTTCCAAAACTTAAAGAGTGGCGCCGGTTTCTGAATGATAAAAAAGCGGCGATCTATGTCGGAGGAGCATTTAAAGCCATATCCCTGGTCAAAGCTCTTCGACATCTTGGCATGAGAGTTGTCATGGCCGGCACACAGACCGGCAACAAGGATGACTACTCGGAACTGAGAAATGTTTGTGAGAGTGACACCATCATTCTTGATGATTCCAACCCGGCCGAAATGTCAAGATACCTTATGGGAAAAGATGTCGATCTGTTCATCGGCGGAGTCAAGGAAAGGCCGATTGCCTATAAACTTGGAATCGGGTTTTGCGACCACAACCATGAACGCAAAATCCCCCTGGCGGGCTTTGAGGGAATGGAAGCGTTCGGTGCGGAAGTGTTTGCTACAGTATGCAGCCCTGTCTGGAAATTTCACCCCAGAAAAAATCACACACCTAAAAACCAGGAGAACCAGTGATGAATGGGACTATCGGCAAAAAGTCTGCGGCTGCAGTTAACACCTGCAGATTATGTGCACCTCTGGGAGCTTCGCTTGCGTTCAAGGGCGTACAAGAGTCAATCGCTCTGCTGCACGGATCACAAGGGTGTGCCACCTACATTCGAAGGTATCTCATCAGTCATTTCAGAGAACCTCTGGACATTGCCTCCTCAAGCATCAGCGAAGAGTCTACCATCTTCGGAGGGGATAAAAATCTTATCAGAGCCTTGGAAAATGTAACAAACATCTATCACCCCAGGCTTATCGGAGTCGCCACAACCTGCTTGACGGAAACCATCGGAGAGGATACCGAGTCCTCGATCCGTCGTTTTCTTTCAAACAACGATGCATACAGACCTCTTGTGGTTAATGTGTCCACACCATCATACAGCGCAAACTATTCAGACGGGTTCAATGCAACGATTAAAGCGCTGGTTGCGACACTTGCAGGAGGAGGAAAACATACCCGTAAAATCAACCTCCTCCCGGGTTCGCTCTCTCCAGCCGACCTGAGACATTTGAAAACAATGATGGAGGATTTCGGCCTGGAATATACAATGCTCCCAGACTATTCAGAAACTCTCGACGGGGTCTCCTGGAGCGACTACAACTATCTTCCGCAAGGCGGCACCTCCATCCTTTCCATACGAGATATGGGGCGGGCTGCAAGCTCCATTGAATTCACCGTCTGCCGGGACAGCTCCGAAACGGCTTCCGAATTTCTTAAAGGAAGCAACGGCGTTCCCTCACTTCGCATGATGATACCAATTGGAGTGGATGCGGTGGATGAATTCATGGCTGTCCTGCAGAAACTGAGCGGAAACAAAATCCCAGAAAAGTACACCATGGAACGGGGACGTTTAATTGACTCCTACATGGATGCTCACAAATACTGCTTCGGGAAAAAAGTTGCACTTATCGGAGAGGAGGAGTTAATCATCTCCATCGCCAGATTCCTCAATGAAACTGGAATGACCCCGGTGCTGTGTGCCTCATCCTGCCCTAAAGACCGACTCCGCCGTTCCCTCAATTCACTGCTTCCTGAAATTGCCCTGAATACAAAGGTGCTGGAGGATACTGACTACGACACCTTTGAATCAGCTGTAAAGGAAAGCGGTGCAGATATCATAATCGGAAACAGCAAAGCTTTCGGATTAGCGAAACGCTGCGCCATTCCACTGGTACGAGTCGGATTTCCCATACACGACAGGTTCGGAGGTCAACGGATGCTTCATGTCGGCTACAGAGGCACCCAGGAACTCTTTGACAGAATTGTGAATGCACTTCTGAAGCATACACAGGATTCTTCGGAAATCGGTTACGGCTACTTGTGATAACATCAAAGGAGAGAATAATGGAACTGAAAAGTCACCCATGCTTTAATGAAGAGTCCAAAGGTAAATACGGACGAGTGCATCTGCCGATTGCTCCTGACTGCAATGTCAAGTGCCGCTTCTGTAACAGAAAATTTGATTGCGTCAATGAAAGTCGCCCCGGGGTCACATCCAGAATACTTAATTCTGATCAATGTGTCGCCTATCTTGAAAAACTGCTACAGAAAGACCCCCGCATTAAAGTTGCCGGGGTTGCCGGCCCCGGTGATGCCTTCGCCGACCCCATGCGTACAATTGACGCACTCCAGAAAGTTCGCAGCCGTTTTCCGGAACTGCTCCTGTGCATCGCAACCAACGGACTTTCCCTTGCACCATGGGTTGATGAACTGAGCAAGTTGAATATATCACATGTCACGGTCACTGTAAATGCTGTTGATCCTAAAATTGGGGCAGATATCTATTCCTGGGTACGATATAACAAAAAGGTGCTCAGAGGATTAGATGCGGCTACAGTCCTTTTAGAAAACCAGGAAGAAGCCATTCGAAAACTCAAAGAAAAAAACATCATCGTAAAAATCAATTCTGTGATTCTTCCTGGCATAAATGAGCATCATACGGTAAAAGTGGCCAGCACTGTGGCATCCTGGGGTGCCAATATATTCAACGCTCTTCCCTTGCTTCCTGCAGAAGGAAGCGATTTTGCACACCTGCAGCCTCCAACACATCACACTGTAGCCACAATCAGAGAACAAGCCGAAGCTTACCTTCCGCAAATGAGGCATTGTGGAAGATGCCGGGCTGATGCAGCGGGGCTTCTGGGCGAATCAGAAATCAGCGGCATAGCCGCTTTACTTGATGAATGCACCAGAATTTCTCCTTCTGAGACAAGACCCTCAGTGGCTGTGGCCAGCCGGGAAGGATTGCTGGTGAACATGCATTTGGGAGAAGCACCCAAGCTCATGGTCTACAAATGCGATGAAAAGGGCAACTATGTAAAAACTTCCGAACGAGAAGCTCCTCCAAAGGGATTGGGGGCTGAGCGGTGGAAACTACTGGCGCAGACTTTCTCTGACTGCTGCGCGATTCTGGTTTCAGGAGCGGGTGAAAATCCCGTCAGATATCTTGAAGAACAGGGAATTAGAATTATTCAGATGAACAGCCTTATTGAAGACGGACTTGATCACATTTACAAAGGCACTAAAGCTCCTCCCCTGCCGGTTAAACTTGGATGCGGTTCGGGATGCAGCGGCAATGGTGCCGGTTGCGTATAAACCTAAATAAGGAGTTGCAAAATGCAAAAACCGACCCGCCACATTCTTGTCTGCGGTAGCTTCAGGGCTCAAGGCTCACCACAGGGGATCTGCAATAAAAAAGGTGCGGTATCTCTTCTTCAGTATCTGGAGAGTGAACTGACTGACAGAGGTATGGATGACTGCATGGTGTCCATGACGGGATGTCTTAAAGTGTGTGACCGCGGCCCGGCAATGGTGGTTTATCCAGAAAACATCTGGTATGGCGGATTGTCCGAATCGAAAATTGATGAAATCCTCGATGCAATGGAAGCTGGAACCATAAAACAGGAATATGTCATAACGTAAGGATGGCAGTATGGACAAGCGAAAGATCAACCTGATTGACACTACGCTTCGTGACGGGGCCCAGGGATGCAACACCGCATTTTCGTATGAGGATAAACTTCATATAGCAGAAATGTTGACTTCCAGCGGTCTTTCACACATCGAAGCTGGTATTCCGGCCATGGGTGAAGAAGAGATCCAGTCGATAAGCGAAATCAAACGCCGCTTTCCGCAGCTCCATGTGATAAGCTGGTGCAGGGCCCTGAAATCAGATATTGACCTTGCAGCAAAAAGCGGCTGCGATTCCGTGCACATTTCACTTCCGGCCTCCTCTCTTCACCAGAGAATTACCGGAATCGAGGAGGAATTCGTTCTCGATATATGCTCTACCATTCTGCAATATGCACTGCCGAAATTTGATTCAGTTTCAATCGGTGCGCAGGATGCCTCACGAGCAGATCCCCGATTCCTTACATCGCTTGTCCTCACTGCAAAGCAACTTGGTGCCTGTCGGGTGAGAATCGCCGACACGGTCGGCATTCTCACTCCGCGTGCCACAGAATCCCTGATTAGCGGCATTCTCTCGCAGGTACCCGATGCGAGCCTCGAATTCCATGCTCATAACGACCTCGGAATGGCAACTGCAAATACCGTAACCGCGATTCAATGCGGTGCGGACAGTGCCTCTGTAACTCTGTGCGGACTGGGAGAGAGAGCGGGCAATGCGGCTCTCGAAGAAGTAGCTGTTGCGCTCAATCTGGAGAAAACTGTTGAATCAAATTTGAATCTTAAGAATATAAGCCAGATCTGCCATGAGGTTTACCAGATCATAAAGCAACCTATTCCATTCGGTAAACCTGTTGTAGGTAAAGGAGCATTCAAACACGAATCCGGTATTCACTGCCAGGGGTTACTCGAAGACAGCCGTGCTTATGAACCGTATTCACCGGAAAGCGTAGGCCAGAAACGTGAATTCCTGGCAGGAACACACAGCGGAACATCCGGAGTAATTGCCATGCTTTCCAACAGTGGTATTTCCATTTCAAGACAGCAGGCATATGAATTCCTCGAAACGGTGAGGCATGCCGCAGTTGCTTCTGAAAAAGCATTACATGAAGAGGATGTCGCCGCACTGTATAAAAGCTGCTATGCTTGAAAGTAAATTATTTACATGATAAAAATAATCGAAGCAGACCTTACCGATATGTCTCATCAGATAGCCATTTGTCACCTGATAAACAGCTATCTGCTAGATCCCATGGGTGGACAATCCTCTGCTCACAGTGAAGAAAAACAAAAACGGTTGATCAACTGGCTCACCGAAGCCGGTAACGTGCTTTGCCTTCTGGCTTATATAGACCACTCCCCTGCAGGTCTGGCCGTCTGTTTCAAACAGTTCTCCACCTTTCTGGTAAAACCTGTCATCAATATTCATGACCTGATAGTCGATAAGGAATATCGTAACAGGGGGATTGGCCGTGCATTACTAAAGGAAATAGCAGATTTTGCCAGAAAGAACGATTATGGCAAGGTCACTTTAGAAGTCCGCAAAGATAATGCAGTGGCAAAAAAGCTGTATACCGGAATGGGATTCAATGAATGTGACCCTGAAATGCACTTCTGGGTGAAACACATCTGAGGTGGTGAATTTGACGCCTGTTCACTTTTATGTTCCTCCTTCAACCCTAAAAACCTCATCATATCCGTAATGAATTTGTATGGGGCCTCTTTCATTTGCTTGGAGTGATCCCGACAACCATTTATTTTGCTTATTTGATCATTGAAGTAGTTCTCACATTAATATGAGGAGCTGTAAATGAAAGAGAAAGTACAGGAAGCCATAAATGAGATTCGCCCCAATCTCCAGGCCGATGGCGGAGATATAGAGTTGGTGGAAATTACTCCTGATAACGTTGTGAAAGTCAGACTCAGAGGGGCCTGCGCTGGATGTCCGGGTGCTCAAATGACCCTGAAAATGGGCGTGGAGCGCTATCTTAAGAAAAAGATTCCCGAGGTGAAGAGCGTAGAGAGCGTGCAGTGACAACTTTGTCGGAACAAGTTTCTGCACCCAAGGCAAAAGATGAAAGTGCCTGGCGAACTGCCTGGAGGAAATTTCCCTTTCTGGCATTCTGCTGGGCAAGCCTCTTTCTGGTCGGTGCGATTGAACTTCTTGTAGTGTATCTGGTTGACCCCAGGCTATTGCAGCTCAACCACTACCTGGCTTATACCGTTATTGGCCTTATGGCTGCTTTTTTTCTTGTTCTGGCCGGTGGCTTAAGCCTGATCACTATCACTTCACTTACCGGTATCGACCTGCTTTATCCGCATAACAAGCCATCGATTACGGTGAAACTGCTGTTTCCCATAGCAGTTTTTTTGGCCCAGCTTTTCCGTTTCAACCGAAACAGCCTGCGCACCTCCTTTGTTAAAGTCAACAACTCCCTTACCAAGGCCCAGGCTTGCAGGATCAAAGGGGATCGAATCCTGGTTCTTCTCCCCCATTGCCTTCAAATTGATGTGTGCAACCGTAAAATTACCAATGACCTTTCAAATTGCGTTCGCTGCGGGCGCTGCCATGTTGGTAACCTTATCGAAATAGGGGAAAAGTACGGTCTAAAGATCGAAGTGGTCAATGGCGGCACCCTGGCCCGCAAAAGGGTGGCAATGTTCCGCCCTCACGGGATCATTGCAGTAGCCTGTGAAAGGGACCTGACTCTCGGCATTCAGGATGTGCACCCGGTTCCAGTCTACGGAGTGATCAACGACCGGCCTTTTGGTCCGTGTGTTAACACCTGTGTGGATATGAGTTTGGTGGACGAGGCGGTGAAATTTTTCAGAAGAAAAAGCACCATTAAAACATCGATTGCCACATAATGAACCATTTCGGATAAAATTTTCACATTTTTAAACGCTTTGCTTTAAATAGTTTTAACCTGATAGTAATTTTAACTTAACTCTCATCCACCAACTTTTCCCAGAACCAAATTTTAGATGAAAACAAACCCCATCTCTATCCCCGCTCCAGACATTAACAACCCGAGCTGGATGATTCGACTCCCGGTAGTACTCCTGGCTTCAGGACTATTTGGTATTATCTTTAGAACTCTTTTTTCTGTCTATCCCAATCCGGTGATAACTAACCTTACACTTGGGCCGGCAATTGTTATCGCATGGCTCTGGGGACGCAAAGCGGGACTCCTCACCATTCTCTTTAACCATTTCTGTATCATTTTTGTAATACGGACTATAGCACCGGAACAGAAACCGGAGCTCAGTGCATTTATCGCTATCAGTGCTTATTCCCTCATTACCTTCCTCATTGGTACTGCAAGCACGTTAACAAAAAAGCTCAAGCAGGAAAACCTTGAACGCCTAAAAGTGACCGAGCAGCTCCGTAAATATCAGGAACAGCTGGAGCAGATGGTGGAGGAACGCACAAAAGAGCTATCGCAAGCTCACGAGAAGCTGAAGCAAATTGAGAAGATGGAAGCGGTCGGACAGCTTGCAGGCGGTGTGGCGCATGATTTCAACAATCAGCTGGCAGTTATTTTGGGATATTCGGAGTTTCTGGCCACCGTTCTTGAAGATCCAAAACTGAAGCACTACGCATCCCAGATACGCACCTCTGGAGCACGAGCTGCAGACTTGACAAAACAACTGCTCACCTTCAGCCGCAAAAGCTCGTACAAGAGCCAGATTGTCAACACGAATCATATTGTTACAGAAGTCACCACACTGCTATCAAGAAGTATAGGTCAAGAGATCACACTGGTTCATGTGTTAGGATCTACCAAGCCGCAGGTTTGGGGCAGTGCTTCACTTCTTCAGAATGCGATATTAAACCTGGCGATCAACGCCAGAGATGCCATGGAACAAGGCGGTGTGCTTACTATCGAAACCAGTGACCTGCTGGTTGACCAAACATTCTGCAAACTGCATGGCATTCAGCTCGAATACGGAGAATACGTTTCCATTGCCGTCGCAGATACCGGAACGGGAATAGCACCGACAGTGCTTCCTCATATCTTCGAGCCTTTCTTTACCACCAAATGTGAAGGTAAAGGGACCGGCATGGGATTGGCGGCCGTGTACGGCACTGTGAACAGCCATCACGGCACAGTTCTGGTCGAAAGCATATTCGGAAAAGGGGCCACATTCAAAGTGCTTTTACCGGTGACCAACCGCACCAGAAATGAAGATGACTTTACCGGCGAACTGAGCGAAAATGCAGATGGAGAAAACATTCTTCTCATTGGAGACGAACAGGAATTCACCGACCTGATGAAAGTGATACTTAATTCACTAGGTTATGAGATTTCAAATTGTTCTGAAAAACAGGCCGCTCACATTTATAAAGGAAAATGGGGCGAAACCAATGCCGTTATCATTGACACACACTCATTTGAGAACAGCTTGAAGGTTTACAATTCCCTCAAAGAGATAAATCCTGAAATCGTCGCCATTTTCGTTTCCGGTTTTTCATCCAACCAGAAGCTTGAATCTGTACACAAAGCTGGAGTCAGCGGTTTTCTACAAAAGCCATTCACCCGCAAAGATATTCATCGGAAAATTCAGGAATGTCTGTTGAGGAAAAATGTGGTGAAGAGAAAAGAGAATTGTTGATTATTGATTTTTGATTTGGAAGAAACGAAAGTTGTTGTGTAATACTGACCTCCGTTTCGCACATGCTGAGCGCAGGTCCACCGGAGTCGAAGCATTACTCCTCCGGCAATCTCTCAACCTGATTCGCTGCAATCTCCACAAGAGCATGACCAAGCCCGTACACTTCTATCACCACTTTACAACTGTTTTGAAGCCTGACTACCTGCCCGCGCATTCCACTCAATGGACCGGTGCAAATAACCACCTTTTCATGCACCTGGAGGTCTGTATTGAAAGGTTCAAGAGGGTACTGCTGCTCCAAAGCACGGTAGACTCTGGATAGTTCTGAAACAAACCGTTTTTGATTGCTGATTTTTATAATATCCACCACCCGGCCTGTTTTGTAAATACCGCCGGGGGTGATCTGAGAAAAACATACGTAACCGGGAAATAGAGGCAGCTTATAAGTGCGTTTCCTTCTGATTTTTTCATTCACGACGACGTGACTATACAATGGCAAAAAAAACTCAACCCCGCCCTGAAGCAGATCAAATGCGAATTGCTTCTCCTGCCGAGATTTCACTCTTGCAATCCACCAGGGAGCTTGCGCATCTTCAATCGGACGCTCAGGATAGCGCTGAGGACAGTCTGTCATGCTTTTCATCCCGCTGAGGCATCCTTTCCCTGCAGGTAGGATGAATATCTGTAATACTTGAGCTTTGGCTCCAGTTCAGCCTGATTTAAAACCAAACCTATGACTTTTCCCCTTAGTGAATACTCATCCACTTTCTTCTTTAAAGCGACATTATTGGTTTCTCCAGCTTTTACAGCCAGAACATACCCGGAAAAGTGTTTACCGACTATTGCCGCATCTGCAACTGCCGCAAGAGGAGGTGTATCCATTAGGATGACATCGTACAATGAATACAGAATTGTAATAAGAGCTTCAAATCTCCGGGAACTGAGCAGCTCGGAAGGGTTTGGAGGAATCGGACCACTTGACAACAGATGGAGATTGGGGACGTGCGTCTGTTGCATGAACTGCTTGACTAAATCTTCCGAAAGTTCCTCATCTCCCGAAAGAAGAGTGGTAAGACCCGGTTTCTTCTGAGCCAGAAAGGTCTTGTGCAGTATTCCCCGACGAGTGTCACCATCGATGAGCAAAGTGCGGAGTTTCTGCTGAGCAGTGACCACTGCAAGATTCGATGCCAGAAGTGATTTGCCATCACCTGCATCATAACTACTGATCAGCAATCCCTTCTTTTCGCATGAATCAAGACGCATGAAAATCTTCGCTCTCAACATCCTGAAAAATTCATCTACATAATTACTGCTGAAACCCGCCGTAATCAGTTTTGAATCCACGTTGGGAATTGTTGCCTTATTTTGTCTTGAAATTCGTATCACTGGAATAGATTCCAATACTGGAAGTCCGCTTATATGCTGAAGTTCATCCTCCGTGCGCGCAGTTTTGTCAAGCATATCAAACAAGACCGGAATTCCGAACGAAAAGGCAAATGCGATCCCGAATCCAATTGCCAGCATCTTTAGTTTGTTCATCAGGTCTGATGGCGCCTCGGGTGGAATGGCATAATCCATTATATACATGTCGGCCACTTCAACAGCATCCGCAATTTTGGCCTGATTGTAACGACTCAGTACCGTCGAATGTATCTGGCTTGTCACTTGACGACGACGCTCAAGTTCGGCAAGAAGCCTCTCCTTGAGAGGAAGCCCCTGCAATCTCTGAGAGTACTCTCCCATTCGAGCCTGCTGGTGACCGACTTGAGACTCTACCCGATTCTCATATTCTAAAAGCAACTGTTCGATTTTCTGACCTGCAGATGCGATTTTACCCTCGGCCTCCTTATACAAAGGGTGATCCTTGGAGTAATTAAGCTCCATTGCAGCACGCCTCTGCATAGCTTGATTAAGTTCAGCCTGAAGAGCCATCGCTGCAGGTACATTCTGGTTGCTGAGGAAAATGAGAGCCTCATTGATAAGCAATTCTCTGCCCTCTCCACTTGCAGCATTGAGTCGCTTGCGGATTACCCGGCTCTCCTCACCTGAAAGGGAAGTGACATACTTGCTGCTCTCAAGCTGCGAAATGGCATCAACTACAGAGCGGGCATCCACACCTAATCCCACCTGAGGATTTCGCTCCATGAATACCTGAACTGCACTGTCTGACTGCTTTAGTTGTAAAGCAGCCGCCTCCAGCTGTTTCCCGAGAGTTGCAATAACTTCGCTGGTTTTCCTCTTTTTAAAACTTAAATTGCGGGCTACAAACTCATCACCTATGGTGTTTACGGTTTTAGTAAGCAGCTCGTAATCTCTTCCCAGCAGTGATATATAAGCGAAATCAGAACCCATTGTTCTTCGATCGACCTTGGGAAGAACAAGTTTACTTCTAATCAATTCGACAGCATCACGGCTTCTAACAATTGCAAATGAGAACGGATGAGGGGCCTTTAAATAATCTGGTGAAAATTCAAGGTGAATCCCTTGTAAATTAATGGAATCCAGACTGGGTATTGATCCGCTGTGAACAACTCTTTTGTGTATGCCGGCCTTTTTATTTGTAAAAAGAACTCTATACCTGCTGCTCTCCACTTCATCAATTTCAAACTCGTACTTGCCAACCAATGCAGTTGAATCTGTCACGACAGAATCGAATACCGCAGATCGGGGGATATCATCATGGAGGATCAGATTCAACGAGAGCTTCTGAACAACTTCAGAAAGAAGCGTTCGACTTCTTATCAGATCCATTTTACTTATGTCCATGGCATCCTGAGCCAGAAGCATTTCGTTTGCAGGGCTTCCCTCAAAACCGATAACAATTGTGGCCGCAAGCTCTGGTTTTGGAGATGCAAATTTGAAAACATAAACGACTGCACCTAGCGCAATTAAAGGACAAGCAATCATGATGAACCACTTCCAGCGCCAGAACAGATTCCAGTAACGATGGATATAAAAAAGGATATCGATCTCTTTTAAACTCTTTTTCTGCTCCACTTCCAATGCACTCCTTAAAAGAAAAATGCTGTTCTTAATCTTTATAGCTATTGTATAGCGCTAAAGAGGTAGTCGCAACAGACAGAAGCAGTGTCAATGTAGGAAATACATCCTGACGGATTACTTCCCACGCGCCTCGCTCCGGTTTCGCCGTCACCCGCAACTGATCTCCGGTCTGGAAACCGACATCATAGAGTGACTTGCCCGACTCAAGAATCGTGACCAGATCCTTGCTGATAACCTTGCCTCCCCTCTCCCAAACCATTTTCTTCAAACCGTCACTTCGTACAGTTCCTCCAGCTATATGAACAGCATTCCAAAGGGACAAGTGAGGATCTATGCAGTAAAATCCAGGACGGGCGAATCCTCCCAGCAAACTGATGCGAATGACAGGACGAACTTGCACATTGGGATACCTCAGATATTCCGCCCAGTTTTCCTTCAAGTATTCAGTTATCTCTTTCGACCCTCTTCCTTCAACCTTTATTCTGCCGACAACCGGCAGATCAGCATAACCCCTGCTATCAATGAAATAAACTCCGTTGGGGAAGCCCATAGTGTCGGGGAAAACCTGAACCTTGATCGCATCACCGCTTCTGAACGAAGTCACCACCGTAGTACTGTCACCATTAACTTCGCCCGGACCTTCTGAAAAGGAAAGTGCAACAAATGCTGTTATCAAAATCAAAAATGTTCTCACCAGCATGCTCCCGTAAGTGACTTGTATATATATAGAATACTCTTTTTACCATAAAACCCAGCAGATGTACAAAATAATAGAAGAGGATTCTGAAAACAATCGGGACACTCTTTTTACACAGTTCTATAAAGGTTAAAAAACTGTATCACTATTTTTCTTTAAAAAACAATCTCGTAAACCGATTTTTTTCTTTATATTGTCCACTACTTAACCTGATTTGCTGTTTGTAACTTTTTTGTAATATTATTGGTTAATAATAACAAATGAATGTTTTCAGTTCTACTTCCGAACATGTTACCAAATTACTCTCAGATAAAGCAGCTCCTGTTTATCTGATTCTGCTTCTTTTTATTACCGGGATTTCTCTCTCATTTCTAACAATATTGACATTCTCCTCTAATGTGACACCTCAGCATCTGCTCAGTGTCTATTTTCTCATGACTACATCTGTCATTCTGGTCACTAATAATGTCCTTGGGAGAACCGGAGTACAAGCCAGCCTGATTTCATCAGCGGTATCCGTTTCAATCATTTGCCTGCTCTACCTTAAAAAGGGTCTGTTTGGTAACGGCTTTGAAAAACTGATCTCCACTTCCCAAATGGCGGTTTATGTTCTTATTATTCATATAATAATGTCGGTTTATGCGCTGTACCTTCTGGAAAATGTATACAGATATGCGCTTACCTATCAAAGGCGGATCGGCCGGCTGATCTTTTTAGGCTTACTTTGCATAATCCTTTTTCAGGCGGTGATTTCCACTAAATGGCTTCTTTACGGCTGGATACCCCATACCTGGCTCAGTAGTTTCGGATTATTAAATGCTCTCTTTCTGGGGCTTATAATGCTGGGGATTTTAAAGTATCGAATAATTGAGGAAAGAGTGAAAGTTACTCGAGGTGCAGTGTACTCCTCCTTTTCTCTACTGATTGCCGGAGCTTTTTTCACTGCCGCAGGCATTTCAATGCTGGCTTTACAAGCTCTTGGGTTTCAGGCCAGCCGATTCGACATTCAGATTCTTCTAGTCTCATCAGTACTGACCGCAATAGTAGTGAGCGGCTCAGCCCGCATGAGAAGAAGGCTGAAAAAGTTTCTCAACAGAAGGCTGTTTGAGGCCAAATACGACTACCGTTCCCAATTTTTCGAATTACACCGGATGTCATTTCAATCTGAAGAGGGTATAAGCGTATTTGAGGAGATTCTGGAGCATTTGCGCCTGACTATGGCTGCCGAACATGCTTACCTTTTCCTTACAGATGAAAAAGAGTGTGACTACGTTCTTTTATCACCTAAAGAGAGAAACCTTCCCGCATCTCTGACCATTTCAGCCCAGAGCTCACTTGTAAAAGAGCTCAAACAGAAGGGGGAATACTTCGGTACTCTTCAATCAAAGAGCTTGCAAGATAGTCAGGAAAGCCAGCTCCATACCCTTCACATTACTGATGTGGCACCAATTTTCCATAGTGGTCGACTCCTTGCCTTCCTGGGGATTCGCAGAGATGGGGCAAAACCAATTGACACTGAAGATACTGCACTCATCGAGGTGTACTGCACCACTATCGCCGACCTTCTATTCAAACGACAATTGCAGAAGACGATGCTTGAACAGAAACAATTCGAATCATTTTCCCATATGGCATCATTCATTGCACATGATGTCAAAAACCAGGTATCAACACTGAAGCTGCTGCTGAGAAATGCGGAAGTCAACATTTCAAATCCTGAGTTTCAGAAGAGTCTTCTCATATCATTGAAGCACTGCACAAGAAATCTGGACAGTCTCATTCAGAAACTTCAGCAGCCTCCACAAAAGGACAGGCTCAGAATTTCCAATATTCAGCTTGGTCCCATACTGCTCAGAATCATAAATGAAACCGGACTAAAAACCGATTCCGCTCTAAAACTTTATACCCAAATCGACGAAACTGCCAGTACCATGGCCGATCAGGAAGCTGTTTACTATTCTGCAAAAAATCTGATAATGAATGCTCTGGAGGCTTTAAAAGAGCAAGATGGCATGATCAGCATCAGGGTTCAAAAAGCCGAAAATGCCGAAGAGTGGCTGCAGCATAAAATGCTTCTGGGCAAACATCTTTTGCACAAGCATTCTGCAATCATTGCCGTTGAAGACAACGGGTGCGGAATGGATGAAAACTTTGTCAAAAACAAGTTGTTTCAGCCCTTCTCCACAACAAAAGACAAGGGTGTGGGAATAGGCCTTTATCAGTGTAAAACCCTCATAGAGCAAATGGGCGGAAAAATTGTTTGTCACTCAGAGCTTGCCAAAGGCTCTGTCTTTTGTATTATTTTATAAGATCCAAATTGCAAACTGTATCTGAACTCAACAGGCTAAGTTTATGAAATCAATTCTTATTGTCGATGACAATGTCGGGTTGCGGGAGCAAATGAAGTGGGCCCTGTGTTCAGAATACACCGTAATTGAAGCCGGATCATCATCAGAATGCATTGACAAATTCACGCAGCATCGGCCCTCCGTGGTGCTCCTAGATATGGGCCTGGATAATATACCGGAAAAAGGGCTGGAATTGCTTGATCTACTGCTCTCTATGGAGCGTACGACCAAAATCATTGTCATAACAGCCAACACAAATGACAAACTCGGTCCAGAATCAGTAAAAAAGGGCGCATTCGACTATTTCGTAAAACCTGCCGATATCGAGCGGCTATCAGTCATAATTGAAAGAGCATTCAGGCTGCTTTCACTCGAATCAGAAGTGACAAACTCAAGTAGCGAAGCGCAAAGCCTGCCAATTAACCCTGAAATTGCCATGATTGGCACCTGCGGCAGCATGCAGAAGATTTTTGAGCTGATCCGAAGGCTATCACAAACAGATGTCAGTGTGTTAATCGGAGGTGAAAGCGGAACAGGAAAGGAACTTTGTGCCAGAGCTATTCATTATCACAGCCCTCGACGGAATGATCCTTTTGTGCCGATAAACTGTGGAGCCATACCGGAGAGCCTCATAGAATCCGAACTGTTCGGGTATGTAAAGGGTGCTTTCACCGGCGCAGCATCAGATAAGGCTGGCCTCTTTGAGCTGGCAGATGGCGGCACGCTTCTCCTGGATGAAATCGGCGAAATGCCCAAGAATTTACAGGTTAAGCTCCTGCGCTTTCTGGAAGATCAGAAAGTACAGCGATTGGGAGACACCCAACTCAGAAGTGTGGATGTAAGAATCATCGCCGCCACCAATCATAAGGAGATTAACGACAGCTCAAGCCAGAGGGGCTTGAGAAGCGACCTGTACTACCGTCTCAGTGAATTCCAGATTGATCTCCCTCCTTTAAGGGAAAGAGGACAGGATATCCTTCTGATTTCACAGAACATCATCCAGAAACTCAGAACCAAATTCAATCTGCAGAAACTCGCCCTCAGCACACGGGCCGAACAGTCACTTCTGCATTACAGCTGGCCCGGAAACGTGCGTGAACTGGAAAATAAACTCAGCCGAGCCGCTATCACCTGCACAGCTCAAACAATTGAACCGGAAGACCTCTCTCTCAGTGCGGCTTCAGCAACAAATACCTCCTTTAAACAGGCCAGAAACATGTTTGAGCGGGAGTATATTATAAATGTGCTTCGTCAAACCTCATTCAACATGTCTGAAAGCGCAAGGATTGCCGGAATCAGCAGACCTACTCTTTACGATATGATTAAAAAGCACGCCATCGAACTGCAGAAAGAAACAATCCTTTTGGATTGAGGATCACCCTTGTGAACCAGCTTCATCTACGCCCGGCTTATCTCTCGTTTATTTTTGCTGGCATTTCTTTTTTTGGAGCTGTTCTGATTCTCCTCTGGCGAGATATTTCACTGTTGGCAAATCTGATCAAACAGGATGATGCTTACACGCACATCGCAATAGTCCCTCTGATGTGTCTGTTTTTAATCTGGTCATCGAGGGCCAGGTTTTCCATTGATAGACGGAAAACCATACATACCCTTCTCCTTCTCTTTTTCACTCTCTTAGTTGTGGTACTGCCGGCCTTTTTCACATTTCAGGATCCCTTTACCGCACTTGCAGTCCGGTCACTTGGCGTGGTAATTATCTGTATCGCAACTTTCGCCTACCTTTGCGGAATCTCATCTGTGCCGACTAGTGCATTTGCCCTCTTACTGCTCTTTCTTGCCATTCCCCTGCCGCCCGCACTTCTGCACTCAATAATCCGCTTTCTACAAAACGGTTCCGCGCTGATTGTAGACTGGATTTTCACTCTCACTGGACAAACATACATTAGAGATGGTTTAGATTTTCATTTAGAAAATATTAGCATTCACATTGCCCCTGAATGCAGCGGTATACGATCAACAATGGCTCTTATCCTTACACTTTTCTTTGCATCTGAAATGATGCTCAAGCGCTGGTGGACAAAAACCTTCGCTGTGCTGGCCATCATTCCACTCTCCATCCTGAAGAACGCAATACGCATCTCTACCATATCGCTTTTAGCCCAGCATGTCGATAAGGCTTTCCTCACGCACAGTTGGCTCCATAAAGGTGGAGGAGTTGTCTTTTACGCTCTCGTTCTACTCCTGTTTTTCCCTTACATCCTGGTGCTTTCCAGGTTAGAACTTCAGCCCCAGCCGAAGACCCGGAAGTAAAAAGATTCGACACCTGTCGGATTCCCTTACAGTGAACTACAAATCTGATGAGAGTTGTGCAATCTATTTTTTTCCATTTCTAATAAACCGCTGAACTTACTGACAAATATTACCACAAAATCTTATTACGCTTCTGGATAGATTACTTTACAACATACTCTGGTGAAACCATGAGCAGCATTGCCTCAGCACAGCTTAAACAAATTGCAAAAAGGGATGCAACACCGAGAACTATGATTTCCATCCTGCCATTGAAGCTTGTTTACACAGCTATGCTCGATGAATTCCCTGTGTACGACATTAGGGAGTTCTGGGATGCACAGGTTGAAACAGTAGCACCTAAATACAGCCGGGTAAGTGATTTTTATTTTTCCCTGTGGAACGGCAAAGACTACATCCCTTTTGAAGACATGTGCACAATTCTTCAGAATATTGAGCAGTTTGCATCAAAAAAGGGATTAGACATACAGGAGTTGGTGCTATGTGCATTAAAGAAAGCAGCAAGACTGGAACACTCTGCGCAGGCACTACTCTGCCTCTGCGCACCTGTGATTGAACACCTGTTCAAACCAAAAGACATGCGGGAACAACTCCTCAAAGCCGCCGTCTTCCTTAGCGATAGAATTGCCACCGGGATGGCAAACTTTATCATCTCCAACACTACTCAAGGTGATGTCAATACAACACTCTTTACTCTTCTGCTCAATGATACTTCCGATAAGCGCAAATTCAGTCGGTCCCTCCCCAAGACCAATTGCGGACTGTGGGCTGCAATGTGGGTGAAGAATATGCCCGCGCTACTTTCCCTGGAACCCGTTGAAGACTTCTTCATGATGGCAGATCCCCGAAGAGTCATTGATTTAGTTCCATCAGCTTCTATTATTGACAATTTCCTGTTCATTAACGGTAAAAGATATGGCAAAGTAAACTCTTTTCACGACTTCTGCAAAAAAAGATCGGTGCTGATGAAAATTCAGAGCCTGGGAGTACCAGATGATCTTGTTATCGAAGTGGAAGAGAATTACATCTGTCCTGATACCAAAAAAACCATCCTACATGAAGGATGTTCTTACGAATCCCCTGTGGCCATCTACGGCTTCAATTATCGCAGATTAGATGGCAAGCCAAAGCACACCTTTTCTGAATTTATAAAAACGGCAACTGGGAGCTCCTGTTCATCTGCAAACAGAATTGAGGAAAAGCATTCTATTCTGATGGACAGTTTGCATCCAGTATCAAGACTTGTATACCATACCAATGATGACAGTGTTTCCCTTAACGGAAGGCACCTGATAAAGTCAGTGCCGGCTCAGATTTTAAAGCACCTGCTTCAAGCTTACACAAATGAACGGAGAACTGTTTTCGAATACAAGGAACTTTTGAAAAACAAAGAGATAGTCGTGGATATCGCCAATCCAAACATTGCTGTTAGAATTCAAAGGCTCTCTTCGGTACTGAATAAGAACTTTCCTCAGTTAAAAATTATTATGCTGGGACGCGGTAAATTCCGCCTGCAGGTGGATTGCAAAATACACTTCTCGGTAGATTGATTATTTACAAACCAAAAAAGTTTGAATGTATGCCAGTTTTTACCATTAAGGATATTGGTGGGGATGTATCGACTTTCACAACCGATCAGGATGTAATAACCATAGGTCGCTCAAAATCCTGCACTATTGCACTTGATGACAATGCCGTATCTGCGGTTCACGCTATTATAATTAGCAAATTAGGTCATCATTACATCTATGATCAGAAATCAAAAAACGGAATCTTTGTGAACGGGCAATCGGTAAAATCGTGCTCGTTAAAAAACAATGATGAGATTAAAATCGGGTCGAGTTCAATTACTTTCCAGAAATCAGTGCCACACCTGGGCTCAATCAGACAGGTAGAACCAGTTAAAGCAGCTCTAAATTTTGTTTTACATGGTCCAAAATGGATAAAAGTTTCTGATAGTATCCGTGGTGAGGTAAGAGTTCTTGAAAAGCCTCCGCTTACTATCACAGTGATTTCTCTTCACGGAAAGATAAACGAAAAATCTATCCCTCAAATAGAAGATTTTTTCAGTAAACTTCTGGATAATCGTATCAAAAAGCTTGTTCTGGATATGAAGGAATTGCAGTACATGTCAGCTGAGGGGTGGAATCTGCTGGCACTACAGGCTAAAAAATTCCAGTTGGCAGGAGGTAAGCTGGTCCTGTGCCGTTTGGGCGGACAGGTGGAAGAAAGCTTCTGCCAGCTGAATTATCGAGCGGTAATCGACAGCTACTGGGATGCCCTTATTGCAATTAAAGCTGTGGCAGAGTCATTTTCTCTGCAAATAAGCGATGGTCGCGAAAATAGGCCAAGTCTGAAATTGTCTCTGGCCAAACAGGTGAAAGAAGTAATCGGGAAACATGGTCCTTTAAGCATCAGTCAGATTAGAAAGAAAATTGCTGAACCGGAATTTGGTGGAAACAAGGTATCACACCTGAAAATCTACACGGTTCTGAGGCAAACGGACCTGCTCAGAAGAAAGAATCGCGAAGCGTATTACCGATCTTGTTAGTCGCAAAGCAATTTAAGGTTAGGCACGTATTAAAAACAACCCATGTAATCAAAATGTAATGAACACTATTTTATATCGCGTGTATATTGTATAGTGTTTCTGATTCTTTCACTCATCTTACAAGAGGTGATGCTGGTGTTTGAAGATTCTGCTTTGTCCCCAACGGAAGCAATCCGTAACCGTCCAGAATTTTCCTTTACTCAGAATGACAACCTCATCTCTGAAGAGGCTTTTCGAGCTTTGGTCAACGTTGAGCGTAAGCGGTCAGAACGGTCCGGTAAACCATTTATGGTAATGGTGATTGACATAGCTGAAGTATTTCACATGTTTGGCAAGGGTCGAAATGCAAAAAACAGGGCTGAATCACAGACAAGACAGATCGTCAATACCCTGCATGGTGCCACAAGGGAAATAGATATTAAGGGGTGGTACAAAGCTCAGCAGACCATTGGGATAATCTTCACAGAAATCAACAAGAACAGCCGCTTTTCCATAATTGAAAAGGTAAAAGGCAATATTACCAGTAATGTGGAAGCCGACTGCATATCCAAAATTGGCATAAGTTCCTACTGGTTTCCCACCGATCTGCAATCAGTGGATTCCAACTACAACCAGATGTTTTATCCTGACTTCAGCAGAAGCTCCCTCTTGAACAGATCCGCAATGGCTGCCAAGCGTTCTCTTGACCTGGTAGGCAGTATCATCGGGATCATCATGTTTTTTCCCGTTTTCCTCATGATACCCGTTCTCATAAAGCTCACATCTCGCGGGCCGGTTTTTTTCCGTCAGGAACGGGTGGGAAAAGGCGGAAAAGTGTTCCGCATTTATAAATTCAGAACAATGACAGTCAACAACAACGAATCAACTCATAAAGAGTACATGAAGCAATTCATCAAGGGTTGCGCCGAACAGGTCAGTGATGAATCCGGGCAGAAGGTCTTTAAACTTGCCAACGATTCAAGGGTCACCAAAATTGGCAAATTCTTGAGGAAAACCAGCTTGGATGAAGTGCCTCAGTTCTTAAATGTAGTTCTGGGGGATATGTCACTTGTCGGTCCGAGGCCACCTATTCCCTACGAAGTTGAGGAATATGATCTGTGGCATCGCAGAAGAGTCCTGGAAGTGAAGCCCGGTATTACAGGTTACTGGCAGCTTGAAGGGCGTAGCACTACAAATTTTGAAACAATGGTCAGAATGGATCTGCATTACATTCGCAAATGGTCGCTTGCCATGGATATAAAGATGATTTTTAAAACTCCTTTCGTTCTTATCACGAACAGAGGAGCGTATTAGTAAGCTGTAGTGTGCTGAGAGATTTACCCATGCCTGTTTTCTGCAGAGGAAGTCTTGCCCTCTTCAACTGTCAGGTCTCATCGCAAAATACACATCTTAGTTACGGAGGTAGTGCGCCATGCTCAGGATAGGTGTAGTTGGATATGGTTACTGGGGTCCCAATATTGTAAGAAATTTTTCTGCTGTGGATGGCGCAAAAGTGGTGAGAGTGTGCGACAAACGTACCGAATCTCTCATGGCACTCAAAAAGGAAAATCCCTCTGTTGAAACTACCACCTCACTGGAAAGCGTAGTGTGTGCCCCCGATATCGACGTAGTGGCAGTAGTCACTCCGGTTTCCACCCATTATGATATTGCGCATAAGGCACTAGAAAACGGCAAGCACGTGTTTGTGGAAAAGCCCTTCACCTATAGTAGCAGTCAAGCTGAAGAACTTATCAACCTTGCCGAAAGCAAGTCACTCACCATCATGGTCGATCATACCTTCATTTTTACCGGTGCAGTGCGTATGATAAAGCAGCTCATTGAAAAGGAAACCCTGGGTAATATTTACTACTACGATTCCACTCGAGTAAACTTGGGGCTATTCCAGCATGATGTCAATGTTATTTGGGACCTTGCTCCTCACGATTTTTCCATTATGGATTTTCTGCTTTCCAAAAATCCTGATGCTCTGACTGCCAACGGCATGGCACACGTAAACAATATGGAAGATGTGGCTTATGTCACCATGTATTTCAGCGACAACCTTATTGCACATTTTAACGTAAACTGGCTCTCACCGGTAAAAGTCAGGACAACGCTTCTGGGTGGTGAAAAGAAAATGCTGGTCTGGAATGACCTCAATCCCGATGAAAAGATTAAAGTGTATGATAAGGGAATCGATGTCAATAACCTGAAGAGCATTTATAATCTGCTTGTTTCCTATCGCTCAGGAGACATCTGGGCCCCCAAGCTCGATGGTACTGAAGCTCTCAAGCTGGAGTGCAGACATTTTGTAGAGTGCATCGAAAATGGACAACGTCCGATTAATGATGGGGAATCCGGACTGCGGGTGGTGAGAATGCTTGAAGCGTGCAACGAATCTCTTCAGAATAAAGGCAAAATAGTTGATCTTTCGAAGTACCACTGCGTTGATTCGGGAGTAAATCCCGGCGTGCTGGCAGGTATCTGATTTACTGATACTACGCGAACCTGTGGCAGGGCCACACCTGGAAAGCGCTGGAACCCGAGCTTTCCTTGACCACTTTGTTGACGGTTAAAAGGAGCCGTTTAACCCCTTCCGGGACCGTGAAAGGGGAAAGGTGCGTCCAAGGAAATTGACGAACGATGATTGCTGAATGTTGAATGAAGGTGCCTCCTCCGCTCACCCTGAGCGTTGGTCTTCCGGAGTCGAAGGGTAATCCCTATAAGAGAATTTTTGATTGATGAATGATGATTGCTCAAATAAGAATGCCGTCCCATCCGCTCATGCTGAGCGTAGGTCCGCCGGAGTCGAAGCATAATCCTAAAATGATCCGAATGAAAGTTGCCTCCTCCATACAGAATGCCGCCCCATCCGCTCATGCTGAGCGTAGGTCTGCCGGAGTCGAAGCATAATCCCAAAAAGGAATAAAATTATGGAACTCAACTCAATAGCTCCCGATGTAAAACTCGGAAAAAACGTAAAACTTTCCAAATTCATAAACCTTTACGGCTGCGCCATCGGAGATAACACAAAAATAGGGGCATCCGTAGAGATTCAGAAAAACGCCTTCATCGGAGCCAACTGCAAGATATCCAGTCATACCTTCATCTGTGAAGGAGTCACCATCGAAGACGGGGTATTCGTGGGCCACGGGGTCATGTTCACCAACGATAAATACCCCCGTTCGGTCAACCTGGACGGCTCGCTTCAGACCGAGGAAGACTGGAAAGTGGTTCCCACCCTGGTTAAAAAAGGTGCATCCATCGGAACCGGAGCAATCATAATCTGCGGAATTACCATTGGGGAAAACGCAATGATCGGCGCAGGAGCAGTGGTGACCAAAGATGTTCCTGATGGAGCTGTGGTGATGGGAGTTCCGGCAAGAATGAAATGAAGAGTGTTGTCGGAGACTTCACGACGGCATGACTGCATGACTGCACGATAATGAATCGGACATGATTCTCACACAATACCGCGACGTTCCGCTCATCCTGAGCGTAGGTCCCCCGGAGTCGAAGGATAATCCTGGTTTACGCATGACCTCACATCCGCTCATCCTGAGCGTAGGTCCGCCGGAGTCGAAGGATAATCCCAATATGTTTATCTTCGGAGAAGATTTAGGATGAGAAAAACACAAACTTGTGAGGAAAACCCCTTCGACTCCGAAGACTACACTCAAGGTGAGCGGTACGGGTGGCGTCCGGGAGCGGGGCGACATTTAATATAAGAGTGCTATCAAATATTCACCTGCTTTTCGGATTATGCTTCGACTCCGAAGACTACGCTCAGCATGAGCGGAGTGGGGTAGCATCTGGGGGCGGGGCGATCACTACCCCGATTACAAAAAACAATTACCATAACACCATCATCACACATGGAGTACAACCGTGAATATCCCGTTTCTAGACCTTGTCTCTCCGCATCGCGAGCTTAAGGATGAACTTCTGAAAGTCTGTTCCAGCGCATTCGACACTGCCGGTTTTATCGGTGGCCCGCTTGTCTCCAATTTCGAAAAGGAGTTTGCACAGTTCTGCGGTGTGAAGAACTGTGTGGTTGTCAACAGCGGAACCGATGCGCTTCGCTTCTCATTCATGGCAGGAGGAATCAAACCGGGTAACCTGGTGTTAACCGTTCCCAATACCTTTATCGCTACCACCGAGGCAATCTCCCAGGCTGGGGCAACGCCGATTTTTGTAGATGTCGATGAGAAAACCTACAATATTGATCCTGAGAAAATAAAGGACTATATCGCCCGGGAATGCGTTATTAAGAATAATGTTCTCATTGAAGTTTTGCGTAACCGACCGGTGACCGCCATCGTTCCGGTACATCTTTACGGGCAGTGCGCTGACATGGATGCCATTCAGGAGATTGCAGATGAATTCAATCTCATGGTGTTTGAGGATTCCTGTCAGGGGCACGGGGCCAAATACTATTCCCGCAAAGACTGCCGCTGGAAGATAGCCGGTTCCATGAGTAAAGCTGCTTCATTCAGCTTCTATCCGGGAAAAAACCTGGGTGCCTGCGGAGAAGGCGGGGCTGTTACTACCGACAGCGACGAAATCGCCGCTAAAATCCGAATGATCCGTGATCATGGGCAATCTCAAAAGTATTACCACGAAATGGAAGGCTACAACGGACGCCTCGATGCGATACAGTGCGGTATATTAAGTGTTAAGCTTAAGCAGCTCCCTTTTTGGACCGAGCAGCGCAGAACTGCGGCAAAGCTGTACCATGAAAAGCTCTATTCCCATCCGGGTATCACAGTCCCCTTCGAACCGGAATGGTCAAAGGCAGTGTATCATCTGTACGTGATCAGAAACAAAAACCGAGACACTCTGATGGCTCATCTCGGGTCAAAAGGGATAGCAACCGGACTTCACTACCCAGTTCCTCTTCATTTGCAGAATGCCTATTCCCAGGCCGGGTACAAAAAAGGCGATTTCCCGGTCACCGAAAAGGCCGCAGAGGAAATTTTATCGCTGCCCATGTTCCCCGGTCTGACAGAGGAGATGGTGAACAAAGTGGCAGAGGAGATTAAGAGCTTCGGTTGATTTGGGAGTTGGATTAGAGAATGCTCACATCCGCTCATCCTGAGCGTAGGTCCGCCGAAGTCGAAGGATAATCCATTAAAAATCAAACTGAGGGACAACCCTTCGACTCCGAAGACTACGCTCAGGGTGAGTGGAACGGGGCGGCCATCTGGGAACGGGGCAGCATTCAAAAGAAGGCATTGTCAAATATCTCCAACTTGACGGATTATGCTTCGACTCCGAAGACTACGCTCAGCATGAGCGGATGGAGTACCATCACCTAAACGGAATATCAACATTTCCCTCCTCAACTGGCATCCCTCGATCGGCGACCCCTCCCCCATGGGCTGGATCACTGTTATAGCATATGCGGCAGCTGGAGTTCTGGCGGGGACAGCCGCAGTTGCATGCAGTAAAGAAAAAGTCGACTCCAGGGAGAAACTCCTGTTCATCTCAGTCTCCCTGTTAATGATTCTCCTGGCCATAAATAAGCAGCTTGACCTCCAGTCCCTTTTTACTGATATCGGGAGGCTTGTCGCCAGAAAGCAGAACTGGTATGAAAAACGACGCACCGTTCAATTAGTCTTTGTCATCTTTTTCATCATGTTCAGCTCAACGCTCTTTTATGTTGCCATCAAACGGATGAGATCTTATTTTGTTAACAACCGGATACTCTTTGCCGGTATCGGATTTCTGCTTCTCTTTATTGTAATCAGGGCTGCTTCGTTCCACCATTTCGACAGATTTCTCAATCTCAGGCCGGTTTCAGTACGAGTAAACTGGCTTCTTGAACTGGGAGGAATCGGACTGGTTGCGACAGGTGCCGCGAAAAGAATTTTGAAAAGTCACCACAGAAACGCAACTCTTCCCATCCGGAGGTAAACCATGTCCTCAGAGCTTTTGCAGGCCATCGATCCTCTCTCGGGTACAGAGTGGGACAGCCTGGTCGACCAGACCGCTGAACCGCAGTTCTTTCATTATTCAAGCTGGGCCAAAACACTCATTGACACTTACTCTTTTAAACCGCTTTTCTACAGCACCGTTTCTGAAAAGAGCTGCACCATGCCATTTATACAGGTAAAGTCGCTCAAGGGAAAGAAAAAGGCAATCGCTCTCCCCTTTTCAGACGGATGCGACATTGTCTGCAAGTCCATTTACCATGAAAAGCTGGTTAACGCGCTGCTTGGTGAAGCGAAGCGTTTAGGGCTCGACACCCTTGAATTCAGGGGAACCGAAACGTTTGCTCCACTGGGAGAGCCATCTCACTCCTACTGGGGGCACAGGCTCGATCTCACCGTTGGAGAGAAAAAGCTCTGGGCCGATCTGGCTAGCTCCACCCGGCGAAACATTCGTAAAGCTCAAAAGGAGAGTGTCTCCGTCGCTTTTCATGATGATCTGAAATCCGTGCACGAATTCTACCGTTTGCACTGTATCACTCGCAAGCGTCACGGTCTTCCTCCACAGCCGATCCGTTTTTTTGACAATATCCACAAGCACCTCATATCGGGTGGCAAAGGGAAAGTGGCCTTGGCCACAGCCGGTGGCAAAGTGGTAGCCGGAGCAGTTTACCTTTTTACCAAAAAGAGCGCACTTTTTAAATTCGGTGCATCCGACAAGAACCAGCAGCACTTCAGAGCCAACGATCTGGTGATGTGGGAAGCGATCCGCTCCTTTTCCGAAAAAGGGTACAAAGTAATGTCATTCGGTAAGACGGAAAAGTACCATGAGGGGCTCTGCAGGTACAAAGAGGGATTCGGAGGAGTCCGGGTCCAGCTTAACGATCACGTTTACGATGTATCAAGTGGCAAGAAGCTTCTCGAAGCACCAAGTGTGCACGGGATACACAACAAGGTTTTCCGCAGGATGCCCATTTCGATACTGAGGTTCTGCGGGGAAATGCTGTACAGGTATTCGGCGTAAAACATCATACTAAGATTAATAATGTACGCCCATTTACTTATAAAAATGTCTGACCCTTATAATGAAAGTGATCGCTACAACCGGTACAGTTCTACCAGTGTTCTGCACCATGTCTCTTTAATGCAAATTGAGGTACTAAATGTACGAATCTGAAAGCAATTTCAAACAAATAACTATCGACAATCTTCCACCTAATATATTACAGCATTTCAAAGATACTAATGATTACATTCAGTCCTGTACAGTAATGTCATGGAGTGAACACTGTGTAGAATGTGTATGGCCAACCTGTTATCAAACCTGTTCCTTATATTCACCAAGAGAAAATGGCAGTTGCAGGTTATTTGTTGATGGAATGGTGAGAATTGAGATGCCTGAAGCTTTAAATGGGTACATTTTAAAAATTGCATTCAAGCTCTGGGGCAAATTATGGTCACCGGGAAATACTCGGCTGCACAGAAAAAAAGTTACTCAAAAAATCGAATATATTGACTATATATTTAGTAAAATGATTAGATTGCTAATCATTCCCAAATCATTTAGAATATTGGTGTCAAAAAAGTACTATTCCTTAAAAAAGCGATATTCCAGACAACGAAAGAATTTGAGTTCAACTCCAGATTGTTTCATAATGGAATGCTATAACCCTTATAGTGAAAATGTTGGTTTGACAGTTACTTTTAGATCTGATAATACCAAGAACTCCCGATTAATATTTCAAAGGGGAATTAAATTAGCCGCTGGCTATACCAGAGTGGAAATACCAATTGAAGAAATAGTTTCCTATATTGATATGGGTAATTCCTTTATTGCTGAAATCACACACGATCAACAAAGGGAATTAACTGAGATATTCTTTGGCTTTATTGGTTTTGCAAAAAAGACTATTAATGATAGTAAAACCCAAAGTAAAAAGATAAAGTGTGTTATTTGGGATCTTGACAACACACTTTGGAATGGTGTTCTAGTAGAAGATGGTCCAGAAAAGATCAAATTGAGAGATGGGATACGAGAAATCATTTCAGAATTAGATCAAAGAGGAATACTTCAGTCAATCGCAAGTAAAAACAGCCATGATGATGCAATTACCTGCCTTAAAAGATTTGGTATTGATGAATATTTTTTACATCCTCAAATCTCATGGGGCCCCAAGAGCGAAAGCATAAAGCAAATTGCAAAAAAGCTAAATATCGGCTTAGACACTTTTTTATTTGTAGATGACCAAATATTTGAACGTGAGGAAGTAAAGACTGGATGCATCGATGTAAGGACGATAGATGCTGCAGATTTTAATAAGATTATAATCATGCCAGAGTGTATGCATCCAAAGACAATTGAAAGTTCAAAAAGACGTTTATTGTATAAACAAGAGGAACAAAGAGATCATGCAAAAGAGATGTTCGATGGTAAATATATGGATTTTTTAAAATCGTGCCATCTTACATTGAAAATTTCATCTCTAGTATCAGGCAATTTAAATCGAGTATATGAACTGGCACAGCGAACTAATCAGATGAACTTTTCAGGAAACAGATACTCTTTAGAAGAACTTAATACTCTTTCACAAGATCAATCAATTTCGACTTATGTGTTGGAATGTGAAGATCGGTATGGGAAGTATGGCATTGTAGGGTTTTGTGCAATAGAGAAGGATAAACCAATCTTGGTTGACCTGATGTTCAGCTGTCGTGTGCAGAGTAAGCGTATTGAACATGCATTTCTAGCTTACATTCTGCAAAAATATTTGCCTGAAAGTAATGAAGGATTTTGGGTAAATTATAAAAAAACAGAAAAGAATAAAAACTCAGCCAAAGTCTTTGGAGAAATGCAGTTTGATGTTGTAAGCGAATCTGACAATATTGTTTTGCTTAAATTTCCCAAAAACAGACACATTCCATCCGATCAGATTATCACAATTTTTGAGGCACCCAATGAAGAAGTTATCGAAAGTAGCCAAGCATAGATTCTTTAGCTTCGTTGCGGGAGTTTACAATAAGCGTACAGCTGTTATACGACCTGGCTTTAAAGCAGTATCTTTTACATTTGATGATGCCCCGACATCAGCATTTAGTTTTGGCGGTAAATTGCTCTCGAATAATGGATTCAAAGGTACTTATTACATGTCTCTGCGCTTGTTAGGTCAAGAGTCTAAAGGTGGCAGAATTTTAAATAGCAATGAACTAAAGGAACTATATGAGGACGGACACGAGATTGGATGCCATACAGCAGATCATTGCGATGCCTGGTCTGTAAGCCCATCATATTTTGAGCAATCCATTCTCGACAATTCACAGCTCTTTGGGGAACACTTGCCGCAAGCAAAAATAGCTAACTTTTCTTTCCCTAAAGGTAGTGCTACACCCAAGGTTAAAGCTGTTGTGCAAAAATATTTTGATTGCTGTAGGGGGATTCAGCTTGGCATAAATAAAAACACTATCGACCTCAACCTCCTCAAAACCATTCCTATTTTCTCTAATAAAAGATATTCACATAAAATCTACAGTTATATTAGTTCTGTTTCAAAGAATAACGGTTGGCTAATTTTTTATACACATGACATAAGGGATGACCACGGTCCTTATGGATGCAAACCAGATCTATACAAGAGTGTACTCGATGAAGTAATCAAACAAAATATACCAGTTTTAAGTGTCAGTGAGGCCTTGAGTAAAGGTCTAGCCTGATTCTTTTTTAGTTTTAGATTGATTTTACTAAGCAACAACAGATATCGATATAACTATGTCTCCAAAATCCATTTTCATTCATCCCAAAACCCTCTATTTTCAATATGAGCTTCTATGGGTGAACTTAATGGAGATGCTTGCGATTAATATCTGTCCTTATGTACCTGAATGCGGGGGAACTGAACTTGAACAACAAATGATTTTTGACTTTGAAGATAGCATAGACTACTTCGACAGTAGAAAAGAAAGGGTTGTTTTTCTCAACCGATTAGATAGTATCGACTCTGTATTATCAAAGAATCTATTTTCTCCAAACAGCCAGCTGTTTGAAATAGTTTCAGCCATAAGAGAAATTCAGGATTATAAAACGAGTTCGCTAGCCTGTATAACTATTGATGATCCTAATCTCTATAGCTTTAAATATGGACATATAAGATACCGTGATTTGGTTGATGCCTGTAAGAAGTACGGTGCCAAATGTTGTATTGCTGCAGTGCCTATCGACCTCTGGTATTTTAATAAAGATCTCATTAAGTTTTTCCATGATAACTGTGAGTACATAGGTCTATGCACTCATGGTGTTTTACATTCTAAAAAAGATCTTGAGCGTAACTGGTCTGTTGAAAAGTGCATTTCGTATATCAACTATGGTTTAGAACATATCAAGCGTTTCGAAAGAAAAACAGGCTTAACAGTATCTCGTCTGATTGTCCCTCCCCATGAACGATTGTCAAAAAATATGCTTGAAGCATTTTCCAGAACAGAAATAACTGGAGTTATAACAGCGGGAAAAGTCAATGGATATACTATCAATCTTGAAAAGGAAGAGCACCTTGCTGGAATGTTACCGATCAATCGTTCTATAGGCGGCGTTCCAGTACTGTTGCGAGATTCCCTTTTACATTGTGCGCGTACAAATAATATATCACTTAGACAAAGAATGAAAAACAGAGCAATGCTGAATCAAGCAATACTATTCGAATCGCATCATAAGGACTTCAAAAACACTGATTCCCTTATAGAAGGTATTTGTAATTTTGTAAGCAGTTTGGGCGCAAGATGGGCAACAATAAATGAAATAGAGAGTGCTATTGTTGGCTCCAATCATGTAGAATCCATGTCGACATTTATGAGTTTAGATGCTAGTAAAAGCAGAGTTAATTCGATAGAACTTGGCGGCGCCTTTATTCGAAGATGGATCTGTATGACAAGAGATTGGCTACACGGTCGAAGAACAACCATGGACAATTAATTACTCCTAATTAAAGACCTTTTATTATTAGTAATAATTATTAATATAAATCAACCATTTGGCATTTGAGAATTATGATAATGAATCTGAAGAAATTTTATTATACAGTTAAGCCTTTGTTTCCAAGAAAAGCACAACTCGCACTCAGAAGGTTATTACTTAAGTTGCGGTTACACCAGGCACAACAAAATTGGCCTATATGCGAAAAAGCCGGTATTGAGCCACCCGGATGGAAAGGATGGCCAGAAGGTAAACGATTTGCGTTGTTAATTACTCACGATGTGGAATCCATTCGTGGTTTAAAAAAATGTAAGCCATTGGCTCTTGTCGATAAGCAATATGGGTTCAGATCTGCATTCAATATTGTTCCGCAAAAGTATATAGTTCCTACAGGAATCAGGTGGTGGCTAGTAAACAATGGCTTTGAAATCGGTGTTCATGACTTTAATCATGATGGTAAACTGTACCATACAAAAAATATTTTTGAGGCAAGGGCTTCTGTAATCAATGAATACCTTGAGCGCTGGAATGCAACTGGGTTTCGCTCAGCAGCCATGCACCACAATCTTGACTGGATTGCCAAGCTTAAAATAAGTTACGATTGTTCAACATTCGACACAGATCCTTTTGAGCCTCAGCCGGACGGAGTAAATACAATTTTTCCATTCTGGTACAAGCAGAAGAATTCAGATACTGGTTTTGTTGAAATCCCCTATACACTTCCGCAGGATTTTACATTATTTATCATTAAACAAGAAAAAGATATTAGTATTTGGAAGAATAAACTGAAATGGATAGCCCAAAAAGGGGGTATGGCAACAGTTATTGTTCATCCAGATTATATTAATTTTGAAGAAAATAAAAAGAATCGTTTCGATGAGTACCGCTGTGAATTATATACGGATTTTCTTGACCATATAAGCACTAACTACAAAGATGAGTATTGGAACCCGCTACCACGAGAAATTGCTTCATACATTAAAAAACAGGAATTTTGCTTAACAGGAAGTATTCCATCTCTGGAATATGCATAGAATACATATGAAGCCAACAAAAGTTTGTATAATTGCCAAATACTTATATCCATTTGATACAAGACTGTGTCAGCAAGTTCACACTTTAGAAGAACAAGGGATACCTTGTGATGTGATATGTTGCTATACCGAAGGGCAGTCCAGAACAGAACACCTTCAGTATACTACTATCCACAGAGTGGCAGAAAAAAGTGTAACTCAAGGTTCTTTCATAACGTATTTGCTGGCCACATTTCAATTTATCAGCGCAACTTTTTTTAAATTATTGTCAATTAGCTTAAAGAACAGCTACAGAGCTATTGTAGTTCACACCCTTCCCGAATTTCTTGTTTTCATCACATTCATAAATAAGTTGCTAGGTTCAAGGATAATTCTAGACGGAAGAGATCTTACAGTAGACCTATTAGATTCAAGATGGTCCAGTAAAAAAGTCAAAGCAGTTAAATACATAGCCAAATTTTTAGAAAAAATCATTGTCAGTTTTTGTGATCATGTTATTACTGCTAGTAATGGATTCCGTCGCTCTCTTATTCAGAGAGGTATAAAAGGTAGTAAAGTGACTGTGCTTATAAATACAGCTGACATTTCAATTTTCAAATATGATGAAAATCGCACTTTTTCCACTATAACATCTAATGCTCGTTTCATATATCACGGAACTGTATCAGAAAGATTTGGGATCTTTGTTGCCGTAAAAGCAATGGAAACAGTGTCCAAAAGAATTCCTGGTAGTATTTTGAAGATTCATGGTTGGTATGACCTTGGCTACCGTAGAAAAATGGAGCAGTATATCAGTGACAAACAGCTCCAAAAAGCAATTATCTTCGGGGATCCACTTCCTTTGCAGGAAATTTATAAAGTCATTATGACTACTGATATAGGAATTGTACCTTATCTTAGTGATAATTTCATGAACATTGCCCTTTCTACCAAATCATTTGAATATATTGCCTCAGGAATTCCGGTTGTAGCAAGCCGCTTGAAATCTGGCGAGGAACTGTTCAATGACGAATGCATTCAATATTCCGAACCAGGTAACCCAAAAAGTTTAGCTGAAAACATAATCACGATGTGTCTGAATCCAGATTTGAGAGCTCAAAAAAGGAAAACTGCATATTCCACTTTCAACCAAAACTACACCAGCATAATCCAAAACAGAAATTACCTACAAATCATCGCAAGTTCTCTTGATATTGAAGATTTGATAATTGATTCTACACCGGTTAATAGTGTTGAACCTCTGGAGCAGCCAAGTTTAGTTTGATTATTTTCAGGTAAGTAGATTCCCACAAGGACTTATTCATGGCAACATTTGTACTAATTACACCGGCTAAAAACGAAGAAAAGAATATCGGGAAAACTATAGAATCAGTGATTCAACAAACGAATAAGCCTGCTGAGTGGGTTATTGTAAGTGATGGTTCATGTGACAGAACCGATGAAATAATTACATCTTACTGTAAAAACCATTCCTTTATTAAATACCAGCGTAATGAATCACCTGTTCAAAAGGATTTTAGTTCAAAGGTAAATGCATTCAATATTGGATTTAAAAGTTTAAGCATAAGTGACTTTGATTTCATCGGAAATCTTGATGCTGATATTTCTTTTGAACCGACTTATTATGAAAACCTGATACATCACTTGAGCAGCCAACCAAAATTGGGTTTGGTTGGTGGACACATCTATGAAGTTTACAATGGCAAGGTTATCCCAATGCACACTAGCCTGAATAGCGTTGCAGGTGCAGTACAACTTTTTCGTCGTGAGTGCTTTCAGGAAATTGGGGGCTACATTCCGATTAAGATGGGTGGTATAGATTCAGCTGCCGAAATATGTGCCCGTGCAAAAGGATGGTCAGTTAGGACTTTTCCAGAATACATTGTCTATCATCATGGGCCAGTACTTACTGGTACTTCCAGTCCACTGAAAACGATCTACCAAAAGGGCCACAACAAATACAGACTTGGATATCATCCGATTTTTCATATTGTGAGTAGCTTACTGTACCTTTTTAAGACGCCCTATATATTAGGAGCCATTTATTCTATCTGGGGATACTGTTCATCAGCCGTAAAAAAATGTGATAAGGTTTTACCTCAAGAAGTCATTGCATATCTTCGCAGAGAACAGCTCAGACGCCTAAATCCCTTAATGAAAAAAACAGCTGCTTATAAATGACTCCAGTTGCATTTACACTTATTTCACTAGCAGGAATTCTTGTACTTTCATTACCGAGGCACCATGCTATCATTCCCCTGATTATAGGAATAACCCTCATACCAATGGGGAGTGTGCTTTACCTAGGTCCAGCAAACTTTCATTCAATGCGCATTCTCGTTTTCTTTGGCATGCTTAGAATTATTTCAAAGAAGGAGAGAATAAATGGCAATCTAAACGGGATAGACATATGTACGATTCTATGGGCTCTCGTTATGCTCGTAACCGGAGCGCTGCAACCGAAACTTGATACAACATTCATAACCAGGCTTGGTGAGGTATATGATGTAACGGGTTTATATTTCATAATGCGCTTTCTTGTAAAAGATCAGGCGGATATATTTACTATTTTCAAAACGCTGGCTGTAATACTATGTATAATGTCTCTGTTCATGGCCATAGAAAAAATCACCCAGTTCAATCCATTTTCTTTACTTGGTGGTGTTCGCTCGTCACCCGCAATTCGTAATGGAAGAGTAAGATGCCAAGGCCCGTTTACAAGCGCGATTATGGCAGGCACAGTGGCTGCAACTTCTATTGCATGGTTTTTCATACTCTTTAAAATAAAAAATTTTCCTCGCCTATTTGTTTTTAGCGGTGCAATTGCAGCAATTATGGTTGTCTTTTTATCTGCCTCAAGCGGTCCAATAATGAGTATGCTACTCTGTGCTGTAGGATTTGCTTTTTGGCCACTAAGAGATAATATGAAAGCAGTCCGGATCACTTTATTTCTTTCCATTTTGGCATTGCATTTTACTATGAGCAGTCCAGTATGGTACCTAATGGCTAAAATTGATCTGACAGGAAGCAGTACAGGGTGGCATCGGGCAGAATTGATAAACAGTGCTATTAAATATATGAACGAGTGGTGGATGATAGGTACAACATATACTCGTCATTGGATGCCTACAGGAATTGCCTGGAGCCCGAATCACACGGATATTACAAACCAGTTCATAAAAAACGGTGTAGCTGGGGGTATCTTGGCTATGCTGTTATTTATTTTTAAAATCTATTATGGGTTTAAAATTGTTGGGAAAACGTTAGTGAATATTCCAGAATCGAATTCACTATACAAAATGCTTGTTTGGTCACTCGGAGCAACCCTATTTTCCCACACAGTGACCTTCCTTTCTGTAAGGTATTATGATCAGTCCATGTTATATTTTTATCTGCTGCTTGCTATGATAAGCTGTTTACAACATTCCTTTACCCTTGAAAACCAAGCTAGTCCAGAAGACAATCAGCAGAAAAACTTTTCTAATTTTCTCGACTACAACCATGTAACTATTAAACCTTTAAAATCTGCCTGAATAAATTATTGGACACCATGAACAACTCTTTAATCTCGATCATACTTGTCAATTGGAACACTAAACAGTTACTACTTCAATGTCTAGAGAGCATCTATAAAGATTGTAAACATCTTAATGTCGAAATAATTGTCTCTGATAATGCATCAACAGATGGATCTGCAGAAGCAGTCGAAACGAACTACCCAGAAGTGAGGCTGATAAAAAATAGAACCAATCTCGGTTTTGCACTTGGAAATAATGTGGCAATCAAAAAGGCAAAAGGAGAATATATTTGTCTTGTTAATACTGATGTCGAAGTTACAGGTAATTGCTTTCCTCAGTTGATCCATTTTATGGATGCTAACCCGAAATGTGGTATTGTTGGACCCAAAGTTCTGAATGGAGATAATAGCCACCAGATATCTACCAGAAGGGATCTGACACTGCTAGGAACTTTGGCCAGAACATTTTGGCTGGATTACATTTTTCCTGGCATAACATTTTATCCAATAAACAAAATTCAATCTGTCGATGTTCTTGGTGGATGCTTCTGGGTAATACGAAGAAGGGCCCTTGAACAAGTTGGCCTTTTAGATGATACATTCTTCTTTTATGGTGAGGATAGGGATTACTGTAAAAGAATGAGAAATAATGGGTGGACAATAATTTATTATCCTATGGCTCAGATTTACCATTACCAAGGAAGCAGTAGTTCTAAAAAAGATCCATTCCGGTATTATTTACTTCTTGAAAATGCTTCTCTTCTCTACTGGAAGAAGCACTGTCCCAACTTCACCTATTCGCTTTATGTGTTCCTTCGAGTTCTTTACCATTTCCTTCGTATTACGAGTAACGGTTTTATATTCTTTCTATCGTTTGGCAAAGTAGGTAGAGCAAAAATCAAATCACTTAGAAGCTGGTATTGTATTCAAAAGCTTCTGAAAAATGAAGATACTTTACCGGAAATAAGCGTTGCTTCAAATATTCCCTGACCTTGATTTATGAATAGGTAATTTAATATGAGAGCCTGCATGGTGGCATACACCTATTATGAAGAAGATAATAGAGTAAGAAGATATGCTGAAACTTTAGTTGAAAATGGATGGGATGTGACAGTAATAGCTTTGGATAACAACGCGAAGAACTCACCATCTTATCTTAAGGGTGTCAAGATCTACAGAGTACAACGGCGCACCATAGATGAAAAAACAAAACTAGACTATTTTTTTAAGATTTTCACTTTTTTCATTCTTTCTTTTCTTTTTCTCACTAGAAAAAGTTTTATAAAAAAATATGATCTGATACATGTTCATTCCGTTCCTGATTTTTTAGTTTTTTCAGCCCTGATTCCCAAAATATTTGGCACCAAAGTAATTCTTGACATACACGATATTGTTCCGGAGCTATACTGCGCAAAATTCAAAAAGACACAAACTTCAATGACCTTCAAAATACTATTGGCAATAGAGAAATTATCGGCCATGTTTGCTGATCACCTTATCATTGCTAATCATATTTGGGGAGATCGAATTGTAAAGAGATCAGTCAAGACAAATAAATGCTCTGTCATTCTCAATTATCCTGACGAAACAATTTTTAAAAGAAACTGTAAAACAAACCCTAGTAGTAGCAGTTTTACCATTCTATATCCTGGTGCTTTGAGCAAACATCAGGGGCTAGATATTGCCATTAAAGCCGTTGATCTGGTAAGGAAAAGTATCCCTGAATTAAAGTTTGAAATATATGGTAGCGGAACTGACGAAAGTTATTTGAAAAACCTAGTTACAATGTTAAGTTTGGATGGCATCATTTCCTTTCATGATTCAGTTCCGCTTGAAATAATTGCAAGCAAAATGGCTGAAGCCGATTTAGGAATCGATCCAAAATTAAAAGATGGTTTCAGCAATGAAGCATTCAGCACAAAGGTACTCGAGTTCATGATGCTGGGGGTACCTGTGATAATCTCAAATACTTCTGCTCACATGCGTTATATTGAGCCATCTACAGCCAAATATTTTGAAGCAGGAGATGAAAAGGAACTTGCAAACTGTATCAGAGCCTTATACAATGATAAGGCTTTACGCGAATCAATCATCACACAAGCTGAACAGTTCATGCAAAGGATGAATTGGGGTAAAAGGAAAAATGAATACTTGAAAATTGTAAATGCACTAATTCGTTGAAGGACGAACGTTTTAATCAACGTATTTTAACCACAATGCTTTTTGCAGTGTACTGTAATAACTACCTTTATCTGCATACTCATTATGCAGAAGTGGCCATCTACCAGTCCCATCTGTTGTATCAATATCGGGAATACATCCACCTTTGCCATCAGGCCCAAAAGTGATACCATAATTGTCCCAATTTGTATCTACAGGTGCACACGGATCAGGCTGAGCCCATGTTCCATGCTCAACCCATCTTTCAATGTAACTGATTGTTACAGTATCGTTCCAAACATCAACAAGACTTGGCATAAGTTTAACAGCTAGAACAGATCCTTTCCAGGGTTGAGCAGTACAACATAGCTGATAATATGTACCGGGTGCTGGTCCACCGTCAATGTAACCGTAAGGATCCCCTATACTACGGTTGCCCTCTGCACTTCCTGTTGTTACATAAGTGTACATGACATACCAGTATTCTCTTTCTACTTTAGAAAATTCATCCTCAGACGTATTATCTCCATACAGAACCAAACCATTCTTATCACTTGGAATCAAACACTGCCACTCATGGAATAGCTCTACATTATCTTTTACAACTTGCTTCATGTTTTGATCATTTAGCATCACTGCTGCAAACGTAATGGGTAATTTTTGTCCTGGCCTATGTCCCCCACCTGCTCCCCATGTATGGCCAAGTGGAATCATATAAAAAAGATCAATACCATACTGAATATAAGAAATTAAAAGTTCCATTTTTTCGTTGATCGGATCATCTAACATTAATCTGAGTGCAATATCGGCATTGCGCTTCCCTATGTATGACCCGTAGTTGTCTGCAAAAGCATCTGTCGGATGAAGTAGCCGCCCCAACATGCTTGTCTTGTGATCAAGCTGCAAGTTCTTTATTTCTGAGTAGCGTGTGAGTGAAAAAACACCTGAGTCAGGCGGAAGAAGATTTGGCAATAGATCTAGTTTCAGAGAATCCACTGAATAGAAAGGCTTGTCTATTCCAACATAGGGAGGCCGAAACTGATTATGTTTAGGCTTCTGGGATACCACCGTCAAAACTGCAGCATTTTTTAAGCCTCTACCAGACTCGGACTTTATACCTTTAACAATGGAAGAAACGGGTTGGGCCAAATATGGAAAGGATGGTATAAGAGAGGGATCGAACTTATCGAGATCAGCGGCAAATCCTTGCCCCCCGGCAACAATCGGGTTGACTTCCCAGCCGTTAAAATCTCCAGTAAAGTGTGGGGTAATACTATCGATTACAACGGGGCCAATAACCCAATAATCCCCATTTGCGAAAGTACCTATTTCATACTCTTTATCAAAATACCATGTTATACCATTTTGACGAACTTGCTTGCTAATTTTGGTTATATTGGAAACAATTCTCAAGCCACTCGGCTTAGGTACTTTCATGTTAGCAAACAAGCTTGCTGCAAAACATAAACTTATAACAACAGAAAACCTGAGCTTTCTCATAAACTTATCCTTTTATACATGGGGAATATCATCTATCTTTTTATGCTGATCCTATAGTTATTATAAATGTATTGCTCACTAGCTTGCAATCATTTTCTCCTTATCAAGATTCAAAGGATAATCCAATTTGTCCCGCTATAAATATGCAATAATCACACCAGCCCGCAATGAAGGGCTCAATATTGAAAACACAATTAAGTCTATTATAAACCAGACGATTAAACCTCAGCGCTGGGTGATTGTAAATGATTCTTCTACGGATAACACAAAGGAAATCATAGAAAAATACGCCCTGAAATTCGATTTCATCAAGCACATTGAATTAAAGCGAGATGGAAACTCCAACTTCAGTTCAAAAGTTAATGCTTTCAATTATGGTTTGTTGTCCTTATCTGAACTGGACTATGATTACATTGGAAACATAGATGCAGATATCTCCTTTGAATGTAACTATTTTGAGCTTCTTATCAACCGGTTTTCCCGAGATCAGAGTTTGGGCCTTTGCGGGGGCATGATAGTAGAGAACTTAAACGGAGTACACCGTTATAGAAAGACAAGTGAAAACAGTGTAGCTGGTGCAGTACAGTTTTTTCGAAGGTGCACATACGAAAAAATTGGTGGATACATACCTATGCGTTATGGTGGTGTAGATGCAGCTGCAGAGATAATGGTAAGAATGAATAACTGGGAGGTCCGTACATTTTCTGATCTGAAGGTCATTCATAATGGCCCGGTATCCATGGGGTGTAACAACTCTTATAGCGCCTACTTTAGAAAAGGGAAAATAAACTGCACTCTGGGTTATCACCCATTGTTCCATTTTATTTCAAGTTTTCTGAGGATGAGCTGTAAGCCATTTGTAATCGGGGGTATACTGATGATATTTGGATACTATGCTGCTAAAATTAAGAAAATCAAGCCTCAACTCCCCCGGGATGCAGTTGAATTTTTGCATACTGAACAAATGGCCCGTTTAAAGCGGATATTAAAGTGGAAGTTCGGTCTTAATGATGTCCATCAGAAAATTATAAAGACAACAATTTAAGTCACAGTACTAGAGTAACAAACATATCAGGGTAAATCAATTGCAAGTTACTATTTCAGATGTTGTAAAGCAAAAATTATGTTCTAGTTGTGGTGCTTGTTTCAGTGTTTGTAACAAAAACTCAATAAGTTTTGAAGAAACTGTAGGCGGGTATTTACACCCAGTTATAGATACATCAAAATGTACAATGTGTGGTTTATGTCACCACGTTTGCCCTGGCATTCATCTTGGTTCGGATTCAAGATCCCAGCTTACTGAAAATCCTTTTATCGGCAAGATAAAAGCGTCTTATATCGGGAAATCTACAGATCAAGAATTCTATTTAAATTCTCAAAGTGGTGGTATGGTCACTGCAATGCTATATCATTTACTTAAAACAAAGCAGATTGAAGCTGCCATTGTAGCTATTATGGGGCATACTATTCCCCCCAGGGGTGAAGTAATTTTAGCTACGAACAGAGAGGACCTTCTGAATGCACAAAAGTCCAAATACACCCCTATTCCAGTATTGAAAATCTTAAAGGAAATAACGAGCCTAAGCGGCAAAATTGCAATTGTTGGTTTACCATGTCAAATACATGGACTAAACAATATTTTAGAAACCCTGCCAACCATCAGAAGCAAAATTGTAATCAAAATAGGCCTGATCTGTGAAAGAATACTTACTAATACAGCAATAGATTTATTAACACATATAGCTAAGGAAAAACAACCAAATCACATAATTTTCAAAGATAAGAATAGGCCACATTATCCCGGAAACATTGTTGTAAGATCAAATACAGGTGAAGAGAAAGTATTAGATTCAGTGAATAGAATGTTAATAAAAAACTATTTCACACCTGCACGATGTACAATATGTTGGGATAAATTAAACATTTTTTCTGATATTGTCTTTGGAGACCCTCATGGGATACAGAATATTGATAGGCAATTAGGCGAGGGCTTAATTCTGGTCAGAACAAATGTAGGTGAAAATTACCTGAAGTCAGCTTCTTATAACCAGGAAATATTAATTCGAGAAATCGACTACGAAAAAGCAATTTTAGGACAAAGAATTCCACAAAAGATGCATTCGTGGGACATATCATGTAATTCATGGATTAAACAGAATAGAGTGATTCCCGAGTATTTTTCCCTGATTTCTACAGGCGTTAATAGTAATAATAATAATTATAACAGCGTAGATATTCGGATTCAGCGAAATTCAATCCTTTTAGATAAATTCCAGAGCAAACATTTAATTCTTAACTTTTACTGCAAAAAATTACTCATAGATAAAATAGCTGAGAAGGTCCGTTACAAGCTCAAGAAAATATTAAGATATTTTATTGGAGGTCTTTTTTAGTATGTATATAGAGCTAAAGAAAGTTGAATTTGTTAATAAGGGTGCAGAACTAATGCTACATGCAATGATCGATAAATTATCAAAGCGATACCCTAATGCCCGATTTGTTATGGAACCTGAAGAGGTATATCGGCCATATGAAAAGAGAGCGGAACTTAAACTATTTCAAAAAGCAGCATTTTATAAATACCGTATCCAATGGGGTAATCTTGCACGATACTTACCCAAATTCATATTAAGACAATATGGAATAGTTACAGAAAAGCAATTGAATGTAGTCCTTGATTCTTCTGGTTTCTCGTACAGTGATCAATGGGGCCCAGGAGGAACGATCAAATTATCAAAAGAGGCGATCAGATATAAAAGGAACGGAACTAAGTTAATTTTAATGCCTCAAGCTTTTGGGCCATTCAGTTCACCAAGCATAAAGAATGCTATAAAGAATATAGTAGACAATGCAAGCTTAATATTTACCCGTGAACAATTATCTTATGAGTACCTTACTAATATTGTTGGCAAGCGGCCCAACATCAAAATTTCGCCTGATTTTACGATCCTGATGAATGGTATAGACTCTGAACAATCTGAGTACGTTAAAAAATGCATTTGCATTATACCTAACTACCGCATGCTTGACAAAACGAGTCAAAAAACGAGTGAAGTCTATTTACCTTTCCTAAAACTTTGCGTTAGTAACCTAATTGAATTGGGTAAACGGGTTGTCATATTAATTCATGAGAGCGAAAACGATTTAATACTGGCCAAACAAATTAGTGATTCATTTAAGGAAAGAATACCGATTCTTCAAGAAAGTGATCCGTTAAAACTGAAAGGAATTATCGGTGCATGTGAAGGAACTATAGGAAGCCGTTTCCATGGTTTAATCAGTGCCCTCAGCCAAGGCATACCCTCTCTAGCCATAGGGTGGAGCCATAAATATTCAATGCTTTTTGATGAGTTTGGTTTTCCTGAAGGAATCATTGATTTGAATTCTGACGAGAGTGAATTAAAGCATAAATTGAGATTAATAACTGAGGATACCTCTAATGAAGAAATTAAAAATAGACTTCTTAAAAGGACCTCAATTCTAAAAGACAAAGTAGAAAGAATGTGGGAATTTGTTTACCAAGAAATCGAAAAGTAACTGTTTCCATGATATTTGCAACATAGAAATCATATTCGTATTGAAAGATCATTATGAACTTACGTTCAAGAACATACAACGCACTGCTTTGGAGCCTCGTTGACCAAGGTGGTGAACAACTTATCAGATTCATTTTTTCACTAATTTTAGCTAGGGTATTAATCCCTGAACAATTTGGGTTGATCGGCATTGCATATGTCTTTACAGAGGTGGCTAGGGAATTTGTTAATAGCGGCTTTGGTATGGCATTAATCAGAAAAGTGAACTCATCAATTGTTGATGAATGCTCAGTTTTTTATTTTAATATATTCATTGGCGCAGTAGGTACAATCTTCATTTATTTAACCTCCCCCTATATTGGTCAGTTTTACCGTTCGGAAGAACTAGTTTCTGTTTTAAAACTACTTTCTTTTAATGTTATAATCGGATCATTTGGTACAATACACACCATACGTTTTGTTAAAAGTTTGGATTTTAAGTCACAAACCCAAATAGGTTTACCTGCGACTATTATATCTGGACTGATAGGTATTCTTTTGGCATTCAATGGATATGGAGTATGGGCACTTGCCTTACAATCAATTTTACGAACAACTATATTAACTTTACTTCTATGGAAAGTGAATAAATGGAGACCCAAATTACTTTTTAGCTTTAAATCATTATCTGATATGTTTACTTTCGGTTCCAAGTTACTAGTAGGTTCTATTCTGCAAAAAGTTTTTGATAATATATACACTGTGATAATCGGTAGAATGTACTCTTCCTCTCTCGTTGGTTATTTTACGCGTGCTAAACAAACACAACAACTACCGATTACAACACTTTGGACAATCATAGGTAGAGTTTACTTTCCTGTTTTATCAGTACTTAAAGATGACTATTTAAAATTCAACAGGGCTCTTGAAAAAGCAGCTTTGAACATTTCATTTTTAGTATTTCCTTCATTAGTGCTAGTCACAATTTGTGCACCCAATCTCTTTTTGTTTCTATTTGGTTCAAACTGGAATCAAAGCGTACCAATTTTTCAGATATTGTGCATAGGTAGTTTATTTTTACCTATCGAAAAACTTAATTTAAACGCACTGTTAGCTAATGGAAAATCATCTACAGTCTTGAAACTGAATACCTTCAAGCAAACAGCTATTTTGCTATCTGCTTTTTTTACTTCTAATCTTGGTATAATGCCAATGTTATACTCATTTGCGATAATATCTTTTCTTATGTTCACAATCACATCATATATGATAAGACATACCCAACACTATACTCTTGTAAAGCAATTTACTCAACAAATACCCTGTGCTTGCTGTACTACAATTATGGGAGTATTCATAATTCTCACAAATCAAATTACCCTAAAAAAGGAGTACCTTCTTATATTACAATTTGTTGTTGGAATCACTGTGTACTTAGGATCAGCGTATTTATTAAAACTCAGGGCTTTGTTTGATAATATAGATCTAGTTTTTACCTTACTGAATAAGAAACCACCAGTTATTGCCTAAAAGAGAATAAACATCAAAAGTGATTAAAAAAAAATATGAGTATATACAAATCTCAATCGTTATACCAATTTATAACGCTGGATATTTCATAACACGATGCTTTGAATCCGTTTCAAAGCAAAACTACAAAAACATAGAATGCTTGTTTATTGATGATTGCTCACCGGACAGCAGCAACGATATACTTCAGGAAATGATTTCCGCCTATAAGGGACCAATTCAATTCAGCATCGTGAAACATGAGAAAAATAAAGGGTTATCCGGGGCTAGAAATACAGGCACTCGCCTTGCAAATGGTGATTACATCTATTACCTTGATAGTGATGATGATATAACGCCAAACTGTATTCATAGCCTGGTGGATATCGCTTTAAAATATGAGAACGTTGACATTGTCCAAGGTGCCACAAATACAATTCCACCGTTAACAGGGCGAGACTGGCGTGATATACGCGGCAACAGTTTTCCAATATTTAGTAATGACAGGACATGGATACGACAACACTTCTTTAGTAAACCAAATATTCCTGTAAATGCATGGAATAAACTTATTAGAAGAGAGTTTTTACTCGAGAATAATTTGTTCTTCAAAGAGGGTCTTGTTCATGAAGATGAACATTGGATGTTTTTCGTTGCGAAAAAGATCGAAAGTATAGCTTTTTGTGAACAGGTCTACTACAATCATTACATTGTTCCTGGGTCTATTATACAATCTGGAAATATACACAAAAGACTTGATTCCATGTTAACTGTAGTATCAGAAATGGCCAACAACATCGATACAGATTTACCTGCTGTGCAAAGACGGTATATTTATAAACTAATCAACAATAGTTTAGATATGATGAATTCAAAAGAGTATCAAAAATTGTGGAAGAGACATTATTTAGCTCTGGTTAAGGAATTTTTCAAGAATTCCATTCAGAATTTTTGCTTTTTCGAAACTTTGATTTTACTGACATTACTCCTTCCAAATTTTTATAAAATGAGGAGAGCTTCAGAACTATTAATCGAGCAATACAAAAAATAGAACTAGCTTCCAAGAGAAAAAGCACACGTGCTTCCCTTTATGCGATCATTTCATCAAACAGGGAACTTAATTTTTCGGTAAGGTGTTTTCTCGAAAACAAACAAACATAGCTTTCCTGTTTCTGCTGAGGCGTAATGTTCTTTACCCAGCTATCAAAACTTTTCTCAATTTTTTCCTGCATCTCTTCAGTATTTTTAGGGCCACATATTAAAGCTGTGCCGCATTCAGCTAAAAAATCTTTAGCATCACCATTTGGCACGGCAGCCAGAATTGGTTTCCCTGCAGCCATGTACTCATAGGTTTTCCCCGGCACTATAGTTGATCTCCTCCAATCTGGTAAATCATGCATAGGTAAAAACAAGAGATCTGCACCGAGTAACATATCTACTGACTCGTTGTGAGATACATAATTCCTGAATTCGATACAGTTAGAAATTTTCGAAAGGGTGGCTATCTCTAAATCTGCATCATTTGCTTTGCCAGCAAAAATGACTTTTATCATTGAAGCCAAATCAGGTCTTTTTTCTACCAACTGCTCAAGACTTTTTATCAGATAATAATGAGACCGCGTTAAAATTTCAACATTGATATCCAATTTACCTAGCAGGAAATACAAACCCTTTTTTTGTATAATCTCCAGGCCGGTTTTTGTATGAAGTCCACCCGTATGAACTATAGTAAATTTTTCATTTCTGGTGTGGTCCTTTTGACTTATGAAGTCTTCTACGTCGAAACCGTTTGTTAGGGATCGAATATTCTTATTATGCCAGCCAAATTTTTCTCTAACACATTTTTGAGCTTCAGGTGTATTCATAATAATCATATCTGCCGATTTAAGGTCTTTACGCATCTTGCAGATATCCAAAAAACGGTGTACAGATGATGTGTAAACTCTAGTCTCATCCAAAGCCCAAGGATCCCGCAAATCAGCAACCCATGGCACATTGAATTTTTTAGACAATGCGGCTGCCGATTTTGCGCACTGAAACGGCGACATAGTTACAAATATCAGATCAATCTTCTGCTCTATTAAAATCTTCTCACCTAAAGCTTCAACCTCCTTAGCCCATAGTTCGCTCTTCAAATCTCTACCCAATACTTTTTTATAGAATTGTAATTTGGATGCTGAGTTTATCGGGATTTGAGGGGTTCTGAAAAGTTGGACACAATCAGGTATTTCATTGTAAAACGTTTCATCAATTACACTTGTATTGCTATTTCCTTCCGGACCAGTAAGCACAACAGGACTCCATCCATGCAATGGCAAATATTTCACGAATTTGACTGCCCGCTGGACTCCAGCCCCACCATGTGGTGGAAAGTAATATGCAATAAACAATACCTTCTTCATGAGCAACCTTATATAAACATAAATATCATCAATCAAATCACTAAACAGATTACAATATAATTCATTACACTTCATTTTTATCAAGGTAAATAGAGGACAACCCTGAGAAAATCCCCCCCAGATAGCACATATTTTGTATATTATACGATCACGATTTTAATTTACTTTTTATAAAATGACCTATGCACAAATTTAACTTTGAACCTGTTTCCTTCTATACCTACGATACTAGCTTACAACATGCGCCATACTGGGTCACACATACACAAAACTGGGCGAGGATTATTGAAAAGTCCTTTCCTCACATCAAAGCGTATCTAATTGCAGATGATACAAGAATCACCCCAACCACATCATTTCTCCCAATTTTTAAAGTCAAGCGTCCCATAAAGAAAAAATCCTGGCTTAGCATTCCCTACGCAACAATTTCAGACCCTGTAATTAAAGATTCCAGTTTAACTAACCAGCTTCTACAAACAATCCTTACTCACCCGCTTACTCGTGGCCACGAAATTGAAATAAGGACCATGCAGCCAAAGCCTGATACATTGTTTGGATTCACACCAGAATGCGGATATGTTAACCACCAGATCAGGCTCGATGGCAGTGAAGAAGACATTTTTCGTCGTTTTCACAAAAAGTCAGTTCAAGTACTTATACGCAAATCTATTGATAGCGGCACAACCCTCAAATTCGGACAATCTATTGACGATGTAGCTACCTTCTATTCACTTTATGTAATCATGCGCAAAGATCTAGGTCTCCCGCCACAACCATTCAGATTTTTTAAAAACATGTGGGAAGAACTCAGTCCCCAAAGTAATGTTAAGCTTTTAATGGCAGAAAACAACGGCAGCATTACCGCAGCGTTATGGATTTTAAAGAATTCCTGGTTTTACTCTTATGAATATCTAGGACGTGCCCAAAAAAAAGACCAAACATTTTCCACACATTTTCTGTACTGGAATGGAATCATGCAAGCAATAAAAGAGAATGTGAAAACGGTGTCTTTTGCCAGAACGTCAGCTAAAAATGAAGGGCTGGACAGGTTCAAACTAAACTGGGGTACTGTTACTGTTCCTTATACAGATCTCTCTTATCCATGCAAACACAGTGGGTCGCGCGAAGACAGGGCACTGTATAAAATTATTAAAAAATGCTCATCCTCTTTACCACTTTCTGTATTCAGAGCATTGGGTGAGGTGATTTACAGGTTTATATAATTTGAAACAACTTGAGAGGAGGGCCACCTTTTCAAAGTGGCCCAAAACACTTAAGCAAGCTTTTTCCTGCGGAAGAACCCCAACCCAAGCAGCCCCATTCCCAACATGGCCAGGAAGGCGGGTTCAGGCACATTACCCTTAATCATGTCATTCCCACAAAGCATTGTATAATGCAGACCAAAGTTCGTGGAGATTCCGTACTCAGAAACACCAAGAAGTGTTACTTGATGATGATATGGATATTCTTCTGTACTCTTTAGACCAAAGCCGATTTCATCATCAGTAAGGAATTTGTCGTATTGAAGAATACCCGTGTGGAGCACATCTCCTTCAGCACGGTAGGGAGATGCAAATGTGTGACCTGCGTATGTGACAGGGACTTCACTAGTGATACCGATCACATCATACGTTTCATCAACAAAATTGAACCTGAGTGCATAATCATACTGCCCTGTACGACCCAAATCCACGAAGATATCTCCTGTAGTAATGCCATCATAACCTAACTCAAAATCATATCCACCTACAAGAGCCAGATCCTTGCCGTTCCACAGAAAAGCCTCAACCTCCTGGTGCTGGAAAAAATCCCCAGCATCCATCTCCTGATCTTCACTGATTCGCCATTCGGGACGATCATCAGGAACTGTAACATTAATGAATGGTGCTGCCATGGCACCCGCAGCCATGGTACACACCATTGTGGCTGCAATTAAATACTTCATCATAGGGACCTCCTTTAGATTGTAATATTACCAGTACCATACACAATGTATGATGATGCCTCCTTTGTACTCAAATACCATGCCATAAATGTAAACGTAGTAATTGAAGGATTTGGAAGATTCAGAAAACAATAAAACGTAACACCCTACGACACGTGTCGATTTTTTTTACACCCCCCAATTGAGTTTCAGATCATGACATTTCTTCTGAACTCACCATTGTAGTAAGGACACAAATGGCAGTGCTTGGATTAGGATTTGATACACAATATTGCAATTTAAACCAACTACACTGTCTTTAAACTAACAACCTTTTATCAAAGTAAAAAATTGTCCAAAATATCAGTAATAGTACCTCTTTATAATAAAGGCAAATACATTAGCCGTACACTTGCGTCAGTTCTGCAGCAATCATGGGATGACATTGAAGTAATAATGGTAGACGATGGTTCAACTGATGACGGTCCATCTGTTGTTCAAGGGTGCACCGATAAGCGAGTACGATTGATAAGGCAAGCCAATAGGGGGCCTGGGGCAGCTCGCAATCGCGGTATACAAGAAAGTAATTCACCATACCTGACTTTCCTGGATGCTGATGATGAGTGGCACCCGGATTTCCTGAGATGTGCACTTCATGTCTTAAACTCGCACGAGATATTCTTATCCGACTTTTTTATAGGAGAAGGTAACCAGACATACATGAACACATATCCTGAAGTTGCCGGACCATGTGGATTATTCACTTTACCTTATAAAATGAAGCCAGCAAAAGTTAAAAGATATATCGATTTGTTTACTCAAGGAAATGTTGTAATTGGAAAACAAGTAGCACAGAGAATGGGCGGCTATTATGAAGAGGGCTGCACATATGGTGAAGATTCTTTTTTCTGGCTTAAGGTAATGCTAAACTACTCCTTTTTTATTTATCCAAAGCCTCTGATGCGTTTACATCATGACTCATCAGAACTTAGCCACGGGCGCAAGGGACATTACCCCGTACATCCATTTGTGAGTAATCATAGTACGATTTTACAATTTTGCCCTGACAAGTATAAAAAGTTAGCTAAAAGAGTTCTGGATTATTATGCGCTATTAAACGTATGGCGCTGTCTGGATCGCTTAGATTTTTCATCTGCACATGACTTAATGTGTGATTTCCCCTATACAAAACGGTATATATATCAGTTTCAAAAAGCGAAGTTGAAAAGACTGATGTTATCGTTTTTTCAAACCTTAAATAATTAAGATAAAACCTATGTCACAGATAGCCTTAACACAGGGTCAATTTACCAAGGAGATAAGGATACTTTGTAACTATGAACCTGAGTAAAACATGAATACAAAGCGACCATCTTTACGGATAAACGCCATTAGTAACTGGTCTGTTTTAGTAATAAATGTAGGTATCGGATTTTTTCTAACTCCGTACCTTATCCGCCATTTGGGAAATGGCGGTTATGGAATCTGGACCTTGGCAAACTCATTTGTTGGTTATTATGGTTTACTTAATTTGGGCGTTAGCTCTGCGATAACACGCTATATTGCACTGCATACCGCACAGAAAAATACCCGACAACTTAATCAGGTTGCAAGCACAACTTTGGCTATGTTTACCACAACTGCTATTCTAGCTCTCATAATCAGCTTCGTTCTAGCTGAATGGGCCGCTGATTATTTCAATGTTATCCAAACCCAAAGATATGAATTCAAAACCACAATAAGGATACTGGGGCTGACAACCAGCATTTCATTCATATACAACGTGTTCGGTGCTATAGTAGCCGCCCGTGAACATTATGTCGCAATAAATATCTCGACTGCGATTTTTTCAATAACTCGTGCCCTGGCAATCGTATCGTTGATTAACAGTGGGTTCGGCCTCTTAGGAGTAGCATACTCGACATTGTTCATCTCTTTTCTGCAAATCATAACAAAATTTCTATTATTCCGGTATTTTGCCTCCGATATAAAATTCAAAATTACATATATAACGGGTATCACTTTGAAGACATTGATAGGTTATGGTGGGATAACTTCCGTTATCACACTTGCCGATATAATCAGACTTAATCTCGACAGTTTCATAATCGGCAAATTTCTGAATATGGACGCTGTTGGAATTTATGGAATTGCAGCTTTAATAATCCGATACATGTTGAATGCGATTTCAGCTGGCATCAGTGTTTTAAGTCCCCGCTTCTCACGTTTAGACGGTAGCGGGCAAAGCCAAGAAATCAAGAGAGTTTTGTTGAGAGCATTGGAAATAGCATCTGCCATTTCATTTGCTATGACCTTTTTCGCAGTTGCTTTTGGGCCAAAATTCATTCAATTATGGGCAGGACAAGAATATTCAGAAGCAGGAGTAGTTTTAATTCTTATATCCTTAGCTTACGCCTTTGATCTTTGCCAAAGCCCTAGTATTTCCCTGATGTATGCGTTGAACAAGCATAAATATTACGCGCTATACACAATATTTGAAGCAATTGCGAACGCCCTTTTAAGCATCTTGCTCGTTCACAAATACGGGATAATCGGGGTTGCTATTGGAACAGCGATTCCCATGTTTATAATGAAATGTTTTGTTATGCCAATATACGTATCTAGGATATTCAATTTAAATCTTGGAGAATATTTGGCCTCTTTTCGCGTTCCTTTTATAGTCACCTTTATCCTCTTTGCAATATTTTTTATTACGAAAATGGATCATTCTATTTACAATATCAATCTGTTTCAATTTGTAGTTTTTGTTACTCCATTCGGCCTTGTCTATTGCATTTTGATATGCGTTTACAGCTTCCCAGAATTCTTGAATAGCGGAAAAAGTAGTATTCTTAAAATTCTATCCTTAAAGGGAATAAACTGATCGTTTATTGAGGCATAATGTCATCAATCGAGCAGTTAGGTTTTTTCTCTACGATTTCATTTTTTTTCCAATTACATTGATACTCTATGCTTCTTAATTTTAACATCTCATATGAGTAAATACCGCTTACTTTGAAATCTTAAACATTAAGAGGGAATTATGAAGAAATTATTATTATTGTTATCTTTTCTGCTGTTCCAAAACGCCTCTTTTAGCGCAAACGTTCAAATTGGCACAAATGGAGAGTTTCTATTAAACGGTGAGCCTTTTTTCCCAATAATGCAATGGATGCAGAATCATAAAAATATCCGAACCCAAGCAAGCTACGGTATCAATGTTTTCAGCGTTCCGGGAAACACAATATCATCAAAAGGCTGGTGTGATAGTGCTTCAGCTAACCAAGTTTATGCATGTGTTACATATAAACCGGAAATTGTTGACTCAATAAAGGATCACCCTGGTTTTTTTGGTTGGTTTTTCGGTGATGAACCTGATCTACAGGGCCATGAAATTACCCCTGATTCAATCCGGGCACAATACAACGCGCTAAAATTATCTGACCCAAATCACCCTACGTTTCTAACAATCACCTCTAGATTTTACAGTGAAACCAGTTTACCAGCATGGATGAACAAAAGTGATGCTTTTTATTATGAATATCCCAAATACACAGACGCTATAGGTTTCGACCTCTACCCGATTTACGGTTGGTGCCGCCCTGATTGGATTTACCAAGTACCCGATGCAGTAAAAGAGTTGAAAAACAAATATGTAAAAACTGTCAAACCGATTTATGCATGGATTGAATGCGGAAAGACGTCCAGTAAATGGTGCAACCTACCTGATCGCGGAAGTGAGGATGGACCTTACGCCAGTGAGATTGAAGCCCAAGTCTGGTTAGCTATCATTAATGGTGCTAAAGGGATTGGTTACTTCACTCATTCATGGGAATGCCCGGATTACCGTCAATGGTGTGTTAGCCCCGAACAGATAGATATTATTACCAAAATCAATTCCACTATCACCTCTTTGACCAAAGTAATTTACGAACCTGATGCTGACATAGGCTTGCAAATTTCTATTTCGGGCGTAAACGGAAATAGTGGAAGAATAGATGCAGTTGTCAAAGAACACAACGATAGCATTTACATTTTTGCAGCAAATGTCATAAATCTAACTGGTACAGCAGAAATTCAGCAGGTCGCGATATCAATTCCGGGATTAACTACTCCAGTTATGGTTTATGGTGAAAACCGCACAATCGAGCCTCAAAGTGATGGTACTTTTTTAGATACATTTACGTCGAAAGAGCCAGTTCATATTTATGCCATGAAATCAAACAGATCTGCAAACATATATAAAAAAGTTGAACAAAACCAGTACTTGAATAACCCTCAACAGGCAATATTTCATGTGCATTCTAAAATTCCGCAAAATGGGCTGAATTATAATTTGAAAGGAGCTCTGATTTCTGAAAACAAGAAAATCTGGGCAAAACAACCTTTAATCAACATAAGACCAGACAATGAACTGAAAAAAGAATGAGAGCTAAACAAAACTGAAGAACAATGAAGCCGCAAAAAAAATTAGAAGTAACCCATAACTTTTAAACGTGGGTTACTTCAGTTATTTAGGCAAGACGTAACTGTATCAGTATCGATCTATAACCAATGGAAAAAATATAAATTATAAATACTATAAGCGGTACTGCATACCATTTAACATACGGCAGGCCGGTTTTCATGGCGAAATAAAAAGTTATAAACATAACTAAACCATGTAAGAGATAAAAATAATATGATAATTCACCAATATTAATCATAATATCGTGAATAGGCTTCACCAGTTTTTTACTCACCTTGTAAACTAAAACCAGAACACCAAAGTATCCAATTGCCAATGGCACATCGTTAATGGTACGGAATACCTGTCCTTGAACACTGCTTAACATGATTACCGAAAGGTAACCTACAACAAACATAATCACAGCACCCCTTGCGGGCATATTCCAAAATAAGAATCCCTTTTCTTTATACATACGAGCTAAGGCTAATCCTATCGAAAACTCCCATAAATAATGTATAAAACATTCACTCAGCGGGCCATTAGAACTCCATCCGAAAGCTATTTCGCATACCCACCATATCACGGAAAAACTTAGTGACACAATTATTAACACTGATGATTTCATCTTGTCTGTAAGTGCTCTAATTATTGGAAACAAAAGATAAAATTGCAGCAAGGGTGAAAGAAACCAAAATTCGTAACCAATGCTGTAGAAAATACGCTCATCAAACATTTTATATAAAAATATGTGGCCAAAGTAGGCATACCACGAATCAACAGCTCCATTGGGAACTAATAAATGCTTTGCAATAAATAACACTGATACGGCAATCCAATAAGGGACGATAATTTTAAAAAACCGTTTTCGATAAAAAGCCTGAAAATTTGTATATGAACCGAGCATCAAACAAAACCCGGAAAGAAAGAAAAAAATATGAACACCTGATCCACCAAACGATATGACCTTTTGAAACAGGTCGTTTTTGGAAGTCTGCATAAAAATATGCATTAGCACAATTGTGACCATGGCATAGCTACGGGCAAAAGTAATGAAATGAATCACAGGCACCTCGAAGTTAAGCTTTATTATCGACTTTGTAAAATAACTGGATGGAAAAATCAAAACAAGCACAAAGCAATGAATTGTACATAACCGAATCTAAAAAGGCATTACTAACCACAGTTCAACTTGCCGTTAGGAAATGATCATAGCTGTACACATCACAAAAAAGGTATTCAGCCTTAATACAATTTAATACGTGGTATTAAAGAAAAGAAAATTGAGAAAACCTTTGTACCTTATTATTATTTTTAATTGAAAAGAAAGGATATAAAAATGTCAGAAGCCATAGCACTAGAAAAGGAAATTGAATCGACTCTAGGAGAATCCGAAAATATCGATATGACCATAAGTACAAGAAGGAATATCGGATGGAAGCTCTTTAATGCTATTCGGTATGTCCTCCCCTATCCCAGGAAGATTATAAACTATATCGGAGTACGATCCGCGCTCATTACAAGTAATGCGAACCATCGCTACTACCCCTTCAAATTGGGAATAGAAGCATCCAGCAAGTGTAACCTTAAGTGTCCTTTATGCCCGCGGACATCTGATACCTCAAGGCCAACTGGAAACATGGATTTCGACTCCTATACAAAACTTATTGATAAAATGGCGCCCTATCTTTTTCAAGTTCGATTTCACAGTTTGGGTGAGCCTACACTTCATCCCAGACTACCAGAAATGGTTGCCTACGCACATAGAAAAAGAATGTACACTAATTTCCATACAAATGGTCACTTTTTGACAGAGAAGCTCATTCATGAGCTTATTAATGCAGGGCTAGATGAAATTAACATTGCCCTTGACGGACTAACTGAGGAAGTATACAGGAAATATAGAATTGGAGGATCATCTGAAAAAGTGAAGGAAGGTATCATCAGGTTTTGTAAAATCAAAAGAGAATGTCACTCCAAATCACCAAGAGTAAATCTGCAGTTTCTGGTTATGTCACACAATGAGCACGAAATACCTGCTCTACGAGAATTTGCTGCGGAAGCCGGTGTTGATTGGGTTTTCCTTAAAACCGTTAATATTATGCATGGAAAGAACTCTGGTGATATATCATACTTACCTTCAGAATTAAAATATTCCAGATACCGCTCCAAAGGTGACAAAATTGAGCTTTCAGACCATAAAAGTTGTACCAGAACTTTTTCAGAAATAATTATTAACTGGGACGGAACCATAAGCCTGTGTGCCTGTGATGACCCGCAGTCTGGAAAAATCAAAGGTAATATATTCACTGATGGAATTCAAAACATTCTTTTCGGACAAGATATGATCGAGGCCAGGAGGCAAAGTCTACAAATGAGTTATGAGATGTGTAATTATTGCATTGATGCCCAAAGCCCTGTTTAAAGACCATCGACACTATGATATTCGGATCATCGTAATTTAAGATTGATACTGCGAATAGATTCCATGTGTCGGAAAAACTTACACAAGGAAATTATAATACGACACTATTGACTACTTGATTGATTTTCCAAGATTCAGATGATATCATTAGTATAAAACAACTGAAGACAACCCCTAAAGGTCCAAGTATGAAAATCAACATTGCAGTTCTATTGATTGCTATCCTGTTGTTCTGGAAATGTTCACCACCAGTAAACCCTGACGATCATCATGTCTACAATATAACTTTAGTCAGCGAGGCAGATTCTCTTGAACTAGCATGGGATCCACCTGAAATTCCCTCGGGCTCAATTGCTACTTATGAACTCTACTATCGACATGTTAATAAAAAAACCTGGACGCTACTTCATGATAGTATTACAACCCCCAAAGCAACAATTTACCATAACCAAATTGGGGATGGCACCTTCGAACTAGCTGTCCGGACTGTAATATCGGAAGATGAGAAGTCAGATTATCACAAATCTACAGACGAAAATGCAATCCCAAACGGTGGATGGTTTCTAAAATGGAACTAGAATCGATTTGGTATATTTTTAAGTCCCCTTAGCATATTTTTTTATTACATTTAATAACCCAGCCAAACATACTGTAGTAACTATTTTTCTACAGCATAAGCCTTATATTTATCAACTAGTATCCTGAATGTATATTACAGATTGTATAACGCTTCCTCGTTAATGTATTCTATTGATATATCTATTCTACCGGAGAACACACCCATGTCCCCAAAAATCCTCGTTGTCGGCTTAGGCTACGTAGGCCTTCCCCTGGCAGTTGAACTTTCCAAATACTTTCCCACTGTCGGCTTCGATATCAATTCCCGAAGAGTTGAAAGCATTCGTAGCCATATTGATCCGAATGGAGAAGTTTCCACAGAGGACCTGAAGGCAAGCAGCCTTGTGGTCACCAGTGATGAGAAGGCCATTTCTTCGGCAGAAGTTATCATCGTGGCGGTTCCCACTCCGGTTGATAAGCATAACATTCCCGATTTTACTCCTCTGGTTAGCGCTTCACGCACTGTGGGAAGAAACATGAAAGAGGGTGCTATCGTTTGTTATGAATCAACAGTGTACCCGGGGGCTACCGAAGAGGAGTGTGTGCCGGTGCTGGAAAAGGAATCGGGCATGATGTGGAAAAAGCAGTTTAACGTGGCCTACTCCCCTGAACGCATAAACCCCGGTGACAAAGTACACACATTTGCCACCATCACCAAAGTGGTTTCTGGGGACACACTTGAAACATGCGAAACCGTGGCGCAGGTTTATGGAGCAGCGGTGAAGGCCGGTATTTACAAAGCAAGCAGCATAAAAGTAGCCGAAGCCGCCAAGGTGATAGAAAACACTCAGAGGGATATAAATATCGCCCTGATGAATGAGCTCAAGGTGATATTCGATAAAATGGGTATCTCCACAAGGGAAGTGCTGGAGGCAGCCGGGACAAAGTGGAACTTCCTCAAGTTCGAGCCGGGGCTTGTCGGAGGGCACTGTATCGGAGTTGATCCTTACTATCTGGCTTACAAAGCTGAGGAGATCGGACATCATCCGGAGATAATCAAGGCAGGCCGCCGGATTAACGACAATATGGGAAGATACTTCGCACAGCAATTTATTAAGATGCTCATAAACAGAGGTAAGGCAAACAATAGCTCGAAGATTCTGGTCTGCGGGCTGACTTTTAAAGAGAACGTTCCCGATATCCGCAACACAAAGGTGATTGATATCATCTCTAATCTGGAAGAGTTCGGGTTGTCGGTTGATGTTTGGGATCCTGTTGCAGAACCTCAAGAGGTTAAGGATGAATACGCAATCAACCTTGTCGAAAATCCACAGTCCCGCTTCTACGATGGAATCATACTGGCTGTTAAGCATGAGGAGTTCATGGAACTGGGAAGAGAGGGGCTTGAGGAGCTTCTTGTGGAGGACGGGATACTGTACGATATCAAGGAGACGTTTGGGGCGGTTAGGAAGGTTGATCTGACAGAAGTATAAGGAACGCTCAAATGGAAGATAAGCCTATTAGAGCGCTAAGGGTTAGAGGGCAATGGCTTCGGAACAGCCTAACTTAACATAAAAGAATAGTGACCTGTCGAATCGGGCAAGATTCAGCAGGTCTTTTTTTAGGGCACCTTGAATAGGCCTCTATTTCCTTCCGAACAGTGCCACCATCACTAAACCTGTACCAAGAAAGCTGAGTGTGATCGGCTCGGGAACGGATTGGGTTATCGGGAAAGTGGTGGAGATGGATTTGAGGGTTAAGATGCCGGAAATCAGTGGTTCATAGCTATCAATAGATGGAGTTCCTTCACAAATTAAAAAAGTTTCACTAAGCGCAGGTCTTCCGCAATCGAAGCATATTCCCTTGTTAACCTCCCGAATATGCGCCAGCGATGAGGCCGCAACTACCCCCCTAGATACTGTCGCGTAATGACGGAAAAGTGCTGCCCGGAGTGGTAGAGTCAGCGGCCTTTAGCACTAAAAACATCAAGAAAAAAGAGAGCCGGATTTTTCTCACGGAGGGCACAGATTTACAGAGGGAGGAGCATACGCAAAAGATTTTCGGCTTCGGCGGACCTACGCTTCCTACAATCGGAATCAGAGGACAGGTAGGATGAGCGAATGGGAGGGCTCCCTTATACAATTGTCAATCATCAATCAAAAATCAACAATTCCCTTTACTTCTCGCGCAAGTACATTTCCCCGAGCGCATCGAAATACTCTCTGACCGCCTGACGGTAGCTCTCGGGAAAGTTATCCTCGAAAGCACGCTTGCGCATAAGATGGAAAGTGTCGGCATTTTTTATGGAGCTTCCCGGAGGAGGCGCATCAGTGCCGCTGAAAAGATTACGGGAACGAGTACCCTTGCGCTCCTCCTTACCCTCGTCTTTTCTGTTAAGAGAAAGCGTTGACTGAAGCATTCTCGAAAGAAAACGATCCTGCTGATCGACAATATCTCCGGGAGGATTTTCCAGAAGCGCAGCAAGCCTTCGCGCCTCCTTCTCTAGCTCCTTAACTCTGTTCTCGACGTTTTCGCCAGCCTCTTTACCGTAATTTTCAGCCAAACGCTTCAGTTCATCTGCGATGGCCTTCTGCGCCTGCTGGGCTTCCCGCCTGGCTTCATCTCCACCTTGCCCGCCCGAACCAGCCTTCCCTCCAGGCTGCTGCCCTCCGGGCTCCTTTCCCCCGGGTTGACTTCCGCCACTCTGCTGCCCCTGTTTACCCATAAGAGACTGCAACATATCCCCCATCATGGAATTAAGCGCCGCCTGCCTTCCGGAAAGCCGCCTAAGACCGGACATCATGCCCCAGCCTCCCTGGCTTCCATCCTGAGAATCACCTTGTGAGGAGATGGAAAGCAGAGTATTTGCAAGTGAACGCAGAGCCGATGCACTCTGGTCCATCTGAAAACCACCGTCAGTATTAGACAAAGAGGAGATCACTCCATCAGATTTCTCCAAAGCATTCCTGTATGATTGCACAATCTCTCCCATTGCCTCCGGAGGTACCATGGAGAGAGAATCGGAGCGTTCCATACTCCTTAACAGACCATCTCTAAGAGCCTGCTGCCCCTTTGCTGCCTCCAGATCATTTCCCTTACCCAAATTCCGCAAAAGCTTCTGCCACTCCTCAAGAGAAAGAGCATCATGAGCCATTGAAAGCAGCAGCTTCCTGTCCTCCTCCATCTTGGCCATCATGGTGGAACTCAATCTGCTTTTAAGCTCCTCGCTCATCTTCATCAACTCACGGCTCATGGCATTCATACTTTTTGAATCGGGATTTTTACCTTTACGCATCCCGGATCTCATCTGCTGTGAAAGATCGCCTACTTTATCTGAGGAAACAGAGTTATCTTTATTGAATTGATCCTCCACATCCTTTTCAAGCTGATCTATTCTGTCGAGAAGATCCTCCTGGCGCTTGTTTACCGATGAGCTATCCTGAGAAGCCAGTTCCGACTGCTCCGCAGAAAGATTCTCAGCCCTCAGAGCGAGATCTGCAATGGCTTTCTCCTTCTTGAGCATCTCCAGAAACTGCAGTGTCTGATCGAGCCGTTCGCTTAACTGGGGAAGCATCTCCTGAAGCTTGCCGGCGGCTTTCTTCATATCCTGCAGAGACAGCTGCCGCTGATCTTTTCCCTGGAACATAAGATCCTGGTTGAATTCCTTTGCGAGCTCCTCCATGGTCTTTCTTATCTGTTCCATCTTTTCCATGAGCTCATCATTCAGCCTGCCATCCTGCTTTATGGCATCCATGCTCTTTTCGAGAGACTCCAGAGCATTCTGCAGCGAATCAGCCTGTGCCTTGATCTGCTGCTCGATATCCTCCATTATTCGCTTCTGATCCCAGGATAACTCCTGCGATCCCACCGCCGACTTGATCAGCTTTTCAACCGCAGTGCTGATCTTATCCTGGTTCTCCCTCACCTGCCCCAGCTTCTCTTCAGTATACTGCTCCTTTTTAGCGATCTCCTTATGAATCTCCTCGAAACTGGGAAGTCTGAACCAGAATGTATCGCTGTAAGCTGTTTGCACCCGATAGGGATTGTTATCCCGTACCCTTAACCAATAATAGACCGTATCACCGGGATAGAGAGAGAGATCCTTGAGATCCCAGACAAGCTGTTTACGAATAAGCGGCGGATTTGCACGATCTGACAGATTCCACTTCTGGATATCATCGTCCAAACCACTTTTACGCCATTGAAGGCTCATTTCCTTTACACCAAGATCATCAATACCTTCAACCCACAATGTCTCCACCTGCCCCACTGTCAAGCTCTTGTTTTCCCCCGGGCGCAGAATTCTCGCAGAGGGCTTATCATCGGGAATAACGGATACCATATAAGAAGGAAGTGAATCGCTAACCTGCCCGAGAGTATCTGTAAACCTGAACGTGTACCGTCCGGAAACTTTTACATTGAATTCCCCGTCAGCTTTCTTGCCGCTCACTTTCAGATCCAGAGTATCTTTCCCAAAAAGCAGCTTGGCATCCTCAAGCACACTCGATTCTATGGACAATTTAACCCTGGTGCCCGCATATACGGTCATGTTCCCCTCCCCCTCAGTGAGCGAAGTAGGCATCTGGCGGGTATACGCAGGGGGTGTAAGAGATACTTTCAACGATTGCAAAACAGGCGGGCGGGCCACAGTGATCGTTTCCACCGGCATGGAGGCAGCAAGCGAGAACTGGTAGAGAATACTCGTTTTCACACTGTCGAACCGCAAAGAAAACACCCCGCTTGAATCAGGTAGCAGGAAATGCCTGCTGCGGGAATCACCATTGGAGGAAAACAGGTCAAGATTGGCGGAAGGATAGAAACGCGCCGATCCGGTAAGGCGCAAAGTTACACTGCTGTTGAAAGGAACGGTAATGCTCCCCGGTTCAACCTTTAGCTGCTGGCGGGAGGCAAACGCAAACGGAAGCATCCAGTAGCTGAGAAGTCTGTTTGGAAGAAAACTCACTGCAGCAATGTTTAAGATCAAAAGCACCAGAAGAGCTGAAAGCATTCTCTTATTATAAGGGATGTAGCCTTTTTTCTTATAGGAGGTGATTTCAGAGGCGGCTCGCTGATAAAGCTGCTCTTTTAATGACCGGGAGCCACTATCTTCCTGAGTCGCCAGTTCAAGAGCCAGAGAAAGCGAAGGGTGCTCAAGCAGGCTGGCCTTTTCCACAATGCGGGCAGCATGCACCGGGGTTTCGCGCCTTATAATATGGAATAGTATAACCCCCAGACTAAAAAGAAAAAGCAGCACGGCGGCACTCACCCACAGAAGCGGCAGAAAGGTCAGAGGGAATACAGAAAAAAGAAGGTTTAAAACAAGAGAAATGCAAAAGAAACCTGAAAAAAGCCGCATCAGGGCAACAAGGGTTTTCTCAATGGCCAGCCGGGTTCTGCAGCGGTTTGCGAACCCTTTCAAAATCCGAAGAGAATCTTTCATGGGCTGAAAAACCAGGAAAGTACATTTATGCCCATCCGAAGCGCCAGCTCGTGGCGCTCCTCACCATCATTGTGCACATGAAGATCTTCCATACCGTTGCCAATATCTGCACTGTAGGTAAAAAGCACCACTAATCTATTCTCAAAGAATATACCGAAAGCTCTTGCCGGCTCACCGTCGTGCTCATGAATTTTGGGAAGCCCGCTGAGCTGGTAATGGGATTTGAAGATGGGGTGGCTGGAAGGGAGTTCCACCAGGGGATTTTCGGGAAACAGGGCAGCCATTTCTCTGCGAAAGGAGGGGCTGAGGCCATAGTTGTCATCAGCCCACAGAAATCCACCGCCAATAAGGTACTTGCGCAGCCTGGTTTTTTCCTGAGTTGTAAGGCGAAACTCTCCGTGGCCGGTCATGAACAGAAAGGGGTAATGAAAGAGGCGCTGATCGGTGATTTCCACTACCGCTGAGGAATCGCACACCGGAAGTTTAGTTCGGGACTTGGCCGCTGATGTAAGATTGGGCAGCATTGAGGGCCCGCTGTACCAGTCTCCTCCCCCGCCATACTTGAGCCGGGCAATGGTCAGCTGGCAGTCCTGGGCGGAAGCAAGACCGATCAGCAGCAAAAAAAGTGCATATTTTTGTATTAAATGCATAAAGTACCCTTAGGAAGAGATAATAGGGAAATATAATTCAGATAGTATTCATTTTTCAGTAATTAGTATTTCAAGCATGCAGAAATCGAACCCGGTTACCTTGGTTTCAGGCCATTTGGTAATTTGCTTCTGCATATTGTATATACTTAGGGCTGGATCCCGAATTCTATAAACTGACATTTCGTTGTTATCCGAAAGGTGGAGGTAATGCTTATCAAACGCATGGTGATAATAGCTGTTGCAGTTCTTCTGTATTCCAGTTTTGCTCATGCCAATCTCTCGGTCGGTGTGCGCCTGGGGCCGGGGCTGGCCAATGTGGAGGACCAGGCAGAGGGTGAGGATGATCCGTTCTTCAAAATGGGGCTCCTTACCGGCGACAGGGTCGGTATCTATGCCAATGCATTCATGGAAATACCGGTGCAGGACTGGTTTTCAATTGTCCCCGGAATCGGTTTCAGCAACAGAGGCTATGTTGTTAAGCCCAGAAACCCCATGACTTATGACTATGCAAACATCACCTTTGAAAACGATTACCTGACATTCCCCATACATTTCAAAGTACAGCCATCGATGTGGGCCTTCCGCCCTTTCCTGCAGGTAGGACCGGAGTTGGGTATCCTCCTTACAACCGAAACAAAATCCTTTAGCGGAGTTTCATTGGAACTTGCGAATAAATTCAACAGCTTCGATATGGGACTGGATTTCTGCCTGGGAGCTGAAATGAGCTTCGGTAAAGTTACCCCTCAAGTTTACGCTCAGTATTATTATGGCCTGACAAATGCAGCAAAGGACAGTGGTGATTTGACTCTGCAGAATTTGAATGTGTCCTTTATGCTGGGAGTGAAATACGAATTGTGATTAAGATCTCCTTACCCCATGCTTTTTTGTTAGCGGCGAAGACGCCTTTCAGGTCACCAGGTTCATCCCTCGCTCTGCAGTTGCATCTAAGATAGGCATCGGAGTTCATCGATCACGAGCAGGGTGATCCGCAGCATCACCCTGCCTTCCTAATTTCGATCATCAGGATTCGTAATTCCTCTTCCAAATTTTTTCTCCTGTTAACCCCTTTCAAAAACGAATCTGCACTCCTTCCCCTCCCACAGAGTCTCCTCCACGGCCAAATCGTAGGAGGGCTCCAGAGCTTTACCATAAGCTTTCATTGGGTTAATACAAAAGAGTGTACACGGAGAGGCTCCACCGGTCTTCTTGGCAATCGCACACATAAGACAGGACGTTGTCACCGCGCTGGTGGATTTTTCCTCTTCCTCTATTTCCCAGCTTGTACAGCCGAACACCTCCATCATTCTCCTGAGCACCTCTGCCGGTGTTTTTGCTCCAAAGCGGCTCAACTGTTGAGAAGCAACCGCCCTCTGCTCCAATGCTTTCTTCTCCTCGATTTTCTGAGTCCCTCCCAAAAGAGCGTAATTGTTCGCCGCATCCACCAGCGCTCCGGCATAGCAAAGCTGAAGCAATGCCCTGTTTGTGTCTTCCATGAAATCCTCCTTGTGAGTGTTTGTGCTGAAATGTTTCTGCTTTCAAATATCGCACAAAGAGGGAGATTTCGATATAGTGATTTCTTACTATTCTTGAGGCGAGATTAGTTGACAATACCTAAGCGTGCCGCATACTGAACCGCTTCCGCCGTATTGCCGGCCTGCAGCTTTCGAAGAATACTGGCGCGGTGATTATTAACAGTATTAATGCTGATATGGAGCTGATCGGCAATCTGCTTGCTTGGAAGCCCCCGCCCCATGAGACCGAGAACTTCAATTTCCCGGGTACTGAGCCCCCTCTGCCCGCCCTCTTCTTCAGGTGTAAAAAGGTAATACCGGGAATCCTTTACATTCATCAACAATCGGCGGAACGGGTCTTCGTTTTGTGAATTGACTAGCAAATCGTTAACAATCAGTGCAAGCCATGGATTACCCTTTGTATCAAGTTCCAGCAGGATTATCTGCTGCATCAGCCGTACGTAAGCCCCTGTGGCATTTCGGATCCTGAAGGTGAAGCTCAACTTGAAATCTTTACGTTCCTGAGATGGAAGGCTAAGCAGAAAACGATGGGTCTGGCCGACAGTATCAATCACTCGCGGAAGGTCCTCCGGGTGCATGTTCTTGAGGAAATACCCCGGGCCCTCTTCGAGGGCGCTGTCTCGATCATAACCTATCAGATATTTGAATTTAGCAGTTATGAAACGGTACTTGCGGGTAAAATAATCGAAGAGCACAGCGGAGCTGTTATCGATGGCATCGAGGCGCTCAAGGAAAGGGAGATGGTAATCCAGAACCCGGTAATTGACATCGCTCTCTTCTATTGCCAGACTGGAGAGCATACTCTTGAATTCATTCAACCGGGCAATCAAGTTATTGTTTGGATTATCTGTTTCCATAGCGACTCACGTGGTTTTTGCCGGGGGTAGGTAGAAAGATACTCTATGATTTTGAGGAAAGCTACTGGAAAGGGTTAGTGAAACTATCTTTACCATTAAGCCTTGAGAGCTGGAAAAAGATACCTATACTGCAGGGAGCAGACGACCTCGACCACCGCCCTGAAAGCTAAAATGAAATTTTCCAAACCGCTCTTTCAGAGCATTCAGAAACACAAACCGCTGGATCATAGCCCCTATCGAGTAAGCCGAGCCATACATGACATGCGCAAATACCTATATCAACATTAGGATGTTCCCACTTGAAATGCCGGTATCCTACCGGCATAGATACTGAAATCGATTTATATTCATCATCGAATGAAAATCTCCACATTTGAGAATTAGCCGCGGATGGCGCCTTTCTTGCCAGATCAAGTGCATAAAGAACATCAGCTGTAAGTTTATCATAATCCTCAGGGTTCTCAAGAAGCTCTTTAATCTCTTTGCGCTTGAAGCTTGAAAACGTTTTTGTAATTCTATCAAGCAGTCGCAATCCGGTTTCTTCATAATAGCCAAGCGGGGTAACGCAGATTGCTCTTCTGCCAACAGTAATTCCTTTGGAATAGCCATATCCCATGTTTGATTCTTTGAGCTGTTCGGCAGTTTGCAAATGAGGCATCAGTCGTTCCAGTTCGGACAGCTTGTAATGTCCGTACCAGCATGTAGAAAGCCCTTTACTCTGAGCGAACAGCATCAGCAACTCGCCAATAAATCCAGCTTTTGATATGGACACCAGATCTGTTTCCGTAACAAAGGCAGCATTATCCGGCGGAGACTTCATTGTCATATAGAGCGTCTTTGTCGGCTCGGAATTAAAAAACCGTACCTGGACAGTGTGCTCAAACGGAGCATCAATAGATTGTGAAAACTCCTTTAGAGAAATCATCACATCTGCATCAACTTTCAACATTTTGTAACTACGTGCAGAGCGACGTGATTCGATGGTCTCTTTTATTGGGAAAGGTATTTTCATGCCCAAAACCGCCCCTTGCACTGTGTTATCTTGTAGAAATCACCCTAATCCGATGGATACCATTGGGATGATTGTCCTCAAAACCATCTTTTCTCCAAAGAGGTTTCGATGTCATCAGTTTGCACACATCCCACAGAATTTTATCAATCCGGATTCTTTTTGATTCGGAGCGCACATGCATCCCCTGAATACCCCTTGTCAGATCTTTTCTTGACAGCTTTTTCAATAACAATGAGCAGTACTAGAGAGATAACGTTATAGAGCCACCAGGTAAAATCTGAGCCACTTCTGGTTGATATGAAATACAAACCCACCCCAATCCCCACAGTAGCGCCGACTTCTGCCCAGAGAATAATTCTCCACAGTATGTACCAAATCATCTCTTCCCCTCTAGTCCGATGGAAAGCCATCTTCAAAACAAGTGAAGATTTGAAATTCTCAAAACTCGAAATCAAGTAAAAGCGAAGTCTTTCTTCCACTCTCGATATATTCATTATGCAATCTAACTGCTTTCTTCAGATTATTCCCCTTCGAAAAAAAGCAGTAAAGTCCACCTATGGCACTGACACCTGATAACCCCAAATAGGTGTAACCCAAACTGGTGACCCGTTTAACATTTGTAGTTTCTGTATACCCATATTCATTTACACTTGTGGATGTTTCCCCAGTTTCCTCCATACCGGAAGTGAAAGACAAAATTGCGAAAGCCATAAATCCAACCGCGCCCAGGAGCTCTCCGGCACGCTTGCCTGAATAGATTCTCATCTGACCTATAGCGCCTGATTTGGGATCGAGAATAGACCTCAGATTTTCCCCCAAATACGACACTTCGTATCTCCCTTTTTCACCATCCAGGAAAAACACATAAGTGGTTTTAGATCCTCCACCCCCTGTCATCATTCCGTTAGACCGAAACATCGGTGGCGAATTTTGATATTCCGTGGTTTTGGTAATTAAAATTTTCTTATCGGTCTGTGCCATAACGCTGGAGAACAGAAAACAAAACAGAAGGGTGAAAGCGCACATTACCCGCATAGCTGAAAACTCCTGATTTTGATGATTAGTGCAAGATGAAGCTTTTAATTGAGTATATATTTTGCGGAAAGGAATGTGAAGAGCAATCCTTTACCGATAATCACAAATGCTATGGGCATGAGGTGTTTTGCTGTAACATTTTACTGAGTTTATCAATTCCACACTTCATCATAAATTTTAGTTTAGCTGATAACCTATCAGTCTGATTAGAATCCAATTGGAAATCCCATCTTCCATTGGAGGCCGAAAAAGAGATGATTCTTGGATCTACTTTTTCAAGCATTGAGTGTAAAGTATCACCGGTGGCGGTTATAACATCTATTATAATGGATAATTCCGGTTCGCCGCACATTAGACCACCGAATAACCCATTTTCAGTGAATCGGGGGCTGCTTTGAGTTAATAGTGTTTTCCAGAAACAGGTATCATAATCCCAGGAATCCACCTTGAAAACGTTTATAGTACAAGTTGTACTATCTTCCGCTCCAGAGCAATTACATCTGCACACATTCTTTTTATGAAGTGAAAGCCCCTGGAATTGGTAGTTAACAGTAATTTTTACCTTTTGTATTTTATCCCAGGGATACCCATTTGCGAAAGCACCTATCTGGATACCCAATACTACCACAACAGCTATTATATGTTGTTTCATGCCAGTTCCCGGTTGAGTTTGCGTAAACCTGTCTGGTATAACAATTTACAATCATGGTAGATCGGTGTAAAGGGTGGAGGGCTAATGAGTACCTCAACGGAAACGAGAGGGGAGTTTTTTGCACACGACTACCATAAAATCAAGAGAGTAAAGCTCTCTTTAACAGAACTGGGCGTTATAACATCCCTTACGATTAAAAACTGCGAGGAATTTGAAAAACTGCGCTAGCCTCCAGTGACTATTTTCAATGATATTCCGGGTGGAAAGAAAGTATACATTGGGTGACCAATGAGGCGTCTTCACCATTAACAAAAACAATCCCCTTTCTTACGGTTGGGGCTCTGATAGGATCATCCATCGTAGCTGTATAGTGCATACAGAATTGCTTCCACGATGCTCTGGCACCTTCTACTCGTGATTGACATACTCAGATGACTATTCACACAATAATTCCAGCGCGAGATATTATGCCGGTGACCTGTGAGGCGTCTTCGCCGTTAACATAAAAAAGAGAAACCCCTTCCTTACGGTCGGGGCTCTGATTCCTGCATATCATCCAAACGGCGGTTACCTCTTTTTAAACAAGTCGAAGCTTGTCAACTTGCCATACGCTCGGTCGAGACTTTCGATAACAGCATTAAACTCCTCGGGACCTAGCTTTTCAAGTCCGAACACCTGCCCAAGCCCGCTGATTCTACCGGTTCTTTTCTTTTCGGTAACAATTCTTTGGGCAAGTCGACTGTTCAAATCACTGCCCTTTCCGGTATCAAGGAACCTGGCCAGGAAATCAGAATCTACTGTAGAATTTATAACCGCCAGAACCCTGCGCTCAAGACTGCGCGGCACATCAGCAGGTTCCCTTATCACCTCCGGCCTGTCAAATGGCTTTTCCAACTCCACTGTAATCTTAGATTCACTCCTGATTTGGAATATGAGTCCACCACCCGCCTGCACCTCAACTTTTTGTGGATCTATTCCTTCCGCAGAGCAATCGACCATTACCGGCTTGAATTCCTGCCTCTTGGTAACCCGCCTGGGATATGGAACTGCAATCTCCAGATGCGAATGGTTCTTCTGATTGACAGCAGAATAGATGCCAGGACGAATAAGAGTAACCACGAAAAGATCACCATCTGTCAGCTCCCGGGAATCGAACACCTTCTCTTCTCTATCTTCACCAATTTTGACAAGGTCCACCCTGTACCCTCCCGCACCACCTGAAACAAAAAAGACGCAAACTCCCCGAGGAGTAACCAGGTAACTTTTCTCAGCATACCCTCCGTTGACCTCAATAGAATATAGATCGACACTGACCTGCTTGTCCTGCGAACGCTCGCTCACCGAAAGGGCAAATTCGCCAATGAATTCCTCGTTTCTGCTTACAAGCCCCCGGTAATCACCAGCCTCCTTTACCTCATGCACAATGGTGCTCTTTGAAATCAGTGCGGCGCTGTCGTAGGTGGTCTGGTCAAATACATATCTGTTAATGAGATTCTTCATATATTTTCTCCTATGTCTGCCTGTAAGATCAGTTCGGTATCGTTGACTCTCACTCCCAGAAAAGTGACTGGCACTTTCACCTCAATCTCAGGCGGCTGAGCCGGAATTACCGGCAGCGGATCTGGAAACTGGAATAAAGGTGTAGTGCTGCCCAGATACTCGAGAAGTGCAGCTTTCAAAAGATTCCATAACCTCAGTGTGTTCCCGATAAAATTCAGGATCCACAAGGCAACATCACCGGTAATCCCCAGAATGCCATTGATCACGTCAACTAATGGTCCCAGAATCGTCTCAATGACATCCTCAGCCCACCCCGGAAGCCCCAGCGACTCTATCGCCGCATCGATTATGTTCTCAAGAAGAGTCCCGGGGATATCGGCAATTCCCTCCACATTGAAATTTGTCAAATCGGGATCGGGATCGATAAAGAGCATCCAGCGGTTGGGCGCCCCCTCACCATAATAGACCACAGGAATACCGGTGAACGTCACGAAGAGCTCCAAAATGCCGCTTATGTCTAAAGGAAGAACCAGATCGGGGTTGGCCTCAAAAAGCGTTGTCCCCGGAATCCAGACCGCACACCAGCGCTTGGGAAACCCGGGAGGAACGAGGCAGAATCCGGGAATGGAGATCTCGGGAATGTTGATGCCGAAATTGACATACAGGGTATCTACATCCAGCCTGAAGCCAACTACAAGCTGATGATCGCTTCGCAGCTCAAGATCGGAATCGTGCACCGATACGGCAATACCGTAGGATGCGGAAAAAGGCCCGAAGCTTCCGGTGCCATAGTCGCTCCATGTAAACTGGTTCCCCACCACCTGGAACACTTCCCGCAATGTCTTCTCATTGACTGCAGTGGTCAAGTCAAATGCATCGGTGCGGCTACGGGTTCTTTGATAGCGGAAATCCGGCTCCGGCCAGGGCTCGGAATCATCGCCGGGTTCGGGAAGCGTAAAGCTGAAACTGTCGAGATTGACATGTACTTTCAACTGATTCTCTTCAATGGCAGGATTATTCGGTGCTGATGTCGAAGCAGAAAACAGCAGCTCCCCTGAAGGCCCAAGGCTCACCGGGCTGAAAAGCAGCTCAGACACCCCGGACAAAAGCGGAGGCAGAACAGCTCTTTCAAGCGCGGTCTGAAAATAACACTCCAGTGCATTTTCCAACCCCCCGGGCGTTATGTCTTCTATTTCAATCTTTTCCAGATTGAGAACCAGTGACTGATTCGGAACAGTGCCGATAATGGAAATTCCACCTGTGGCGTATATGTTCAAACAGAAGCATTCCATTCTTTCGGGAGGGATAACCTGAATCTCAGGAGGAGTAAAAATGTGACGATCGCCCAATTGAAAATTGGCATCTCGAAGCCTCTCGCGCTGTTGCTGAATGGAGGGAAAATCGGGATAAGTGGGCTGCATTCTGTTTTTGCGGCTGCTCCTCAGCAGACCGTACTTCGCCTGAGGCCGCAAGGGAATTTTAGTATCGATAAATCTCCTTGCAGCACAGCTCAGTCCGACACAGGCGGTAATTTTCAGAGCAAACTGCTGATTTGCCAGTGGGCCTATGTCTGCCGGCAGTGAAAAGCCTGACGGTGGATAAAAATCGAATTTTAGATCTGTAATCTGGACACAATAGTCGACCCCCAGATAGCTGCTTCCGACTATAGGAAGAGGATCTAATAGGGTAATGAGTCTGGATACCGTCGGATGGGCATGAATCGGGGCACAGAGAAGTTCGGGGTTGTTGCGGACACTTGCAGTTCCGTAGTTGAAAAGGGAGGGACGCTGGAGCATGAGCAGCTTGACCACCCGGTTGATACCCGCATCGTGAAGAGCAGTATAGATATCGGCAAAATCGGTGAAAGCCATTTTGAGCCTCCTTGGAAACCGGCTGGAGAATGTTGATAGCCGGGACAAGGTTAATATTTACTTTGGGTGAATAGGAACTAAGGGTGCAATTTGTATTCCAGTGTTTAGAAGAGAAAGCACGATTGCTTGACTGCACGACTTCACGATTGCCACGTTCCGCTCACCCTGAGCGTAGTCTTCGGAGTCGAAGGGTAATCGATAAGAGACTGCACGACTGCTTGACTGCACGACTTCACGATTGTGAGTAGTTCTGTTTATACAGAGCGTAATCTGCCGGACTCAGAAAGGAGTTGGTTTTTAGTTGATGATTACCACGTTCCGCTCACCCTGAGCGTAGTCTTCGAAGTCGAAGGGTAATCGATAAGAGACTGCACGACTTCACGGTTACCCGTTCCGTTCACAGCATCGTAAAGATTCAGGTTCCGATTCCTAATCGTGAAGTCGTGAAGTCGTGCTGTCCTCTAAAAATGGCGACACCACTCCTGAGCCCTCGCTCTCCGGATCACAGCACCTTCCAGAGATACCGGTTATCATCAGCCCTAAACCCCTGCCGCAGAAAAAAAGCCAACGACTTCTCGTTGGAAGGAGTAACCTCTACCTGAATCGCCTTATATGGACTACTTGATAGATACAAAATAAAATTGGAGCTGATCCCCCGGTTGCGCCACTGAGGCCTTATGTAGATCTCATCTATGAAAACAGTGTCTCCCCCATGCTCGTTACTCCAGAAAAAGATAAGAATAGCATATCCCACGACTTGCTTGTCTTCGCAGAAAAGCATGATCTGCCCCTTGTCAGGGTGATGCCTGAACTCTGATACAGTCCTGCGGACCTTTTCCTCACTCATGGGCTCACCGTAGGAATCCTCCTCGTACAGGGCAGTCACCATCTGCCTCAGTTCCTCGAAATCATCTTCGGTGAATATCCGATATTCGGTCGCCATGCAATCCCCTTGTTATTGCAGGATATGGAGCTACATTAGAGCAAAAAGTCTGACATTTCGCGAGCACATGGCGGGCAGCAATCTTTTGACTATTTCATCAGCGCTCATAGTGTTCTTATAATAGAATTTTATGGAGAACCTGAAGCGGATTAATGAAAAAGATTACATCGGTTCTGACAATAATTGACCAGCTTACGGGCTAGATAGAACCAGCTTGCATGATATGCAGATCTTCGGGAACCGAAGCATACCTTCCCAAACACTAACACCCGCTACTCTCACTTGTCCCCGGATATATATAGTAAAACTTTGCCGTCGGTTTCCACATCCGACCTGAGCGGTACTGAGTTGACAGAAACAGTTCAAGAAACTGAATCTGGTAATCATCAACCGTGGGATTGAGAATCATATCAGGAAGAGAATCTCCGTCAATATCCCCTATCCACAGAAGACAGTCCTCGGCTTTCGGAATGCCTGTATATGCAGGAAGTATCGGCAGATTGCGCCACTGTGTATCGCCGAAACGAACACGCCACTGGAACCGCTCCTCACAGCTTTCAAGAAATTCACCGAAAAGAGTACATTTACCTACACCATCAAGCGTAAGCTTTTTCTCCCTGATGCGCCAGTTCTGGTTTTCCTGATCATTGAATTGCCCCCAGTCATCGAGTGTCCCCTCAACCCAGCTTTTGTTCAGATACCAGGTCTTGACAGGGCCGACTTTTAAGCCCGGGATGCCGCGGAGAAGAATAAGAAAATTTGGCTTGGCATTTTCTATATCCAGTATTCTGATATTCTGCTCGGGAGGGCACCTTACGACTATCTTTTCGATATGTTCTGTAACCCGTACCGTGTCCAGTTTACAGGATGCACCCTCCGCGGAAAGTGAGAAGTAAAGCCCCGAAGGAGGTCCCATGTTCTCTTCGTAGTAGAGAGGGAGGGTATCGGTACCTATGAGAGCAGTTTCTCCATTTTCAATGTGGTCCCAGTAGGTATCTACCATGCCTTTTTGCGAACAGCGCCAGTCAGGATCAAACCTGTCCAGCCATTTTATTACCTCCGGATCGAGATTGTCCTCCTCCAGATTGTTGTCGGACACATCAAGCTGCTCCAAACTCGTAATGGCTGCTATTTGGGGCGGCAGTGTGGTAATCCTGTTGACACGAAGATCCAGATAGGTGAGCTGTGTGAGCTTTCCGATCTCGGCGGGAATAGTTTTCAGCTTATTTACGGAAAGGTCCAGGCTTTTCAGTTGAATCAACTCGCCTATTTCGGGTGGCAGTTCTGTGATGTTTGATCTCGACACGTCAAGCCCGGTGCAGAAAGTGAGTTCCCGGATTGAGGGCAGCAGCCTGGGAAAGGAATCGGAGGAAATCATGTTCATCGATCGTACTGTTTGCATATCACACATCGAATCAGGCGAACTCTGTGTAGTGCCACCGGTATCCGCCGGGGGCGTGATCGGTTCTGCCGGGATTGCTATTTCCTTAGGCAGATCCTCAGTGGCGACTGTTTTCTGAGTATCGTCCGGAGTGCGATCCTTTTTGGATTGACAGGCGGATAGCAGGAGAAGGAGAAGGGAAAGGGAAAGGGAGAGTATCTTTTTATTCATCGGGTGACCTCGGATAATACAGTTTAATATTGCATGTTTATTCGCGCCAAGCAAAGGGAAAATTCGATTTCTAAGCCTATTCAACATCGATCCGCAGGGTAAATTCAAAGCTTTGATGACTCTGAAATCTATTCAGCAGTGTCGATTGTGTGATCCCCAGAACATCCAAAATCGTTTTTGCACCCTGTTTTGAGGGCATGCTGCTTTTATAATCGTATTCTTTAACCTTTCCGAGGCTGACGGTTTGCACGCTTACGGACAACTCTCCCTCGACCCCTTCCATATACACTGGCAGAATGCGGTTCATCGCTTGATTGAGCGACCCTATTTTCTGCTCGAGGACCCTCTCCAGTTCTCTACTTTCACAATCCCCGGTGCAATTTACATCTGTAAGTGTCGCATTTCCGGTTAGTTTCAAACCGCTGATAATTCTGCTGCGGAGTGAATCCACGTTACCTGAAAGGATTCTCAAGGCAGTTTTTTCTCCAGCCGAAAGTCGTTTACCTTTACCTTTGTGCCTGACAATATCTGCTCTAAGTGCACCATAGTCCAAGTTGTGTGCAAAATTGACAGTATCCGGTAAAAATTCAAATAGAAAACGGTTCTCCCAATTGTATTCCCAGCTATAAAACGGGATATTGTAAAGCGGGTCCTCAGAAAGAAATTCGGTGCTGTCTGTCCAAAATGGAAATACTTTTATGGAAACCACTTCCGAAGAATCAGGCTTATAATCTGAAAAGCTGTATACTAGGCTGTCATCGTGCATTTCAGGCGTTATTTTTTGTGGAACAGCCCTGTCTTGATGTTGTCTGAAATACTCAGGAGAACAGACGAAAAGCCGTGAACAGATTCTTGAATGATCAAAAACTACTCTTCCCCGCCCTATTCCGCCCGGCCATGTTATCCCGGTTCCAATGAGATAGCTGTAACTTTCGTGCCACTCATCCTTATAGCGGCATTCGATTACATTTAATTGACCTTTCAGTATAGGGGCTTCGAATCTGAACCAGTTATTGTTGTAGAATCTCCCGAATGAAGTAGAAGAATCCCCCCATTGCCCATGCTTTACAGGCTTACCGTTGACATTGACTTTAAAGTCCTTGACGCCTCGAGCATTCTTCATAGATAACAATTCGAAATCCTCCAGCCTGTCAGGGAATGCAAGAGTAAGGATTTGGTCCTTTTCAGTTTCCACATAGAACGTGCAATGTACAGTGCAGGAATCTCTATGGAGCACTATCTTCACATATTCCTCTTTAAGAGTAGCCCCAGAGCTGTCGGTGGATAAGAGGTTTCCGCCGGTAAGTTTTATTGTCCGGAAGTTTCCAAAGGACAAGCAGATGAGGAGGAGGATGTAGAGGGATGTTTTTACGGTCAATTTTACTCTCTTTAGGAATATGATTCAAAACTGGGTAGACGAGTGGATCGGTTTAAACAATACTTTGGAAAATAAATCTAAAAGCATCACTTGTCATTTTCGTTCGACTCTTCTTTATTCAGCTTGGCTATTTCATAATAATGGAATGCAGCGCGTTCGCAATTTCCAAGCAATGCATAATGCTCCGCAAGATCGCTGTATTATTCTTTCTGATCCCATTCCATATTAGCTTTAAGAATGTTCTCGAATAGATATTCCGTATTTTTATCTTAAAATGTTACCGCGAAATCGGTATTACGGCATGCTTGTGTAAACAATGCATTTCCAAAAAGAACACTTATATCATGATATTTTGAGGCCAGTGGGTATATCCAAGGAAAAATCAGCAGTATCTTCTGACAGTATGGTTTTGATATCTCCAGATCACGGGCAATGATTTGCTGAGTTATTGGAAAGCTCCTTACGATTGAAAGCAAGTCAAATTCATCATCTATTGATTTATCCTTCCCGTAAAAACGATCCAACTTTCCATTGCTGGAAATGAAATCAGCAGCTAGAACTAGCTCTGAACCAATCACACTCTGAGGAAATTTTATTCTTATTGAATCCAGGTACAGTTTAGACAGGCTATCTTGACCTAGCCACTTCAGATTACTCGCAATATACGAGTAAACAAAATCGCTTTGGAGGTAGTCCGGATAGTATGTGGCTATCCTGTTGAAACATGCTAAAGATTTCGGAAATTCACCTTTTGCATAGTAACACTGCCCTCGCATGAATAAGTGCTTGTCCTCTTCGCCAATACAAGCAGAAATCTGTTCAACTACTCTGCCTTGGTCAACTCTCATTATTAGGCTTTTGTAGAATGTTTCTCCCTTGTAATTGAAATCTTTACTATATTTTGGGATAACGACATTTCCAGTATACCAATCTGCGGGTTGACCTGCTTTCAGCTGCATTTCTACATTCTTCAATCTTTTGCCTGTGCGGTAATCTTTAACACTTGCCAAATAGATTGCCCCGCTCTTTATCTTCCAGCTCGATACATAACCCCGATGGCAGGCGGTGGAATATATCTTCTCATATGTAGTGCAGGGTAACTGGATTGCACTAATCTGGTAATTTTTGAACCTGTAACTCAGGTTATCTGAAACCTGATCTGTTGCCATAAGGCTTTGGTAGAATAGAGTTACCAGAATAAGAAACTTAAGTTGATGCATGGTTATTCCGATTCTCCCCGATTCTGTCTATTTGTCATATTCCAGTTCAGCTTTTTTCAGGAAATGCAGATGTCTTTCCGCCTTTTCCCAATCATCCCTCTGCGCATGACTACTTTTCCTCCCAAGCTCCAGAGCCAGCATGCATCCAAATTTCCTGTATTCGGGATGATCGGACGTAATGAGAAAATCAATATAAAAGTCCGGTTCGGAATTCATGCTTTTAAAAACACCAAGAATTTTTCGTCTGATTTCCGGAAAACACCGTTTACCTTTGCCCTTGTTCCTATACACATTACTTGCATTAAGATAATCAGATATTAACATCGGAAGAAAAATATCAGGTCGTTGCTTGATAGTCTTAATGAGGACTTTTTCATCAGATCGAGGCAGAATACTGTCACAACGGTTTATAAGCCGTTTGTAAATTGATACACCACTATCCGGAAATGAACCCTCAAGTTTGTTTATGGCAAATAGGCAGTTTTGATAAATAGACCAGTTTTTGGTACTGTGCGTAATTTGCTTTAAAGAAGGAATTGCGCTGCTGTTTTTCATCTGAACTAATTTCTCAGCAGTACACCTGACTACATAATCATCCCCACTCGAAAGCAGGTCAACATAGATGTGGTCTATTATAAGATCTAATTTTGTAAGAAGCAATCTGTCAGCATCTGGTTTTACATAACAGATGATATGGTCATAATTTCCGGCCAGCAGGGTGATTGCAGAATCAGTCCCGATTTCATTTAACATATTGATAATATACTTCTGCTTTCTGCACTCAGGATACTCTGGAGTCATTATGCCGAAAAGCAAATCACTGGCAAATCCTTTTTCCCTTTCATTACACAAAGAATCAAACTTCTTATCTTTCAGAGACTTCAGATCCTGAATCAACCGGGATACAACTCGGTTTCCGCGATCCACCAGAATTTGGGAAGCAAAATGATTAAATGAGCCTGGTTCTAAATACGCGCCAAGCAAGGTATCATCAGAATAGCATTCAAGGGCCCTTCCTTTGTATCTGAAACTTAGAGTTGGAGTTTCCAGAGTACTGGACCATGATTTTCCCTTAATTGCGGGATCTATGGCATTGTAATCTGATGCTTTAGAAACTGTATTATCGGAATCTGTATTGTCAAAATAAGCATCATTAGGATCTATTTTTTCCGATTCTGCGTCTTTCGAATTCGCGTCGTAAAAATTAACTCCTTGGGGAGTTATGTAACCGGCACTTAAGGCCGGAATGCCTTTATTACGACTTTCATACCCCTCTTTGTATCGAGCTGAAAAACAGATGTCATATACTGTATCTTGGGTTAGCCGTAAAGGATCGAAAACCAATGTTCCGGTGAGTGTTTTGCCCGGTTGGATTTTCCGGTATATATCACGATTATTATTTAATGAATCTTCTACCCAGTCTAAAAAGGAGTGGAAACCACTACCATAGCAGGGTGCAACATAGAGGTGAACAAATCTAAAAATAGGTGTCGAAATCTCTTTTTGTGAAACATTTTTCACCTGAAACTGCAGCAGGATCTCTTTATTTTCAAGTATACAGACACCAGCCCGGCATGACAACCCGTCGCTCTCTGCACTCCAATCAGAATATTTGAAAGTGACCTGGTTCGGGAGGCCCGCCCAGACAGCCTGTATTAGGATAAGAATGAAAAAAAGAATTGTAGAATTTTTCATCAAAAGTGGTGTAATCCTTTATGGGTTAATAAGCCACAGGATACCAGCCTTATCCAGAGAAGCCCATCAATCACCTTATCAATTTACAATCTATGGGAGATGTTTGTAAATAGGGAAGGAGAAATGTGGGCTGAGTCCGGAAATTCGGAAGACAGGTGAAAGGTAGACGGGAAAAGAAACGCTTCGCTTTTCCTAAAATTGAAACCGAAGAACTAGCAGGAGAGGGGAAACCGGAATACTCTCACTGAGGTCACAAAGTTCACAAGAGAAAGATCAGGTCTCAACAGTCAAAAAATCTCTTATGTTTTCTCCGTAGCAGACCAACTATCAGCAACCCGGCACCCAGAAGAGAAAGTGTGGCGGGTTCGGGAACATTAGTACTTTCGTCGGGAGTATAAACCAGCTTGCAGCTGCCCTCCCGCACATCAGCCTCGATACCTACACTCTGCAGGCGAAGACCAACGTTGACAATGTTGTCCATGGTGAGAGGGTTTGTCAGACCAGTGGTTCTGATGAATACTGTAGCCGGATCAATATCGGTCTTCCCGATGCCCTGGTCACCGATAAGCACCCCGGCATCAAAGGATATGGTACCGTTCATATTTGCCCAGCTGGCACTCTTGATGGAAGTCACCTGATCGTTTTTCAGAGTCACCGTGGGGTTGGTCTGAACAATAAGCTTCTCCAGGTTGTTGTCATACTTTTCAACGGAAAAGCGGCTGGCGGTGAGGTCGGTCGGATAAGGATCGTCAAAGTTAATGTACATGGCCACGATATCGCCATAATAGCCACCCACAACATCAGCCCTGATAGCGATGTAGTCCTGCCCGTCTTTGGTCACATTATCTATTGTAAGGTCGACCTCGACGGCGCTGCTTCCATCAGAACTGCTGGTGAAGCTCAAAGTGATGGGCGTAGCGCTCAGCATCCCCGCACAGCTCAGAAGAACCAGTAATAATTTTCTCAATTTAAATTGCTCCTGTAGAATTCATCGATGGTGAAGACTGGGTTATGTGCAATTAGCATGCCACTTGTGATTTTGGCCAAAACGAGGAAATAGGGGCATAGTGCCCCTTAAGCAGTGTAAGGTAATCCGACATCCGTCGATGTGGTTGACAAGCTACCTGGCTAAAAGTTTCTGCACCACTATTATTCCCCCGAAAGTCCGTATTCTGGCCAGATATTCGCCGGGTACCACCTTTTCTCCTGTTTTACTCCGGCAATTCCACTCGATGAACTTTCCCGCACTGCCCACACCCCGGAATACCGTGCGCCCCATCATATCCACTATCTGCACCGAAAGGGCAGCCGGCCCGAAAACCGCCCTTCTGTTATGAGAGAAAAACTCCCCTGACGCCCGGGTATCAAGAGGTGACGATACTGCTGCCGGTCGAACGATGGTTGCCTGAGGCTTAAGCACCACCTCCGCGGGCTCCACAATGCAGAACCGGTAAACTATCCTACATCCCCCCAAGTTTACGATTCCCGGAACAATTTATAATAGTAAAGATATGGTGCGATGAAAGCGGAAACCAAGTAAAACCTAAGCGCATAAACAGGATTGAATCCAAGCATAAGCCTCTGATGAGAAAAACTGCAAGTGGCGGGCCAGCAAACCAGGAAAATGCCCCGTATCACTTCGTACTCAGCGCGAGCGGTACTCGTACTCGTACGCGTCTCCGACCTCTCTTTCGACAATGCACTACCTTTTTGTTAACGGCGAAGACGCCTTGCTGGTCACCGGCATTCTCTCCCGCTTTGAAGCACCATCGAAGATAGTCATCGGAGTCTGTCAATCACGAGTGAAAACAGACCAGAGAGGAGGAAGGAACCGGATTTTTCTCACGGAGGGCACAAAGTTAACAGAAGGGATATTGTATATAAAATACGTAAATGAGAACGAGGCTGTTTCACTGGAAAACACTTGTATTCTTCCAATCAAAAGTCTAAAATCAACACCCCTTGCGCAGGGAATTAAGCTTCGACTCCGGAAGACCTACGCTCAGCCTGAGCGGAGCGAGGCCGTTTCCGTATTCTTACAGTCAACAATCATCAATCAGCAATTCTCTTCTATTCCTGGGGCATGATAGCCTGAATATGGCTTTTCAGTTCCTCGCGGTCGGTAGAAAGCTTCACCTTACTGCTGTCCGAAAGCGCGATTGCTTCCTGATAAAGCCGCACTGCCATATTGATATCATTTATCTTCTCGTAGGCTTTTCCAAGATGAACCTTGAGATCGGGATTCTTCCCAACCACGCTGCTTTCGGAAAGCAGCTTTATGCAATCCTTGTACTTGCCATATTTATTAAGCACGACAGCGTAGGTGTCCATAATATCTTTGTTTTCAGGAAGAAGCCTGTTTGCCTGCTCCACCGCCTTGAGCACAAGCTTGCTGTCACTGCCTTCAGAAAGGGCAGCTGTCCAGGCGTAGTTGTTAAGGAGCCCCGCGAGCGCTGCGCTGTCCTGCGCTGAACCGGCTTTGAATCTGTCAATTATACCGGAATAAAACCCGGCTGCAGTGGAGTAGTCTTCGATCTGAGTAAGAAAATCGGTATACTCCACGGAAAGCTCCATGTTCTCCTTGTCGCTCTTGAGCGCCTCAGTGTAGGCGGCGCGGGCATTATCATTCTGCCCAAGCTTGCGGTAAGCACGAGCCTGAAGAAGCTTTGCCATCTGCACCGGGAGTTTGCCCGCGGAAGATTGCTCGATGACCTTCGCGTACTCCCCTTTCAGATGTAAAACCGTGAGCCGCATCACCTCAAAACGCTCCTCATCGGGATAAGCTTTGGCAAGACGGGTAAACTGGGCCAGCGCCGAATCGACCTGCCCGGTCTTAAGTGCCATCACTGCACCACTCCACTGAACTTTAACGTCATCTTTATAGCGGGATTCCAGAAGTTTCTGAGCGGCCTTACTCTTGTCAATGAGTTTATTCTTGAACGTAAGGTCGCGGAACATTTCAAGGGAGGTGCGGGTTACAATGCGGTTTGTATGAAGCCTGCTCAATAGAGCGAGAGCGTCGTCATCCCGCCCAAGCCGCATCTGTACAAGCGCAAACTCCTCCAGCACATTGGGGGAAAAGCGTATCGCGGGAGGAACCAGTCTGTAAAATGTATCCGCCTGAGCGAATCTCTTCTGGTGACCGTACTCTCTTCCCAGCGCCAGATCGATCCAGGCACTCGGAGGTGATTCCCGCCTTATTGCCCGAAGCACCTCAATGCCATCCTTCTTATCCCTCATGCGATCAAAAAGAAAGCTGTAGAAACGCTTTTCAGCAGCCTTGAAGAGAGTGGTATCCGATGTCTCCAGAAGATTCCAGAGCGCAAGGGAATCTCTCAACAGGAAGAGCTCGTACCCTTTCAGCATCCGGGCCCGAATCTTATGAGCACTCTTCGGTTCATTTTCCGAATAGACACCCTCCAGGACATCTCCCGATAGAGCGAACTTGCCCTGGGCGAAAAGGAGGCCGGCGTATTCCACTTTAAGAAAATCATCGCTGATTCCGAACTGATCGGCTTCATTGTAAAGAGTATCAACCGCACCGTATCTGTACTGAAGAGCTCTAAGAGACATAAGCATGCTGTAGCCCTGAGAATTGAGCAGCTTCTTGAGACGATTTTTTTCAAGATGAGTAATCATGCTTTCTATGCGGCCCTGCTTTTCAAGTGCAAGGGCGATCTTATTGATTATTTCAGGCGTTTCCTTCTGATAGGCCACTATATCCCAGTATTTCAGGGCGGAATCCAGCTGACCGAAATTGTAGAACAGGTCGCCTTTCATCTCATCGGACTTAAGGGAATCCGCCATCTCTTCGTAAAGGGAAAGGGCGTAATCGAGTTTCTGCTTCTGGTCGGTATGAAAGGACAAAGCGGCAAGCCTCATCATCACGGCAGGAGTTTTAAACCCCTTGTCCCAGGCGGACTTCGTGTGCACCTGAGCCATGTTGTTGTTGGGAGCGGCGCTGGAAGCGGCCCACAGATATTTTATCTCATCGGGATTTTTCTTTACAGCCGCCTGAAAGTTTCTGTAGGCGGATTTCTGGTCTCCTGAAGAAAGATCTTTAGTACCTTTCTGGTACAGTTCCTCGGCAGACCCCCGCGGGCCACAGCCGGAAAGCAGCGCACAGGAGGCAATGAGTAACCCGAAAGTATTGAGTGATTTAAACTTCATACGAGCACCTTGCGGAAAAGAGTGTAAACTGTGAATCGAGTGTGAGCATGGGTCAATAAAGAGTAATATATATAAGAGGAAGATGAAGTGCAGGGGTATAATGATTTCAAAGTCGATCTCTAACTATTATGTGGACAAAAGCCAAAAGGGCACAAACGTGCCCTTGCAGTACCAGTATATGTAAATAAATCTTACGATCTTTTTTTACGGGCGAACAGACCCAGAATCAGCGTTCCGGTGGCCAGAAAGGCCAGGGAGGCGGGTTCGGGGACGTTCTGAGGAGGCGGGGTGAACAGTTTTGAATGGAACTCACCACTTCCTGAAACCGATGTAGCTATCATGTTACCATCAATATAAACGCCTTTTTGACCACTCTGATTGAAATCAACATGGGCATTCACTGCTAAGACACTTCCCTTAATACCGACATTCCCAAAGACAATGTCAGTTGCGTCGTAAAAGTTAAACAATACAGATTGTGCATCAAGGAATTCATTTCCATAGGAGTCAAAAAATTGGAAATTCCCCACACTGGCAGAAGTTCCTGAAACATTGATGATTGCCTTAGCTCCTTCCGCAATATCAATTGTTAAGGAACTCACAGTTGAGAGTTCCTCAGCCGTCAAAGTGAAATAATTAACATCATTAGTACCAACCAGCGTGTACTCATACCCGTTTTTATCAACGCTTGCATTTGATTGTGAAGAATAGTAAGAAGAGAGGGCAATCATTTCACTTTTTGCTGCAGCAAAATCAACCGGAACAGAACCCGGATCAGCATGGACTAATTTTCCTTCTAAATATTCAGGGATATTGTCATTTCCACCTACGATAAAATTACCGTCATAAGTCCCCCCCCAATACACATTGAGATCACCTCTGGCAGCAACAGTTCCGTGAATAGTCGCAGAATAAATATCCGCTTTTCCACCGGAATACAATCCCCCGTTATGGACTGTACCGTATTTAAATACTACGTCTCCACCACCAACAACACTGTATAAACTCGATTCAGACTTGCTCCCTACATTATATGATTCGATGTAAACATTGCCCTGCCCTGCGACTTTACCCTCCGAATCAGACCATTTAACATTCACATCACCGAAGGCAAACACATTGTAATCCCATGGATTTGAACTTACATCCATGACACCCGCCTGAGATGCCACAACTCCCAGACAAAGTGCAAGCCCAGCAAAGACTTTTTTATTCACGATAAAACCCCTTTATGTATAAGTATGAAGCGTTCAGCGTAAAAATAATCACATTTTACAAATCAATCACCGCGGTAGAATATGCAATAATCAGACCATACTGAGAGTTAGCCTGTAATGAGAAAAATGCCCCATCACACCAGCAAGACTGTAAGATTTCCCGACAGTAGTCAACAAGGTTTACAGTGGACTTGGTGAGCGAAATATCTGGGAGGTAAGCGGTTGCTACTTATTATACTGGCTACTATGGGGGCTTTTAAAAATGTGCAGCAGATGTCTTATCGCCAGCACTGGGTTATGATACAGCATTCTCGGTCCGGAATACCTCATTACCCTCTTAATGGCATCCCTCTTCTCCGGACTGTAGCAATGTACTGTGCATTTCCTGCAAACCGGCTTGCCCTCCCCGAACGGGCATTTTCTGGTCCTGGCCTCGGCGTACTCAAGAAGCAAAGCGCATTCGCGGCAGAGCTCCACCGGCTGGGAATGCACCCCACGGCAGTAGATCCCCACCATACAGTGCAGAGTTTTAATTTCGTTTTGCAACAGGCTCACTGCCCCCCCCTGAAACGTTCACCTTCTTTATCATAATATGAATAGGGCCACCGCGGTTGGCAAAAATACTTCGATAGACCAGATCGTCATGATAGACGAGTTCGAGTACGCGTACGAGTAGGAGAAGAGGACCGCTGTGCTATCCGGGTCGTACTCGTACATAGCCCAAGCGGTACTCGTACTCGGGGATTCGATGGTTGAAAAGATCGAGCCATGGTCAGCACCTTGTTCCATAAAACCTTGACAGGCATCGAAAATAGATGCAAATTGATAAACATGGGCAACACTACCATGGAAATAGGATACCGTTACCCTGAACAGACTTTTCAGGGTATCATACTTGCTATAATCATCCGGACCCACTTCCACTAAAGGATAAAACCATGCTTATATCCCCCTCTACAAAGATCGGCGAACTGCTGGACAAATATGATTTCATGCTGGATTTCCTCACTTCTCTCTCCCCCCGCTTCAAACTGCTTAAAAACCCCATCGCCCGAAAAACCGTGGGCGGCGTGGCCACTCTGGGACAGGCATCATCACTGGGAGGCATCCCTCTCGATCTGCTCATCGACAAGATCGCCTCCGAAATTGAGCGGCGCACCGGCGAAAAGGTGAGCAAAACAAAAGAGGGGCAATCCGAAGTCATCACCGATCCTGCAGTGCGCCAGGAGATTCTCAAGGATATAATAAAAGATCTTCACGAGGGGGCAGAAGTTAAGGATGTTAAGGCTCGGTTTCAGGAGCTCATAAAGGGTATCGATGCATCCGAGATTTCTGCCATGGAGCAGAAGCTCATGGAAGAGGGGATGCCGGAGAGTGAAATAAAGCGGCTGTGTGATGTGCACGTGCAGGTGTTCAAAGAAACGCTTGAGGAGAAGGAACCTCCTGAGATGCCCGCAGGTCACCCCATACATACCTTCATGCTGGAAAACCGGGCGTGTGAAGAAATTATAAACAGGCTTGACACAATCACAAAGGAGCTTGGCCCCGATCCTGACGAAGCATCGTTTACCAAGAAAAGAGTCGAACTAGAGGATCTCATTTCCAAACTGCAGAAAATCGATCTTCACTTTCTGCGCAAGGAAAACCAGCTCTTCCCTGCCCTCGAAAAACACGATATCACCGGCCCCACCCAAGTCATGTGGTCCATCGATGATGATATTCGCAAGATGCTTAAAGATGTCAAGAGGTTAGTGGAGGCAAGCAATGGGTCAAGGGCGGTGGCCAACATCTGTGAAGTCACCACCACTATCCGCGACATGATTTATAAGGAGGAGCGCATCCTTTTTCCTCTGGCCGCCGAAACGCTCGATACAAATGAATGGATACAGGTGAGAAAGGGCGAAGAGGAGATCGGGTACGCCTGGATCGAGGCTCCGTCAGAGATGAAGGTGGAGGCCGACCACAGTGCAAAAGTGGTAGATCAGGGTGCAAGCATTAAGCTTGACATGGGATTTCTTTCTGCGGAGCAGATAAATTTACTTTTCAAGCATCTTCCGGTGGATATTTCCTTTGTGGATGAAAACGATGAGGTGGCCTACTATTCCGATACCCCGGAGCGCATTTTCCCCCGAAGTGCAGGTGTGATCGGGCGTAAAGTACAGAAATGCCATCCGCCAAAGAGTGTTCACGTGGTGCAGGAGATCCTCGATGATTTCAAAGCAGGTGTCCGCAGTGTGGCTGAATTCTGGATTCAGTCCCAGGGGAATTTCATCCATATACGCTATTTTGCAGTGCGCGATGCACTTGGGGCCTACAGGGGATGCATGGAGGTGGCGCAGGATGTGACGGAGATAAGGAAGCTTGATGGGGAGAAGAGACTGCTGGATTAGAGAACAAAAGATGAAATTCACTTTCACACTGCAACTGGCGCGGGTCGGATACAGATCCGTGCAGCTTATTCATAAAAAATTAAATTACTTCTTCCTTACTGCCTACTTAATAGTTATACTAATAGTGTCAATTTTGCAGTACCCTATAGAAACCTGCTGATTGCAGGTTTCAGTATTTGACTCATTCTCATCCGCGCAGAGTCGCTTCGTTAGGGTATATTAACTAGTTTTAGCTGGGCCAGTATATCTGAAAATAAACATATTCACGTGTTCACTTCTCTAACCAAACAGGAGGGCGTTAATGAAACCCTTTCAGATTGTTGCATGTCTGTTTTTGCTCGCTTTTACCTTTACATACTCTGAGGCATCTACTTCGTTTAAGCGCGCTACGATTTCCGAAAGGCTGCTGATTAAACACTCATCGGCCAAAAGCAGCATTCTTCCCGTTCTGGCAAAAAAAAAGCCTCTCAACTGCAGGCCAGATGATCAAACTTGATAGCATAGTTGAAGCAGGAATTGAAAAAATAGAATACAGATACGATGGCGCAGGCCGGGTTACCGAAGAGATCATCTGCGAGTGGCAGAACGATGCATGGGTGAACACTAGGAAAATTGAATTCAGATACAGCGATGAAGGTATTATCGACCTGATCATCATTTATTCCTGGGATCAAGGTGATTGGCAGTATTCTGAAAAGGGTTACGTGTTTTTTACAAACGATGAACTGTCCGGAGTCGAGGTGTACTACTATGAGAATGGGGAATGGATCGAGGATTACAAGGCACAGTGGACTGTTGAGGACAACGAGCGTCTTGAAACCGAATACTCCTGGGATGGAGAACAGTGGGTGCAGGACGGTGGATACAGGACCGAAATAGTCCTCGACGGAAACGGCAATGTCCTCTCCGAAACCAGCCAGTATATTGAGGCTGGCAGCTGGGTAAACGAAGGAAAATCCGAATACACGTACGATGCCGCTGGAAACATGCTCACTGAATTATACTACAACTGGGACGGGAGTGCCTGGAGCAAATACTGGAAATACGGGTATACATATGACAATCAGGGCAGAATGACTGTATATGTAGAGTACGATTTCAGCATCGACCAATGGGTTGAAAGCAATAAAGAGGAATACACTTACGATGCCAACGGCAACAGAATATCCACAGTACAATCCGACATGTACGGAGGCTCGTGGGTAGAGAACCGTCGGATAAACACCGAGTATGATCTCAGTGTGCGGATCGATCAGGTTGTGTATCCGCAGCTTATTTTTGATGAAAGCTTCTACCGGGATCTTGAGGCTAAAAACAAGATAGTACGTCATGATGATTTAGCATTTTTTTATTCAGATGTCACTTTGACCCCGATCATATCAAAGGAAAAACACTTAACTTCTTCCGGTATAAGCCTTAAAGCTGATCACCTCTCAAGAAAACTTCAAGTGACGGCGCCCGAGCAGAAAATGAAGCTGACAGTCTACACATTGCAAGGTCGCGCAGCCGTGGTCAGCAGCTTCTTTGGCAGTACCTCCATTGACCTCTCCGCACTTCCCGCCGGTCAGTATGTGCTGAGAATGACGCATTCCGGCAATCAGGTACACACATCCAGGCTGCTCCTGAAGTAGTATTTGCTTGTAGACGCCAGTAGCCATGGCGTCTACAATATTTTAGGAGATTACAATATACCCGCCCACGAGAAGAGCAGCGACTACACGTATCTGTTTTTACCGTACAGAAAATTCTGACTAAAAAGAAAAAATGTAGAAGTGAGTGTAAAAAATTGATTGCATTATGCATTGCAGTGGGCGATGCACTGGGAGCCTACAGGGGATGCGTGGAGGTGGCGCAGGATGTGACTGAGATATGGAAGCTTGAGGGGAAGAAAGAGTTGTTGGATTGAATTGTGGGCGGGGATTATTCCGCCCAAACAATCATAGCTCTATCATCAATCTGCAACTAGCGGGTATGGAAAATAGGGCCGGCTCCCTATTGGAAATCTCATCAGATAGGTCTGCTGATTATGATTCTCTGATATTCCTACGAGAATCATAAGGTTTGATTCCCCTTGAACAGCACACCCTTTAGCACTGAGGATATATTCTTTTTCCCCCCAGTTCTGAACGCATTTTCCCATTTGCATTTGTGAAGAAGAAAAATTCTCGTTAAAAAGATTCAATACGTTTCTGCATTCATCGCTGTAAGAAACGGTGAAGACGGCAACTGTGGAATGGTACTTATCCCAGAAAACAGGGCTGCCGCTCCAGCTTCCGATTTGGTTTACCGCACCATCTATCCCTATGTTGAAGAACTTGAAGCTACCCGCATTTTCTTTAAAGCCCAAAACTGCTGAACCATCACTTTCAGGCCATCCAGCGAATGGAATACTGCCTATGACAGAATGAGAATTCTGCATCGTAGATACCTCACCCCCTAACCTCAACTGTTTAATCTGCAGACTGTTCATTGAGTTCAAGCCCAATACCAAGGTGGAATCACCCGAAGGGACCGCCATTTCGACAGAATCAACCGGGAGAGCATAGATTTCAATCAATTCACCTGAGGGGTCAAATGTAGATATTTCTCTTTCATGTACTGCATAGATAGTGCCCTTTTCCGGTGATGTCTGCAGATTGGAAACGAACTTTACATTTTTGCGCCAAACCTCATTTCCTGTTGTACTAAGCTTTATCAAGACAGAAGAATCTGCAAGTCCGTTTGCATAGGAGCAAAACGAGGAAATGACACCACCATTGGTTTTCAATACTCCGTGACCATACAACTCGCGGCCAGCTGGGTGTATGACAGGTGCTTCCCAAGTTACTTGCCCCACCGTATCAATCATCAGAACGGAAGCATTTTTCCCATTGTTTGAAGAGCTAAGCACGATTGCACCATCCTGCAGCCCTGTCATAATGGTATGACCAGAATAGAAGCCGGGCTCGCCCAATTTCATAGTCAACACTCCAAGGCCGAAATTCAGAACTTCACTCCAGGGGCCGTACAATGCACTTCTGCTCTGAGCTCTAATCTTCCAATAATGAGCACCCGCGGAGAGCGAAGATAAAGTGACCTGTGTATCAGCTGTAGAGATCAGAGCCAGCGTATCTCTGGAATAATAATCCCCCGTTAATAACAACTGATAATTCTGTGCACCCGGGACTTTTCGCCAAATGAACAGAACAGAATCTCTCTTTTGAATGGAAGTTCCGCTCTGTGGTACGAGAAGATTCAGAAGTGACCTGGGCTCAATCAGGTCTATATCTGCCGAAGTGTAGTCCCTCCCTTCCTGACCGGTACGCGACAATATGGAAACCGAGTACCTTGCGGCTCCCGGTGAAAGAGTGTAGGCTCCAGAATCAATGAAAATAGTGTCACTGACGGTTCCTATAAACACCCTCTCAGCGTAAGGAACCACAGATGATGTTCTGTAAACCATATACCTATCGATCAATGGGTAGGTGCTCTTTTCCCATGAAATTACTGCAGTACCGGTAATAGAGTCGAACCGGGTGGAAATGTTACCCACTGAAGGAATTCCGGAATAAACCATATCTATAGTATCCGAAAGTTCCAATGAACTATCGGAAACGCAACTGATTTCTTTAAATGTGGGCGTGTAATCGGCAAGAGTACTTACAAGACGCAACGTATAGTCACCCTGTGCAAGTCCGTTAAGTGTAAATCTCCCCTCGTCATCCACATTGCAATACTTATATGTACCGAGTACTGCGATATAGACTGTTCTGGGATCATCGCCCGGCTGCATACGAACGATACCGGAGACACTGCCGTTCTTTTTAAGTACTAATGTATCGGCCTCCCCGCTGTTTTTATTAAGGGAGTCACTGAATGCATTCAGGGAATCTCTCTCTGCCCAGATGTTATAGTATCCTTTTCCCACCGAGAAATAACAGACACCATTATTATTAGTATATACAACAGTATCCGGAACAAGGCTTGAATCGCCACTTGCAAAAAGCTGAACCTTTACACCCGAAGCAGGAGAAAGATCCGGGTTCAGTATACGGGCACTTCTGGTACTTGTTTCATCACTCGTACCTGCAATCTGTGTGCACTGCAACAAAAACAATGTCAGTATTGCCATAACGATCTTTTTCACTCTGATTCTCCTTTGTTGGCAGTTGCAAAGACTGCAAGGGTGACGGTGTATACATTTTCTGCGGGCATATCATCTTTAACTGCAAGGGCTCTCAGCTCGGACCTGAACCGCTCCACGAGGTTTTCCAGGACCTTAAATCCTGAAGCAGATATACTGACCGTATTAGTGATATATTGACCAGCGTGACAACCATTCTTTTCAACTATTGACCTTTTAGCCAATTCAAAACACTGCATCTGATACTGCCTGACAAGCTCATCCGTAATGAAATCCGGAGAAGAAAGCGCTTTATCGGTGGGACGATAGAAACCATGGTCATCAGCAGCAATGAGCCTCAGTTTTAAAAGCAGCTTTATGGAATCTCGCGCCTGGCGCACTGTAATCGCCGGCCGAAGCCTTGCTGCAAGAGAAACATAATCATCCGTAAAATCATAAAAATGCAGCATCGCCCTGATAACACTATGGTACCAGACTTTATAATACTCAAACAGATCCTTTTCAAGAATTCTTCTGGGAGTTCTGTTGAGAGAAATCAGCTGTTCAAAATAGAGCATCCGTTCATCGGGATTCGTGCATTGATTATGCTTGACCAGCATTCGAAAGTAGTTCGCCTCATGCCCCTTGAGCGACATGGTATTGACAAACCGTTCCACGAATTCCGGTGTGACCCGCTTTCCTTTTATAACATCGCTGATATAACTGCGGGTGTTGGGCAAACCCAGCAACCGACTGAATGTGCTCTTACTGAAAGAGGGGTCCGTTTTCTGCCTGGAAACCTGATAATCGGATAGGAATTTCCTGAAATCGTTATAAGCAAAAATGTCTGGACCACTATTTAATGCACACACTAGAGGATACCTCCTTGGAAAAATCCCAATAGCTGCAGACGTTTCATCAAGAGTATAGAAAGCGGCAAAGGAAGCGTGAGTGCATATTTTATAGTACAGCAGCAGGTTTCATGAGAGGAACAGGTCTATATGCATAACAATGTTTATTAATAGACCAGCGTTCCGGGAAGCAGTTTTATTTGGGATTCAGCTCCTCGCAAATCTCAGTAAGCAGAATCTCGAAGTAGGCCTCCTTGAGCACGTCGAGGCTATCCTCAATGATGCAGCTGGAATCGGTCCACAAAACAGGGTGCCCGGAGAGGTCTTTCATAAGGCGCCGGCGAGGCTCATCGGATGTATAGGTAAACACATCGAGATGCTTTGAAAGATTGTGACTGGTTTTGGGTTTGCTCCAGAGGATTTTGTACTCATGTTTAACACTGTCTAAAAAGGACGGCCCCAGGATCCCGTCCACCAGAAAAGCCCTTCCGCAGGAAATCAGGGTATCCTTCGTACCGGTTGTGTCAACCGATTCCGGGTTGAGCGGGCCGCAGCCGGTAGATACATACTGAATAGGCAACAAAACAAGAAGCAGAAGAAACGATCTGGCTATTTTAACCGACATGAGTTCACCTTTGATTGAAAAAGACAAAATTCCTGATACTGACGCTAAAAAATCCTTTGCACAACCTGAATAGTTAATATATATTTTGTTGTCCTGAGTCGCAGTAGCGAAGACAGGATGTTTGAAATTTAAGTTGTACTGGTCGGCTTTCTCAGTCGGCAGATTCCCGATGGAATCTGGATTAACCACTGGGTCAGTGACCTTAAACTTTGAAATAGATTTTTTGGCTGTACTGGTCAGTAGCTCAGTCGGCAGAGCAAGTGGCTGTTAACCACTGGGTCGGGGGTTCAAGTCCCTCCTGACCAGCCAAATTTCAAAACCCCTCAGTCTCAAGCAGATCGAGGGGTTTTCTTTTCCATAAAAATCAAGCTCAGTTCGGCAGAGTCCCGATGATTTCGGGATTAACCACCGGGTCGGGGGTTCTGTTCTCCCGATAAAATCGGGACTGACCAGCCAAATATTTAAAACCCCTCAGTTCTCAAGCAGATAAAGGAATTGTCTTTTTCAGCTAGAGAATCGCCTTTTCCCCATGGCCCCGATGCTTTCCAGATTTTTGAACCACCAACTGGTCAAACATCAGAATTTGATTTAAACCATTACTGGGCATCAACTCAGATAACAGCAGTACTAATTTATTTTTCGACATATGACCCAGAAACCTTCAATGAGATTTCAATTCCAACACGCGATGGGCGTTGAGGAACCATTTTCCCCTTCCGATGGTCCGAATCGAGGAATACATCCCACATTTTTTTCTTTTTTGCAGTAGTACTATCATGTTTACACTCTACATCCTGTATAGTGAAACCTCAAGATATTCAATGCACGAAAAGTCTACTTTCACCATTGTTTAGAAGATGAATAACTCTCATTACAATCTGAACATTTCCCATCCGAGAGCACAAAAAACTTGACATCCTATCAATGAATGATTTATATCCCCTATCAACAATCACCCATTGACTATCCTCATATCTTTTGGAAGGGCCTATGCACCATTTCCGGTCGGTATTGCTGTTTTCCTTGCTGCTGTTTCAGTCTGCCACCAGTACAACCATATCCGTTTCAAAATCAGGAAGCCACTACACGTCTGTTCAGGCTGCAGTGGACCACGCCTTCCCGGGAGACACGATTCTAATTACTGATACTGATATCTACGAAGAACAGGTGACGATTGACAGCACAAAACCGGGAATCACAATCCGGTCTGCTGACCCTGCCAGTTTGATAAAGCCGGTTATCAGATGGAAAGATACACGCAATAACGGCCCTCTAACAGCATCTGAAGCTCTCATTTCAGAAAAAATTACTTATGATAAGAACGGGGCTCTTCGCCTGATAAAAGCCCACCATGTGACAATCGATGGAGTTTGTCTGGATGGAGAGGAACCGTGGGCTTTCTGCAATTTTGGAGTATGGCAGGGGTTATACACTTTGTTGCATGGGAACGCGGCAGTTTGCATCTATGCCTCAGGAAGAGTTACCATCAGAAACTGCGAACTGCGGAATGCATTTTTCGGACTTTATGTAAAGGACTGCAACAATGCAGGCGTGTATGCAGTACCAGCATCACCTCTTGCCGCCACAGCTTTTGGTTTGAATGGAAATCACCTTTTTGAGAACAATCGGATTCACTCAAACTCCACAGGTTTATTTTTTGAATCAATGTGGGATCTTGGGTCATCCGTCCGCTTCAATTTGATTTACAACAACTATCATGCGGAAACTACGCTCAATGCACTTTCAACCCTGAATACAAGTGAGAGAGAACTCTATCCCGGTGGCGCGTTCATTTTCAAAAACGGCTATTACTCGCCACTGGCAATTTACAATAATTCAATGTGGCACAACTACTCAAATTTTATAGACCAAAATCTTGGCGGTGGTCAGCATTTGTTATTTAATAATATCTACGGCAAACCCAAATACTACTGGGGAACTGGGTATCCGTCAGACCCTGATTACCATACCCCCTGGAATGCCATCGATATCGCAGCCTTTACCAATCATTCTTACAACTGCATCTACTCAGCTCAGTATGTTGAACCCAAACCAAGAGTACAGATGTACTACTCTCCTTGTAAAAACAAAGCGGTTAATGTTACCGGTTTCAATCGGGTTGCAATAATGAATGGAATGGATAAGCTGGAGGTGGAAGGGGAGGATTACATTGTGGCCTGTCCTGATGGATCAACCGAAACGATTTCAGCTGAATGGGTTATACAACCTGGAGCAAAGATTCTCGATCCCTTTCCTTCTGTAGCAAATATGCGCTGGCTTGAAACAGATAGCCTATTCCAGTCAACTGACCCATTGTCCCCGCATTTCCTTAAGCCTAAATGGGATGACCCGAAAATTATTACATTTGTAAAAAACAAAGGTTGGCCCGGCGAAGGTATTCTTAACACAGATGAAACCAGTGCTGATATAGGGGCTGTATCCTCAAGCGGATCAGTATCTATACTTTTACAGATACGACCCACCCAAATAGTAAGAATTAATGAAACACAAGCACTGACATCTTTTGTAATCACATCATCACATCAAAATGTGAGTAACTTGAGAATAAAAATGCTCAATTGGATAAAGAAAATTCCAGTTCAGAGCTCAGCAAACTCCGGGGGTCATATCCTGACAATATCCGCGGAGGATATTGTACCTGTAGATATTACGGGTAAATCAGTACAGATTGGAAAAAACCTGATCAGCTTCACTATCCCTGAAATGAGCGAAGAAGCGGGGTTCTTTGAAATGATAGTGGAAGGCGTAGATCCGGAAGGACATAAAGTCAATTCGGATGTAGGCTTTTTACCTTATAGAAAGCTCACTGGCTCTTCTGAAAACAAGCGTCTGGTCATTTATTACGGGGACACATCCGGTTATGATCCCGGAGCATGGATCAGAGAAACAATTCCTGCTCGAGTGCCGGTCACCATCAGGTATCTGCAAGGGGATTCCCTGCTTGAACGAAACATCCCTATTACTTTTGAATCCAGCAATGGAATCCTGGCTTTTTCATCAGCGTCAAGCACATCACCTCAGACCACATTCTCCTTGCAAAACGGAGTCTGTTCCCTTTGGATTTCATCTGCTGCCAAAGTCGAAAGCGGCATTATATCCGTAACTGCATCAGATGAGGGCAATGCTGTTACAGGGCAGCGAGGCAACATTTTCTTTGATGCTGGAACCAGCAAAATCAGGGGAAATGCCCGCTATCGGAAGTCTGGCGTCCAGAACTATTCATTATTTGACCTACGGGGAAGAAAGTTAGCAGATGTCAGGTCCTCCGAAATACGCTACCTGCAGAAAATGTATAATTTTCCTTCTGGGGCCTACATTATTCAAGTAAAGGAAAAAGCTGTAGAAAAACTAAAGGTTATCAGCAAATAGTACAAATAGAGAACAAGCAGCTAGTACTAATGCAACTTTCAGTTCCTCTGTTTGAAAAACCATCTACTTGCATACCACAATTTGAGCCGCACGCTTGACTGAGGTCCTTCCAAAAAAATGGTACTTTATATATGTGAAAGGCGTGTTTGATAAGAAATCTTTTCACCTTATTATTGGCTTCGCCCTGGAATTTGATCTTCGGGAAAAATTAATTCTTTACTTTCAATGGGAATGAATGTATTATAATTGACGTCAACCGTATTCACCAATCACATACAAGGAGTTTTGACATGAGCAGGAGGTTCTGTAGTATTGTCTGTGCAGTAGCCGTCGTTTCATTTCTTGCAGGATGCGCATCAAATTCAAGCTTCCGGACTGCGAAACCGCTGGGAAAAAATCAAACGGAAGGTTTTGTTGCATTATCTGGTATCAATTTTTCCGACACTGCTTCAATTATCGATGGAGGATACTTTCTTGAACTTGGAGCCAGTGTAGGATTAACCGAGGCATTGGATATTGGTCTTAAGTACACAGTGCCTACAGGCGGTAATGTAGAAGCCAAGTACACACTACTGGGAACAAATCAGGAAACCGGTCTCTTCTTGGCTCCCGCACTCAGAGCAGGTTACTACAATCTTATAACAATTGGCGACAGCAAAATAGACCGGTTTGAATTTGCAGTTCCGGTTTACCTTACGTATGCCCCAGCAAGCATTTTCCAGATCACTTTGCAGCCTGCCTATACTGGCCGGGTAGTAATGACCAGCGACGAGGATGAAGTTTCCTCATCCTCCTTCCAGCAGCTTGTAGGAACCAATGCCAATCTGAAACTTGGAAAGAAATTGGGAATACTAGTTGAAGGAGCATACTATTACGATCTCAAATCCAAAACAACAGAAGCACAGTATGGTTTCGGATTCTTGATGGATATGAAAAGCCTGCTCCCCTCTTTTCTGCAGCAGGAATAATTTCTGACCAGCCAATAGTTGAAAACCCCTCATCTCTTTCAGATCCGAGGGGTTTTTTTTCCAGTAGAAGACTCGTTTTCTCCCAATGTTCCAGTATCACTACTCCTTAAAACAAAGTGATCTTTGCTGTGGATCTCTTTTCAAAAGTGCCCTTTTTAGCTTTGAAGAGCGCAAATCGGATCATCTCACTCATCCTGATTGAATATTTCCGGCCATTCTGCTATTATTTAGAGTTATATCAGACTTCCACCTTAAAACGAAGTCAGAAAACAGAAAAAGACGATCTCACGTTAACGCCGACTCGTACTCGGTTAAATCACTTGATTGTTTAAGAGTTTATGTACACCTTTTCAAATTGGTTTTGGAGGCTTTAAGAGTGCCTTCCCTGCAGAAAAACAATATCAGGGCATCAGATTACCTTGTGTTCGCAGCCATATTTCTTGCGTGGTGTTTGTCGTTTCTTCTGGTCGGCACCCCCTACCCCTACCACTATGATTCGGTGAACTTTGCATTAGCAATAATAGACAGATTTGACATCGGCATTCAGCAGCCGCATCCTCCCGGTTTTCTCTTTCACGCTGCCTGTGCAAAATTTGTAAATCTGTTTGTGCACCAGCCCTTCTATACTCAGCAGATTCTTAACATCATCTACCAGACGTCACTGCTGATTCTATTTTTAAAATACATACACCGGAACCGTTCCGTTTTCCTAGTCTTAAGTCTTGCACCTTTGTTTCTGTTTCTTCCCGCGGTTCCACTAAGCCAGGCAGCCGGAATACCCTTTGGAGCTGCGATTGCCCTGTTTGTTTACAAAATCACCCGTGGGAATAACAAACATTTTGCACTTGTCGTCACTTTTGCCCTTGGTATAGCGTTCCGCACCGATCTGGTTGTGTATTTTCTACCGGTTGTTCTATTTGTTCATCTTATCTACAGACCGACTCTTAAGCAGGCCCTGGTGTCCACTGGCGCCGGCGCGTTAATACTTCTGATCTGGTATACTCTTACTGATCTGCTGAGCAGCGGCCCCACTCTTCTGCAGGCCACCGGGCAGGCCCAGAGGATGTTTACATCAGGTACATCGGTTTTCTTCGGAGCATCACTTTTTGAACATGCAAGAAGCTCTCTTCGTTTCATATTCTACTATGCGGCCGTGCTGGGCCCCGGAGGACTGTTTCTGCTCTATGGCTATTTTTCCGGCGGGATTGCCCGAATCGATCTGTTGATGTTTGCAGCTGCAACTGTTCCGCTTGCCCTTTACGGTTTATTAGTTCACATACCCTTTGCATACTACTTCGCGCCGGTACTAGCCTTTGCTGCTGTTTTTCTTCCTCTGACTTTTAAGAATAGCTTTTCCGGGAGGAAAGCGGCACTATGCGTATGTGTTAATATTCTTTTCTTCGCTTTTGTACCGAAACCTCTCTATGAGTCAGATGGAAAAACATATACATCCCGTTCAATCCACCAGAATATTCTGAAGCAGCTCAGATATTCCGGGGCGGCAGGCAGAAGCGAACTGGTCCACAGAAAAAATATGATCTCTTCAGCGGGCCAGGCTCTGTCAGGCCATAGCAGTTTCAGCGAACCCGAAGGTGTACTCTGGGACAGGATCTGGTACTATATGGGAGACAGGGTCTGGGGGAAACAGTACCTTTCCTCTGATTCTGCCGAAGTTTTGTTGGAAAGGGTACCAGGCGGCTGGAAAGTTCACAAAAATGACTCTCCTCAGAACACTGATTTTTAAGGTCAGGACTCGATTCTTTGTCCAGTCCTAGATTTCCTAGGTAGAATATAGTCAGATACCTTTCTGATCCTGTCAACCAGTATACAGTCCTTTTTTCGAAATATCAAGTATATAGTAGAATAGTAAAAAAGTGCGAGTTAACCACAAATTCCTTCAGGTACAAAACAGGATAACCCTGGTTCGGGTCACCCTTGGATTCGGAAAAGATGAGCACATTTGATGAGTTTAGCAGCTCTTCTCAGGTAAATTGAAAAGAGGCCTCCATACTCCGGTTCTGCAGCGGACTAGAATCTATCCTGATCGAACACACGCCTTCTCATCAACTGCAACGTGTTCGTGTAATATATGAACCAGTCCAGATTTCAACATTATTACCAAAAAAATCAACAGCTTATAAAAATTAATGTTCGGAATATTCCCGGACACGTTCAACAAACCGGTTGCAAAGATCTATCCTTTTTCTTATAATACTAGTGTAGCTCGACTTTCCGGGCAACGCCGGTTTGTATCATAACGCATATCTCTTCCGGCCTGAGTTCACGCCCTACACCTCTTCGTGACAGGCCGGAATGAGATTTCAACTGGATAAAACGGTTTACGTGAAGAACATGTTCGGGTTACAAAGCCTGCAACTGTTCGGAAAAAGAGAAGCAACAGCGCCGGGAAAACAAAACGCACCGCCTATATCATTGTATATGGCTGAGTCGGGTTACCAAAGGTATAAAGTACGTGAGACAAAAAAAAATCATAAATATCTTTGAGTACCTGGACTACAGGCTTTTTCTTCTGGATTACTACAACCATAAGAAGAACAGCACCAGAGATTTCACCTACCGTTCGTTTGCCCAGCGGGCATCTGTTGCCCCAAGCCTTTTGAAGGATATCCTCTCCGGAAGGCAGAACCTGACACTTGCAACAATGCAGAAATATGCAGTTGCCATGAACTTGACGCAGAAGGAAACATCCTATTTTTCGATGCTGGTACAGTTCAATAACAGCAAGGAGGACGCAAACAAGAATCTTCTGCTGGGAGAACTGGTGCGTCTTCGCGGCAAGTCGCAGGTGAAGACGCTGTCTGCCAAGCAATACGAATATTTCTCCAACTGGTATCATGCAGTAGTTCGCGAATTGGTAACTGAAATGGGAATGGGTGATAACCCGGAGGCCATAGCCGAAGCCATAACACCACCTATTACCCCCCATAAAGTACGTAAATCGATAGATCTGCTCAAGGAACTTGATCTGATTTACCAGGACGAGTCAGGCATCTGGCATTCTAGAGACAAAGTAGTATCTTCAGAAAGCCAGGTACAATCTCTCTCTCTTAAGAATTACCATAAAGAGATGATCGAGCACGCACTTCAATCCATAGAGCGCTTTTCGAGTGATAAGAGAGAGATTCAAGGACTTACCCTTTCCTGCAGCGCCGATCTTTATGAAAAGATCAGAACAAGAATGCAATCCTTTACAGAAGAAGTACTTAACATGGTTGCTGATGAGGATACCCCCGCTCAGAAGGTATTTCAGCTCAATCTGCAGCTCTTTCCATTTTCGGATGATAAAAACGAGGTGAAGTCATGAATCACAGTATTACAAGAAAAAACCTCCGTTTCATCATCATGCTTCTGACATTCACTCTGTTTGTCACTCTGCACTGTTCAAGCCCGGTGGCCGGTGGAGGCACACGAGGAGGCAATCCGGTTGTTTACGGAAAAGTTACCGATGCAGAGGGCAACAATGCATCAAAGGTGGTGGTAAGGGTTTTTCCAGAATATTACAACCCGGTCTCAGATGGGGCTATCCCCAAAACCAATACCGACACAACAGATGAGAGTGGTGTTTACAACATTCAGCTTCCGGATACCGGTCGTTATTCATTATACGCAGTCAATTCAAAAAACAATACAAGTACTCTCATAAAAAATATCATTCTTGACAAAGATACCAACCCTCTTCCCGAATCGAGACTTACGGAGCCCGGGCAGATTTCCATAGATGTACTTTCCCTTGGCACTGCGCAGAATGGTATACTTTTTATCGAAGGAACAGACATAATCATTCCTTTAAGGCAGGCTGATCCACAACTGTCAATTGCTGTTCCTTCCGGTGCAGTAACAATCATTTTCACCAGCAGCAATTCACCTCAAGAATCCAAAACAGTGGTTAAGGATCTTTTTGTAGAGCCTGGCGAAAGCGTAAATGCCCCCGCTGACGGATGGACTCATTCAAGGAAGGTCTTCCTGAACACAACCACATCAGGAGCAAACACTGTGGAGCGATTAGCTGATTTCCCAGTACTGATACGGTTGAATGCAGATAATTTCGATTTTACAACCGCAAGGTTTCAAGGTGAAGATATTCGTTTCACCAGAGCTGACGGAACCCAGCTTCCGTATGAAATTGAAAGCTGGGATGCAATGAGCAGAAAAGCTGCCATCTGGGTTAAAGTCGATGAGATTCTGCCTCAGAACAGCTCACAGCATTTTCTGATGATCTGGGGGAAAAAGGATTGCACCGATGCATCCGATGGATCAGCTGTATTTGAGACCGCTCAAGGGTATCAGGGAGTCTATCACCTGGCTGAACAAAACAATGCTGTTACGGTCGATGCCACTGCCAATAAATATAACGGTACATCAACAGACATGGTTTCTGCTGAAGGTATTGCCGGAAGAGGACAGATTTTCAACGGCACATCCTCTTTTATAGTTCTGGACGAAACCGCAAGCAGTAAACTTGACTTTCCTCATAAGGGACATTTTACCATTTCTCTCTGGATCAATGCAGACAGCGTTGAAAGCAATCGTCAAATCATTGGAAAAGGTAACTATCAATATCATTTGAAACTGCAGGAGTACAACTGGGCCTTTAATGACTACAGTGATCTGCCCTCTGCAGGGTGGCACTATACAAAATACCCCTTCACTAAACAAACCTGGACTCACCTGGCGGGTGTCAGAAATGACACGGCAATGTACTTATATGTTAATGGTGAATGCGTTGACAGTATACTCGAATACAACAGCGACACATTGCCTCGAAACACGAGTTTTGATGTGGAAATAGGCAGGCGAAGTGAAATCGACGGAAGGAAGGCATGGTTTTTTCAGGGTATGATGGATCAAATAGAAATGTCTGATGTACCACGCAAGCCGGAATGGATCAGGCTTTCATATTTGAATCAGAAGGGGGAGCTTCCCTTTGTAAGGTTCGGCCACTGAGCATATTTTTATACTAGCTGATTTAAGATGACAACACCTTAAGGCTTATTTTTTTAATGCTATGTTTCATCGTCTTCGTATACAATAGATTGCGTGCAAATACCTGCATAGGAACAATGTGCGACTACTTCATACCGCAATAGTAAGTCAGAACCTGCTCCTGCTCTCAGAAAACTCACCGAAAACGAAAGCAAAATTAATTGAATAATTCTGCAATTCCGATGTATCAATCAATGAATGCTCTCCTTTTGCATAGAAATGTTAGAAACTCCGATTCTCAGCCTCATCCACTGTACAATGTTTAACTCAATGAAATCTGGGGGACGAAAACCAGTCCACTCACATTACTCGGATGATCTTCAGTATGAAATCGATATCGCATCCTTATAATCAAAACATATCCAGCATTCAAGAGTAAACCTGCATGACAGATGATGGATTCATTTGTCATACACCCAAAACCAATCCGCTCTGCCACAACAAAGAAAATGTTCGGAATAATTTTTTTTAATTTTCAAATTTACCATATCAGTCGATAAATCAATACGTTATAAAAACATTTGTTCGTAAAATCTAATTACCATTCATTTCATTCGTGCTTTTCCACTCTTTTTTCATTATAATTATCGATACGGCGCAGAAATAAGCTGAAACAGCGTTCGGGACAGACTTAACCATGCGGAGACCACTATGAAACCTTGTTTTCAAAAACTGAAGTATTGTTTCCTTGCAGGGATCGCCGGGCTACTTTTTGCACAGGGCTCCGCAGCCTACACTCCCCCATCATCGGTCCTTTCCGCCCTGGACAAACTGCGCGGATACGGTGAACTGACCTCGGCCGCCGGTTCCATGAATATCGACACCTATACCTCCAACCTCACCACCTGGCAAATGAGCCACGGCGGCTTCTGTAAGGCGTATGCTTCAAAGTATGTCAAAGCCTACGATGGTTCAGCCCGCTCTTCATTGACCGGTCCTAGTGGGGAATTGGGCACTTTTGACAATAACGCCACCATCCAGGAGATGCGTCTTCTGGCTGTACGCTACAAGGAGACTACAAACAGCACCTATAAAAATCAATTCAAGAGTTCATTCATCAAGGCTCTGGGTTTTGTGCTGACCTCCCAACTCCCCAATGGTGGTTGGCCTCAAGTATACCCCAAGCGGAACAACTATTCCGATCTGGCCACCTACAATGACAACGCGATGGTACGAGTAATGGTATTGGTCAAGGATATCATCGACAAGAAATCTCCCTTTGATTCCGACATCGCCTCATCGGCTGATCTATCCAATCTCCAGACTGCACTTGACAAGGCAGTCGATTTTGCACTCAAGGCGCAGATCATCAATAACGGGAAACTTACGGTTTGGTGCGCCCAGCACGATCCGCTCACCTATGTTCCCAAGGCGGCACGAGCCTACGAGCTCGCCTCAAAGTCCGGGTCGGAATCTGTTTCGATCGTGTACTTTCTGATGGCCTGGCCCAACCAGACAACCGCCGTGCAGAATGCGGCCAAAGGAGCCATAGCCTGGTTTAAAAAAACGCGCACCTCCGACCTGAAGTTTTCAAACGGACAGTTCATCTCCTCCCCCGGGTCCTCACTCTGGTATCGTTTTTATAATGTAGAGGACGACAGACAGTTTTTCTGTGATCGGGACGGGATCAAAACCTACGATTTCATGTCGGTAAGCGAAGAGCGTCGTACAGGGTATCAGTGGGGAGGTGATTACGGGTCCACACTTATCTCCATGGAGTCAGCCTACCTATCTGCTTTAGGGTCATCAGTTATCAAATACAGTATTTCAACTTCTGTTGCTCAGGGTCAGGGCACTGTATCACCCTCAAGCGGAAGTTTCGACAGCGGAACAAACGTGACTATCACCGCCACGCCTGCCAGCGGATATCTATTTGATCACTGGAGCGGAGATCTTTCAGGTACCAGTAATCCGGCAAACGTCACCATGTCAGCAAACAAAACCATAGCAGCCCATTTCATTCAGGACACCAGAAAATATTACACTATTGCAAAACAGGCTGCGCCCGGGGGGACTATAACCCAGTCACCGGCGGGGTCTTCATTATTAGAGGGGACAAATGTAACCTTAACAGCTGTTCCCAATGCAGGGTGGACATTCAGCGGATGGTCCGGTAGTCACACCGGCACAAATGCAACCTACTCCATTTCCTCCCTGAACAGCAACATTTCCGTTTCAGCAGCATTTATGCCAGTTGATAAATTCATCTACCAGGCAGAAAGCGGCGTACTCAAAGATGCAGTCGAAGAGACGAAAAATGCAGGCTACACAGGAGACGCATACATCAACTTTTCGACAGTTGCAGGGTCTTCAGTGGAAATACCGGTTTATACAGACAGCGAAGGCCAAAAGAGTGTCTCGATAGCATTTGCCAATGGTTCCGGAGCAGCCAGAGCATTATCGATACTGGTGAACGGCACACAGCAGATTGCATCGGTTACTTTTGAAGTAACAGCAGACTGGACGACTTGGGGATTCAAGCAAGTCAATCTCACTCTGCCTCGAGGGGGCAGCACCATCACACTTGCAACCATCAACGGGCAGGATGGCCCAAATATTGACAAGATTACACTGGCTCAGGGTATCACAGCAGTTGTTCCAAAGGCTCAAAAGACACGTAATCACACCTTATATTCTGTTAAGCAGAGGAATCTTTACATCCTAACTGCTGCAAACCTGAACGTAAGCCTTTTCTCACTAGACGGTAAGATTCTGCTCTCCGAAAAAATAAAGGTAAACGTTAACACAGGTCTGGTGCAGATACCGCTCACTAAACTTATTGCTGGCATGTATCTATTAAAAATTGAATGCAACGGAGTTATAGAGAGCGGATTATTTAATCTCTTGTAATAATTGCACAATATGGGTGATGGTTTGTATAGCTGTCACCTTTTGTCGGGTACAGAATACTGTTCAATAATAAAAGCAGCAGTAAAGCACTGAATCTGCGCATAGGCGTAAATTGAATCAAAGAACGCAGGTTTTTCCAATAATGCTTATGTGAATGTTGAGAATGCAATGGGCTCTCCACTTGCCATACCAGTATACACGGATCTGGGCAGGAGAGAAGACCATAAGTATCACGTTTTCTAACGGATCCACAGTTAAAAGATATGTCAGTTTCAGTAAACGGCACAGAAATCATTGCATCCCTTGAATTCGAGACTACTCCCGACTGGACCACCTGGAGGTCAAAAGAAATATTGTTATCCCTTCCTCAGGGGGCAAGCACTATTATTATGAAATCAATGAGAGACCAGGGTGGACCTAACTTAGACAAAATCACTATCCATCAAACCACTACCCCGGCAGCAATGAAATCGCCAGAAACAGAAGCCGCATCAATTCATTTTTCCAATCAAAATCTCGTAAAGATTCAAGCAGGTACGGAAAAGAAGCTTTATATTGAATTGTATACACTTGATGGTAAAAGGGTGTTCTCAAGAATGCTCCAAAGGGGTACAATTGATCACGCCAATAGTTTATCACTGAAGAATATGGGAAAAGGCACTTTTCTGTTGAAAGTCAAATCCGGTAACTTTGTGCAGACCAGATTCATCGTAACAAAAAAAAAACCAGGATCAACAAAACCTGATATTAACTCAACTGGACTACTTATAAGTGAAGGGGCACCGATGCGAATATCAAAAATCCAACTTGCAACCTTGATAGTCTTGGGGCTGATTTCTTTTTCATTTGCTGCCAGGATGGTTGAGAAGCTAGACCGTGGTTTAGTTGCTGTAACCACTGGAACAAACAAAGTTTTCCTCAGCTGGAGACTTAAAGGTTATGAATCCCAGAATCTGGGTTTCAACATTTACCGTAACGGAACGAAGATTAACAGTTCCCCAATCACAGGAGGGACTAACTACACCGACAACAGTGGAAGTTCCACGGCCAGTTACAAAGTTTGCGCTGTTCTGAATGGAATGGAAATTGACAGTAGCACTTCAGTTATTCCCTGGGGGGGTCTGACCAAAAGAATTCCTCTTAACAGACCCGCCGGCGGTACCACCCCCGATAACGTGGCATACACCTATTCTCCAAATGATTGCAGTCTTGGAGATCTTGATGGGGACGGACAATGGGAGATCATTCTGAAATGGGACCCTTCCAATGCCAAAGATAACTCTCAGAGTGGATATACCGGAAATGTGTACATTGACGGTATAAAACTGGATGGAACGCGGCTATGGCGTATCGATCTGGGAAAAAATATTCGGGCCGGTGCTCACTACACCCAATTTCTGGTGGCAGATTTTGATCTGGATGGTAAAGCTGAACTGATCTGCAAAACTGCCCCGGGAACCAAAGATGCCACCGGCAACTACATAAGCAAAGGGGCTGCGGCATCAGCAAGCCACACAACAGACTACCGTAATTCCAGCGGTTATGTACTCAGCGGACCTGAGTATCTCACTGTGTTCAGCGGTGAAGGTAAAGAGCTGGCCACTGATGATTATATTCCCGGAAGAGGCTCTGTTTCCTCATGGGGTGATAACTATGGAAACCGGGTGGACCGCTTTCTGGCGGCGGTTGCCTATCTTGATGGCGTGCGTCCCAGCGCAGTCATGCAACGGGGATACTACACGCGGATGACCCTGACAGCATGGAACTGGGACGGTAGTACACTGACTCAAAAATGGGCTTTCGACAGTAATACTTCCGGCAACGGAAGTGCTGCAGGTCAGGGTAACCACAATTTATCGGTTGCAGATGTGGATGCAGATGGATTTGATGAAATCATTCAAGGTTCCAGTGCAATAAATCATGATGGTAAGTTGATGTATGCTACAGGGATCGGGCATGGCGATGCGATACACCTCAGTGATTTGGATCCCGATCGTCCCGGCTTGGAGGTAATGTCCCCTCACGAGGAAAAGCATACGGCTTGGCCCGGCACAGAGGTACACGATGCCAAAACTGGAGATAACATATGGAAATTTTTATGTGACAATGTTGATGTGGGGCGAGGAATGGCAGCTGATATAGATCTCAATCACCGCGGCTTTGAAGTATGGTCATCCAATACAGATGGTTTCTACAATATCAAAGGCACAAGAGTTTCCACTATAAAACCAACCATTAATTTTCGCATCTACTGGGATGGCGATCTGGCTGATGAATTGCTTGACGGAATCGGCAGTGCACCCAGTGCAATGAAAATAGAGAAGTGGAATGGCAGTGGAATTGATCGATTGGTTTCCACTGATGACCGATACGGAAGTTATGTGGGAATAAATATCAACGGTACAAAATCCAATCCATGCCTGGTAGCCGACATTCTGGGTGACTGGCGCGAGGAGTTGATACTGAGGGAATCCGGCGACAATGCACTGGTACTTTACACAACTACAGTTCCCTCCACACACAGGCTTTATACTCTTATGCATGATCCTGTCTACCGGGCAGCGGTTGCCTGGCAGAATGTGGCATATAATCAACCTCCACATTTAGGTTTCTATATCGGTGATGGTTTAGACAACGTACCAATTCCAGATATTCAGCCTGTAAATGGAGCGAGCTATGACTGTGCGGGAGTGGAAAACGGAACAGCGACTCTTGACCAGTGCGGCCGTTGTACCGGCGGGGTGACCGGACAAATTCCCTGCTCAGGAGCAGTGCAGTTTGAAGATAACTGCAATGCAAACGGTACCATCGACAATAATAATACAGGTTTTCTGGGAACCGGTTTCCTGAATTTGGCAAATGCTACAGGGAGTGATGTAACGATGAGTGTAGCTGCAAGCGAAACCGGCGAATATGCTCTTTATGTGAGATTCGCCAATGGATCAACTGCAAATCGTCCTGTTTCCATTGAGGTAAATGGCGCCACACTAATTCCAAATCTGGATATGCCGGCGACGGGCAGCTGGACTACTTGGGAGAGTATCACTTTTTCACTCAACCTTCAACAGGGCAACAATCTGATCCGCTTTATTTCTCTGACAGAGAACGGCGCGGCAAATCTTGATTTGATAGGATTTGCAACCGATAAGCTTTCTGCAGGAAATTGCCTCACCACAGGAGCTGCCTGTAAAAAAAACATCATGCAAAAATCCCTCATTATAATTGCCGGAGACAAAATGATGCTTTCGGGTTTCGACAACAGCTGTGAGGTGCGTATCACTGACCTTCAGGGAAGAATGCTTTTACAACAGCGGAACACTTCACCTGTAATTCCATTGTCAAAATTGAGTAAAGGAACATTTTTAGTACAGGTCCTTCAGAAAGGAGCGGTTCTTCAGGAGATGAAGACCGTCCGGTTCTAAATACTGCTTAAACCCCTCATTTTTCAGGAGGACAGATCTTCTGTTCTCCTTTTTTCTTTTCCTGTGCGACTTTAAACCGTATGCACACTCTTTATCGGAGCAGTTACTGACAGTCGCAGCAGTTCTCACCTCCTTTCTTTCTTCACCTTGCTTTTCAAGTTAATGGTTATGAAACGTAATGATCGCCGAGTGTTGTTATTAAAAACAGCGGTCGTGGCCGATTACACACCAAACGGTACCAGTTCGTAAAAACATGAGTAGTGGCTTTCTTTTTGTAAAAGAGGCAACACAAGAGGCTCTATGTACAAAAGCCAGCTACTCACCCATCCTACCCTGTGGCCTGACAGGTAACCACGAACAACTCTGCATAATCTGCAATTTACTCGAATATCACCCGCTGGAGCACCTTGTCATGTTTAATTCGGGCATTCTGCCTTGTTTGATTGCATTCTGATAACATTGCCGGCACCAACTTTGTGGGGAGATCATCTGCAAATACCCTAGTTGCGACTATTTCGTGATTGTACATGTATCACACTAATGATAAACTTTCATAGTTAGAATCTTTACTGAAGGTTCGCTTGCATTATATTTAGAGTCTTCGTACTTAACAATCAGATCTCCTCAAAATCAAGGTTACTAAAAGAATATGCCTCAGAACAGCAGCGATGCCCATTATTCAGAGATTTCAACGCGAATAAGGGAATTTCAAAGCCAACAGCTTTCAAACACGATGAAGGCCACCTGGTATCTGGGTGTAATGGCTACACTAATTTCCATTTCGCGAGCCTTCTTTACCGGATTCAAACTAATCTACCTTGTACAGTTTGTATTTACAGTTGCAATTCTTCTGGTAGTGATATTCAGGAAAAAAATCGGCTATAACGCGCTTCTCGCCAGCCTGATTTCAACATCCTTCCTTACCGGGATTTCCGCGCTGTTAGCATTTGGTACATTAAGTCCGGCAATTTTCCTTTTGAGTCTGTCCTGTATTCTTGCTTCCACGTTCACAAGCAGGAAAAACTCAGTATATACGCTTTCTGTGTGTATACTAGCTATTAACATCTGTATGTATCTACACCTCACCGGCCGGGTACGAATAGTGGTTGACCCCTTGTCATACCTGAACTCACCTTATTCGTGGATTCTTTTGATTTGCGGATTCGGTATCATAACTGGCTTTGTTACATCACTTACTTCAAATCTAAACCAGCACTTGAAGACATTAGTCATAGAAAGCTCTCAGCACCTTGCGAAAGTCAAAGATGCTAACCAAAACCTAGAAAAAATAGTTATGGACCGTACAGCAGAACTGAAGCAATCCAATGAAGAGAAAAACCGAATAATGAGATTTGTTGCTCATGACCTGAACAACAGTCTCTGCGGAATCGTTGGTACGCTTGAATACCTGAATCTTGGGTGGAGGGAGTTTCCTGAAGATACAAGGCTCAGAAATATAAATTCCACCATTCAGGCAGCTTTAAAAGCAGCGCAGACAGTCCAGGAGCTGGTCACCTACTCAGGAATCAAAAATGAAAAGAATGAAGACATTATGGAGTCCGTTGAAATGGGCCAGTTCATCAACTCGATCGTTGCCTGCCACTACCCTAACGCTCTCAAGAAAAACATAATCCTGGAATTATGCAATGTGAACCAGTCACTGTATTGCAGAATCAACAAATCCCGAGTTTCCAGGCTGTTCGAAAACCTAATCACCAATTCCATAAAGTTCACACCCCGCGGAGGATCCATCACTCTTGACCTCTCTTCAGGGCAAGGTTCGGTTATAACCGCTGTCAAGGACACCGGGATCGGCATTCCAAAGGAGATGCAGAAGATGCTCTTTGAGCCGCACGGCGAATTCAGGCGCAGAGGAACAGAAGATGAAGAGTCCACGGGGCTAGGGCTGAAGATAGTGAAAGAGATTACAATGCAGCACGGAGGTGATATATGGATGGAGAGCGAGGAGGGCGCGGGAACCACTTTTTATGTAAGGTTCCCTGTGGCTGAGAAGGTATAAAAAAACGGTTCCGCTTTGCTTGTCTGCGAAACCGTTTTAAGCCTTGCCGGCAGAAATAACACACTATTTCCATAGTAATATTCTGGAACTATACATTATAGCATCTTTATGACTGATTTTAACAGTGTATAAGCCATTAGGGACATCTGTAAATTGAAAGCTCCTGCTATTTATTTCACCGGCTGTGGTGGTAAGTACCACTGTTTTCACAACAGCACCCTTCAAATCAAAGAGCTTCAAAGTTGCATTTCCATTTACCCGTGAGATAAATTCAACATTCAAAGAATTTTGGTGCGTTAATCTGACAGCAGGTTGCCTGATAATGCTGCCGGAATTGAGTACACCTGTAAGATCAACAGGCTTAATTGATATATTATCCAGGAACACAGTTACATCAGATGTACCCACATTAAAGCCCAAACGGCCATTAATATCTGTAGGATGCTCCATCTTGAAAACAAAGGAGAATGTTTGGGTTGATGTTGTAAGATTGAAACTTTGCGATTGAGCGAGATAGCTTGTAAACGGATTGCCAGCCATTTCCACATTCACCCCAAGAACCCTGGCAACGGCGCCACGTGCGTCAAAAGTAACCTGATAAGATTTCCCCTGCTCTAGACGAAGCCCTGCCTGAACCAGCTGAATCTGATGATCAATTGTCCCAACAGTGGCAATATTGATCTGATACTCTTCATTAACCACACTACCTGTTGCACTTCCATTCCAAACATTTAAAGTCCAGCCGGTGGTACCAGAGGAAAAATTTCCATTCAACACACTATCACTTCCATTATTGGGTACTGTTCCACCCAGGGAATGCTTCTTAAAGAAAGCCCATAACTCCTCACTTGAATTAAGATTGACATCAAGAGAGTGCCAGTGCCCCTTATTCTCAAGTGTTATAAGAGCAATTTCACTACCGTTGTCGCAAGGTCCCCAGTACTGAAGACTTGCTGTAGAAGAGGGCGTTGATGCCGGATAAGGCTTGGTTGTCTGCCCCGCTGAGGGGCATTTATTCCAAATCCTCCAGGCCTCCACAACCGACGCTACACCACTGTAGAGCACAACATCATCCGTAGTTCCGTGAATATGCATGATTGGCATCGGCCTGGAGCTTGAGGTAGTGTTGTTAAACAAATAGCCGGAAACCGGCCCTATAGCTGCCACCCTATCAGCCATCCTGTTAGCCACATGGTAACTCATCATACCACCCATTGAGAAACCGGAAACATACACTCGGTTTCGGTCAACATTGTATCGGCTGACCATTGTATCGATAACAACCTTAAGAAAATCGATATCAGTATTACCGGAAATATCCCACCGTTTATTGATCCCTTCAGGGAAGACAACTATAAACTTCTCCCGATCAGCGATCGGCTCATACTTAGTCTGGTTCTTCTGATATTGAGGGTCCTGATTCATTCCATGCAAAGAGATAAGCAGCGGCGGATTGTTCAATCCTGACGGAGCATAAACAATCATATTCCGTTGCGAAGAGCCAACCCGGATGGAAACTGTTTGTGCGTCAGCACTGACCGTCAAAAAAATCAGTAACGCTATTGCAGATACTATGCTTCGGAACATAAACTTCATCCATTCTGTCTATGCATCTTCAACACGTTTCATTTGCCGTACTACAATGTTTCATTTCATGAACGCATGCCAATCGTGCCGAATTGCAATATTATTAGGATTAGTATCGATTGATTATAGTTCAATATAAAGGTAACTAAAAATTCAGACCTGTTTTTTTAGGATCTTATATAAAAAAATGTTGAAGCTTACTTCAACAGCATCCAATAATACGATTCATTTTCCAGAGAATAAGATTTCCCAAATCCTTCTGTTTAAGGCTTTTTAAAAATGAAAAGTTCCTCGCCAAACAAACCTGGCCCATTGCACTATTAAGCGGCAACCCACATCCCACATATAAAACAGGAGCACATTTTGAAAAACATCATCTTACTCCTTCTTATTCTTACCAGACTCTGCTTTTCCCAATGCGACTGTGATTACACTATCCCCTTCAATTCCCATCCAGACGGCGAAGCACTTGGGATTAAACCGGGTGACAGGGTGTGCCTTGACGGACCAGTCGTTCTGACGGTGAATGGAAACCTGAAAGCTGTTCTTATAAAAGCCAAGGAGTACGAGAAAGTGGTAAATGCTCTTGCTATGCTCAAGCTCATGATCAATGCTGATAACGATGTCAAAGAAGGCAAATTTCGCGAGGCGACCTCATTTTTTAAGGAATTCAGGCGTGAAAAGGGAATTCCGCGTTAGCCTTACCGCTTCAGTAGAAGCGGATTTCGTGCTATTTGGGAATACATCGCTCAAGATTCACCAACTAATGCTGCTATTTTCCTCAATGAACCAAAATCACGGATTGTTGCTCTTTCAAGGCTGCCAGAGAGGGGGCCTGTTATTCCTGAGGGTCTTCTGCTTCAGACTACTAATTATCGCTATGCAATCCACAAGAATTATAGGATTATTTACCGAATCGAAAATGAACAAGTGTACGTGCTGAGAATAGTTCACGGCTCCAAACTCTCGATATTGCAGTGCTTGGCATCTAAAAACCCATGACCAGTAAGTTCCCTTTCTTTCGCCTTGGGAGACTAAAATAGCAAGTTACGACGGTAGCAGAAAAGGGGCTTGAAATAGCGGAATAAGCTGCTTGAACCCGTTCTGAGACACAGCCATTTTGAAACCCTCCCTAATGGTCGGGATACTGCCTGACTATCTACACTGGTGGACTCGGGGTAGAGCCGGACCCCCCCACCCCGTCACCATCACCAACGCAGGACTACTGCGCCCTATAGACTACGCCAGACTTGCCGCCATCCGCTCCACATCCCCAAATACATCGAAATACCGTTTTGCATAATTCATTACATCGGCTAAATCGGAGCGCAGAGCATCCAGACTCACGATTTTTATCCGCTCCCTGTCGCCCTTGATTTTTTTCAAAAAGCCGGACAGTGCGTCAGGATCAGCCTTTGTCAAACCGCTGAAATTAATCGCCAGCAACCCCTTATTCTCGGAAAGATAGGTAACGACTCTCTCCTTGAATTTGTGGGCAGTTTCTTTATTAAATGTCCCCTGAAGATCAACAACCAGAGGATGGTGAGATGCTTCACGAATTCTGGGACTCACCAGGAGGTCCTCAACTCCCTTTATCAAGGAAGGAAGCAAAAGACTCGGAGACATCCTGTACCCGGTTCTGTGCATCTTGACCTGTGAATACTTACCGCTCTTAAGCTTTCTTTTTTCCATGTTGGCAAGAAAGGGGACGACACACGACTGAAGTGCGGTCTTCAAGCCACCTGTTCCAAGCTCACTGATAATGCTTTTCTGAATTTCGCCCATACTTTGAGCAACCTCCAGAGATGGTGCATTCTGAATCGCAGTGGGGAAAAGTGGAAGTGCTTCCAGGCAACCGGTACGATACTGTTCAGCACGATTGGCAAGAAACGGGTCTTTAGAATCTTTAAACCGCATGTACCCTGCGAACTGTTTTTCTATAAAGCGGACTGCGGAGGGCCCGAGCCTGCGATATTCTTCAGCATAAAAATCGAGTATTAACGTCTCCATTTTTTCCTTGCTGATATGAGGATGCTTAAAAGCAAGGTGAAAACCATCCCAGTATTTGTTAGGAATGTCAAGCAGCCGGTCATCTTTTTTGAGACGATTGAAAAGAGGAGTACTGCAGGCAGGTGTCAAAATAAGAATTTGACTGAGGCTGGGTTTCAATGAAACCAGATAATCTAGATCATCCCAGATATTCTCTTCTGTATGGAAATCGTGCCCTATTATAAGTGAAGCCAGAGTGTTTATACCCCGAGAATGCAGCGAATCAAGGATTCCCCTTACATCCAGGCCCTGAAGCTTAGTGTAATTCGCCTGGCCTGATTCAACACCGATCCAGATTACCTCGATCCCCATTCGCACCAAATCATCAGGATCCCACTGTGAGATGGAGTATGCACTGGCAAAGCATGAAAGCCGAGCGGGAATCACCTTTTCCCTCTTGATACACTCGAGGTACTCCTCCGCCCGTTCTTTCTGCATCAAAAAATCTTCCTCAATGATGCCAATCGGGAGATTTTGACCTCCGATTGTCTTCTGAACCCTTTGAATTTCATTGAACAGATCAGTCCCCGTCTTAAGAAGCGGAACATGTTTGGTTTTATGAAAGTGAGATGTGGAACAAAATTCACACGCGTGCGGGCATCCCAGTCCAGCTAGAACAACCGCCCCTTTCATGAGCGGAAAACCCGCTATTTTTGCGGATGTTTGGTAAACCACATGCTGTTTGGGTTCTTCATTGTGATATTCATTTAGAAGGGTACGCATGAAATCGACACCTTCCCCCCTGCACACATGATCAGCAAGCGCATCACACTCCGGAAGCATCGTGCCGTAACCACCCAGAACGATTTGAGATTCAGGAGATACTTCTCTAACCAGCTGACACATCTTTTCCATTTTACCATACGTGGCGATTACAAAGCTGATTCCCACAAAATCGTACCCTTTTTTCAGCTCTTTTTTGAACTGCTCCATTGTGGGATACTGAAGAACCACTGTGGGAGTTGTAATATTTTTGGCTATATACTCCAATCCGTAGGAAATATATGTTGATCGAAGACTGAAGATGCCCTGAGATCGTGTCACTTGCGCATGAAAGAGCTCAGGCATGACATGACGGGTGCAGTCTTCAGTATCTTCTCCAAAGGGACCGCACACCGTTGTCAGTAGTACTTTTTTCATTGATGACCCTAACGTGATTGGTTATAAAAGAGGATTTGACGTAGAATTACGTTCTAGAGTGGTTTTTGGTTGTCAGTAACAGGAAAATAGTTAAGACCGGGACGAGGAAGGCTTTTAAATAGAAGAATATGGGGGAACCCAGCTCGCAATGAAAATTGCCGGATTGATTTTAGCAAAACTGAAGAGAGACACCGGAAGTATTTCTCCGATGTCTCACTTTTTAAGTATAAAGGGGGGTGTTATCAATATACAAGCAGGTTTTCACGCAAAATTTGTTCACCCGAGGATAGCATTACTGTATACATCCCGCCGCTGAGAGCCCTGGGCAGCTTTACAGCCATTGTACCGTCAACAGCGCTGATTTCACCTGTCCATACCAGTGACCCCTTTAGATTATAGACCACCGCAAACAGTTTACCTTTTGCGAAAGCTGGCCCGGACAGAGACAGAATGCTGCGGGTGAGCTTCACTTTGTAATCACCCATAGAGTTCTTTATTGAAGCATTATTTACACTGGCCAATGCTTCGTTTACAATCCGAACAGTGCCGCCATCCGGAACAGCATCGAATACCACAAACTGCTGCGCATTGACCTCCACAATTGTGGCACTGCAACTCTGGTTATCCTGCTCCACTCGGACAGTGGTCCAGCCTGCAGGAAGTGGTCTGCGTAAGGTAACCGGAGCGTCGTAAAGAGAATCGGGAAGAGTATCCCTGACTTGAAGAGTGATAAGTGAGTCGCTGCTCGAAATCTCTTCAATCGTGAGGCAGTCGCGTTCCTTCGCATAGCGGGCAGCATTCATAAAACTGGTCACCCAGAATTTATCTCTGTTCTGGTCAAGGTACTGAAGACTCGCTTTGAGAGTATCCGAAGACAAAGGAGAATAACCGCCATCTCCATCGATTCCATGGATTAGAAATGTACACCACCCTTTCTGATTTAGAGTGGTCTGGAATCTGCTCGTAAAATCTGCCAAGGTTTTCACCGATCCCAAATCTCCACACACAATCGAGCTCACATTCATGTAGGAACCCGGAGTACTGCCTTCAATAAACCCCTGACATCCTCGGGCGGCGATATAATATTTGGAGGTGATATTATCGGTTCCCTTTGCACAATAGGGATAGGCGGTGGTCAAACACTTATAACCATTAATATTGCTTTCAATACTCTTTCTTGAATTCTCAAGTTCTGTGGTCTGCTCACCGGCACTGAGCCCGCTCAGGTTTGCGTGACTTACAGTGTGACTCGCCACCTCATGACCACTGTCAGCAGCAGCCTTAAGCTTTGACCAGTTGGGGTTCCAGTTTATCACCGGAAAAAGAGTCAACTTGAAACCATATTGATCAAATGCTGGAATAGCGATCTGAAACTGATTTGTACAACCATCATCAAATGTATAGCTGATCGCAGCTGATTTGAAATCCTTCCAGGTCGCAACTTCGTAAGGCGGAGGAATCTGGGCAGCAAGACATCCAAGCGCCGCCAGGGCTGTAATCAGGAAAACTTTTACTTTCATCTAGTACCTCAAAACTGTTGCATTGTTATTGTTTCTACACGCCCCGGAAGATCCCCTCTTAAAATAAGTATAGATTCCATTGACAACAACTTCGCTTTTCCGTCTTTTCAAATCAGAGAGAATCGAGGACAGATCAGCTAATCCGTCCCCAATGCTTCCCAGTAGCTATTCTCAAAGCCTTTACTTCGTTCCTGTCAGAAGAAAACCGGATTTGTGAACCGAATTGCTGCTGCGGACCTCAAACAGATAATACCCGCTTGGCATTCCCCGAGTATTAAAACTGCAGGACCGAACTGAACCTGATTGATTCTTGATGTCTACGGAGTGAACCACATTTCCCTTTAGATCATACACAGCCAAAGATGCCTTACTATTACCCTCAACGGGACTGTATATATTTACTACGGAACCTATCTGACGGATATTAATCCCCTTTACGGAGTTGTTGCGAGCGGTGATAGCGCTAGTGGATGGTGTAGTTTCGACCAGCGACACATTATCTAGAGTGACGGACGGTGTAGCCGCTCCCACACTGAACTCAACTCTCGAATCGGTATAGGTAGCACTTTCCATGGTGAAATCAAAACTGAATGTCTGTTTGGAGGTGGAAAGATTCACTTCAGTTTCGCCATCAACATTAGTCAAAAATGTTGTCCAGGGATCCACTGGCATTCCCACATTCACGTTCAGAATCCGGTTGGCAGAAGCATAAGCATCATACGTCAGACGATAGGTTTTACCCTGTTCCAGCGTTATGCCGGCCTGAACAACCTGTATATCGTAATAATTGGTGGCAACCGTATTAACTGAAATGCGGTATTCTCCGTTAACCACACTTCCGGCACCATCACCACTCCACATGTTGAAAGTCCAGGAATCATCCCCCGATGAGAAATTTCCGTTCTGGATAAGGTCCTGCTTGCCGTCAATTGTTGTGAAAATGGCAGTAATGGATTTGGATGCACTCATGGTAACCGTCAACGGGTTCTGGTTGCCGCTTGCATCCCCGCTCCAGGAGCTGAATACCCATCCCTCTGAGGGGGTGGCAGTAAGGGTCACCGGCGTATTTGCAGGAAAACTTTCCTGATTGGGGCTTCGGGTAACAGTTCCCAAACCGGATGTACTTACTGTCAAACGTGGATCAGAAGAGCCACCATTCTTAAGAAAGTTGGGGAAATCGTTGGGGGGATTGGGATTGTTCTTGACATAGTCCTTGAGCCAGGTCAAAGCTGGCCGCTCTGTTCCATTGGTATTGAGAAGACCCGTTCCAGTGCGCCAGGTGGACCCGACAAGATACCCCCAATAGGTGATTCCCACAATCCTGGGGTGATTCCAGAACATGGTGAACTGCTCTTTCATGATATTGAGCTGCCTTGTATCGTCGGTTTCACCTATATCATATTCAGTTATGAATATGGGCAGTCCGGTGGCTGCCAGCTTATCAATGTTATTCTTGACAGTAGAAGTGGCAATTTTGAAGGCATCATGAGCTTGGCACCCAATTGCGTCTATCGGAGCATTGGCAGCTTTCATCGCATTGATCAGACCAACGGTCCAGTTGACTTCGTTACCGTACTCAATATTGTTATAATCATTGTAGATAAGAATAGCATTGGGCCACCTTTCCCTGGCCATTTTAAATGCATTGATAATCCAGTCATAACCAGTGGAGCCATCGCCTCCCAGAGCATTTTTGAAGGGAGCCGGTGCGTGGGAAGGATAAGCTTCGTTTACCACATCAATCATGTCAACAGAGGGGTACTTGGCCTTTGTGGCATCGTACCATTCGGTAATTTCCGCTAACTGCTCAGACTGTGAAAGGCCGGTGAGCCAGCTTGGATACTGGCTGCCCCAAATCAGAGTGTGGAATTTCCAGGGAATCCCCTGCAGCTCGGCGAAAGTTTTGATTCGATCGCCTCCCGTCCAGTTCATCTGGTCCCGGTTTCTTTCTACTGATTCCCACTTGTGCTCGTTTTCTCCTGTAATCTGATTCCAGTAAGTCATAAAATCTGAACGCACCTGACCGCCGGTGGTAATGTTTCCCAGAAACTTATTGGCCCCCTTAGCTGGTTGAGCTAATACAGATGATGCAGTCAGCAGCACTGTCAAGAGCGTGAGAACGTTGGTTCGCAAATGTTTAGCAGACATAAAGCCCGCTCCTTTCTTGTTAAATTGAAGCAACAATGCTCTTTTAATAATATTTACAGAAACAAAGGAACATATTCATCACTTGTATAGATTATCGATGCTCACCCCTTCAATGGCCACATTATCAATCCAGAAAACAACCGTGTCAACACCGGAGCTGAAAGCTCCTGATGCTTCAAATTCAATTTTGTTGACTCTATCAGAAACATCAGACCATTTCAAGCCCTGCATCCATGCTCTTGTATAGGGAAGCATGACAAGAGAATCAATCGGAATGTACACCTCTTTCCACGCACTGTCAAGATTGACAATTGCCCCGAAGTGGGGCCATTCCTGAAGTGCCTCGACTGAAGCGGTTTCCACACTCACCCGAATAGTGCCTCTGCCTCTTATGGAAAAAGTGAGTGCTGTCATGGTCTGCAGATTCCAATCATCAAATATTTCTGCACCTATACTGATCCCGCGGCCGGCCCAGGCCTGAATGGAAGTATCCAGGACTATTTCAGTGTGCATGCCTCTTGTGTTGCCTACTCCCGAATCTTTATTGCTAAACGCCACCCGGGATGTTAGCCCCGCCGGAGCATCTGTAAACGTGTACCAATATCCTCCAGTCAACTTACCAAGCAGAGTGGAATTTTCATCTTCATCTTCAAAATCATCGATAATGATTTTATCGTAACCAGGAGCAAGACTAATAGTATCGATTGGCTGGCCCCTTTTCAGATCAACAGCTCCTGCGATACTCATTTGACCGTTGAAAGATTTTGCCATTACCGTATAGTGACCTGAAGGCACCCGAAAGGAGAGGACTTGAGTTCCCGCACTGTTCTCTGTCTGATATGCAGTTCCCCAGAGTAAAAGGCTGGCTGTCGAGCTCCCGAAATCCTGGAAGCGGCAGTTCAAAGTGGAATAGCTGTCAAGCATAATAGTATCCGGCTTCACACCTGTACTGCTGTCAATAGAAACCGACCTGAGCAGATATCCACCATCTTTGTGATCGATCTGCAAAGAAAATGTTCCGTTTTGCGCAGGAAACGAATAATGACCCCTGGCGTCAGCTATGGTACTTTGGTCTATTACATTCATATCCGAAGCAACACGTTCATTCCACTTGGTCTGGTCGATCAGATGTATAATGGCTCCTTTTGCAGGTGACCCGTTTCCAGTGACCACGATTCCGGCAATCACGTCGGTTGTTTCGGAGCTGGTACCGTCGACAAGGGAGTTCTCGGTGCAGCGGATCTGCGCAAACATCAGCACTGAAAAAAGTACACCCGAAAGAAAACGTATCTTGACAGCAGATTTGCACCTCATGACCCTGTACTCCCCGAAGATTCGACTGATACCTGACCCTGTTGTGGAAGAGAAGTCGGAAAAGCCTGAAAATTGATCTGATAAACCCGGTCTGCATTTTCTGAATACTGAGCGATTTCCACTATTTTTTCCCTGCATTCTGCAATAGTCTGGATCACTTTTCTTACATCCTGTTCAGAAATCCCCACGGTCAGCGTCGATACATCCCTGACTCCGTGGGTAAAGCGGTCAAGAGCCTCGACCCCAAGCTGCATCGTTTCCCGTTGAAAATTCATTATGGACAGAGACCGGATATTCTGCCCGGTAGAGAGGCTTTTCTCAGTTACCCGCCAGAACCCGTCTCTGTCCCGCTCGATCATGCCCAGACGAGCCAACAGCTGCACTGCTTTTTGAGCTTGTGACTTGGTAATTGCGGGAACGACATTGCGGGCGATCTGCTCATAATCATCCTTAACAGAAAATATAGCCACCAGTGCTCGCACAGAGCTGTAATACCACTTGGAATAGTACTCGTAATGGTCTCTACCGACAATTTTTACAGACTGTTGCCCCCGTTTGGACAACAGATGACACATCTCCTGATAGGCATGGTTTCTCTTTTCGAGATCCTTTGCCTGATTGAACTTCACCAGAGACAGGAAGAATGTTTTCTCCCATGGTGTATGCTCAAGAAATTCCGACAACTGCGCAGCGGTTCTCGTAGTCAAATTTCTCTTTCCTGCCAGAATGTTGGTTAACCAGGATGAAGAGTTAATTCCGAGGACATCGGAGATCGATCGGTTGGTGATGTTTTCACCAGCCTCCCGCTTTTTGTCAATGCAGCATTTAAGATAATGCCGATAGTCGGTGAATTCAGATATCAGAACTGGCGGTGCACTCTTTTTTCGTCTGCCCATAGAGTACAATATACGGTGAATATTGCCGCCATGCAGAAAAAACTGAAAAGCAGAGAAAAATTTGTGAGCACGAATCGCGTTAAAACCAGTTTAAAATGAGCAATTGTGCGTAAATTTACAAGGATGATTTCAAAAATTTGTGAGCAAAAAAAATTTCTTCTTTGAGACAAATGCAGAAAGCGCGTGTTTTCATTCGATGCCCAACCCATAAACAAGAAATAGCCTCCGCACCAACCAGCACAGAAAGCAGTTCATGGTTAACGGCGAAGACGCCTGCAGATCACGAAGTGCCCCCTCCCGCAATAAGCACCTACAAAAATAGTCATCAGAGTGCATGCCTCACGAATTCAGAAAACGGTTTCTCTGGGAAGCAGAGTATCAGGCAAGTTCCGGGAGACGATTGACATTCATTTATGGGGATTGGTTTCATGGGCGTATATGCTTAAATTGAGGAATGTTGCCGGTACATTGCCGCGCATGATAATGCTGATGAAGTAACGTATTTCTACATATCTGCCATTCGCCTGCTGCCGCGGCCGAGTAAGGCCGCGGATGTATGAACACTTGAGGACGGATTACTTTTTTTTGTGTGGATTCTTAGAGTCTGTCCTTAACTCCCAAAAGCACCCCATCGTATTCTGAAAGATACATAAACAGTAACTCTTTCATTTTTCTTTTCCATAATCTATCCTAATGTATTACATTATCCTTACAAGCTGGAATTTCAGACTATTCAACATGAGGGATCTATGCGCCAAACACTAATCTTCACCTCGTTTTTTATTCTATGTGCTTCAAGCCTGGTCTTATCCCAGACTACTCTGAGTGGAACTGTTGTAGATCAGATGGGGAATCCGATTTCTAAAGCGACAGTAACCCTGGAAGGAACATCGGCGGTATGTACCACCGGAACAAACGGGGTATTCTCTTTCAATATGGCACAGATTACCCCTACCATCACACCACCACCTCAGGCCATTTCAGCTATTGAGGTCAAAAACAATGTGGTAATAATCCGCAATCTCCAACCCCAAAAAGTAACCGTTACGCTTCACGATCTGCGCGGAAGAACAATCTTCAAATTGCTGGATGATGCTGTCATCTCTGGCAGGCACAGCATTTCTTTACCCCCGCAGGCAAAAAACAAGACAGCACTATTGACAGCCAAAATTGGTAACCGCAGAGAAACCTATAAGTTCATCGGAAATACCACCTCCGGTGGGAGTACAAACTTTAGCCGTATTGAGCCCCTTGCAAAGGCAACAGAACCAGTTCTTACCTACAGGCTTCTCGTCAAACATACTCTCTATGATGAAAAGAATGTTTCGATAATCAATACTGATGAACCACTAGTTATAAGACTCTTCCGTAAAATTGTTATCAATTCGGAAATGCAGTTGAAAATCGGCGACACACTTTCATCACAAAAGGGATCACTAACCCTTTCGCTTGATTCAATACGCGATGAACGCTGCGGATGTGATGTGTTATGTACCTGGCAGGGAAATGCGGTTCTTCATTTTACTTTGAATGTAAACGGAACAAACTACCCGATTTCCCTCCAGACCTATGATAAGAATGAGGAAACGGTTGGAGATTTCACGATCACTTTACGTAAAATCACCCCTTGCCCACAGGATGACCCGGGCAAATACAGCGTGACTGTCGCAGTCACCTCCTCGGATGTTAAGCCGGTTCTTTTCCTTGAGCATTTTACTTTTCAAACAGGTACACAAATCGCTGGATTTTGTGCCCCGATATGCATCGATTTTCCCACCTACAGCTTCAACCAGGAAACCAGATATCTTACCAGCTGGACCAGTTTCAAATTGAACGACTCCGCATTGATCGTGTACGGGAGCGGTTTAGGTCTGGATGGAACTGCCGGATGCGGAGCAGCTTCGGGGCTGACTTTCGTAACAACTCTTCCCTATTCCGATCGTAGTATCTCAATAAATTCGCTCGATGAAAACGGCACGGTGCACCTGTCTTTCGGAGATTCTCCCATCACTCTGGCTCCGGGACAAAGCTGGGTGAAAGACACAACGTACATTCAGACATGGCCAGAGTGCGAATCAGAGATCACCCAAAGTGATCGCATCTCAAACTTCGGATTCCTCATGCCGTATCAAATTAGGGGGAGTGAAGTTTCTTTTGTTGATTGAAAAGAGTATTCCTGTGGCAGAAAATCGAAACAGGCATCGGAACTACTGTCACTGGAGTTTTCTCAACAGGTAAAAGACACCCATTTCTGGGGAAAGATATCTGATTCAGTTGAAAACCTGCGATTCAGCACTTCGGGAAACCTCGGAGACACTATCACCATGATGCTTGACTATAAACCTCAGGGATATTACTCTTGAAGATATTTGATGTACAGCTTTCATTTTGATGCTGATCGAATTTGATTCTACCTTTCATGAGGCCTTCAAGGCTAAAGAGTAAAATTCAAACATAAACTAAAGCAAATTAGTTGCAAACGTATCGACCTGATTTCCTGACAACTGTCCTATCAACTCCCCTTCCTCATAAATAATTAAGCAGCGGGTTTACACCTAATTCGAGGTCTCATTTTCGCAGAAAAGTAAGTTTAACCTGGATCCATCATAGCGATCCTGCCAGTTCACCCCTGCAGAACGCATCTTCGTATTCCCCCACTGATTTCCAAAATCCTTCACTCCTCTCTAAAACCGTTTTCTGAACAGAGAACCTTTTCTGCACCGTGCACAAACAAATAGTTGGGAAAAAGTCTCCTGCTGAACTATCTTACATCAAGAGCAAAGAGGAAAACATGCCGAACATTTTCAATTACATCGATTATCGTGAATATCTTGAGGACTTCTACATAGAGCAGAAATCCTCAAACAAAGCCTTTTCCTATCAATATTTCGCCAATAAAACCGGCTTTAAATCAAAAAGTTTCATAAAGCTGGTCATTGATGGCAAAAAAAATCTGACTGAAGATTCTGTAAAAAAGCTGAATACCGTTCTAAATCTGAACGAGAAGGCGTTTTCCTATTTCGGCCATCTTGTTGCATTCAATCAAAGCACATCTGTTCAGCAGAGAAATTACTATTTCGAAAAATTGATTCAATATAATAAGCGAAGCAGTGCGCGCATTATCATGAATCAGCAGTATGAGTTTTATTCCAAGTGGTATTACAACGCCATCAGAGAACTGGTGGCAAAAGTTGATTTCCATGAAGATTATGAACTTTTAGGAAAGCTGCTCAAACCAGCCATATCAGAGAAAAAGGCCAGGGATGCCGTTAAGCTTCTGCTAAAGCTGGGCTTGATCCAGAAAAAAGAGGATCGCTATGTCCAGAGTGATTCGTTAATTACTACCGGGGATGAGGTCAGGTCACTAGCCATTACAAATTTTCATCTGGAAAATCTCGCATTGGCCTCAACTGCAATTGAAACTGTTCCCAGCAGCGGAAGAGATATTTCATGCATTGTTGCAGGTTTGTCAGATGAGGGTTTCGATCTTGTTAAAGAGGAAATCAGAAATTTCCGTAAAAGGCTGCTTCAGATAGCTTCTCATCAGGAAGCAAGCAATCGGGTTTACCACATAAACTTCCAGTTCATACCTGTCAGTGAGAAATTTGATGAGAATAACAAATAGATTGATACATCTTTTTCTGGTTTTTATAGCAAGCCTGCTGATTTTGCCGATGCATTTCTGCACCAAGTTGGCGGGGGGTTCTGAAATAGGTAACCCGAAGGTTTTAGCAGGTGTTGTCGTGGACACTTTTGGCAAAGGCGTTTCGGGAATCAAACTGTATCTTACAGATCCGATGGAAACAGATCCTGAAAAACTGGTTCAGGACAGCTGCATTCAGGCAATCAGCCGCGAAAATGGAGAATATACTTTTAATAATCTTATCGAGGGAACATACAATCTATTTGGCATCGACAGTACAGGCTCGGGAATGTTTTTAACTCGGATCACCGTTGAGGATACAGATAATGAAGAGCTCATTGTACATGATACCGAAGTAATAAAAAATGCCGGCAGTGTTGTCTTCTACCTGGAAAAGGAACTATTATCAGACAACACGATTATTTATGTTCCGGGTACAATTATCCGTCTACACGCAGATAGTTCAGGAGAATATGTTATAAAACTTCCCCAGTCAACTTTAAACATTAATCTCTACGATGGCGAATCCTCCTTCTCAATTTTCCAAAATCTTCAAGTATCTGAAAACCAGTGGATCGATCTAACAGGAAACACCTATTCAGTTCCACAACCTATTATAATATCCGGCTTGACATCAGGTTTTACAGATAGAGCCTATGCTTTTACGGCTGACCCCATATACCTAGGTCAGAACCATCCTGTGCAATATCGCTTTGATTGGGGGGAATCCGTTTCAAACTGGAATCCGTCAAACCAAAATGAGCATATCTGGAGTAGTCCAGGATCGTATGGTGTTCGCGTTCAGGCGAGAAGCGCCCGCGACACATTGTCTCTTTCAGATTGGTCGCAACCCGTTATGGTAACTATACAATAGCAATTCAATCCGCAATTACTCGCAGGAGAGAATAATGACAAAACATTTATCTTTAACATTGGCATTCGCATGGCTACTTTGTGCAAGTCTGAAAGCTGAAACAATCGAATTACGTGGGCAACTGATGGACACTGTACTTGTAATATCTTCGGCTGGTTCAGACTCCATTGCAGAGATAAACGCAATTAGGGGATGTCCTCTAAAATTTGAAGCCGGATGTAATGGAGGAACTACGGAAGAGTATTTTGCCATCACTGACAACAGCGGTCAGTACAGCGTTTCGGTAGAATTACCATCCGGTTGCGGCAGCTCATATTCAATACACATCACCGGAAATATAGGTACTGATTCAGTAGCCCCATTAACAATTGAAATACCGGCTGACAACATTTTGCCATCTTACACGGCAGATCTTCATTTTACCTCCAATGCGGCAATTCCTTTAGGAGAGGGTCAGTTCAGTCTGAATTTTCGTGATAGGTATACTCCCCGCCACTCCTATGTTTTTGCATCTGAAGATTATAATAACGAAGAACGTTTCTTCATTCTCAATTCGGGATACCGTTCAATACCTCTCGATACCTTTTTAGCATTCAAACCGAACCAGAACTATGATAGCCTTTCTGCCCTTATCTCAAACAAAGATGATGTGTTTCTTCAGAACTCACATAACGGGTATATAAGTCACTACTTTATCTTTGATATGGATGAGGTTTTTAAAACAATAGATTATACTGCAGTCAGAATAGCTTATCTTAAATGGAAAGGGCTGGCCATTGGTGACGGATTCACACCTAACATGATGTTCGAATTCCCACAGGCAGGCCACGCAGCAAGTATCAAACAAGACACAGTTGGGAATACAGTAACAGCTGACATTGTCGATTCCGCTGCAATCTACGTGGGGTGGTTTGGCACGCACTACTCATTTTTCAAGAGCAACCTTTTAGTCCAAGTCCTTGTTCAGAATTACACGACTAATGTTTGCACTCTCCGTACCGATTACATTGAGGTGGTCCTTTTTACAAACGATGGTACCACGGCAACAGTAAAACCGTCGGTAAAAACTCATCACAGAAATCTGCTTTCTGTTAACAACGGTATTATTTCCTATCAGCTAACAAAAAAGGGACCCATGTCTCTTGACCTGTTTTCTTTAAATGGAAAGTTTATCAAGCGGCTCGATCAGGGCGTAAAGGATCCGGGAAGTTATTCTAAAGCACTGGACAGGCAGGTTGTAAACGCAAACGGGTGCTATATTATTAAACTGACTGAAGGGAACAATCGTGTTTTCGTTAAGTATACATCAGTTAAGCACTGAAAATGCATTGGGCATAGGAGGCAGGCAGTTTGTAAGCCATCCGCATTCATTTGGAATGTAAGGGGCTTCATCAGCAACGAATGCACACTAAGGAAACTGAGAATAATTGTCTATTGAATCGTCAATTATGATATCCGACAAAGTTCTTTTCTCAATAAGCGGAACCATTTCCTTGGGAAGATAGGATTGATACCAGAACCTGTCTCCATCTCGTAATCTCACAAACTGTTCTTTAAACAGGATCAACAGTTTATCCGAAAGCACTCACCCTCCATAGATGAAACCTTACATTAGGGCTGCCGTGATCTTCTTGGGATTTGGAAGGACATTTTTCGTTTGACAGCGAAGACGCCTTACAGGTCACGGACACCTGTTCCCGCAACGCGGCTTTGCTCCTAAATAATCATCGGAATCTACTCCTTCTTATATTCAAACACCTCTCTTGCCCACCCCCGGGACCAGTCTCCAAAAGGCCGTAAAAGCTGTATTAGTGAAGATCCCCGCCCGGTTAGCTTGTAACCATCAACAGTACGCTCCACGATATCAGCTTTCCTCAATTCCTTGATCCGGCTGTTCAATAACGATGGTGATATGGACTCACACTTCTCCTGAAGCTCTCTAAAAGTGAAGGGTCCATTCTGTAACTGCCATATCACTCCCATAGCCCACGTTCTGCCGAGCAGATCGAATAGTGCCATAATCGGAACACCTGTTTTCGAACCTCTTACTGGTTTGCCCGGTATCGGAATTGACATATTTACTCCTTAGATGATAAAGTGAAAGTACCGAAACCGCCCCGAATGAGATCAGGATAATCCGGTACTGTAAAACAATTACTCACGCATTCTGCTGTTTCTGCTGGAAAAACTGGACATTCAGTCCATTCGGATCTTTTACATAGAAGAACCTGGCTCCGGGAGTCTCCATTGGACCACTATGTACGGGAATATTTCTTTCTTTAACCAGGTCAAACATGGCGTCCATGCTTTCAACCCCAAAGCCCACCGATATGGATTCAGTGTAAGATACCGCTCCGTTATTTTTGTCCTCCAGAAACTCGAGCATGGTTTCCCCGCTTGTACCATTGCCCATGAATGCTATTTCCATTCCGGGCCCCGCAGGGAAACGCCTGAGGACCTTAAGCCCCACCAAACTCGAATAAAATGCGATCGATTCATCCAAATCGTTAACATAAACTGCTGTCCATAGAAATTTCATTTTACCTCCTCTGCTGTTGCTTAATTTTGATCTTTTCTAAAAGAACCCGTAACCATTCACTACAAAAACAGTAGCACGCTACTAAAAATATAGCAAACTTTTGTTTAGTTGTCAAACTTTTTTTTCACCTGTTATTCCCGGCCTGGAGGACTTTTTTCACTTGCCTCACAACTTTTCACATCATTACTGTTAACGGCGAAGACGCCTCCTAGGCCACCAGCACCACGCCCGCTTTGCATCACCATCGAAGATAGTCAACGGAGTCAGGTGATCACGTCTGTAGAAAAAAGATATCTCCTTGATTCCTTTCCCGATATTAGTTTTCTGTTAGCGGCTCGTGAGGTTCTTCAGACCGGTAAATCAAAGCTTGAACCCGTAGTACAGAACGAGATCCTCCCCTTTACACTTTTACAGATTTATTATAATTTGAGTTCCATAGCTGAATCGCCTAAACAAGGCGTCTTAAGTTAGAGCGGATTAACACACAATGCATAAAAAGGAATACTATGAAAATCACTACACCAACTCTATTATTAATCATTTTTGCCATCCCTTCACTCTGTAATGCAGCCAGCTTCGATTGCAGCAAAGCTCAAAGCCGTATCGAAAAGATGATCTGTTCAGACACATTTGCCTCAAGGCTGGATGACTCTCTATCTGCCGTATACCGACATGCTCTGGATAGTGCCGACAAGCCAAACACTTTGAAATCCGACCAGAAGCAGTGGCTTAAAACCACCAGAGAAAACTGTAAAACGGAAGCGGAGCTGACTCAGGTTTACAAAGACAGGATTGCCGCTTTGCGAAAGGTCCCCAAGTATTCCTGGAAGACATTCAGAGATACAACACTGGGCATTGAATTCGAATATCCCGGCATTTACACAATAAAATGCGATTATCCAAAGTTTTCTATTTACATATTAGGCAACGATATGCCGGACAGCGATTACCTGATGCATTTTGAAGTATGGAATGGCAGTTTCGAAGATGTCAACAGCCAAAACGACCTTTTTATATCCAAGGATGGAAAGTGGTATGCGGCATTCGGAAGATTCGAAAATCCACCAGCTGATTCCGTTTACGGGAAGGGGTGGAGTGGACTAGAAACCATCATTACCTGCGGCATTTCCAATAAGGAAACCGGCTTTCATGCAGCCGGTGGTGAATGTTTCTGGGCTCTCATCAGCAATGGAAGTCGCTCTGTTATCGCCGATACCCAGGGGATAGTGGGAACAGATGAACTGACAATGAAGAGTTTCAGATCGATAAAGCTTTTAGCAACTATCGACTAATCTTCTCTTTCTCATCGTGAGTTGAATTCGGGAGTTATTTTAAAGCTATCATGTTGACGAGTAAATATGAGCAACCAGAATCAATGTAGCAATAATAGCCTTAAAGCCATCGGAGAAACATACTCTTCAAAGCCACCCTATGAGGCATTCGGAGCATATTGCCTGCTCGAAGACCATGGCATGAAAATGCAGGCTGCCGCTGCCATGAATGACTTTGCCAGAACTCTGGACCAGTTGTCTGTATCGAAACAAAGAGAGATCGCTTCAGACTTATGCCTTCTGGCTTACGGCAATCCGAATATTCACCAGTTGCTTCCACAACTGCTATCTGAACAACTGCAGGCGATCGTGGCCACCTGGTCTGAAGATGAAACGGATAATGCAGTTCCCTACCGCTGGAGAGGATTTTTCACCGGCGATGCCAAGTACTACCGAAGAGCTCCTGATCTTGATATGCAGGACCAGTTCTCTATTCTTGGTCTTGCCAATTGTCTTCTGCAGGATGTTGAATTTCAAACACATTCCTTGCCCGATTCTTCGTTTATCGGTGATCTGGAGGAGGCCAAAGATTCCCTTGATGAAGCACAGATGATCACCTCCAGATTATTTGATGAGAACATGAAAAACAGTATACTTGGTAGTATTGAGCACTTTAACTATTTCATCACTCTTTGGGAAGAATACAAGAATTCGAATACCAAAGAACCATTTCCCCAGTGGTGCAAATCAACGGGGAGGGATTGTGAGCTGGGATCACCTATATATTTTTAAAAGGATGAAGAGCAGAGAAATTATGGAGTGTAAAGACTTCAGAACGTAGTTCTCAAATCAATAGAATTCGATTTCCAGTATATGCATTACCAGCAGGAGAATATGAAAACATCAGAGCTGATTGACGGGAAAAAAATCAACAATGAAATTAAAGAGATTAAGAGCCTTTTTAAGATGGAAAGTACCTTTGAAGCGGGTAAAAGGCGCTTTTTAGCCCTGCATGCTCTTCTCTATACCTCCTCCATGAGCAAATCAACTACGCCGACCTTTGAAGATCAGTTGTGGGACAATTTGCCAAATGACATGACCCGAACAGCTGTAAATGAAAAGGAAAGAACCATCATTTACGGATTATGGCATGCCACCCGTATAGAAGATATGACTATGAATATTCTTATTCAAAGAGGACAGCAAATTCATAATGAAAAATATCGGAATGCTATTAATGCAGGAATAGACCACACGGGCAACTCCTTATCAAATAAACAGATACTTGAGATGAGTGCCCGTATCGATATACCAGCATTAAGCAAATACAGGCTGGCAGTAGGTAAAAGATCCCAGAGCATAATCAAATCACTACAGTTTGCTGACCTGAAGCGTAAGGTTCAAAAAAGCGATATCGAAAGGATACGTTCAGAAGGTGGCGTAGATGATGTCCCAAGCGCCAATTGGCTGCTCGACTTCTGGGCCAAAAAAAATGTGGAAGGAATTTTATTCATGCCTGCAAGCAGACACCAAATAATTCATCTTCGAGAAAACTTCAGAGCAAAAATCAGAGGTTTTATTCAGAACGAAATTTCACCAAAGTGATTTCATGAATGAACGATATGTAAGTATAGGCAAAGAGTCAGCGTGAGCCCCTCAAACAAAATGCAAGTTAGGTAACAAATAGATTACATACGACTATGATTAACCCCGCTAAATAAAACATCATTCAAATCTAGGAGATTTTGTGATTTCTTTCAAAAACAATTCGCTACCAAAAGAATTCTTCTGGTTCAATCAGCCGCCATATTCTATCGTAAACAATTCCATCAGCTTTACAACACAACCAGACACCGACTTCTGGCAAAGAACACATTATGGATTTTCAAGAGACAATGGTCATTGCTTGTTAACAAGAAAAGATACAGATTTCACTTTAGAGGTAAAAACAACTTTCAAGGCACGACAGCAGTATGACCAATGCGGGCTCATCGTAAGAGCAGATAGCAACAACTGGATGAAAGTATCAACGGAATATGAAACGGATACTCACTCGCGACTTGGCTCAGTTGTTACCAATTACGGCTATTCAGATTGGGCCACTATTGATATTGAAGAACCTGTAAACGAAATGTGGTACAGGATTCAGAGTAAGATCAACCGAAATGATTATCTGCTTGAATTTTCAAGAAACGGTTTAAACTGGAAGCAGTTGCGCATCGCACATCTTCACAATGTGAGTGGAAGTGTTGATATTGGAATTTATGCCTGTAGCCCAATGGAGAGCTCCTTTGATGCAACTTTCAGTAATCTTTCAATTGATATTTCAAAATGGGTGTAGCGAGAGCCTTGACCGCCACATTTTTCTGTCAATCACAATGGTGAGATTGAACAACAACCAAGAAAAGTGAAGCGTGACTAATTTCGTTCGAAAGCGTTTTGACAAAAAAAATATTTATGATGGCACATTCCGGTGGAGCTTCATTCGCCATACAAGCCGCCGATAAGGCTCCACAGTTGTATCATGCCTATATTGCAATTGCGCAGATCACGCGGCAAGAAGAAGCAGAAAAGATGCTTAACAGTATATGCTAGACCAATATGAAGGTCAGGGAATAGAAAAGCACTGGCCGAGCTTAGAAAATTTCGCCTACTGAAATCCGACTCGAGTGTCCTCCCGCTTCATTTATCAATAATAAAGTGTTACAGGCACCGATGAAAGCATTTTACACCTTTGAGGAATCTGCGCATAGCCCGAACTTTGAAGAGCCTTTGAAATTCAAGAATATTGTGGTTGAGGATGTAATGAACCCAGGACCGATCTGGCAGATAAAATGAACAGTATGACAAATCCCTTTACAACTATCACGGGGCAGTTTAATTTCAAGAATAGAATAAAGCTTTCAATCAAGAGGTAACTATGGAAACGTATGCCTATTGCGGTCTTTATTGCCAAGCCTGTTCCGTCTATATTGCAACGCAGGATGGTGGCAAAATGCTGGAAGCTCTGGCGGAAAAACTTAATCAGTCAGTGGAGGATACTCGGTGCTTCGGCTGCAGGTCTGAAAGGGTGAGCAAGCATTGCGCCAAGTGCAGTTTCAAATCCTGTGCAGATGAAAAGAATACCCAGTTCTGCTCCCAGTGTGGAGAGTATCCTTGCAATCAGCTTAAAGAGTTCCAGACAAAGATGCCCCACAGAGCGGAGCTGTTCGAGTCACTTGATTACATTAAACAAAAAGGTATTGCAACTTGGGTAGAGAAGATGAAAAGTGACTTTTCCTGCCCCAGTTGCGGGACAATCAATTCCCCTTACCTACTAAAGTGCAGAAAATGCGGAAGTCTTCCCTGCAATCCATTTACCGCACGCAATGGGGAAAAGGTCAAGGCATTCTTAGGTCTATAATGAACTGGTAATCGCCGGGGCAAGAAAAGAACTCTTTGCCCCCTTCAATCAGCACATAGCCGGTATTGCGTCGGAAACATCTTTCCATTCTCCCTTTACAACTACTGCCAGAAGTGTTAATTTCTATGAGTTCAGGCTTGGATATTTCCTCGGCGAGCTGATTTCCTACTCTTTTATCTCCCCTTTTTGTCGAGCTTTGCGAGAGGTAGAAGGAAAGCGGCGATCTGGATCTGGGATACCCGGACTGGAGCAGAACTAATTTGTATTCCTGCAAACAAATAAGGAACTGATCTTTATGGATTTATCAATTAGAAATGAAAATGATAGTGATTTCAGACTGGTTGAGGAAGTCACAAGAGAAGCATTCTGGAATCTTTATGTCCCGGGTTGTGATGAGCATTATCTGGTCAATGTCATGCGAAATCATCCTGATTTTATTCCCGAACTTGATTTTATCATTTTACGGGAAAACAGGATCATCGGGAACATTATGTATACAAAGTCTCAAGTAATTGACAGTAATAATTCACACAATAAATTGAGCACGATTACCTTCGGGCCAGTCAGTGTATTACCAGACTTTCAAAAACAGGGCGTAGGCTCCGCATTAATCAGGTATTCACTGCAGAAGGCTGCAGAATTCGGTTATAAAACAGTAATCATAGAAGGGCATCCTCATAATTACTGCAGGTACGGGTTCAGATGTGCCAAAGACATGGGAGTAAGCGATTCTAAAGGCCATTTTCCCTATAGCCTGCTTGTCCTTGAGTTGGAAAAGGGATATTTGGCAAATAAGCGCTGGAGGTATATTCCAAGTGGTGCTTACGAAATCAACAGTGGAAAAGCTGAGGAGTTTGATAAAATGTTTACCCCGAAAAAAAAGGATTACCGTTATACACAGGAAGAGTTTTCCATTGCGAGCAGGGCGAATCTTCCAGACGAGTAAACCGTTTCACGAGTGAACAATTTACACCATGCAGTGAAAACTAAACAAACGGCAGCAAATAAAAATGACCCAAAGCGACCTATACTTAAAATGAGAATAATTCCTCACTCCAGCAGCATCGTGTCAGTAAAGCAAAATAGTGAACACATACAATTAAGAGATTGGTAATGTCAGGTAATAGAAATTTTTATTTTACTATTCTTATGTTAACTTGTACCGCCCTGATACAAGCACAGGATCAGGACGAACCGAAGGGTGAAAAATTAAGCTTACGAAGGTTCTTCGGGGCAACAACTTCAGGCTTCGGAGGTAGCGCAGTAAAAATTTCCAGAATAGATAATCGAATTGCCATACTGAACGGGGGCAGAGGGGCAGCTGTCTTCAAACATCATTTCACTTTCGGTGGCGGCGGATACCGCATCATCAACCGTATTGAAATGAAATCCGGCAGTTCTGATACAATTCACTTTTTGAAAATGGGCTATGGTGGACTTGAACTGGGATATCTCTTCCTTCCCGATTACAGGAAACTAAATGCGGGTACATCTTTTCTTATCGGTGCAGGAGCCGGTTTTTTCGAAAGCCTGCCTGAAAAACACAATAAATCCTATTCGATCTTCCCTGTTATCGAACCGGCAGTGTTTGGGGAAGCATTTTTGAGCGGCTTTTTAAGACTACACCTCGGGGTGACATTCAGATTCGTTCCCGGCTGCCAAATCTCCAACGTGGCTAATGACAACATGTGCGGGCCTTCAGCATATATCAATTTACTGTTCGGAACAGATTGATTCTTTTAAAGTTTGAAGAAAAACAAGTGAAAGAGGTACACGGTTCTTAATAACCTGAGTTTCATTTAACCCACTTTCCTAAAAACACCTGTTTTCAACTCTTAAGCTTTATCCTTGAACCTTTTCATATCTTTATTTACTTTCCTACTATGTAATTGCTTGTCTCAGCACCATATACAGGAGTTTCAAATGAAAGCAGCAGCTGTCGCCCTTGTCTTTTTTCTATTTACAACCCTTACTTCAGCAACTGAGTTTCGGGGCCAAATTCTGGATCGCCACTCAGCCCCCATTCCCGGCGTACAGGTCACGCTTGGTAACCTGAAAGCGGAAACGGATCAGAATGGATACTTTCATCTGGAAGGCACTGCTATTATTCCTTCTTTAGGGCAAAGTTCAAAGGAGATGCAGATACACACCACCAATGGCTCTGTTCGCATAATTTCAAAAGAAAGAACTGCCGCAAAAATAAGAATTGTGGATGCCACAGGAAGAAGTATCAATGTGGGTAGTATGCCAGATAAGTCCGGAAATTACTCAATAGATCTGAAGAACTGTTCCATGAAACTGCTTTTTCTACAGATTGAGACTCACGGAGGAAAAACAATCCTGCCTTTTATGAATGGATTTAGATCAAAATATTCATTCTCTGCAAACAAACATACAACAGGTGCTGCTTCAATGGGGAAATCCCTTTCATATACTGATACGATACTTTGCACCAAACAAGGTTTTCTCCCCAAACGAGTTGCAGTGGACATTTCGCAAACCGGACTGGTGCTCCACATGTATCCTGATGCAGTTGACATTACATCAGCAGATTATCCCGTGATTGACGGATCTACATCGACTCAACCGGTGGGGATAGTGCTGGCCGCTACACTGCTGGGTACATCCTACGGCTATTCCGAGATAATGGACGGGTCCAAGCGCATGATGGCATACAGTTCCTCAAAACCGCAACTCGCAGACAGCATCAACAATTACATTGTCAAGCACAATACCACTCACGATGCTTATGTTAATGTGATTGACGGGACTGCCAAACTGGGTCTAGTGGCCAGACTTCCTTCGGAAGACGAACTGGCTCACGCAGAAAGCTCCGCAGTAGAGCTGAGTGTCGTTCCATTTGCCCTGGATGCTTTCACATTCCTTTTAAATCGTAAGAATCCGGTTGAGAATTTAACAATTGAAGATATTAGGAAGATATACACAGGTGAGACCACTAATTGGTTATCCGTCGGGGGACATGACCTTGCCATCAGACCCTACCAGCGTGAAAGGAACTCCGGGAGCCAGGAGATGATGATGTCAATGGTAATGAAGGACCTCACTATTATCAACTCTCCGAACATGATTGTAAACAGTATGATGGGTCCATTCAATGCATTAGCGTTAGATACAACCGGGATAGGGTATACTGTTTACTTCTATGGTAAAAACATGGCTCCCGACCACACGGTTAAATTCAGTTCGGTTGACGGTATTTTCCCAAATTATGAGAATATTAAAAGTAAGCGATATTCGCTCTGGGCCGATGTCTATCTGATCTGCAGAAATGATCTCGATCCATCGGCCTTAGCAGCTCACCTCCGGGAATTCATCCTCGCACCGGCAGGACAACAGGTTGTAAAAGCCAGCGGATACGTTCCGATCTATGAAGAATAGGACCATATAATGTTAAATTCGACAGGAATATTTATCATTGTACATTTGCTTTTTGTAAGCAGCATATATTCTCAAAGTAAACCGGGCTGGTCGTCCTGGTCGTCAGAACAGAATATCCGAGCCTTTGCATTTAGCGGAAAGACCTGCTGGACGGCCGTACGCGGATTGGGCCTCCTTCGTTTGGATCAGCAGATGAACGGTTATGTTCTTTTCAACAATCTTAATTCACCTCTCCCCTCAAACCTTATCACCTGTCTTGCGGTGGGATCTGATGGAACTATCTGGATCGGAACTGAAGAAGGGCTTGCTTCATTTGATGGGAGGGAATGGAATATATTCACCAGGGAAAATTCGCCTTTTACAACCCACAGTATTACAAGCGTCGATATAGATGATAGTCTACGCGTCTGGGTAGCATCGCAAGATGGACTGCACTGCTTTGATAAAGGCTTGTGGACTGATGTTCTTGAATCTTTCCCCGGCTTTCCTGTGGATATTCTTTCAGGCATTAGGAAAATTGAGTGTATCGGAACCCAGGTATGGATCAGAACTCCACATTCAGTATGCCGATTCAGCGGGAAAGATTGGAAAAGCTGGAAGATCACCACGGAAATGTTTGGATCTTCAGATGACCACGTTGTCAGCAGTACAGGTACTCTATGGATACAATCGTCCAGCGACAGCACACTTTTAGGAATATCAGACGACGAGTATTCAACCTATCCGCACCCTCATTACGGTCCGGGGGGAAGACTACTTATCGATTCTCATGATGTAAAATGGTACATCATACAAAGAAAGCTTTACCGCGAAAGTTCAAACGGCTGGCAATTTGTGGCATCCTTACCGGCACAGGTAGATAGATATATCTATCCTGTTGGTGTGGATGATTCGAGCCATATTTGGATCTGTCAAAGTGAATCAGATATTATTCACAAGTATAACCCTGCACTAGATCAATGGGAAAATATCACTATCCCAAATGGATCCAAACCTCAAAACAAAATGGATCAGATCCTTATCGATTCAGATGAGAAGCTATGGGGATTATGGAACCGAACTCTTTTCTTGCGCAATGGTGAAAACTGGGTCGAGATAATCCCGGTTGAAAACGGTGGAAGTGTCGATGTGTACAGAATTGCATCTGACAAAAATGGCAATCTAAAGGCGGCAGGATGGAATTACAGCAGTTCAGCTCTTTTCACCTCAGTTAAAGCATCCGGGATCTGGCCAAATTGGAATGCCACGGAGTTTTCCACGAGAGTTCGACTAGGCGCCATCAGCTATAGTACGCAAAGTAGCAGCTGGATCAGTTTTATGCAAGATTACAACTCCAAGCCCTTTCAATTCATCAGTTTCAGTGAAAACGGCATCTCAGTGCTTCCAAGCGATAGTCAATTAACACATTTAGCACAGATTGAAGTAACACCAGACGGGACAATCTGGGCCCTGACAATCGAAAGGGAATCTTTATACATGCTTAAGGACAGCACATGGAAACAGATTTACTTAGAAGGACAAAATGATAGCATTCTGTCCATAGTTGCAGGAGGTGGCGATACGTTATGGGCAGGAGTGGATGGAATTGGGTTAGGAATGTTTGATGGTTCAGAATGGCATCTTTTCGACTCGACAATTATCGGTTACAATCATGTCAAGCCACTCTATTATGACAGCAGAAAAGGTGAGCTCTGGAGCTTGGTGTTCATCACCAAGCAGATAGTCAGCTTTTTCGGTAATTACATATCTGAATTCCCTGTAGGAGTTCTCCGTTTTGCTGGTCACGAAGCCACACTGCTTTCGCCTGTAAATTCAGGACTGATAGATTCCAAAGTACACTCGATTTCCAGCGACGAAAATTGCATTTATTTTGCAAGCGAGCATGGGATATCCTATCTACACTATGCTTCCTCACCAGTTACAAAAGAACTGAATAGTTCGGCTATAAATAAACCGCGACAGATGCTATGCGCAAAAGTTTTTGGCGGCAAACCACTGCAAATCAACCTGAGGGCCTCCGGTGAGGTTTCAATTTCTCTCTTTGACTTAAGTGGAAAATTAATTGAGCACAGGAAATTAGGCAGATTGAGACAGGGTAAATCCATAATTTCAATAAATAGACCCAAAGGTATCTTTTTAGCGCGTGTAGAGGTGAAGGAGTAACATAATAAGGAATGAATCAATGCGTACTGTATTGCTAGTTCTCTTTATTTTTATCCAATCCAGAATCTTTTCCTCTGAAAAGCTGGGATGGACTCAGTTTGGCGCAATTGGACATTTCCAAAGTGCGGCATCATCCGACAGTTTTTACTGGATTGGAACCTACGGGAACGGGCTGCTTAGGATTAGCATTAGTAACTCTGACTTAACATTATTCACCAATACCAACTCTGATTTGCCCTCCAATATTATATATGATGTAGCAGTAGGGATCAGAGGAGAAACTTGGTTAGCAACCGAAGAGGGACTTGCCTCTTTTGACGGAAGTACGTGGCAAGTTTACCATAGACACAATTCCCCCCTCATTAATCATAGAATAACCGCAGTGGCTGTTGACAGCAGTTCAAAAGTATGGGTTGCATCTGAAAATGGAATACATTGTTTGGATGGAAAATTGTGGACGGATGTTCTGGATCGAAACCCGGGATTTCCCGCCAATCTTATGAGCAATGTTAACAAAATTCAATGCCTCCCATCTGGAATATGGCTTCATCATCCACGCGGCCTGGTGCGCTTTAAAGAGGGGAGCTGGAAAGCAATCCAGACACAGTACGGTTATTCCCGAAGCTATGCAGTAAGCAAAGATGGCACATTCTGGTCAGTTTCCAGCAGCGATATCAGTGGTGTTAATGAGGAGCAGATTATCACCTTGCCTTTGCCGACCAGCGATTTGGGTAATTTGGTGATAGATTCCCAGGACTACATGTGGTTTGTCAGTTATAATTTCATCTACAAAAGGATTTCCGGGGACTGGCTTCCCTTGAGTTTGCCATTTACACTTTACAACACAAACGATTGCCAAGCCGACAAATATGGGGCAATTTGGCTGAATGATGGACGGCTAGTGTACCGGTTCAATACACTGGATCAAAAAATTAAGCATTATTCCCTACCTCAAAATATTGATGTGATGAACAGATGCAGTTCATTACTGGCAGAATCCGATGATATGCTCTGGGGAATCAGTTCCTTTTACCTGAATGCCAGAGTCGGGAATGAATGGGTTCAATGCATTCCCAAGCCTGACATGTATTTACAAGTAAGGAATTTTGCGCAGGATAACGAAAACAGATTAACCACGTTCTCCGAATCATACTATGATGATACTTATATTATACACTGTTCAATAAAAACAAGCGCTGAGGCCTCCTCCCCCTGGATTACAAACGAATACTCAATAAAAAAAGAATACCATGCAAGCCATACCCAGAGTTGTTTCAGCCGCCCCCTGAACGCATGGTATATACTGGTCCCGATTAACTCTATCACCAGTGATATAATCTCTTTTGATGGTACTTATTGGGAGAGGCTTTCGAATCAGGGGCTTTTTAAATTTAATGAAATTTCAATACTCGAAGCAGATTACAGTGGTTCACTATGGGCTGCACTTAATGATGGTACACTTTACAGATATTACAAATCATCCTGGCAGAGAATACATTTACCAACAATCACGGATACAATCGATGCAATTATTCCAGCGGATGGGGATACCATTTGGGTTGGAATCAGAAACAGAGGTTTGGCCAGATATGATGGTTCAGGCTGGAATCTGTTTGATTCTACTCAAACCGGGTACAGCAATCTCAAACCGCTTTACTATGACCGGGTAAGAAAAGAGGTCTGGTGCAAGGCATCTATTAATCACCGGACATTTCAAAGCCTGGATTTCTCCTTTTCTCCCGCACAGTTACCTGTAGGGCTATACAGTTTCAATGGAAAAGAAGGCCAGCTCTACACTACTCATAATTCCGGCCTGATTGACTCAGATATCAACGCAGTAGTTACTATCCCCGACGGACTCTGGGTTGCCAGCGGAAACGGTCTTGCCTTCTGGAATCGAGCACAGTCCCCTGTTCTTCCCCATTTCAGAATAATAAAGCGAAACACAAAGTCACACTTCACCAGAAAAATCTGCAAAGAAATTCCACTCAAACTGAACCTGAACACTTCTGCTAAATTGACATTTCTGTTTTTGACTTGACCGGAAGGCTTGTAAAACGGATGGGACTGGGCAAAATGGAACAAGGGGAGCACGTCGTTCCCATTTCGAGATTGTCTATTGCAGAAGGGGTTTTCATAGTAAAGGTTGAGCTGTCTGCTCTTTGATACCTTTGTTGTTCAAATATGCGGGAATAGTTATTATCTGATTTTTTCTACTTCAATAAATGAAGGACAACGATACCGATCACTTTGAGGTAACATGACAGAAAAGCGGATCTCTCACGGAGTACCATAATCAATTTTTGTTAGGATCTCTTCATCTCCAATAAATAAACCGAATGCGATTCCGGACCCGTTCCAAGATGAATTTTTCACCAATTGAACCGCTCTCGTCCTGAAAACCACTATTTTTATTCGAATGCTGGTTTTCCAAATAATAAACTTTCACCCCTGAAGAGGCTTATCATGCGACAATTCGGCTTGGCAGTTTTATGTGCGGTGTCCCTTTCGATGGCTGATAAACTTATTGATGACCACAGCGATGGCACAAACCAGAATGAATTTGAATACTACTGGTACTACACTGATGACAACTTTCTTCAGGGTGAGGAGGATCGTCCTCAGGGAGCCCCTATGTCTCAACCGTCCGTTATTGATGTTCCCTCTGCAGACTATGCCCGCCGCTATCCCATTTACCCGGAACTAGTTACCGATACAAGTGACAACTACCTCATAAAATTCTACAGTTTTACCCTCGATCAGGAGAATGAAAACAAGTTTGCCACCATGCCGTTCACATTCGGATCGCAGTGGAAAACCAGTGTGGGAGTCGCCCAGCCGTATGTAGCCTTGAATACCATGTTGGCCCCAAATGGCAGTTCTGTTGATTTAAGCAATACAGTAGGGTTCACGTTTAAAATACGTTCAAGAAAAAACGATAGCCTGAATGTTGATTTCAAAATCAAAACACTGGATATTTTCAATTACTCTCATGTAACAAACCCGCCAGGAGATGCCTATAGTTATTATAGAAAAACGGTGGCAATCACAAATGAATGGAGCGAAATCTTCGTTTCCCTGGCAGAAATCACTCAGCCCGAGGGGGCCAAAAAATTCGAACCCATGGATGTCTCCCATGTATTCGGCCTTGAATGGGAAGTGGGTCAGAGTCTAAATCCCGATGTGACAGGCGATACCCTGGATATTGATGACATTTATATAGTAGAAGGGCGCCCGGCCCCTCCCACCCCATTAGTCCCACAAAACGGAAAAATTGACGTCTCTGTACCCACGTCCTTTTACTGGAGCAACACCTCTGCCAGCCGATCCTTTCGATTCCAGCTTTTCTCCACTTTCCCCCAGAATCATCTAATTCTGGATACTAACCTATTAACGACGTCTTTTCAGATCGATTCGCTTGAAAAAAACAGCACTTATTTCTGGAGAATCCGATCCTACGATTTTCTCGACAGCAGCGATTACTCAGACACTAGTTTCTTTACAACAACAATTGAACCTTCTGCACCAGTACTTGTTTCACCATCTAATAATGCCCTTAAGATAGCGATCAATTCAGTTCTAAAATGGAATACAGTTTCCAACGCCACCGTCTATCGAATCAAGCTGATGCATGACAGCCTGGGCACAGATATGATTATTGATACTGTGAGTCCTAATGTTACCCTCAATGTGTATGGACTTGAGAAAAACAGCAGGTATTACTGGCAAGTATTCGCAAAAAATATTTTCGGCGAAACGGCTTCAGAAGTTTGGAGTTTTATTACTGCAGAAAGGGAGCCAGATCCGGTCTCTCTTGCAGGTCCAACCGATGGAGACACGGTTAGGCAGTCAACTGTCGACCTTGTATGGTTCAAGTCACCTCAGAATGCGCATTTATATTACATTGAGATATCAACAAAAGAGGACATGTCGGGCTCAGCAATGGATTCCGTTACTGATACTTCCAAAACCTTTCAGGTTTCCGGGAGCTTTGACACATACAAATACTACTGGCGGGTGAGGGCAGTCAATGGAGCCGGACTGGGGGAATGGAGCGAAGTACAATCATTTTACGTGAAAGTTCCTGGATCGGCGGTTTCTACTGTAAACCTGCATAGCAACAATCTAAGATTTTTTTCGGTAAACAATACAATCAGATACTCTCTGCCAGCGGCAGGTTTTGTTACCATAAAGCTTTTTGATCTGAACGGCAGGACAGTCAAAACGCTTGTAAATGCTCACCAAAACGCGGGTACTTTTTCCCATTCTCTTAACGGCATGGCAAAAGGCACCTATCTTCTCAGGACCAGAGCAGGAACCTATTCGCACCAGCAGATAATTGTGATCAAGTAGTAGTTTTAGAGTTGTCTGCACCCTTTTAACAAGAGGGTGCAGATTGAAATTCAGCCCCCACTTACTACAAAAAATCTACATTCTATAGCCCCTTTCAGAAATAAGCTAAAGCACAATCTGCTCACTGTTGGTGAGCACTTTTTTTCTCTCACCCTGCAATGACACACTCCTGTAATTGCAACAAAATCAATTCGATATGAACAATGGATATTCACTCGTTCCCGTATTTACCCAATAGTAATTGACTAAATCAACTTGGTCTATTATACTTATGGTCAGCTAACTAGAATTAACTCCATTATCATTATAGCACAGGATGCCTAAATGAAATCACCATTCATCTCCTGTAGTAATCTCTCCATTTCAAAGTGGTTTTTCCCTGTCTTCCTCTTTTTGCTGCTCACCAGACTCTCCTTCGCAGCATCAGACCTGACTATTACCAATCTCAGCTGGTCACCGGAACAGGTATCTCCCGGAAATTTGGTTACATTCAGTGCAACTGTCAGAAACAATGGGCCCGATGCAGTTACCGATTCTTTTTATGTCGGCTTTCAGGTTAACTCGTCCAGCATAATCACACCGGGCATAGTGGTGAGAAACCCGATCGCTTCGGGCGCAAGTACCATAGTGACAACCACTTGGACTGCTGTTGAGGGAACCTCTGATATCAAGGCCATCGCCGATGTCACCAATAGAATAGCCGAATCCAGCGAAATTAACAATGAAATTACCGGCGTTCTTCCGGTTGTGGTATATGCTGCCGACTATGTTGTGGACTCCATCCAATTGAATTTTTCCTCCGCAGTTGTTGGTTCCTCAAATACAGTCACTGTAAGCGTGAAAAATATCGGGGGCGGAAGCACAGCCCTCACATCTACAGTAGGCCTCTACATTGATGGAAACCCTCTATCCCCGAAATCGATAAGCGGCCTAAGTAGCGGCAGCAGCGCCAATGTCACCTTCAGCTGGACCGTTTCTTCCGGTAATCACACATTTAGAGCAGTCTGCGATAACGGCAACACCATCACTGAAACAAACGAATTGAACAACGAGAAGACCAGTTCTGCCTCAATCCCCTATCCGGATTACATCGTGAGCCCGATCTCCATCATTCCCAAAGAACAGATCATTGGAGAATCGGTAACTGCAGAAGTTTATATAAAGAATAATGGCCCTGTCGGCAGCAGCTTAAGCACC
>JAEZKC010000008.1 GCA_023436205.1 Fibrobacterota bacterium
GTGTGGGCCATGCTGCTGGACCCGGACACACTCGCCGCCATCATTCCCGGCGCGCACGACGTGCGCAAAGTCTCTGATACGAAATTAACCGCCGACGTGACGCTGGGCATCGGCCCGGTCAAGGGCCGCTACAAGGCGCTGGTCGCGCTCTCCGATCTCGATCCGCCGAAGGCCGTGACCCTCTCTGGAAAGGTGGACGGAAACTTAGGCTTCGGCGGCGGCTCCGGCCGCATCACGCTGACCCCGGATAGCGCAGGCGGCACCGAGCTGTCCTACACCTACGAGGCCTTCGTGGGCGGCAAGGTGGCGAGCGTCGGCGGGCGCCTGCTGGATGGCGCGGCGAAAGTCATCATCGGCCAGTTCTTCGCGGCGCTGGCCCGCAAGGCGGGCGGCGGCACGGCACCGGAGGGCGGCTTCGTCTCGCGGCTCCTCTCCAGGCTCTCCTCCTTCCTCGGGAGGGACGCGCAATGAAGCCCGCGGCCTTCGATTACGTCCGCGCCGAGAGCGTGGAGGAAGCCCTCGCCGTGCTGCGTACGGAGGGCTCGGACGCCCGCATCCTGGCCGGCGGCATGTCCTTCATGGCCATGCTCAACATGCGCCTCGCCCGGCCGAAGGTGCTGGTGGACATCATGCGCGTCGCCCCCCTCGCCCGGATGGACGAGGAGACCGGCGCGCTGAAGATCGGCGCCGGCGTGCGGCAGGCGCGGCTGCTGGCCTCCGACAGGCTCGCACAGGCCGCGCCGCTCGTCGCCAAAGCCCTGCCCTTCACCGGCCATGCCCAGACCCGCAGCCGCGGCACCGTCTGCGGGTCCATCGCTCATGCGGACCCGAGCGCGGAGCTGCCGCTCTGCCTCGTGACGCTGAAGGGCCATGTGCATCTGCGGAGCGCCAAGGGCGCCCGCAAGGTGGCGGCGGAGGATTTCTTCACCGGCATGATGGCCACCGCCAAGGCCGACGATGAGATGATCGAGGCCGTCTCCTTCCCCGCCCCAAAGGGCGAGGGCACGGCCTTCCGCGAAATCGCCCGCCGCCATGGGGATTTCGCCATCGTCGCCTGCGCGGCCCTGGTCTCGGAGAAAGGCATCCGTCTCGGCGTGGGTGGCGTCGCCGACATGCCGGTGGCGCGCGATTTCCCGCTCCTCGACGGCTCGGCGCTCGACGACGCGCTGAACGCCCTCGCCTGGGAGCTGGACGCCCGCGACGACGTGCATGCCAGCGCCCGCTATCGCCGCGAGCTGGTGCGCCGCATCGGCCGTTCCACCATCGAGGAGGCCAAGAAATGCCGCGCCTGAGCGCCGAGGCGCGCCACATTGTGCGCTTCACCCTCAACGGCCGCCCGGTGTCAGGGCAGGCCGCCCCGCGCACCCTGCTCTCCGACTTCCTGCGCCACGAGATCGGCGCCACGGGCACGCACGTCGGCTGCGAGCATGGCGTGTGCGGGGCCTGCACCGTGGACGTGGATGGCATGCTCACCCGGGCCTGCATGACGCTCGCGGTGCAAGTCGAGGGCTGCGCCATCCGCACCGTCGAAGGCCTCGCCCCGGCGCCTGACCGCCTCTCGGTGCTGCAGGCCGCCTTCCGCCGCCATCACGCCCTGCAATGCGGCTTCTGCACTGCCGGCATCCTCATGTCGCTCGACGTGTTCCTGAAGGCGGAGCCCGACCCGAGCGAGGAGGCCGTGCGCGACCTGCTCTCCGGCCATCTGTGCCGCTGCACCGGCTACACGCCCATCGTCCGCGCCGCGCTGGAAGCGGCAGCGGAGCTTCGAAAAGTTGAGGGGGAACCCGCCCATGCTTGACCTCGGCACCAGCTTCCTCGCCAGCGTGGCGCGCGATCCGGGAGCCATCGCCATCGTGGACGGCGACCTGCGCCTCACCTATCGCGCGTGGCTCGGGAAGATCGGCGCGGTGGTCGCCGCCTTCGACCGGCTGGGGCTGAAGCCCGGCGACCATCTGGTGAGCGTGCTGCAGAACCGCTTCGAGGCCGCGACCCTGCACTGGGCCTGCCAGTTCGCCGGCATCGTCATCACCCCCATCAACTGGCGCAGCAAGGCCGACGAGATCGACTTCGCCCTGGAGAATGCCGAGGCCAAGGCGCTGGTGTTCGAGGCGGTCTCCGCCGAAGCGGTGCAGGGCGCGGCACGCACCGCCGGGCTCCTCACCATCGCGGTGGGTGTCGCGGCTGAGGGCGCCGTGCCGTTCGCCGATCTTCTGGCCGAGGCCGCACCCGACCCGATGCCGCGGGCGGGCGCGGATGCCTGGTCCATCATGCTTTACACCTCGGGCACTACCTCGCGCCCCAAGGGCGTGCCGCGCCGCCACCGGACGGAGCGGGCGGCGGGAATCGCCCATGTGGCGCAGAACCTTTATCGACGCGGTGAGGTGACCCTCGGCGTGATGCCGCTCTACCACACCATGGGGGTGCGATCGCTCATCGCCATGTCGGTCATCGGCGGCACCTTCGTGTGCCTGCCGCGCTACGACACCAGGAGCGCGCTGGCGCTGATCGAACGCGAGCGCGTCACCAACCTCTATCTGGTGCCGACCCTCTACCACGACCTTGTGCACGATCCCGCCTTCGCCTCGACCGACGTGTCGAGCGTGCGCAAGCTCGGATTCGCCGGCGCCTCCATGACCGCCGGGCTCTTGAAGAAGCTCGATGCGGAGTTCAAGCCCGAGCTGTTCGTGAACCATTACGGCTCCTCGGAAATCTACACCTTCACCATCGACCAGAAGGCCATCCTGAAGCCCGGCTCCGCCGGACGCGCGGGCATCAACCAGATGG
>JAEZKC010000023.1 GCA_023436205.1 Fibrobacterota bacterium
AGAAATCATTCGGAATTTGCGATGGACGATGAGCGATGAGCGAATTTTGAATTAAAGAAAGAGAGGATTATCCTTCGACTTCGGCGGACCTACGCTCAGGATGAACGGAACGGGGCGGAATTGTACAACGATAACCTGAACGGGTGACAAAATAAATTACCCTCTGACGGACAACCAGGAGCTACCGGGAAAAAACAAAAGGATATATTACCTCAGTAGTATCATTTGGTTGATCCATTTTCTCGAAAGACCAGTTGGAAATATTGTTTACGATTTCTTTATGCATAATACTATCGATTAGAGTGGCTTCGATAATCTTACAATAAATCACCTCACCTGAAGATACCACTCGAAACCGGGTTATGATAATTCCTTTTAAATCAGGTACTTCGCGAAGCCTTCCATTATACATATACCTTATCGGAGCAAGGTTCTGCATCACTGTCCTTAATACACCGGCTCTGGACCGACCACCTTTTAAAAATCCACCTTTTTGGCGATTTTGATCTGCCGATGTACTTTCAGAGGGGGCAGATTTTTGATTAGGAACCTTTGATGAATCGTAAAAGGACTTTACTATGGAATCCGGTGATACGCCCTTTCCTAAACCCCTGCCATAACCTATACCTGCAACACCCGGTGTAGCCCCATTTGCTTTTTCCATATTCTTATTAAATGCAAAAGACAAAGATTTATTACCGGGTGTTTTAATCTTGATTTCACAAATATCATTTTCATCAAGCACTGTTATCTCGGGGTCTTTTTCATTATACCAGAAGATGTGGTTCGTCACGCTTTCAGAGATCCCAAAAGCATCACTGTTCACCATAGAATTTACAGAAACTGATTTTTCAAGAAGAACCCTACGGTCGAATCCGAAAATTTCCACTTGAACTGGATTACGTACCTTGATATTTGACAAAAGCACGACAACTCGCTCTTTCTCGAAAATCTTCAAAAGGGTAAAAGCGGGAACTTCTTTCATGAAAACTACTTTTCCATTTTCCGAGAATTCAAAAATGCCATCCTCTTGTCCAGTTGTCCAGTCGTGGTAGTGATGAGCGGTATATTGCCCGGAAGTATCATAAATATCCACTTTTCCTTCATACCGAGTTTCATCCGCAAAACAGGCAATTAGGGGTGACAGAACCATTTGGATAATCCAAAACCATCGATTTCTGAGTAAAGAGTTTGATATGAGTTTCATGAGTTTGGTTTGCCTTACTTTCACAATTCAATGTAGAAGCCTGATTGCAAAACTAAAATCTGAACATTGCTACAAGGGGCACGTTTAGATTTACAAAACCATCATTTATCGAATACTCGATTTGAGCCTGAATTCCAAGAGAGAGATGTTTTCCAAAGAGATACTCTCCCCCCCCCATAAACAAAACAAAAATATCGTTTTCAAAGAATTTTTCATACTCGTAAAGGTTCCCCAACCCCAAGTACCAGTTTGATGATTTATCAATCTTAAAAATACCGTACACATTTAAGCCACCAAGAACATATTCTGTGCGAGAAAATGAATCGCCTCTCAGACCAATCACAGGCTCTATCCTGAATCTATTGTATAAAGTGAACTCAAGATGAAGCATGCCACTTCTGGATTGGTATGCATAATAATGGTCCCATTTACCTTCCGGTGCACCACCATAAGTAGAACCACCCCAGTTTGGCTCGCGATACGTCAAATAATATGATGTTCCCAGTCCAAATGTCAGTTGTTTGGATTGGACAGACAAAAACAGTAATAAAAGAATCAGACATGCAACCAAATTTCTCATACATTCCCCTTTGCTGTTTAGAGTATAATTTCAGTGCAGACCGAGGAAAAGGTTTTTACTGAGACTTAAGAAGTGGCGAAATCAAGGTGGGAGATGGGGATGGTGCGCTGTGAGGCGTCTTCGCCGTTAAAAGGATAATTCTGCATTCAAATAGTAATCATATGGAATTTGCGATGGACGATGAGCGATGAGCGAATTTTGAATTGAAGAGAAGAGAAAGGTTCGCCCATCCTTACGAATTGGGCTACTGCAGGAGCTGCTATCGGTATGGCTGAGGATTATCCTTCGACTCCGGCGGACCTACGCTCAGGATGAACGGAACGGGGTGGAATCGTACAACGGGACAGGTTCTCTCAATGCACTGGAGAGATCATTCACCACCTCACTTTCAAGCAAAATATGGCGGACAAGAAGTGATAGTTGATATAGTCACCGGTGAGGTCAGAGGTAGTCTTTCAAAAACAGCTATTGCACTAATACAAAAATGGCGCATTCAGCATCTTCAAGAGCTGCTTGAAGACTGGAGATTCGCTGAACAGAAAAAGCAGATGCGAATAATACCGCCACTGGAGTAGAGATGTTTTTACATGTCACTATAGCAGAGTATATCTCGGACTATAAAATAAAAGTAACCTTCAATAACGGTCATAGCGGCATTGTTGATCTTAAGGAATACCTGGATGGTGAAATTTTTGAGCCTTTAAAAGAGATCGAACGATTCAAAAACTTCAGGGTAGATCCTGAGACCGAAACCATAGTATGGGATAATGGAGCAGATCTCGCTCCCGAATTTTTATTTGAAAACTGCGATATTGGAAAAAAGAGCAAAACGTAAAATGAGTTACCCTGCCGATTCCTGCAGCCCGGTTTCACCGGGCTTAGCATTCATTCAGGGCGGGATTTATCCCGCTCCCGAATACCCCGAGCGGAAATATAAATCACCAAAACAAAAATCCACCGTCCTCTCTTCAACTCGTGTTTGACAAACTCTGATGCCTATTTTCGCAGGAGCATCAATGCGGGAGATGGGGATGGTGCGCTGTGAGGCGTCTTCGCCGTTAAAAGGATAATTCTGGATAGAAATCATTCGGAATTTGCGATGGACGATGAGCGATGAG
>JAEZKC010000057.1 GCA_023436205.1 Fibrobacterota bacterium
ATGTGGGATATAACAATGCAAGCATCTTTCGTTACACCTACTCGTAATTTCTATATGTAGATTTGTAAGCTGAGGTTCATTATTAAAGTATTCATCAAAAAACTCTTGTGAAGATTTTTCAAAACCGCTAGTTGGAGAACAATCTTCTGTCTCGTTTATTGGTTCCACTACCTTGTACGAAAACCTCGAATCTTTCTCATTACATTCCTGAAAAGTTTCTCCAGATACTAAAAATCCATCCGACTCGAGTAAGCAATAAAACTCTCTGGCATCAATCTTAATTGTTTCAGTGTCCACATCTCTAAACTGCATGGCTATTTTTTTTGCAAGATCATCAAGTTTCTGTGGTTTTTCACCTAAAACAGATAAAAATACTGCCCCGCTCTGAGATATAATTTTATCTCCGATATCATCATTTTCGCCACTATTCGCTTGTCTATATCCGAAATTTCTATTGTCAGTTAAATAACCAAAAGCATCATAGTTTCTAAATATAACATTAGATTTTAGTTTGAAATACATATTATATCTCCTTAGCAATAGGCGACGATGCTAATTGCTACATCGTCGCCATTGATCATATTGTCCATTAGCGTCCACTTGGTCCTGGGGGATTACAAGGTCTTCCACTCGGCTTACTATTCGGTCTGCATTGTGCCATTCGTATAATACTCTGTGCCAAGATTACAGGCTTTTTGTATTCCATTTTTTCACCTCCTTTCATAGTCTTTTTTTCAAAAACAACTACATTGGATGTCTGGTGAAATGTCTCTAGCCACACCATACATGACTATATGATTCGATAGTCTAAGCATGTAAAACAATCACGATGACAGATTTTCTGCGTTTTGGCCTTTTCTCAACTAAATATTTTAGATAGAATCTGATGCTTTACGAGTTGCGCAGTATAGACATAATGCGCATAACCAACAATTAACTATTCGACATAATATTCCAAAATCCTTGAAACAAAAAAAATTATTTGCATATTAGTCATTTAGCTGCTTCAGAATTATTTCTCTATAATTAATGTACATTGTGTTTACTCAATCAATTCTAGTTTTGGTTGGGTAATCTGTATGCTATGCCATTCATTCAGGCCGATAAAACATGTCGGCAGTTGGCTTTCCAGTCCTGCGTTCCTCATCCAGAGTTATTAATTCTTTTATTTTTTTAAGACATGCAAGTGCTGAATTTATTTCCCACATATTAGAGCATATTTCAAATGCATTTGCGTCTTTGTTCCAAGCACTAGGGGTATCGAACTTATTTACGTTATCAAATGAAGGTAATATGCTTATAATCTTACTTATTTGATCGTGTACCAAAATACTGAAATCATTTATTTTCTCCGTATGACCTGAGCCCAGCCATGTTTTACAATAGGTACAGTACCCTATTCTTTCTTCTCGTCCATAGAATCTGCTTGTATAGTTACAATTTGGACATCTGAAGTTTAGCTTAACATTATGTTTTGCGCAAACCGAAATATCCTCTATAGCCCAAATTAGAGGTTCATAAATAACACCGTTTAATTTGCTCTCCTCATAACAAAGTGGACACCATGCTGCATATTTTCGAAAAGTGAATTTAGAATAAATTTTAGTACCAAGTTTTAATAATGAGAGATTTTTAATATTACAATTGCCTGTTTTGTTCTCTAGAACTCGGACTATTTCATTTATATATTCTGGTCCTCGTGGGTTTTTATTATAATAGTTCAGTACATGCTCCCTATATCCGTAATAGAATATTTCAGGGTATATTTCCTGTTCCATAAGAGTCCCTGGAAAAACAGAATGAGGTTCTGCTAATCTTTTGATATAGCTTTGTAAGCTCTCGACATAGGGGGTCCCTACTCCAATAGGTTCAATATTAAACAAACGATACGACATAATCTAATTCCTTACTATCTTATTATTTAATTTATGGTTTGAGAATTAAATTATACTTTCTTACAACAAGGGCGCTCGGCGAATCCGAATGTTTTTTTTAATATTGTTTAGAGGCTATTATAGATGATATCCCCGCCTCTTAGACTTGATAGGATTAGTTAATGCTTTCACCTGTAATGTTGATAAGTCCTTCATGAGATTCATCTCTTGTCGGCTTTCTTTCAAACGGCTTTGAGCTCTTTTTCGCAAGCTGTTTTTTTTCCGTTTTACTATCTTTTTGATCATAAAAAACAAAAGAACTTTTTATATCTCCATCCGATCGAATTTTCGCCAAGTTTACTTCACCATCTACAATTGCTTTAAGCTCCATCTTAATTTGATTTCCGGAATTTCTTGTTGCCTCTAAATGATCCATTGATAAAGATTTTGCTTGTTGCTCGATAGCATACGAGTAAGCTCGCAAAAACCACCTTTTTAATGTCCCAATTCGCCCCAACGAATACATATATAGGTGCTTCCAATTTCTATCCACAAGCTTTCTATCTATTTCTTCAAATGGCATATAATTTATCAGCCTCTTTGCTGTTTTTCCAAAACACTGTATCTCTTCAGGATCATATTCATGGTATCTTGCAAAGTCAACGATATGAGTCCTTTGGTGTATTTGGTCAACAAAATTAGCGGATGCTTGCAGAATGTTCAGTAAGTCATATGTTCCTACCAAAATAATCGCGGTCTCGCTTTCATTTGCAAGAGACTTTATAACATCAAGAGACCAATTCGCCTTTTTTTCAGTTGCAACTCGGCACATGTGCTGAGATTCATTGATGATGAAGGCTTTAACATGCCTATGAAATAAGGTGCGATGAAGTATATACTGGTAATCAGCTTTAATGGCTTTAGT
>JAEZKC010000067.1 GCA_023436205.1 Fibrobacterota bacterium
TATTACCCCGACGGAATCTCCACACCTCGCCTTAACGGTGCTTCGTTATTGACTTCCATGCCGTTGAAAATGTCGTCTTCCGCATTACGCATTGACGGGGCTCGATACTCTTCAGGAGTTACGGTCCTCCCTGTGGCCTGCATAATTCCCTGTCTACACTTCGTGTATCTCGTTCGATGTTTTATTCCTTGTCGGGGCGATCAGAAGTTGCTCCCGTGCTATTATGCTTCGGTTGCGCCTCCTTCGGAAAGGACAAAGTACATCTCCTGCTTACACGCAAGACTCGGTACTGGTGGATGGCTAATCCTTACCAGATATGGACTTCCTGTCTATTTACTCCTTGACAGGTCACTATATAAGAGACGCCAAGCTTTCTTGGCGTACCAACGGGTTGCATCTTTCAGATCCCGGTCAGACATGGGGGGGGACCAACTGGCCCTGCGGACGACATGATATCCACCATCCTTTTGTGAAAGAGGATTCTCTTGAAGATATCGCGTCTTTTATTCAGGTGGAATATAGAACTGAACTGGCGATGAAGGCGGTTCAGAAAATTCGAGAATTCGTGAAAGTATTGCGGATCGCATTCCAGGAATGTCCAATTTCTATACATAATATGTAAAAGTTTAGCATCACCTTAAAAGGCTATTCACTTTCTACCCAAAGGCCACACCATGCTAGTATTTGACAAAGTACTTCATAGAAATGGCATAGAAAAGCATAACGGTTCGCCACTATGGAAGTACGGCTGTACGTCTGAAGAGTATTCGGAGCTAAAAAACTCAGTTTCTGATTCTCTTAGAAGCTCCCGAACCCATTCCCGGTGCGCTGATTTCAGTTTCTACGTGGCCGAATGGTGGAAGCGTGAATACAATGGCGGCACTCCTTCTTGGGATGATGTCCTAAAATCAGTATAACCGGATTTACATAGATGCCAGAATGGGTTTGGGCCGTGGGAAAAAAACATTAAAGATTTAAAGGAGAATCTAATGCCTTCATGGTTAACTCCTCGGGTACACCTAACACCTGAACAGATTAAAGCTGTTGAACTGGATCCCGGTAAACATCGGGTCATATTTGGTGCACCGGGTTCGGGAAAGACCATGATTCTTCTTTATCGCGCTCGATATCTTATTGATAATTTCGGAGTGAAACCAGAACGATTCAGAATTGTTGTTTTTACGAATGTGCTCAAGCAGTATATCAGGTCAGCTCTTGAATTCCTTCAGCTTCCAGAAGGTTCAGTCTCCACTTTTGATTCATTATGTTCTGAGTATTATCGTACAAAGATCAACCAGAAGCTCCCTTGGGATGAAGAAAATAAACAACCTGATTTTTCTGCAATCACCGAAAATGTATTAAAACTTGCTACTAAAGAGAAGCAGTACAATAGACCTTTTGATTTTATATTAGTAGATGAGGGGCAAGATCTCGATCTTCAAGCTTACAATACTTTAACCGCCTTATCCCAGCATGTATCAGTATTCATGGATCATAAGCAACAAGTTTATGATCGTGGTTCTTCTCAGAAGAAAATTCTTGAATCTCTTGGTAAGAAACGAATCAGCTTTTCACTACTAAATGCATTTCGATGTTCATCCAATATAGTAATGCTTGCATCACGTTTCATTTCAGATGATGATGAAAGAACTTCCTTTATTTCACAATCCAATCAGTCGACATCGGACGAAAAACCTGAAGTCTATGTTGCAGATGGTTTCGAAGATGAAAAAGCTCGTTTGATTGAAGTAGTACGTGAGCGTCAAATGAAAGGCGACCGAATTGCCATTCTGCTTCCACAAAAACGACAGGTCTTCGGGTTTGCCAAAGGTTTGCGAGAAGCCGGTCTGGAAGTTGAAATCCCAGAGCAGATAAAAGGAAGATCAGATTTCGCGCCGCTCGATTTCACTACCAACATTCCTAAACTGATGCCGTATCCGAGCGCAAAGGGGATTACCTTTGATTCAGTTCTCATGCCCCGCTTGTCATCGGCTTCGTTTGGTAAAATGCCGATAGATAAGCTTCAGAGACTTATATTTGTAGGAATTACACGTGCAACCAAGTGGGTTTATATGAGTGGGGATGGGGGAAGGCTGCCGATTTTTAAAATATTGGCAGAACTGGAAGAAGAAAAGCAAATCGTAATAAATCGGTGTAATACGAGTCCGGGGTTGTTTGACCTTTAGGCTATATGCCACATGATAGAAGAGAAGTCGTGCGAAGTTTATGGAGATTCTTTAGTTATTACATTACGTTCAAGCACTTTTATCTAGTTAGAAGCTAATATAATCTTATAGAAGTAAACACAAATATGAGAACTATAGGAATCCGGCGAATTGCATATCATGAAGCAGGTCATGCTGTGATGGCCTGGAGAAAAGGATTAGTACATTCTGTTTCCATTTTAAGAGATGGAGATAAGGGTGGGGTTGTCCGTCATTCAATGAATTATTATCGGTATGATGATGAAAGGATAAGAGTTTGCTATGCAGGCCCAATTGCAGAGGCAAAAATTGCTAAAGTTAGCTTAGGTAAAGTTTTGTTCACTACAGGTATCGATGATTTGATGGAAATTCTGGAAATAACTAAAGAATTTAAAAACGCGGGTATAAAGTTAGATTTCAAAGATATCATTAAATGGACTAAAATACATGTTTATAGTAGGTGGTCTGCTGTAATATCTTTAGCGGCCGCGCTAATTTTACAAAAAGAAATAGCTGGTGAAGATGTGAATAGGATCATAGAAAAAGCTTTAGAGTGATATGTTAGAACTAGTTTGGACGGTTAAAACTAATATCGGCTGAGAGATTTACAAGGCAATACTAGAATGGTTTCAAACGAGATTAAAACTATTGAGAGAGATATTCTAGCACTGAAATCAGATCTTAGCCATCCTTTTCTTCCCATACCTAAGTTTTTGAAACGGTTAAAGGGATTAGAATACCGAATTTAAACGCACGCCCAATTAGTTCTGACGATGGTGAATGCATGAAAAGAATTCGTCTTGAACTAAATTGGATTTATAGCATGCGACCCCACAAGCACGTCCAGGCTATAATCAAACTAGGTACTGGACACAGTGAAATTTATTATGAGCTCATGAAGGAAATTCGGTCTGGTAACAGTTTGTTTGATGATCTAGAAAAAAGGATTAGCCGAGTCCGGAATGTGCTTGAAAGACAAACGTTAAGTGTGGAGTTGAAGGCGGCAAAACAACCAGTGATACATAAAGAACTCTACTGGGACCTGCTACCTCCCGGTCAACCCCAGCTGCATCTAATTAAGAACTATTATCTTAGCTTGCCAAATTTTTCGAAGTATGATCTCAAGCGGCTTGAGATATTATATGCTTTGAGCCCATCCGAAATCTGGCGAGGAAGAGAAGATTTTACAAATTACCATGCTTTTGTATTCAGTTTTACTCAATCTGTTGCATTAGAGTGCCCGAAAGTGGGCAACGCTCTTTACATCATAAAAGATGATTGGAAAGAATTGTCAAAGTTGCCGAAAATGGAACTGCTGCTGAAACATGCACAATCTGTTGTACGCGTGGTACACCCAAAAAATAAAAAACTTTCACCACAAGAGGTTTTACGGCATTTACGTGCATAGTAATTATGCTTTCAACCCAAATCTGGTAATTAATCGGAACACCTTGTAGTACGTTAAACTTGAAAAGTATAAAGGATAATTAGCTATGAAGAGATTAAGTATAAAAAGGATATTTGCAATATCTACAACCGCTTTCTTCCTAAGCTGCACTTACAGGTCAACTACAAGCGGGATTTCCACTATATACGATGCTCAATCATTTGAGAAAAGTGGTCGAGCTTCTATTGAGGTCCTATTCGGTATTTTTGTATTTGGTGACAACAGTGTAAACTCGGCTATGGAAAACGGCGGAATACATCATATCCATCATATTGATCAGGAAGTTTCTGACTATCTGATTTACAGAAAAGTCACTACTCTGGTTTATGGAGAAGAAAAGCGCCCTACCTTGCATGAACAACAGCGAATGGAAAGAATCCAATCTGAAATTGCCAGTTTAAATCGCGGTGATGAGGTGAATATCACGTTAAAAACTGGGGAAGTGCTCAATGCTATTATTGAGAGGATTGGAAGCAACATCATTTCTATATCGTACACTTCTGGGAAGAAGCAGGTTTTAAAAGTCGATGATGTTGATACAATCAGGAAAATTGGTGAATAGCAATCGTTTTTACAGTAGCTATATAACTTTTGAGACCTAGACCATAATGTGGGAGTGTCAAATGAAAGCTGGAGTGTAAATCAATTATTCGATATAAATAAATGCTGTTTTTAACATTTTTCTGCAACATTAAATAGGAAACAAATATGGCCGGTTCAACCTTTAAAACTAACCCTTACGAATTAAGCAAGCTCCTTGAGAATTGCCATGAAGGCATTTTGCAGTTACCTGATTTTCAGAGAAGTTGGGTCTGGGATGAGGATAGAATTAAAAGCCTTATCGCGTCAATATCGAGAGCTTTCCCTGTTGGGGCCTTAATGACTCTCGAGAGTGGTGGGGATGTGCAATTCAAACCACGACCAGTCGAAGGGGCTCCCGCCTCAGCTAAAGGTGCAGTACACCAATCTCTTCTTTTAGATGGTCAGCAGCGCATGACATCACTATACCAGGTTACGATTCGAAGTAAAGTTGTTGAAACAGTTACACCGAAAAATAAAAAGGTAAAAAGGTGGTTCTATATAGACATCCATAAAAGTCTCGATTCTTCAACTGACAGGGAAGAAGCGATTGTCGGGGTTCCAGAGGATAAAATCATTCGCAAAGATTTTGGCAGGGAAGTGGTCCTTGATCTCTCGACTCCTGAAAAGGAATTTGAGGCGATGATGTTTCCTGTTACGCAGGTTTTTGACTGGGATAATTGGCAGGATGATTTCGATGAATACTGGCGTGGGGATTGTAATGAAGGAAATCGCAAGGTATTCCGTCAATTCAAAAGGCAAGTACTCGAAAATTTCAAAAGCTATCATGTACCTGTCATTACCCTCGATAAGTCGACTACAAAAGAGGCGGTGTGCGTTGTATTTGAAAAGGTGAATACGGGAGGTAAACCGCTCGATGCATTTGAATTAGTAACCGCTATGTATGCTGCCTCAGGCCATGAACTCCGTAAAGACTGGTATGGTGAAGAGGGGATTCCCGGAAGACATCAGAGATTCAAAGAGGCTTTACGTCCTGCTGGAGCCGAGGTAGGTATCATAGCTAATGTTTCCAATACAGATTTTCTTCAGGCCATATCCCTTTTCTATACACGAGATAAACGGGCAGCCGCTTTGGCCATGGGGCGGTCAGGAAAGGATCTTCCTCCTATCACCGGAAATCGTCAGGCTCTCCTCAATCTCCCTTTGGAGGCCTATAAACAGTACGAGAAAACTGTAGAACAAGGTTTTATTAGGGCGGCGAAATTTCTGCATACTCTTCATATCTATAGGATATTCGACCTTCCTTATCAATCACAGCTTATTCCGCTTGCAGCTATTCTAGCAGATATTGGTAATGACTGGGAGCATGAAGCGAACCGGGCGAAGTTATACCAGTGGTACTGGAATGGTGTGTTCGGCGAGCTCTATGGGTCTGCTGTAGATACACGGATCGCTCGTGATTTTGTTGAAGTTCCATTATGGTTAAAAGGGGGACCTGAACCCTCTACCGTGAGTGAAACTATTTTCAGACCGGACAGGCTCAAAACAATGCGGGCAAGGTTATCTGCGGCTTACAAGGGAATTAATGCTCTCCTTATGAAGGAGGGTGCCAAGGATTTTCGTTCCGGGCAGAAATTTGATCACACTATTTTCTTCGGAGAAAATGTAGATATTCATCATATCTTCCCGAAAGATTGGTGCAAACGTCAAAATATTAAGCCTTCTGTATACGATTCAATTATCAATAAAACCCCATTATCCTACCGTACTAACCGGATGATCGGTGGTGTAGCCCCGTCACAGTATCTTTTTGCTTTGGAGACGGGAGATAAGTCCCCTCCAATTGATCGCCACACGCTTGAAGGCCATTTGGCGACGCATCTGATTAATCCTGAATATCTATATAGAGATGATTTTGAAGGTTTCATGAAAGACCGGCAGCAACAGCTACTTGGTCTAATTGAACAGGCGACTGGAAAAAAGCCCTATTTTGGAGAAATAGCTGAAGAGGGTGAGGATTTGGATTCTGATGAAGAGAGCCTTGAAGAGATATGTCTCGCGTAAGTTGGTGTAATAATTTTGAGCCGAGTGTAGTATAAACTTGAACATAGAGGTGGATATTGTCTGTATTTAGAGATGTATATGACCAGGCACCAGAGTTATTATTTGTTTTTGAAAAAAGCACAGGACCGTACACGATTAAACTTCAATATCCTACTAGGGAAAAGATCGCATTACAAGATGTGTCTTGTAGTTTAGATCAGATATTTCATTTCATCTCACAGGTAAAAGAGCGCGCATCTGGATTTTTTAAGGCAGATGAGCATTTGTTCAGATTGAAAAAGGTAACAATTGAAGTGGAGTCTGATAGGTGTATTCTAACTGCTGATAGAGTGGAAATGAAACTGGGCGGCTTAGAAGACTGAATAACATATAGGTAAAAGGAGCTACTATGTCGCGCATGGGAACCTGTTTTGTTTTGTGTTTAGGATTATTGCACATTTCCTGCAATAATATCCCAGTGAAGGAAAAATCAAATTTGGAGGTTTCAATTAGAGGAAAGGTAATAGATCAAAATGGTAACCCTCTAACAAATGTTTGTGTGAGTCTACCTTCTCGGGATTTATATGATACTACCGGCTCCGATGGCTACTACCAACTAGTTGCAGAAGTAAGCCCTGCAACAGCTTCAGTTTATGAAGATTCCTTAGTATATGAAAAAGATGGTCAGGTCATTTCAAGCCGAAAATTGAGTTCGCTGATCGATACATTACCTGATTTATCCGTAGTACAGCGGGATATCTGGGGAGAGCTAGATGCTGTAAATGGTTATGAGGTGAAGTCAATCAGTGCAATCTTAAGCGGAGATGGTATTCCAGAATCTAAAGCCATCCCGTTGTGGTATAATTCAGCTAGTATGAGTTACAGTGGGTTTGTATATTTTGTAAATAGTTCTAATCTGGTGAATTTCTCAGTTTTCATATTAGTATATGATCAGAATGATAAACTAATTGCAAGGAGTCCAGTTGTTGGTTTCCCTTCAACTGCCGGTAATATAAAGATCCCTACCATGCCTGCATTTAATCCACCGGTGCTTCACGCAATAAAGGACACGTCTGTATCTTATCCACTAATTAAATCTGTTACAATTACAATCGATTCGGCATCTATTAAGACTGCTAACGGTATAGCAAAATATTATTTCTGGAACACTGATGGTGATTGGCGCGATAGTACTCAAATTCCTTCAGTTATTATTTCAGCAGAAAGGGGTGAAAGGAAAAGGATCATCTGGGCTGTAAAAGATAAGGATGAGCTAATAAGTCGGCCAGACACTTTCTTTGTAAACTTCTTATGTTGGGCTCCTTTTTGCGATTCGATCGAAAAGCCATACTATAGTAGAAATTTCACTCAAACTTCCTACAACCCAATTGAATCTCTATTATCATTCACGTATGGTGATTTCGTAATTATGTCTTGGGGACATTTACAGCCATATGCAGGCTTGAAAATTGATCTGTCTGATTCTCATGAAAATCCAATGGACATGTCAGCATACAACAATGTTTCATTTACTTTAAAATCTGATAAGGATTTGCAAGCTTCCTTCAAGATTATTACAACGGGAATTCCCAATACCTGCCCTTCAGAATGTTCGTCCTTAACAGGAATTCCAAGCTACAGAAAGGATTTTTCAATTGATACGACCTGGAAACAAATCACGATTAATTTTGACGAACTGTACTTACCTGGATGGGCACCAACAAACACAATTAAGTTTGATAAATCAAAGATTGAAAGCATTATGGTTGAAATAGGGAAGGAAAATAATATGGAAATAACAGATGGTAAACTCTGGATCAAGGATTTGAAATTTAATCCTTAATGAAGGTGGGACATAATTCAAGGTGAGAAATAATCTATGAACAACCAGATACTCAAAACAACTGAAATCACAACTGAGATAATTCACATAATAGAAAATACCAAAGAGTTCTGTTATCTGGTATCCCCTTATGTGCGGGCATGGGTGCACCTCGAACGCACTTTGAGAGAAGCATCTAAAAAGGAAAAGTTTGTTACTCTAATAGCTCGCAAAGACCAGAATAAGAACAGTTCGGAGATGATACGCTTTCTGAATTCCGATCTCGGGTTTGAAGTTTTCCTAATTGATGGCCTTCATGCAAAACTTTATCTGAATGAAAAAGAATGCCTGATAACCTCAATGAATCTTTTTGATGTGTCACAGGCTAAGAACTTCGAAGTTGGTATCAAGGCTGGAAATTCACTGCAAATCAAAAAGGATTTTATAGAGGATCATCTGCTAATCGATAGTAGCGTGGTTCATTACAGAGGTAAATTCCATGAAGCTCGAGAAAACAAACTACAGCAGATCGGAGAGATCAGAAGACAGATCTCTTCTGCAGGGTTTTGCGTTACATGCGGCAGCAAAATAGAGTTGGATATCACTACTAACCCCAGCGTACTACAATGTAAGGGTTGTTATTATAAAAACCATACTGCAAATAATCATTTCCGACACTGCCATTTCTGCGGTGAGGATTTCAAACCGCATCTGCCGAATTTTCCGTTCCATGTAAAGTGCAGTGAAACCGTAAGGGATTTCAGAAGAGCACTGAAGTATCATAATGCATAAGTAGGGTATGAGACTTGGACTCTTGTGATTTGAGGAAAAGAATAGCCGACTTGCAGTCTGGCACGACGGTGATAAACGGGCTCCCCACAAACCCCTTCTGCTCCTGCTTGCTCTGGTACAACTGCAGAACAATATGCCAGAATAAATGATTTAATTCACTACTTGAGCGAGAGAAGAATGAAAAAAGTTGATGACACAGCCGAAATCGTCGAGCGCTATTTGGCTGATTTCGACCAGAACAGATTTTTTCTTAACAGAGAAAATGAACCTGTTGATAAACGTAAACACTGGTATCGTGTGTCATATCCTGAATTTATTAAAGTTTTCGAAGATACCCAAAATCTTAGCGGGCAAGATAAATGGATACCGCGTTTAGCCTGTATCTATTCCTGGTTAGCTCGTATACCCACACCATGTTTTGAAGAACAAGTTTTCAGAGAATTGGATGGTTTAGAAATGGAATACAAGAAACATAAACTTTGGGAATGTGGTACTGACGCCTGGCTAGGTGGATTGGGTACTCCGGAACAGGTTCACCATGGCGAATTCATTTTTCAGAATGATAAAGGTTACCCTGCAATTATTCGGCACTTTCTGGTAGCTGCTAATAAACTGCTCAATAATTCAAACAACTGGGCATCTAATGCCCCTACAGTTACTAAGTTGCTTCACTTCACTTTTCCGAATCTGTTTCCCATATTCGACCGCAACATTAATAAAAGAATTTTTGGTTCCCACCATTTCAATTATGCCAGGTATCATGGTTACGTTTTCGGTTTAAAGTTTTTTCTAGAAAAGAATCCTAAGCTAGTAAATTGGTTGATTGGTCAGAATTTGAACCCTGTAAGAGTTATTGAGCAAACAGTTTTTGAAAACAGGAATGAATAGGTGGAGGCTGCGCACATCAGGTGGCAACAGAAGGGCGGTCCCAGCACGGTGTAGAACGGGATTGCGCTCTGCACCATGCACCACAAACCTTTTGACAGGAGAGTGTTCACCATCGCCTCCAATCATAGGTTTTTATTTGTTGATAACGTGCACGGGGGAGTGGCTTTGAAGGGTCATTCAAGAGGTTTTACGTCGAGAAACCGAGAGTCGCAGCGGCAAGAATTTTTTCGAATTATGATTCGGGTGATGCGTGGCACGTTAAGGTGGTGTACAGGGGCGAGGTGAGATAGGTGGAGAAGGGGAAGAAAGAATGACTATGGCACTAGATCGACTAATCTCAAACGTAGTCCAAGAATTGGGAATTTTGCGGCTGGCTCGGCAAAGGTACGCTCGGGTGTTGGCACCTGAATTCAACTGTTTCAATTATATATGCCCCGATGAACTCAAGCTTTCCCAGATTATTTCCGATCTTCTCAACCCGCAGGGCAAATCCTATTGAAGGTCAGCGGAGGCTTGATGTCAAAATATGCTGGCCGGAAAATAGGTAAGGCTTACTCGTTTTAATTGCGGCAAGGAGTATATATGGGATTTGAAATGAATGAAAATGTATCCAACTTGTATGTAAAGCTTGTAGAACAGTTTCAGCAAACACATGGTGACGATCATGGTGTTTTCATCACGCACAAAGGATTAAAACTCCCGAAAAAACACATAATGTTTGTTGGTCGAGAGACTAATGGTATTGGCTCAAGCCTGAAAGAACGTACTAACCTTCCTTCGAAATATTTGGCAGCTGACACGGCTAGCGACCTTGAATGGCTTGTGGATAGATCATCATACTACTATTCGAGATCACCATTCTGGCAGGTTGTTGGAAAAACAGCAGCTGCAATTCATCGGGCTGACTATGCAGATTCCATTTTCAATTTCATTTCATGGTCAAATCTTTATCATATTGCTAAATGCAAAAAGGGTGCCCGAATTAATGGCTGGATGAAAAAAGCTCAGCGCAAAACTTGTTCGGATCTTTTTATTGAAGAAGTAAAACAGCTATTACCTTCAGCAATCGTATTTCTTACAGATGAAAATTGGTTGGACCCATTCTTTGATGAAAATTCAGATTGGGAAAAACTCGGTTACATTCAGAATTATTCCAAGATTACTGAACCGTTTTTTGTCGGGTCCTTTGAATTCAATTTGGGTAAAGGAATTGTGATTCCAGCAATCGTAGTTCCCCATCCGCAAAACAAACGAGCAGCTAGAGGAAATGAACTGGTCAGTAAAATTGTTGATTATATTCAATCCAAGTTTGCTGAGTAGTTTTCGGTTCGTTTCATAAAGAACCAGAGTGGCCCAGTGCTTTGCTGCCCTGGGCTTAAGTTCTGCCCATTGATAAGTGCAAAGTGACTATTCTCAGGATGAGATTACTCATCACAGAGAGACACACCCTTACACCAAGAGAGAATGCTCATTTTAGAGTAGGAAGTACGACTTTTGAAAAAGAGTCTATATGCAAAGATGCTCCTGCCCTGAAAGGGCCTTCTACCCCCAGCGAAGGGCAACGCCCTGGAAAATGGGATCGCGAAATGATTTCGCAGCCCTGAAAGGGCGTACTAGAGGGGGTTGCAGGATATAGAGATATTGTCAATTCAGGTTGTGCATCAACAGAGCCAGTCATGTCGTGCTCCAGCAAAACTCCCTTACCCCAAAGGGGTTGCGTCTCTTAGCCCAGGGATTCCTTCCCTGGGTCCGATGCCTCGGGGATCATTTCCAGGATTCGGGTGATTCCGAAAGTCCCCTTCAGGGATTAAGGGGCTCAGGGGTTTGGACCGGGCCGGATTGCCCCCCGGCTTTAAGGCCCCCCGGCCCCCTAAAGGGGGAGTAGGGACGGCACCGGGTGCCGGGTCCGATTCTCGTGATTGACAGACTCCGATGCCTATCTTCGATGGTGCTGCGAAGCGGGAGATGGAGCCGGTGACAGGAGAGGCGTCTTCGCCGTTAACAGAAAATAAAAGGCTTTCGGGAATAGATGCGCCCATCCTGATGGATAGGGTTACTGCCGGCCTGGTCACTCGTGACTAATTATCATGCGGGTAGGGAGTTCAGGCAGTACCCCGAATGATGGAGGGGTTAAGAGCAATACTTCTCACGCATTCATAAGCTTAAACTATCTTTCATATTCACCAGTGACAATTTCAACTGTGAGGATTATTATGGCAGATTATGCCTATGTTCCCGATTACGTCGTTCACCCGGGTGAATATCTGGAAGAGATCCTGAAATCGCAGCGTCTTGAAATCAAAGATTTCGCTGCGAAGGTGGGGTTGAGTGTCGAGAATATAAGTGAAATTATCAATAAAAAAAACAATCTGAATGCCATGCTCGCGGTGCAGTTTGAAAATACCCTCGGAGTCTCTGCAAATGTCTGGAACAATCTTAGTGCGGATTATGAATTATTTAACAGAACCAGAGGGCGATCTCGAATCGGAATCTGGAATTGCTTTTGAGCATTCTTGCCCGCTATTAAACCATTTTGCAATTGTAATTGAGGGTGATGTCCATTGAAACATCGGAATTAAAATATGAATCTGTATCGAACTTTCGTGATGATGTTATTACTGTTTTCGCTTCTCCCCGCTCAGACGCGAGTCGGCGCGGGCCTGTATGCCGGTGACTGGTTTGAAACTAATAGTGGCACTGGCCTTTATGAAGATAAGTCTGTGTACAAGAAACTGTCCCTTTATATAAACCACTCTTTTTTTGATGAAAGGATCAGCATCGGTTTGAAAACCGGTTTCAATCCTTTTACTATCAATAGAGAGTTCAAGTATTATGAAAAAAGCTCATTTGACTTCGGAGATACCCTTTTTACCGAATCGACCAGCTATCAATACGTGGTAAACTGGATGGAGTTTTCTATTCCAGTGGATGTACCCGTGTTTGCAGGGTTTTTCATGCGGGCAGAACCGGCTATTAACTGGCAACCCGGACACATTAGATCAACTGTTTTAAAAATGTGGTTTGTGAATGACACTACTACATCAACTACTGGAAGTGGTGGAAGTATGTCAGACTTCCTAGACACGTTTGAAGGCTTTTCTGCCTACCCCAGGAGAAAAGAAGTTAAAAGGGAAGTCATATATAATGACCCAAGCTCTTTCAGTGATGGCGACTTTAAACTGCGCTACGCAATCGGGTACAAAAGAGAAAACTTTAAAGTCCTGGTTGAAAGCAGTTGGGGGAAAAGGCTGATAGATGCATTGGGATTGACAGTGGAGTATGAGATCAGGGTGAGAGAGAAAAAGCGTCGGACCGCTGATTGATGCTGATTATAGGATTGCGCTGATTTTCCGGAGTTGTCACGTGATGGTGAGTTTAAATCTTCGAAGATTGTACAGAGATTATTTGCTCTTTCTATAAATTATTAAGAAGATGAACTCGGTTACTTTTCATTAATCAGTATAATCATTTAATCATCTTTAATCTGCGGTTCAGACTTTTTTTCACATCACACTCACTCAATCAGCGGAGGTTTCCTATGTCCGACTACAAATACTCCAATATCACCCAAAAAATAATCGGTTGTGCAATGAAAGTGCACCGGGTCCTAGGTAATGGTTTTCAGGAAAAAATCTACCAGCGGGCGCTGGCTATAGAGATGAAAAACCAGGGGCTCGAGTTCATGCGTGAAATGGAGATGCCAATATTTTATGAAGAGCATGAAATAGGTACAAGGAGAGTGGATTTCTTTGTGGAAAATAAGATAATGGTTGAATTGAAAGCGTTATCGGCGCTGGATGATACTCATCTGGCTCAGGCAATCAATTATCTCGAAGCATACAGAATGGAAGTCGGGCTATTGATAAATTTCGGAGCGAAGAGTCTGCAGTTTAAGAGGGTGGTGAAAACGACCGCAGATTGAGAAGAAAACGTCTGGACCGCTGGTTGACGCTGATTATGGGATTGCGCTGATTTTCCGGAGTTGTAACGTGAAGGTGAGTTTATATATTTGTAGATTGTGCAGAGGTTATCTGCTTTTTCCATAAATCATTTTGAAGATGAACCCGGTTATTTTTCATTAATCAGTGTAATCATTTAATCATCTATAATCTGCGGTTCAGACGCTGATTATAGGATTGCGCTGATTTTCTGGAGTTGTAACGTGAAGGTGAGTTTAAATCTTCGGAGATTGTACAGAGATTATCTGCTCTTTCCATAGATCATTTGAAGATGAACTCGGTTACTTTTCATTAATCAGTGTAATCATTTAATCATCTTTAATCTGCGGTTCAGACATGGTTTTTCAGGGGCCTCTTTGGAACTGCATACCGTTTTAAAATTGGAATTAGAAAACATCTTTTTATAATGTTCACCATGGAGTAACAGAATGAACACAGAACTTCACAACCTCTGGCTTGAATTCAAAAAAGTTTGGCCTCTTGAGCGGGTCGAACGGATGACACTTTCGGAATATACTGATGCAGGAAATAAAGACACTTTCATCTACTGGCTGGAATCGCGACTTGAGTCACTGGGGTCTATATGGGGAGGCTCCGCGTACAAGTTCGGCATCTTTTCTAGAAAGGATACTAGTGAAAAGGAAGATGTTGGTAAACGGATGTATTCCGATAAATATGGGTGGCTGAAAAAATACGGTGAATCTGCTGAGGAGGCATTCGAGAATGTGCGAAACCAGATTATCAGAATCATAAGAGCAGTACAGGCAAAAGATCTCCAGGAAGTTGAAGCTGTCGATCTTGGCAACGCCATCAAATTTAAGATCGCCTTCCATTATCAGCCCAGTTTAGATGAACCGATTTGCTTGAATATATTCCACCGCTATGCACTTTCATATCTTTCAGGTCTTCCTGCACGTTCAACACTGAGCCAAATGCATACTGAGATTTTGAAAACATGGGATAGAAAAGATATCCTCAGTTTTACAAAGGAGCTTTGGAATAAGTGGGATGAGTTTAACAAGGGGCAGGTGAAAAACTTCTGGCTGGCCCGAGTTTTTACTGATAATCTGCTACAAGTATGTATAGAAAACAATTATTGGATTATGCAGTATCAATATGGAAAAGAGAAGACTGCCAAAGTGACAGAGCATTTGAATTCAATGCCAAAGGTAAAAGAAGGTGATTATATTCTTCTGGTCTCAAGAGAGAGCCGCACAGCTCATGCCTGGGGAGTTGCACGTGCACCTCGGCTTGAAGCAGATTATGAGGATTCCATAAATTTACGGCTGCAGGAGCGTAAATCTAAACATAGTGAAGGAATTGTGCACTTTGATGACGCTGAATGCTTTTATGAGAACTTATCAGATCCACTGGATGGCAGTAATGGCTATGGACAGAGGATAGATATAGAACAGTGGAACAACATCAGCGCAAAAGGGGTCAAACTGGCTGAAAATATTTCTGAAGCCAGGGAGGGCGGACAGTATGCATCTTTTTATAAAATCAAGGAGGACTATTTTGAAAAGATGAGGTCAATGTTAAAATGGGATCCTCTCGAACAGCCAGAGGAGGAATCGCAGGAAGTTTCTCATCAAAATAGTACCTTAAACACCATCCTCTACGGCCCGCCCGGAACCGGCAAAACCTACATCACCCGGCGCAAGGCGGTTCAGATCGCAAGCCCCCAATTTGAAGAGAAAAATGAGATCTTCAAAAAGAATCTTTCGCCAATCGAAAGCAGTTTAATCAAAAGCGAATACGAAAGGCTGGTAGGCGAGGGGCAGATTGTTTTCACCACTTTTCACCAGTCATTCGCATATGAGGATTTCGTTGAGGGAATAAAGCCTGTAATGAATGACGAAGCCACAGAAAGCGATACGCTGGGCTATACTGTTGAAAAAGGAGTATTCCAGGAGATCTGCAGGCGCGCGGAACAGAACTTTTTAGATAGCAACAAATCTGTGGATGTGCTGCTTAAAGAAAGATCGGTTGAGCAGCTTGTTAAGGAGTTCGCCGACCACGTCCAGGCTGAGCTTGACAGTAACACAAACTTTCGCATCAATGACACGGCATCTGTAATCGAGGTCAAGGAGGACGGTTTCCGCTACAAGGGTGAAAACTGGGACGCGCACCCTAGCGGTATTACGCTGAAGTATTCTGACCTGGTTACTTTTTACCAGAATGATGTTAGCTCACGCAGAGATATCAAAGATCTTCAGGGAATCAGCGCAGTTGCCAAGCATCATGCAACCTATTTCTATGCTGTGCACAAACTCCTCAAAGAATTCGAGAAAACCCACCCGGCAGCTCCCTCCGTAAGCGAGGAAGCTGTACCCTTAAAACAGTACGTTATCATCATCGATGAAATCAACCGGGGCAATATATCCAAAATATTCGGTGAGCTTATCACCCTCATCGAAGAATCCAAAAGAATCGGCTCTTCCGATGCTCAAAGTGTGATGCTGCCCTATTCTAAGAAGCCTTTCGCAGTTCCCCCCAACCTCCATATCATCGGCACCATGAACACCGCCGACCGCTCCATCGCGCTCATGGATACCGCGCTGCGCAGGCGGTTTACCTTCGAGGAGATGATGCCTGATCCCTCACTGTGTCCTTCAGACATAAAGGGGATAGATTGCCGTAAACTCCTTCAGAAGATAAACGATCGCATAATCTACCTTTACGATAGAGACCACGCTATCGGGCACGCCTATTATATGGGGGTGAAAACACTTGATGATCTCAATGTGGTGATGCGAAACAAAGTCATCCCGCTTCTTCAGGAATACTTCTACGATGACTGGGAGAAGATCCAGATCGTGCTGGGGGATCATTACAAGCAGTTGAAAAAGGAGAAAGAGGAAACAGATTTCGAGTCTGAGGTAAACCAAAATCGCTTTGTGCAGAGCAGAGTAGTGCTTGAGACGGAAGTACTCGGGTTTAATCATGAAGATATCGAGGACAGCCAGGTTGAGTACCGTGTCAATGAAATATTCACCGCTGGCGCTTACAGAAAGATTTGCGGCTCTTTGCTCGAAGATCCAGCAGTGGCCGAAGAAGAAGAATTGCAGAATGTATGAATTCACCATACCTGGAACTAATACTTGGTGAATCTGGTTATAGTGGACAAAACTGCACAGAAGTAATTTCTGAAGCTGAACTGCTACCTCCAGATTTCATAATGATCGGCGGAGCGCCAGGGATCGGGAAGAGCGCATTGGCCAACCTGCTGCAAAAGGAGTTCCCCTTCGGTGCAGTCCTTGAGGTCGATGTATTGCGCAAGCAGATGTGCTCATGTGACTGGAAAAACAGACACCTGCATCGGATAAGTGTTGCCGGTACTTTTTCCGCAGCTGTTGAGATGCGCCTGAGGGGAGTTGTTCCCGTCATTATTATTGATTGCTTTGATTGGAAAGAGCTGCCACACTGGCTTGATTTTTCTTCAAGCTATGGATTGAGTACAAAAACCTTCATTTTAACAGCAGAACCATCCATCCATCAAAAAAGGATTAAATCCCGCCAAAATAAACAAGTGGATGAAGCTGCAGCTTTGAACCTTAACACAATTCTGCTATCATATAATCACCGGAGCGAATGGGTTGACACAAGCCTTCTGGGCCCGACAGAACTTGCAGAACAGATCTTGCTCAGCACAAAAGTTGGAAGCTCTTTTGACAGCCGGCCTCAAGTAGCAGTCCTTATGGCCACTAAAAACAGAGAAGACCTTTTAAAGATACGCTCCCTTCCTTCAATAGCCCTTCAGACTTTACAACCTGACCGCATAGTGCTTGTAAATGACAACCCAGATTGCTGCAGTACACTCAGAGATATCGTTTCGAATTGCCTCCCGCGAGCAGATGCCTGTGTTCTACCAAACAGCAAATCACCAGGAGCCGCAGGTGCCTGGAATTCCGGTTTAGCCTATCTCAGAGATACGGGGTTTAACGGGATTGTGGCAATTCTTGATGATGATGACGAATGGCATCCATTCCATTTAGAATGGAATCTCAGGAGTTTAAAATCAACAAATGCGAACATTTCAGTTTCTGGATTGGTAATGATTTCTAAAAATAGGATCGAGCACAGATCTTTGATAAAGCGACTCAGCGACCGGGATTTCCTGATAGAGAATCCTGGATGGCAAGGTTCCAATACCGTTGTAGATTTCGATTTGCTCATGAGTGTCGGGGGATTTAGCGAAGGGTTAGTCTGCATGAATGACCGTGATCTGGCAATACGATTACTTCGGCACCCCCAAGCCAGACCCAGACTTGTTCCCAGGTGGACCGCCATTTGGTACAGAGGATGTCATCATCAACTATCAGAACCAGGTTCAGTCTCAAAACGAGTGGGAATCCAGCAATTCTGGAGGTGCTATTCAACTGAAATGACTTTCGAGGAAAAGGAAAAGTTTCGGGTGCGGTGCATAAATTTATTTCAGGTAGATCCTTCTGATTTTGATCGGGAATAGTAATGCCGCATAGAAATGAAACTAAAAACAGCTTTGATTTAATGAGAGATAGGCATCGATACATGCCACGTATTTCAAATAGATTCAAACTGGTTTGGATTGTTATCTACTGGTACAAGGCTTTGTGGTGGCGCATACGCTGTAGGAGAGCTGCAACTAAGTTGCTGGGATACAAGTATACCCGAAGCAGGTCACTAATTGAAATCGACATTACTTATCAGTGCAATTTGAAATGTTTCCAGTGTAACCGGTCTGTGAGGCAAGCACCTGAAACTCTTAGCCTGACAATAGAAGCGATCAGTAATTTCGTTAATGATTCAATTAAGAGATCCATCCAATGGAAACGCATCCGGGTTCTTGGAGGTGAGCCAACATTGCATCCGGATTTTTTGCAGATTATCAATATTCTTTCCTGCTACCGCGACTATTATCCAGAGTGTATGATCGAGGTCGTGACAAACGGATATGGAGAAACGGTGGAAAAAAAACTTGCTGCACTTCCAGATTGGGTTCTGATCGATAACTCTTACAAGTCTAACAACTACCAGGCCGCATTCAGAGCCTTTAACTATGCCCCAGTTGACGACATTCTATTTTCCGGGGCAGATTTCGCAAACGGATGCGATGTACTGCGTGACTGCGGAATGGCATTTACCCCGCTGGGGTATTATCCATGTGCTGTGGCTGGAGGTATTGATCGCATAACGGGAGAGAAACTCGGGCTGCAGTTCATTCCGGATCAAGATGATGATATGAGGGAAATTCTTGGTAAAGTATGCCGGTACTGCGGTCGTTTTAGAGATGGGATTTTCATTCCGCGCACTTTGAGAGCACCGGTTGATCCTGAGCTGATGTCCCATTCCTGGAGAATCCTTTATTCACAATGGAGAAGTCGGTGATACCACCAAAACCGAGGCAGAAGGTCGAACTGCAGCTGCGGGGTATCCGCATACTAAGTAAACCACACGATAATTTTCAACCCTCGGTTATTGTTGGTATCAATGTTCATAACCCCCGGTCGGACCTCCAAAGATGCCTGTGCTCTGTAGCGCAGCAAACATTTGTTGATTATGGTGTGATGATATTACTTGATGGGCAAAGCATTGAGGAGTGGCACCCGCAACTTCCCCCTGAGCTTCATGGTCGCACCTGGATTGCGACTGGCAATTTCGGAAGTGCTGCCCGGGCGAGAAACGCGCTTCTCGAATCTGTTGAGTTATACATCCCTGGTGCTGTTTGGGTTGCCAGGCTGGATTATGATGACCGCTTTCATTGTGTTACTTCTCTTGAAAAAGCAGTGTCTGTTGGAAATGATTCTCAAGCGGATTTTGTTGTCGGTGGCAATCTGGTTGTAAAAGATCGATACATAGCGAGGGAGAATCCTGCAGGTCCTCAGTTATTGAACCCAGAACACTTGCAGAACTTGCTCAGAATGATGAGTGAAAGTACAGCTGAAAATGAGTTGCCCTCGTGTAATCTTGTCCTTCGTACAGCGAAAAAGTTCAGATATCCTGATGTGCACAGTGCTGAAGACCACTGGTTGGTTTCAAGCCTACTCATTATGAATGGTGCATCCGGGGCTATTTTGGAACACCCGTTCTATTGTGACTATTCACTCACTGGTGAAACAACCGAAGCATTCAAAAAATCCAATAAGTATAGAGAATCACGCAAGAAATTGTACAATGCTTTTCGCCTATGGAAGGAAATGCTGGATATTGGAGCTAATTTGCTTGGGCATGGCCAGGAAGGAATTGTAATAAAGAGGGGTGATCGAATAGAGAAACATTTTTATCAGAACATACTCTGTGAAAGTAAACTGGGTTGGCTTTCAAGAATTCTTGGATCAGGAACACGCGCTTTACCGGCTGCGAAATTTCAATTTAATAATGACTGGTCGGTATATGCCCAATATCAGATTGAGGAAGAAACATTTCCTTTGATTAAAACTTCAACCGAAATGGCAGCAGGTTTCCTGATTGAATGTCTTGTTAACGGATTTGTATGCACAAATGTCAAAAGAAATAATTTTCGAACTCGTAAAGATGGTACATTGGTTTATATCGATATCGGAAATGACATCTGTCCGTATGATGTGTCTCATTTGCTTGATGCCTCAGCAAGACTTTATTCGGTTGCAGTTCTTGGCAATTCGGATGAAGAAGTGCAGCGAAGACCTACTGATCTTAAAAGAAAAGCCGCCTGGCATGAGCTTTCCGGCTTCAAGGAGTTTTACGCGGAAATGATAGCAGGGTTCCACCAGCGAACCTGGGCCAATTTATCACCGCAAGATCCACCCCATCGAAAAATGCTGGATGTAGCTTTGATTATCAAGGCTTGCGCAATGGACTGGAGAACTGCTGAAACGCAGATCAGGCATTTAGTTTTTCAGTTGGAAGCACCTCATTACTTCAATCGCAAAGTTTTAGCACTGGATCCTTACGAGGGGCCTTTTCTAAGATCTTATGATACGGGAAATTTCTCAGAAATGCTTAGTATTGGGGAGCGTCTGGTTCTGGAGGGGGTGCTGGATGAAGTTATTGTTGCACCAGCAGATCCCGAAAATATTCATCGCACAAATTTAAAATGGTTCAATTTAGATAGCCGAGAATCTCACACTGTGGAAGGCATCCCGGTGTCGGCTCAATTGTGGGCATTTGAATATGTAAAATCAAGGTACATTCTGCAATGTGATATAGACATCCTTGTTGCTCGTCGAGACCGCAGGCATAATTACTTGGAGGAAATGCTTCGCGCAATAGAAAATGCGGACACTACGTGTGTTGCTTTTAATATATGTAAATCACCAGATTCGCCGGGAGAACAATATTCAGCCCCGGTAGGGGAATACAAGCCCGAAGTCCGGTGTGGCCTTATTGACATGCACCTTTTAAAATCATTGCAGCCACTCAGAAATAAACTCAGTAATGGTAAATTGACAGATCCTTGGTATCGTGCGCTTCATGATGTACAACGACGAACCGGTTTGAAAACAGTTCGTGGCGGGAACCCAGACACCTACTATATGCATCCAACAAATAGTTTGAAATCCAATCCCGCGTTGTATTCAACAGCCAGAAACCTTGTGTGCACAGATACTTTGCCAGCCTCGTTCTACAAAAAGTGGGAAATTGATACAGAGGATTGTCCTAAGCAGGTGCCTTTAAGGAATGAAAAGATAGTTTTTGTCTGTCGTGGCAGAAATACTCCGCGAGAGATCGTTGAACGCTTTACTGTGTCGTTAAGAGAACAGACATGTCAGGATTTCGGAATAATAATCATCGACGATTCTTCAGAACCTGTGTACGCTTCATATCTTTGGGAGAATATACATATATTCGGCTCGAAACTTTCTTATGTAACCAATGCCAGTCACAATGGACGTATGTACAACCTGAGAATGGCGATAAAAGAGATTTGCTCTAATTCTGAATCTTTTATTGTTGTTCTGGATCTTGATGATGCGCTGTTCTCGCCAAACGTCGTGGAGCGGCTAACAACATTTGTAAATACAGGGTATGATCTGGTCTTAGCTGCTCCCTACCGTCCAGATTCACCACTGAGTATTTATTATCCGGTGTTCAGTAAACCGCGTGCTCATTATGGTGGAGATGTCTGGATTAACTTCAGGTCGTTTAAAAAATTACTTTTTGATAAGATTCCTGAAGAATACTTCCAATATAAAGGCAGTTATCTGCAGGTTTGTGAAGATTATGCAACAATGATTGCTATGACTGAAATGGCTGAAAAACCCTTGTATGTTCCAGAGTATTGGATCTGGCACAAAAGAACCAGTGGAAAGTGTCAAAATGAAATAGCTTTGAGAATCATGATGATCGAGCACATATTGAAAATGCCTGAACTAATAAGTCGGTTGGAACAAGAAGCAGAATATGCAAATTCAAAATAAACAGATTACTCTTCTGGAGCACCATTCACTCTTCGTATCGGAAAACGGTAATTACATCCGCCGTGACGGGCATGTGGGCCTTCCGCAGAAGGTCTTCTCCGAGCTCGAGGAGTTTGTCCTGCGCAACGGCGATGAGGCGTGCCGGTTTCTCCAGCCCTCATTCATGAAATCATTCGGTAAGACGCTCAAGGCTCAGCAGTTCGTGGGCGTGATCGAGACGCAAAGCAGGGTTGTGGTGGAAATCCTGCCAAAGATCGCCGGGGCACACACAAAGGAATGCCGCACCACCTTTCTCAAAATGCTGCGGCAGCTTCGCCACTCGCCCTTCAGCCATTTCGATACTGCGCATCTCAGATGCGACAAAATGCACCTACTCGAGATATTCATCTCCATGTTCTGTGAAGAGCTGGCGTTACTTCTTCAGCGCGGTATCCGCTCCGATTATATCACTCTCGAAGAAAACGCATCTTTTCTCAAGGGAAAGCTCAAGTTCACCGATCATATCAGAAAGAATAGCGTTCACAAAGAGCGTTTCTTCATCGAGCACGATGAGTACCGGCCCGACCGCATCGAAAACCGTATCATCCGCACCGCAATAGAGTTTCTCTATAAGAAAAGCAGCAGTGATCTCAACAAGAAGAGGCTCCGTGAGTATTTGTTTGCATTCGACACCATAGAACCGGTCCGGGATGTAAAGACCACTTTCGAAAAAGTCAAACTCGACCGCCAGATGCACGACTATTTTCAAGTGCTCAAGCTCTGCCGGTTATTCCTGAATAATGAATCCTTCACCTCATTTAAAGGCAGTAGCGTCGCCTTCGCGCTTCTCTTCGATATGAACCGGGTCTTCGAGGACTACGTCGCCCACTGCCTCAAGCGCGCCTACCCTCGTCGCAACATCACCGCCCAAGTGGCAACGGAGCATCTGATCGAAGCGCCCAGGCGGGAATTTTTGCTGAGGCCGGATTTGAGGATTGGCGAGACTATCATCGCGGATACAAAATGGAAACTGCTGGATAAGAGTAAACCGCACATGGGGATAAGCCAGGGGGATATGTACCAGATGTTTGCGTACGGGAAGAAGTATGCGGGGACTGAGGAGATATGGCTGATCTATCCTGCAACTGAATGTTTTTCCGATTCGAAAAGTTATATACATTCTTTTGGGGATCAATTAGGATTAAATGTGCTTTTGTTTGATTGCAGGAGTGGGAGGAGTTGGGGAGTTGATGAGTGTTTAAGTAATCAATTGGAAAAAGAAAATATGTCTGCTAAGGTCCTAAAAAAACGGGAAGAGGTGGGCTGAAAAAATTGAAAGGGTGTGAGAAAATTGTTGCTGTTCCAGATTTTTAAAAATCACTTAAGATCTGCCTGTATTTTGTCTCATTCCAAGAATTTTGATGGTAGTGTTCTTGATCAGCTTTTAACAGCTTTTTTATACAATCTTTGCCAGTGTTGGCTTTAAAGTCATTAATGTACTCCCAGACACGATTGGAAAATGAAACGTTATGTTTTTCGCGAATGTGTAATGCTCTGACGATATTAACTTCCGAGGTAGGGTTCATTTTGATATAATTATCATCGTGAAAAATAAAATCAAGTTCTCGGTCTTTTTGAAACTTCTGGAAATTCGAATCCTCATAATAATCACAATGTAAGGCCATTATAAGGGAGTCATAGTTGAAGAAACAACCAAGATGCATATTCTCAATTGTTGGTTTTAGCAAATTGTTTTTGAAAGCCCAATTATCAGACTGCTTCCAAATATCTATACATATTTCATTTTGAAACTGAATTTTGTATCCGCCGAATCTGTTTTTCTTAGCATTCAGTGATAATGATGAAATGATCAGGTCTAAATCGCCCCAGAAAACAAAGTCTATGTCTCGAGGTTCCTTTTGATAATAAACGATATCACGTATAGCACCACCAATTAGGCATAGAGTACCACTGTCAGTAAGTTCCTGGATCAAAGCTTTTAAGCTAGAGTCATTACTACTGATAGATTCAAGATATTCAAGTATATCTTTCTGTTTTGACATTCTAATTCCTTATACCTTAGTTGATTGGCAAAAACTTGATAGTGTTCAGATATATTGAGGATACCTGCAGACGAGCCGGTACCATTTTAAGTATCAGGATAGGACAGTGTTATAGAAACGGCTAGCGCGCGAACTTGTTTGAAGACAATCTCAGATTCTTTTCATTGCCTTCACAACATAGTCAAATCGAACCAGCTCCTGCTCAAGACGTACAGATTTCCCCAGAGCATCTATCACAAGATCATTATAAAGAGTTGCTTCTTTATCCATTAAATTAGAGAGGACGCTTTTAGATGGGCTGTTTTCAGTAACCCAACTTGATCTGTGCATGACAAGGGTTTCTCTGTCCATAAGAAAAGAACTGGTCTGCGGAAAATAGCTCCGGAACTGGCTGAGAATCGCAAAGCCATGCGTATCAATGTCTCCCCAGTAGTAAATCTTCTTCGAAAGGAGCCAGCGAGCTTTTGCGAGTTCCTCAAAACCGTAACCTCTGCCGAATATTACTATCGATTTTTCATGCGGGGGAATGGTGAGCCCGTTAATATCATTTTCGGTAACAAATACTTTTTGCACTTCAATTGAAAGCCGGCAGAATTCATCAGCTGGTACCGACAGGTCTGTCAGCCCCTGAATGGAGAGTGCCGGGTCGAGTATGCGGAAACGGATGAGTGTCGGTTTGGAGAGAAACCCGTAACGGGCTTCGAAATTCTTTACGCCGGATTTAGACTGGTCTACAATTGATGAACACAACAGAATATCGAGCCATTCTCCCAGCACTTTTTTATACTGCTCAATGAATTTGGTATCTACACCCGGCAGAGATATTTGACGAAGGTAAAGTTCAGGGCGCGGATGAGACACCATCCAGCGAAGCACTTCGAGCAGCTTGCTTAAATCCGATACTATACTAAGTACTGTTTTGGGTGAGCGACAGATCCAGCTTTTCAAAGCTGGAAAAGCCTGCTGTAAAATATTGGCTGCTTCTGTGAACCGATCCAGTTCTTTTTCTTTACGAATGTACTGAGCGATTTGCCGCAGTGAATGAAACAACACCGCAGAGGGGAGCTTATCTCTGCCCAACAGTTGGTTATTGATCTCCTCCCACTCCAGGTCAGCTGCTCCGCTCTGCCCCACAGCCATGAACTGCCTAACCCACTCGCGGGCATCTGCATAGTTATTGACTAACGCCGAGCCTTTGGGTCCTGCAAGCGGAATTCTCAAAGGAAATGATATGCTGGGAGCTACTGCTTCAGACAGATAGAAACCTGAGGACCACTTGGTCTCAAGCTTTGCTGCAATATCTGCTGGCCTTGACCACGCCCGCTCTTTCATGCCCCCATTGCCTCTTTTTCAGCTTTATACTGCTTTATAGTGAGAGTGCGAAGCATCGATTCCCGCCCTTCAGGACTATAAACAAATCCTACACTTGATACATACGGTTCAATGATGTGGATTTTCTGCAGAGGGGTGACAATGAGGAGCTGGAGGTTGAGCCTTTTAAAAAGCTCAAGCCCGAACCGCGCCGATTCATCGGATCCGCGCCCGAATGCCTCATCGATCACCACGAACCTGAACGAACGGGAACGAACTTCCCCCCATTCAAGGCCGAACTGATATGCGAGGCTGGCAGCCAGTACTGTGTAGGCGAGTTTCTCTTTCTGTCCACCCGACTTTCCGCCGGAATCTGTATAATGCTCGTATTCGCTGTTGTCTTCCACGTAGCGCTCCGAAGCGGCAAAGCTGAACCAGTTGCGCACATCGGTGACCTTCTGTGTCCAGCGCTTATCCAGATCACTTGACCCCTCGCGTCCGCGGAACCGATCAATGATCTTCTTCACTTCCAAAAATTTACTTTCTGCATACTGATTTTGCTCCGAGCCGGTGAGACTGCCCTCGGTGCAAGCCTTCAGGGCACCTCGGAAATCCCGTATTTCACTGTCAGTATTCTCCTGAGCTTCCAAAACGATATAGCGTCCGGGGTTGTACTCAATGTCTTTGAGCGATTGGTTGATTTTATCGATACGCTCCCTGATCTCCTGGCGTTCCCTGTGCAGCTGCGACTGGAAACTGGCAACTTCTCTGATTGTATTCTCGTTAAGCAGTGCCTTGAAACGCTTCTCATACGCCGGAAGTCCGTCAGCCTGAAGCTGTGAAAGCATTTCGGCAAACTCCGGACCCGACTCGATGGAGGCATCCACTTCGCTTGTCTCCGAAGGATAATCACGACGATAGTCCTGCATGGCGCTGATTATCCTTTCAGATAGTGATTTTGCCCTCTTGTCCTCGGCGTCGATGCGCGTCTGAATGAAACTGCGCATGTCGCTTTGACGGTTATCAATCGACTCTACAGTAAGCTGATGCTTCCCCAGGGCTTCTTCGCGCAGTTCGTCAAGAGTTTGATGAAGATCGTCCGTACAGGGAAATGCTGAGCCGTCGATAATCTCCTCGCATTGCTGTATTGCTGTAGTAGTATCCTGCTGTTTTTGCTCATTTTTTCCGTGCTGCTTTTCGAGATCCGCAAGCACCACCTCTTGTTCCTTAAGTTCGCATTCGAGCCGTGATAGTTTCAGTGTAAGTTCTTTGAGTATGTCCGAAGCATTTTCAAGCTCCACCCGCTCCTTCTCCAGTTCTGCAAGCTGGGTAGCCAGAATCTGCCAGTTCAGGTCATCATACCTCACGAAGGTTTCCATACGAACCAGTTTTTCTTTGCTGTCGCGAATGACGCTTATCTTCTCCTGAAGGCTGCTGATCTGTTGCATGGAATACTGTATGCTTTTTTCAGAATCGAGTCTCTGCTTTTCAAGTGCATTGAGCTTGGAGCGGTTGTCCCAGCCCAGAACATAGCGGCTGCGGTCGTTGAGATCAGCCCTGTCATCCTTTTCGTGGCGGTTGCCGCTTCCCTTGATCTGCCCGGCCATGGTCAACGCCTGCTTTTCTTTGCGGAACTGGTCCATGGTGGAACAGCAGGTGTAGTCAAACCTTTTGGTCAACTCTTCATCAAGCCAGCTGTAGAATTCACTGTCAGATTTGATGGACACTTTGCGCACAAGAGATTCGTGGTGGAGATCCTGGTGATCTTTGGCAGATCGTGAAAGAGTCCTGAAATAGACCAGCTTACCTCGCAAGTTGGTGGAGTCGACCCAGTCCGATACAGATGCGTAGTGGCGATCAGGCACCAGAAGTGAAACGGCGAAATTGTGAAGCACTCTTTCAATAGCGCCTTCCCAGGCACTCTCTTCGGGTCGTACCTGAAGGAGCTCTCCTGCAAAAGGTAGTTCCGATTCATCAATGCCCAGAACTGAGCAGAGCTCATCTCTTATCTTGATCTGGCGCAGACCTATATTGCTTTTTCTGCTGCGGAGTGATTCAATCTCCGCTATGATAGTACCGTGTGCTTCCCGTAAAGGGGCAAGTCGGACCTGCTCCTCACTAAGAAGATTGCTGTTCAGTGCGTCATCGCCTTCAAACGCTGTTTTCTCCTCCTTGATCTTTTCACAGTTGGAGAGGAATTGATCAAGGGAATCAGGTGCGGGGAAAGTGAACTGAGTAGACAGCTCCGTGTAGTTTTTGTAGGAATCAAGACGGTTTTCTTTTTGGGCAGCCTTCTCCTTGATTTCAGCTTTGAGCCTCTCTATGCGATCACCCCCGTTTGCAGCAATGGCGGTTTTTAAATTATCTCGATCACCCTGAAGACGGGACATCTCATCCTTGCTTTGCGAAATTTTGCCCTCCAGCCGGACCTGCTCATCTGTAAGGTTGGACAGCCTACGCTTAAGCAATTCTCTTTTGATATGTGCGAAGTACGATTGGAGACAGTCTCTGTAAAGCCTGTATTCTCCGGAACATTGAATTGCTGACTGGTGTTTGCCAAGATCTTCGCAAAGGGGAGTGAGGCGGGAAATCTGCGCCTTGGCCTTGAGCACCGACTCGTGGGCGCGGTTAAGGTCATCGAAGTGGGTTATCAGGGCATCGATACGGTCCGCAACGCTAAAGGGCTCCAGCATGTGCATGCGTACAAAGTCCGTAAGGTTGCCTATCGATTTCATGGAAACGGTCTGATGAAAGAGCTCGAGGGCTTGCTCATTCTCTATGCCGAAGCGTCTGCGGAATGCAGCTGCATAAGGATTAAAAGTTTCGTAGACATCATCAACACCCGCTGTCCCCTTGAGCTTCTTTTTGAGGTCCTGGAATTTTAGGCCCTCTGAGATGGTGAAATGATCCGCGATTCGCAGCTCCTTATCAGCTACCAGAAAAAAACGATTGGGTTGTCCCGATAGCTCTTTCTGCCAGAAAACTTGAGCTAAAGTGACAGTCTGCAGATAGCCGGGATTGGTGAAAACGCCAAGAATTACAGAATAGTTGTTCTGATCGCGCAGGGAAACCGGTTTAGCTCCGGTCCCTGTCTCATTGCGCTCAGTTTTATAATAACCCAACACATAAGAGCGCAGAGATCTCTCGCGTGTATCTGCACCTGCAGCTTTATTGTAAACAATGCGATGAGCGGGTACCAGCAGAGTTGTGATTGCATCCACCAGCGTTGATTTACCCGAACCAATGTCGCCGGTGAGCAGTCCATTGCGCCCTTCCAGAGAAAGAGACCAGACTTTGTTATGAAATGTTCCCCAGTTGTAAACTTCCACCCGGCTCAGGCGAAATCCTGCCAGTGAATCGTCATCATCAAAAGACAGTATGACCTGATCATTCATCGGAGCTGGTCTCCTCAGTAGTGTCTACAGTGCTTCCCATCATGAGGTATTCCTTAAGGCGAAGGTCAAATTCGTTGAGCCATTGGGCGTCCACGAAAGCCTTGAGAATATTCTGTACTTCAAAAGTATCTTTACTGTTGCGCAAGAAACGTATGAATCCCATTTCTGCGGCTTTCTTGAGGTAAGTATCGATCTGATTGATTATGCGCACTTCGTTGGTGGATGACGGCAGAAATGTACGGATCATTTCTGCTGCATCAGTTCTGTTCATAATGAGCCGCCCTTCGCTGCTTAAGGCTTCATGCTCGGCCACTCTACGACGAAGGAGGGCAAGAAGAAGGCTTACCGGATAAGACATTTGACGTCTGCTGATGAGACGCGGCAATTCGGGTGCTCCATCTTGAGGCTCCAGTGTTTTGAGCCAGGCATACCCTTCCTCTTCTGAAATCTGAAGCCCTAACCCGATCTCTTTTGTGTAATCCCTTACGCGTGCCTGCAGAGAGAGAAGGTTGTTCCACAACCGAGGGTCCTCATCAGCGTACATGACACCCTTAAGCAGGGCTATAATGATAAGAGAGAAAGAGTTTGAATTGTCGTGCTGCTCAGACATCATCAGCTCCTTATGTAAATGATGCGGGGTAGAGTGGCATAGCGCGTCCGTCCTTCAGAATCTTCCCAGCTCAGTGTTTCCGGGGTATTCTCGTCAAAAAGGGTCAGCTTATTGTTAGCTGCTAAAGACAAGTAACAGACCAGCTCTGCTAGGCCCCGACGTAGAGGGTAGATTGTAACTAATTCCCTGAGTGTAATCTGAGTTCTGGACTGGAGCTCTCTCTTAATGTGCCCCTCCAGTTCTGCCTTATCAATAAAAACCTGATTAAACAGTGCCTCTGAATCGATTTCGCCTTCCTGAGCATCCTGAATGATTGCCTGCAGAGCTGCCTGAGTTGTTGGAATGTAAAGGGGGCGTTCAAGCGGGAGCTGAATGTCGGCTCCGATTGTATCAATTTCCATGAAACGGGATCCGGTTGGGGGCGAATGCTTAAGCTGAAGTGCGGAGTTGGATATGCTGTCAAGGATAGACATGATCCGCTTATTTTCAAGGTAAGCCTGATTGTCAAGGTATCGGCGGAGCTGCTCTGAAAGCCGCCTGACTGTACTTTGAGTGTGTTCACCGGCCTGGAGCCAATCGAAATGAATACGCTTGAGTCGACTATCAGGGTGTGAGTCCGTTACAGCCTCCATGGCAAATACCTTTTCCAAAAGCTCTGAGAATTCTTCCTGGCTCTCTGAGGACATGAGAAAATCCCAGAACGCTTTAAAACTCTTTCCCTGATCTGAATCGGTGATGATGTCCCGTTCGCCGAAAATCTGCTCCAGAAGCTCTCCCTTGCGTCCCTCCCAGGAGGCGATCTTCTCTCTGACCTGCATATCAAGCTGTCGGAAATTCTGCTCCACTGCCCTGAAATCGCTCAGGAGTTCCTTTGCCATTGATGAAAACTGCATGAACCGGTCTCTTAGGGCGGTTTCATTCAGAATCGACACTTCTCCGTTTTGGATTGCAGTGATCTGAGCATCGATTGCATCACGCTCTCTCTGAAGTGCCTCAATGCGGGTGGCTGCATCGGTTTCCGCTCCCAGAACCATTTGCCGCAGCAATTCGAAAAGTGTAAGTAGTCGTGATTCAGTTCCTATAAAAGTGCGGCCGGTCAGGGAATCGAGCCAGTGGCGCACCTTTTCAGTAGCAGGTGTCAGATCGAAATAGGGTTCATCGGAACCCGAAGGATAAAATTTACGGAGCCATCCTTTGCTGTCGTGTGCCCATTCTTCCAGGTATGCGGAGGCACTGCGTGGATAGAGGTCGTCATTCCCGCTACTCTGCCGTAGCTGGTAGAGTGTATCTTCAAGCTTTGAGATCAGGTTAGACTGGCTTATGTGGCGTACGTTTGACTGAATGAAAGCCTTATCCACGAAGGATACTATTAGTGGGGCGCTGTCAGCGCGCAGAAGTCTCCACCCGGGATGCGTTTCGTAGAGCTGGAGCAAATGTGAATAAGAAAGGCTCATAAACTATACTGTTGCATTCAGAAATTTCGGTTATTACTACTCGATAGGAAAATACCATACAGGTGACCCTTTGTGGTAATTTAGAATGAGCATGTTTTTTTGGACTGAACCCTGCCCTTCGCTGGGTTAATTCAGCCTTTCAGGCTGGGGGAGTAAACATCTAGTTACATAGTTTACTTTTCGTTCCGGCTTTCCTTGTCAATTTATATATTGTATCATTAACGCTTCAGTACAAACCAAAAAACGGATGAGGGCTTATGAGACAAGTTTCATTGATTTCAGCATTAATTTTATTCATAGTTAATGTTTCTTTTTCTTCACTCCTGACAGTATCCAAAAGTAGTTCAGCTCAGTTTTCCATGTTGCAGGATGCAGTTGATGCTGCCCGGGAGGGTGATACAGTAGAAATAATTGGAACTGATGTGTATGAAGAACAGGTAACTATTTCCAAAAATAAGATTCTGCTCCGATCCCGTAATCCATCCGCCGAGTTGAAGCCGGTGATCCGATGGCAGGATACGGAAAATTTCGGGCCGACCACCTGTGCGGAGGCAAAGGATTCTACACAGGTCACTTTTGATCACAACGGAGCATTACGGGTGAATGGTTGTCAGGAGGTTATTATTGAGGGTTTGTGCATCGATGGGGTTAGTCCTATCGTACGGTCCTATCAAAATATTTGGGATGGACAAGTCCCTTGCATGAATCCGCATTCATTCGGCAGTGTGGGAATAAATATTCGTTCTTCGGGATCAATCATAGTGCGGTATTGCGAGGTAATCAATACATTTTTCGGTATCTATGTGAAGGATAGAAATGTTGGTGGTGTAAATGCTCCCAAAACTGTATCTGTCGACAACGGAATCCCCCTTTCTCTGTTCGGGAAAATGGGAAACCATCTTATCGAGCGCAACCGTATACACGCAAATTCATTCGGGCTGATGTTTGATGATTTATGGGATCTTGGCTCCACAGTACGTTACAATTTGTTTTACAGTAATTATCATCAGAGCACTGCGATCATCAATACCGTTATGGCTTTTCCATCAGGTACAGGTAGACATTTCCCAGGTGGTGCCCTCTTTTTCAGAGATGTAATCTTTTCACCGGTTGCCATCTACAATAATACTTTTTGGAATAACTACCTTTTTTACTGTGCGAACTGGAAAGTGGGTGGGCAGCATCTGGCATTTAATAACATTATGGGTGAACCCAAATATCCTTGGAGCAACGGGTACCCCGGAGAACAGTTTAGAAGCACCGATTGGCTTTGCCTGAGCGGTAAAGGATTACCCTGTCGTACCATGAACAGTACTTTTTCATCAATGTTGAACCATATACTTCGTGGCCAATTTTCATGGATTCCTTATTGTAAAAATAATGAAAGGTGTTCTCTTAGTTTTAATTACGATAATAGTGTAATGATTTCAATGGATATCAGTACTGTGAGAAGTAAAGATACTACATTCCAGTTGCGGTGCCGGCACGATTCAATTTATCAGATATCCGTTAGTCACCCATGTTTTCAAGGAGCACCTATTTATCACTCATCCCTACCTTCGAAAGCTTCTTTTTCACAAAAGGCAAATGCCAGCTGGCTAGAAACGGATTCCATATTTACTTGTTTTGATGAAGACTCTTCTAATTTTCTTGAGCCTGACTGGATAAGTCATAATGCGACGTTTCTGAGAAATAAAGGATGGCAAGAAATAGGAATAAGGGATGCCGATGGACTTGTTGCAGATATTGGCGCCGCACAAAAACAGGGAATACCTCAGACATTGGTTCGTATTAGGCCAACAGCACCAGTTACAATCGCCGGCACTGAAGCTCGTGTGCAATTCAGATTGGAATCTTTATACGGTAACATAACTAATCCTAGAATAAAATTTCTTAGATTTGTGAAAAACGTGCCAATCGTCGGTGAAGGGAGCTTGGGCGCCAAAACCATTATCCCTGATTCTGATATGGTGTTAATTGATATTCCAGATGCTCCCGTCAATGTCGGAGTTTCTACATTGAATCTCAATGTTCCTGAGCGTCTTCCTAAGCAGGATTACGCTTTCTTTGAAATGACCATAGAAGGTACTGGGCCTAACGGGATTCCGGTCACTTCCGATGTCGGATTTCTCCCTTACAGAAAGCAGGCAGGACGAATTGTCGTTGAGATATGGGATGAGAATATGGACCAGAAAAAGAGATCTGTGAAGGTCGGAGAACCCGTAAACCTGAAAGTGAGTGTTTATAAGAACGGCGATACTCTATCAACTACTGAGCTCAAGGATATAGAAATAAAATTAGCATCCGGGTACTCTTTAAAAAACGGGACTGGAGAGCCGCTTTCCATTTCGAGTATAACGGGGTCTCTTACCGAAACCATTATGTTCACCGAAATTCCTGAAAACATAAATGATGTGGTTAATGTCACAGGTACCTATTCTGTAAATGATACAATTAATATGCTGTGGGGTTTTACTGATGCTGTGTCGGTGAATAGAGGTGATAACGTATCAGGTTATGATTGGGTGAAAAGAATCGATGCGAAAAAACCCGTAACTTTGCAAATATTTGATCTGCGAGGAAGATCTGTTCTTAAAGTGAACGGTAGGAAAGATCTTAATGAAATTAGTGATGTTAAATCAAAAATACCTTCCGGTGCATACATTATCAGACTTGAGCAGGATGGTTGTCTGATTAAGAGTAGCAAGCAAATGCTCAATCGTTAATCTTTTATTTCTGGGGGGCGATATCGGAATCGTCCCCCTTTCAATTTGTAATCTATATCCCGCGATACCTCTTCTGTATTATCTCCAATTACCGCCTGTGAGGTGTGGCAGCGCCTTCCAGGCTAGAAGGGGTTGCGTCTCTTAGCCCAGGGATTCCTTCCCCGGGTACGATGCCCCGGGAACGATTGCCCGGGGATCATTTCCTGTGTACCGGGTGATTCCGAAAGTCCCCTTCAGGGATTAAGGGGCTCA
>JAEZKC010000141.1 GCA_023436205.1 Fibrobacterota bacterium
ATAGCTACCGCCACACTGGACCGATTGCTGCATCATTCACTAATCTATGTGCTGAAAGGAGAATCTTACCGTCTGAAGAACCGGATGAAGCTGGGGTTGGTACCCCCAAGGAAGTAGTTTTTTTACCGGGAATGGGAAATAATATTCCGGAAGAAATGGGAAATATTAAAACGGAGTTGACAACAAATCCTAGCGCTTTTAGTGTCGCTCTGGTATATAAGTAGCCTCTCATCGCACAACGCAACGCAGAGCGTTCACTTCGTAAACGAGACTACCCTACTGGAAATTTTTATAACAATTCGTATTCAAATATTCTAAAAGCAACAGATTGTACTCATATGCAAAAGAGTCTGCGTCACCCGGAAATTTTCTAAGGGTACCTCTTGGAATGTAATCACCTGTACCTTTGATGATCTTTACACCATTAGTTTCTGCAAATTTAGGATAATAATCTTCCACGCCAGGTACTTTTAATCCAAATCCGGCGACACCCATAAATCGGCAATCTCCTTTTTCTATGGAGATATTTAACAAATATTCAGGGATTGCATTTGAATCTAATTCAATAGTAATGGGTTCAGGAAAAATCAGGCTGTCACAATTACAAACAACAGTGTCAATCGATGAAAACTTATTCACCTCACTTCCATCATGTGCTTTTTTACCACAACCATTCATTTGGCAGGCAATTACTGCAATTACAAATGCATGTTTCACTTTCATCCAAAATTGCCTTATGGGTAGGTTAACCGTGTTTTCCCTTCTATCTAGGATTTTGATGTGTTGCACTCGACGGTTTGATCCTCTAGCGTGTTTAGAAAATAACTTTATGATATTTTCACATCTACCCTAAATTGCCGGCGCAAATCCTAGCGCTTACAGTGTGGCTCCGGAATGCAAGTAGCCGCTCATCGCACAATGTAACGCAGGGCCTAAATAAGGATACTCTGCCCGTGTGCGGTATTGCCCGAAAGGCGGGGAGGATTCATTTAACAATCCAAATGACTCAACCTTGAACCAAAGCATCGATTGAAAAGACGATACCCATTAAACTGATAAGTAGCATAAAGATATTTCTAAACCAGTAAAATGGAAAGATTTTCCGATTTACTCGAAGATCAAGTAACCCGCTGGTAAATCCTATAATTGAAATGACTAGCAACAGGAGAGAAATTATTTTGGTACTTGTCATTGGACTTTATTCTCATCATTTGGATGATTAGCAGGGGCAGTTCCATAGCAATATACAAATTCTAGAACTGCCTAGCCAGGGTTCTAACCCACCATCCCACATCGCCTTTATAGTATCTAGCACCGAAATAAACCAGCTACATTCACCTCAAAAACTCACCACTCAATAACTAATCCCCTGGGCTTCCAAAATCCCCCTATTCCTCGCATTCCCCATGCTCTCCATCACCCAGGTATACTCCTTGTATCCGCCCACAAATCCGGCTAGTTTACAGATCTTGTCCTGGGCTCTCCTGAAGTCCTCCTCGTAGCGCAGACGCTGCACCGGGTCTTCAGTCTTGAATGAGTCGCTGTAAAAGTAGGTAAGAGAGTCAAGCAGCGGGTTGCAGGTCTTCCACAGGGTGACCTGCTTTGCAGTCACAGAAGAATCGGCGGTGGGCTCGAACTTGGGCTCAGCCACAGGGGCCGGCGGGGGAGTCTGTACAACTTCCTTTTTCTTTACACATCCTGACATCAGCAACAGAACTAAAACGGTGAAAAGTGGAACTCTATACACGAAGGATCTCCTTTTTGCACTCCTGATCAGGAATCTGAGGTGGCCGCTGTGTGATTTATATACTAAATTACTATTTCTTACTATATATTTCAAAAGATTGAATTGCAATCTCTTTCACGCAAAGGTACTATAAAGTTCATGGGTCCCAAAAAGCATCTGGGGCAGCACTTCCTGACTGCCCCAGCCTTCGCCCGCAAAATCGCGGAGGCAGTCCCTGCAAACGAGGGGCAAAACATTCTCGAAATCGGCCCCGGCCGCGGTGCTCTGAGCATTCATCTCAAGGAGCGCTTTCCCGATTTTCACCTGGTGGAGATCGATCCCGATGCCATTGAGGTCTTGCGGGAGAAACTGGGCGTGGGAAACTACTCCATCCACCATGCAGATATCATGAAGTTTGACCTGGCCCAAGTGGGATTTCCCCTGCATGCAGTCGGAAACCTGCCCTACAATATCGGTGCCCTGATCATAAAAAAAGTCCTCCTCTGCGCTCCCCGGGTACTGACCTGCACCTTCATGGTGCAGAAGGAAGTCGCCCAGCGCATCGTTTCTCCACCGCACTCCCGCACAAACGGATTTCTCTCCATCTTCTGCCAGTTTTTCGGCAAAGCCAAACTTCTGTTCAGCGTGCCTCCGGGAGCCTTTTTCCCCAGGCCCAACGTGGATTCCGCCGTTTTCCAGATCGTGGTTGACCCTGATGTGGAGAGCCGCCTTTCAAGGGATCACTGGGAGCCGTTCTTTGCATTTGTCGACAGAGGATTTTCCATGCGCAGAAAGCAGCTGGCGAAAGTGCTCAGTCTTACCGGTGATGGTGACAAGGAGCACTATGGCGAACTGCTCAAGAGTATGGGTGTTAATGAGGCGTCAAGACCCGAGGATCTCGATGTAAACCTGTGGCTTGATCTTTATAAAAGGGCCAACTCTTTACAATGATCCGCGGTGCTGCTTTGATTCTCCTCATTACCGCACTGGCAGGAGCTGACCACCTGCCTCCGGAGCTCCTCTTTCCCCGCCCTGTTGAGGAGAGCGATTCTCCAAGAGTGACCCTCAGCTCAGAGCAGATCCTTTTTGACAGATCACTTACCAGTATCAACAATGCAGTGTATCACCCGGTATTCGGTCCCTATAAAATGGAGCAGGGCGTCGGTTATGAACTGCGCAGGGACAAACTGCAGAATCTTAAACAGTACATCAATATTGCCGGGTCCCTGGAGCGTACCCTCACTAAATATCCGTCAATCACCCCCGGTTTCGACTGGACACCGGTGACACAGCTTTACACCTCACAGAACGGGGTGAATTCTCTTATGACGCTCGATGCCGGCCCCACGTTCAGGACCGGTGTAAAGGGCGTGGATCTTTTCCTGCGTGCAGGGGCAAGCGGCAGAAGGCTTGACTCATTGAAAAGCTGGAGGGATCAGGGGTTCCACCGCAGCAGCGTGGGCGCCTACGGGGCGTTCAGCATGGGGTCCATGGAACAGCCTATCCTCAATCTGCCACTTTACTTCTTCACTCAGGGGATCACCCGAAGTATCGAGAACTCATCAATGGTTTCCCTCTTCGGCAATGCGCTGAGCGCCTTTACCATCGCACCTGAGGACAGTCTGTTTCTATTTACGGATGGTTCTCTCTTTAACGGTAAAGAAGGTTATCTCGAAGAAAGCGCCGACAGCAGAAGCATTCTCTTTTCGAGTACTCCCTGGCGCATTCAGCAGGATATGCGGTTTATGGCGGGATTCAAGGCCAGGCCCCGACATATTTTCACTCCGTCACTGTATTACTCCTGGCAGAACAGCCAGCTGGCGTTTCCCACCGATGATCGCAAGAGGGATGAGCGCACGGTCAGGCATTCTCTTTCCGCCGCACTGTCCACCGATTCCAGCATGAATCTCTTTTATGGTGGCCAGATCAGTTTCGACTGGCGGGATCATGATAAGCTGTTTGGCAAGTCGTTTTCTGAAAATGCTAACGAAGGTAATATCGACAGCCTCAACCTGAATCTGTGGGATCATAGCAGCTTCAATCCCCGCATCATGCACCAGCTCACACTGAGGCTTCCTCATTCTGCAAGGCTCTCTTATAATTATTCTCTGTCCAGGGTGCTTACGGAGTACCCCAATTACTACATGAACAAAACCCAGAAAGTCATCAACAATGATGATAATGACAGACTCAACCTGCTGCACCGGATCTCTCTTTCGCGCTTGTCTGATTCACCCCTTAACGGTGAAATCTTCGGTGAGATTTCTGAGTATACCCTGGTGTTTCTGCGAAAGGCCAAAAGCAGCAGCAACCGGACCGATCAGGGGCAGAGGCTTGGTGCCATTGTGGAGTGGACCCCGGTTGAGCGCCTCACTCTTTCGGAATCGATCACCGCTGAAGCCAAGATGGGCAGTTTCCATTTCGTGGAGTTTCACCAGGACCCCCTCGAGCGTCCCCGCTATTCACGTGCACTCAGTTCAAACTTGACAGGCTTTCTCTCCCTTTCGCCTGTTTTCGGCCTCAAGGGTATGTGGAACACAAAGTATTCCGACTATGGCTACTGGTATGGAAACGAATACATGGATACTATTCTGGCACTCGATGACAATGCCAGAACCGATTACTACGCAATCACCGGTAAAGCGATCTACTACACTCTGGATTTCAGTTTGCAGGCGCAGTTTGACAATCTGGTGGCTGAACTGGGGAATGCGTTTACCGATATAAATGATCAATATTTTCAGAACGGTAAATATGTGGTGATGAACGATGAAGGGTATACTACCAAGCCTTACAGTAGTGTCACTCTGAGTTTAGGAGGAAATCTCAATTTATCTGCCTATGTCAGTCACACCTTTGTGGTGGGGCAGAGATCTTCGGGGTATTGGGATTTTCGTATGCAGATGGAGGGACGGTTATGAGATCTTCAGTTGTTGTGTTGATGCTGTTGCTGTTCACCGGCTGTGGAATGTTCGATCTCAAGACGGCTGAGCCTCCTCTTGACGAGGGTACCGGGGATCCGCTCATGATGAGTGAGGTGCTCAGGGCTGCGCGGGAGACCACCGGGGAGCTCGAGTATACCGATTGCTTTACCGATAACGCGGTGTTCGAGTATTCTCTTGAAATTCGCCGTATTTATGGAAAAGAAAAGATCATCAACATGCTGGAGTTTCTAAGGCCTCAGGCAAGCTATGTGGACTGGCAGACCGATAAGGCTACAAAGAAGGTGGAGGGTGATTTGCTGATTTTTGAAAACATGCCTTACCTTATATATTTTGATGGTACGCTGCTTTGCTCAGGTAAAGCGGATTTCCATATAAACATGGGAATAGATTGGCAAATAAGTTACTGGAAGGATGTTCCCGATGATTACAGGAACTCGTTTTTCGAGCCTTAAAAACAGATCGGGTGTACTGTTACTGGCAGGTCTGCTGTTGATTGCAAACCTGTCATGTGATTCGCTATTCCTTCCTCAGACAGGAGTGCCGGAAGAGGCGCCAAGTCTGCGGGCAACTCCTCAGGGTACTATCGAGCAGCTTATTCGAGCTTATGAAGATAAGAGGATAGATCTGTTCATCGATCTTCTGCCAAAGAACAAGACTTTCCGTTTTTACGTTTCCCCCGATTATTCTGCAGCCTACGTTGCCTCCAAAGGTCCTGATGCCACCCTCGAAAGAGTGGATTCGCAATATTGCTATGTAAAGGCGGGAAGTTATTATTACTGGGGGTACGATGATGAAATCGCCAGGCACCGCAATCTGTTTTCTCTTGCCCAGGAGATCAATTTCACCGAGCTGCCCATAGTTGACCCCCGCGATTTCCGCTACACGGTGACTGCCGAAAATGAAACCACCATGGTGGAAGTCAAGATGACTGCGGGAGAGCTGTGCATTGACCTGCCTGATCAGATCTACTGCACCCAGCGTGAGGGGCAGATGCAGGTGTTTCTTCTCGAACGGGAAACCGGCACCGTGCCGGAGGAGAAATTATGGGTGATCAGGAACTGGTTTGATTTAAACACCATTCAGTGATGCGCGATTTTTTGTTGTAAAGCTTCTCGTTCCGCTCATACTGAGCGTAGGTCCGCCGGAGTCGAAGTATAATCCTGAAACTCCTCCATGTTAACGAGGCCCTCCCATCCGCTCATGCTGAGCCTAGGTCCGCCGGAGTCGAAGCATAATCCTGAAATTCACGCCTGTTAACAAGGATCTCCCATCCGTTCATGAGAATTGCTTAACGGGTGACATGAGGACCTCTCATCCGTTCATACTGAGCGTAGGTCCGCCGGAGTCGAAGTATAACTCTCTACAGGTTCATCTGAAAAAGTCGCCCAGCCCCACAGTGAAAACGATAAATCCGTAAGCGGAATGCTCCAGAGTTACTAGCCAGAAAGAGTGGCTTGCCGCATAGGTTTTGCTGAAGAAATAGCCCCCAATCAGAGTTAGTGCCACTGCAATCGGATTATTAAAGATGATATGCATATATGAGAAGCTGAGTGTGCTTGCAATGATCAGCTGTTTGGGCGTGGAAAAGAGCAGGCGGTAGCGGTGGAATAAAAATGGTCGATAGAGGATCTCCTGAGGCAGTGCGGAAAGGAGGGGGTAAAAAACGGCAGTTGCAAGCCAGAGCAGCGGATCGCCGGCGGGAAGAGAAAAGAAATTCTGGGGCGAAATGACAAGTGATAAAAGCACCAGTAAAGCGGATGAGACAAGGAATCTTATACCGATGCTGCGTATTGGAAAATTAGTTATTCGAAAAGAAAAGATTTCAGCGGCTTTGAATGCAGGGTCACTCAGCAGGATTGTCAGAAACAGAAGAGCCAGAATCAGAAGCAGCCTCATTTTATCAATCGGTATTAACTCTAGAAGGATAGCAGTGGGAATGCAGAGGAAAACAAGCGTGAATTCGAGAAGTAGAAGAGATTTTTTAACTGTTACACCCATTTGGCACACCGTTCCTCTGTTTGTATTCTAGAGTAAAATTCCGATCCGTTCATGTTGAGTGTAGTTTGCGGATTCGAAGCATAGTTCCTATAAATACAATAATTGTGCCGCGGTTTGGATTGCGCCGGAGTCGAAGCATAACTCCCTTTTTACTCTTGTTAACGGCGAGGACGCCTCATAGTTCACCAGCTGCAACCCTCGCATACAGCCCCATCAAAAATAGTCATCAGAGTTTATTGATCACGATTTTAGGAGGAGATTTTCCAGAGCAACGTAATCTGCTCCCCCTAAATAAACTTACGAGTATTCGATCTTCCAGATTTACTGGCGCAGAATACCATGAACATGCCGCTCCTTCAGAGCTCAAAACCAGGACTTCACCCCTACCCGGGGCTGCGCCGAAGACGGCTACACCCCGGGCTGTTACATGCCACGCCTTCAGCGCTTAGGAGAATGGTTGCCATTTAAAAGGTGAATTCATTATTCTATCGATATCCCCAACTCTATTTATATTAATAGGCATTAAAAGAAAACACCTTCTCGTCGAATTCTCTTTCGTCATCCTAAGGCCCGAAGGGTCGAAATGTAAGAGCCCGGGGTAAGCCGGTCCGCCGGTGCAGCCCCGGGGTGGAGTGATATGATTTTCAGCCCTGAAAGGGTGTCATGTTCAAAAATTATTTACGAGGAGAATGAGTTATGGGACAATCATTGGCCAAAGTGATTCTTCACAACGTTTTCAGCACGAAGGATAGAAAAGAATCGATCATTGAACCATTCCAGGGTGAACTTTACTCATACATTGTAAAAACCGCCTCGGTTACAGGAAGCTATGTATACGAAATCGGCGGAACAGAAAACCATGTCCATA
>JAEZKC010000018.1 GCA_023436205.1 Fibrobacterota bacterium
TACCGATACCGATACCGATACCGATACCGATACCTTTTACAGCGTTGTGGAGATATCAATGGGAAAAACTGAATTAGATACTGAAGCATTAAAAAGTCTCTGCTCATTAGAGTTAAAGTATGATGTACGCATTCTCTCCATCCGCATTATCGGTCGGCGCTGGAGCAACGAAGGGGATGTCCCGCGGGATATTCCGGTAGGACCTGCTCATCGTTTGCAAATCGACGACAGTAGCGGCTTTATGATTTACGGGTGGCATCTGCTTTCAAATGACAATAAGGATAGCTTAATTACCGATTTAAAGGAATACCATGCTGATAAGTGAAATCCTCGAAAAAGAAATCCTCGAGCGGGATGATATAATACAACTGCTGAGGACTACCGACCCAAGTGAAATGGAGAGCTTGAGGGCTGCGGCTGAAAGTGTTCTGCTTTCAAAATGTGGACCGGATGTGTTTTATCGGGGACTAATCGAATTTTCAAATGTGTGCGCGAGTGATTGTCTCTATTGCGGCATTCGGAAAAGCAGTGCTGATGTAAAGCGGTTTACACTCAAGCTGGAGGAGATCCTTGCAGCTGCCCGATGGTGTGCTGAGCAGGGTTACGGTTCTGTTGTGCTGCAATCAGGAGAGCGGCGGGATAAGGCCTTTATTGAGCTTATTGAGGAGGCTGTAAAAGAGGTAAAATCTGCCACTGTCTCAGAAGAACTGCCTCAGGGACTCGGAATCACTTTGTGTGTTGGCGAGCAGTCTCCTGACGTTTACGAGAGGTTTTTCAATGCCGGTGCACATCGTTATCTTCTCAGGATAGAGTCCTCCAATCCCGACCTCTTTGCTAAAATCCATCCGCCTGCGCAGCGGCTTGAAAGTCGTATCGAATGTCTGAAGAGCCTCAAGAAGGTCGGATTTCAAGTCGGGACGGGAGTTATGATCGGGCTTCCCGGGCAGACTATCGAAAACCTTGCTGATGATGTTCTCTTTTTCAGAGATATGGATGTGGATATGATCGGAATGGGGCCCTATATTGTCCATTCGGGTACTCCGATGAGTATCCATGCCGATTACTTCAACCAAAATAAGGAGAGCATTTTCACTTCTGCCTTGAAGATGATTGCGGTCTGCAGGTTGGTTCTTAAAGATGTAAATATTGCCGCTACCACTGCGTTGCAGGCCATGAAACATGACGGGCGAGAGCAGGGGCTTAGACATGGAGCTAACATCATTATGCCTCAGCTCACACCGGTTTCTGTAAGGCAGGATTACCTGCTCTACGAGGGAAAACCCTGTCTGGACGAAAGTGCGGAGCAGTGTCGGTTCTGCCTTGAACGGCGGATTCTATCCGTGGGTCGCAGGGTGGCTCTGAACGGGTGGGGGGATTCGAGACATTTTAAAAAGTGATCGTTTTCTACTTGCTTAGGTTCCCGGGCTCCCAATGAGCACGGGAATCCTGCTGCTATCCAAATCTCCTTCATAATTCCTCATTCATATTACATCCGTTACGTATATTATCTATTTACCGGTCGAGGGGGAGACCTGGGTTCGCGCGTGCACCACATCCTGCCCCTCTTAAAAATTCCCAGTTTCCACTATCATCAAAGGATCGGCTGCTATGACGACTCCCCGCGTAACATCAATTATTCTGGCCGGCGGTCAGGGACGCCGCCTACACCCTTTAACCGAATCACGCTCCAAACCGGCTGTGCCCATTGGCGGAAAATTCCGGCTTATCGATATACCCATTTCCAATTGCTTGCATCATGGAATTCGCCATATCTGGATTCTTACCCAGTTTGCCTCCGAATCTCTTCACAGACACATATTCCAGACCTATCGTCTTGATAACTTCTCCAAGGGTTTCGTTTCCATCCTGGCAGCATCTCAGACTCTTGACAGCAAAGGATGGTATCAGGGAACAGCTGACGCCGTTCGAAAGAATCTGGCCAACTTCAGGCAGGCCGGCGAAACTGTGCTGCTTCTTTCCGGAGATCATCTGTACAGGATGGATTTTCAGAAGTTTATAAATTTTCATTATGAACACAAGGCAGACCTCACTTTGAGCGTTGTTCCGGTCCCCCGTTCACAGGTAAACGAACTGGGAATTCTGAAGATGGATTCCAACTACAAGGTAGTTGATTTCGTGGAAAAACCCAAAGATGAAAGCATCATTACCGATTTTGAGCTTCCTGCCAATCTGCGTAACAGAGGGAACACTGCAGGAGAGGAAAAGACACATGTAGGATCCATGGGTATCTACCTGTTCAACAAAAAGGTGCTGCTGGATATTCTTGATAAGTACGAATATGATGATTTCGGTAAACAGATTATCCCCGCTGCCATCAGCAACTGTAATGTATACGCCTATCCCTTTGATGGTTACTGGGAAGACATCGGAACTATCAAGGCGTTTTTCGATGCTCATATTGCTATGACATCCAAGCAACCCCCATTTAACTTCTACGACCAGGAGAAGCCAATTTTCACACATGCCCGCTTTCTGCCGGCTGCCAAATTTTCCGGCTCAACCATCGATTCATCAATTATTTGTGAAGGATCCATGATTGATGATGCGGTGATTTCAGATAGCGTGGTCGGGGTGCGTTCTGTCATCCGCAGTGGAACCAGACTTTCCCGAGTGATATTTATGGGTGCCGATTATTACGATTCAGAAGCTCAGGATGGTAATGGGTTGGGTATCGGACGCAATTGTCGCATTGAAAACGCGATTCTTGACAAGGATGTGCGGATCGGTGATGATGTTCACCTTACAAATGCAGAGAACATCATGAACGGCGAACGTGATGGTATCACTATCCGTGATGGTATCATCGTGGTTCCAAAGGGCATGACCGTTCCTTCGGGATATAAGCTTTAAAAGGTAGTATTATTATTGAAATGCGGCGGGATATCCCGCCCTGAATAAAAAGAGAAGCCCGGGGGAAATCCCGGGCTTCTCTTTTTTATGCGACCATGTGCCAATTTGTACGGTAAAGTCGGCATAGCATGCCGGCTCTACCGTATGACCTTCATCAATGCTTTTCCGGACCTGGGTTCGCGTTTTTCTCCATCATTTGATACCTCATTGACACTTACTCGTATCAGATAGGTTCCGGTGCCTACTTTACGACCGTTTCGGGTGCATCCGTTCCATTGATACGTCAGATCCTGGGAATCCTGCATCGGCTGCAATGCATCTGACATCACCACATTGCCCAGGTTGTCAAATATGGTGAATGTACCCTCAATTGTCAGGGGTAATCTCACTTTGGATATGGGTTTTACAATAATTTTGGTGCCAATGAAACCGGCAGCGTTAGCACTTATATTGCTGAATGGGTTAGGTGCGACTACCACCTTAATTTCGAAAGGTACTGGCTTGACATTCAATCGGCAGCGGCGATTTCCCTCATTGTTCTGAATGTTGCCGATCATGTCAAATACATCTGCTTCGGTATTGATCCAGACAGAATCAGTACTGCCTGGGAATTCAATTCCCTCGATCGCTGTAACCAGGAAATACTGGGTCTGGGACTCTGTTTTAGTCTGATTTGAAACGGTCATGGTATAGGGAATTCCCTCAGCAGTAATGAAATTAAACGAGTGCTGAGAAAGAGCCGGGGAAATCGGTTCGGAGAAAGTCACCGCCAGAGTGTCACTGTTTTCCTCCATCGATGGTGCAAAAACGGCACTCTTGATCACCGGTGCAGCACTGTCGGAAACAGTGCTGTGCAGCGTATCACCCGGGAACTTGTTGTGGGTACCCATTACCCGCATTGAGCCGCCGGTTACAATGGAATCTTTGGTGATAGTTCCCTCGATGTTGACAAGAACACAGTCTGTCGTGCCTGTCTTCAGGGCCATTTTCGCCCACTCAACAGGTATGTATGATCCGGTGTTCCAGGAGAAGGAGAGCTGCAGCCCGCTCAGTTCAATTGACTTTGAGAAAATCAGGTTCACCTGATCGAGTTTGCCGTCAGCGTTGATATCTTTGTAATATGCTGAAAGCACTCTGGGTATGGATGATTTCAGAATAACCGGGACCAGCTGATTCTGCGGATGCGGTTTATTTCCGATACGGTCGCGAACTGGACCGTTCGGGTTGATGAAAATGGAATCGCCCGCCTGTATGGGAGTATCTCCCGGATGAACAAGCAATGTGAGCGCATTGGTAATAAGGCTTGAGTCCAGAACTGCAAGTACTGCAAGATCACGATCGACACCACTACTCCTAAGCGTAAGTGCCACATTAACCATTTTGGAGGCAGTTACCGGTTCAGACATTACAACCTGTATTGTATCGAAAGGCCCTGCAACTCTTTCTGATAGTAAAGCGCGGTCGAGGAGAGCCGGTCCTGCACTGTCAGCTACTGGTAATACTGATTCTTTTACCACTCCATTGTGCAGCAGATAGGAACGGGCTGTAATTTCTTCACCGGCTCTGAAACCAGTTACTCTGGCGATTGCCGGATCAAGATCAAAATACACAAGGTTTAATTCTGAGGTGATGCCATCAGCTGGTCCCTTCACAATGCGGGCTGCTGTTACCCCAGGAATGGTAAGCTTCAGAGAATCTGGCAAATTGGTAATGACATTCGAGTACCTGAATGTCAGCCTGTCAATGGAACCATCCCCGTTTTTATCACTGAACCAGGCATTCACCGGAACTGGGAAATCCGCCCGTGTGGCCAGATATGCGGTGGATATGTCCTCCGGGTCGTTGGGGTCAGTATAGGTCACCCAGGCCACATCACCTCCGCTCATGGAGATCTGGAATGGGCCGCGTTCGCTGGGAGGCAGGCTCACAACTGTGATGGGGTTTATGGTTCTGAAAATGCCGGTGGAATCACCCGTTTCAAGCAAGGCGATATAGATACTATCGCCCAGTACCGGGTTTACAATAGACACATGCACTGTGTCTCTGGTTTTACCGCTGATGTTGCCATTTTTATCAATCACCTGCACATGGAACATGGTGGTATCGATTCTGGCGGTATCTCTTAACGGTGAGTCATCCATGTCACGCAATGAAATAGATGACGGATAGGCCTCCGCTCCTCTGAACTCCACATAGAAGCTGTGGTTGGAGAAGGCGCATCCGAAGCACTGATCGCAATCTGTGCTGGGGCCTCCGAATATGGTGATGTCCACATTGTTCCCCCCGTTTTTAACAGGGACTAGAATAGTTAAATCGTATCTGTCCAGGTCGAAATTGTATCTGGCCACAGAACTTACATCGAGTAATTTTTTACCGTTTACCCAAATGTCATTTATGACTCCACCCTCGGTAATTGTTGCCCAACCCTTTACAACTAGAGTTGGAACTACCTGCTCAAGGAAAATATACTCCTCTGAGGGGTTGTTTAAGGGTGAGGTGATCTGTGCAGTCATTTCGTAATGCGTTTTCTTTGTCTGCTGCTCGGATGCTGAAGGCGAATACCCCCAGACAAATTCGTTTTTCCGGTAAACGGTGACATAGGGATTGATTTCGGTAATCCAGATTTCGTTATCGACATTGTCCTTATCCTTATCCTGAATACCACCATAGTCGACAGGATCTCCTGCTTCCCGCGAATGCGGCATCCAGCTCCAGTCTGAAGTCTTACTGGGAATATGGGTTGGAGCTTCATCCAACAGATCATCACTGAATGGACTTCTCTTAACAAGTATTATATCTATTCTGAACCGGGCTTGTGATTCCATTCTAGTGTCGCCTGTCGGAATCCTGAAATACCAAGCATATGTGTTGGTTACAGGGTCATAGGTATCTGGAATTTTGATCGGCTTTTGTTTTTGTAAGAGGTTGTTTACTTTGCTCTGAAATGAAGTGTCAATGAATCCATCAGAATGGTATACGAATGCAATATCAACTCTCGCACCCATATCTACCATTTCCTGCTCGGTTCCTCTCATGTAATACCTAAGCTCAAGAGAATCATAGGTTTTTGATTCCTGATTAACAACCACAGTTCCCAGTGTCGGCTTGCCACCCCACTGATATTGGACTACTCTTACATCAAAATTCACATGCTCCACAGGGGTGGTAAATGTGTAATAGTTACCGCTGTTGTCGTCGCGGGTTCCATTTGATTCCACATAGAAATAATAGGTAGTCTTTTCTTTTAATCCCCCGATCTTCACATAATGGAACCGGGTGGGGCGGCCATACACATTGCCGTCATGAATGGTGGCTGGTGGAGTTGTTTCACCGTAAACAACTCTGCTGTCATAGTCTCCATTGGGAGTATACCAGAAGATTTCCGCAGAGTCACTGGTAACCTTGCAAACCTTTACATTGGTGATTTGTGCTTCACCGGGCGGGTTCTGCAATGTCGTGAATTGAAAATATTCGCCTCTATCCTTTATGACTGCACTGTTGCCGAATAAATCTGAGACAAGAGCTTCAAAACTGTAAGTAGTTCCATTTTTAAGACCAGTCAAGGTAATGCGATGGAACACGCTCGCACTGTCGCAGTCTACAGTCTGGCTGGGTGTTCCTTCCCCATAGTGAATGGAGGAGTAGCCGTATCTGCTCTGGCGAATTTCAATTATCGCCTTGTCATAACCCACATATACTGTACGGACAGTTGCTGTGGGCGGCTCGTTCATCGGCTCATCTTTGGCAAGTCCAATTATGGGAACCATCATTGTAGCAGATGCGTCTATACCTGTTTCTGTATGATAATAGTCTTCCCACAATTCGTGATGCAAGGGAACCGTAGGTTTGTAGCTTGCAAAAAGGGCTCCTACCGGCGGTCTGTAAGAATAGAACGCCCCCGGTACGTTTTTGCCTTCAGGATTTGCTGCTCTATGGTGAGGATGGTTGAAGTTTTTGTCGCCAATGCCTATAATCATTGACACATCCCAGGGATTAATGCCCAGCATGTAATCCATCTGGCGAATCATTACTTCCCGTATTTCTGTAGCCTTCCAGTCGGTAGTCGCGGGTGAATTGGGTAACTCCATTCCCTGTACCCATTGGGCCATATCCGAATAGCAGTACATTTCGAAAATGTTGCCCATCTGGTATCTGTTCCAGATCCAGTCCTGCTGAGTATGCATGTGCATCCACACTGGATTGTATTTAACCACATGTCCAATCCAGTTGATTCCATGATCGGGCATCTCTATTGTTTGAGTGCCTGCTGAAACATTACAAAGGTTGTACAGCAGTTGACAAATGGTCCTCTCGATCAGTACATTTCTTTCTTCGTTTGTAATGTTGAGGGCGGTACATAGTTGCTGATCTTTAAGTACCAGTCTGAAAAAACTCCAAAGCGTGGGCACGTGTACCGAAGCCCAGTCTGTATTGGCCAAATCCTTACTGAACTGAACACCCTGGTTTTCAAACCATCCTCCTTCAAAAGAAAATTTTGGAAAGAAGGTGTTCCCATGGGTGCCTATAGTCTTATCATAAGCAAGTTCATCGAGATAAACGCGCTTCCCGGTTGCCCAGAGTAGTGCGACTGCAGCCAGCGCAATCTCGTCGTTCACTACGCCATTACCGTTGTAGGCAGGTGTTTCAGTAGACTTTTGATTGGCTTTCGCATAAGTATAGAGCTGTTCCGCAACACTAATGCACTTTTTACCATAAGCAGAGTCAAAAGGCAGATAGGTTTTTCCGCTAAACGCCAGCCCGGCTGCAAAATCGCCCAACACATTTGCTCCCAGTTCTATCCTGGCTTCCCTGGGTGGACCTCCACGACCCACAGGCATCATATCCTGAAATTCCGGACGCCCCCACCACTGATGGTCTCTTCCGAAATCACCAACCGAGGTTACCATTGATTCAATATTTCCAGAAGCCTTGTCATAAGCTTGTAAAATGTAGTCAGAACCATGTTTGGCCTCATAGAGCACATCGGGAATACCGTCTGTCAAAACCGTGGATGCCTGATTCCGGTGATAACGATCGGTATCTCTATCTCTAAACACTGCGGCGGACAATCCCAGCATGGCATGAGCATAGCTTTGGGTGATCCCTTCCTTAAGGTGATCTCCGCAATCGTGCCATCCACCTGTAACTGCATCTTTTGTATGACATGCAGGATGAAACCAAGACTCGGAATCTCCACAGCGGTTAACTCCAAAAAATTTCAATGCTGCATCGCGGACCCAGCTGTAAACCCTTTCATCAATCACAAAGGGAGTTGACTCATCTTGACCTACCCTAATTTTATAGCGTCCCGTTCCCACATTTTCCGGTATCATACCTTCGTAGATGGGCCCAGTTACATCAGGGCCGAGTAGGTTATATCGAAGCAGCTTAGATTTATCAGGTAGAGTAGCATTATAGTAGCACTCCATACTGATTTGACCTGAGGATTCTGCTCCTTTGGGGCTTAGGGATCCCGTTGCCACAGTTTGACCGCTTTCCATATTAATAACGGAGAAGCTGCTCTGCCCCTCTCCTACATAGTAGAAGTATTTCTTATCTTGTGGGCGGTAGCCGGCTTGGTTCACTCTCACTCGGCCGATTTTTATGGTGGCACTGTCCCTGAGGAGCACATCCAGAGTATCCGGCAGGGGGTTGGCTATGGGAGCGTAGGGAAGAGGGTCCTGGGCAAATAGTTGAGAGGCCATGAAGAGCCAAACCAGAACTGTTGGGCAGATTCTTTTAAACATAAAGAGCTCCATTAAACGCTTAAGGTGCCGCTGTGAGGTTCCTATATATAATGATTGTGATAGTAATATAATTTGTGAAACTCAAAGTGCTTGAAGTTCATCTTTGAAGAATTGAAAAAGTGTATCCGGGGGTAATATTGAATCGCAAGGCTGCAAATCGGGAAAGAAAGCCGCGTCAAAGGCTGAACCCGATTCTGGTCTCTGGCCTCTGGCTTCTGACCTCTGACCTCTGACCTCTGGCTTCTGTCCTCTGACCTCTGGCTTCTGACCTCTGGCTTCTGACCTCTGACCTCTGACCTCTGGCCTCTGGCCTCTGGCCTCTGGCCTCTGGCCTCTGGCCTCTGGCCTCTGGCCTCTGGCC
>JAEZKC010000019.1 GCA_023436205.1 Fibrobacterota bacterium
TTGCCCGCATTCTGCCCAGTCTACCTGCGCCTGTTCACCCGCCACTGTTTCAAAACGCCGCACGGCATAACTGGTCAGTTCCTCCCTGCGTTTCTTGAGGTAGTCATAAAGTATGGTGGTCTTCCCGGAAAACCCATGTCTTACCAGTATTTCAAACAGAGCTTCACCGCTAAGGAAGAGATCCTCTTCAAGCTTCTCCTCAATGAAACCGGTAAAGGGGTCCAGTTTGCTTTTTCCTGCCGGTCTGCCCCTGGGAGCTCGACCATCCACAAAAACTCTATCGTTGAGATAGTTGTAGATAGTGCGTCTGGTTACATCCAACGCTTCTGCAATTTTGTTTTTCTTCACACCCTGCCTAGCAAGTATTTTAGCTTCGAACATGCTGTAACAATCCATTTGAGGGCCGCTCCTTCGTAACTTGGTGAAAAGGTGAATGCAACACCAAAATACGGCAGTGCGGCGGTTTCTGTAAATGGTGAGGTTATTGCAGTTTGTCAATCCCCGGGGGATCCCCCGCGGATTGCTCCTCCCTCCTTTGAACAGACATCCACCTTAAATCGGGAGATATGCTACTAACTACACCGTTAGTATTACCTCAAACGGGAAATCTTTTTCCGTAACTATTGAGAAATTATTTTCCGGAGCGGACATTTTAAGCATTCATTGCGAGTTGAAAAAATAAGCCGGATAAGCAATTATGCATTGTTTGCTGGTTGAATATTCAAAAAATTATATAGGCGAGTATCATAGCTCGGGACTCCTGCAAAAGTTCAGAAATTTCCCAAAGTCCACTACCCCTTATTATTTTAATCCTACACTAATCCATTCTGCTACACCACAATCCGAAGGAACTTTGCAGACCGTGCCCGATAGCACCTCCTGCTTTGACAAATACATCATACCACATTCACCCTTTCCCGCTGGAACTTCCCATGAACATCAAAAAAATTCGCTTCCTCTCTAAAACCTGGGCTGTTGTTCCCATCCTGATCACGCTGCTTGGTGCTTCATACAAGCTAGGGTACGATATCTCAAAAGAACGGCTTGGGCACCTGGAGAAGCTTGTCCAAGAGTACCGGGAGAGCTCGAATCTCAATACCGCGGAGACCATTGCATCTCTTAAGCAGGCGGCAGACAGATTCAACTTTAGCAAGAGCGAACGGGACCGATTCGATTCGGTTAGTGTTTACAGTTCAGAGTGCGGCAGCAGGGGAAAGCAGAGTGAAGAAAGGATCAAGTTGCTTGGTGATACTTTGAAGATTTTTCGGGACAGTGCCTCTCTACTCTACTCTGCACTGAAAACTCTTTCAGACGAGCTAAGAAAATGTGCGGTGAACGCCAAGCCATTCACCCTCAGGGAGGGCCAGGCTGCAGATGTGGTTAAAAATAAAGTTTCAATCGGGGTCAGCAGAATATACTCAACCCACGCTCTTATCAATGTCAATAATCAGCAGAAAACCATGCAGCCCGGCAACACTCTACGCTTTTTTCAGAATAGTTATAACTGCAGACTGACCGTAATGGGAATTGTCAAGAGCAGGGAAGTGAAGGTTTCCTGCAACTGCGAGCGCATTTTTCTGAGCAACGCAGGAAGGTAATTCGGTATCGGTATCGGTATTCCCCGGGAACGGAATACATCCCGTCTCCTAAAAGGCGAGGTGAACCGGGCAGCGGAAACGGGAGTACGAGGCGTCTTTAGTAACATGCAAATAACACTCTCACAAGGAAAAAGGAGTATTTAATGAAAAGCTACCATCATCTGGTCTGGATCCTTATCGGTGCTGCAGTCGGGTTTTTGGCTTCATTTCTGTTCGGAGACCTGCTCACTTTACCGGTTGACCTTTATTACCTGATCTATTTCACTGTTATCACCCTTTTTCTTTTCTATTATGCAAAAAAGACATCGCTTGATTTTAAAGATATGGTGAAACGCAGGCTGGTCTGGGCGATTGTCGTGGGAATTGTACTTGGAGTACTCATGATGAGAAATGTTCTGTCAAGGCCTGAAACTGTTAAGCTTTCCGGTGCCATGCTAGTGTGGGGTATCTTCTGGCGAGGAATAGTATACGGTCTCATTGACGGGCTGCTCCTCTTTGCCTTTCCCTGGGTTGTGGCCTGGAGAGCATTTGGAGCAGAAAAGAGAGGCATCGGGGTAAAGATCGCCGCATCGGTTGTGGCGTATGTAGCAATCATACTTATAACAACTACTTATCACTTCGGGTACTCCGATTTCAGATCATCTAAAGTTATCCAGCCAAATATCGGAAGTACCATCACTGGTATGGGGACAATTCTCACTGCCAACCCGATCTCTTCACCCATAGCGCATATTTTCCTGCACGTAACTGCGGTGGTGCATTCGCCCTATACCGATCTGTTCCTGCCACCGCACAGGGAGGTCCGACCCTGATCCCCAAAATCACCGCCTACCCCAGGGTGAAATAAAACGTGGCTCCTTTATCCTTCTCCCCTTCGGCCCACACCCTGCCCCTGTGACGAGAGATCACTCTCTGAACAATAGACAGCCCCACCCCGGTACCCCCGAACTCCTTCTCCGAATGCACCCTTTTAAACGGCTCGAAAATCTTTTCAGCAAACTGCATTTCGAACCCGACACCGTTGTCTTTTACAAAATAAACTTTCTGCTGATCTTGAATGATGCACCCCACTTCGATACGGGTGACCTCGCGTGTGGAAGTGAACTTCCAGGCATTTCTGAGAAGGTTCTCAAACGCCAGATGAAGCATGTCTGGATCGGCAAAAGCATGCATATCATGCTCAACCTGACAATCCGTTTTTCTCTGTGGATCTAGGCTATGCAGATCATCGAGATACCGGCAGACCATTTCACTTAGGTTCACATCTTCCCTTTTGAGTTCCTGCCGGCTTGTGCGGGAAAGAGAGAGCATGTCGTTAATGAGCCGTTGCATCTTTTTTACATTTTCAAACATCCTGGAAAGGTACTCTTTCCCTTCAGTGTCGAGCTTGTCGGAGTAGTCTTCAAGGAGAATGGATGCAAAATTGCCGATGACCGACAGGGGATTTCGCAGGTCGTGGGAAACGGAATAGGAGAAAGACTCCAAATCACTGTTGGCGGATGCGAGCTCTTCAGAGCGTTCCTGGAGCTCCTTTTCAGCTTTTTTACGTTCGGTAATGTCCATGGCGGTCATAAGGTAGTGAGTAACACCGTGCAGATCGAGTTTGTCCGCAGATAGGATCACATCGCGCTCCTGGCCGCTTTTGTTGCGGATCTGCGTCTCCAGAAGGTAAACCCGGCCCTGAGGTGCGTATTCGCGAATGATTGCCTGCCTCTTCTCTTTTGTGGTAATCCCAAGTTCGATCGTGGTGTGCCCGATCAGCTCCTCTCTGGAGTAGCCGGTCAGTCTGCAGTATGCCTCGTTGATTTCATTTATCTTTGAATCTTCTGCTGTGGTCAGAGAGAGCGCCAGGGGGCTGAGGTGAAATGCCTTGGAAAATTTCTCCTCGCTTTTTCTTAACTCCTCCTCGACAGTTCGCAATTTGGTTACATCTATCATGGCGACCACTCCACCGATGATCTTGCCATTCACATCTTTGAGCGGAACCGAATTATTGAGGCAGAAAAGACGCTCACTGCTGCCGAATTTCTGAATCTGAACGAGATCACCTCTGACCTCTTCTCCGGTGTGAAGCGTTCGGGCCATTGCCCACTCATCTGCTTTGATTCTCTGTCCTGTTTGGGGCCACCATCCCACCCATTCCCCGTACTGCTCCCAGGAAGTAGTTTCGGGTGGAACACCCCAGATTTCTCGGGTAATGTTATTAATGCGGGTGACTTTTCCAGACGTATCTGCAATGATTACTCCCACCGGCATGGCTTCGAGTACCGCATTGAGCGTTGCTTCGCTCTCGCGCAGTTTTTCCTCTGCGTCCTTGCGGGTGGTGATATCTCTCCATGCCCCGATTGCACCTATCACCTGCCCGTCTGCATCTCTGAAAGGAGCTGCATTTACCATCAGGACTCTGGAGCTTCCGTTTTCCTCTAGCATTATTTCGTAATCATCGTAACGCTTTCCGGTTTCTACCGCTTTAGTCAGGGGGAGTTCTCCGGGGCTGTTGATTGGCCGGCCGTCGGTCCAGAAAAGATGCAGCAATTTGAGAAGGCTTTTATCATTTGTATGTAAAATTCTTTCTGCAGGAACGCCAAGAAGCTCACTCATGTTTCTGCTGACCTGCACCAGCTCGTGGCGTTCATCGGTTATCATTATACCCTCGGGGATGAAATCAAGCAGGGAATCAAGCAGATTTGATTTTCTCTCGTATTGGGAACGGATCTCTGAAAATTCTGTTACATCGTTACCGTCGATCAGAATTTCCTTTACATCACCCTCTGAATCGCGCAATACTAGGGCACTCCAGGAGAATCGCACCCGCCCGCCGGATTTCTGCATACCTTCACTCTCTGCAGAGTAGAATTTATCAGGTTGGGAAATTATATCTGCAATCAGACGGGAATTGTCCTGTCCCCGGGAATCCTTTACCGGAACAATGTGGCCTACAAAGGGCTTGCCGATTGTTTCATGGCGATTGAACTGAAAGAGTTTCTCACTGAAACTGTTGAAAAAAGTTATGTAACCGGACTCGTCTATACCGATTATAACACTGTTGATGTTCTCCACAAGTTTATGGTATTGAGCCTCCGATTCAGCAAGCCTCTTCTGAAATGCATACCGTTCGGTGATATCTTCTATGATAAGCAGAATCAAACCGGGGGCACCCTGCTTTCTCATTATCCTGCGGGCATTGAGCATCATGACTTTGGGGCCGATCTGCTCGAAGGTGTGCTGCACCTCGAAATCTTCAATGGTATTCTGCTTGGGGATGATATTCTCCAGCAGATGGCGCAGTTCAGGGATGTCCCATTGTCCGTTTCCCAGATCAAAGATAAGACGGTTTTCGGTTTCGCCGGGGTTTACCTTGAAGAGCCGGTAAAAGGCACGGTTTGCAGATACCACATGCATGGAATCATCGAGGATCAGAAGGGCTTCTCTCATGGAATTTAGAATGTTTTCAGAGAGTATTCCGCTTATTTCCGGGTCAAAATTCATTTACATCTGATCTCCTGTGCGGAACGGCTGCCGTTGAGTTGGGATGTTCAGATTATCTATTGCAGGCAGCTCGTGACAAGAAACGGTTACTGGTATATCTGAGCAAGAAACATGCACAAAGGGAGGGGGAGGGGGGCGGTGGGATGCATACGGTTATTTTTGGGGACGGGATTCACACGGAACGTGATTCCCCTGGGACGGGATAAATCCCGTCCCTGAAAGAGTGTCAAGCTCGGTGAACCGGGCTGCGGACGGGGGGGAATGTCGCCTCTGGACATGATACTTCTGCTGCTAGTCGCAACCGTGATCGCCGCCTTTTTCCAGCAGCCCCCTGATTGCACTGAGCAGCTCTTCAAACTCACTTTTGGAAACAATGCCATGTGCACCTGCCTCATGGGCGCGCTGTGCATACAGGTCGATATCATGTCCGGTCACCACCAGGATGCACGTTTCCTGGCAGCGGGGCTTGAGCCTGCTTATCAGTTCAATGCCGTCCATGCCGGGAAGAGAAATGTCCACAAGGATCACGTCTGCATGGAAAGAGGGTATTTCCTCCAAAGCTGTTTCGGCCGTTTCGCTTTCCCCAATAACTTCTATGCTCGGGAAATTTCTTTTCAGAAGCAGCTTCAGTATCATCCGCATCGATTGATCATCTTCCACCAAATATGCTTTCATGTCACTGTCCTGTTATCAACACCGATCATTCGGTATTATTAAAGAAACACTGGTTCCCTGTTCTGGAGTGCTCTGTATTGTTAAATCCCCGCCGAAAAGCCGCAGACGTTCCCGGATACTTAGAAGCCCCAGCCGACTATCATTCACGGTCTCCTTAAGTACCTGCTCGGACTGGAACCCCTTCCCTTTGTCACTCACCGTGATCTGTATCTGCTTGTTCCTGCATATCACCGAAACGGATGCACGTGAAATCTTTGCGTGCTTATGGACATTATACAACAATTCCCGAACCATCTGCGTGAGCATGAGTTGTGTTTCGTTCTGGATTTTCTGCACCGGGCCGTCAAGGGACAATTCAATCTCCAGGCCGTAGTTTCTGTACATATGTTTTATGAGCCAATTCAAAGCAGCATCGAAACCCTCGGTGCCCAGTATCGGCGGATTGAGCTCTACTGATAATGTTTTTGCCGTTTGTGCGGCTGTTTGCAGTATGGCTATTCCCTGCATTATCTCATCCTCTCCCTGGGTGGGGTGTTGCCCCTCCTGATGTTCTTTGAGGTGCTGCTTAAAAAGCAGCAGTGCCCCCAGAATCTTCTGCTGAAGATTTTCATGAAGAACAATCGAGAATCTCTTTCTTTCTCTCTGCTCAGCCATGGTAAGGGCGGTGGAAAGAGCATGGACCTGCCTGGTGCGCTGGATGACCATCTCCTCAAGGCTCTCATTAAGAATCTTCAGTTTGTGTTCACTCTCTTTCAATTCAATTTGGCTTTCCTTGCGCTCGGTAATATCAATGGTTGTTCCGATCATTCTATAAGGCTTGCCTGACATATCATAGTAGATCCGCCCGTTGTTCTGCAGCCAGCGTATCTGACCGTCTTTTCGAATGATTCTGAACTCTCCCTCAATGTAATCCTGCTTCTTTCCGGTAACCAGTTCCATCCGCCGCTGCGCTTCTTTGACATCCTCAGGATGCACCATCTTCGCCCATCTTTCGGTAGTGGGTTCATATTCCACCGGCAGACCATACATTTTCTTAAGTTCATCAGACCAAATCGTTACATCTGTTACCATATGCCAATCAAACACCCCGATATGGCCTGCCATCTGTGCCAGACGGAATCGTTCTTCACTCTCTTTCAACTCTTTCTCCACCCGTTTATGTTCCGTGGCATCCCAGGTAATCAGTAGCGCAGATGGACCCTCTCCCTCGGTAAACGGGAGCCGCGCAACCTGGGCGTCCCATGCCGCATCAGGTTTGCCTGGTATAGACATGGGATACCCGTATTCTTCAACCGGCTCACCTGTGGCAATGACCTTCTGAATGATCGCTTCCGCACCGGCCTTCACAGCATCGGGGGAAATCTCTCGGTAGATTCGACCGGGCTGGATACATCGGGGCGCAATTCCTGGTAGGCACGGTTCACCATGGTGAAGCGGAGCTCATGCCCCTGCAAGACTGCAACACACACTTTTGCATTATCAAGCAGCGTCTGAAGAAACGCCTGCTCTCTGGTCAGATGCTCTTTACTGTCTATTAACGCCTTTTCCGCCTGAATCCGGGATGTACGCTCCACTGCCGTATTCAGAAATCCAGAAATACCCCCGCTCTCATCGCGCAGCGGACTATAGGCATAATCAAACCAGGTCTGCTCAGGGTGACCGTGGCGCATAAGAGTAAAAGGGGCATTTTCATAAAAGAGTGCCTGCCCTGAAAGCACTTTTTCCACATCGGTTCTTATCACATCCCAAGCCTCGGACCATATCTTTTCAATCGGTTTGCCAAGTGTCTCATGCTTTGCTCCCAGTAGGGGGGTGTAGGCGTCGTTATAGATGCTTTCAAGCTTTGGACCCCAGTAAAGGATGGTGGGGAAGGGGGTTCCCAACACCAGGCTGACAGTGCTCTTGAGCGATTGAGGCCAGTTTTCTATCGGTCCCAGCGATGTCTGCGCCCAGTCTTTAGCCGCGATCCGCCCAGCCATTTCCCCGGGAATGTTTTGAAGTATTTTGCCGAAATTACTGTTCACAGTGGATCCTTTCAGGAAGAACGCCATGGCATGGCGTTCTTACGGTCTTCCCGTGACATAGCGTATCTACGCAAGCGTAAACCAAAACATTGCCCCGCTGCCAACTTCCCCTTGTGCCCATACCCTGCCCCCATGCTTCTCAATTACACGCTGTACAATAGATAATCCTATCCCGGTACCTCCGAATTCCTTTTCCGCATGCACCCGCTTGAACGGCTCGAATATCTTGCGGGCAAACTGCATGTCGAACCCTACACCGTTGTCGCGAACGTAAAAGACGGTCTGGCCTTCTTTAACGGCGGTGCCGAATTCGATTCGTGTCACATTTTCTTTTGCCGTAAACTTCCAGGCGTTGCGAAGCAGATTCTCAAGCGCCAGGTGGGTAAGACGCGGGTCGGCGCTGGTGTGCACGCTCTCTTGAATGACAAATTCGGTCTGCCGCGTTGGATCAGAAGCCTGCAGTTCAGCAAGGTACGAACGCACTATGGCACTGAGATCGACTTCCTCCCGCTTCACCTCCTGTCTGCCTATGCGGGAGAGGCTGAGCATGTCATCGATAAGCACCTGCATTTTTTTTACACTCTCATTGATGCGCCGGATGAAATCCCGACCCTCCTCATCGAGCCGGTCGGCGTAGTCTTCACTGAGAAACTCGGCAAAGCCTGCGATCGTGCGGAGAGGGCTGCGAAGATCATGGGAAACAGAATAGGAGAAAGATTCAAGATCCCGGTTGGCTGCGGCCAGTTCTTCAGTGCGCTGCTCCAGAGCTCTTTCAGCCTGTTTGCGCTCTGTTATGTCCATCATGGTGATCAGAAAGAAACGCCCCTCCTTCAACTCCAGTATATCCGCAGACGCCACCACATCATGCATCGCTCCATCACGGGAGTATACTTGAGTTTCATGCATGTACATCCTGCCCTGAGGGTAATATTTCTCAATGATCTGGCGCCTGAGCTCCGGGGTGACGATGCCAAGCTCCAGAGTCGTGTGTCCGATGAGCTCATCATGGCTGTATCCGGTCAGCCTGCAGAATGTTTCGTTTGCCTCGAGGATCAACCCCTCCTCTGGGCTTGACAAAGAAAGCGCCACCGGGGAGCTGTGGAACGCCTTGCTGAATCTCAGCTGACTTTCCTTGTAGGCGTCCTCCGCCAGTTTGCGCTCGGTGATATCATGCACCATTCCCACTGACTTGATTATGTGCCCCTGCGCATCACGCATATGCTGACACTTTTCATGAACGTACCTGATTTCTCCACTGTCAGCCCGTACCACCCGGTGTTCGATTTCATAAACATCTCGGCCCTCCCGAATCGAACCCGAGTAGGCCTCATCAACGGCTTCACGGTCATCGGGGTGGACATGGTCAAGAAATGCTTCGTAGGTTGCACCGAATTCCCGGGGTTTGAGGCCGAATATGCGGTAGATTTCATCAGACCAGGAGAGCCGGTTCTCCACCAGGTCAAGTTCCCATGAACCAAGATGCGCGATTTCCTGGGCCTTATTGAGACTGGCTTCGCTTTCACGCAGAGAAGCTTCAGCCTCCTTGCGCGCTGAGATATCCTCCACAGTTGACACCGACCCGATATGTCTGCCAGACTCATCGTGAATAGAGGAAACGGTAACATTCACCCATAGCTTCGATCCGTCAGCCTTGAGGTAATGTTTCTCATAGGAAGCTCTACTCATTTCCCTTTTGTGTATCCTTGCGTTCATCTCTTCGCTTCTCTGCCGGTCTTCCGGAGCAGTCAAATTGTTCACGTCCATTGAGAGAAGCTCTTCGCTTGAATACCCCAGCATCTGACATAGATTGTCATTAACAGCAATCAATCGGTTGTCACCATCAGTCTGAAAAATTCCGATAGCCGCGTTGTGGAAAATCCCTCTGTAACGGCTTTCGCTTTCCTGCATTGCCTTCTGGGCTTCTTTAAGTGCGGTAATGTCACGCCAGACAATGATACCATTTATAATCTCATTATTTTCATCACGGATGGGGGCGGCATTGCATAAAAGTGGGAGTCTGCGACCATCTGAATTTACCTCCAGAATTTCAATGTCGCGAACTGTCTCCCCTTTGAGGGCACGCACCAGGGGAAGTTCCTCTGTGGGCATTACACTCTGGCCGTCCGGGCGGAAAACTTTCCATTTCCTGACAGCTTCTTCGATGCTCATGCCGCTGTGAATACCGGTGAAAAGCTCCTGGCCATGCTTGCTGATAATGTGAATAATACCTTCAGTGTCGCTGATTGAAATCCCTTCGGGTACATTGTCCATGAGGGCTGCAAGCAGACGATCCCCTGTTACCGCCTTTTGCAGAGCCGCCCGCAGCGCCTCCTCGGTTCGCTTGCGTTCGGTAATGTCAATGATGAATTCAATACATTCAGTATTTGTGCCGCTGCCCGAAAGGCGTGTGGGTGCAAATAAACCCCACCACCGGGAGCCGTCTTTTCTGAACATCTGTTTTTCGTAAGGGGGCGTCGTTCCCAGAGTGGCAAGGTTCTCGGCGGTTCTGATTGTGGCATCCCAATATTCGGGAGTGGTAAGAGCTTTCCAGTGCGGAATTTTGCGCAGTTCGTCGCTGCTGTAGCCGGACATCCGCTCGAAAGTTGCGTTAGCTCCAGAAATGCCCCCGTTGAGGCTGAAGAACAGCACGCCCACGGTCTGGGCAGAGATCGCTTTCCGCAGGCGTGCTTCTGAAGCCCGCAGCGCCTCCTCAGCCCTCCTACGTTCGGTGATATCCTGCGCGAACCCGTACACCCTAATTACTTTTCCGCTTTCATCCCTGATAAATCTTCCTCGAGAATGGACAATGCGAACAGCACCATCGCTTTGACGGATGATTCGGTGCTCCAGATCGTATGAACCGGTTCCCTGCTGCAGTTTCTCCATGCCTTGGTTTACAATATGACGATCATCCGGATGGGCAATCGTCATCAGTTCCTCTGTATCCAGCGTTTTTTGGGGTATACCGTGGATCGCCAGCCATTCATCCGAAAAGCTCCATCTGTCATCATTAACGTTCCACTCCCAGGCGCCAGTTTGAGAGAGCGCTTCGCCTTCAGCCATAAGCCTGCGGCTACGATGAAGAGCTTGTTCAGCCTGCTTGCGCATGGTAACATCCGACATACTCATGAGAATGTGCACCACTTCATTTCGAGAATCTAACACAGGCACTGTGGTGAAGTTTACCCATAGGGAATCACCGGTTTTCTTTCTGGTCAGTTTCACCTCCAGATCCTTTACGTATTCACCTTTGACAGCACCCACTGCAGGCCACTTTTCGAACGGTATTTCATTGTTTTCTGAATCATGCAGCTCAAACTCGCTTATGTATTCGGATGAATGCTGCCGCATTTCAGATTCGCTACCATATCCATACCATTGTAAAACGGTTTTGTTGAAGGTAAGCAGAGTGCCTCGGTTGTCTAGCAGGATAACGCCCACATTTAAATTGTCGAGGATTACTTGCTGCAGTTGTCTCTCAAATCGAAGCGCATCCTCCGCTGCACGGCGCTCCGTTATATCATTTGCATAGATATTGATATAACCCTGCTCGACTACAGGTACAATGTTGAGCGACAGAACCCGCTCCCCGCACCGGGTATCGAATGTTTTTCGGGTACCACTTGAGAATGCCTTTCTGACTTCATCCTGCCACTTCTCGGGAAGAACAGAATCAATATGGCATTGTAATCCCTGCAACAGTTCCCTGCTGGCTTTGTTACCGTATAGTACAACACCATCGCTTGTGACTCGCAGAACAGGAAAGGGGTTTTCTTCCGGGAATTTGGCCAGATCGGTAATTGCTTCCAGCATCTGCTTGTTTTCGGTGATATCGCGCCATCCGCCCACCGCCCCGATGATTTTACCCTCATTGTCAAAAATGGGAGCCGCCGATACGGAGAGAATTTTGGCTTTGCCGTTGTTGCGGGAAATGATCTCCAGATCGGTGTAGGTATTACCGGTAGATGCCGCTCTGGAGAGGGGCAGGTCATTGGGGCCTGTGACCCTCTCACCGCCTGGAAAGAAAAGATCGAGCATCTGAATGCGGGCAATCTCATCGGTGCCAATGAGCTGCTCTGCCGGGACACTGAAAAGCTCCCCCAGGTAGCGGCTTGCTTTACGCACCACATGGTTTTCATCGGTGATCATGATCCCTTCGGGAATGAAGTCAAGCAAGGCTTTAAGGATCGCAGAATTCTCCTTTGCCTCTCTGCGCTCCCGTGCAAGTTCGGTGATGTCGTTGCCGTCGATGAGGATCTCTGTCACCGCGCCTGAGATATCGCGCATGGGCTTGGCGCTGAATGAGAAAAAGACGTGGCTGCCGTCTTTACGAATGCCTTCGCTTTCTTTCTGATAGAACTGCGCGGGATCGGAGAAGATTTCCCGGCACATGATGCTGTTGTCTCGACCGCTTGAATCTCTGCAGGGTACAATGGTACCCACAAGGGGCTTTCCTAATACTTCCTCGCGGTTGTAACCAAAGAGCTTTTCACTGAAATGGTTGAAGAAGGTGATATTACCTTCATGGTTGAATCGTAAAATGATGCTGTTGATCTCCTCTACCAGCATGCGGTACTTACTTTCCGAATCACTGAGCTTCTGCTCCACTGCGGACCTTTGAGTGATATCCTCTATGGCCAGAAGGATCAGTGTGGGTTTGCCACTCTCCCGAAGCATGCGCCGGGCATTGAGAAGCATCACTTTCTCACCGATGCTCTCGAAGTGGTGGCGCACTTCGAACTCTTCTATGGTGGTTTGCGAGGAGATGATTGTTTGCAGCAACTCGCGAAGTGCCGGTATATCCCACTGACCGTTTCCCAGCTCATAGACCAGTCGTCTTTCGGTCTCTTCAGGCTCCACCTGGAACTGCCGGTAAAAAGACCTGCTGGCCGACACCACTCGTAGCTTTTCATCCAGAATAAGCAAGGCCTCCCGCACAGTGTCGACGATATTCTGGGCAAAAAGACGCGCTTCTTCGCTGTTGAGATCCATGGAGCATCCTCACTGGTATTCAATGCAGGATACAGCCGCTTCCGAAGGGAATTGGCATATATGGTAGGATGAAATCAAATGGTGTTCCAAAGGGGGGGTATTCGGTATCGGTATCGGTA
>JAEZKC010000031.1 GCA_023436205.1 Fibrobacterota bacterium
GAGACTGCGGGACTGGGAGACTGCGGGACTGGGAGACTGCGATACTGCGAGACTGGGAGACTGGGAGACTGCGGGACTGGTAATTGGTAAATGCTAAACCCTACTGCTTTTAAGGTCAGGACCGGAAACCCATAACCAAAAAACCTTCAGAACCGGTTGAAAGCCATATACATAATATATAGAATAGCCATCTCAGGCACTCTACACCCTGATCACCCGGGAATCTCTGCAAATAGGCAAAAATTGTCTGCAACAGCAATGGCTTGTCGATCTGCAGCCCTTTTTACACCATTTCTCACCCTGTTTCACTCATTTTCACCCCAGTTATCGGGCATTTTACATGGAAAATAGCCCATCTGCGGTGAAAATCGACCGTTTTTCATAGATTTTTGTGTGTACTTCAGACTTTTAGCATAAAAAAGGCGACCCGGGGATGCTCGCTTACAAGAATGACGAGAAATTCCCTATCTGCGCAGGTAATTTGAAAAGATTGTCTGAAAAGGAAAATCTCTGGTAATAACCAGCCTGGAACAGATTCTTTCAAAGGGAAAACATGTGGCGCAGTCTTGCGATGCGGGAATAGAGTTTTCCCTTGCACGTCGCAGCAGAGTTCCACTATAAAATCTTTTTTTGGGGGGCGTTTCAAGCCTGTGTGAGCCTGAAATTATCATTATTGTTAACAAAGCAGACAGAAAATGTACCTTTTAGCCCTGATTTATCACGGCGCACGTGTGAAATGTGGCATTTCGGAAGCGAAAAAAAGTGGAGCAGAGGTGAAATGCTTTTTCGGGAGCCAAAATGCAAAGAAATTCAATGGAGAGCAGGAATAGTAACGCTGAGGACGTAAAGAACGCAGAGGGATGACGCGGAGATTCAGATTGTCCTTGATCTATGATGAGTATATGATCCAAACCGGTCGAATCTTGTATCCTCTGGAGGAAATAATCCTAAGCCCAATCGGTTGAACAGCTCGTTCTTGCTGTCAAATAGTGAGGAATAGAGTGGAATAATAACCGCTCTGGAACACATCAGTCAAGCCTTCGACACTGAAGATTATAAGTGCTGACACATGCATCTCTGCTGCTCGATTCTCGACCGAAGCTTACCGGAGGGAATGTAGGTTTACAGTGCTGAACCTTTTTCAATTGGCCTGATTACCGGAAACCCCAAGCTGGTTTGGGTCAAGTCCCTTCACAAAATTCACCATGGCTGAAGAGTATGCACCGGGATTATCCACGTGCCCGAGATGCCCCGCCTTCTCCACCAGCGTTATGGTGGCATGCTGCAGGTGTTTGCGGGCATAGGCTGCAGCTTTTCCCGCATCGAAAAAATTCTCATCATTTCCGATTAGAACCAGCACGGGAGCTTTTATCAAACCCAGTTCAAAGAGAGCAGGTTGAATATTCTGGTACTAAACTGAAGATGGTCTACAAACTCAAAGAGACTCGATTGATACCGAGCCTCCTCAAATGGACCTATGATAATAGCTAGTTCTAGCTTCTCTTCTTCCTCCCGAAAAACGCAAAACCGGATAATCCCATGCAAAGAAGAACAAGTGTAGCCGGTTCAGGAACTTTGGTCACCGAAAAGTGGTAAGCTTCTGCTTCACCCTGCCAATAATATTTATCAGGTGTGAACAATGCCAGCTGTTCGGCAGTTGGGATTTTAGGATTAGAACCGTCACTGAACGAAGATGATGCGATGAGATCCCTGCTGCAGGTTACACGCGCCAAGAGGCTATAATCACCAACATCACTGAAAATAATTTCATCAGAGAAAAAGAAGTTTGATTTCTTCGCGTAGTATTTATCCCTAGCAGCTGAATTATCAGTATAGCCAGAGCCGCTATAATTGAATGCCCACTTATCATCGACAATGATGTCGCTCACATCCAGATCTTCCAGAGCTCCCTCCCCAAACCATACTCTGATTGCATCGTAGGTATGGGTTCCCCACAGTTCTTTATACATGTCGAACTTGAAAATGACCTTGTCACCAACTTCCAGATCAAACACATCGTTAACATAGTCACCACCGTTGATTGACCAGGAAACACCATCGCTCACTCCATCGCCTTTACCCAGTCTCTGCCAGCTGGAATTGTCGTGCAGTGTTGAAATGTCGATCAGATCCGCACCTGCAAAACTGAAAAGAAACAGTCCGACAATTATTGATTTGACACCCGTTTTTAACATAAAGCCTCCATTGCTCGGATTTATTTGGTTTGCATGGGGATGTGTGCAAATAGCGTGCCTGTAAATCAGATATCTTTTTCTAGCTCAAATCACGATATGCAGATGGATAAACCTGAGTAATATGTAAAGATTCTCAAGGAATGTCGGATTGTTTTACAATAGGATTACTACCAATCTCTCCTCTGGTTATCGTGATTGATAGACTCCGATCACTAATTTTGACAGATATTCCAATGCGGGAGATGCTGCCGGTGACCTACAAGGCGTCTTCGCCGTTAACAAAAATCTTGAACGGCTGGTCAAAAAAACATCGGACGGCCTATCTCATTTTACAGAAGTCAGTTCCTCACCACCATTTTTCCTGATGATGAGCAGCTCGATGCCTGCAACCTGATCAGGTAGATTCGGCTGACAGCCGGATTTCCAAACTGGTCCCCGATCCAGATTATTATGAATTCCCTGTAGAGAATACGAGCGGATTTTTACCGGTGATGTTTTTCCAGAGTAAAAGAAATACGGTTTATCCAATATTCCTTTACATTGCCTTTGTTCATTATTAATATTAGGTACTGAGGGCAAATACTTCATCGCGCTGGACCGATTTCATTTCACGTTTCTTTTACTCTGGTACTTCTTCTGTACCGGACCTACTTACCTGAAAAAGATTCTACAAAACGAAAGGTGTTGAACCATGGATGCATTACGTTCACACATGATCACAGTGGAAAAGGTAATCGAAGCTGGTCAGAAATACATTCTGTTTCAGAATTCAGACAAGAAGCTCTGGATAGCCAGAAGGAACTCTGCGGGGGAAACGGAACCGCCCCAGTTTCTGCTGGACAATGTGTTCCATGCCGCTTACACGGACAATGCAATCACAGTTCTGCTGGAAAGTAACGACATGTTGACGGGAAGCATTGAAGAGATTCAGATGCGGATGGATAAAAACTGGAGCCTCAAGGACGCGTTCCGCAAACGGGGCAGCTGAAAAACTTCTGCAGAATCTAATCACAATCCTGCACAGATGTAAATAAATGAGGTTGTGCTCAATGAGCCACCCGCTCTCATTTACATGATGATAATTAAAGTGGTTAACGGCGAAGACGCCTTACAGGTCACCACATTCGTTATCCCGCTCCGAAACCTCCGTCAAAGGGTAGTCATCGGAGATCATCAGCACGAACGCAATCTCATTCACATTCAATAATCGTTGACAATCAATCAGTATTGCAGGAGCGTTGCCAAAAAAATAGTACCTTTCTACTTCGCGTCAGGCAGTGAGCGCGCCAATGCCGCCGGGCTCTCCTTCGCCAATGGAGAACTCTTTTTACAGTTCCCGTTCTGCCCCTGCCCAATGCTCGCCGAAGTTGACAAGCTGGAAACGGACACCTGGTGCCAGTGCACCACCGGTTACAGCAAGGTGCTGTTTGAAAAGGCATTCGGCTGCGAAGTGGATGTGGAACTGCTTAAAAGCATCAAGATGGGTCATGACATCTGTCTTATGAGGATTAAGCCCATGGGTATGATTTGGAAGTAATCCTGTCGGGGTCGAAGTATTGACCCCTATCACTTTCAAAGCCAAATTGCACATCATAAAAAATGTACCCGCCTGAAAATGCGCCATGAGCACGATTATAAGGGAATCTGTTCACATTAGCCTGTCACAAGCACTTCTCAAATACTTGTACACGGAAGTTGGAGAAGCTATATTTTTGTCTTTGACAGCAAAGGTTCTCTCTCAATATGAAGATTTGCCTCATAAGGCCGCCAGCTTTCTCCAAAAACCTCAATTTCCCCTCCGGACCCCGATTCGGAATACCGCTAAATCTCCTGTACTTAGCCGGACCTCTGGAGCAGGACGGGCATGAAGTTACTGTCTATGATGCTCTGACGGATTTCGACATTAATAATATCAGCAAGGACGAAAACGGGGCATTTCACATCGGTGCATCCTGGAAGCAAATCTCCGATTATGTTAAAGATAACAATCCGGATCTGGTTGGCATTGCCAATCCTTTTTCAGATTTTTTCTGGTACACCATTCAATGCGCCAAAGTAGTCAAGGCTACCTTGCCGAGTGTGCCTGTTGTGGCTGGCGGACCCCATGCCACAAGTGACCCAGCATCCTTTCTCTTCGATAACAGTCCCGTTGATTTTGTGCTCAGAGCAGAGTGCGAACATGCTTTCCCGATTTTTGTAAAAACACTGGAAAGCAAAAAGAACCTGTCATCGGTTCCAAACCTGGCCTATATTAGAGATAAAGAGATAATAATAAATCCTAATGGTTCTTTCATATCCGATCTCGATTCTCTTCCTTTACCAGCTTACCATCTCATTGATATGGAAAAAAGCTTCGACTTTGTCAGGGCCGGATACCCCTCACGATTTTCATTCAGCTACTCAGGGTCACACAGGGAAATTTCAATCATCACCTCAAGAGGCTGCCCCTACAATTGCATTTTCTGTGGAAACCATCTGCATATGGGCAAAAAGTGGCGCTACCACTCCGTTCCCTATATCATAAATCACCTGCAGATTCTTATCCAAAAATTCGGAATAAATCATTTCCATATAGAAGATGATAATCTGGGGCAGAATACAACCCGATTCGAAGAATTCCTGGATTCCCTCCTGAGCAAAAAATGGAATATCACATGGGATACCCCCAACGGCATCAGGGCGGACCGACTGAATCCATCACTGATAAGAAAAGCAAAGGAATCAGGCTGCACTTATTTGATTTTTGGTATCGAATCAGGAAACCAGGAAGTGTTAAATCAGGTCATACATAAAAACCTGAATCTTGACAAAGTGATTGAAGCCGCAAAAGCAGCAAAAAAGGCAAAGCTTGACATACATGCTTTTTATGTTGTGGGATTCCCTGGTGAAACAGAGAAACAGATCGAAGAGACATTCACATTTGCCCTGCATCTCTTAAGCAAGTACGATGTCCTCCCTCATTTATGTCTGGCCCGTCCACTTCCAGGCACTCCACTTTACGAAATTTGCAGGGATAATGATTTTCTTACCGAACCGGTTCTTCCTGAAATCGGCAAGGGACTGCGAGGGGAGCTGTACCCGAGACAGATGATAAAAACCGAGCATTTTTCGCCAAAAGAACTGGAGGCTTGGGTTAATAGATTCAATCGCAGGATGATTCTGCTTATTTTGATGAAATCACTCCTCTTCCTGGCCGTTCATCCCACGGCAATGATAAAGGTGACTAAATTCCTGTTAACAAGGCCCTTTGGAAAAGATACCCTTCTCAGGCTTTTCTATTCCGGCCTTTTCTTCAAATTCAATTTTCTGAATCGCACATTGAAAGTGTAGACAGGTTGCCAGATTTGAATACTGATGACGATGAAGCAACACATTGGAATCTGCAATATTGTTTTTTCTGGGAACTGAACTTTTAGACAAGATTAACAACGAGTAAGCCTGCCTGCATCTGACTATGTCCCACCAGGAAATAGCTACGTTCCATACAACATCAGGTTAAAAAGATAATCGGAACCAACGACTTGCAACTGTAGACCACCTGTCCTACATTTCCTGCCAGATCACTCAACAGATTTATTTATTCGGCCTAAGTGATCTCAAAGTACACGAGTTCGCAGCAGCAGTCCGAAAATTCAATTTCAGCAACAGCCCTTCTGACCCATACGGTTGCGGCTATGCGTGAAATCACACTACACTCTTTGTTGTACATGAAGAGAAGAAATGATAGATCTTCTGAGTCGGCCCCAACCAGAAGCATGTTAGAAATTTTAAGCGGTAAGCGGAAATAACCGTGAGTTGCTCAAGATAAAAAACTCCTCCTGGCTTGGCGTCACCCTCTTTTCCATTTTCTCGAAATCACGATCAAACTTCTCGGCATCTTCTTCATTAACAGTAAACACATCGCTTTCCCGATAATACATTTTCTGCTCATCTTTTAATGCACCCTCCCTAAGCTCTTTCACTAATAGTGCTGTAGGGAAAAAAGCTTCTCCATAGCAAATATTAAACTTCATACAGCTCTTGAACCCCAAGCTGACATAATTGGCTGGATTTCCAAATATAACAATTACCTCGTGTCCCATACTCTGTGCAATCCCAAAAGAATACTCAATAAGCTTTTTACCATACCCTTTCCTCTGATATTCTGGAAGTATGCTTACGGGACCGAATGTCAGGATAGGTTTTTCGCACCCTCTTTCATCTATCAACGCTGATCTGGTATACATTATATTCCCGATTACTCTGCCATCAACCTCCAGTACCAGATCCAGCTCCGGAATGAAATCTCCATGATTTCTCATTACGTGTACCAGATAATGTTCATCACACCCTGGCTTATGCAGATTCCAGAATGCCTTCCTGGTTATCTCTTCCACTAAACGGAAGTCACTGATTAGTTCATTTCTAATTGACCAATTCACATTAACCTCCGGAACCTATTAGAAAATAAGGAGTTGTACTCCAATATAATTATAGCCGGATGCTTCTGATATTATTTGCACTAAAAAGAATCTGCAGAATTTCCGGTTTTTGCGATCCCAATTACTCCCTTTTTTGGCGATTGAATATATCATTTCATATTCCACTCCTCCAATCAGAAGCATATACCAGTTTCTCTCCTTATATTGTAATAAGAAAAGTTAGGTTTTTTTTAAAATTATAAAAGGATAAAACCATGCAGAAAATCAGATTACCGGTTTTAATTATAGTATGGATTGCATTGGGCTTATCTGCTCAAACACGTACCACCCCCTTCATACTGGGTGCAGACATCTCCTGGATTCCCCAGCGCGAGGCTGGTGGTGTCCGTTATGCAGATAACGGTACAGTAAAGGACATTTTTGAAATACTGAAAGATCATCAGTTCAACTGGATTCGCCTGAGACTCTTTGTTGACCCCACGGCTCCAGTTCCCGGTGAATCTGAATCACCCTATTCGCCCCAAGGGTTTTGCGGGTTGGAGGAAACTCGCAAGATGGCATTACGGGTCAAGCAGGCCGGAATGAAACTGCTTCTGGATTTTCACTACAGTGACACCTGGGCAGATCCGGCTAAACAGCATAAGCCGGTATCCTGGGAGAATCTATCCTTTTCCCAATTGAGAGACAAGGTCAGAACTTACACAAGAGAAACACTGCAGATATTGCAAGCCGATGGAACTCTCCCCGATATGGTACAGGTGGGCAATGAGGTTGTAGGTGGCATGATCTGGCCTGATGGACGCTCCTCCAACATGTATAACTTCGCAGCTCTTGTCAATGCAGGCATTGATGGAGTCAAGGATGTTTCTCCGGATATCAAAATAATGATCCACTCCATTTCCAAAGATTCGCCAAGCAACTGGCTTCGAAATCTGATCAATGCAGGTGTAACCCGAATCGATGTTTTCGGGCTCTCTTACTATTCAGAGTGGCACGGAACACCGGATGATTTACAGTCAATGATAAATACAGTTGCCGCCAACCATGACGTGAAGATTGTCATTGCAGAATACGCCGATAACCACAGGCGGGTGAATGATATTATCTTCAATCTACCTGACAACAAAGGACTGGGAACGTTTGTCTGGGAACCGGCAGACTGGAACGAGGCGCTCTTTGACTGGAGAAATAACAGAAGAGAAACAAACAGCCGCATAGACCTTTATCCGCAGATGTCCAAAGACTTCGGAAATGACATAATCAGTGCAATTCAGTCCAATCCAAATGTGTCAGAGCGCCAAAGCTTCTTTAAGCCTGCTAGTGCATGTAAAAACGGTGCAGTTCATGTTGAGGTCTTCACTACGACCGGGAGAAAGGTTTTGAGCGAAAGCTACACATCCTTTTCAGGTTCAAAACGCATCACAATACCTGTAAAGCAGCTTAAGTGCGGACACTATTTCATAAGGATAACAGGTGATACTTTTTCGAGTTCACACTTTTTGAACGTGATCAGGTAATTAGGTTACCCGCTCTCCAATGGTAAAGTTACGATATATGGAATCAGATGTATAGTCACATCACTATGAAAGCAGGCTTCAAATATTCCAGCTTAGTTTTTTTCTAGTAGCAGTCTAAAAACTCAATCTCTGCGACTTTAGTTCTGGCCCATTATTCCCAAGATGTCTCGAGACTTGCATTAATTTCTTTCCTGTTTTAAATTATCGGTAAACCCTTGTTGCTCAAACTGAACACCCAGTATATCAAAAATTCTACCTTTTCGGGAGAAGAAAATGCGAACGCGCTTATTAGCTATCAGTTCTCTTTTTATCTGTTTATCTCTTTTTGAGCTGCATGGGGAATGGCAGCGTGCTCCCATGATGACTGGACAGAATCTGAATTCAGTTATCTTTCTCGATTCTCTCTTCCTGGCAATCGGTGATTCCGGTGTTATTCTCAGCTCCACAGATGGAGAAAATTGGGTTTTTGAAGAGTCTGGCACGACAAGAAACCTGCATCATATCAGTGGTTACGATTCCCTTATTATCATTGGTGGTGACAGCGGCACCATTGTGAGTTCCATTCACAGAAACCCATGGAACATGATGCAGCTTCAGGATTCGGCTAAAATTTCCAGAGTAGCTGTCGGCCCCAAAGCGGCTTTAGCCTGGAGAGCGAACAGAAACAGCTTGTGGCGCCGCGGCCCAGACAACAACTGGACCTTTGGGCACGCAGGAGGGCTTGTTAACGGGTTGGTGTGGGAACGTAACCGTTTTGTGGGACTGGGGGGGAATTTAATCAGCCTAAGTTCTGACGGAATCTTCTGGACAGGAGAAACTGTGAACACTGCTAATGTAACAGATCTCGCGGTGGACAATGATACATTCTTTGCGAGCAATATGTACGGTGGGATTTACAGACTTCAGCCGGCGTTCCCCAATAATGATGAATTCTGGAACAGAACTCTCATCGGAACACTCGGTAAAATCCCATTTAACAGCTCATTCAAAGGTATTGATGCCTGCAATGGATCACGGCTGGTAGTTGGTGATTCAGGACTTGCAATTTCCTTCCGGAGCTCCGATAGTTTGTACATCGAAACCACAAATACAGCTATAGATTTAAACGATGCTGCCCTGGGAACGTATGCATCTGTCATTGTGGGCGACAGTGGACTGATTCTCTATCAGGAAGCTCCTCAGACTGCCGCAAAGAGGAAGAGAAGTGCTGCACCACAGTGGAGCGGCAATTCCCGGTTGCCCGCTTTTACAAACCGGCAGATCAGACTTCCCTCTGCCGGATCATGGGAGATAAGCATTCACCAGCTGAACGGGCGTTTACTTCTTCGAAGGAGGGTGACAGTTTCGGAGGCGTGCAAAACAGACATCAGTGTGCCCATTAGCAGTTCATTGCTGTATTCGCTGAAAAAAACACCAAACGAATAGGTTTCCAGCTTGGCTTAACTCAGTAATCGTGCTTACAAAATGATTTACTAAAACCATATATTGGAGTAAAAATGTGCAACCCTGTAAAAGCACTTCTCTTTTCTTTACCGGTCCTCATGTTCTCAACAAGCATCCTTCAAGCAGCTGACCTAAATTCCAAACTGGCACTATTTGATGATAATTATGTAACGCTCTATGGAGATGAATTCGGCCGCGTAAACAGAATGGAGATGTACTATCCCCAGGATCTTACAGCTCAAACTCTTCCCGATTCAGTTATCCTGCAATGGCCCAGATCCGGAGATGAGTATAAAAGAAGAGCAGACAGAAACAATCTGACACTGGATCCGAACAACCCCAGACATCTTACCGCCATCTTCCCGGATCCTTTTCCTGAAGGAATCACCGGGTTTACCGCAAGCGGATTAAATCTGGCTATTTCCTATTATACAGACCCTCTCACCCCTGGTTCTGAAACGCAAGCCAGTATTCTATCGGCAGTAGACAGTGTCGGCCCGCTAATCCTCACTGGAAAAGTTATAGAACGACTCTACCCGGGCCATGATACTATACTCATTACCACTTCTGAACCTCTCAAGGACGTTACTGTTCTGAATGGGTCTTCTGTTTTTCTTATCAAAGCAGTTACTGACGAGGTAATCCCTTTAGATATTGTCAACACAATCACCTATGGAGAATATTATAAACTGATTATCGAGGATCTGGGTGATAGTGCCCCGAAAAAGGGGGACCAGATCAGGTTCAATCCAGCCGGATCGGTGAAAGATGTTAACGGGGTTACTGTCCACCCACAGAACCGCCCGGTAACTCTTGAGCTTAGAGAGATAGTTCCCGATATCATAAATGCCTTTTACAGTGATGACAATGCAGATGGGATTGTTGAAAACGCCACTATTGTTTTTAATAAGAAAGTAAAACGGGAAGACCTTACTTTATTATTCACATGGAGTAATGCCAGATCAGAAGACATCGGCAGTTCCAGACTCAGCTATCCGGAGGGGGATTCCACACGGATCATTGTGGATCTCACTAATGCTTTTCCTACTATAGTGGTTCCCAAAACTGATGGTATTATGGTTGTCAATATATGGTTTCGCGGTTTCATAGATACCGAACAATCTTATGTAAACGACAAGGCGGCTCCGGTCTTAGTCAAAGCCAAACTTTATCCCAGTGACTATCTAACCATAGCCCAGAAAGATACACTGGCGATTACCTTCAGTGAACCACTACCCCAACCTTCCACTTCCGATATACATACACCTGTTTTCATCATTCAAAAAGGTATAATTTCTGCTCCAGAACTCAAATTTGTGAGTTTCCGTATTGAATCACAGAGCCAATACATTTATATATACGAAGTGGAAGATCTTAACATGAATCGTAACTTTACACTTCACGATTCCATTTACATTAAGCCAAACAGTGACATCGGTGATTACGAGGGCAACATTCAGAATAACCCTGACAACAGACGCATTCCGCTGAGCGTAAATAGTCAACTACCTGTAGTTAAAATCGAACCTGCCGGCTGTACGAAGTATCATCATACAATTTACAACATCAGCGGTCGTAAGGTGGGAGAAGTAGAAAATAGAGCAAAAATGTTTGGTCATGACCCGATCTTTAAAAGGTTTCCCAATGGAACCTATATGATTAAAACAGAAATCAATGGAAAGGATGCGGAGATAACGAGGAAAGTACTGAGGAGATAGCTCTTCATAGCGGCATCGATATGAAGACATCAGCCAGTCGAGGCAGTGATGTCTTCATGAATTCCGAGGTAAAGTCGACACCGGCAATATCGTGAAACGATCCGCCAATTCTAAATATATCGTCTTGCCCAACAGTTTCGGTATGGAAAATTAGAGGTCAAACAGCATGCGTTGAACTGATAGCAAACCTAATTCGGCAAATTTCCCCCATCCTTTCGAAAATATAAGTATATTAGCACCGTACTAAACGGTCGAGATGTTTCAGTTCAGTGCCCGCCCACCATGCGCCACCTCATTGCAACACCCGCCATATAATCAAATTTTTCTTAGGAGTGCATTATTTATTTCGCCGACCTATCCCTACACCCCTCTATCCTGCAGGCCATCACCGATGAGGGCTACCTGACACCTACTCCCATCCAGGAACAGGCAATCCCCCCCATACTTAAAGGTAAAGATTTACTGGGAATCGCTCAGACCGGTACCGGGAAAACTGCCGCATTCGCGCTTCCCATACTGCACCGGCTTGCCTCCTCCAGACAGGGGCTCAGAAGTAAATCTACCCGCTGCCTGGTACTTGCGCCCACTCGCGAACTGGCTATACAAGTAGGAACCAGTTTTTCCAATTACGGGGCGTACCTTAAACTAAGTACAGCCTGCATTTACGGGGGAGTTTCCGACCTGCCGCAGAAAAAGGCGTTGGCAGGAGGTGTCGATATTTTAGTTGCCACCCCGGGACGTTTACTCGACCTTATCAATCAACGGACCCTCTCTCTTCAGTCGCTCGAGATATTCGTGCTCGATGAAGCAGACAGGATGCTTGACATGGGTTTTATTCATGACATCCGCAAAGTCGTAAAGCTGCTGCCGCCTGTCCGCCAGAATCTGTTTTTCTCCGCCACCATGCCTGATGACATTGCATCGCTTGCAGGGAGCATTCTCCACAGACCGGTGAGGGTTGAAGTCACCCCGGCATCAACACCCATTGAAGTTATCGATCAAGTGGTGTACTGTGCAGAAAAGAACGCCAAGCTCAAGCTGCTCACAGCACTTTTGAATGATAAGGAAGTCAGCAGGGCACTTGTTTTCACCCGCACCAAGCACGGCGCCAATCGGGTATGTGAGAGCCTTCTGAAAACGGGGATCAAAGCTGCAGCTATTCACGGCAACAAATCTCAGAACCGCCGCCAGGAGGCCTTGACCGGTTTTCAGGATGGTTCAGTGAGAGTGCTTGTGGCTACCGATATCGCCGCCAGGGGTATCGATGTGGAAAAGGTAAGCCACGTGTTCAACTACGATCTCCCGGAAGTGCCGGAAACCTATGTACACCGCATTGGCCGCACTGCCCGTGCAGGAGAGTCGGGAATTGCGATCAGTTTCTGTGCCGAGGAAGAGCGTAAGTATCTTAATGCCATTGACAAGCTGATTGTAAAGAAGATTCCACGCGGTGACACCAATTCAATCATAAAAGCGGCGGGAATCACAATTGAGAAAAACACTCCTGCAAGACAGCCCGGTTCCAGTCAGAAGGGGCTTCAGTGCGAAAGCGGGCGTAAAAGTGCAGGTAAGGAAAAGCCCTGGCGGTTTCAGGGGTTCGGCAAATCGAATTCATCAGCACGGAAAAGAGAGGCCCGTAAGGAGAATTGTTGATTGTTGATTGATGATTGCGGATTGAAAGACCGGTATCGTTATACGATTGCCGCCTTGCTCCGCTCATACTAAGCGTAGGTCCGCCGGAGTCGAAGTATAATCTTATTATTAACGGCGAAGACGCCTCACAGGTCACCAGCACCCTCTCCCGCTCTGGAATATTATCGAAGATAGGCATCGGAGTTAACCGGTCACGAGGATTCCTACCCCAGGGAAGGAATCCCTGGGCTGGGAGACGCAACCCCTTCGGGGTAAGGAAGTTTTCCTGCGAGTTCGATATATCTGCCGCTGTGACTTAGTCTCGGCAATCGAAAGCCGCCGGCCTTATCTCCCGCTTCGTAGTTTTTTTCAAAAGCACACATCGGAGTCTGTCAATCACGAGGGTTCACTCCAGGGAAGGAATCCCTGGACACAACTTTACCCAAGCCGCTGGCCACATGAGAGATTTGTGTTTTTGTGGTATAGTTATCGATAGTTTCCGCCTCAAAGATGCCTATCCCCGATTCCAGAATGACATCTGCAAAGGCGGATTCGATCTCCCGTATCAGTTCATTTCTGGTCTCCATGAAAGCACCCTCTGTTCTGCGGGAAAAAATCCGACTCTCCATCCTCACCATAAAATCCTGATTGGATTTACAATATCCTTGCCCCTAACCTCATCGGACTTGACGGTCAATATATCCCTGAAAGCTGAAGTATTCTCCTTTTCCTCAACTATACTATCCGGTACTGATACACTTTTCGCCTCATGCATTTTGCCGAAAATTTTCAGATGAGCCACACTGGAATCCCCATCCATAAAGACCCAGTTTCCTTCTGCATCGACTCGAGTAAAGGTAGACGCGGGCTGAGACTGGTTCTCAGGCCTCATAGCCCTGGGATCTCGGATATCTCTGGCCTGTTCAGACCAGCGCTCTTCTCTGCAATAGCTAAAAGTGCTGTTGGACCGGATAATAAGATAACTTTCACCTCTTGTTTCAGTGCGATAAAAGTGGATCTTTCTATTCAGAATTTTCTGTAAAGGCTTACTTTTTATCTGCAGGTTCGTACGAACCTTTTTCTCCTCATAATCAGCCATTAATTTTAGAGGTACTGAATCGGAATAGAACAGAAGCTCGCTTAATACCAGGTCGCTATAGTGCTTACCGGGATAAACGCTCTTCACTTTTACAACAAACTCCTTGGCTGTTAGTGGTTGCGGCAAAAAGAGCCATTGAGCACCGGAAGTGTCTTTTAATTGAAGAGACATCTGTTTGCTTTTACTCTCATCTACACCATCCCCGATAACAATTTCCTTAGCTCGGGCATTACTTTCGAAATGCTGATGAGACCTCTGAAACCCGTTCCAGCACTTGATTCTGGTGATCTTGACCGGTGAATTAAAGGCAAACCTGACCCATTCTCCCATCCCGCTGTTTTCTGCGCCCTCCGCCCAGCCAAACTCCTTCCTTCCATCAACGAGATTGGCAGGATGATAACCAACTTGGGGCTCCAGTACCGACGAGGCAGATATCTGACAGTTGACAGTTCGCGGTGGAACCAGCACATAGGCATTTCCCCCACTGTAATTCCCTTTATCCTGTTGCATTTCGATTTCGTAATAATCCTCTATGCGGATTTCTGATACCGCGATGCATTTGTTTGTATCATTCAAAAGCTGGGAACCATTCTCATTTTTAAACATCCTGTTTTCCTGCGCATTATGGGCACCGAACTGGATATAGATGGATGTAATTTTCCTGTGGAGGCCATTTTTGACTTTGAGCTCCTCCCAGCTGTGCCACAGCTCTGTTCTGTTTTCCGACCTGACGCCATCCAGGAAAATAACTGAGTTTGCTCCCCTCTGGTGATGATGGTCAAGATTCAGGGCATATCTGATGTTAATATTTTTTATGCGGACAGGTTGTTTGAAGGTGATCATTATTCCCTCATCGGGGCGGGCCCCGAGCGGAGCCCGCCAGCAAGTGGAATCTTTACCGTCAATTGCATTGATCACGCTGTATTTATCAAGTGGCAGTGATGTATTGGTGGCGTAAATCTGTTCTATTTCTACTTTAGGGTACGATAGTACGTTGAAGCAGAATGCCAGAAGAAAAATTGCCATGAGCAGTGGTACGGTTTGCATGTGCTTCACAGTGTACTCCGGGTGAAGAGTGGAACGGAAATCAGTCATGAATCGAAGCTTCCTGTTTTGAAAATAAGCTGGGAGGGCGGGAGGAACAACTATTTATCAGGGTAATAACTCTAAAGGCGATTCATTTAAGCAAATAACAAATTTCTTAAAGGTGGATTTTGCAGATCGAATAAGCATGTCCATGCTTTTGAAGTGCATGTTGGGCATGTACTACGCTGCGGGGCTCTGATGGCTGTCATTCCTCGGGTTGCCCCAAACTCGTGATTGACAGACTCCGATGACTTTCTTCGATGGAATTTCAATGCGGGAGAGGGGGCCGGTGATCTACAAGGCGTCTTCGCCGTTAACTGAAATGTTTCAAAACTAAACCCCTATGAAAAATGCATAATTATCCATTTTTCATAACTACCTCGCTCCCTTGATTCCACCGGAATTACTCTGCTCGTTCTCTTCTTTCCCTATGAAATTTGCACACCCCTTTATTTTAAATAATCCTCCTCTCACAGCTCAATAGACCAGTTCATATTTGGCAAACCTTTTGCATAAGTGAGGCAATTCATTCTTTTGATAATAAAGTTTTGACCAACTTTCACCATCTTCAAAAAGGATCCAGCATCAATCAGTTTTAACAAAGTACAGTTATAGCCCACAGATTCCACACTAACCTACATCTAAAAAGGAGTGCATCACATGAAGCGAACGCTCAAGATGCTATCAGGTTTCTCTATTGTCCTTTTGTGCTTCTCAGTTCTTCAGGTATCGGCAAAATCCTCCCTGAAAATGCCAAATCAGAAAATATCGGTGCAAAAGAAAAACGGAAAAGCTGTTTTCAAAGATCAATCACTCCATGGTGAGCCCGGGCAGCCCAACTTACCTCGCAACACCCTAACCTTTCTTCTTCCGGCACAGGCAGATATGAACAATATCTCAGTTGTAATGGAAAACGTGCAGGAAAAGGAGCTTGACGGGAACTTTGAGGTAGAAGCCGCATTGCCACCCACGACAGCAGGCAAAGCGTTTTGGCCCAAAAACAGAAATATTGAAAACGGAAAAGATGTAGACGTGTACAGGCGCAATGCCTTTTTCCCGGCAAACCACGTTATCAAAGTAACACCGGGAAAAATGCGTCAATACAAGGTTGTCCAGGTATCTGTAGCTCCGGTTCGCTACAACCCTGTTACCGGAAAATTAAAAATGATAACAGGCGGGCAGCTTTCTGTTTACACGAAAAATGATCCGGCAACAAAAAACATGAGACCCGCTGCAAATAGCAGCCAATCATTCATCAAAAAACTACAATCTATCACAGTAAACTTCGACGAAGCCGCCTCGTCATACGGCATAACCAGCAGTTCGCAAAAATCACTTAGTCCAGCACAAGCACCCCTGACAGGTGAAACGTATGCAATTATCACTACAAGCGCGATCGTTTCACAATCTACACAGCTCCAGAATTTCATCGATTCCAAAACTTCCCGTGGATTCAATGTTCAGCTTATTGATGAAACAGTGTGGGGCGGAGGTATCGGGGATGCTGCAGCTGACAATCTTCGCTCATGGCTTCAGGCAAATTATCTTTCACGCAATATCAGTTACGTGCTGCTCATTGGTAACCCGAATCCATCAAACGGTGATGTGCCAATGAAAATGGCCTGGCCGAATAATAATAGTACTGAACACAGAGAATGTCCCACCGATTTTTATTTTGCGGAACTTACCGGTGACTGGGACGTTGACAATGATGGTTTTTTCGGGGAATCCGATGATGATGTCGAAGCATTAGGTGGTCCCGACATGTTTTCGGAAATTTCGCTTGGCCGAATTCCGTTCTATGGTATAATCAGCGATCTTGACCATATCCTTGCAAAAATAATTGCATATGAGAATGAACGATCCGACACATTCGATTGGCGTACCAATACTCTTATTCCCTCAGAACCACTGGATCCCAATACCCCAGGCTATCATTTTGCGGAAGCCATTATAAAAGACATTCTGATTCCACAGGGATGGGGAAAATTCAGAATTTACGAAAAGAATTATGGTGTCAACCCTGAAATGACCCCCTGTTCGGAAGCAAGCACTTATCTTTGCTGGGTTAAAGGCACTTATGGCACTGTGAACTGGAGCACACACGGAGGGCCGGAGAGTGCAGCAGATATCATGACTTCCAACATAGCATTGAAACTCAATGACAACTACCCGTCTATTGTCTTTCAGGGGAGTTGCGATAATGCGTTTCCTGAACATAGTAGAAACCTCTCCTACACCTTACTGAAAAATGGTGCAATCGCTGCTCTTGGTTCAACCCGAGCCTCCTGGTATGCCGGAGAGCAGTCACATTTTGTTAACACTCCAACAGATTTCGGAATGTCTTATGCCTTTTCAGAAAATGTTGTGAAAAAAGGAATGTTCGTTGGCGATGCCCTGGGAGATCTTCGAGCAACCATTGACATGTCTGGTTGGTGGATGAACTGCATCGATTTTAATGTGTACGGAGACCCAGCTGTCGGTGTGTACACCTCACCTGACAATTTTCTGCTGGTCAGTGATATCCCAGATCAGAAAATTTTCAATGGTGAGTCATTTAAAACGATCGATCTTGACAACCATGTTTTCAATTCTAAATACGGTGATGATCAGGTAAGCTGGAGCGTTTCAGGAAACGCGTCACTGGACGTATCAATCAGCAACAACGTAGCTACAATCACTCCCGTTTCTTCAGGCTGGACAGGAAAAGAAACGATAGTATTCACAGCAACAAATCCGGAGGGAGTTTCCAAAAGTGATACAGCTGTATTTGAAATTGCAGGAACACAGATGGTATATCTTAGTGATCTGAGCTGGACCAGTGCAACATGCGGCTATGGCACCATTCAACTGGATAGAAGCATCGACCGGAATCCAATTACTGTCGGCGGCATCACCTATGAAAAAGGTATCGGCACTCATGCACAATCGGAAATAGTTTATCAGCTCAACGGAATGTATGATCTGTTCTCATGCGTAGTGGGTATTGATGATGAAGCAGATGGAGCGGTACAATTCAAGGTTTACGGCGATACCAGTATTTTGTTTACAAGCAGGGTTTTGAATTATGGCGAATCAGTGAAATGTGAAGTATCAGTACAGGGATTCAGCCAGCTGCGCCTCGTGGCAGAAGAAGGTCAAAGTAACTATAGCGATCATGCAGACTGGGCTGATGCAAAGCTTGTCTCTGGAATCACTACACCCTCCAAAACAATTGAAGTACGGGTTACACCACACAGTGTACAAGGTTGCACAGAACCAGCATGGGATCCCAATAAAATCTACAACACCGACAGCATTTGCTCTCATAACGGTCATCTATGGCGGGCACAGTGGTGGAGCCAGAATCAGGAACCCGGAACTACGGGTCAGTACGGTGTCTGGGTGAATTTGGGAGAATGTCCCGACCAGCAGACATTCTATTATGGTATGGTAAGCCCCAGTGGTTTAGTCCGGGTTGATTACACAGGTAATGTAACCATCAATTCATTACCGGATTCCGGTTATGTTATGACGGATTTATCAATCGACGGGCAGAGTGTCTCTCCTGAGTACTGGAATAATGGTTACTATATCTTCACCAATGTGACCGACAACCATGTTCTACATGCTACATTTGATCAGGAAGTGTATAACTGGTTATATGTGAGCACAATCTATGTCCTTAACGGCAATGCAATTGGGACAAGTAATTATGTACTAAACAAGCCAGTGCCGATCGTTGCACTTCCGGAGCCCGGGTACCGTTTCACCGGATGGAGTGTAGAGTTCGGAAATTGTACCATTGCGGATCCACTAAGTCCGGTAACCACAGTAACGCTTCATGGTGAATCGTCAGTTTTTGCAAATTACGAAGAGGACAATTCCCTAAGCCACCTGACTGCTTCTCCAACAACTCTTGATTTCGGTGCTGTTCAGGTGAACACATCAGTACCTCAAACGATAATGCTGACCAATGATGGAAATAGTGATGCAGTGGTGACAAGCATAAGCTCGTCTTCACCAATGTTCACCGTATCACAGGACCTTCCCTTGACCATACCATCTGGCTCATCAGCAACGATTACCGTCGTATTCCGACCTACTGCTACAGGTAATGTTAATGGGACTCTAACAGTAATAAATACAATCGATGCAGTACAGGAACAGGAGATAAGTGTTTCTCTCAGTGGTGAAGGATCGGGTCCACACGACTGGAATCTGGCAGTGACACCTACAATATTCTCCACCGGTGCCCAACTCAGTTTTACTGCAAACCCGTTGTTTGTTAATTCCAGTGCAACATTCAAACTGTACCAGATCTACCGTAGCGGTGCCCCCAGAACTCTTGTCGAGGAATTCTCCACGACAATAGCTGCCGGAACCAATACCTTCACCCGTCCAGTGTGGGACTATTTGCCTTCCGGGTATTATCAACTGGATATGAGTAACGGTACTGGTGATGTATTGTTAGATCAATATTCAATTGAAAAGTTAAACAATCCTATTGACTTTCAATTGAGTGTGACTCCGCAACTGGTTGCTCGGGAGGTCACGCTTACATTTAACAATCCAAGTCCTTACATTGTCGGAGATACTGCTTCACTTCTTTTCCTGAACAGTTCCCAGTCATTTACCCAAACAGCGGTCATTGACTCAGGCATAAACAGCATTGTTCAGAATGTAGGCAGCCAGTACTATCCACTTGGTGAGTATACGGTGATTATGTCGATCAACTCGCAACAGGTTGACACTGTAACATTCACGAAAGTGGCCCAGGATTACACCTTGCAGGCGTCTGTTTCCTCTCTTGATTTCGGCAGCGTTTCAGTTGGCAGTAATGCGAGTGCCACGGTAATTCTTACCAACACTGGTAACACACCAGCACTTATTTCTGCCATGAACACTTCAAATCCGGTATTCACTGTTACACCTGCAACACCGATAACGGTGCAACCCGGCAGTTCAACAACAGTAACCGTGAAATTCACTCCCCTGTCTGCCGGAACCGAAACGGGAACATTTACAATCATTAATGCACCAGATGCACAGATTCAGACGATAACCATTACTCTAGCCGGTACGGGAGAAAACCAGACGTCCAATTTCGAGGTCACCATGGTTCCTGATAACAATGCTACCGGGAATTCGATTCAGCCATCGATTACTCTGAAGAACATAGGTACTTCCAATATCGACATGTCAAAAGTTGTGATCGAATACTATACTTATGATCCATCAATATATATTGGCGACTTGAGAGCCGATATCTACTACTGCAGCATGAGCAATTGTTCAGCCAGTGTTAATAAACTGGCACAAACATACGGTTCAGGCAATCAGAAAGCAGACACTAAAAATGCATTCTCTTTCAGCTCCGGCACGCTCGCTCCCAATGGCGTTGTTCAATTGCAGCCAGGGATTTACACAGTCAACTGGCAGTACAATTTTGATGAAAGGGATGACTGGTCCCATGTAGTGGGTCCTAGTAATAAGGCTCAGTTTATCATAGTCCGCGATAAAACAACAAACGCGATTGTCTACGGAACAGTTCCCACCGGGATGTAGTCTGCAGTTTTTTTTAAAGGGCAAAGCCCCCCTTCTCAGAGGGGGGCTTTTTTCAGATGAACTGGCTGTACTTCTGCTCCGAAATCAGCACTCGGAGGCCGAGCAGCCACTCTAAAAGACCGCCAGAAACCCAAAATCAATTCTTTTCTGTTGTAATTTGGCCTATAGTCAACTATTTTAGGTCAAGACAGGATTATTCCAATCCGAAATCTCCTTTATAATAAAAAAATGCGGAAAACCCCTTTCACTCATTCTTGAATATTCCGCCGCTTACTAAAATATGTGAACAGTTTCACCAGGTTACGATGTTCGCCACGCAAATGCCGCTCAAGGCAACTTTAATAACGATTCTTTTGATTTCGCTTATCGAAGCAGGCGAAAAAATCTACGTATTCTATCCCTCAATAACCAGGCCCCATATTGCCCAGCAGGAGCTACAAAATGCACTGAAAGGAGTGGATGTTTTCGTATTCGGACGTTATTCTGATTTCGTTTCGCAGGTTCAGGCACTCCCCCCATCAGCCATTATCACAAAAGATCCACTGGATGAGCAATTCAGAAACTATCACAAGAGGCTTTCCGGGTGTCGTGGTAATAAAAGGTCAGAAACGTATGTCCTGATTTCTTTGGGGAAGACAATTGATACTGCCGCCATAAACTCGAAAACCGTTGTAGGAATAGTGGACTTCATGGGTAGGAAGAACATTGAGAAGTTCGCATCAACGCTGGTTCATAAAAACATAAATGTTAAATGTGTTCTGAAACCTGAAGACTTAATAACATTGCTTGTCTTCGAAATGGTGGATTATGTACTAATTGAAGAAAGTTATTTTTCTTATTACAGGAAGATATATGATCTGGATTTCAAGGTTTCATCAATCCGATTCGAATCTTCAGGAATCATTTCAGTTTCTGTTCAAAAGGGAAAGAGTGCGGAAAAGCTTATAACCAAACTGCGTTCCCTGAAAGAATTAAACGCTCATATATTTGGAATTGATGAATGGATGTGATTAAAAACTGGACAACGAAGCGGATCAAGAGGATTCCGCTTTTTATACTAGTGTTCCTCATATGCGGAGTAGTTTCTGCAGATGACAAAAGTACTATTCTTGCGATTAGGGAAGAGGGGAAGGAATTCGAATATGTAATCGGTATTATCCGTCATGAATTGGCATCAGATTTCGCTGTTGAGGAAATGACAATCAGAAAGGAAACTGATGCAGCATCCATTGACAAAGCCATGCAATCGCTTTCCCCAAAGCTAGTAATCCTTGTCGATAATAAGGCAATCAGCCTTTATTCCATATATCAGAATACTTTCAACGACACCGGCTTCACTATACCATCATTGTCACTGATGGGTGTTCTTGTCGAGGAAGCAATCCAGGGAATAAAAAACAGTACAGGAATATCATATGAGATTCCGGCTCTCACTGGAATTTTAGGTTTACAGTCCGTTGTGCGCACAAAACTGGGAATTACTGGAGTCATTCACAGAGAATTTCTGAACGACTTTATCCTTCGTAATAAAAAAATCTGCCATAACAAAGGATTGGATCTGCAGAATGTGATTGTACCAAACAAAAGCAGCAATTTTCCTCTAATCATAAGAAATGCACTGACAGATCTCATCGAGATCAAGGGTGTGCAGTGTATTTGGATCCCTAATGACAATGTTCTCCTTCAACCGGAACTAATTCAAGATGTGTGGATTCCTGTATTATCCAGATATAAAGTACCTGTCATCGTGGGAGTAGAATCTCTAGTGCAGATGGAGAATTCGTTCGGATCATTTGCCGTTCTGCCGGATCATGCTTCTCTTGGAAACCAGGCGGCATCTATGATTTACGAGATTCAGAAAAATAATTGGCTGGTGAAAAATGAGGGAACAGAACCTCCACTTTCAGTATTTAAGATTATCAATTACAAGAATGTAAAAAGAGATTTCGGAATCCGGGAAGAAGCCCTGAGGAGCATTGATCGCGTTCTGAGGTAACGGAGAATTAATGAGTCGCACTGAGTATAAATTGAAAGTAGCTTTTTTCTGTTTCATTATGGTTTTCCTGATGCAGAAAAACACACTGTGTTCAGATGAAAACAGAGAGGAAATCTTTGGGGAGCTATCGCTGAAGGACCTTCTTGAAATCGAACTTTCATCAGGATCATTTCTTGAGCTCGACATGATGAAATCCCCGGTAAGTATGACAATTATTACATCCGAAATGGTCAAATTATCGGGAGCAAGGAACATTTCAGAGCTGCTTGAAATATTTGTTCCCGGCTTTCAATACATGTATAACAGATGGTACGGAACTTTGTGGGGCCTGAGAGGTATTGCCAACGACCGCAACACGAAAATCATCTTTCTAGTGAATGGTCACAAGATGAATACCCAGGCGCGTGATGGATTTCAGGGGGAAACAGTTCTTGGATTGATGAACGATATTGAGCGGGTAGAGGTTCTCCGCGGACCAGCTGGAGTTATTTATGGATCAGGCGCCATAGCTGGTATTGTAAACCTGGTCACAAAAAGCAATTCATCCTCAGAAGTTCATACCTCAGTTGGTACAAACGGAACAAGGGAAATCGATGTTTCAGTTAACAACAATTTCACAGACAAAATGAAACTTTCATTTACAGCCGGCTTTAAGGAATCGCAGGGTTTGAGCGGAAGCGGAGTTCGTGTTTATGGAAACAATCTCGGGCTTGTCCAGAATAAGAACGATTACCGCCGCGGATTGCCTTCGGATGGACGTTTTGGAACCACAGATGGTAACTGGAGAATAGCATGTGACTGGAAAGTGCTTAACTTTGACCTGTATCTAAGAGCAACGCGCCAAAAGGAGAGTGCTGGAGCATGGTTTGTCCATGATCCATGGCCCGATGTTGACAACCTGAAGATAGCAGATTCCACAGAGGCACCCGCGGGAAAACTAATCGAAGGAAACCCTGTATCTATAATGGATCCATTCTGGAAATCGACAGAATCACGTTGCGAAAACCTCAGGCGATATATTTCAGATAACTTAATGGTCGAAGGTTCCTATACATTTCCAATCGGTAAAAACAGTCTGGAACTGAAAGGTGGAATTGACAGAAATACTACATGTATAGACATGGAGAGGAGATCTGGAAATGAGGCTGAAGAACTGCTGTCTGTTTCGGGCCCAGTGAGCGAAACATTCGGGGAAACCCGGGTTTTATTCAACACGACATTTCAGGTGAAATCATTCAAGAACCTTCAGTTTGCCTCAGGTGCCGAATTCCGACTTGATAGAATCGGTGAGGATATGAATGGTAAAAATGAAAAAAACGGCAATCCATTGTATAAAGTTGTGACAGAGGTTGATTACAAGACTCTATCTCTGTTTTCAGAAGGCTTCTATGATATTTGTGAAAAGTTTTCCATAGATCTGGGGGGAAGATTAGATATTCACACGCGGGCCTTGATGGCTAATATCAAGGCAGCTATTGTGACCAGACCGACTGAAAATAATTCAATCAAGCTGATATATCAGACATCATCAAATAATGGCAGCGCAGATAATTACGAATATAACCGCAACCATTTTGATCCACTTACGGGGGAGGTGAGAAGTGGTCCTGGATTCGAGCGGCCTTATTTTTCCCCCGAAGAACATTCGGCGATTTTGCCTGAGGTTCCAGAACTTGACAAGCTTCATAAGCTCAAACCGGAACGAGTGCAGTCAATAGAACTGACAACCACACATGCATTCAGTAATGCACTTACAATCATGCCGTCGTTGTCATTAGGACAGGTATCAAACCTGTTCATGTGGTCTGAGGACCTTTTTATGGTCATCAATGCCGGTCAGTATAACTATGCCAATGCTGATCTGGATGTCCAGTTTGAATCAAGGTTTGTCAGGTTAGGAGGCAGCCACACATACCAACGCCCGGTTTTTACAGATGTTAATGAACAGAAGCTAAGCATTCTGCATTACTATTACGATAAAAGTAAACCATGGTACGACTCTTTTATTGACGAAGACGGGAAAGCCGTTTACTATCCGATTACTTCAGATTCGCTGGTTTCGAAAGACATCAATCTTGTTCGTGACGGTATTACCGTGGATGGTAAAAATTTCCTTAATCTTTCAACTAATGTCACCAAACTTTATTTAACAGCGTACATGTCCAAGCGAGTTGCGTTTCATACAAACCTGCGCCTATTCTGGGGTTTGGCCGGGAGAAACTATTACTATGATAAAGATGGAAAGGCGGGTTATGATTATCTGCATATTCAGGATGGAGGAATAATTACTTTTGTAAAATCAGTTCCCAAAAAGCTCAATGCCAGCATTCATTTCGATCTGGGAAATGATATTGAACTCTCACTCTTTGCTTATGATATCCTTGGAAGAAACCGTTCCACTATAAATGGTGAAATAGATGCTTTGGCAATTAACGCCATCAGGTGGCAGCATATGGCAACACCCAGTCAGAAAGATCTTACTTCCTCTGATTTACAGACGTTTGGGTTTTCCATCAAAAAAGGTTTCTAACTGGATAACTTGATTTTTATTCTTGAAGCGTCTGCTTAAAGTTGATTGCGATATACCCAATAGTTGTGCTGCTATTGACTGATTGCCTTCAGAGCGCTCCATCGCCTCCTTTATAAGATACTCCTCGACCTCTCTTAAAGTGGGAAATGTGTTCTCAAATGAAATGGGGGCCTTATCATCTTCTAAACGCATTTCAGAAATGCCTTTTCCGGTTTTGTTCTGTATATAATCCCGAAAAGAAGAAAGTGACAAGGTCTCAGTCTGGTTTCGTGCCACTGCATCAAAAATCATTGATTGGATTTCACGAATGTTACCCGGGAAAGTATAATTTTTCAAGAGTATTCTCAATTCTTTTGGAATAGAGGGAACTTTCTTATTCATGGATATACATGCATCATTAACAAAATGGTCGATAAGTAAAGGAAGATCATCCATTCGTTCCCGTAAGGAGGGTAAATGGATTCTGTGCGTGGCCAGTCTGTAAAAGAGATCCTTTCTAAAGACACTATTTTCCACCATGTTTTCCAGGTCTACGTTTGTGGCAGCGATAATTTGTGCATTTGTGGAACGTAGCGTATCAGAGCCAAGCGGAGCATACTCTTTTTCCTGGAGAAGCCGCAACAGCTTGACTTGTGATCTCATATCCAGGTCACCGATTTCATCCAGAAAGAGAATTCCGTCCTCAGCTTGTTGAATCAACCCTGAACGAGCTGTATCGGCTCCGGTGAAAGCTCCCTTGACATGCCCGAAGAGTGTATCAGAAAAAACATTATCATCCAGACCTGCAACATTCAGTGGAATAAATTTACCAGACAAGTTCTTTTGCTTGTAAATAACTCTGGCAATCATCTCCTTTCCTGTTCCGCTCTCTCCTGTTATCAGAACTGGCTTTTTGCTGGCGGCAATTGCCTCGATATATCTGAAAATTGATTTCATATTTTCATTGTTAGTTATTATTTCAGAAAACAGTTCAGGGTTGTGCGGTTTTCTCGATAGTATTCGCTTACTGAGGGACATAACCTCTGCCTTCAGATCGAAATACTCCAAAGCGCGATTGATACTTAGCAGCAGTTGATCCTTTTCAACAGGTTTTGTGATATAATCAAAGGCGCCCTTTTTCATACACAGAACAACTGAATCCACCTTATCTATAGCTGTAACAACAATAACAGGTATTCCCGGATGTTTTTCATTTATATGTGCAAGGATATCATATCCGGAAGTATTTGGCATATTCAGATCGAGCATGATAGTTGACACCTCAGTGTCTTCAAGAATAGCTGCCACCCCTTGACTTTCTTTACAGAGAATCAAATTGTCGAATCCATTATACCTAAGAAGCAGTTTGTATGACTGCAGCACATCATCTTCGTCGTCAATGATAAGAATCGGTAATGCGGGATGTCTTTGGGTATCCATTAAACAGTTCCCCCGGCAAGAGTAACAGGTATTGTAATTTTGGCAAGTGTTCCCTTCCCCGGCTCAGATTTGAATTGAAGCGTACCGTTGTGTTCTTTAATAATCCGAGATGTAACAAAAAGCCCCAAACCGGTTCCACCTTTGCCATGCTTTGTAGTGAAAAAAGATTTCAGTAAATTTTCGAGTGTTGATTCATCCATACCAATTCCGTTATCCTCGACAGAAATAATGACATGAGCATTGTCCTGATCTAATTCTGAACTGATGCAGATTTCCTGATCTCTGCTTTCCAGAGCATGGCAGCTATTCTGAATTAAATTCACCAATGCCTGTTCTATCTGTTGCTGGTTACCTTTGATAGAAGGCAAATTCTGCTGCAGCTTTACTTTAAAATGTGATGTGTATTTTTTAATTTCACTTTCAATAATTCCGATCGCTTCTTGAATAGTTCGGTTTACATCCATGTCGGCCTTGACCACACTATAATCTTTTCTGCTGAAATTTTTCAAATCTTCTACAATGGATTTTATTCTGCGAGAGTTATTCAGTATTCTTGTTATCAGAAGCGGCAATTCTTCATCAAGTTCATTATAAGCATAGGAGCCTATTTTAAAATCACCATTTGTACCGGCATAATCATTGAGAACTGATCTGATGCCCTTCCAGATCTCCTCCAGCGCACCTGCGGAAAGCAGTATTGAATTATTTGGATTGTTCACTTCATGAGCCAATCCAGCAACCAGAGTACCCAGAGTGACCAGCTTGTTTGCCTGGATAAGCTGCTCCTTGAGAGAATCATTCAACTGCTGAGTTCTTTCTTCAACCATTTGCCCGAGGTTCTCGGTGTACAATTTTATTGTTTGTCGCATTTTTTCAAAATCGGATGCCAGGTCTCCGATTTCATCGTTAGTGATTGTGTTTACGACCGTATTGTAGTCACCCTTTGAAATGGTATTTGCTGCTTTTGTAAGGGAATCCAGGGGCTCGGTAATAGCATCAGCATGTTTTTTAGCTTTTCGCAAATTATAAATAAGGACAAGAATCATTACCGCAATCAGAATCGAAAAGTACTTAAAAATATCAAATATGAAATCCTCCTCCAGTTTTGATATTGGTTCCTTCATGCGTGCAGCCGATATTCCAAAACGAATTGTACCAGCCCTCTCTTTTCCAGTATACACAGGGGCGGCGAATTCAAATATCTGATCTTTATAGTAATCAATCTTTTTATAGGATATCATACTCACCGTGTCAGCCCATAAACTCATGGAATCATTCGCGATGCTCAACGGTTTCAATTTACCATTCGGGTTTTGTGGAGAGATATCTATCCATATCTGCCTTTTTGCATCCATATAAAACCCGTAAACAACATCTTTATCACCCTGTAATATGGAAGAGATGAGTTCATTCATGCTCGAAAAGGCGTTTTCTTCTGCCATTCCTTTAAAGGCTATGCTGCTGCTCGCTAGAAGATATTTACCTTTATCAATAAGAGTTCCTTCAACTCGCGTCAAACCATCCCTGAATACTCTGTGACAAAGCACGGTCAGAATTATGGTTGCGGTAACGATGGATACTCCCAAAGTAACACTGAGAATATGCAGGACAAGGGAATACATCTTTTTTCGAATGCTGACTCGTTCCAAAACAAGACTCGCGATAAACTAAGTTTATGGTTTAAAAAGAACCTGGCGTTCAGTCCGCTATAGAAATACTAAACCGCTGCATCATTTTCAAGTGTATAAGCTTTTCAAATTGTAATATTTGCTGTTTGCATTATTGAATGACTAGGCCATGGAGTAGACCGGCGAGCCTATGCAAAAATCATAATTATGAATACTACATAGAAGGGTTTTCAAGATGGCAAACGAAAAACGGGCATTCGTGCTAATGTTAGTCATGCATTCTGCATAATCAAATGAATTGATATAAAAAAGAGTGAACCGGTATAAGCTCTTGAATATTTAATAGTTGCAAATGTTTTTTAACTTTGGCAAAACATTTGCATAATACCCGTCTGGAAAATCGCATTCGTGTTACACTTCAACCAAAGGACTTATATGAATCCAACACGTGTGAGAAGAGGGGCAATGGGGCTGATTGCAGGACTATGCCTGTGTGGTTTAACTAATGCAGCCTCGTTTTCAGATGATCATAATGACGGCTCTCTCTCTGGATGGGCAATCCAAGGTGGACGTCAATGGCAGGAAACAGGATCCGCCGCAACCACATTAACGGGATCAAACAACCAGGGATTTCTTATTAATTCCAACTCATGCAACGCCGATGGTACGCTGGAAGTAAACGTTACTTCCGATCAGTGGAACGGCCACAAGGGAGGAATAGTCTTCAGGTGGAGCTCTCAAAGCTCATTCTACTTCATTTCTGTCTTACCGGGAAACCAGTATAGCAACTTCATCAAATTCGTCAAAAATTCCCTTGACGCTTACAGTCCTTCAGCCATTACTGTTGCACAGAATTTCCCGTTGGGAACTAATTACACCTTAAAGGTTGAAATGCTGGGTAGTACGTTCAGAATTTATCTTGATAACGTTCTTAGGGGCACTGTTACAGATGCTTCATTGAGTTCTGGAAAAATTGGTTACGGCTATACAACAGAATGGAATGACTATCTTGATTTCAACAGTATTCAATGGACTGAAAAAACCTCGTCGGTACCATCAGCACCAACAAATCTTGTCCTTGATCCGGTTTCAAGTTCACAGATCAATCTGACCTGGGTTGACAACTCATCCAATGAAGATGGTTTCAGTATAGAATGCAGGGACTATCTGGGAGAAACAGAATACAGGCAGATCGCTACTGTTTCCCAAAACACTACAACCTTCAGCAGTACAGGCCTTAAGGCCGGAACGCTTTACAATTTCAGAGTAAGGGCATTTAACCAAATCGGATATTCATCGTACAGTCCGGTTGTTGCTGCCCATACAATGGATGCAAACGGTCCGGAATTTCTGATAATTGCAAGCAGCCCATTGTACCGTACAGGAAACATCGCATCCGATATTTCTCAATACCAGCAGGATATTCTTGCGGATGGATGGACCAGCGAAGTAATCACTGTGAATAGAGTTCAGGATTCATATGCTGACTTTGTATGCCCTTCGGAGGTCAACCTAAAAAATATCATTAGCGGCTACTTTGACAGGGGACTACGAGGCTTTGTCATCGTTGGATCCCCGCGTGACATCCCAACCGCTTACTGGCGTTATCACGAAAGAGAATCGAATCCCAATTATAATCAGGATCCAACAGATCTGTATTATGCTGATATGGATGAATGGGTCGATCTTGACACAAACGGGATATACGAAACCTATCATTCTGTGTGGCTTCGCGACCACTGGGATGCCGATTTAGAAAATCCTGCCAATCCGGATAATCCTTCACCAATGCCAGAGCTAATGTATGGTCGTATTAGCCTTGATACGACAATTGTATCGCTTACAGAGCAGGCTAATCTTATCAGTGCTTATTTTCAGAAGATCCACAATTACCGGGTAAATGGCAGTATTCTCACCCAGGAAGAGCAGAACAGATCTCTTTACATGATAAACGACTGCTATTCCGGAGGAGTAACTCCACCTATCAATGTTCAGGATGCGACTGGCCAGATCAATGTCCTTGCCGGATACACGCTCCTGTTTCCCGAAAGAGTAGCTGAGGAGATGCGTAAGGGATTTACTCACGCCCAGATCATCACTCATTCCGGAAACGACGGCCACGTGCTTCATTCATGGAAAGATGAAGTTAGATCCTTTATAGGCTATTCGCTCGACGATGTCAAAACATCTCAGGCCAGAATACATCAGATTAACATTTTCGGCTGCTATGCGGCAAAGTTCAACGTGGTAAATTTCGGTGAAACCTACATCTTTCATAACGATTTTGCTCTCAATGTAACGGGCAGTACTGGTGGATGGGGTACCTGGATGGATACAGCGTACTATGATGATCTCAACGCAGGGCTACCAATCGGAGAAGCTTTCATAAATTTCATTGGCCGTACAGATGGTGGCAGGCCGAAGGGGATTCTTCATGGTGATCCTCTACTCACCTATGCTCGCGAGCTTCCAAATAAAGCTCCAATGTTCACCACGCGATTGTATTCTCATGATGCAACCGCAGGCCAGGTGTTCAGTTTGAATATTTTTGCTCAGGATCCCGAAAACGATCAGGTAACTATCACTTTAACTGACCTTCCCTCCGGAGCAGTTTTTGACGGACGCACCCTCACCTGGACACCCTCGGCCGAACTGGTCGGTACTTCCGATACTATTGTGGCCCGGGTTACAGATAGTCACAACAACAGCACTGAGCTGGAGTTCACTGTTTACGTGTCACAATTCAGAAACCCTCTACTCGAAAGTGTTCAGGGATGGACCGTTCAGGGAAGTGGAAGCACCGGGTTTAATGCAAGTGACCCTTATTATACTCCCTACGGAGTGCGCGCAATACCGCTTACCACAAACGACTCGTGGGCTAATCTCAGCCAGACTGTAGCGGTGAAGCCGAATCATCGCTATCGCATATCATTCTGGTCATTGAACAATCTTTCTGCCAACAGAGCCAGTGCCTCTGTAAGGGTAGAGGATCTTGATGTTACAATCAATGTACCTACTGCCACAGGACCTGATTTCCAATATTCAAGCGCCACTATTCAGACAGGCGATCGTTCCGCTCTGACATTTACTCTTAACAGCGGAAACGCCGGCAATCTTACCAGTGGGGATCTCTATTTCACTCTTATCCGTCTTGTCGATGAAGGTGAATTCGGCCCTGGTCTCAATAATGGGGCATTCGAAAACGGAACCGGTTCTTCACCATCCATATGGACAGCAGACCCCTGGCTTCCTGAAGATGCTGTCATGAACTGGGATGAAGGTTCCGGCGTTGATGGTACCCGCTGTATACGAATCACAAATACGGGAGCTAATGACTCCCGGTGGACACAAAGCATTTCAGGTCTGGTGCCGAGTGCCTGGTACGTACTCAGCGGCTGGGTGAAAGGCGATTCTATTGTCAACGTTGATAATGGAACAATCGGAGCATCGTTATGTGTAATGGATACCTGGACCCACTCAGAAGATGGCTTGACGGGTACTTTTGACTGGCAGCAAGTTTCGTTCAGATTCCAGGCTCCTGAATCTGGTGAGGTGGTAATCGGCTGCCGCTTGGGTTACTGGGGAAATACTACAACGGGTACTGCAAGGTTTGATAATTTACAGCTCACTTTAGAGGAGTAACTGCTGTAGTCGCGGGCGGGCTGCTTCGGCAGTCCGCCTCATACCGTCAAACGATAAACCGCCCCGCTTCGCTCACCCAGCCTGCCCTTCGATTCCGATCGTAGGAAGCGTAGGTCTTCCGGAGCCGAAAGGTAATCTGAAGAGACGACCCGACTTCACGACGGCATGACTTCAAGACTAAGAAAAGGGATCAGATCCGTTGTATGATGCTGCCCCCGTTCCGCTCACCTTGAGCGTAGGTCCGCCGAAGCCGAAAGGTAATCCTACTATTAACGGCGAAGACGCCTCACAGGCCACCAACACCATCTCCCGCTCTGGAAATCCATCGAAGATAGGCATCGGAGTCTGTCAATAACGAATTTAGGAAGAAACAAAATGGTGGACTACGTTATTACCTGAGGACCCGTCGATTGCTCATTTAAAATGAGAGTATAGCAGTAAGCGTTAAAAGGATACAGAAGGTCGGGATGGGCGCTTTCTCACTGTTATCAGCTGTCCGGATTTTTCCTGAGGAGGACTGTCTAATCATTTTCATCTTGTTCATTTCTTATCAGTATTGAATCACAGTTCATCTCGTTTTTACTTGAATCTATTTTACATATTTTTTTTCTTATGTTACCTGAAGAATCAGTATATGCTTCCTCAGTTTCAGTCAACTTGGGTTTATTTTCCGAGATAACATATTTAAATGTTGTATAGTGATTATCTCCACCATAGAAATTCCAGCCTGTGATAATTTCCTTTTTCTCAGGATCAATCTGTGCATTAGTTCCTAGTTCTCGATAAATTGTATCTTCTATGAATCTATTCAGACTATCATTATAGAAATAATAGTACCCTATGCAATTATCTCCGTGTGCCCCACAACCTTCTTGTATTATCAACTCATTATTGTTATCAAAATTTACATCATCCATCCAAAGACTAAAAATACCAGGACCTGAAAAAAAAGTGGAATCAAAAACAATATGGGTGCTGTCAAGAGTAAAAACACATACATGATGTTGAAATGTTGTGCTATCCCATTGTACAGGCTGATGAATAAGAAAGTGCTTATTTGGGTTAACTTTGAGAGTATCACTTTGTACAATTGAAAGAAATATTAGCAGAAGAAATAGAGATATACTCAATTTTTTCATAGTTGAAAATTTCTCCTGACAATTCCTCACAGTAAAACGTTGGTAGCTTTCATTACTAAAGGGAATTTAGCTAACATTTTCTTCCTAGTAGGGGAAGGGGCTCGGGCCTATATAGAAACATTCCTCTAAAGCCTACTTGAAAATCACCCTTTTATAATCCACGTTCTCGTTACGATTTTCTCTAATAATCAACTCATATGGATCAAAATAGTTGGAAGTATCACGGTCGTAGCCATATTTTTTTGCAACTGTATGCCCGCCTTTTGCCACTCCCCAATGAAGGTGTGAAAAATACCCACCATTTTCTACACTTTCCGGTGAGGCGATATCTCCGATTTTGTCACCCGTGTTGACCTTCTGGCCAACTTCGACATCAATAAATTTAGAGAGATGACCGTAAATGGCCGTTATTGTATTGCTCATCTTCAAATTCGATTCTACTGTAACCATAAAACCCCATGACTGCTCATAACGTATTCCTGTTACGACACCATCTGCGATGGAGTGAACCGGTAAACCCTCAAGGAAAAACCCGCTGTCTTCTCCGACATGATATAAACCATCATTGACAGGTTGAAAAGCGTATGTTCGGGAATTGAATATTGTAGCCGGGTTCATTTTGTATTGCTGATGAGGAAATACGCAATGACCGCCAGATCTGCTTTGAATGATAATATTTCCATACTCCGCTCCAAAGGTGGTAGCTGCATTTCCCATTGTTGTAGGGTTAAAAAAGAATGATGTCATTATAAAACCCGAAACAGTATCAAGGAAAAAAGGTTTTTCGAATGGAGCCGGGGAGATTCCATTTATTCTTCGTATTGCAGCTTCCATTGTAGTCTTCAGATAACCGTTATTCTCACTTTTAAGCAGTTTTGTTAAAATGCGTACTTCGTTTTTATTACCGCATTTCCCCAACGCGTTAATTGCTACCTCAGAAATGACCGGATTATTGTCATTGATAAGCGACGTGAGAAGCGGAATGGAAATGGTGTCTTCCATTGTTCCTAACACATTTATCGCTGCCACTCGGTACAGTGGAATTATAGTCGTATCCGTTGCTATCAACCGGATTATTGGAAGTATCCTGGGATCACGGTAGCGGAAGATGACCCGACTATGTTTTCTAAAATTTATTTCTGTACCATACTTTATAAAGCTTCCCTGGAATTTTTGAATCGCCGAATTTAAAGAATCCCTACTTTCAAAATTGTACAGATAACTACTGTCAGCGTCTTCAATATTGATAGATAATTTTTGAGGAAAATCATAAGCGCTTTTCCCGTATGCTGAAACAAAGAGGACAAATGTAAAAATCGTTATCTTTCTTAACGTATGCATCTTGAAAAAGTCATCCTAAGGAAAATCCGGACAATCTAAATACATAACCTGTAAATATTATACTATCGGCCATCAAGGCGACACTTTGAGGAATCAGATAACAACCTAAGGCAGTGTCACCCGAAAGACAGACGTGCTGACCCTGTTATCATCCATCCGGTCTGCTATATTCAAATCCTACATTGCCCATCCTTCACCGTTGGGGCCACATGTCAAGACTTCAGGACCGTTTTCAGTTATGGCTACGGTGTGCTCAAAATGCGCACTCGGCAGATTATCCTCTGTAATATAAGTCCATCCGTCTTCCATCAGCAAAATCCCCTTTTTGCCCATGTTAATCATGGGCTCTATTGCCAGAACCATCCCCACTCTGATTTTGAAATCAGTTGCCGGATCAGGAACATGGTTTGGGACTTGCGGAGACTCATGCATTTCCCGCCCTATAGCATGACCCACCAATTCTTCAATAATTGAGAAGCCAGCCTGATGTACAAAACCGGATGAATGCTTTACAACTTTACTCCATCTTGATTTTGTCTTCAGTAGCTCGATATCCATCTTAAGGCAATTTTCAGTCACCTGCAACAGCCTTTTCACCTCTTCGGATTTCACTTCACCTACAGGATACGTTACTGCAGCATCAGCACTCCAGCCTTTATACTGCACTCCTATATCTATACTGACAATGTCTCCGGACACCAGTCTGCGCTCAGAGGGGATTCCGTGAACTACCTCCTCGTTAATGGATATGCAGGCAGATGCCGGAAATGGTGATATCCCGGCGACATGTGATGGTACCCCTTTAAAGAGCGGCACTGCATTTTTACCTTTGATAAAAGCTTCAACCGCAGCGTCAATCTCCTTTGTCGTAACTCCTGCACCAACCAATGCCCTTGCACCTTGATGTGTTTCCCACAGAAGAAGGCCGGCATCCCGCATTCTCTTAATCTGATCCGAACTCTTTATATTCATAGCCATTCTCTTTTCTATGTAGGCAATAGTTTCTGGCATGGTAATCATCATGGTGTAAATACATTACGTGTAGAAAGGAATCAATTATTCTGGATGCAGTAGCCAATTAGTAAGGATGGGCGCTCACTCACACATCGAAAACTGTGTTTTAATCCCGAAAGTTTTACATTTTCCTTGTTAACGGCGAAGACGCCTCACAGGCCACCAGCACCATTCTCCCGCTCTGGAGTTCTATCGAAGATAGGCATCGGAGTCTGTCAACCACGATTTTAGGAAAGTGTTCTAGGCAAGCTTAGATTTGTCCAGGTTGATTAACTTGATAAATTTGGATTCCGCATAAAGATTTTCAGGAGCCATATCGATTTCCCCTGGCCAGACCACTGTTCCATTTTCAATCTTTGCCCGATGAAATAAAGGCTCATTTTTAAGAACTGTATATGGTTTCAGGTCAAGATAGCGGTTCATATCAAATTCACGGACCTCACCATTTTCAAAGGTGAGCAACAATTGATAATCCTTTAGCACTTCCACAGAGATAATATCCAATAACATGCAAAAATCCTTACTTAAGTGGATCAATTCTAAATGGCTCCTCACCATTCACCGCAAGCTCCCAGTCAGCCAACAATTCGTCTTTATGGATATCTACCCACACTTGAACCATCCGTAACTGCTTTGGAGGAAGTTCACCTTCCAAAACTGTGCCATCTTCAATGAAATTGAAGCCTTGAATCCCTGGTAACGTGCATGAATGTGAGCTTTATTATGCTGAACATTGTCACGGTAAAACAGGGCAATTATAATTCCATAAAACATTGATATTGTTGGCATCAGATGTCACCTCGATTAGCTGTGATAATCATAATATACTGTGTGTTGTAAGCCTGGCAATAAAAAAGGTAGTCGCGCTGCCCGGTTATTTAAGTCTTAAGCATCCAAACACGATAAATTGGGCAATCATTTACAAATGCTTGCAGTCCAGACAGCGGCAGATGTATTCATGAATGATCCGGGTTTTGCGTTGAACCGGATTGTCCTTTCGGTTGCGATAGTGGCTACCTTCATTTGCTTGCCGCAAGGATATTCGACAGACCCTCCCGGATGGTATAGGTCTTGATGTTACTTCTCATATAGCTGGTTCCCGCTTGTGCAGAAGGAGAGGAGTTGCATGGAAAAATTCATATTTACAGCAGTAATGAGCATTATTCTGTTCCATTCGTATTCAGCTGCACAGGATGAACAGATTCCCCGGTATGAACTGGGGGTGCTTCTGGGCGAGCCTACCGGACTGAGCGCAAAATATTGGTTTGACCAAAGGTTTGCCGCAGATGCGGCTTTGGCGTGGAACTTCGGACAGGGGACGTTGGGGATCTATGCAGATTATCTCATTCACCCGTTCCGCTTATTCGGCAATCATGTCTATATAGGCGCAGGAGCTACGGTCAGAGCCGGCGGAGACTGGTTTCTGGGTGCGCGCTTTCCAATAGGATATCAATCATTTTCAGACCGGCTTCCGATCTCCTTTTTCGCAGAGTTGGCACCCAGAATTGGTCTGCTTCCTCCCGCAGCACTGGGATTGGGCGGTGGGGGTGGAATACGCGTGGTCTGGGGAAAGGCTCAAACTCAATCAACAACAGGCAATGATGATTAATACCGTCCGTTCCGCTCACCTTGCCTGTCCTTTGATTCCGAGCGTAGGAAGCGTAGGTCTGCCGGAGTAGAAGGGATAATCCTGAATAGACAACACGACTTCACCGACGACATGACTGCACGAATATAAAACGGTACCTGATTTGTTATACGATGCCGCCCCGCTCCGCTCACCTTGAGCGTAGGTCCGCCGGAGTCGAAAGGTAATCCTGAATATTACCACACGAAGCACTTCAGGCAGTAGCCCAATCCGTCAGGATGGGCGCGCTCTCACACAGCATCGATTATTGACATAAAATTACAGAACAAGACGGTCTAGTGCTGATGGCGCGGTGTCATACTAGCCCAGGGCAGGCGGTTTGCCCACCGTAGTTTGAGATCCGCCGAAAACGAAGGCGGGTCTTCCGCGTCGCCCTGGGTTGACGAAACAAAAAACATTTTTCCCGGAGCCCTGAAAGGGCGGTGTCACGTTAGTAATAATTTTTTATTGCAATAGATTGCCACGATAGAGGATTCTATCAGAGCCCCGCCTGTTTCTCTTCCTCCCGCTACGCTCGGGCGTATGTCCTGTTGTCACTCTTCCGCTCTGGAAATATATTTGGAATAGGAATAAGAATCCGGTGCTAAGAAGCACCGTTCTTAAAACACTTGGGGTTATCCACCCCAAACCCCGACCAACTTTTTTCCAGGGCCAAAAAAGTTGGCAAAAACGCCCTAAGAGCCCCACACTGGCTATCTATTCGAAATTCCGCCGGGGACAGGGCCGTACCTCGCGGACTCGACGGCCCGGAAGAAGACCGGCGGAATTCCGAATCCGCCAGTGAATCGGGGCGGATCCGTCAATCGTAAGTGCTACCGGGGAGCTGACTTCGTTGCGCTCCTGCGGGTATGGTTCCTTTGATCCGGGGGTTGAGAATCGGTAGTTTGTCAATAGATGGTACTCTTTTTTTTGATATTCTCGGTTATCATTTTTTCTGTTTGTCTTTAGCGCACTAAGAGACATAGATTCAATTTACAAACAGCCCAGCGCTGAAAGCGCGGAATGTGACAGCCCGGGGTCAGCGGTCTTCCGCGCAGCCCCGGGTTAATGTGAGATCGTGTTTTAAGCTCTGAAAGAGCGGGATGTTCATACGTAAGAACTAAGAATCCGGTGCTAAGAAGCACCGTTCTTAAAAACACTTGGGGTTATCCACCCCAAACCCCGACCAACTTTTTTCCAGGGCCAAAAAAGTTGGCAAAAACGCCCTAAGAGCCCCACACTGGCTATCTATTCAAGATTTCCACCGAGGATAGGTCCGTACCTCGCGGACTCGACGGACCGGAGAAGATCGGCGTAAATCTTGAATCCGCCAGTGAATCGGGGCGGATCCGTCAATCGTGATTACTACCGGGGAGCTGACTTCGTTGCGCTCCCTGCGGGGCATGATTCCTTTGAACAGGGGGTTTAGAATCGGTATTGTGTCAATTGCCTCTTGTCATAATTTAATACCTCCGAATACAAAGAGGACCCTGCGCTGAAGGCGCGAAATGTAAAAGCTTACCCCGCCTCTCCCCTGTTCAGCGCACGACCGGCCTAAGCGAGCCTTCTGCACATTTCATTTCCTGAGGATAATATGAGATTGCCCGAATAAAATCATTCTGCATGGATTTCAAAAAAGGTGTACGCTTGATTGCCTTCGATACATTCTCATGATTAACATCTGTAGTAAACTGATAGAAATTCTTATCAATTCTTCCCTTGTAACCATTCACTATATCTATGCAGTATGCCGGGGAGCTGCAGTCGAAATTGATTTCCTTCATGCTTATCAGCTTTCTTGCCTTTTTTGACTTCGTGCAGTAGTAAATATTACTGTTTTCAAGGTCATAAACGATACTCCATGCTGTAAGCCTTGAGATCTTTGATGATTCCAGGATGCTGAATGCTCTGTCAATGGGTTCTTCTGATACCTTGGTTTCAGAAATCATTGCCCCGGCGCGGATGAATTGGGAGACTGATCCTTCCCCCTCTGAAACTTCCAATAATCCGCCGAAAGCCTTTGATTGTTTGATCATCTGTACCGATTCATCAAACGGCGTATTGGTCAGTACCGGCACCATAAGGCTGTTATCAATATGCGAATAAACCTTTTTCTCACCATTTATAAACTCGATGACAGCGGCCCTTCCGCTTTTGTCCGCAACGAAATAATGAACCGCTGTTGGAGAAATGGGGCGGATGCATACAAGAGAGTCATTTAAAAGTACATCAGAAACGGTAGCTGAATTATCAAGTTGAAACTGAACCCACTGCATATTGTCTATTTCACTGCTGTTTTTTTCCTCATAAACTGACTCATCAAGCCACAGCACTTCGATGACTAACCCCTGTTCATTCATACCGCCACACGGGAAATCATGGCCGTACTGGCAAAAGGAGATGCTTCCATATTTTGAAACCCATTTTGCGGGATTTTTCACTCCGAAGGCGGTTTTTTCAATATTCCGCTTATTCTGGATTATCAGCCCTGATTCAACTTGCCAGTCATAATTTTTCCCTACATAAAACCGGCCGCCCTGGTTCATTAAAAATGCAGTGCAGGAGATGGCCTGGAAAACAGTGGCGATTACTAAAAGAAAGGCTTTTGTTCTCATGTTTTAATTCCTCCTGGACGCTTATTGGTCTGTCTTGCCGCGCGCCCGTAATCTCTCTTACCATGCTACCAGGGCGTTCTTCCGCCGGTCCGAAAAATGGAGATGTGGCGGAAAGCACCTAAAGTGTCGGCTGTGAGGAAGAGAACGCAATTACTATATATAATGTATAATGGTTGGGGCAGGGTTGTAAAGGGGGAAGATAGTTGACGAGCCGGAATATTTTTTCCGGAACCCTGAAAGAGCGGGATGTTCATGGTATTCGGTTAATGCAAAGGAGTTCTCAATAGGAACTAGGAATCCGGTGCTAAGAAGCACCGTTCTTAAAAACATTTGGGGTTATCCACCCCAAACCCCGACCTCCTTTTTTTCCGGGGCCAAAAAAAGGAAGCAAAAAACGCCCTGTGAGCCCCACACTGGCTATCTATTCAAGATTTCCGCCGAGGAGGGGCCATATTTCGAAGACTCAATGGCCCCGGAAATAAGATCGGCGGAAATCTTGAATCCGCCAGTGACTGGGGCGGATCCGTCAATCGCGACTATTACCGGGGAGCTGACTTCGTTGCGCCCCCTGCGAGGCATGGTTCCTTCAAACTGGGGTTGAGAATCGGTAGTGTGTCAATTGTATCTGGAACCTTTTCGCAGTATAAGAGAATTTTTTTTTCAGAAAAGCATTCTCAATTGGTGATATATAGGTTTCTGGGGTCACGAATTAATGACACATTTTCCGGAACCCTGAAAGGGCGGGAAACTTCTACCTGCACCCATGATATTTAACTGTATTTGGAACTCTGTATGGACTGGTTCTTATAAGGTTGTACCTGTTGACTTCCTTTCTTAATTCAAAACTCGCTAAAAGGCGAACTTCTGCCAGGAGCACAAGACCGAATCCTGGGAATAACAACTTATCTTTAGTTGATTTTCCAAAAACAGGTCCGTAAATCATATTAGCAACCGCAAATGCATCTATCAAGTGGTAACTATACTGTAAAACAGGATTGAGAGTTGAAAAGGGATTAAAATCATACACATATTTCATGGCATAACCCGGGCTAATCCAACTGTACTGGATCACTTTTCCCTCAGGTTTTTCCGGGAGAACCAGAAAGTTTCCTTCTGCATTTGTTATTGACGGGTTACGCTCCTGTTCATAGGCAGAAATGACAAATTCAAAAAAATTATTCTTCACTCTCTTTGAATCAGGAATGTACACGCGAAATCCACTAAGTAAGATTGAGTCCTCCCCCGTAAAACATTTATCACCAAGATTTCTCAAGGCTGGGTGCAAATATCTCCGATCTGTTTTTACTTCAGCATATCCTATAAACAACCTGTGCTTTGCATTCCTGTATGCTACTTTGAACTCAGGATTAAATTTGTCCATTTTCTCCATTCCTAAATTGCTCGCGATTTTTGCAATAATGGAGGTATCAAAAGCTGGAAAACTATCTGCACAAGTCAGGTGCAAATTACCTTTGAATCGGGTAAATTCGTTAGACGCACAAAGATTTGCAAGGAATAATAACAACAGCGCTGCACATTTTTTAATCATTGCCTTTGCCTTTTTTGGGTCGCGAGGGATTAATACAACAATGAAAACAGAATACTGTTAAGCTGCCATAAACCAATCCCCTACTTCTTAAACCTCACATAATCCTCCCGCACAGGAGAAAACACCTCGATTGCCACTGAGTCCTCCAGAATCTCGGCACTGTGGATGACATTATCCTTAATGCACCAGGAGCTCCCCTTTTCCAAATCCTGGACGTCGTCACCGATCCTTAGCCGCAGCCTTCCTTCGACTAAATAGCCAGTCTGCTCGTAAGGGTGTGAATGGGCGGGCAGAACGCTTCCCTTTACCATTCTGAATTCAGAGAGCAGACTCTTTTCCCCGTAGGCCAGCGTCTTGATTTTGATTCCGGTTAAAATTTCTTCGTAGTTTTCCAGGTCACTGTGGTAGAACATTGGTGGAGGCCTCTTTGAGTGAGTTTGGGATGATTTTAAAAACAGCGATTACATGTGATAATATAGGTTTTGCTCAATTATGGGCGGGGAAACTTGAGTCCTAAATCCGGCCCGGTCCAACACCCCAGAACCCCTAAATCCCCTGAAGGGGACTTCCGGAGTTGACACCGGGGGTTATCTCATTATCGGCTATGTAAGGCGCGTGAAGATTTTCATTCCGGATTATTCCATGCAGATATCATTGGATTTGAAGACTCCTCTTCATCTCCACTTATGACCACATTTTTTACAAAGAAACGATTTTGATGCTACCATAGAAACGATACCCATTGTCAGAATTGACAAAAATTTCAATAATCCATGTAATTCAATCTTCTCTACATCTTCTGATTCACAGTTTGGGCACCATAATTTGTGCTTTTCTTTCATTTCCTTTTCGTAATTTATTAGCAAATCAGTCGCTCTTTCAGCATCTTCTTTTTTAACTTTGAGTTTTATTCCCCCAACTGCATTCGCCAATAAGGGATATGCAGCCGCAATCTGACTGTCTACAATCTCAACTTCTATATCATTATCCTCTAAGAATATACGTACCAGTTCAGCCTCATTAATCCAGTCAAACGTTGCTACTTCAACTCTTTCCATTTTAGATTTTCCTTTGCATTTAAATTCCGAGCTTTACCCTCCTAAAGGACGGGTTGGCCATCACAAAGTCTGCCCGCAAATTTGGGTGCTGGTCATCGAGGAAGGAGTCGGCGTTCTTTTTCCTGAAATTGAAATCAATTCCGCGGATCGCCATATTCGTCGCAGCCATTTTCCAGGTGGTGTGCTCTCCAGATCTCAAGATTATTCAATAAGTTCAATTTGATCGCCACAAACAGCTAGAGCTTGCTTGTTATTCATGGGGCGCAGATCCAATTTGGTTTCGTACTCCTTTAAGATCTTCTCCACAATTTTTTTAAAGGGGAAATTTGTATGGTGTGGTAGCGGATAGAACTCTACTATTGCTAAAGCATCATTACTCTTTAACTCCGGTGCTTTCGTGCAGTCGTCCATTTGTTTAACATATTCAATATTCGGAGAAAGGACCATTGAACCGGCAGATTCTCCAATGTATATCTTACCGCTATTGATCTGATCAGTGATAACCCGATCTGCGCCTGTTCTTTTCAACTCTTGCAGTAAGTAGAATGTATTGCCACCCGATATGTAAATATAGTCATTATTACTCAGTTTTGTCACAATCTCTTCTTTTGATGCGTTCGCAATATCCAATTCATCTATGGTTAAACCAAGCTTCTTAAAAGCTTTTCGAGCGCTTCCCACAAAAAAGTTTACCTTCTCAACTGTGCTTGCAGTAGGAATGAACGTTACCGTTTTACTGGAGCATTCTTCGTTTGTGAAACCGGGGAGAAATTTTGCCACATCGGCAAATGATGAGGTCAGAAACAGTTTCTTCATTATTCAGTTCTCCTTATTTTTTTCGATCTTGTTTCAAGAATCCAATTTCCTGTACCCAAAAACATCATTGGGCTTCGACTCTGTTATACACCCGTGAGCCGCCTAAGCACGTTTTTGTCTTACTCTTCCCCTAATCCCCAGCCTGATCCAGGAACCTTTTTTGCAGTCATACCGGACTTATAAATAACCCACCTGCCATTTTAACACTTCAACCCCGCAACTTCAATCTGCTTTGTAGCTCTTTTCTGAGATATTGCTCTTCTAAATGGCTCCATCCTAAAAAAACGATCCGCACGGATGCTCCGGGATTATCTTCGGAAAAGGCCCCAATAGCGAAACCCCACCCGACAGGCCCACCCGGCTTCCTTTCCGAGATCCGCAATGCAGAGGAAATCACTTGGGAACCAGCTCCCTATCCTGAAGAGGAGGTGATATATGCTATATACAAATAAATAACAGGAAATAGGGTTGTAAAGGGGATAGATATTTTTATTTGGGTTTTCACCCGAACCACCCCGGAAATCCCGGAAAAAACTGGTTTTGATCGGGAGAACGGCGGATCGGCAGGGATCGGCTGAGCGGCAGTTCTACCAAAGGATGGAGTAGCGAGCTGTTTTTGGTATCCAGAAGACATTTTTTCCGGGTAATAGTCGAGAATCTCCAGGTCATCTGCAAGTGCCGCCCTTAAAAGGTATCGGAGAGGCCTTCTGGTAACAATTTTCCAGTCACTTCTTTTTTGTCAGAAATATACTGGTTCATTTGACTTTGTCCCTTGGTCCTGAGTCTAATCGACAGTATTCGAGACAATTACCGGATCCGGTGCCGTAAGCGACAAGAACCGGAGCGTCGAATTAAATAGAATTCACAATATTTTGTCCCTACGGACAAGGAAACCTTTTCGGAGGTACAATTTTCTATAAATATTATGTCCCTACGGGACAGGGAATTTTTTATTTCGGAATATCATAGATGATCACCAGCTCCCATCTGTAATCTCTAAAGCCCCAAGTTATGAAAATGTGGGTGATTGATTTCCTGGTCCCGTTTGCCTTCCGTAGCACATCTTCGTGCGGAGGACAGGTAGGAACTACATATTTATAGCACACGAACCAACAACACCCGCTTTCCTTACCCCGAAGGGGTTGTATCTCCCAGCCCGTGGATTCCTTCCCTGGGGTACTCGTGTTTGACAAACTCCGATGCCTATCTTCGATGGAATTCCAGAGCGGGAGATGGGGCTGGTGTCATATGAGGCGTCTTCGCCGTTAACAATAAGGATTACCCTTCGACTCCGGCGGACCTACGCTCTGGGTGAGCGGAACGGGGCAGCATTGTAATTGCGGTAATCGTGATTAACACACTTGCATTTAGAGAACGACCAACCCACAAAACCCTACTCCCCTATAATCCGATCATCAACCCCGTAAAAATCACCTGCATAGCTTGTAAAGACCAGGTTCGTACCGTAAACGACATCCTGCAGGAAAAGTGAATCGGCGTCAGTTGAAAGAGAGTAGTTGTATTTCTCTTCACCTTTTTCATGCTTCATGGTCAAAGTACCATCATGCAGCTCAAAGGTTCCTCTTTCAACAAACTGGTTAATATGCATGTGAAGATACTGCCCGTTGGAAGTATCAGTACAACTAAAGGCGTAGCGGTAGTGAAGATATCTATCTCTCTCAAACCGAATCATCCTGTCGACCTGATTGTCGCATAAGGTATCCACCTTGTGCCAAACTCCCTCCAGAATGGTTTTTTCGGCAGAGACCGGAGATGGACCACAGTGGAGGAAGACAGAAAGAAAACCTGAAATTGAGATAATGAAAACGAATGCTCTCAAGTGGCCCTTTAAAGCCATCAACCCCGCAGCTCTTTCCAATATTTTCGGGCGTTGCCTGTCATTCAAACTATTATCTCCTTTTGATTGATAGTAATTACAAATGATTCATATTGTTTATCATCTTCGAGAATTACCTTGGCATCATTTTCGAAGTGTATTGTACAAAGTGTCTTTTCTGAATTCACATCAACTTTCACAACTCGTTTTTCGATCAACTTGAATACTAATAGATTGTCTATCGGTATACCGATCTCAAATGATTTCTCCTCCAACTCAATCTGAAAGCGATTCTTATTAACAGTTATGGCTATGTCAGAATCAAAATGCAAATAAAGCTGGTTCGCATTGCAGCAAACCATCGTAAGGTTCTTATCCACCATATCTGCCAGGACTTTTGGTTCAGGAAATCCGTACATACTATTCTCCCATGGGCTTGAACCACTTTGCCTAATAATTCTCTAATTCTATTTCGATTTTTTTGTATTCTTCAACTTTATGCTTCGGTGTGCAATACCTGGGGTCATAATATTCAGGTTCAAAATTGTAAACATTGCTTCTTGAGCTTCGCTTAATGATAATTGTGCTGTCATCTTCCCATCTTACATCTTCTGTTAAAAGTGATATTGAGCGGAAATTGTCAAATTCATAGTAATCACTTTTTGGTGAATATTTTTCGCCATATGGCACTATGAATAGACTGTATACAGGGGTCGTGAATGAAGTAGGTTCATATTTTGTAATGACGATTTCATATTCCTTGTTTGGAGAGGAAATCCTGGCAAACTCACTAGTTGCATCTCCAAAAAATGGCTTATTCAAGAAAAGAAAAAATGCTGCGAGCCCAAGCACGCTTAATAATCCGATAATAGAAAAAAGGTTCCTAATAACTTCAAATATTTTTCTCATCTGGACCTTTCGAGCGAGTCCGCGTAGGGTCATTCACATTTCTTCAGAAATTATACGATACTTCCACTTTATTATTTGTGTATTGCAAAGTAAGCCTTCGTTTCAACTTGTGTATTCTTATAGCACTATCAATTGTCATATATGCACAGATCAATGTTACCGGTATTGCAATACACATTTCTTTGTAACCTAAATCAATTTTCGATCTATCTTCAAATGTCGTTTCCACATTTTGTCCGGGATATACCTCCCATTCATAATCTTTCAGAATCGGTTTGGAAGTATAGTTCTGTATTCCTATTCCGGTTACAATTGCTCCAGCGCAAAAGCCAATTAATCCTAACGTTTGATATGTTGTATACCTCTCAATTTCTCTCTCCAGTGATTGTGAATACCCTTCACCGATTGTGAAGATAAGTACAATGCAGAATGCGATGCTATTTTTGATATCTTTCATGTTTTTATCTTCTGCTAGAAGCTTCGATTGTTAGTGCTCCTTGGGCCCTTTATCATTCTTCCAGCAGCCCTGAGCAACCCTATTCTTCATAACTTACTTTGTACTAATTTCTATTCCTCCCTTACGCCTTTCAGAAGATAAGCTCCAATGCTGTTTGCTTCTCTGCATCACTATAGGTGTCATCAAAGTTAGCATAGTGGAAAAGGACTTCGTCCGGTTTCCAAGCTCCTCCTGCTTCAGCAAAAACCGCTTCGTTCAGCGCTTTTGTTATGTAAATTTTTTCAGCAAGGTCCGCACTGTTGATGAAGCGCTCAAAGAGTTTATATGTATCCAAACTGTGCGTCCGCATGAAGCTCAGCGCCCCCTTGAAATCATAAGGATTCAACTTCTGCAGCTTCATATAGTCTTCAAGCAGCCAGAAGATGTTACCGCAGAGGAAAATCGAAGTGTACACTTCATCTTCATACTCCCGTCCCTCAAATTTGTCCACGACATGTTGCTTGATAAAGCGCTCAAAGGCAAGTTCACTTTCAGACATAAGCTTTATCTTCAGCTTCCAGTTCTTCCGGGCATCGGACAGAAGCTCTGTCACCATACCTGTCCGGTCAAAAAGAATTTGGGAGTCGATAAGGGTGCAGTGAAAATCTGAAGGCACCTCGCGCTTCTCGAGGTCACCAACCTTAATGATGCCGCAATCCACGGGCACTTGTTTCACATGGAAATGCATTCCGCAGATACGAGTCGGTACGGTGTCTTTCACCACCAGATTGACATCAAAATCTCCACCAGGGCTCATGTCGCTGTAGTCTCTTGAGCCATACTGCGCAATGGCAAGTATGTCTGGCTTCGCCTTCAGATGCTCGATGAGATGTTCAAGGTCTTCAAAATCCCTTGCTTGCTTCACTTCTTCTTGCCTTCCTTTATGTCTTGGGTACCAGTCTATTAGGCCCCAGGTCTTTCTCTCCAAAGAAACCCGAAATCAGTAGCCTCATCACCAAAGGCTAGGCACTTCCATTCTGAAAGTTACGATGTCTCAGGAATCACTCGGGAACCAGCTCCCTGCAGAAAGATAACTTGTAAATAAATCAGAGCGGGGAGATTTGTAAAGTTTTTTCCACATTCTGCTTTCGGCCCGGCACTGATACCGGAAAACATCCGACAGGTAATTCCCGTACATATCCGGGGCCTGTTCCTGGGAATAACCGGCAGCAGGTGAAACAATTACCGGAATAGGTGCCGTAAACAACCGAATCGAGCGCCGAATGAAACGGTAGATTCAAATATGTTGTCCCTACGGGACAAGGAGAATTTTTCGGGGGGGGGGCGTTTTTCTACAAATATTATGTCCCTACGGGACAGGGAAGTTTTATTTCGTAATATCATAAGTGTTCACCAGCTCCCCAACTGTAATCTTCTAAAACCCCAAGTTAGGAAAATATGGGTGATTGATTTCTTTGTCCCGTTTGCCTTCCGTAGCACGTCTTCGGGCGAAGGACAGGTAGGGACTACATATTTACAGCACACGAACCAACAACACCCACCATCCTTACCCCGAAGGGGTTGCGTCTCCCAGCCCAGGGATTCCTTCCCTGGGTGCGGATTCTCGTGATCGACAAACTCCGATGCCTATCTTCGATAGAATTCCAGAGCGGGAAATGGGGCTGGTGACAGTAGAGGCGTCTTCGCCGTTGACAAGAGGATTACCCTTCGACTCCGGCGGACCTACGCTCTGGGTGAGTGGAACGGGGGTGGCATCTTAGAACGGTCCGAGTTCTTTCAATCCGCATTCAACAATCAAATTTGCGAATTACAAATTCGGAATGATCTACGACCTACGATGGGCGATTTGCGAATTGTGAACTGTCGGAACCGAAACACCACTCTTCTCTTAAATTCATTATTCGATCATCGCTCATCGTCCATCGCAAATTCTTCTGATCTGCGATTTATGCATAATTTAATATTGGCAGGCTTCTTAACGCATAGGTAATGACAAACGTGATATGCAAAAAATACCCCGCGCGCACCTGAAGCAAACGCGCGGGGGCCCTGCCTCCCTGACTAGGCCTGCTCTGCCTCGTCATTTTCTACCTTATCACCTTCCGCCTTCTCGCTCTCCTCCTCACTGCGCTTCTCATTGGCCTTGCGGGTCTTCCTGGCCTTGAGCGAAGTGATGAAGCTTTCGGCTATGGAATTCACCTCTAGAACAAGTGGTAGGTACTCCTTGTTAATACTTGCCGCAGCGTTGAAGGCGTTGATCAGATTTTCGGTTATAACCAGAATCTTTGCGATCTCTCTGTTAAAGCTCTCCAGATCGACCACTTCGGTGCTGCTGACCACTTTCCTTGAGCGCATCTCCACAAACGTGTTCTGCTTTTCAACCAGTTCATGGAACAGACTGGTCAATTTGAGAGAATCAAGATGCGCACCCATTTCGGGTTTTGACAGATCAAGAATAAGAGCATCGTAGTAGTGAGTGGCAGCGGCGTAGGGCTTGCGGTGGATATCCACTCCGTGTTCAAGTATTATATCATAGATGGCCTGTGATGCCGCAGCGATCTGAGGATCGGGGTGCTTGCTGTTTTCCTTTACGTTGTTTCTTAAGCTTATAAAGGGTCTGTCCCGGTTGTCATCGGCAGTCCGGAAATCAAATCTGTTTGGCACCGCCGCCTTCTGCCCAGACAATTCCCTCACGACCTGGAGAGACTCGATAAGCTTGGCGTTGAGTTCATGTATAATCACATCTTCTCTAGGTGCTTTTGACAGTGACACGCTCACTTCATTGGAGAAGGTGATCGCTTCTGCAGGAGGCAACCCCTTGGGTAACTTGGCTTTCATGACAGATCCCTTTCAAAAAATGTGTGATAATCGGGTACGGTCTTCGGGCCGTCCCGGGTTTGTTTGAACATTTGAGAATGGTAATGTCTGAGAGTACTACAGGAAAGAAAACCTTACACCAGCTGGAAGAGAGACACAGGGAAAAGTAACTGGTCGTTCTTCACGGTACTGAATGTAAAATAAAATAATTCCCAAACTGCGCAAGATGTTTTGCAAATATTTTTTTTGAAAAAAAGAAATTTCCGAAATAAAGAGGGCGAAAAAAGACATTTTCAATGGGGAAAAAGGTGGCGCAGTTGTGAAGCGTGGGCTTTGGCTATGGTTTTTGGTGGAGCAGGTGTGGGAGGGGGGAGTTTTTAGAATGGAAAGGTGGGGCGGAAGTGAGAGAAGGGGTTTTTTGATTATACGACGAAGAGAAATCAAGGAAGAGTAGGATTTATAATACGGATGAGGCTGGGTAGGAAAAAAAATAGAGATCAACAATAGAAACACGCGATTGCAATTTCCCGATTGCGTAGAGATCAAATTATTATAGTACACCATAACAGGAATGAATTCTCCTTGCAGGGCATGCCATAAGTAGCACGTCTACGTGTGCAGAGTGGGTGGGGTAGAGATATCTTATATGTCGCAGGGATGTAATTCTAAAAAGAGACTATTTTGCCCCTACGGGACAAGGAGATCTTTTCGGGGGTACGTTTTCTATAAATATTATGTCCCTACGGGACAGGGATGTTTATTTCGTAATATCATAATTGATCACCAGCTTCTTTTAATAATCTATGTAGCAACTACATCAGGTTCCTAAAATGAAACGGCCCCGTTGAAGATCCTGGTCCCGTAGGGACTACATATTTATAGCACACGAACGAACGAATACCCTCTCCTCGTCCCGCTTACCTTCCGCAGCACGTCTTCGTGCGAAGGACAAGTAGGGATGACATATTTTCTTTATATTGCAACGGTAATGTTTTCCCGAATAAGAGTTTATTTTGTCCCTACGGGACAAGGAGATTTTACGGGGGTGCATTTTCCTATAAATATTATGTCCCTACGGGACAGAGATGTTTATTTTCGTAATATCATAATTGATCACCAGATTCTTTTAATAAACTATATAGCACCGATTCTCAACCCCCTGTTCAAAGGAACCATGCCCGCAGGGGGCGCAACGAAGTCAGCTCCCCGGAACGCACTTGCGATTGACGGATTCGCCCCAGTCACTGGCGCATTCAAGATTTTCGCCGATCTTCTTTCCGGGGCCATTGAGTCCGCGAATTATGGCCCCTCCTCGGCGAAAATCTTGAATAGATAGCCAGTGTGGGGCTCCCAGGGCGTTCTTTGGTTCCTTTCTTTGGCCCTGGAAAGAAAGGAACTCGGGGTTTGGGGTGGAATACCCCAATTGTTTTTAAGAACGGTGCTTCTTAGCACCGGATTCTTATTTCCCCCGAGCGTGGCGAGTGGAAGAGAAACCCCTTCTTAACAGGCGGGGCTCTGATAGGATCTTCTATCGAGGCAATCTATTGCAATGAAAAATTATTTCTAACGTGACACCGCCCCTTCAGGGCTCCGGAAAAATTTGTTGTTG
>JAEZKC010000092.1 GCA_023436205.1 Fibrobacterota bacterium
TGGCGAACAAGATGCTGATTTTATCAGCTGTGTCGCCTTTGGAAAATTAGCTGAACATGCGGAAAAATATTATAAGCAAGGGTTAAAAATTGCTATCGTTGGTAGAATTCAAACTGGTAGCTACACAAACAAAGAGGGTGCTAAAGTATACACTACCGATATTGTTGTAGAAGAAGCTGAGTTTGCAGAAAGCAAGTCTTCTGTAGGTGAATCTAGCCATTCAAAACAATCTTCACGTCCGGCTTCAAACACTGAAGATGGAGATGGATTCATGACAATTCCTGAGGGAATTGACGAAGAACTTCCGTTCAATTAAGGAGGGGCTTATGATTCAATACATTAGAGTAATATTCAAGAAATAAGTGTTTTTGAACCGGCAGCAGTTGTTGTCGGTTTCGTTTAATGCAAAGGAGGTATATATTTAAATGGTGGCAAGTAAAACTCTTGGTAAAAAACTAAGAGAAATAAGAAAAAAGAATGACATGACACTCTATGAACTTGGTGAAAAGGTTTCTGTTAGTGAGTCCCTTGTCTCTAGATATGAAAAGGGAATAGTTGAAATAAGTATTGATAAATTGTTAATGTTTTGTAATATCTTCAAGGTTAGTCCAAATGAATTCTTGGATTGGAAGGTTAGTCCAATTGAATTCTTGGATTGGAAAGAAATTAACACACGGATAGGAGAATATGAAGGAGATGATAAGAATAACATCTTTGAGAACAGTCTCTTTGAGTGGCATGAACAAATTAAGAATGAATTAGTAGAAAAACCTTTTGATATGAATTTGCTATGTATCAATGCTGTTTTAGAAAAAGTCGAGGAACTGTATAAGAAATAGTGAAAAGGAGTTGTTTAGGATGGTATTTTTATCCGGGCATTTTAGATCTATTGGCGGACTTAACAGATACTTTTCTATATAGGCTGTTTATGAAACAATTTTTGAATTAGCTGAATAAAGATACTTAACGTATGATTGTTAAGCTATGGAGGTGTGTATGAATAAAGAGAGAAGAAAGAAGATAATAGGTATTTTAGAAAGGATGGACGAGTTTATTTCAATCATTGAAGAACTAAAAAATGTGATTGAGGAAGTAAGAGATGAGGAACAAGAGTATCTAGATAATATACCAGAAAACTTGCAAACTTCTGAAAAGTATCAAAAAGCAGAAAGTGCAGTAGAAAATCTAGATAGTGCCTTTGACTTCTTAGATTCCATTGACTTAGACGAATTAAGTAACTATCTGGAAGAATCAATGAACTAATAATTCATAATCTAGGCCGTGTGTTGGAAGACCAAAAGTCTTTTCTGTTTTAAAGGAGGTGTTGTAAATGGTTCATTATTTACGTTCCATTTATTTAGTTACTTATAGGGATAAAGATGGTGAGGAAATATCAGAAGAAATCCCTGCGTATTCTGATGCTCAAGCGGAGCTGCTTGCATCATGTGATCCAAGTGAAATAATATCAATCGAGTGTACTGTCAGAAAGCGTGTGGCAGCAGGAGTCAGATGATAATAAGTATTAAGAAAAAGGGCTTAGAGAATTTTAAGCTCTTTTTTTTGTATAAATAAATATATATAAGATTAGTTATATTATTTAAACATTAGTAATAAAAAAGCTGAACAAAAGCAGTAATTTCAAGGACTATTGAGATTGTAAAATTATTACTCTTATAAGGTGGCTCATAAATAATTATGCGATTTTTATATATTTGTAATAGATATAATAAAAATTCTATAGAGATATTATTTTTTTATTTGTGGATAAGTTTATACCATAAAAGGGTGTAAATTAACAAATTTTAGAGTTTGAGAATGAAGTTTTAGAAGAAATTGGAGTACCAGGAAGTTATTCTTATGAGAAAAGTATAAAGAGGCTATTTTTGAGCGCAAAAATAAAACCTATGCCGTTAGGATACTATTAGAAATGACAGAGGAAACTAATTTCATGAATGGAAGTTCAATGTCAGATTTAGAATATAATAGCTGTGCTGTTTTAATAGCTTCCACGAAAGATTCTTCACCATAACTTAAATATAAATTTACTAAGCTGTTAAAACATTCTTGTCTTAGAATATTTTCTTTTCTTTGCTGGATAAGAGCGTGGCTGCTTAATTGTTCTTCTGTAGTAATAGGGTTAATGTGATCTGCAAGTATATTAAATTCCTTATTAACCAGAAGAGAACGTATAAAGTTTTTGGCTTTTGTCTGTTGTACAAGGTAATATTTATGAGTATAAGTAGGTTGTGCAATAATATGTTGGCCTGTATAAATACAAGATACAGTTTTTAAATATTTGTGAGAAGTTTTATCATAGGTATAGGACTTTTTAGCTCCACTATAACAATTCTTAGTTTCTTCAGCATTTAATATGCTTAAATGGCCAAAAATATTGTAATCAATTTCACTTTGTAATAATGTTCTTACTTCCAGACGTAAGTCTCTTGAATGATCATGCGACATGAGTAATGATAATTGCTCTCGAAACATCCTAATATAACCATTGGATGGGGTATCTTTTATGTAACAATCCTTATAACTACCACATAACATGAGAGTAATATGTCCTTGAATATAATGCTTACTATAGCTGATTAGGCGATCTTCTTTTAATCGATCCAAAGCATTATAAACTGTTAGTTCACAGCAATTTAAATATGCTGCTGTATCTTCGATATTTACTGATCTAATGATTCCGTTTTCATCAGGATGCAGGCTACACAAGTAAAGTAATAACTTTCCTGTATTTAAAGGTACAGCTCTGTAGGAATCTTCATTAATACCATATTGAGCAAATTCATTTACATTGCTCTGAATTGGTTCAATGATAGAGTTAGGGAGGGTATCAAGATAATCAGATAATGATTTTCCCTCCTGTATAAAGGCTTTAATATTACTTAATGCTCTAAGATTAGTGCGTATCGTTGGTGTAACAGAAGATTTACGCATTACATTAAAAGTTTTACCATGGATATATAGTTTTGCGGCATGGTGTTTACTTGGTCCGGCGATATAAGATAAATATTGTCTTGGAACTCGAAATGTATTTGCTACTTGATTTTTGATCTTAAATTGCATCTTAGTAATACTCCTTTCAAAAAAATTTGCAATAAAAAAGAGAGATAGGATTGTCCTCATCTCTCATAATAATTAACGTATACACTCACATTTTCAAGTATAAATATGTTTTTATAGCTTGATTTTTTATAGATGTGATGTTATAATATAACCAAGTAATTAATACTTGGTAGTGCTTTATGCGTTATTGATTATTTGTAGGAGGATAATCCGTAACATATAACCGTCGCCAAACAGTTATATACTACCCTTAAATGAAACATTCAAGAGGCCATCTAGAAATAGGTGGCTTCTTTATTGCTTCACCCGTTTGAGTACATTATATAGTGTGATTAAGAAAAAATCAAGCTAAATTTTTGGTAGAAAATTGTTATTATGCATAAAACAAAATCAACAAAAGGTATTTAGCCTATAATTTTTTACCATAAAAGAACTATTCATACAAAAATGTTGCTATTTTATGTGGATTATGATATATTTTTATTGTATATTAAATTTTATTGTTATTATCTGCAGATGTAGATAAGTGTCTTGACTTAAAGCATGAAGCTCTAGTCCTATGTGAGGATTAGGGCTCTTTTTTTATGCTTTTGGTCCATAGTAAAGGAGGTATAGTCATGAACGATTATAATCAATTCTCGTTATTTGACATGTTAGAAGAAATGAGCCAGATACAAACGATAAGCTTTTCAATACCACCTGTGACGAAGATAGAAAAAGAAGATGACTTTGATGAATATCTTTATCGCGGAGAAAAAATTCTTTCTCTTCTAAGAGAAAAGCAGGAAAAGAGTATGGTACATTATGAAAAGTGTGATTTTTTTGATAAGGTGAATCTTCATTCTTATCAAGGGTGTGAAACGAGCATCCAAAAGTTTAACTATTTAATGACCATTGCAACAAAAGTTGTCAGGGG
>JAEZKC010000124.1 GCA_023436205.1 Fibrobacterota bacterium
GTGTTGCGCAGCACCAGCACATCCTCGGCGGTGACGTCGAGGTCCGGATCATCGATGCGCGCGGCCATGTCGGCAACGGAATCGAAAACCACGGCCCGGCCTGTATGCTGGAGCAGTCGCTCGCTCGCCGCCGCCTGCTTCAGGATGGCGCCGCCGGGCGCGAGATTGCCGCGCAGCACCACCATGGAGCCCTGCGCCTTGATGGGGTTGGAGCGGGGCCGGATCACGTCCTGTCCGGGCACCTCCTCGGCGGCCTCGACCATCTCGCGCAGGGTGCCGCCGTGCACCGTCGGCGCATCGAGATCGATGAGATCCCCGAGCTGCTTCAGGAGCTTGGGCACGCCGCCGGCATGGTGGAAGTGCTCCATGTAGTGGGCGCCGGAGGGCTTGAGATCCACCAGCACCGGAACGTCGCGGCCGATGGCGTCCAGCGTCTCCAGCTCCAGCTTCACGCCGGCGCGGTTGGCGATGGCGGTGAGGTGGATGATGCCGTTGGTGGAGCCGCCGATGGCCTGCATCACCACCAGCGCATTGTGGAAGGCGGCGGGGGTGAGCAGTTCGCTCGGCTTGGGGCCACCCTCCACCGCGAGGCGCGCGGCGACCTTGCCGCTCTGCTCCGCGAGCCGCACGCGCTCCGCATGGGGGGCGGGAATGGACGCGCTCATGGGCAAGGAGAGGCCGAGCGTTTCGGTGATGCAGGCCATGGTGGAGGCCGTGCCCATCACCATGCAGGTGCCCACCGACGGCGCGAGGCGCCCGTTCACGATGTCGATCTCGGCCTCGTCGATCTCGCCCGCCCGGTGCGCGCTCCACAGGCGCCGGCAATCGGTGCAGGCGCCCAGCACCTCGCCACGATGATGGCCCACCACCATGGGGCCGACCGGGACCACAACTGTGGGCAGGTCCACACTCGCCGCCGCCATGATCTGCGCCGGCAGGGTCTTGTCGCAGCCGCCGATCACCACCACCGCATCCATGGGCTGGGCGCGGATCATTTCCTCCGTGTCCATGGCCATCAGGTTGCGCAGGAACATGGAGGTGGGATGGGCGAAGCTCTCGTGGATGGAGATGGTGGGAAACACCATGGGCATGGCCCCGGCCAGCATCACCCCGCGCTTCACCGCCTCGATGAGCTGGGGCGCGTTGCCGTGGCAGGGGTTGTAGTCGCTGTAGGTGTTGGTGATGCCGACGATGGGCCGGTCCAGCGCATCGTCCGAATAGCCCATGGCCTTGATGAAGGCCTTGCGCAGGAACAGCGCGAACCCGTCGTCGCCGTAGCTCGTCAATCCTTTTCGCAGTCCCCGCGCCATCCTCGCCTTCCTCGTGCCGATCATCGCCGACCTGAAAGCGGACAATTTCCCCCTCTCCTCTGATTGTCAATAATATCAGCATCGAAAAGCGCCTTAAGACGAAAAATGCGCCAATCTTCGGAATCATTATTGACAATAATCCGACCGCCGCCCAGTCTCCCCGCAAACCCGGGGCATAACGGGATTTAGCGGGAGGAACGTGGATGACGGACATTCGAGGCGCTGGAAAAACGTCGTGGGGCCGCGGCCTGTGCGCGGCGATCGCCATGACGGCGGCGATGGGCCGAGGCCACGCCTTCGCGCAAACCGAAATCACCATGTGGAGCAACTGGCCCGACGAGCCCGCCAAGAAGGAATGGGTGACGGCGCGGGTGAAGGAGTTCGAGGCCGCCAACAAGCAATGCACGGTGAAGCTCAGCTTCATCCCCAAGGCCGACATCTACACCCAGGCGAAATCCGCCGTGCGCACCGGGCAGGCCCCGGACATCTTCTACATGGAGCCGGATCAGCCCGAATTCCTCGCCGGCGGCTTCCTGGAGCCCCTCGACGGCTATATCGACCTCAACGGCCTCGAAGACTGGGCCAAGCCCGCCTGGACCTCCAAGGGCAAGGTCTATGGCGTGCCGGTGGAGGCCTATACGGTCGAGCTCTACTACAACAAGGACCTCGTGAAGAAGGTGGGCGTGGACGTGCCCGCCTCCTTCCAGCTCACGCAGGCGCAGTTCACCGACCTGGTGAAGAAGGGCGTCGCCGCCGGCATCACGCCGGTGTCGCAGGGCGTGGGCGACCGGCCCTTCCCCGGCGGTCAGCTGCTGTTCGAATCCCTGCTGCGCAAGCTGGGGCCAGACGACTACATGAAGCTCCTCAACGGTGAGCTGTCGTTCAAGGACCCGCGCGTGCAGGAGGTGATGACCTGGGTGAAAGAGCTGGTGGATGCCGGTGCCTATCCCAAAAGCTTCTCCACTTTGAAGCTCGGCGAGTCCCACTTCTATTTCTACAATTCTCCGGGCTCCCTCACCTTCCCCGATCCCAGCTGGTTCACCGGCCGCGCCTTCGCGGCGCCGGAGAAGGGCGGCATGCCGGCGAACTTCCCGCTGGGCATCATGAAGTTCCCGGCCATGGACAAGGGCGCCTGCCCGAACTGCAAGACGCTGGCGGTGGCGGGCAGCTTCGTCATGTACTCCAAGGGCAAGAACAAGGATTGCGCCGGCGCGCTGCTGAAATCCATGGCCAATGCCGAGAACGGCACCAAGTGGATCAGCGAGGTGTCGCTGCAGAGCGGACTCAAGTCCGATCCGGCGAAGATCGTCAGCCCGCACAAGGCGTATTTTGACGAGCTGAACGCCCGCAACAAGGACGTCACCTACTTCTTCGGCACGCCTTTGCTCTACTACCGGGCCAAGTGCGCCGAGACCTACATCCAGGTCATGAACAACGCCTTCCCCGCCGGCCTCATCAGCGTTGCCGATGCCGCGGAGAAGATGGACGCCGCCTGCCTGAAGAAGTGAGCGATGCCCGACGCCATTTCCATCCGAACCGCGGCCAAGAGCGGGGAGGCGAAAGC
>JAEZKC010000088.1 GCA_023436205.1 Fibrobacterota bacterium
GAAAAAAGTAGTCCGTCCCCAACTTTCTGATATCATATAATATATAGAATAAAAAACAACTTTAACCTCCTTAACTCGATGGCCGGGTGTACTTATTGTGGAAAAAATCCTGCTTTAGCCCCTAAGAACACAAGGATCAAGGCTTTCCGCAATATTTTCCGCGGGGGTTCGTAATATTAGTGGAAACAAACTTGTTCGGGAAATAGAGTCGCTTTTTAATTATATTGTTAGTACGCTCTGTCCGGGTGTACCAAATTTCTTGACGAACACCTTTCTTCTGGGAATCCATCTTTAAGCTGTACGTGCATGCCGCCTGTCGAGACGGACTACAAGCTGCTTAAGAGGACAACCAATGTTAGTTGTGTAAAGGGATCAAGAAATTGGCCTCGGGCGGGGCGATTTTTTTTAACCGAACAGTTTTTGGCAATGAATATTCCCAGCCCGGTAATCCGTCCACCATCGGAAGCTGACAGTCTGCTTGTGCAGGTCACAAGCGGCTGCTCGTACAACAGGTGCACTTTTTGTCCCGCATACAAAGAAATTACCTTCCAGATAGTTGATAAGTCTCTGATATCGCAGCAGTTACGATCATTTTCCGCAAGTGGCGGCAAAAAGGTGTTTCTCTGTGATGGTGATGCGCTGATTGCACCTCAGCACTTATTGGAGGATGTGCTTGTAGAAATTAGAAACGTCCTTCCTGGTTTCACAAGAGTAAGTTCCTATGCAAATGCAAAAAGTATCGCTTCTAAAAGTACTGATGAACTGAAAGTGCTTGCAGATCTTGGTTTAAAGATACTGCATATAGGTCTGGAATCAGGGAGCGATTCAGTTTTAGAAAACCTTGAAAAGTGGGGTACTGCCCAGCAGATAGTGGAACAGGCTCAGCGGGTACGCTCCATTGGTATGAGGCTGTTTGCCACTGTTCTTCTGGGGGCTGGGGGGCGGAATCTTTCGGCCGAGCATGCTTGTGAAACGGGGTTAGCTTTAAGTCGTATGGATCCGCATTTTGTGGGAGCTTTGACGCTTATGCCCTGCAGAGGGACGAAACTGTATTCCCAAGTGGAGTCAGGCTCTTTTGTGCTGCCATCTCCAAAAGAAATGATCTATGAATTGAGAGCAATGCTTGAAAACACCAATCTTTCATCCGGTATTTTTTATGCCAATCACGCCTCCAACTATCTCCCCCTGCAAATCAGAATGCCCCGGGAAAAGGAAAAGGCACTGGCCTATATAGATAATGTGCTTCTTAAAGATGGTCCTCTTAAACCGGAATGGATGCGGGGACTTTGAGTGTAGCTGGAACTGGCCGGCACTCAGCCAGTTCGTCCAGACCTCAAGTTAAATTATTTCACCCCAACCGGAATGGCTTTTTTATGGGTGAATATCTTTACTCCCACGTGTCGCCTTCCAAGGAGCAATCCTGCCAGGGCTCCGATAACCGTGCCGATCAGATGGTTCAGCACAAATGCCAAGATGCCCATAACCAGTGAAAGAGCCAGTTTTAAAATACCTACCACAAGAGAGGTAAGGCGGGAGAGAAGCCAGAACGGAAGTGTAAGAAGTCTGCAGATCATGGTAATCTCCTATTTTGAAGTGAGCCCTCTTACCCCATCCCAGTCAGGACCGGGAGGATTAATTTTGTATTCTCGAGTAAGCTCAAGCAGCCTCAGGGATGGGGTGACACCAGAGGGGCTGACGGTACGATTGGGTTCCATTTCATGGGCGCGGGTCAAGAGCTCCTCTGCCTTCTGCCACTGCCTTGAGTAGAAGTGTTCAAGTGCCGAACTGTAGATATCCATGAGGGAACTCAGTGCAGGATCAAGCTCACCCTTTCGCCCCAGAAGTTCGTATATCACCACTGGTTCGGACTTTCCAACTACCCTGATTTTATCGAGCTGTCTTGCAGAGAACTGCTCCCTAATCATATTGTAGGTGTAATGACTTATCATAGTGTAAACACCATACTGCTTGGCTGCACTTTCCAGTCGGGCAGCTAAATTGACCGCATCGCCCATCATGGTGTAGTTCATTCTCACGGCTGATCCCATATTACCGGTAGTAATCGCTCCGGTATTGATTCCTATTCTCATTCGCATGTTGTGCACAATCTGAGGCCACTTTTCCCCTTCGCTGAACCACTTTTTCCGCAGTTCGCCAAGCGCTGTTTGCATATCCAAAGCGGTCTGGCAAGCCTGAATCGCATGGTCGGCCATGGGAACCGGTGCTCCGAAAAAGGCGATAATGGCATCCCCTTCGTATTTGTCTAAGGTCCCATAATGAGAGAGAAGTATATCGGTCATGGCGCTGAGGTATTCGTTGAGGAGCTCGACCAGTTTTGTGGGGGACCCAAGCTTTTCCGAAAATGTCGAAAATCCCTGTATATCGGTGAAGTAGGCAGTTCTGATTCCCTCTTCACCACCCAGTTGAGGACGCTGTTTCTGGGTATACATGATATCGATCAGCTCTGGAGAGAGATATTGCTTGAACGTGCTCTGAAGGAATTTTCTGTCTTTTTCTTCGGTCATATATCGAAAACCCATCACTGCCGTAAAGCTTAGTATTATAGTAATAACCGGACGGACCATCTCTATCCACAGGAAATTTTCAAACACTACCATGCAGGCCAGCAGATAGGCGAAAATGAAACCTGCCAGAAAAAGCCCACTCCATAATGGCTTCAAAAAGAATGCCATAAGCGCTATGATCAGTCCCACTGCCAGAAGGACCGCCAAATCCATCCAGGGGGGAAGCCTTTTCACAAATGTGTCTGTTAAAAGGGAATTCATCAGTGAGGCGTGGATCTCCACCGCCGGGAACTGCTTATCATGGGGAACCGGTTTTATATCGAAAAGACTGGCGGATGTTGAGCCAACCAGAAAAATTTTACCCTCCATGGCACTTTGAATGCGATTGTTAACTATGTCGTAAAAATGATTATAGGGAAAAGGTTTTGAAGCCTTTCCAAAGTAGGTGACCAGGTGACGATTCCCTTTGCGCAGGGGTATCTGGACCGTCTTCCCGAAATCCCTTCTTGAATCGCGTTCCATGCTTTGCAACCCACCCCAGCCAGTTTCAAGTAGTTCTGTTAAGGTGGCTCCTCTAAGCACCGGAAGAGAACTGACAAGCACGCCATTCTGCCGTTTTACCCAGAAATCAAAAAACAGCAGTTTTCGCTCGGAAGATCCCATGGGCAGATCTTCAGGCTTCAGAAGAGCGATAGTTCGTAATTCCTGCTCCGTGAGCATGATCTCAATACCGTCAGGCATGAGCACATACCACTCATAATCGGAACCACGACTTACAGTATAATCCTCAGGAAGTGTAAGCTCGGATCCCACTTCAAGATTCAGCAGCTCTTCATCCTTTTCAAGCAGAGCTTCACTAAGTTCAAAAGGCAGAGGGCTTGAACTTGCACGGAGAACAAGACAGATTCTTCCCAATTGATCCTTCTCCATAACCAGAAAGGAGGTGATATCCAGCTTTTCCTTATCCTTGAGAGCAAAGATTTCATCTTTGGAATTCAGTATAGCCCTTATCTGGGCTGAGGTTACATCCGGATAAGAATAGCGCAGGTCTCCTTTCCTGTTTTTAAACACTTTGAAGGGCTTTCCTATATCCAGATACTGTTCGGGCTTCAGCTTAATTTCTTCGTTGGGAGTGCCAAACAGGGTAGCCACTGTGCGAATGCTTAGAGGCAGATACACCGGATCAAAGTTGCCGAATCGATACAACAGCGGAATCTCCTTGATAACTCCATCCTGGCCCACATCAATCACATTCACATGGCCGATCTGTCGTGCCCCTTGAGCAAGGTCCGGATAGATACCGTCCACTATGGTTTTCTTATCAATGATGGTTGCGGTTATATCCCTGGGAAAAATGAGGGCGGAAGCAGGGTTTAATGATTCATGCCAGGCCATGTCCATGCGATGGGCTATCTGGGAAGTGAAACCGTAATCGCTTTCATCTGCCAGGCACAGCCCCATGAATACTCTTCCCGATTTTCTGATGGATCGGGCAAATTGTTCATCATAGTCTATCGCAGACATCAGCTGGTCGTGCACTGAAACACCGGTAATCTGGGGATTTCCTCCAGTTACTCGAGAAAAGATATTTTCTAGACGCTCCTGGTGTTTTTTGTCCTCACGATCATAAAAGAGAACATCAAAAGCGATTGCCGCGGGGAAATGACCGCTCAGAGTATCAACCATTCTGGCTTGGACCGATCGATCCCAGCTCCAGTATTTCCCCATTTTCTCCATGCTCATATCATCAATATCCACGATTTCAATGCCATACTCTGGAGGATCTGCGGAGATGGACTTTTCATTGCCGGAGAATTTCAGAGAATAGCGGAAGTAGTAGGATACATTTTCCAGCCAGTCAACCAGGTCGCCAAAGGCGTAGGTGGATAGCAAAGCAATGCAAACAGTGACAAGCAAACTCATTCCGACATTACTGGCAATCTTTTTGAGAGATTTCATTGTGTAAGGGGTCTCCTTGCGGGTGTGATTCTTATTATAAGTGCAGGGGTGCATCCGTGACAAGCGTAAATCAGTGTTTCTAATGGAATCACAAGGCCTTCGGTCGGTCAGAAAGTATTTTATGAAGTTCACACTATTTAGAACTCTTTCGCAAAAAGAAGGTTATCTATGAACCTTGCAACCGTACTGACAGCGTCACGAGTGGTGATTGCACCCATTTTTGCCCTGGTCTTTGTACTGGGCTACGGCAGCCCGGGCATTAGTTGGCTGTGGTGGTGTTTTATATTGGCCATACTGGTGGAACTTTCAGATCTTCTAGACGGCACAGTCGCCCGGAGCAGAGGCGAGGTTACCGATTTCGGCAAGGTTTTTGACCCGGTGGCAGACAGCGTGTCCCGCCAGACCATCTTCATTTCCTTTATGGTCACAGGCATCATTCCTCTGTGGATGTATCTGATTTTCTTCTACAGGGATGCTTTCATGCAGCTCTTAAGAATCGTTTGTGCTTCCAGTGGGATCGTACTGGCGGCCCGCAAATCCGGAAAAGCCAAGGCGGTTCTTCAGGGAATCGGCACTTTCGGAGTACTTTTTGTTTTGGCACTGTTATATTACAATGTTTCCTGGATGCCTTCCACCATTCTGGGGTACAATCCCGGTTTCTGGGTGATGCTTTTTCCCACCATTTTCACTCTGCTGTCGGTGATCGATTATATCATCCCCAACCGCAAGCTGATTGCCAGGATGATGAGAGCGAAGGGATAAGGGAGGGATCCCATGGGGACGGACTACTTTTTTCCTTTTATTTTAAACAATTAAAAGTAGTCCGTCCCTGCCTTTTCCTCTCAAAAAAATTCCTACTCTGCAAAAAGCAAATCTCCATTTCAAGTACTCTGCCTTTAAAAAGCCGGATTGGCCATTTTCATATTGGCTTTTCCTTTGCTCCATTTCGTCTCGAATCATATTACCCTATCTAGGAGTAAAGATGCCCAGAATGAATCGACTCGATTTGCCCGGTTCTCTTGTGCATATCATGGCTCATGGAATCGATGGTCGAAAATTATTCCTGGATGACGAGGATCGAACCGAATTTGTCAAAAGATTAGCCTCGGGATTGAAAAAAACTCGTTTTGATTGCTTGGCTTGGTCGCTTATGGACAACCATTATCATCTGCTGGTACGTACCACCGAACTACCCATGAGCAAACTGATGCGCGCATTAAATTCATCTTACGCACGCTATTACAACAAAAGATATGAAAGGAGCGGGTATCTTTTTCAAAACAGATTCAAATCAGTCGTATGTCAAGACATGCATTATGCGGCTAATCTTATCGTTTACATTCATCTAAATCCTCTTAGAGGCGGAATTGTTAAGACCATTGAACAATTGGAATCGTATACTTGGTGCGGGCACCGTGAAATGATTGCCTGTGGCGGATATTCAGGGTCATTTATGAATGTTAAGGAAAGCCTGCGAAGATTTGGGGAAAAGGACCTTGAAGCCGTCATAAACTATAAGCGAATGGTTTCAAGCACCTGCAATCCTGAGTCGGATAATAGTAAAGCCGGCTCTCTTGATAAAGATTCAGAACAGGAAATAAGGGGAGCATTCAAGGGATGGCCAGCAGTAATTGGCAATCCTGAGTTTGTGAAGAGAGTAATGGAGCAGCATAAGATTAGTATGCATCGCATGCATCGCAAGGCAGATTATTATTATGTTCTTGAAAAAATCGCCAATGAAGTATGTTTGAAATTTAATATCAGCCGAAAGGAACTTTTTAAAAGGGGAAGACGCAATTCCAGATCACAAGCTCGAGCAGATTTTTGTTATAGAACTCATATAGAAGAGTTGTTACCGGTTTCAGTTGTTGCAGAATACTTACAAATCACTATTTCCCCTGTTACAGTTCTGGTTGAGCGCGGTGAAGCCTGTCTTGAGAAAAGGATGATAACAGAAGGTAGCATCCTTTAATTTGGCTGTCTCGGTTTTTTCAACGAAAGTTCTATGCTGAAAATGCCGCCTCCTGTTTCTTGAGTACCTCCCGCTTCAAGTCGGCCTCCACTTTCCTTATATCGAGCATGGCTATAAGTTTTCATCCTGCACAACAGGAATTTGGGTGTACCCTACCGTATTCGACAAGTTCATCGCTTCCTTTACTCCCTGGTCGGGACTAAGGATCGGGACATCTAGGTTCATGATATCAGAAACCAGACTCCAGGACCAAAGGGAGTAATTGGCCAGTATCTGTCGTATGTCGTTAAATGTGACCATCCCCACCACTTTACTGTTTTCATCGGTAACGGGCAGAAGGTCTGCGTTGACAGTAAAAAAAACGTTTACTGCTTCGATGATGGTGGTCTGTTCTGTCAATACGCTCTGGGGGGCAAGTGGCGGAAGCACCTCACCCACTTTTCTGCTTTTTATAAGATCATCGATTGTGATCCTCACCCCGGTTTCCTTTGACAGCCTGGAAGCAATATTTACGGATGAGGGCCCGATTAGCTGAATCAGAGAAGTGGTGGTGGTGACAAGAATGATTGTATCTCCCAGGGCGAAATCAGGGGAAACACTGATGTTGTTCAGGTGCTGACCTGCCACGATGGCCAGGCCTATGGAAACGCCACCCTGCGAGAATAAGCTTAATCCTATATAGCGTCGCACCACTCTGCCGGCTGAGGAAATTCTGGCTCCCAAATAGGAACCAATTACCTTCCCCAGTGATCTCGCGATTACAAAAAGAACTACAGAAAGCCAAAGCCATCCGGGCATATTGGCTAATGTGAGTCTGGCACCGGTCATGACGAAAAAAAGGACATAAACCGGATTGGCGATTCCCCTCATGAAACCGAAAAAATGCTCTGAGCTGTAAGGGTAGCGGTTGGTTACGATCAGTCCGGCCAGAAGTGCAACGATTATCACATCCAGCCTAATGACAATGGACAATCCGATGAGAAGAAGAAACAGTCCGAAACCGGTGGTGATCGCCTGTTCCTTGTCTTTTGATTTCTTCAGAAGCCAGCCGATCATAAAGCCGAACCAGCGCAAGTGCATCGTCTAGTGCTATGACCGCAATGATGGTGGTTGTGAGTACACCAGCAGCCCTCCTCTCCTACAAATACGGGAGGCATTGATCAGCTTGCGGATTGGAATATCGAAGCGGGGATTCATGAGTGCGTACAATTGTTTGTCAAGCCAATTGTTTACCTGCTGCTGACTGAATCGCCAGCTTGCCCCCTCTTTCTCCCCCGGCAGCTCTCCTGAAGCCGCCCATTCCAGAATGGCCTCCTGAGAAACTCTAAGGTAACTTGCAACTTCCTGAACAGTCATCAAGTGCGGGTCCAAATTCATTGTGAACCATTCCGGGAAAGATTAAGGTAGATCTGAGTTTATGGTTGCGCAAAGGATATGCCCGAGAAGGTCGTGAGAAGAGACTATCGTAGCACCATCTGATGCACAAATGCCCCGGCCAGCCAAAGAAATGAACTCACCAGAAGACTGACCCCCAGGCTCATATCCCGGCTTAGACAATACATTGCAGTGATATAGAAAATAAAAGTGGGAATTATTCCAAAAAGGGCTCCGCGGGAATACTGCACCAAAATGCTTTTCTGACTGCCGTCAACTCCTAGCCATATCAGCACCATTAGGCCTGTGATCGGCATCACCACGACCAAACCTGCCAGGGAGGGAAACTTGCGACCCAGCCACGTTCCTGCCATTATAATGAGGGAGCTTAAGATGATTTTTAAAAAAAGCTGCATTCAGCCCCCCTTCAACCCTGGCTTAGCCGGGTCACTCCAATTGAAAACCGGAGTGAAGGGAAGCCGCAACAGTATCAGCTATCAATCTTACATATGATGAGCCTGGTGGAGTGGTCGTCGGTGTTGAACCAGAAAGAGATCTCATCTCCCCAGGTGGTGAAACATTCGCCCAAATCCTTTTTCTGGCCGCAGGGGTAGATGTTTTTGTATCTGATGCGGGCCCGACGAATCATTTCCTGTTTCAGCTTTTCCATATTGCACTCCAGAAAATTTTTTGCTGCTGAAACATTCTGTAACGCAAGATCAGTGCCAGCATCAGATCGGGCTTTTCTGCGCCCTGCCGACCAGCTCCGCTTATTCAGCCCGGAGTAAATTTCCTTTTATAGGCATTTTCTTCCCTTTAAAAATGCTAAACTCCATTTCAGTTACTATTTTATTACTGATTTGTCATTTAAACAGAGGCGGATTAGCCTAACTGCTTGAGTTTAATCCTTGCCTTAAAGGAGCTAAATTTGATGAAACGCCTCTTTCCTCTCCTCCTTCTTACCCTTTTCACCTTATCTATGGCATCTAATGGCCACTCTCAAGCTGAAAGCACTGTAGAAATCATGTCTCAGCTTGCACTGCAATTAGGCATAATCGTCATTGCCTCCAGACTTGGCGGCATGCTCTTTGAAAAAACCGGGATCCCTTCAGTGCTTGGTGAACTGCTCCTCGGCGTCCTTATCGGACCCTACCTTCTTGGCGGACTATCCTTGCCTGGATTCCCTGAAGGCATTTTCGCCCTTTCAGCCAATAGTGCTCTCCCTGTCTCAACTGAGCTTTACGGGATCGCCACCATTGCCTCCATAATACTTCTGTTTGTCACCGGTCTTGAAACCGATCTGGCTTTATTGCTGAGATTCTCTCTGGCAGGTATAGTTGTGGGTATTGGAGGGGTGATCGCTTCATTCTCATTGGGTGCCCTTAGTGGTGTGCTTTTTTTTGATTTTACCTTTTTTGATCCCAGGACTCTTTTTTTAGGGGTAATCAGTACCGCCACTTCGGTTGGTATTACTGCTCGCCTATTGTCTGAACGACGTAAGATGGACTCTCCCGAAGGGGTGATTATCCTGGCTGGAGCGGTTATCGACGATGTGCTGGGTATTATTTTGCTCGCCATTGTTTCTGGCCTATCCGTTTTAACCACCGGCCTTGCCGATCCTGACGTGGGATGGCGCCAGATACAGCTGGTGGCCCTCAGAGCTATAGTTGTATGGCTGGGGTTTACCGCTGCCGGTATCATCTTTGCCCGTCCCTTGAGCAGGTTCATGAAAAAACTCAAATCCGCTAACTACATAGCCGTTTTTGCTCTGGGTATGGCTCTCATCTTGGCTGGCATCTTTGAAATGGCAGGCTTGGCGATGATTATCGGGGCTTATGTAATGGGTTTGAGCCTCTCTAAAACAGACCTTAATGATACCGTTAGAGATGCTCTTGAAGGAGTGTATAATCTTTTCGTTCCTGTATTTTTCGTAGTGATGGGAATGCTTGTAGATCTTAAAAGCATCACGTCTCCCGAAGTACTTCTTTTTGGAATGCTTTACACGGTTGTTTCAGTAGTTGCCAAGCTTAGTGGTTGCGGTATCCCTACTCTTTTTCTTGGTTTCAACACCCTTGGTGCCGCTCGGATTGGAACAGGCATGGTGCCCCGGGGAGAAGTCGCGCTTATTTTGGCAGGCATTGGACTCTCCACACAGGTGATTGATCAACGAATCTTCGGAGCAAGTGTACTTATGACTTTAATCACCACAATGTTTGCCCCTCCCGCTCTTTCCAGACTGTTTCATTCTGACAAAAAAGGTACAATTAAACCATTTCTGGTCAGGGATACAGTTTCCACTTCATTTGATTTCGGTTCCTCTGAATTGACAAATATTCTTGAGGTCAGAGTACTGCAATCCTTTCGCTCCGAGGGGTTTTATGTTCATTCCATGCCTGTTAATTCCCATGCTGTTTATCAGTTGCGGAAAAACGAGATTGTTATTACAATGAAAGTTAAAGAATTGGGAATGGAGTTTGAAACCGATGTTCAGGATGTGATCTATGTTAAGACAATTGTCTATGAGGACCTTCTAAACCTCAATGATGCCATCTCTAAAATAAAAGATATAATTAAGCCGGAACTTCTGCTGAAAGACTTGACAGATGTAGCCGGGCGTGCAGGGCCTGACATCCGCCGCATTCTTGACTCCCGATGTATTATTCCCACCCTACATGCTAAAAGTAAAGAAGGGATAATTGAAGAACTGGTGGACGTACTTAGTAAAAACGGCATGGTATATGACAAGCAATCAGTGCTGGATGCGGTGTTGGAGCGTGAAAAATCCATGAGCACCGGAATGCAGTATGGAGTTGCGCTTCCACACGGTAAAACAGACGCAGTCAAGGGAATTACTGTGGCAGTGGGGCTTTCCCGTCAGGGTGTGGATTTCCAGTCCATTGATGGCTTGCCTTCAAAAATTTTTGTCATGATACTCTCACCTCTTAACGTAGCTGGTCCCCATATTCAGTTTCTGGCCAGTCTCTCTGCTTTGCTCAACAGCCCTGAAGCCCGCAAAGGTCTTCTGGCCTGCAAAAGCAGAGAAGAAATCTATTGGTTTTTCAGAAAGGGATTAGGTAAATAGTTGATTCCCATCCCTCCATCATTGATCCCCACCCCTTCCTATATTATAATTATAGCATGAACCCCATCTTTGAATACCTCGATTACAGAACTTTCATGAACGACTTCTACAAGGAGAAGAAAATCACCTCCCCCTTCTTCTCCTATCGTTATATCAGCAGCAAAGTAGACATGAATTCCAGTTTCGTCATAAAGGTATTACAGGGAAAACTGCACATCGCCTACGAAAAAATCGATTCATTTTCAAAACTGATGACCCTCGATGAAAAGCAGTCTCTCTATTTTGAGCGTCTGGTTTATTTCAATAAAGCCAAAACGGAAAAAGAGCGCAGAATCCATTTCGCCAGACTGCTGGAACTCAAGGAAGTCTCCTCGGTGCGCTTCGGGGAGCATCAATATGAGTTCTTCCAAAAATGGTACTATACTGCCGTGTGGAGCGTGCTGCACTATTTTGAATTCAACGGCGAAAACTGCAGAGAGCTTGCCGAGCAGCTCGTCCCCTCCATCTCCGTGAGGGAAGTGCGCCAGGCAGTGGCCCTGCTCAAAACCCTTGGACTCATAAAGAAGGATGCCGATGGAAAGTATCAGCCCTGTGCATTGAATCTGACCACCGGCAGGGAGTGGCAATCGCTTGCCATTCGACAGTACCAGAAAGACCTCATAAAGCTGGGTGGAGAAGCCCTTGACCGTTTCAAGAAGGATGAGCGTAACATTTCCACCCTCACCCTGACCGTCTCTGATATGGATCTGAATAAAATTGATGATATGATTTCTGAGTTCAGAAAATCACTTGTAAAATTTGTAAATACATCAAAGGATACCGGCAGAGTTTTCCAGCTGAATGTCCAATTGTTTCCCCTGTCGAAGCCGAGAAATGAAAAAAGTTAAAAACAAAGTTGTCCTGATTTGCCTGACGTTGGCTCTGTTGCGATGCACTGAAAGTCTTCCTGTAGCAAGCGGCGGAACTATAGAAACCACCAACGGTTACACCATTACTGTGATCGATCAAAACGGAAAAGCAGTCAACAACGCAAAAATCAAAGTTATTGATGCCGAAAACTGGGTGGAAAAGCGTAAGGCCGGTAAATCGGTGGTGCTGGACAGCCTTCATACCGATAAGCTGGGCAGCGCTTTTATCGATTCGCTTTTCGAGCACAAGGTCAATGTTCAGGTTGAAAAGGAATCTTTCGGACTGGCTCTTGTGCAGAATGTGCTGATGGGGCGCGGTGGTCAGGATACTGTTTTGATTAAACCCGCTGAAAAAGTACTGGGGAAAGTGCGTTCTCTTCAGTGTGATGTTCAGGAACTGTGGGTCGAGGGTACCGATTTCTCCACTACGGTCTTGAGCAATGACTCTTTTGCGCTTGATCTTCCTGAAGGACCGGCGGCTCTCTGGGCTATCCTTCAACAACCGGACCTTACCACAGATTTCAAACTGGCTTCAATCATTGATGTCCAGAAGGGTACTAATCACCTTGAATCCATAACCGTAATGCCTTTGGAAGTGATAATAGAAAATTTCAATGATTCAGACAGTAAAGTCTTAAATACTGATCTCTTCGGTGAAACAAACTGGTACATTGCCAAATCGCAAAATGTACTGCTGCAGAATCCTGACACTTTTAATTTCTCTTCTTATCTGTCCGATCAAAACTCATACGACAGCTCCAGTTTCCTGGTTAATTACCATATGAAATATGGGGATTCCCTCATCGTGGGTTTCAAATTTGCCCTTGACAGCGGGCTTGATATGAGCTCCTTCTCCTCCCTGCGTTTTATGGCCATAGGTGATGGAATCATTCACGTTACCTTTTTAGGTGAAAGCGGATCCTCCGAACGTATCGCCTGGTACGACTACCAGCTGACCAATTTCTGGAATGAAATCAGAATTACTCCTGGTATGCTCAATATTGCCAGCAGTGATACTGAACTTACCCCCTGGTCTCAGTTGGGAAAAAAAATAACCTCCTTCTATATTCTCATTCAGAGCGGCTCGTTCTTCAGCTTTGATAATCTGAGAATTTCCGGTCTTTAATCTCAAGACACGTTTACTCCTGCATGCTTCTGCCGGTGAATAGGTGGTGAAAAGCTTTTCACTACTTATTCAACGATTTTATCCCCGCACAGCGCAATTTTGATCAAACTGAAATAAATTTACAACATACGGGCAGACTTCGTTTCAAAGGGGGGATGATATGGCTGTAACTAGTGCTTCTGTGGTGCAAATCGAAAGAAGATACAAAAAATCAAAACATCGCTGCATCTGCTCTTCATGTGAACTGAAAAAGGATAGCAGGGCGTGTACTGAAGCACTTCTGCTACGCCTGGGAAAAGAATCCTTTGATTTCTATTCCGATTCAGATATGAAATTGACGTGCTTGCTCACAGATAACAAGTGAGAATCAGGTTGTCAGCAGATTTCAATCCTCTGACTCATCATCGTCATTAAGCGTTTCGGATCTCTCCTCACGCCAGGCCAGAAGCTGACGGGTGCGGCTGGGATGCTTGAGCTTGCCTAATGCCTTGGTCTCTATCTGACGTACTCTCTCTCTGCTTATATTGAAAATCTCCCCGATTTCCTTCAGTGTTTTGATACGGCCGTCATCAAGCCCGAAACGCATCATCACTATCTCTTTTTCTTTTGGTGCAAGGGAATCAAGAACCTGCTTTATCTGTTCTCTTAGGTGAAGAAGTGAAATCTTTTGGGTGGGATCGATAACCCTTGTGTCTTCGATGTATTCTCCCACCGTAGTGCCACTGTCACCGCCGACTTCCATATCCAGCGATATCGGTTCCAAGGAGTATTCGAGCGCCTGCTGTACTTTCTGAACAGAACAGCCCAGAGCATCCGCAAGCTCCTGGTGAGTGGGCTCGTAACCGTATTCCATAACCCATTTGCGGCACATGCGAACCGTTTTATTGACAAGTTCAAGTGTGTTGGCTGGAATGCGAATCGCCTTGGATTTATCATTGATAGCCCGGGAAATTGCCTGGCGAATCCACCAGGTCGCATAGGTGCTGAATTTGTATCCCTTGCGGTAGTCAAAATTCTCCACCGCCTTGATCAGACCCCGGTTTCCCTCCTGAATCAGATCGATGATCTCCATGCCTCGCAGTATGTACTTTTTGGCAATGCTCACCACCAGTCGAACATTGGCTTCGATAATGGCGCATTTAGCCTGATTTCTCATCTCTTCCCAGTGAGTGAACTCCTCAAGCTCCTCCTCCAGCTCTTCTGATTGCAGAGAAGATTTGTAATCCTCAAGGATCTGTTCAATCTGTTTGGCATTGAGCTTTAAACTTCTGCAGAGGGTTACCGATTCGTCCTGAAGCGTTTTGACTCTTTCGGCATTATTCCCCTCTGTAATGCTGGCCCCGTACTCGCCTATCGATTTGTTTTTCTTTTTTATGAGAGATATCGTGCGCAGGAACTCCTTGCGAAGCTCTTCGAGGTCCTCTTCCTCTTTGGCCTGCTCCTCTTCCAGCTGAAGAATATCGATGCACTCCATCTCTCCATTCTTCAGTTCGTCACCAAGTCTGTAAAGACACTCTAATGCATTTTCTGAACGGAAGGCCATATCGAAAAGTTTGCCTTGTGCATACTCCATCTGCATGGCATACTCTATTTCCTGGCCCTTTGACAGAAGTGGAACCCGTCCCACACTGTTGAGATACACCCAGGTGGGATCAGTATAGCGCGGAGGCTTGCGGGCAGCCGACAGCGCTTTTCTTACCTTGCGTTCGTAAAGTGGTGCCGCCTTTTCTTTAACAAAAGAGTTAAGAGTGATATTCTCCTTCTCAAGAATCTCCTTCACCCGCTCCAGATCCTCAGGCGTGGTTGCCACTTCCTCAATCTGAGCCTCGGTGACAAATCCCTGCAGTGCGGCAAACTTTCTCAGCCGCAGAGTTAGTTTGTCTGGTGCCTGACTTGAAGTCGCTTGTGTCGCTGGGGTTTTCTTTTTGATCATCTTCACTCTTCCAACTCTCTCAATTGCGCAGTGTACTCTTTGTGAAGTTCAAGAAGGCGCATCTTGTCTTCCGTGGAATTCTTCAGCGCTTCCCTAATCTCTCTTAACTGAAATTTAAGGAACTTTTTTCGTAACAGCACTATTTTCTGGACCAGATCTTCATGGATATGCTCCTTGAGCGCCGGCCTCACCATCATCATCGAAATTATGCGTTTAAGCGGGGAGCCTTCAGCCAATCCTTCCGAAATGCCTTCCAGTCCTCCCTTAAGGGCATAAGTATTCAAGACTAATGAATATATATCAGCGGATAATTTCTCCGTAAGGGTTTCTGGGGAAACATATTGTTGGGCCTGATGTACAAGTTCCGGAGAGGTGAGAAGAATCCGCAGAAAATTCCCTTCCAGACTGCTGAGATACTTCTCCTCATCCTGAATCACTACCGGAAACGATTCCTCCCGACGCTGAGCTCTTGCCGTTCCGCTGAAACGGTCAAACACGTGCTTCTGATCCACCCGCAGCCGCTGAGAAAGCTTCATCAGGAAATCATCCCGAACTATGGGGTCGGTGATGGATTCCGCATAGGGGGCAACACCCTCTATCACCTGCCGCTTTCCCTGAGGGGTGCTCGTGTCCTGCTCCGCCATGAACTTCTCTATCAAAAACTCTGCTCCGTTTTGGGCACTTTTCAGCATCTCCAGAAACGGTTCAGGACCATTGGCTTTTACAAACGAGTCGGGATCCTCATCCCCAGGTAAAACCAGAACCGACACTTCGAGGTTAAAGGGCGCAAGCACGAAAATTGCCCTCTGTGCCGCGGTTCTCCCCGCTCGATCCCCGTCAAATACCAGTGTTACTTTCGAAGTGAATCGCCGTATAAGATGCGCATGCTCCTCGGTGAAAGCTGTTCCCGATGTAGCCACCGCATTGCGAACACCCGACTGGTAGAGCGTAAGGTAATCCATATACCCTTCAACGATGAGAATCCTGCCCTGTTCGCGTATCCCCTGTCGTGCCTTGTGAAGGCCATAAAGCACTCTGTTTTTGTGATAGAGGGTAGTTTCGGGGCTGTTGAGGTATTTGGGTTGAGCATCCGCGCTTAGTCCTCTGCCGGCGAAAGCGATCACTTTCCCGGTCAGATCAAAAAGGGGAAACATCACTCTGTCCCGGAAACGATCATACACCCGGCCATTCTCTTTTTTGATGGCAAGACCACATTCGATCAGCTTCTCCTGAGGTACATCGCGGCTCTGAAGATAATCGGTAAGTTCTGACCAGCCCGGTGGAGCGAACCCCAGTCCGAACTCTTTGACCGTCTGAGCGGAAAGGCCTCTGGCTTTGAAATAGTCCACCGCCTGTGGGAACAGTTTGGTGCGGCTGTAGTAGAACCGGGCGGCTTCCGTGTGAATATCCAGCAGATCGGTTTTGGACACCGCTGAAGGGCTTTCTTTATATCCGGAGGTGCGCTCAATTTGTGGTTTGACCAGCGTTACCCCTGTTTCATCCGCCAGCATCTTCAGAGCATCAACAAAATCGATCCCCTCGATCTCCTGAATGAAGCTGAACACATCCCCCCCTTTTCCGCAGCCGAAGCAATGATAAAAACCCCTGGCCGGGTTTACATTAAAGGAGGGAGTCTTTTCCTTGTGAAAGGGACAGAGGCCTTTCATGGTCTGGCCTTGAGCTTTGAGATTCACATAGCGGCCGATGATCGAGGCAATGTCGGCTCTGGCGCGTATCTGTTCTTTGATGCTGTCGTCGAACCGCTCGTTCATGCGTGAATCTGCTTTTCAGGGAAAAACTGCCGGGTTAATCGGGTAACCTTATGAAAAATATCACCGGAAAGTATTATTCTCAATAATTTTATTTCACAAGCGTACGCGGGCGGGGAAAAGAGTTGGGGACGGACTACTTTTTTCCCTTTAATAAAAAGATAGTCCGTCCCCGTGAATGGTTTTCCTAAGTGCTTGATTCTGCGCTGTTTAAGGTAAAAAAGCAGTGGTAGGGCAGTGGCATGAAGAGCTTTTTTTTAACGGCGAAGACGCCTTGCAGGTCACCAGCACCCTCTCCCGCATTTTGATTCCATCATAGATAGGCATCGGAGTCTGTCAAACACGACTTTTTCCATTTTACGGGCAACTATTTTCGAATTCGGTAATAAAAGGCGGGAAACCGGTGAAAACGCCTGACGTTTTCACCACTATTCGTAAAGGGCAGGATCTGTTATGAATCTGCCTGGGAACCGGTGTACTCGAAGGTCTGTTCGCGGGCATGAACATCGCAGTAGAGCATATTCACTTCTTTTTCTGTGGCGTTGCGGTATCTCTGGAGCTTTTCCAGTTCTGCCGGGGCTGCTCCCGATTGCAGAGCGGCCCTGTACTCCTCGGAGTAGAAATCATCTATGGATGCATACAGGGGCTCTCCCCCGAAATGCATGGAAAGCAGAGATGCTATCTCTTCACTTTTTAAGGGCCTGCTCAGAGCATCTGAGCGGTTTTTTTCAACTTTGGCCAACTGCTTAGGGAAGAAGTGTCTTGCTGTTTCATTCATAGCGGCTATCCTTATCAGTATTATGTTTTCAATTGCATAGTAATATAATCTAATTCCTGAGGAATACGCACAGGTAAGTGGATTATGAGAGGCTCAAGATTAAAGTCAGGATTGTTTCTGAGCAGATTCGGCAGATAAGGTTGAGGGAGTGATTTCTGAAATCGTTAAAAACTATTACTTTCATTTTACTACTGAAAAGTCCTGGCAGTTACAGTATAATATGCATCTAGTCAGGAGGATTCTTTTTGAGCTATTTATTTGAAATACTGTGTGCATTTTTAATTGCGATGAGCCTGATTTTCATTTTTGTACAGGTCAGGGCTAAATTTGACCGAAGTTTTCTGGTCTTTGGCCTTACGAATCTGCTGATCTGTTTATTCTGCGCTATAGATATCTGGGTTCAGCCAAATGAGCAGCTAATACAATGGACCACAATACAGCATTTACTTGCAAGCTTTTTCCCGCCCTTTCTGGTCTGGCATATAATGCTTATGATCAAAAAAGAGAAGCTGGCCATTATACGCGTTTTTGCAGGTATTGGAGTGCTGTTTTCAGTTCTCTTTGCAACAGGGCTAATGCTAAGGCCAACCGGAAAAGAGGTGATCACCACTCTTCTTTACAACATTACTTTCGCCCCCTATCTGGTGTTTGTGATGAGCTACCTTCTCGTCCTCATAGGTTTTAGTATAAAAAGTTCTCAGCCCGATGAGCAAAGGATGCTGCTGTTCCATTTTTTCGGGTTGGTACTATTATGCCTGGGAGGCTTTGCCGACATGATGCTTGTGGTCACCGGCAGTCGCCTTTTACCCAGTTTCAGTGTCCTGGGAACACTGGGGTTCAGTTTTGCCGCCACGGTCATCTTCGCAGAGAAACTTTCGGCAATTGTTCGGGAAAGAGAAATTACCTTTGATAAACTTAAGGCTGCTTACCGTGAGCTCGAGGAGGCTCAGGCTCTGAAAGAGTTGGGGCAGTCAAGTGCTATTGTCAATCATGAGATCAGAAACTATGCATCTGTAATTGCTGGTTATTCGGAGCTGCTTCTGAAATCCCCCACTCTCGACAGCAGCTCCGAGCGGAAGGTGAGGAAGATAAACGATGCCATAGGACGTCTGGTCAATTTCAGCATTGATATTCTGGAATTTTCCAAATCCAAAGTCCTGAAAGACACTGTGCCCCTCAACATTCAATTTATACTTAGGTCCTGCATTGATGCGCATTTTTCCAAATCTGCCGACAGTTTTGAAATTTCAGGTCAGGATGACTGCGTTATCAATGGAGATTCCGGCAAGCTGGATCAGGTTTTCATGAATCTGTTTAAAAATGCTCTGGAAGCTCAAGCCGAAAAGATAACAATAACCGTTTCACAGAGTGAATCAACTGTTTTGTGTGTCGTTGAGGATGATGGGATCGGGTGCGGTGCTGAACAGTTGCAGAACCTGTTCAAGTCTTTTTACACCACCAAAAAATCACAAGGCGGTACAGGATTGGGAATGTGTGTGGTGCGGTCAATCATTGAAGCGCATGGAGGACATGTAACTGCCTACACTAAAAACAACAAAGCAGGTGACCATGGTCTTTTTCTGAATATCACCTTTCCCAAGTACCAAAACGATCAGAAGGGGTCTGGATATAATGGAAATCTGGTGCTGGTAAAGGAGAGTATGGAGGATATTGCATCCGTAATAAGGATATTCCAGAATGTTAATATCAAGCCCCAAATAGTTCAAAGTGTTTCTGAGTTAGGGTTTCTACCTGAACGTGTGGAAATGACAATTTTTGCATCACCTGCTTGTATTGCTGAGATTGAATCGGAGAGAAGTGCTAAACGTAAAGTGTTGACTCTACAGACCTCTTCTGAAGGTCAGGTAATGGTGAAGGGAACCGGAGATACAGTTCCTTTCAGCGAAAAGTATTTGTTATCAATGGTTAACCAGCGGCAAATGCGGCTTCCTGCTTCTTGAGCACCTCCTTTTTCAGATCCGCCTCCACTTTTCGAGTGTCAAGAATAGAAACCAGTCTGGCATTTTCAATAACCGGTATCTGTGTGTAACCGGTAGAGTTTGCCAGGCTGAGCGCTTCTTTTATGCCCTGTTCCGGTTTGAGGGTCGGGATATCAAAGTTCATGATATCTGATACAAGCGACCATGACCACATGGAGTAGTTTGATAAAATCTGCCGGATATCATTGAACGTAACCATTCCCACCAGTTTGGATTCTTTGTCAATCACCGGCAAAAGGTCCATATTGAATGTGGAAAATGTGTCTACTGCTTCTGTAATGGTAGTGTATTCATGAAGCACGCTCTGCGGTTCCAGCGCTGGAAGCATGTCTTTCACTGTACGTGTTTTCATCAAATCTTCTATCGTGATCTTTACACCAGCTTCTTTTGAAAGCCGAGTCGCCATGCTGACTGCTGCCGGACCTATTATTTGAATGAGGAAAGTGGTGGCGGTGACCCCCAAAATTATAGCATCTCCAAGAGAAAAATTCGGGGTCACTGAAATATTCTGTAAATGCTGTCCTGCGACAATTGATAACCCGATCGCCACTCCGCCCTGAGAAAAAAGCCCTAGTCCCGTATAGCGGCGAACCACCGTGCTTGCAGAGGAGATCCTCGCTCCAATGTAGGAGCCGGTTATTTTTCCCAGAGATCTTCCCACCACAAAGAGAACCACAATGATCCAAAGCCAGCCCGGCATGCTTCCCAGGGTGAGTCGTGCTCCGGTCATGACAAAGAATAGAATATATACAGGCCCTGCGATTCCTTTCATGAATTTGAAAAACTGCTCAGAACTGAAAGGATGCCTGTTTGTAATGATAATGCCTGAGGTAAGTGCCACGATGATTACGTCAAGCTGAGCCAATACCGATAATCCAATCGCAAGCAGAAAAAGACCGAAACTGGTGGTGACTCCCTGTTCTTTATCATCTGCTCTGATGAGAAGCCAGCTGATCAGCATACCGAAAGATACGCCGACCAGTGCAGAGCCGAAAAGTTCAATAATGATTCTGAAGACTTCCTGCTGAATGGAGGCCTCTGAGCTGGAAGCTATTATTTGGGCTACACCTGAGCACAATCCGTAAAGCAGTAGTGCCAGTCCGTCATCAAGCGCAATGACTGCTACGATGGTGGTGGTGAGCACCCCCGCAGAACGCTTCTCCCAAAGCACACTCATGGTGGATGCCGGATCAGTTGCCGAGGAGATCGCTCCCATGACCAGGCCGCCAGCGACCGCGATGCTCCAGGTGCCGCTTATCAGGTAAAACACAGTTCCCGTGAGAATCGATACCACGATGAATGCACCTAGGCCTTCACCGAAAAGAATAGCCATGAATTGTTTACCATAGCGACGGAAATCCGCTAACTTGATCTCCGATCCCACCATGAGCCCAATTATGGAAAGAGCGAAAATGTTGAAGGGTTCCAATGCTTGAATGTCGGCTAGCTTAATTACTTTGAAACCGCTTTGTCCAAGTATGACTCCGGCAAGTATGTAGCCCAGTACTTGAGGAGCTCTGGCTCTCTTCAGTATGAAGCTGCTTATGATTCCGCCAAGTATGCCGATGCTGAAGAGAAGAAATAATCCGGTACTCATTAAGGTTCTCCAACTAATATCTTGTAAACATCCTGAGGAGTTTGGGAATCGAGAATGCGTTTAAAGGAAAGGGTGTTCTTGAGGTGTTCAAGGATGACAGCCAGTGCTTTGATGTATTCGGAGTGCTGGTTGCGTCCTACCACAAAGTAAACTGCCACTCGAACCGGCGCTCCGTCTATGGAATTGTAATCTTCTATACCACTCTGATTCACCGCTACAAAGATGTTCAGATCTTTGATGTTGTTTAGCCGTACATGTGGTACTGCGATCCCCAAACCGATTCCAGTGCTCATCAGGTCTTCACGCTTGAAAGTGGCGTCTGCGATTTCAGCTCTGGATCCAACACCCGGAAGAGTGGCGGCCTGAGAAATCAAAAAGTTGAGCAGCTCCATTTTTGTACGATAATCAACCAGAAAAATTCTTGAAGGATCTATCAAATTGCGGATTGAGAGTTCGAGGTTGGAACTCTTACTGTGTTTGTGAGGAGTGAGCTGCTTGTCAAGCCAGGAGTCAATGTCCTCTTTGCGAAATCGCCATGAGGCTCCCAGCTTACCTCCGGGCAGCTCTCCTGATGTCGCCCATTCCTTTACCGTCCGTTCTGATACCCGGAGGTAGTTTGCAACCTCCTCAAGGGTCATTAGGGTTGTTTCCACGTCTCTCTCCCGGTTTTATGATTGTCGAGTAGATAAATATAGTAATGGATCCAGGCCTTTCCACAGTTTTCCTGAAATTTCCATGTTTTGCCGACAGTTGATCGGGTCTGATATTCAAAAATAACAGTTGAGAGCTATCGCACTATCGCTGTTTCAAGCGAAAGAAACCAGATGTTTCGCGGATTCAAGCTGGATTTTTCACCTCTCACATTCATTTCCGGAAATGCCGGAATACCACCTCTGACATACAAAAAAAATTTTCCCACATTGAAAGCTCCACCCGCTGAAAGTGACAATCCGGTTTGGAAATTTGCATCAAAGCCAGTTCTTTCCATTGCTCCTGAAATGGACAGGTCGGCACTTCCCGTGAAGAAAAGGTGCTTGAGAAACTGAACGGTAAAGGTTAGTTCTGTGGTGGAGCTAAAGTCAGAAATAACCCTCTCTCTTGTGGTCTGATCCCAGATCTGGCCCCACTTGTTAATAGAAGTGACCGTTGAGTCTTTCAGGTTGACTTGTACAGATGTAAAGGCTTCTTCAATATACATTTGTGGCCGCAGGCTTCTCGCTTTTAGCCTGTTGGAAATGTTTTCTGCTGAAGATTTCAGTTGAGTTGTACCATATTTGGCCATAAGAGAATAGCAGTTTGATCTGCTCCCGGTATACTGATATACTGTATGAAAACGCTGTTGCCGATTGATATTGATCTGCTGTTCGAGTTCTGCATATTCGGGTTGGCTCACCGCGTGCTCGGCTCCAAGAGAAAAATCCAGGTAACGATAATGCGGGCTAGTCCTCAATTTTTCATAGATGGTGTGCGAAAATGCAATCCCAAGTGCGTAAGCGTATCCGTAACCGTTATACTGAACAGCATGGATATCTGCCCGGTCGGATGATATTTGCTGTTCCACCAGCCATTCGTTGTAGGAAAAACCGGTCCGCCAATTTGAAGTCCCTTTTATTTTGTAAAGCTTGAAAATCCCGTCTTCAGGTTGCTGTACATAGTAAGTTCCCAGCCAGAACTCATAATCTTTTAATCGGTTCAGGATCAATGAGGCAATCGTATCATTCACTCGTGTGCTGGGGCTTGTAACCGGTTCAGTTTCCTGGTCGGTTCTGAAGAGGGTGTGACGATCATAACTTGTAAGAACGCCAGCATTGATGAACAGCTCAGGGATTTCCATTCTTGACAAATATATTTCCTGTAAAGCTTTGAGGAAAGGTCCACTATTCAGAGCATTTCCATAGTACATTAAAGAGGTTTTTCTGTCTGATCTGCCTGTGGAGTAGATCTCTGTAATCTGTATGGAATCGTCGAAACAGTCTAGCTGCATATTGAATAACGGCTCTTTTAATAAAAGAATTTTTTCCACCACTGATGCAGCACTGGTGGAAATGGCAAGAAGGCAGATAAGAAGAAACCCTCTCACTGAGCCGCCGTAGTAAAGGTAATGGTGTCTTTTCTGAGGCATGGATTACCGTACATATCGGTGATCCCCTCAAAAAAGAGTGTGTAAATCGTTGATGGTTCCAGTTCTGAATGTGTTAAAGTGAATGATGAATCCGATGGTGACCAGGATGAAAGTTTCAAGTCAGGAATTTCGGGGGTGGATTTTAATGATGAAACTATAGTAGATGAATCAAGAATCGTATTGAATACGAAGTTGAATGGTACGTCTAAGGGAACGGTTATTTGTCCTGTAAATGGTATCGAAGATATCCATCTTAAGGGAGAAGTTTTAAATATCAAGTTTATGTCCTTCATATTCATCCATCCTTCACCTAAAGATCCCGAATCAATCGTTACCGTGTAAATGGTATTTGACATAAGAGGTTGACTCGGATAAATGGTCAAAATGCTCCTCTTTAAGGCAGGGTTCTTGTCTGAAACTGTATCACTCCATGATGTGGTGAATAAAATAGAAGGTTCTATAGTGATGTGCTGCTCAATGAGTCCGCGATTGACAGTTCCCGGAAAATAAATGTTAAAAGGTTTTTGAGTAGGAATGGTTGCCGTCGTGTCAGGAGTCGATGTGGTGATGGTCGAATTCTGAAACAAGTCTGAGTGCACCTCATTTTCCACTGAAAACGGAATGCTAATTCGTTGATTGTTGGTCTGATTTGTTCCATAAATTTTTACAGTGGAATCAACAGTCAAAGTACATTGAGCTCCGGCTGAAAAATTTGAATGATAGATAAACACACTGTCCTTAATTCTCTCCATGTAAATGTTATTTACTGCTGGAGTAATTGATATGGCTTCTCTCAGGCTCTGGTTTTCTGGAATGAAATTGGTGATTAGCTTTATAATTTCATTTTCGGCACTTTTGAATATTGTAGGATTTACTAAGATTCTATAGCGGTAAACCATAATGCTTATATTCTCTTTTGGACCGACGAATCCCGAATCAACGGTGTGATAGCCTGAATTGAGTGTGGCATTGAGATAAAGAAATGTTCGATCTGGTTGAGGATATAATCGGATTTTTACTGTTTGTTCCCTTCCATCGAAAGTCCCCCATTCAAAAATGGGTGTATATCCAGCAGGCGCTTTGAAACTCTCTTCTACAGAGTTCTGGTCCATCTCAGAGAGAAATGTTAGCGGAAAAAAACCGGAGTCACTTATATAAGAGTTTTTGCTTTTTAATATAGAAATATTTGCCAGCATACTCTGAATGGTTGTATCCGGAAAGATCGTTAACAGTAAACTGTCTCCCATTGGTTCGTGATTATAATTTGTCCGTGCATCGCTACCAATGATAATCGTAATTTTTGGGCATGAAAAGAACTCCCGGATCGGGAATCGTAGAATCATACTGCTGCCGGTGTGCCTTACCGTAAATTTTAAATCAGGGAAAATTGTTATCTCCCTTGCAAGACTCAGAGTATCCATATATTCTCTGAAATTGATTTTAAAATCATAAACAGAATCCCCGGGATTGTAGGTCTTGATCAGTGCTAATGAGTCTATGTGCGCACTGTCAGCCGGGCTTGAGCTTTGAAACAGCTGCGGATAGGGACTCATAAGTATTTGACCTGTGCTGGTAAACTGCCTGACACTAACATATTTCTCTACAATGGCGCATCCCGGAGCGATAGCTCTCAAGAGATAGGTTCCTTCGGGAATTTTCTTAAAAGTGAATATTCCCGTGGTTGTGTCGGAAAAAACAGAATCAACCGTTGTTATATCGATAAGGTACAGCTTGGTAAACATGTTCTTGGGCGATATACTGCCGGATACTGTGCCTGTTAAAGGAGTATCTGGAAAGACAATCTTTGAGTCCGAGCAGGACAGTTGAAGTATTACTATTCCTGCAACAACAGCAAAAAATCCCTTCATTTTAATCTCCTGTAAGTAATCATCTGGTGCAGTACTCATATCTGCCGTTTCTGGCATATATGTACGTGTAAATAAAATCCTTTTCAGCATCTTCCAGGGTTGTTCCAAACACTGCTCTGAAACTGTCAGAAAAGAACTGTGCATAACCATTATAGGGAGCGTTACACCCCTTCATATAAAATAACTTAACTTTATCAACTCCGTATGTGATGTACAGATAATATAGAAAAGCTCCCGCTTGAACATAATCGAAGGTGGAATAGGAAAAGCTGTTGTTCAGCAGTTGTTTGCTGATGGCATTTGAGCGTGGTTCTCCTTGTAGGTCGAAATAACAGCCCCCGTCGGTCATCCGGTTTTCCAATGCGGTGATTGGGTCGGTTGTGTTACATTCAAGCATTACCGCCAATCCTTCAACCATAAAATTAGATCTGCATCTACCCATTTTACTTATAGTTACAATATGGGCTATTTCATGCCCTGAATCCTTTATGATATACAGGTAGGTTTCCTCAATTTTGTTTTCTCTGCCGTAGGCATAGGAAGTGGTTCCGGTAGGATAGAGGTAAGTGTCAATTTTACCATCAAAGTTTTCTCCGATCAGCTGGTTAATTCTGTCCAGCAGTTTTTCCTTCCTGCCCGCAAAAATTTCAACTTTCTCTGTCAGGAAACTACTTTCATGGTAATGAATTCTGAAATGCCTGGTTTCATATACAACCGCATCCGCGAATTCACTTTCAAAAGCTCTTCCGCAGGAAAACAGGAAAAGAAGGGGAATAAGGAGGGCTATTGGTTTCATTCACCAGCTCAGACGGATTGTGTATTGTATAGAAATAAGATATATATGAACTGGGTGCACTGCAAGTCCACTCTCCTCAGGTTAGAAGTTGTTTACAATCTAAGCAATTTTAGTATTTTCTTATAACGGCACGCACTTCACAACTCGCTTCAGATTAGAGTTGCCATCCGTTGAATTGTAGGCTCATGGCGGAACAGTTTCTACCGCCAGGGGCTCCAATAAAAATGAGAAAGAAAGCCGAAAAAACTTTCACCAGGAGGTGGTAATGAGGAAATCTGCTCTCATTGCTCTGTTTGTCTTCCAGAGCTTGTGTTTTTCTTCAGATTGTTTTGTACTGCAGTCAGAGCTCCTTACCTCCTTATCCGGAAGCAGCCCGCAGTCCACATACACCCATTATCGTTACGATGCTAATGGTTTGCGAAGTGAAACAAGAGTTTTTGATGGAGTTGATAGTGCCGCTTTATTAATGAGTTCTGTTGAATACCGGTACGATGCGCAAGGACGCTGCAGTGAGGAGATCCTCCTCAGTGCTTCCGGAGACACTCTCTCCATAGTGAATTATGTTTACAGTGCCAGCGGTATCGTAAGTGCAGCGACCCTGCGAAAAGATGGGTCTCTGCGTTTCAGGGACAGCCTTATTTATGATAATGGCGTGCTGATCGAACAGAGAAGGTATAATGCTACTGGCGGGATTAATTTCTTGCACAGATATACCTATTCTGCAGGACTGTTACTTGCCGATTCGTTGTGCGAACCAGCCGATGGTGGAAGTTTTGCGGCAACCCAGGTTCGTATTCTTGATTACAATAATGAAAACAAAGTCGCTTCTGAAATTCAGTCCCGTTTAGTTTCCGGACAATGGTTTGTCATAAGCACAACTGTTATGGATTACAATTGGAATCTTCTTGTTTCAGCGGCAAAATACGAGAATGATGGAGCTTCCCGCAGACTTCAGGATTCTCTCTCCTATGCTTATGATCAGTGGGGAAACAGAACCAAAGAAGAGCGGTTCAGCAGTGACCGAGAGCTTGTGCAAACTACCGATTATGTTTGGGAGGATCTGCTTGCGGTCGGTATTGCGGGTACTAAAAGTAACAGAAACTCGTTTCAGGTATATCATCGAAATGGTCGAATTAACTTCAGCACGCCTTTTTCAGGGCAGATGGCAGTTTATTACACGAATGGCAGAAGCGCTTACTCACGCAGGTTGAATGATGAGAAGAGTTTCTCAATAAGCAGAGCTCTTCCCTCTGGTAAATATCTGGTAAAACTTACAGGAAATTTTAAACAGACCTTTTCTATAAACGTCTTTAATTAGAACTGGGATCATACTTCTTCAAATTGAGGCAAAACAGGCCGGGGAACCCGGCCCTGCTTGTTTAGTGCTGCTATTTCAGAGACTTGAACTCAAGTCTGTCGGGCCAGTAGGTTACCCCTATTGACATAATTAGATACTTGCGGAAAAAATCCACTTTTTTGACAAACCAGGAATCACTGTCTTTACCTACATCGTTGAGCAAGTCCCATCCTACCGATATCCCCAAACGGTTTGAATAGTTCTTCTTGCCTTTTCCTTTGCTTAAGGCAATACCGGTGTAAAGGTCGTTGTCAAAAACATAGATAAATTCAGTTTTAAACATGCTGTAAAAATCGGTCCCTGTGAGCTGGCGGTCGAAACCGGACTGGGCGAACATTGCAAATCGTCCCCAGTCTTCCACTCCTATTCGCACAAAGATCGGAAGCTCAGGGTAACGGACCTTAAGTATCCCGAAAGCAGCCCCCAGGGTGTTTGCAGTCTGATCTCTAAGTGAAAAACCGGCTCCTGCCAGACCGTCAAGACATTCCATACCGGTCCAGAAAGCCAGACTGAGCAGCCCTGACAGAAGCAGCGGATCCTCTAATTTCAGGTATTCACTGAGCAGCTTGTAGTTGAATTCAGAAGTGAGACTTGCTCCGACAAAATGCCAGGACTCATCCATGAAATAGGGCTCACTTTCCTTAATATGACGGAAGGGGTTGTCCCAGTGAATTGGATTTTTCCAGTTTAAGTAGCGGCTGAGAACCGGAATACCAACAAATTCGAAAGCCAGAAGGCCTCCTCCGGTTGAATAGTCCATTATGGATTCCAGTGATGGAGACTCGGCCAGATCCTGCGAAAAAATTGAAATCTCAGCACTCGTCGTGTCTTGTGCCTGCAGATAAACGGCGCATAATGCCATCATAAGGAGAATACGTCCTCCCATAGAAGCCCCCCTTCGTGAACCAATGTGCCATGTCTGCAGACGAAGCGGTTTGGTTGTTGCCAGCTAACTCTTGTGAGTCAATCCCGTTCCTTTACCCCTCCCAAGTGGAGGATCGTCATTGTATTAAAGATCAAAAGGCATACCATTCTGCCCGGTTCTGCTTTACTTACCGCCACAAATTCCGGCTTAAGGGCTTCAGTTTCATCACTCCTCAAAAAAATTAGCACGATTCCTGTTTCCCTCCTCGCGGCTAATGTTATTTTTCATCTCCCGACGTGCAGTTTGAACTTCCTGTTCTCTCGCTGCAGGTTGCCACCTTCAAAGAACGGAGTCGATATCCCGTGAAGGGAAGTCAGGTTTCAGTCCAAAATGTCGAAAAGCATTTCGGAAATTTCCACGCCCTGAAGAATGTATCTCTGGATATTAAAAAAGGTGAATTCTTCTCTCTTCTGGGCCCTTCCGGATGCGGTAAAACCACTCTCCTGCGCATAATCGCCGGTTTTGAAGACCCCTCCACGGGCGCCGTTTACCTTGACGGCACAAATGTAATTCCCATTCCATCAAACAAACGGCATGTTAATACTGTTTTTCAGACGTATGCCCTTTTCCCTCATCTCTCGGTATTCGAAAATGTGGCATTCCCCCTAAGGCTCAAAAAAGTGGCTCCAAAGGTTGTTAAGGAGCGGGTTCACGAATTTCTGGAGCTGGTAAAACTTCCGAATGAAACCCGTAAACTCCCCTCTCAACTTTCGGGAGGTCAGAAACAGAGAGTGGCCATCGCCCGCGCACTTATCAATGAACCAAGTGTTCTTCTGCTGGATGAACCTCTTTCCGCCCTCGATGCCAAGCTTCGCCAGCACATGCTTATCGAACTGGATGCTATCCACGATAAGATCGGCATCACTTTCATCTATGTCACTCATGATCAGCAGGAGGCACTCAGCGTTTCTGATCGGGTTGCTGTGATGAACGAGGGGCAGGTAGTTCAGATCGGCACTCCTTTTGAAATTTATGAAAGTCCCGAAACTCCTTTTGTGGCCCATTTCATTGGCGAAACAAACTTCATGCGGGGTACAGTCACCGAGATTATCGGTGAAAAGCATGCAAAGGTGGAGTTCACTGATCTGGGTTCTCTGGTGGTATATCAGGATAAACCGCTGGCAGTAGGCCACAAAGTCAAGGTCACCATCCGACCTGAAAAGATTCGCATCTCTGCCGAAAGGCCCTCTGATCTTGTTGACAATGTAAATATTTTAAATGGTAAGGTCGAAGAAATTATTTACACCGGTTTTCAAAGTAAATTTTTCATAAGAATCGGCACACAGACTCTTTTCAGAGTTTTCAAGCAGCATGTTAAATTTTTCATGGATGAAAAATCCATAAACTGGAAAGATGATGTGTTCATCTGGTGGAACGATCGGGACGGTTACGTGGTGGAGGTTGAGCCGTCGTGAGGAAGAATTATGGTCCCATTTATGTTGCGCCAGTTTCATTCTGGATCGGTTGTTTTTTCGTAATTCCAATTAGTATAATCGCATTTTACAGTTTCATGAAAAAGGGCGTGAATGGGGGAGTTCTGCTTGAACCTTCTGTTGAAGCATTCAAGGCTCTTTACAATTTCACTTTCTTCAAAGTGACATTTAATACCCTGATGGTGGCGGTTGCCTCCACTGCAGTGATGGTGGCCCTTGCAATTCCGGCTTCCTATTTTATAGCACGCAGTCGCTTCAAGAATTTTTTCCTGCTGCTGGTGATTATCCCGTTTTGGACAAACTTCCTTATCAGGATTTATGCCTGGATGGCGATTCTGGGGAACAATGGAATACTCAATAATTTCTTAATGTCAGTCGGGCTTGTCCAGTCGCACATTCAATTTCTTTACAACATATATGCTGTTGTTCTGGTTACGATCTACACTTATTTACCGTTTGCGATACTGCCACTTTACACCACCATCGAAAAATTTGATTTTTCCTTACTGGAAGCAGCTCGGGATCTGGGTGCCACCAAATGGGAAGCCATGGTGAAAATTCTCCTTCCAAATATTCGGGGTGGCATCACTACCGCGGTTCTATTTACATTTATTCCCGCTTTTGGAAGTTATGCGATCCCTCAGATTATTGGCGGTAGTTCTTCTTATATGCTGGGCAACATCATCGCACGTGAACTGACCGTAACCCGCAACTGGCCCCTGGCCTCCTCAATATCGATGGTACTCACGGTTCTTACCATCATTGGTGTCCTCCTTTTCATGAAACTTAACCGTTCTGCAACAGAATCCGTTCGCGAACCTGTCAGGGCAGAAGCTTCAGGAGCGGATCAATGAAAAAGACAGGAACTTTTTCATTGGGGATGTTTACTCTTGTAATTGTTTTTCTCTATCTTCCCCTGCTTATCCTGATCGTTTACTCTTTTAACCAGAGTCGCATGATGAACTGGAGCGGTTTTTCTTTGCGCTGGTATGAGGACCTTTTCTTTCGCTCCGAAACCTTATGGCAATCTTTTGGAAACAGTCTGATTATTGCGCTTTCATCCGCAACCCTTGCCACCGCGATTGGAACTCTGGGTGCAATCGGCCTTTACTGGTACAGCTTTAGGTTTAAGAGAGTAATACAGCTGGCTTCTTTCATGCCGCTGATGCTGCCTGAGATTATTATCGGTGTTTCCCTTTTGATCTTTTTCGCCGGACTTCATTTCAAGCTGAGTCTGTTTACAATATTTCTGGCACATACCACCTTTAATATTCCATTTGTTCTGCTTGTGGTCATGGCACGTCTGGAAGAATTTGATTTTTCCATAATCGAGGCTGCTTATGACCTGGGTGCCCGGGAGATTCAAGCTTTACTGAAGATTATTCTGCCCATAGCGCTTCCGGGAGTTTTCGCGGGATTTCTTCTTGCAGTAACCCTCTCCCTGGAAGACTTCGTGATCACATTTTTCGTCTCCGGACCCGGATCATCCACTCTGCCTCTGCATGTCTATTCCATGATTCGCTTCGGGGTATCGCCGGTTATCAATGCCTTGTCAGTAGTGGTCATCGCGGGAACAGTGGTACTTGCAGTTTTATCCAGAAATGTTGTGAAATATCTGTTTCAGAAATAAATCCTTAATCAGGAGAATGGTATGAAGCGCCTTTTCATCTCTGTGGCGGCAGTCATGTTTCTTTTAGCCGGCTGTGGACCTCAGAAACCAAAGCTTTACATCTATAACTGGACATATTACATTCCGGATGATGTGGTTAAGGATTTTGAGAAACAGTTCGGGGTCAAGGTGTATTATGACATGTATGCATCAAATGAGGAGATGTATGCAAAATTAAAGGCTGGCGGCTCAGGGTATGACCTTGTCTTCCCTTCGGGTGATTATGTCTCAATAATGATCAGGGAGGGGATGCTTGAGAAAATTGATAAATCTCAGATACCCAATTTTTCCAATCTTGACACAAATGTGCTTCCGAAGATCTCCTTTGATCCCGGTTGTGATTACAGTATTCCTTATATGATGGGTGCGGCGGGTATTTCTGTCAATAAGGAAAAGGTGGGTGAATTTGATAAAAGCTGGAGCGTTTTTGATAATCCCAAGCTTCAGGGGAGAATGACACTTTTAGATGACATGAGAGAAGTGCTTGGAGCCGCTCTCAAGACTCTTGGCTATTCTGTAAACTCTATCGACACAACTGAGCTTGAAAAAGCCAGAGAAGTGGTGATGCGCTGGAAGAAGGGCATTGTGAAATTTGATGCCGAAGCTTTTGGAAAGGGGTTTGCTGCCGGAGAGTTCTGGGCGGTTCAGGGGTATGCTGAAAATGTGTTCCTTGAACTGGACTCCGCCTCCAGGGGTAACGTGGACTTTTTCATCCCGAAGGAGGGTGGCCCCATGTACATGGATAATATGGTCATGCTCAAGAGTGCACAGAATAAGGAACTGGCATATAAGTTTATAAATTTTATACATCAACCCGAAATTTATGCCCGCATTGCCGATCACCTCATGTTACCCTCCATTAACGTACCGGCCAGAAACTTTACAAAAGTAAAGCCTAACTATCAGATCGAGGATCTTGCCAATTCAGAATTCAAAGAGGACCTTGGTGAGCATATTGAGCTCTACAATAAAATTTGGCAGGAAATCAGAGTTGGTAAATAGTGCATCCAGGGGTGATGGCGTCCAGCCTCACCCTAATTATCCCCCATATAGGTAGATCTCGTGATTGGAATTGACAGTACAGATTTGACTGTTCAGGTTTTAGATCCGCTGAACGACAGAGCTCGGCTGGGATCTCGATATTGTACTGGGGGATATATTTGGCAGGTCAGAGATCGCAGTGGTCGCGGTCTGCTTTCCGGACCACGCTACCCTGATTCAAATCCACCCGTGTTCGACGGCCAGGGAATGCCTGAGGCATTTGAAACGCCACTCTCCGGCGCAGATGAACCAGTGGGGGGCGAAGTACTTGTTATCGGTGTTGGCAAAGTCAGAAAGAGTAGTGGCATAGAACCCTTTCACCCCAGAAACAATCCTGAAGTGTTAGAGTTCTGCAACTGGGATGTGCATGTGTCATCTGGTTGTGTAAACATGCTGACTACGCATGAATCTGATGGACACAAGCTGCAGCTGGAACGATCGGTCGAAGTTGTCGAGAATCGAGTAGTCTCCCGTTCTCAAATAGTAAACCTGGGACGAAAAGATGTCTCTTTTTTCTGGTTCGCCCATCCTTTTTTTCCTCTTAATCAGAATCTTTCATGCGGGAATATTGTACCCTCAGTTGAGCTGCCGCCAAATCAGGGCTACATGCTAAGTCCAGATGGTGCTGTTTTCATGAAGAAAGACTACCCTTGGCAGAAAGGGCTTTTCCAGCCCTTGGTGGCACAATGGGGCAAGCCGCTGGAGATTGTCAGTGCTCATCCGGTTTGCGGGCAGATTAAACTTCAGGTGGACTTTCCTGTCGTGAGGTTTCCTCTGTGGGCTAATGCCAACACCTTCTCCTTTGAACCTTTTCTGGAAAAAAGGGTAGTGCCTGGTGATTCATACTGCTGGTCGATCTCATACATGTTCGGTTGACCTTGCCGGGGCATAACTGTATACTGTTATGGAAGTTATCTTCATGATCGCACGGTGATCTCCACTCTAATCAGTATGAGTTTGTATGTCGCTTTTGCTAAAGCTTTTTTCAAATGCAGTTGATTTTCTGAAAAAGCTTTTGCCGCTTTTTTATGCCGGGCTGATTGTACTTGGTGGTATTTATCTTGGCTATGAACTGGTGAAGATTCCGGATCAGATGAAAGTTCTGGTTCTGTTCTCCCTCCTTTTATTCTATCCAGCGATGAGATATCCGGTGGTCGGAGTTTATACTGCTTTTATTGTTTTGCCGTTTATTCCATACTTTCGGAAACTGTATTACCTGGTTTACCAAAGGCCAAGTGCTGATCCTCTGATTCTGGTTGGCGATTTAATAGTGGCCCTTTCCTTCATCGGTCTCTATTTCGTTTTTCGGGAGCGTCGGGACTATGACTTCAATGTGCGTACCTTTTCCAGAATCATGGTTTTTTACATAGTATACGTGATTGTGCGTTCAGTGCTTTATAATGAAACCGGTTCTGTTGCAGGTATGATGCGTGTTCGCTTCTATGCCCCGCAGGTATTGCTGTTTTTTATCGGGATTGTATTTGCCGAAAGAAAAAAACTGCATACTCATATAGGATATATCACTGTTGTAATCGGAATTCTGGCCGCTTTGTATGGTATAAAGCAGCTTTACTTGGGTTACTCCGAAGCAGAACGGATCTGGTTTTCCTCCATCTCTTTTCAATCGTTATTTATAGGCGGTAATGCCCGTCCGTTTTCATTTTTCCAGTCTCCTGCCTCCTATGCTGACTACATGCAGATATCCATGATTGCTCTTCTCGCATTGGCTGGCTCGCATTTAAAGATCAATCGTTTCTGGATATATCTGCTTTTACCCGTCTTCGGTTATGCTATTCTTATCACATCCGTTCGTTCCAACTGGGCAGGATTAGTTCTGTCAATTTTCCTCTGGACAGTTTTCTTGAATCTGAAGCAGGGCAAGTATCGGTATGCGGTCATTATTTCCCTGGTTTTGATATTTTTAGGGTTCAGCTTCTGGGATGAAGTGATGCATGCAGGTTTTAATCCGGCGAGATTGGCCAAGAACGTGATAGGCATGTCCAGTAACAGAGATTATCTCAATGTGCTCATTACCGATCGAATGGGTGCAGTGGTCAACCCCTTTGAAGAACATTCGATGCTGTCCAGATTGACTCTCTGGAAAGATCTGTTTGTTTACTCCCTAGACCCTTTTAAAGCTCTTTTGGGACGTGGAACAGGGGTGTTAAATGCAGATTCTCTCTATGTGACTTATCTGGCGGAGTTTGGATATCCGGGTCTCATTTTTATCTCTTCGCTGGTTATTATATTTATCTGGAAAGGTTTTAGAATATTGGATAGCCAAACTGATGACCATACACGAAATCTGGTAAAGGCTATTACGGTGTTCAATTTGACATTCGCTCTTCTTAATTTGACAGGAACTCACATTCACGCCTTTCCGGGTGATACATTTTTCTGGTTTTTCAATGGTGTACTGATAAAAATTGCTTCTCTCTCCAAAGAGGAAAAGACAATTGAAGAAAAGGTTACTGATAACGCTGGATTTTCCTCCTGAAAAGGGCGGAATTCAGCATTATCTGGAACAGATTGTTGAGCATACCTACACGGCAGATGATTTGGTCATTGCAGGAGTTTGCAGGAACCATACCTCAAAAAAAGCATACCCCTGTCCTGTCAATTACACGTGCTCTTTTCTCCATCGAATAAACAATAAGTTTTCCCTGATCAATATTCTTTTTCTGGCCTATAGGCATATAGTGAAGCAACACTATTTTGTAGAGTGCGGTAATGTATATGCGGCGGTTATTCCGTATCTTTTTTCATTTTTTTATAAAGTCAAATATGCAGTCTATACCTACGGCACCGAAATAACCGGATTAAAAACTAAAAGCCTTAAAGCCATTTTTTTGAAAAGAGTACTTTCCGAAGCTGAAACTCTTTATGTACTTGGCCCGTACACTCATTCTTTGTTAAAGAGAAGTGGTATTGACAAAAAGGTAAAAGTTGTTTCACCTAAAATTGATTATCAGCCCGCTTTGTTTAAAATGGAGAGGAAAAGTGACCCGTTTAAAATCCTTTCTGTCGGGAGGCTGGTCTATCATAAAGGGCATGATATTCTGATTCGAGCGGTTGCTCAACTTCCCTCCGAACTCAAATGGAGCTTGACAATAATAGGCAGAGGACCTCTTGAAAAAAAACTTAATTCCTTATCCGCTAACTTAGGTGTTCAGGACAAAGTAAACATCTATGCTGATGCAGATGATACTGCTTTGGAAAGCGAATACAAAGAGGCCTCACTATTTGTACTCCCGTCCCGGGAGGACAGGAAGGGGACAGAGGGGTTTGGTATTGTTTTGCTGGAAGCTATGAATCATGGTATTCCAATTATCGCCAGCAATTCTGGCGGAATCCCCGATGTTCTTGACAATGGAAGGTGCGGCGAATTAGTCGAACCAAACAGCCCGGAATCTCTTGCTCTTGCGATTCAGAAGCTTGCGACGAATCAGGATGTCAGGAGCGAATATGTGAGGCGGGCATCTCATAGATTAGAGGAACACTATGTCTGGTGAAGGTAGACCTGTCATACTTTTTCTAAATCATTGGGCTGCTCATCTGGGGGGAGCAGAACTCTCTCTCCTGGATGTTATAAAAGAAACAGTTCGTTGTGGGGCACATGTGCATCTGCTGACATCTGAAAACGGTCCACTCATCCAAAAAGCCTCAGGGGTCGGAGCTACTTGTCATGTAATTCCCTGCAGTCACAATTTAGGACAAGTCAGGCGTGGTAATTTAGTGTTCAGTGCTCTGAAAAATCTGCCTTCAATTTTTTCATTCCTGGCGTTTACCCTTCGAGTACATTCGGTTGTAAATCGGTTGCAACCTGCGATTATTCATGCTAATGTTCCAAAGAGCCATTTTTTGCTCATACTGCTGAATATGCTTGGCTATCAGGGTAAAAAGGTATTCCACATGAGGGAAATTTTCATTAATGGAACATTGCCATTTTTTCTTTATTCCTGGTTTTTTCCCCACAGCGGAAAGGTTCTGACAATATCCTATGCGGTTCAGGAAAGACTCCCTCTGAAAATGAAAACGAGATCTGTAGTTGTTCATAACGGAGTTTTAGTATCGCAAATATCCTCGCTTAACATTCCTAAAACGGATGGAGTAAGTTTCGTATATCTGGGCAGGATCGTCCCCTGGAAAGGGTGCCATATTCTTATAAAGGCTTTTGTTTTGCTCCGAAGAAAACATCCTGACAAAAAAATATCTCTTACTCTTGCGGGAGGGAGTTACTATTGGGATATATCATATCGGGACCATCTTGAAGAGTTAATCGAAACTGCGGGAGTTCAGCCTTTTTGTAGTTTACGTTCGCATATAGATGATATCTATTCTTTTCTCCCCCGGTTTCACGTCTTCTGTACGGCTGCACTGGATGAACCGTTCGGGCGCAGTGTTGCTGAGGCGGCAGCCTGTGCTCTTCCTGTTATTGCATTTAACTCTGGGGGCATTCCAGAAGTGGTTGTCAATGACAGCGGCTTGCTTGTGCAAGGCTGCAATCCTGAATCTTTTGCGGAATCAATGGAGAAATTCGTTCTGCACCCTGAGCTTATCTGTCGCATGGGGTCGGCTGCACATGAGCGGGTGAAGCAGTTTTTCAACTCCTCAATGCAGATTCCGAGAATAGTTAAAGAGATATTTGAGTAAGCTACTCATCAGAAAAATTTCTAGCAATTAGTTGGATGCTTTCCAACTTCTCGGATGACAGTTCTTTCAAATCTTCCATCGTTACCCATCCTTGAGAAAGCAAAATTCCGAAAACACCAATCAGTTTGGAGTAACGGTAATCATACTTCCAGTCGAGCATTTTTCTTTGCTTGGACAAGAAGTTTCCTACTGACCATATCTCATTCAAGTCTGTTTTCTCATTGACCATTCGAATCACTTCTTTTCTAATTGATTCGTATTCTCTTCTGTAAGCTTTGTCAAATGCCTCTCTGGCAATATGCTTCTCAGTTTTTGTCCAGATTTCAGAATCCATGCCATTATCCTTTTTTCGCTTCGATTCTTGCATAGAGAAAGGATACCGGGTTGTACCACCAATCTGTGTGGTTGTAGTAGCCTTTGCATCCTGTTTCTGACTGCTTTCCCTTGGCAATACCAAGATGCAGGTGAGCTCTATAACCGCCATTCATTACACTCCAGGTTGGCCCGATTTCCCCGATCTTCTGCCCGCAATAAATGTGATCACCTGCTGAGACATCAATGTTCTCTGATAAATGACCATAGTAGTGATGAAATATCTCTCCGCTTTCGTTTTTCGTTTCGATGCTCACCAGATGTCCCCATGATGGTTCATACATGACAAGTACAACCACCCCCGATGTTATGGAATGAATAGGTAAACCACTCAGTTCCCAACCGCTATCTTCTCCTACATGGAATGAACCATCTCTGTTTTCTCTTCCAAAGTTGAGTTTTCTATATAGATGATCGTCGTGCATCAGCTTGTATTGCTGGTGAGGGTAGACAAATCTGTTTTGAAAGGGAGCTAAAGTGTAATCTGGTTCAAAAATTTTACTGAAGTAATACCGTTTTTCTCCACTTCCCAATAAGTAACTGTTTATTCCAAAAGAAGAATCATAGGGAATGGCATTTGCCTTGGGAATTTGACCGGATAACCGCCGTTTTGCTGCCTTGAGAGTTTCGATAACATAACAGTTTGTTTCTGCTTTTAAAACATTGTTTATTAAAATCGTATCGGCACTGTTTCCTCTGAAGCCGAGAGCGTTACTGGCATACTCTCGTATCAGATCATTTTCATCATCTAAAAAAGGGATGATTACATCTCTGCCATAATCACTCTTTATTTGTGATAAAGCGTACAGAAGCTGAGTTATTATATATGGATGATGGCTTTCAGAGAGTAAATTGATCAGCAATGCTGAGCAGGATGTATCCCTCAGTGTATTGAGTATCTCCAGATATTTGTAAATGGAGTCCTCCATCATATAGTCAGCCTTGAATTGCTTAAACTGTTTCTTAAGTTCATGAAACTGTTGGGGCTTAGTGCAAGGCTGTATTTTAGAAAACATCACCTCCGGTGCATCAATGAAGAGTGCCTGTTTGAAGGCAATATTTGATAATTGCAATGTTTTTACATCGGTTTTATTCTGGTCAACGCAGCTTATAAGAAGAAATATGCAAAACAATGGGGTTGTACGCATATATTGAGTCTCTCCAGGTTCTCTCCTAATATAAATCAGTTTCAGTTTCACCGAATTCATAAATTAGAGAACTTCTCCTGCATGATATATTTTTAGAAGTGAAAGGATTCCCTATGCGGTCCAATTCCAACAATCCTCTTAAATCAAAACTGTTTTGGTTGATTTTTGCTTTCAGTTGCTCTTTCTGGTTTCTCTTTCAAATCTCTTCGCTTGCCGAAGCTGAATCTTTAGAATCCGCTGATCAGACTCAGATTTCTAGTATTGATGCTTCAGGTGGTTTGTATCTTCCCCAAAAAGCGAACTCACAACAGCATTTCCGCTTTTGTTTTCAGAAGCAGTTTTCCTTGCTGCTTAAGGGTTTTCCAATCACGATAAATTGTTTATATAAACTTGATTTCATGAAAGTTTCCTTTCTTCCTCCAAAGCTTTGTCTACGAATTTAAAGCCAGCTCGCTCCTGCCCGGTAATGTTCAAAACAGAAAATTTAATTGCTTATCTATAAAGGTGTATAATGAAGAAATTATTTAATAATGCTGTAAAACTTTTCATTCAGGGGCTGGTGGCTTTACTTCCCCTTATTGTAACGATCTATGTTATGGCTTTTTTACTCTCTTTTCTCGATGGGATCGCAGGGAAAAGTTTGGTATTCCTTCCAGACAGCTTAAAAAGCAATTCATTTTTGCCTTTTTTAATCCAAACACTGACGATTGTGCTACTCCTGACCACTGTTGCGGTGTTCGGTCTGCTCATCAGAACTATTGTAGGTAAAGGTGTTATTCATGTACTGGATTCTTTTTTCGGAGCACTGCCGGGATTGAACGCCATCTACAAGGCAACAAAACAGGTGATTGACGTTTTCCGTTCAAGTAAAAGGCAATTCTTTACAAATCCTGTTCTTGTGGAATATCCAACCGCCGGGATCTGGGCTGTAGCGTTCAATACTGGAGAGGCCAGCGGTTCTTTTGCATTGGACGGAAATAAAATGTATACTGTGTTTATTCCTACAACGCCCAATCCAACAAGTGGATTTTTAGCTCTTGTTCCTTCCAGCAGAATACGCAGTTTGAATGTACCGGTTGAGGAGGCTATCAAGATGATTTTAACAGGTGGGCTTGTCAAAAGTGACCCAGACAGGGAGAAAAACAATTCAGAACTGATGTCGAGTTGCTTACAATCTAACAAAGGGAAATTATGATTGCATTATTACTCATCTCTGGGTTGGTGCTGCTTTATTTTGGAGCTGAAGGGTTGGTGCGGGGAGCTTCCGCTCTTGCTCTCAGGTTTGGAATTTCACCATTAGTCATAGGACTTACTGTGGTGGCATTCGGTACCAGCGCACCGGAACTGGTGGTCAGCGTTGACTCCGCTCTCAAAGGCCTGGGTAACATTGCCGTTGGCAATGTGGTTGGTTCTAATATCTTCAATATCGCAGTGATCCTGGGAATTTCTGCCATGATCCGGCCAATGCGGGTGAAAGTCCAGCTAATAAGAATCGATGTTCCTATTATGATCGGAGTGACCTTGCTTTTGCTGGTATTCCTTCTTGATTTAAAAGTTGTCAGATACGAAGGAGTCGTTCTTACCCTTGGGATCATTTCTTATCTGGTATTGAGTTTTGTGCTTTCCCGAAAAGCGCAAATGGTTGAGGGTGATGATTCGGAAAAGCCAAAATCCATGCAGCTGATTCCTGCAGTGCTGTTTGTAATCGCAGGATTGGGACTTCTCATTTTGGGTGCCCGCTTTCTGGTGTCCGGAGCGGTTGACCTTGCTCGTCTGCTGGGTATAAGCGAAGCTGTTATCGGGCTGACCATCGTGGCTGCAGGCACCAGTCTTCCGGAACTGGCCACATCAGTAGTTGCAAGTGCAAAGGGTGAGGATGATATTTCCATAGGAAACATTGTAGGCTCGAATGTGTTCAATATTCTTGCCATTCTGGGGATTTCTTCAATAGTAAAACCGCTCGAAAGCTCAGGAATTGAGCTGCGGGATCTGCTCATGATGTTTGGTACTGCAGTAATTCTCTTTCCTCTTATGTATTCCCGCTTTGTAATAAGCAGGCTGGAGGGGCTCTTGTTGGCAGCTCTCTATGGTGGTTATCTCTTCTTGCTTTGGCCCAGGTGAATATTAACGCAGGAGCCTGTCTCCCCATTAGGGAGACCAGGCTTGATTTAGAATTCTACTTCTGGCGATAGAACTGAAGCTGGCGAGACATCACATTAGAGTTGCCGGACATCTTTCGACCTGTGAGGTTGAAGTAATCCATATTGGTCTGTATCGGCGCTTTTCCCTGTACATTTATAACTCTTCCCATGGATTTTTGTGCTGCTTTTTGGGAACGGGTAATCGCCCTTGCTATAATGGAACTGTTGTCGTAAGTGTAAATAGTACGGCTGTCCGGTTCGTAATCGGAACCTGTCCAGGTAGAGTACAGTTCCATTGTAACTTTGCCATTGTTATAGGTCCACTCGGTTTTCCCGTCCGGTTCGTAGGATGATCCATCGAAGAGAAATTCATAGGACGCGGTATTTTGGTTGGATGAGTTAAGAACGGTACTATCTTTACTCTCGATTTCCGAGGCATCATCATAATTGATTGCAATCTGATAACCATTCCCATACGTATAGGTACTGTAGTTGCTCATCATCTGACCGCCGCTCATGAAATCTGTTGTGTATGTCGTATCGGAAACTACTTTTCGGGAATTATCATATTTGATAACTGTTCTGGTTGTAATAACGAAGAAACCCATATCGATTGCCATAGATACACTGCTTACATCACCGGCACTGTTATAGGTGATTTTCGCTCCACCCATATCTGCAAACTCCTGGGCATCATCATCCCAAACCATGCTGCTGATGGAATCGAGTCGGGATCCTGAGTATATCAGAGTGCTCTTGGCTGTAGTGGCCCATGCTCCTCCCAGATAACTTTCACTGGTAATGGTAACTGGTTTCTTCTGTGCATTAAAGGATACTGTATTGCGGGATTCATCTACCCAGGTATTTCCGTTCATAGTCTGCATTACACTCTGGGTATACTCGATTTCTGAAAAACCATAATCGAAAAATTGAGCCGATGAACTTGCTGTCAACATTGAAACTGCGATTCCTGAAACAGATGCCCATAAACCTATTCTTCTGTTCATACTGCCTCCTAAGGGTGAAAGTAAATGGATAAGCCTTAATATCGCTATTTGGAGTTTTGCGGTCAATAAAAAAGCGAAAATGGAAAACGCTTCAAATCAGACGATCTGAAGCGTTTTCCTGAAAATCGGTTCTTGGCTATAGCTCAGCAGCTGCACTCTTCACGGTTATCTTTTTTGATCACCTTTAGAACGACTGCTGCTATTACCACCAGCATTGCCACAATCAGAGAAATTTTTATCACCTTTATCATAGTGCGCACCTCCGCTTTCCCGGTGAATTCCTGCTTTGAAAATATACTACAACACTGTAAAGAGCAATCACAGTCTGGATATTCATCAATGGATCGAAAATTCACTATTGAGCTTTGTTGAAATTTGTGGTAAAATCCACAAAAAGTAAAAGTTAAATGATACTGGACAGTGAAATGACTACTATTAATGCTTATGCCCGCTGTAGAGTTGTCGATGATGGTTTCGAAGTTCTCGAGTCCAATAGTGCCTTCTACGCATTAACCGACATAATGCAAGGGCAAGTGCTTCGGAAGGACTCAGATCAGGGCTGGGGTGCCATCGTTACTGAACTGACTTCCCATGAAAAGGAGCATGTCGTTGAAAGATTTTTCCCACAGTTGGAAAAAAAGCTCCGCATTCATTCAATACCTTGCAAAGAGAACTGTTTTGTGCTCTTTTTTGGGAAAATAGCCGAACAGGAGGATGATCCAAGTTGTCACAAGCTGCGGATTATAAAGAAAAATTTCGAGCGTTATATGCTGGCCGTATCCGGTACCAACGATGGTGTTTGGGATTGGGATCTGGGGAGTGGCAAAGTTTTTCTATCTGTTAAGTGGAAAAGAATGCTTGGGTATGATGATGCTGAGATTGCTAATGAATACAGCAGTTTTGAAAACCTAATTCATCCTGAGGATGCGTTAAAAGTAAAAAACTTTGTTCAATTGTACCTTGAAGGTAAAGAGAAAATCTTTTCAATTGAATTTCGTCTTCGTCATAAGGAGGGGCACTATATATGGGTTCTTTCCCGGGGAGAAGCGCTGCGCGATGAAAATGGCAGAGCCTATCGCATGGCTGGCATTCATACCGACATCACTGAACGAAAACAGAAAGAGGAGCAGCTGAGGCGAAGCGAGGAGCTCTTCAGGCTAATGGCTGAAAATGCCCGGGATCTGGTATTCCGCTTCCGTTTCTTTCCTCAGCCCAGGTTTGAATATGTAAGCCCCTCTTCCACCAAAATAACCGGGTACACACCGGAAGATCATTATATGGACCCCTCTCTGCCGCAAAGGTTGCTTCACCCTGATGATCAGGCCATTTTTGGAGAGATTGCTGCTGTTACAGCTTTTGAAAAGCCATTTGTGATGCGCTGGATCAGAAAAGATGGTCAAATTATTTGGATAGAGCAGCATTTGAATCCTGTTCGTGATGAGCAGGGTCAGGTGATTATAATGGAAGGTGTGGCCAGAGATATCACAGAGCGGGTCTGTTCAGAGGAGGAGCTGAAGAAGAACAGCGCTGCTTTGCTTGAGAGAGTCAAGGAATTGCGTTGTTTGTATAATATATCATCTCTGGCGCAGAAGACCGGTTTAACTCTCCCTGAGCTTTTCCAGGCTGCGGTTGACAGAATTCCAGCTGCAATGCTGTATCCTGAATTAGCCTGCGCCCGAATCCAGTATCAGGGGCAGGTGTTTGCAAGTGAAAACTATGCTGAAACTCCTTGGAAACTGGTTCAGCAGATTGAGTGTGGTGATCAGACTTTGGGGGCTCTTGAAGTATCATACCTGAAGCCATGTCCACCTCGGGATATTGGCCCTTTTCTACAAGAGGAATCGGAAATGTTTTCTGCCATCGCCGAGCTGTTGAAACAGGTGGTGCAGAGAATTGTTGCTCAGCAGGAGCTGCTTGAAATAAATCGGGAATTTGAGCAGGCCACCGCGCGGGCAAATGTCCTGGCCGCCAAGGCGGAGGTGGCGAACATGGCTAAAAGCGAATTTCTGGCAAATATGAGTCATGAAATTCGAACCCCCATGAATGGCATTATTGGAATGGCCAGTCTGCTTTCCGATACCAGTCTTGATGAGGATCAACGGCACTATGTCGATATCATGCAGGGCAGTGCCGAGAGTTTGTTGAGAATATTGAATGATATTCTGGATATCTCAAAAATAGAGGCTGGAAAGCTGGATCTGGAGTCAATCAAATTTAATTTGCAGAAAGTACTCGCCGAAGTAAATGCAATATTTACACCCAGAGCACAATCCCGTGGATTGGATTTTTTCTGTGATGTAAAATCGGACGTTCCGTTGCATCTGACTGGGGATCCTGGTCGGCTTCGTCAAGTCTTGGTAAATCTGTTGGGGAATGCTATTAAATTTACATTTCAGGGCTCTGTTTCCATACAAGTAAAGGTTTGGGGAAAACATCAGGATTTAGTCACACTGCATTTCTCCATTGAAGATACCGGGGTGGGCATTCCAAAGGAAAAGCTGGGAGCATTGTTCAAGAAGTTTTCTCAGGTGGATGCTTCAACAACTCGTATATATGGAGGGACTGGTCTGGGGCTTGCCATATCCAAACAGCTTGTGAATATGATGGGTGGTGAGATCGGAGTAAGAAGTCACGAAGGGAAAGGGTCCCAATTCTGGTTTACTGTACAGATGAGTATCTGTGAAAAAGGTACAGAAGAAAATACCGCCCATGAACGTCCAGTAGAGATGTATCTTCCTGAAAAAAAAGGAAATAACAAGCTGGATAGAAAAGTGATAAAAGATAAAAAAATTCTATTGGCTGAAGATAACGAGGTGAACAGGGAAGTCGCTCTCATGATTTTAGAGAAGCTGGAGGTTAATGTCGTGGCCGTTCATGATGGTGCTGAGGCTATAGAGAAGCTCAGCTGTGAGCATTTTGATCTGGTGTTAATGGACGTGCAGATGCCTTTCCTCGATGGATATAGAGTTACTGAAATAATTCGGGATCTCAATTCAAATGTGCTGAATCATGATATTCCCGTAGTTGCTATGACCGGACATGCATTGCTGGGGGATCGGGAAAAATGTCTAAAGGCAGGCATGAATGATTATATCCCCAAGCCGGTCGATCCTAAATTGCTGGAGGAAGTGCTGGTCGAGCTCTTAAGCAGGAAAGTTAAGGAGAAAACCATTGTGAATCAAGAGCAGCAGCTATGCGTTTTCAGGAAAGATGCTCTTCTTGAAAGGCTGCTTCAGGATACGGATCTGGTCAGGTCTCTGATCGGCATTTTTCTGGACCACATTCCGGAACAGATTTCCAGTTTGAAGCGAAGCTGTGATGATGGCAATTTTGAAAATGTAAAACAGCTGGCTCACTCCATAAAGGGTGCATCCCTGAATATCAGCGCTGATTCGTTAGCTGAGGCGTGCAGAAAAATGGAGCTCGGTGCTGCGGACCATGATCGGGATACACTCCAGAAGCTACTTTTGGAAGTTCAGAATCAGTACTCGCTCTTGAAGCACGAATTAGAGGAGTTTCTAGTTTAATACCTGATACATTTTTGTGGATTATTCAGGCTATCCTAAAATAATCGGCACTGTGATACTAAATTGATTGTTTTTTTATGCGAGTTTTGTAAAATAGTAAAAACAATTGGTAAAATCTTTTAGATTATGGTATTCTCTAGTGATGCTGGCTAGTTTTTTTTCGGGAAAGTATGACAACTGTGACGGATATTCTTCCAGAGCTTACTACAGATGAGCAGGTTATTGCTTACATCAAGGCTGATAAAGCATCTCTGATGGAGCAAATTAGTGCGGGCTTTGCACATGAGACAAAGAACCCTATCGGGCTTATTATGCTCAGTGCCGACGTGCTTAGCGATTCATGGAGCCTGCAGGTGGATGACAATAATCGCAGGGAGGAGTTGCTCAGTGGCGGAGTGAGTTCGATCCAGCAAAGTGCTGCGAAACTGATGATGCTCATTTCCGCCATGAATGACTTCATGCAGCCCCTTGGGGCAAAAATTAACAGTCAAATAAACCTGAATGAAATCCTGGAACGATCTCTGCTGTTAACTGCTTTTAATGCTCGCAGACTTGTGGGCAGAGTGGAAACTTCATTTCAGAATTATCTGCCCCAAATCGTAGCAGATGTAAGTTCACTGTATCACATTGTTATTTCTCTGATTTTAAAAGTGATTGAGTTGGGGATAGTTTCCGATTCGGTTCTTACCGTAAGTACTGAAATAAATGGAGACATGGTGGAATTAAACATTCGACTCAAAGGAATAGACCCTTCGTACAGTAGCGGGTGCATGCTCGATCAATCAGAGAAAAATACAAGCTGGTGGACTCTGTTTACACTCGCAAAAAGGTTGCAGGCTGAAATCGGTCCGGTTGAGCAATCCGATAATCAGGTCGCCCTGAAAGTCGGATTTTTAAAGTCTCAGGAAGTATACAGTGGATAGGGCCTTATTTCCTCTTAAGCCGATTCTTATTGTGGATGATGAGGAAAATTTTCTTCGCATGTCCGGGATTGCATTGGCATCCGAGGGAATCAACAACATTGTTATGTGCAATGACAGCAGAAAGGCTCTAAAGCATCTTCAGGAAAAATCCTACAGTATAGTGGCTTTAGATATTAATATGCCCTTTGTGTCAGGTATCGAGCTGCTTAGAATTATCTCCAAAGAATACCCGGAAACCGGTATTATCATGATCACCGGTATTGAGGATATTAAGACAGTTGTTGAATGTATACGAGCGGGGGCTTTTGATTATATAGTTAAGCCGGTTCGAAAAGATGAGCTGGCGCTTGCTTTTAGAAAACTTCTGGATTTCCAGGAATTCAGAAGCGAAGCGAATTCACTTAAGGACACGGTTCTCAGCAGTGAATTGAAAAATCCTGATGCTTTCAAGGAAATTATCACCTGCAGTGATCAGATGATCAACATTTTCCGCTATACAGAGGTAATTGCTGATACCAGATTGCCGGTTCTGATTACGGGAGAAACCGGAACCGGTAAGGAACTGATGGCCAAGGCTATCCATACTTTGAGTGGAAGGGCTGGAAAACTGGTGACCATAAATGTTGCCGGAGTGGATGACACTATGTTTTCCGATACTCTGTTTGGCCATCGCAAGGGTGCTTTCAGCGGTGCTGATTCGGAGCGTCGCGGCCTTATCGAAGAAGCTTCAGATGGAACCCTTTTCCTTGATGAAATCGGAGATTTGTCGCCTGAAAGTCAAGTGAAGCTTTTGCGGCTTCTTCAGGACGGCTCCTATTATCCCCTGGGGTCAGATGTTTCCAAACGCAGTACTGCCAGGGTGGTGGCGGCCACTAATAAGAGTTTGGAGCATTTGAAAAAAGACGGATCTTTCAGAAAAGATCTATTCTACAGACTGGAAAGTCACAGCATCTCTCTTCCGCCACTTAGAGAGCGTAAAGGAGATATTTCTCTTCTGGTTGACACTTTCATTGGGCAGTCGGCTCGAGATATGAATAAAAAGGAGCCCACCTATCCCCCGGAACTGATTCCGCTTCTTGAGTGCTACAATTTCCCCGGTAATATAAGGGAGCTGCAGGGGATGATTTTTGATGCTGTCAGTCTTCATCGGAGCGGGGTGATGTCTCTGGAGTCAATCAGGGCAAAGATCGGAAGTAAAATTCAGGATCGCATGCAAACGGATTTGCAATTAGAGTCATCAGTTAATCTTGTGTTTCCAGAAACTCTTCCTACTCTTGATCAGGTCCAGAAAGCACTGATTGAGGAAGCTTTGAAGCGGGCTAAGGGAAATAAAACTTTAGCCGCTCAGATGCTCGGCCTCACAAGGCAAACATTGAATAACTGGATACGACGTCCTTAGTGCCTCTAAAGGCCCCGGTAATTTTTTTTCCATGGTGAAAAGATAGCGCCCCTTCATCCCCAAAAAGATCAACGACTTACATGAATTCCCTTATCCTGCCGTAAAAAAAATTTCCAGGGCTGGCCCGATCTGGAAATTTCGATCTGTATTCCTGTTTGTAACAATTAATCTCATGTAAGCCTGCACTTAACACTGCTCTACTTTGAATAAATACAATGCCTTAGAACTGGTTGACATTGTGTGATTCAGTTTTTGGTGGACCATCAGTAAAAATTGGCAAAGTAATTGCATAAATTCCTCTCTCTGAAATTTTGATTCGGATATGAAATTGTGAGGTGACGGAAAAGTATGAATGCGCTTCATTGGTTGAACAAGGCAATGTCTCATCTTCCGCTGGTTGATAAACAGGATCTTTCCGTCCTGGCTTCAGTGATGACCGATCTTGAACAGGCTGCAGAATTTCCTGAAGCCGCTTCAATAAAGGCGCAGCTCAGGAAAACCTGCAGCTTGGCTGAGACAATGATTCTGGGTGAAACAGATTTCGAATCTGGAATGAAGAGGCTTTACCAGAGCATCTCGAAAATGCTTGAAAGCACTGAGGAGAACGAGACGAGCGTTCAGGAGGAAGCTGGTTCAGAACTTCAGGAGTTGCGCACTCGTTTTGCGTCTAGCCAGGGCTCTGTTCTGGAGGATTTTGAAGCCGCTGTCCTGGAGATGGATAAAAAGGAAACGGTTGACTATGGTACTGTGAAGCGTATGCTGCACACCTGGAAGGGTGAGTTCGGGGTTTTGGAATGTCCTGAAGTGTCTTCCTTAATACATAGTCTGGAGGAGGAAATATCTTCGGGGTCTTCTGGAGCGGATTGCTTTCTGAAGTTAAAGGATTTTCTTGCAGGGCAGATGCAGCAGCTCGCAGAGGGGCTGGAGATTAAAGTGTCGGATTCCATAAGGGATTCGATTCTGCATTCAAGCGAACAGCCGAAGCATAAGCAGTCTATTCCGAGAAGTCAATTTATCGAGGCTGATCCTTCATTACTGAAAGACTTTGCAGTGGAAGCCAGGGATCACATTCAAGTGGCGGAAGTCGTCCTTCTTGAGCTTGAGACAGATCCGCAGAATGCGGATCATTTAAACAGCGTATTCAGAGCTTGTCATACTATAAAGGGTGTTGCCGGCTTCATTGGCCTTAATGAGATTGCTGAGTTGTCTCATTCTGTGGAAAACCTGATGGATCAGGCAAGAAGGGGAGAACTGATCCTTACCGCAGGTCACATTGATGTAATTCTGCAGGCCACAGATTGTCTTAAAGAATTTATCACCATTGTTGAAAATTATTTAGGAGGCGCTCCCTATACTATTCCTGTCACTTTTTCTGAAATATTGGACAAACTCAGGTTTCCTTTTGCAGAAAATGCTTCTGAAGTGAAAATGTCGGCTAAACAGAAAAAAGTGGGTCAGATACTCCTGGAGCAGGGTGCTGTGAGTGAACAGGATATTGATGCTGCTTTGAAAAAGCAGGCACAGGGTGATGAGCGTAAAGTGGGCGAAATTCTGCTTGAGGAGCAGAAGGTATCAGCCCGGGAGATCGGGGGGGCTTTGGCAACTCAGGTGAATGCCAAGAGCCACCATGTTGAAGATACCATAAGAGTTCCTGTCAGCAAACTTGATCAGCTCATTGATGCTATCGGGGAAGCTGTTATTGCACAATCAATGATTACAGCTGATCCGGTTATGAAGCAATCTGCAGATCAATCTCTTCAGACAAAACTGGCACAGACTGCCATGATTATGCGACAGGTGCAGGAACTGTCTATGTCTCTGAGAATGGTTTCTGTAAAGCCAGTGTTTCAGAAAATGGTACGTCTGGTTCGGGATCTTTGCAAAAAAGTAGGTAAGGAAGTTGATCTCGTTCTGGAAGGTGAGGATACCGAAATAGACAAGTCAGTAGTAGAAAACATTGGGGATCCACTCATGCACATGATCAGAAATTCGATTGATCATGGAATTGAAATGCCTGAGGAACGGGTTGCAAAAGGGAAGCCGGCAAAGGGCACCGTTGTTCTCAGGGCTTATCATAAGGCAGGTAACGTGTTTATTGAAATCCAGGACAATGGAAAAGGGCTGGATCGCAGCATGATCTGTGAAAAAGCACTCTCCAAAGGCCTGGTTGCTTCAACTGAAAGCTTAAGTGATGCAGAGGTGTATCAGTTCATTTTTCTTCCCGGGTTTTCCACAGCCAAGGTGGTTACCGATATATCTGGTCGGGGAGTGGGGATGGATGTGGTGCGAAGAAATATAGAGAATTTGCGAGGTTCAGTGGAAATAGGGTCACAGCAGGGTGTTGGAACCACCTTTACAATACGGTTGCCATTAACACTTGCAATTATAGACGGGATGGTGGTGCGGTCTGGAGAAAGTGTTTACATTGTACCCACGTTATCTATTCTTGAAACCATGGATGCAAGCGGAGACAGTGTGGTGTCGGTGCTGGGTAAAGGTGAAATGCTCAAAGTGAGGGAAAACTTTATTCCTGTTGTCAGAATGTCAACCATATTTGACGAAAGTTCGGGGAAGAACGATGCCCATATCGCGTTGATTGTTGAAGATATGCTCGGCCATAAAGTCGGCTTAATTGTAAACGAAATCATTGGCCAGCAGCAGGTAGTTATAAAGAATCTTGGTGGCGGGATGCAGGAAGTACCCGGTATTTCCGGTGGCGCCATAATGAGTGATGGAAATGTCAGCCTTATTGTGGATATTGGAGGTTTAATAAAGGTGGCTCAAAATGCGGTATAAACACAATGAATCTTTTTTAACAGTAAACCCATCAAATCAACACGAAAAGGAAGGTTTGTATGAGTGAAAACAGGGTAGCGGGTACTGAAATGACTGACTTGGCTGGAAAGTATCTCACGTTTCGATTGGCCGAGGAGGGATATGGAATCGAAATACTCAAGGTTCAGGAGATTATCGGACTGATGAGTATCACTCGTATTCCCAAAACACCCGATTTCATCCGTGGCGTGATCAATCTTCGCGGAAAAGTGATTCCGGTGATTGATCTGCGCCTCAAGTTCGGTCTCGAAAAGAAGGAAAATACCGAAAAGACCTGTATTATTGTGGTTCAGGTGGAAAAGAGTGCCGATACCATAGTGACTATGGGGATAATCGTGGATGAGGTTTCCGAAGTGCTTGACATTACGGCTGAGCAGATCGAACCTCCGCCTTCATTTGGGGCAACAGTGGATACTGATTTCATTCTGGGTATGGGCAAGGCATCACAGAAGGTGGTAATGCTGCTGGATGTGGATAAAGTATTATCCAGAAATGAGATCGAAAATTTGTCAAGTGTTTCTAAACAGTAGTCAAACTTATTTGCAGTAAAGAAGGTTTTTCATGAATATGAAATTGAGTACTAAACTTATCGGTAGCTTTGTAATCGTGGCTGTGATAACACTTATAGTTGGTTTGATTGGCATAAATGGAATCAGAAAAATCACCTCTAACCTTATTACTATAGGTAAAAATACTCAACCGTCCATACGGGGGTTGTTGACCATCAGTGTTGCTCAGTCCGATATTGTTGTAGGTGAAAGGAGTCTTACCAGTTCCTTTATGGTTAAAGATCCGGTTCTTCGTGAAGCTCAATACAGCTGGATCGCTAGAGGCTGGAAAAAACTGGAAGAGGGATGGGCAGTTTACGAGTCGTTACCGCAGACTGAGCAAGAGGAACAAAATTGGAAAAAATTTGTATCAGTTTTTGAGGAATGGAAGAGAGAGCATGAAAAATTTATCGAAATCAGCAGACAAAGAGATAAGTATATAGAAAACACAGCAGATAGTTCCAAATTAGATGAGTTTAACCAGAAACTAAATGATCAGTTGATGGCTACTCGAAAGGGTTATTTGGAGATGACCGAATTATTTGAACCGATCATCGAAATAAACAGAAATCTTGGCCAGAGCGCTGCTGATGAAGGGGCGAAATCGGCTGCTGCTGCAAACACTATGGCTATAATTGGTATGGTGGTGGGTTTTGCCTTGGCTTTGACACTGGGCATTTTCCTGAGCACCTCGGTTTCTAAACAGCTCAATAAAGTCATCGGTGGTCTGAGCAGCGGCTCCGAGCAGGTGGCTTCCGCGGCAAATCAGGTGTCCGGGTCTTCTCAGCAGATGGCCGAAGGCGCAAACGAGCAGGCGTCAAGTCTTGAGGAGGTGTCAAGCAGCATGGAGGAGATGGCTTCTATGGTGAAGCAGAGCGCCGATAACGCCAATCAGGCCAATATACTCATGAATGAATCCAAAAACCTGGTGTCAAGAGGCGAACAGTCTATATCAAAAGTCAACTCCGCCATAGGAGAGATCAAGAAGTCATCCGACCAGACGGCAAAAATCGTCAAAACCATTGACGAGATAGCTTTCCAGACGAATCTGCTGGCGCTCAATGCAGCGGTGGAGGCTGCACGGGCGGGCGATGCCGGTAAGGGGTTTGCGGTGGTGGCTGAGGAGGTAAGAAATCTGGCCCAGAGAAGTGCCGAGGCGGCAAAGAATACCGCTGCGCTCATCGAGGAATCACAGAAGAATTCCGAGCAGGGAGTGGCGGTGTCTACCGAGGCAGCCGAGGCGATCAAGGCTATAAGTGAAAGCAGCTCCAAGGTGGCCGGACTGGTGAACGAAATTGCCGCCGCTGCAAAAGAGCAGGCCCAGGGTATCGATCAGATCAACACCGCAGTTGCCCAGATGGACAAAGTGACACAGGGTAATGCTGCGAATGCGGAGGAGTCGGCGTCGGCAAGTGAGGAATTGTCCGCTCAGGCCCGTGAGCTTAACGATATGGTTGAGGCGCTGGTTGCTATTGTAGGTGGAAGCAGTTCTGATGCTAACCGCATGCAGGTACATTCAGTCAGTCATAAACCCGTATCCACTTCGAGGAAAGGGAATACTGTAAACCATTTGACAACTCAGAACAGAAGTGGACAGCCCATGATTGCGAAGTCCGGTAGTACAAAAGGGCATGATGCCAAGCCGCAGATTGTCAGTCCTAAACAGATGATTCCGCTCGATGATGATGAGCTGAGTCAGTTCTAAGTATTCTAGGAAACAGTTGTCCGGGGTGAAACCCGGGCAGCTGCTGCAAGTATCATTTTGCGGGATGAAGTAATTATGAAAAAGATGTCAGAATGGTCATTGAGAGTTCGGTTGATCGGGTTTGTACTTTTGGCAATGTTTTGTTTGGGAGTTTTACTGGTTGTTTTAAATTCAAGATCAGCTGTTAAATTAGCGAATCGATTGGTTGATCATACAATACATATGAAGCTTGAAGGTGATGTGCGGGCAATGCGCAGTTACGTCAGATCGGATTTCGGACAATTCGGTTATGCAGATAATCAATTAACAGATCAGACGGGACATCCTGTTGCCGGTCGCCACGAGCTAGTGGACAAAATATCACAGGATCTTGGTGTGGTGGCAACCATTTTTCAAAGGGAACGTGGCGATTTTACCAGAATAAGTACCAGCATACGGACGGATAACGGACAGAGGGCGGTTAATACTCAGCTTGGAACTAAAAGTTCGGCATACGAGCCGATAATGGAGGGCGATACTTATATCGGATCAGCCCAGATCCTGGGTGAGCCGTATGCTACTGCATACGATCCGATCATCGATTCCAAAGGAGAAGTGATCGGTATACTGTTTCTTGGAATTGCTCAATCAGAAATCAACGCCATGAAGCACCGAGAAATGCGGGAGCTGATAAGGAATGCAGTTGTACTGTTTATCGTTCTTATGATCTGCAGCTCGATACTGACCTGGTTTTTCGGAAACAGCATTGTTAACCAAATCACTCGTGTAATAGCCGGATTGAGAAGATCATCGGAACAGGTCTCCTCTGCTGCCGATCAGGTAAGTGCTTCAAGCCAGCAGATGGCCGAGGGTGCGAATGAACAGGCTTCAAGCCTGGAGGAGGTTTCAAGCAGTCTTGAGGAGTCGTCCTCCATGGTTAAGCAGAACGCAGACAATGCAGTACAGGCAAACAGCCTTATGGAGGACACAAAGAGGCGGGTGGAGAAGGGGAATGCATCAATCGGCAAAGTGAATTCAGCCATCCAGGAGATAAAGAAGTCTTCAGATCAAACAGCTAAAATTGTAAAGACCATTGATGAGATCGCATTTCAGACAAACCTTCTGGCGCTCAACGCGGCAGTTGAAGCTGCCCGGGCAGGTGATGCCGGGAAGGGATTCGCGGTTGTCGCCGAAGAGGTGCGCAGTCTTGCTCAGCGAAGCGCTGAAGCTGCCAAAAATACTGCAGCGTTAATTGAGGAATCCCAGAAGAATGCTGATAATGGCGTGATGGTGAGCAGTGAAGCTGCGCAAGCTGTAAAGGGGATATCTGAAAGTGCGATCAAGGTGGCTGGTCTGATTAATGAGATCAGCGCAGCCAGTAAAGAGCAGGCCCAGGGAATCGATCAGATCAACTCTGCGGTTGCAGAGATGGATAAAGTGACTCAGAGCAACGCGGCGAATGCGGAAGAGTCGGCTTCTGCAAGTGAGGAGCTTTCGGCTCAGGCTCGCGAGCTTAATGACATGGTGGAGGCACTGGTCGCCATTGTGGGTGGTAGAAGTTCCGATGATAAGCGGATGCAGGCACACTCGCCAAATTATATGTCAACATCAGCTTCCAGAAAGGGGAATACTGCCGGTCAGCTTAGTACTCAGAAGAAGAACAGTCGTCCCATGATTACCGGGTTGGGTATGCCGTGACACTGTTGAATTGCAGATTGTCAGTCCCAAACAGATGATTCCGCTCGATGATGATGAGTCGGGTAAGTTATAACCAGTTTTTTACTCCTCCGGTGAAAGCCGGGGGGATTGCAGGGATACGAAATGAAACTGAAGCTTCAAACTAAACTGATAGGAAGTTTTGTAATCGTTGCTGGTGTTACGCTTGTTGTGGGAATTGTAGGTTGGAATGGTAGCGCAGATCTTAGAGGGCATATTGAGGAGATCGGAAATGTTGAATTCCCTTCAGTATGTGCAATGATGACAATAGAAAAAGGGTTGGAGGAGTTGAAGTCATCCCAGAGAAGCCTTCTCAATCCAAATCTTTCTGACGAGATCAGGCAGAGACAATATCAGAATATGAATAAAGCCTTGGATCGCTGTAAGGAAGGGATCAGCACTTATGAAAATCTTCCCCACACTGCCGATGAGAAATCGACATTTGAGAAATTCAAGAGTCTGTTTAAGGAGTGGACAGAGGCAAATGAGGAATTTTTTGTTGCATCGAAGAAACTTGACGAAACGGGTGTATCCAATCCCGATCGGCTGCTTTCCTCCATACAGCAGTTCATTGGTGATCATCACAGGCTTGAATCGCAGGTTGGGGCTCTGATTCTGACCCGAAATCATTTCACGGGCGGGGAAGATCACACTGCATGTAACTACGGAAAGTGGTTGGCTACTTTTTCATCATCCAATTCTGTGATAAATAATGCATTGCAGGAATCGAAACATTCGCATCAGAAATTTCATGAGTCGGTCATTGTTATCAAAAAGGCTGTTTCGGCCGGAAGCAGTTCCGGTGCCAGTCAGGCTTTCGGGGAAATGCAAGACCACGCCAAAGAGGTTTTCAAGCACTTTGGCACACTAAGAGAGCAGGCAGCCAAAGCATCTGAGTTGTACGATGTGATGAATAAAAAAGCGATGGTCGACTGTAGAGACAAACAGTTAGCGGCTGTTGTATTATCCAGCGAAATGGTTAAAAACAACATTGAAAGTGCCCAGAGTGGAGTAAGGAGTGCAAATGTAAATGCCCGCACTGTTGTGGCCCTGATAGTAGTGTCAATCATTATCGGAGTAATTTTGGCTCTGGGTTTCGGATTATTTTTGAGCTCTTCAATTTCGAAGGCACTTAACAGAATCATTGCCGGTCTGAGTTCCGGTTCCGAGCAGGTATCGTCTGCTGCCAATCAGGTAAGTGCGTCAAGTCAACAGATGGCGGAAGGGGCAAATGAACAGGCATCGAGTTTGGAAGAGGTGTCAAGCAGCCTTGAGGAATCGTCTTCCATGGTGAAGCAGAACGCCGATAACGCCTCTCAGGCAAACAGCCTCATGGAGGATACCAAAAAAAGGGTGGAGCAGGGTGATGCATCCATAAAGAAGGTGGGCTTAGCCATAAGCGAGATCAAGAATTCATCCGACCAGACTGCTAAAATTGTCAAAACCATAGATGAGATTGCTTTTCAGACCAATCTTCTGGCACTCAATGCGGCGGTGGAGGCAGCAAGGGCTGGTGATGCCGGGAAGGGATTTGCGGTGGTTGCCGAAGAGGTGCGCAACCTTGCCCAGAGGAGTGCGGAAGCGGCCAAGAATACAGCAGCTCTCATAGAGGAGTCGCAGAAGAATGCTGAAAAAGGCGTTACTGTAAGCGAGGAGGCTGCTTTGGCAGTCAAGGGGATTTCCGAAAGTGCCCTGAAGGTGGCCGGATTGATAAACGAAATAAGCGCAGCCAGTAAGGAGCAGGCACAGGGGATCGACCAGATCAATACCGCTGTTGCCCAGATGGACAAGGTTACCCAGGCAAATGCATCCAATGCTGAAGAGAGTGCCTCTGCAAGTGAGGAACTCTCTGCTCAGGCCAAAGAACTCAGTGATATGGTCAAGGAGTTGGTGACTATCGTGGAGGGGCGAGCAGTTCATAATCAATCGGCTGTTCGCAGTGTTTCAACCAGTGCGTCGGCTCCCTACTGTTCTTCCGGGCCTAAAACGATTGGCGGAAGAGATCTGGGACAAACGAAAGGACTGGTTTCTCAGGCAGGGAAATCAGGTTCTGTGCAGAAAGTGGTGGACCCAAAGAGTTTGATCCCGCTGAATGATGAAGAGCTTAGAAATTTTTAAGATCGAACAAACCCCTTCTGTATTCAGAAGGGGAAAATGGTGAAGAATGAGTGTGATTGAAAGACCGACATACATGCTTGAGCCCGGATACATATATCTGAGCACTTCTCCGGTGGTTATTCAGACTGTGCTGGGGAACTGCGTGTCGGTGTGTTTGTGGGATAAAGTAAAGAAAACAGGCGCCATGAACCACTTTCTTTATCCTTTTACACAAGATAAGAGTAAAGCAACCTCGGCTTATGGAAATGTGGCAACCATGGCTGTTCTCAGGATGATGAAAGATACTGGAAGCGCGCGAGAGCACCTGGTTGCTCATATTTTAGGAGGTGCAGTGCCTCCGGAGGATAGAGGTCATGATATCGGGTTACGCAACGCTGAGTCGGCTGAGAAGGTTTTGAAACAGTACCAGATAGAGATCCTAAGCGAGGATACCGGAGGTACTGTGGGAAGGAAAGTGGTCTTCGATACTGCAACGGGGCATGTGGCGGTACTCAAGGTGCACAATCTCAGAAAAAGTGACTGGTATCAGGAAAATAACGGGTAAAATCGATGGAAAAGAAGATCTACGACGAATTTAAAGCGATTGTTTATCAGAAGGCAGGTATTCAGCTTGGTGACAAGAAGGAATCACTTGTCGCTGCCAGGGTGAGTAAGCGGTTGCGGGAGCTCAAACTGGATGATTTCCGGGATTATCTCTCATATCTCAAAAAGGATGAGAGCGGGGAGGAGATGATTCAGCTGATAGATGTTATCTCCACAAATGTAACTTCATTTTTCAGGGAATCTCAGCATTTTGAGTATTTGAAAACACAGATGCAGGTCTGGCTGGAAAGGGGAGTTCGCCGATTCCGGTTCTGGTCGGCAGCATGTTCCACCGGGGAAGAACCATATACTTTGGCGATGGTTTTGCAGGAGTGTGCGGCGGGCTACAATGCTGACATTCGCATACTTGCAACCGATATCTCCACAAACGTATTGCATAAGGCAATTGAAGGTGTGTACCCGCAGGAAAAAGTTGCCGGTATACCGTCGGTGCTCTTGTCAAGATATTTCAATGAAGTACAGGTCAGCAACAGAGATCATTATGAGGTTAGTGACGCTTTGAAAAAAATGATCGTGTTCAGAAGACTCAATCTGTCCGAGGTGCCTTTTCCGATGAAAGGACCGATGGACTGTGTTTTCTGCAGGAATGTGATGATATATTTCGATAATGAGATTCGCAGAAGGTTGCTCGGTGAAATTCAGCGATTATTAAAACCTGAAGGCATTCTTTTCGTGGGCCATGCCGAAAGCCTTACCGGTCAGCTCTGCAATTTAAAAAATGTGAAACCATCTGTGTATGTCAAATAAGAACCCGGAGAGACAGCTATGCGTATACTGGTTGTGGAAGACGACCCTACTAGCATCAAGATAATGTCTAAGATGCTTCAGAGTTTCGGAGACGTGGACCTGGTTGCTGACGGAGCAACCGCGGTGAAACTGTTTGAGTCAAGTTTATCAGGCAGACTTTATGATGTAGTATTTCTGGATATTATGTTGCCCGAAATGGATGGCCAGGAAGTACTGAAGTCGATTCGTCTGAAAGAAGAAAAGAGGGGTATTCTGGGTTCTGATGGTGTTAAAGTGATAATGACAACAGCACTGGATGACAGCAGAAATATCATGCAGGCATTCAGATCTCAGTGTGAAGGGTATCTGGTAAAACCGATTTCAAGGGATAAGATCGTGGAGCAGTTCAGAAAACTGAACTTACTGTGATCTCTTTAATTTATAATTGGACATCTTATGAGTAAATCAAAAGCGTTGGTGATCATGGGAGAATCTTCATGCGTCAGGTGATCGGTGTTGCAGACATGTTTGTGTCAGATGATCCTGAGGATCTTCTGATAACACATGCCTTGGGGTCCTGCATAGGTATAGCTATTTTTGATAAAGTGGCGCGAGTGGGAGGAATACTGCATTATATGCTGCCGCTGTCCAAGGCTGATCCGCAGAAAGCCCAGTCTAATCCTTTTATGTTTGGAGATACGGGAATACCGGCTTTGTTCCAGAAGGCTTATTCATTTGGAGCAACAAAAGATAATATAAGAGTAGTTATGGCCGGTGGTGCAGAAATCCTTTCTCTGGGGGATTCCTTTGATATAGGGAACAGAAACATACTAATTGCACGTAAACTTTTCTGGAAAAACCAGATTTTGATTTCCGCCGAGCAGGTCGGAGGCGGGATAAGCAGAACCTTGAGTTTGGATATGGCGTCCGGGCAAATATGGCTTACTTCAAGCGGGATCAGAACTGATCTTTAAAAGGCGGAATCTTATGAGTTACACGGTTTTGATAGTAGACGATTCAGAAATCATCCGAGCGGCACTCGAGAGAACGTTGAAACTCTCCAAAGTACCCGTTATTCAGATTTTTACTGCTTGTGACGGGGTTGATGGTCTTGAAAAGCTGAAAAACAACTGGATTGATATTGTCCTTACAGACATAAATATGCCAAAAATGAGTGGAATAGAGATGTTTGAACAAATGCAGAGTCATAATGATCTGAAAGATATTCCGGTTGTGGTTGTATCAACTGAAGGCAGCAGTGTCAGAATCGATGATCTTCGAAGTAAAGGGATCAGGGGATATATTCGAAAACCGTTCACTCCCGAGAATGTTCGAAATGTCATTATGCAGATTATGGAGGATGACAATGACTAGTAGCATTCAGGATGCCGTGACAGTGGAAGTGAGGAGAATAGTTGAACAGGCTACATTCATGTTCACCGAAGAGCTTAAAACCCCGCCTCAGGATGATTCCTGGGCGGATCTGGGGGTGTTTATCACATTCTGCGGGGAACCCAGCGGTTGGATTCACCTATGGACAACTGATAATTTCGCCAAGGCCTCAGCAATGAATATGCTCGGAATGGACTGCGCTGATGATATTACATTCGATAATAAGCGTGATTCTCTAAAAGAACTTCTGAACATTGCGGCTGGACATGTTCTTACATCGGTTTTCGGGAAGAATCTGCTATTTGAACTTGGTATTCCTGAACCTCTCAGCACTGCTCTTCTCAAGCATGACATGCAGGATGCAAGGGCCAGCTGGATCGATGCGGATGGAGAACCTTTACTTATAGTTTTCAGGCTGATATGATTAAAGTACTTGTTGTTGACGATTCGGCGGTTGTTCGTCAGGTTCTTGGACGTGAATTGTCCAAGGCTCCCGATATCCAGGTGGTGGCAACTGCAGTTGATCCCTATGATGCAAGAGACAAGATAGTTCAGTTTAAACCGGATGTGTTGACATTAGATGTTGAAATGCCTCGCATGGACGGTCTGGCTTTCTTGCGTAAGCTGATGCAGCATTTCCCGCTTCCCACAATTATTGTCTCTTCTCTCACTCCCAAGGGTGGGAAAGTTGCGCTCGAAGCGCTGGACGCGGGAGCCGTTGATGTTATCTGCAAGCCCGGATCATCCTATTCGGTGGGAGATATCACTAAAAATCTTATAGATATGATACGCGCGGCGGCAAGAGTGAATCCCGCTAGACTCATCAGGAGTGCCACACCGGTTTTAAAACGGGAAGTAACATATTCTTTGAGCTCCACTACTGCAAAAATCATTGCTCTGGGAGCTTCTACGGGTGGTACCAGGGCGATCGAGGAAGTTTTACTGGAGCTGCCGCAAAATGCTCCGGGGATTGTAATTGTACAACACATGCCAGAGCATTTTACCAGATCATTCGCTGAACGGCTAGACGGCATCTGTAATATCAGAGTAAAGGAAGCTGAGTCGGGAGATTCAATTGTAAATGGAACCGCACTTATTGCTCCGGGCAATTTGCATATGGTGGTTAAGCGGAGCGGTGCCCGCTATTATGTGGAAACTATTCAGTCTCCCAGGGTTTTTCATCAGAGGCCCAGTGTTGAGGTGATGTTTAATTCTGTTGCAAAATATGTTGGGGCGAATGCTGTGGGGGTTATACTTACAGGTATGGGTGCAGATGGAGCTCGCGGGCTCCTTGAGATGCGAAACGCAGGCGCACCTACAATCGCGCAGGATGAAGCAACCAGTGTGGTATGGGGTATGCCGGGCGAAGCGGTGAAGGTTGGGGCAGCTCAGTTTGTGCTCCCGTTGCAGCAAATCGCCAGAAAGATGCTCTCCTTAACTGAGAGCTGAGGTGAAACGGGGGGTTAAGTGATTTCGGAGCTTGTAATTATTGTAGATGACGATCCGGTATGCAGGGCTTACTTGTCGGCTCTTGTGGAAAAAATGGGGTATTCTGTCCTGCAACTCAGTGATGCTGCAAATCTGACCTTTTCATGTTCCTATTTTTCTCATGTCAAAGCCTTGCTTCTGGATATGAATATGCCCAAGCTCGATGGGTACAGAGCCGCAAAAAAAATCAGAAAACTTGATAGGAGAAAACTTGGTTTTGATCATCTGCCAATAATTGCCGTCTCAGGGATTGAGGGGAATCAGGAAAAGTGTTTTAAGGTTGGTTGCGATGTCTACCTCAAAAAACCAGTTTCATACGGAGAACTTCTCAACGCCTTTATTCAGGTTGGATTGGTGGAAAATAAAGGTCAGTTTGTTGAATCTTCGAATTCCTCGGCATGAGCATAGGTGCGACAGCGGGAGTCATTATTATCTATCAAATGGAGTTCATAGGTTAACGCACAGGCCACGTTTTCATTCTCTTCAAAATGGGATAAGGCGCTCTGTGCACAATCTTTAGCCTTTTCGAATTTTCCAAGACGTCTGAGAATATCAACCAGGAGTATTTCCTCTTCAGCTTTGGAATCGGCAAAACTCTGGTTCTGTTCACGGGTTTTTAGAAACAGATTATAGGCTTTTTCTCTGCAAGTCCGGGCACTTTCCTGAAAAGAGTTATCATCACAGATCCAGGCTGCATGCAGTGCACACCATCCTGCTTCCGACCATTCCTCAATGCCCTCAAGCAGTGTGGCATAGCAGAGAAAAGCATTCGCCGTTTCGGGATTATCGGAGTTGTGTAATTGAGAAGTATAAGAAGACTGGTTTACTATTGCGTGAAACTGATGCTCACCTTTGGCCACGTCCGGAGAACAATATCCGCAGTGTATGCAACGCTGAATGCTCATGTAAATGCTTGCGCGTCCCATATGAGAGGGTCTGCCGTCCAGATCTCTTGAAGAATCCATGGAGAAAGCAGGACCGGACTCCGGAAAACGGTTTTTTCCACCGCAGATATAGCATACTTTTTCGATTAAAAACACTGTTGTCATTCAAATTTCCTCAAGGATGTGGTACAACTTTATAATACTACTATAAAGCAGGGATAATATCAAATATAAAAGTGCTTATCATCGTAACTACAGTGTACTTGCCAGCTTTTGATTCTTTACCTATTTTGCTTATCATAGAGTCAACCGTTTAATCACGCTTACAATTTTGTACTCAACTTTATGAAAATCAATTCAATCTGGAAGAAAACTGCATATTTATTCCTTTTTTTAATGGCGGTTGGTCTCTTCTTCGGTATTAGTCGAATCAACTATCTCCTTTTCCATAGCATCTCTGAATCAGTTTCCTTCACTATAGCTTTCGGTATTTTCGTTGTGACCTGGCATACCCGCAAGGTGACTGCAAATAATTTTTATCTCATAATAGGAGTAGGTTACCTTTTTATTGGTGTATTAGATTTTTTTCATCTTCTCTCCTTTAAGGGAATGGGAGTGTTTTCTCCAGATAACGGAAACAGTGCAACTCAGTTCTGGATTGCCGCGCGGACTTTGGAAACGCTCACGCTCCTTACTTCGACTTTCTTTATAAAAAGAGCGGTCAAGATGTCGCTGGTTTTCCCCTTCTATGTAACCTACTTTCTTATTGTATTTCTTTCCATTCATGTTTTTAAGACCTTTCCGGTCTGTCTTGATGAAAATGGGCTGACATTTTTTAAAGTGGCAATGGAGTATATCCTGGCGTTACTTCTGGGGCTTTGTCTGATTCGATTTTTTATCTACAGATCGGCTTTTCATAAACAGGTCCTGGGATTGTTGCAATTATCTGTAGCCAGTTTAATTCTGACTGGAATGTCATTTACTCTTTATAGAGATCCGTTTGGTTTTTTCAATATGCTGGGTCATATTTTTGAACTGATCAGTTTTGCCTTGGTATATCGTTCTTTAATTGCTATAAGGCTTGAGCAGCCCTACAATGTGCTTTTTAAGGAGCTTAAAAAGAGTCAACAGGAACTTATCGAATCAAGAAACGAGCTTGAAAACAGAGTTCATCAGAGAACTGCCGAATTAGAAGATGTAAACCGTGCACTAAAAAGCCAAATTGAAGAGCGACTAATGCAGGAGCAGCGATTACTGCAAAGTGAAGAACGTTTCAGGGTTGCCCTTAAAAATTCCCGCATCGCGGTTACTCACAGTGACAGGGAATTAAGGTACACCTGGATTCACAGTGATGATCCTGATTTTGGTGGCAATAACTGGATTGGGAAAACTGATCTGGAGTTGGGTGACCAGGACTTGTTCAAGGTTTTATGGGAAGTAAAGTCAAATGTCATGAGTGGGAAGGCTGGTATCAATCGTGAAGTTATGATCAGAAAAGGTGGGCAATCCAACCACTTTGAAATAACAGCCGAACCGCTGAGGGATGCAGAAGGGATGATCAGTGGTGTGACTACCGCCGTTCTCGATATTACGGAGAGAAAGAGAACAGAGGAGCGTCTTCGGGTAAGGCATAATACCCTGGAGGCTGTATATGCCATCGCCACTACGTTCAGCGCGTCAAGTGAATCGCTCTTTGATCAGATTGTGCTGAGTATCGCTCGCATTCTGGAGTGCTCATTTTCATCAATCGGTAGAATCCGCGGGGATCGGATTCAAACAGTCAGCACGTATGCTAAAGGAGATTTTTTCCATCATGGAGATTTTCCTTTGAACTGTTCTCCCTGTGGTCTGGTTCATCTCAGGAAAGAGAGCGTACAGTGTTGCGGAGAATTGAAGAAATCTTTCCCGGATAATGAATGTATTCTGGGAAAGAAAGGATTCAGTTCCTATCTGGGAGTTCCGGTTCTGAATAATCAGGGAGATATACTGGGTGTCATTTGTGTTCTTGATGATCAACAGAAAAAGTTTTCTTCCGAAGAAGTTCATGCTGTGGAGATTTTTGCAGGATATGTGGCAAAGGAGTTTGAGCGTGAGCAGATTCAGGAGGAGCTTTTACACTCTCGGGAGATGCAGCTTTTAGGAAGGCTGACTTCGGGTGTAGCACATGAAGTGAGGAATCCCTTGAATGCGCTGATTGCAGTAACAGAGGCGCTTTTTCAAGATCTGGAAAATAAGGATGATTTCCTGGTTTATAAGGAACATATACGGACACAGGTTGATCGCCTCAGTCGTCTGATGCAGGATCTTCTTGAGATGGGAAGGCCTTTTGACGAGAGTCGGAGAATGAGGGTTAATCTTTCAGAACTGATACTTTCTACCGTTCAGTTGTGGAACAGTTCTGCTCCTCGAAACCACTCTGTGCTTACGGATTTTTCTCCCGGGGCCGAAACTGCAGCTGTAAACGGAGACTTTTCAAAGCTTCAGCAGGTGCTTATCAATCTGCTGGATAATGCTTCCCAGCACAGTCCCGAGGGGAGTAGAATAACCGTTCGGCTTGACTTTACTTCCGGAACTGTTGTCATTGGCGTTACAGATCAAGGGTGTGGTATTGACAAGGAAGTGATGGGCAGAATGTTTGAGCCATTTTTTACAACAAGGAAAAAGGGTACTGGCCTGGGGCTCTGTATTGTTAAACAGATTGTGGAACTGCACGGTGGCACAATAGTTGCCCAAAACAACCTTGCGGATTCCGGGGCAATCATGAAAATTTGCCTGCCATGTGAGATGGTGGAAGAGAACATTCAGAAAACAGCCGAAGTGGCAATATGACAAAAAGTTCGATCGTTATCGGCGTTGTTTCAGACACTCACGGCTTGTACAGGTCTGAGCTCGATCAGTCGCTTAACGGGGTCGATTTGATTCTTCACGCCGGAGATATTGGAAGCCGGGCTGTCATCGAGCAGCTTTCACTTATTGCTCCGGTGAGAGCTGTTGCGGGCAATACCGACCGATTCCCATTATCTGAAGAATACCCCGAAACTGATGTTGTTGAAGTCAAAGGAAAATTAATTTACATAATACATGATTTGAACAAACTTGACATCGATCCGGTTGCGGCTCACATAAGTGTTGTGATAGCGGGGCACAGTCACCAGGCTGCAATTCAATACAAAAATGATGTGCTGTTTTTCAACCCGGGAAGTGCTGGTCCAAAACGGTTCAAAACCACTCCCAGTTGTGGAAAACTTCTGATTGAAAATGAGCTTATAATTCCAGAGATTTTAATTATCAAACTGGAAAACTAAAATTGTAACGCATCTTTTAGGTGCCAGTTATAAAATCCTCTTCTCCCCGGTCCCATATCAGATGTTTCCAGTAACTTTGCAGCCTGGTCCTTTTTCTTTTTTATAAACTGCACTCTGCGCTGATAATCACCACTCTTGGTGGGAGTATTTCTAAGCAGCAGTTTTTCTCTTAAAGATTGAAGAAAAACCGGGTAAAACGAAAACTCCTTAAGATCAACTTCCTGGTTCGGTTCAAGATCTTCCGGAGGGAGCGGGTTTATCATCCTGTATTGGTATTTGACAAGCGTGGCGTATTTCTCAAGGCTTGGGTTATGAGTGGAGAATTTCCTGATCTTTTGTTTGTAGCGTTCGCCTGTGGAGAAAAAAGTGAGTTTCTGGGGATGAAAGCATAAAATTTCATCAAGTTCCAAAAAAACATAGAAGGGGTTTTGCGGGTAGCGTGATTGCAGCGTTTTGAAAATTCTGCTCTTCTCCTCTGCAAGATGTCCATAATAGGGGGATAGGAACTGAATAAGGTATATCTGGGCAACCCCATGAGTGTAATGGCCGCCATACGCGGCAAGTCTGAGGTACTCCAAGCCTGTATCCAGCGATATGTTTCTGCCGGATATGCTCACAGCTGCTCTGACTAATGCAGGGGCCTTGGCGAGTGCACAATAGAAGATGCCCAAACCCAGATAGGCGTCCTTTATTGTAGGATCCAATTCCACTTGCCGCTCAAGTAGTTTTAGTGCACCCATTCCCTCAATGGCAGATTCTATTGGATTTTTGGACATTTTTAAGGTGGCTCTAAAACCCTTGATCCCAGCATGAATCAGCATGTTGGTAGTGGCTACTGAATCGGCCGAAGATGCCGGAATTGATAATTCGAGGCCTTTGCTTGAGAGTTTATCTATGTCTTTCAAAAGGTTCTGCAGCGATCGCTCATCTCCGTATTCATTATTCTGTACCTGCATGATTTTCATGCTGACAAGCAAGAGGTAACTGAGAGCCGGGAGGTTATCCTTTTTCTCCAATCTCTGCATTTTGCGGGCTGTTTTTTCTGCATTCTCCCATTCAAAACAGTAAATCTGCTCCACCATTGCTTGAGCCAAACGGTCCTGTTCTTTTGAGATACCGGGATATAAGGGTTTGCTGTTCACTGTAACTGTATTGGAATGCTTCTTTCTGGCTGCCTTTTTGGTAACTGCTGCGCCCGGATTCTCAGACTGGGGGTTTGTTTCGGCATAATCGGTGGCCTGATCCGAGGAATCGGGGTGCAGGTCTGATGAATCAGGTTCCGGCAGGGGGAGTTGTAGGAGGCCTAAGCTGTCTTCCAGGGTATCGCAGATTAGTGAGTCGACAGTGAGAGTATCCTGCTCAATCGAATCTTGAAACTGTGAAAGGGTATCGGAAAAAAGTGAGGAGTCAAGGCTTGGACTGGAACAATCGTCAAAACCGGATTTTTCAGGAGAGGCCTGTGAGCTGCAGAAAACAGCAATGATGGTAATAAATACTGAAAATCTGATCATAAGCTCTCAATGCGGGTTCACCTTGCCCAAAGGTCTCATATTGAAAAATATCAGTTTTTCGGTTAACTGGCAACTTTCTCCGATAATATTGTACTGATTTCCATTCGAGACCACTTCAGTAAGGAAGAGGGCATTTTCCAGAGGTGTTATCTCAATTTATAGAGCGAATAGAGTAATTTTTCATTGCTGTCACGATTGTTCGGAGTGGGGATCAAATCAAATTGATATAAATTATACAATAAAGTATATTTTGTATCAATATGAAAATAGCGGCAGATATTAAATTCCTGCAAAAGTTTGATTCCGCAATGAATGGGGTTTTTTCCATAAATGACCTCAGAAATTTGCTCAATGAACCCAATGATGTTTTGCTGCACAGGAGAATCAAATCTCTGGAAAGATCAGGATTTTTAAGCAGGTTCAAACAGGGGTTTTACACGACTGATTACTTTAATCCTCTTGCACTTGCATGTCGAATATATCCGGATGCCTATATCAGTCTGGGGACCGTTCTGGCTGAAAATTTGATAATCGGTTCGATTCCGGCTAAAACTGTTTATGCAGTACGGCCCGGGCGAAACAAAGAATTTACAAACCGTGATCTGACGCTCTTATATTTAAGTATTCAACCTGAACTGATATTCGGAACAGAACGAATTAATGGGATAACCAAAGCTTTACCCGAAAAGGCTTTTCTTGACACATTGTATTTTTACCAGAAAGGTTTACCGCTTTCGTTTAATATCTATGAGGATATTGAAACATCAAAGCTGGATTCCACTAAGATTCTGCTGTGGCTGGAAAGATACAAAAATCCGAAATTCAGAACATTTGTAAAAGGTATTCTGATGATATGAGTATGGCTGAAATCGAAGAATTAATGACCAGGGTTATTAATCTTTTTTCAGATTGGTTTCCAACTCATGCGATTTTAAAGGGGGGAATGGAACTGAGGTTAGCCGATTGTCCTAGATTTACTAATGATCTTGACTACGTGTTTATCCCTTTTAAATCAAAAACCGAAATAAAAGATAAGGTTCTGGAGGCTCTCTGTTCATTGAGAGATACGAGTGTGACACTTTCAGTTCATTCCAAATGCTTACGATACGTAATATATCAAAATGAAAATCGTATCCAAATTGAAATCAATACTGCTGAAAATTGTAGCAGTGAGCCTATGAGTACTGCTTCTTTGGTGGAAAAAACAGGGCTTCCGGTAAAAATAATAAGGGTGATGAGTTGGGACGTTGCGCTTGCACATAAACTGACCGCATGGAATGAACGTAATCTGATCCGCGATCTATATGATGCTTCATTCATGTATTCCGTTCTCAACGTAAGGCCTGACTTACTTACCCTGAAAGATCGCTTGTCTAAAGTTTCATACCGGATCAAAAAAGTTGGGACTGTCAAGTCAATGACTATTGAACAGTTCATTGAAAAACTGAGAAGCAGTGTTGTCGGAATCACTCAGTCTGATGTCGAAGGAGAATTGCGTGATTTTTTTCCACCAGATCAGCTGCCCGGCTTGCAGAAAAGGATAAGCGTTGGCATTAATAGTATTGTTAACTGGATTGAAAACTGTGATCACTGAACCAGCAAATATTTCCTCACAAATTCTAATCCCTCAAAGCCTGGTAAGCGTTTTCGAAATCCTTTTCCAGTGAAAGGAACTTTTCCACCAGTTCAGGGTCAAACTGTGTTCCCGCATTTCGTTTTATCTCCTCTACTGCCTTTTCGTGAGGCCATTCTTCCTTATACGGTCGTTTGCTCCTAAGTGCATCATAAACGTCTGCAATGGCGGTAATGCGTGCAGAAAGTGGGATGGCTTCTCCGATAAGGCCCTTGGGGTATCCCTTTCCATCGAAACGTTCATGGTGATGCAGCGTAATCGCAGCCACCATCTCCAGTTCGCTGTTCCCCTTCACAATGTTATGACCGAGAATGGTGTGCTTTTTCATCTCTTCGAATTCATCACTTGTCAGTTTTCGCTCTGCAAGAAGAATGGAGTCAAGAATACCCACTTTACCGATGTCATGCATGGGGGCAAATATTTCTATGTCATCGCAGTATTTCTCAGGCTGCCCGAGGCTCTCTGCGATTTTTTTTGCAAAAATCCCTACGCGTCTCATATGATTGCCCGTCTCATTATCTCTCAGTTCCGCAAGGCTTGCGATCGTGTGATATAGTTGCGCCTTGGACAGGTTCTCTTTCTTTCGTATGCCGGAAATGTCAATCGGTAAACCGATGAAGTTCTGAAGACTCCCATTTTCGTTGAAAACACCGTTTATGAGTAGCCGTACCCAGAGAAGCGATCCATCCTTTTTCCGGTTTACGATCATGTTTTCCCATGTGCCTGTTTTGGGATCTCTGATCGATTTCCAGAGCTGTTTGAATAATTGGTGGTAGTCTTCTTCGGAGTACCCCAGTTCTTTATAGACGTTGAGACCCGGGTTTAGTACACTTGGATTTTTCCCAATCACTTCCTCTTTACTGTACCCGTACATATTCAGAAAAGACTCATTCACTTCCAGAATGTTTCCATTTACATCTGTAATGACCAGCGGCTGTGAAAGCGACTGAATCGCACTGAAGTAAAGTTCTTTTTCCATCTCTGTCTTCTTGCGCTCGGTAATATCCCTGCAAAAAGCCATGAGATGACCATCGGGAAGTCGTACCGCTGAAATGGCAATGGGAATAAGGGAGGAATCCTTTCTCCGAAGTACGGTCCTGCCTTTTTGGCGGCCTTTGCTTTTCAGCTCCTGAAAAATGGATTTCTCCTGCCTCATATTTTCTGGAGGAATAATGTCGAATATTGACTTGCTGAGGAGTTCTTCTCGGGAATAGCCAAGCATATCACATGCAGACCTGTTTACTTCCAGATAATCACCCTTTTCATTTGCCACAAAGATGCCATCCGGGGCATTATCCACATACTGACGGTATTTGGTTTCACTTTCGAATAAAGATTGACGGTTTTCAAGACTTTCTATGATAGAGCCGAGAACCCCCGTCAGGGTAACTAAAATTTCGAACGATTCCTCACTGCTGAGCTGATCGGTTTCATTTTGTGTATGAATTTCTATGGAGCCGCAAACGGTTCCGAATACTTGCAGTTCGCACTGCTCTCTCCACGGATTTTCCCGAAAACCCTGTGAATGGTAAGATTGCTCCCCGTAGATTATTCGAGATCCTGTTGCATCGGGGTTTCTCCAGATACTCGGAAGCAGTTTGGCAGTTTTTTCAAGTATTTCGGGAATGTTTACATTCCTGTCATGGCTGAGTTTGGATAAATAGACCAGTAAGGACATCATCAGGATTTTCCTGCTGAGGTCTTCTGTCCTTTCGTGCAGTGCAAGCTCAGACTTTTTTTGCATGGTGATATCTGTAAGGAGCGCTATGAGATGATCTTCCTCTATTTTGATCACTTCAACTTTCACCCACCGGTTTTGCGGAGTTGGTAATTCAAGTTCGCTTTTTACTCCTTCTCTGAAAACCTTGTGAAATGTACTGCACACAAGTTCCTGTTTGAGAAAAGAACCTGACGGGCATTGTCCTATGCTGTAATTTTGAAGGATATCCTTCTTTATACATGTCAGTTTCTCAAAGGCTTCATTGCACTCGCTCAGTCTAAAATCGCACTGCCCGCTTGAGGCATTAAAAAAAGCGCTGAAAGAGGCAAACCCCAGAGATGTTTGTGAAAAGAGGCGCTTGAAAAGGGTCTTCTCAGGTATTGTTAAAGTTGCGGAGCTCATTAAGGTTCCTGTTCAAAAAACATAAAAATAAAGGTAGGCAGATTAGGCGAGTGATGGTGTTAAGAGTATATCACGAATGCAAGTGTGCGGCAAGGGGATTGTTGATATCGTATAAACCTAATTTTAGCCATTTCTTTTCTCCTCATTTATTTTATGATTCACCTTTACCTTAAAGGAATTCTATGCTAAATGCAGTTCTCCCTTATGCGTTAATGACTTTTGGATTAGTGCTGCTCTACTTTGGAGCTGAGTGGCTGGTTGGCGGCAGTGCGAAAATGGCCGTTCGGTTTGGAGTAAAACCTCTTCTGGTAGGATTGACCATAGTCGCTTTCGGCACCAGTGCCCCCGAGCTGGTGGTTAGTGTTCAATCAGCACTGGCTGGTGTTGGAGGGATAGCGGTCGGAAATGTAGTCGGCTCTAACATAGTAAATATCGGCTTGATCCTAGGCTTGTCCGCAGTGATTTCTCCAATTCATATCACCCGGAAACTTCTGCGTTTTGATGTTCCAGTGGTGGTTGGTGCATCTTTTCTGGTCTGGTGGATACTGTCTGACGGGGTGGTGAGTGTTCTGGATGGAGTGATTCTCCTGGCACTTTTTACAACATATATAGGATTTAACATTATATCCGCCAAACGTGAAAAAGATGTGACTCCTCCTGAAATGGAAGAAATACTCACTAAAAAGAAAGATCCGGTAAGTAAGGATCTGTTTTTTATAATTGCGGGATTGACCTTGCTGGTGATGGGGGCCAGATTGCTTGTTCAGGGTGCTGTGGAGATCGCCACCAGATTCGGGATCAGCGAAGCGGTGATTGGGCTGACCATCGTTTCCATTGGAACCAGTTTGCCGGAGCTGGCGACATCGATTGTGGCAGCGGTGAAAAAGCAGAATGACATTGCTGTAGGTAATATTATCGGATCCAACCTGTTCAACATATTCTGCATCCTGGGTGTGGCAGGTGTTCTGGGTCCCATTAATTTTGGTGGAATAGAATTGCGTGATATCCTGGTGATGCTTGTGCTTGCGGTACTGCTGCTTCCGATGCTCTGGACACGGTTCACGTTACATCGATGGGAAGGGGCCATTTTACTGGCGATTTATGGAGGATATCTGGTGGCGGTCTGGCCACGATAAAAAAAAACGGCCCCGGTCATAGACCGGAGCCGCCGTATCAAGGGAGTCCCCGGAGCGCTTCTTCAGCGATTCTCTCCGGAGGCTCCCATTAGTTTATAGCTACTAATAGGATCACCTCCTTTCCACAGGGTACTAAGTCACCGGACCTCCCCCTGTCAGACCGTCCGGCTTTTACAGCAAAAAAATCCGTGGCCACGGATCGCAAACTTTTTCATCCTTTTTCTGTATCTGATCTTATATTACCACTATACACTTTCAATTGAAAGGATTTAATCTATGTTGAGAAAGTATTTCGTGCGAATGATGGTTTTTGTTGTGGCTTTTTTAAGTTTTTTGTGGGCTGCCGGTGATATGAGTCTGACGCTGGATGATGGCAGGGAGGTAATTCTGCATGAGGACGAGACCTGGGGATTTGCCCAACTTACCATTACTGAAGGTGAGCAGGAGGATCTTTATATCACCCTCAGTGATAACCGTATCCTCTGGCTAAAGCCGGATATGACATGGACTTTTACCAAATCTCAGCCTAAAAGTAATAAGCCAAGTGTATACCCCACTCTTGCAGTGGTGGGAGTGGCCACCAAACCCTCTCTGGATCTGGCGGTCAGTGCGGCAACGCTGGAAGCCTATAACAAAGCTTCTGCAAGTCTGCGCAAGTATGCTCCCAAAAGCGCTAAAAACGCCGACCAGGTGATTGCTGCCTGCATTAAAAATGAAATCGGTGAAAACGGTGTGGAAATCGCCTATAACCCCGGCTGGAAAGCCGAAGCCAAGATTAATCTGACAAGTTTTCAGGTGAGAAAAATTGTGGAATGCATCGATACGCAATTCGACCCGCAATCCAAGTAAAAACTTGTAGCCCCGAAGAGTACCTTTGGGGCCCCCTCGATTTTGCAATTCTCTGTTCATAACATAACAGCAAAGGATGCATAAAGGCTATGCAGCAGCGTCCAGATCCTGACAATATTTACAAACATTCAGGTGATGAACTACAGGTACAGCAGCGGATCGCTTTCGCATCAGGTCTTCTTCAAGGTGACCTCACCATCCGCACCCTTCTGGAATCTCTTGCTGAGGGTGTAGTGGTCATAGATAAAGGTGGAACCATTCTTCTGGTGAATGCACGTGCTGAAGCGATGTTCGGGTACGAGAAATCCGAGATGATCGGCAAACCACATGACATCGTTCTTCCTCTCAGGTTCCATGATATCCACAAGCAGCACATGTCCCGGTATTTCAACGAACCCAAAATCAGACCAATGGGGATGGGGCTTGACCTGATTGCCTGTCGCAAAGATGCAAGTGAATTTCCGGTTGAGATTAGTCTCAGTTTTATGGAAACAGCAGACAACTTCTTTGTGATTGCTTTTGTTAGTGATATTACCCGGCGAAAGCAGGTGGAGCAGGAGTTAAAAGAACGGAATCAGGCACTCGATGCTTTTGCTCATACGCTTGCTCACGATATTAAAAATTCCATTGCGGTAATGACCGGTTTCAGTCAGAATCTGGAGCAGTTCGCAAGTGAGCTAACTCCTGAAGAAATTGCTGAAAGTGCAAAAATGGTGGCGAAAACCGGTGGTAAGATTCATCATGTAATTGATGAGTTGCTGCGGTTTTCCACTATAAGCAGAGAAGAGATCAAACTTATGCCGGTTAATATGACTGAGGTGCTCTCTTCCGTTATGGAACGGCTGAAACCATCCATTCAGGAGCACAATGGTCAGGTCAAAATCCAGGACGAATTCCCCTTGTCGTTGGGGCATGCCGGCTGGATTGAGGAGATCTGGTATAACTACATCAGCAATGCTCTGAAATATGGCGGTGAACCTCCAGTTGTGGATGTGGGGGCAACTGAGGAACCTGGGGGTAAAATCCGATTCTGGGTTAAGGATAATGGAAAAGGGCTGACTGAACTTCAAATGGTGGATATCTTTAATTCATACGAATCCCGCAAAGAAAAGTCTCAGAAGGGACACGGCCTGGGATTGTCGATTGTAAGGCGAATTGCTGAAAAGCTCAACGGCGAGGTAAGAGCGGAAAACAGTCCTGATGGAGGAGCTCTGTTTTCATTCACTTTGGCTGCGATGAAATGATAAAGAAGAGCGGAACCGGGATGTGGCGGTTGGGGGCGGAGGTTTATATTTAGTAATTTTCGGAGTT
>JAEZKC010000079.1 GCA_023436205.1 Fibrobacterota bacterium
GTAGCGCTTGGTGCCGTTGATCACGTAGTCGTCGCCGTCCCGCTCGGCGCGGGTGGTGAGGTTCGCGGGATCGGAGCCTGTATCGGGCTCGGTGAGGGCAAAGGCGGAGATGAGCTCGCCGCTGGCAAGGCGCGGCAGATAGGCCTGCTTCTGCTCTTCGGTCCCCTCGAAGATCAGGCCGCGCGCACCGATGCCGATATTGGTTGCCAGAAGCGAGCGGAAGGCGAGCGCCGTGCCGCCGAAGATCATGGCGAGCTGCGTTTCCTGGCGGGCATTGAGACCGATGCCGCCGTATTCCGGCGGAATGGTGAGGCCGAACAGCCCGAGCTCGCGCATCTCGTCGACAATCTCCTCGGGAATCTCGTCCTCGATCTCGACGCGCATCTCATTGGGGACGAGGCGCTCCGCGACGAAGCGTTCGACCGCATCCTTCAATTGGCCGAAGGTTTCGTCATCGACGGCGGGCGTTGTCATATCTTGCTTGCTCCCGTGTTACGGATCTCCGGCGCAGCGCCGATGGTGCAGGTGCCTGCAACGGCCCGTTCGCCGGAGGCTATTTCAACGAAAATCTCGTAGGAGCCTGTGGCTTCGTCGGTCAGGCGGCCCCCGGCGCGGATCGTCGCGCCCACGGGCACCGGGGCGATGAAGCGCACTTCAAGCTGCGCATCCCCGGGCACCGCGCCGAAGGTCCGCTCCAGGGCCTCGATCACGAGGTTGAGGCCCAGCGTCCCGTGGGCGATGGGCCGTCCGAAACTGGTTCCGGCCGCAAATTCCGCGTTGAGGTGGATGGGGTTGAAGTCCCGAGTCAGCTCCGCATAGCGGGCGACCGCATCCTGGTCGGCGACGAGGCTCACGCAGACAAGCTCGCGCGGCAGCGCGGCGTCTTCTGGCATTTCCATGGGCTGCTTCCTTCGTCGGCGCTCTCGCGGCGCCCAATCATCTTTCGGGCCCGATTGTTTACTTGGCCCAGATCGTTCGGATCTCGCCCGCCAGGACCTCTCGATCCCCCTTCTTCAGGACGACCCCGAAACCGACCCAGCGGCGGGCCTTGCGCATTTCCTTCCACAGGCAGGAGACTTCGGCCTCCAGGCGGTCTCCCGGCTGCACGGGGGCGCCGAAGGCCAGCGTCTGCGAGGCGTGGACATTGCCGGGAGGCCGGGGTGAGAAGGCCTTGAGGTAGGCTTCCATCATTGCCGCCACGAGAATGCCGGAGGGCAGGCGGCCGGCCGTGCCGGCGCCGTAGATCGCCTCCCAATCCGCCAGACGGGCGTCGTCCAGCGCGATGGCGTGGCGGCCGAGCGGCTCGCCAGGCCGGAAACTGTCGAAAACCCAGACAGGGCTTGCTTCGTTCATCAGGCCTTTCCTCCCCGCGCGCGGCGCCCGGACCCGGCCGCAAGACGGCGCTCGCTCTGGCGCAGCCCGCTCGAAACCCCGAACAGGGACTCGCTGACGAAGTCCGCGGAATCCCTGAGCGCGGCGCCCAGCTGTTCGATTTCCGGCCGGGTCAGCTGGCCCGCGATGGAAATTCCGCTGATGCCGAGCCGCGGCTTGCCGGACGGGTCGGTCACGACGGCTGCGGCAATCTCGAGGCCGCGGAACAGCTGGCCGAGATCGAAGGCATAGCCGTCGCGGCGGGCCTGCTCCACGTCCTTCACGTAGTCCTCGAAGCTTGGCGGCGACTGCCATTGCAGCGCGTCGAACCGGGCCTTGAGTTCGTCGCGGGGCAGGTCGCGCAGCGCCGCATAACAGCGCCCGATCGCGCCCACGAAGGTCGGCAGGCGCGAGCCGTCGGACATGTCCACGCGCACCGTCTTTGCCGTGGAAACGCGGTCGATCAACACGATGCGCTCGCCGTCGGTGATCTGCCACAGACACATCAGGCACTTGTGCTCTGCCGAAAGCCGAGCGAGCTCGGGCCGGATCAGGTTGGCCTGGTTGGCGCCCAGCAGTGGCAGCGACAGCTCCAGTACGCCCATGCCGATGGCATAGGTCTTCGCCTCCGGATCGAAATCCACAAGCCGCTCGCTCGAGAGCGTGCGCAGGATGTTGAAGCAGGTGCTGACGCTGACACCGGCATCCCGCGCAATGACGTTCACGCCGGCCGGGCCGCTCGATTGCGCGAGGCTTCTCAGGATCGAAATCGCGTTGGCCACGGCTCCGACGATTTTTGGCGAAGGGTCTTGATCGGCTGGGTCGCTCATGTATGAATGGCTTTCAGAAATTTGTGAATGTCATTCAAGATAGAGAATGACTAACACAACGAAGCCGGCGATGGGAAGCCCCTTCCGCAGAAATCAAAGGCGAGGAAACGTGGAAAAAGAGAAGCAGGCCAACGCGAAGGCGGCCGTGTCGGATGACGGGAGAGGTGCGCCGCGCGGCCTTCGTGGCGTGCGCATTCTTGACCTCGGCCGCTACATCGCGGCCCCCTTTTGCACGGCCTTGCTCGCCGAACAGGGCGCGGAGGTCATCCGGATCGAGCCGACATCCGGCGCCCCGGATCGCGAAGTCATGCCAGTGGGTGTTGCAGGCCGCGGCGCGCTCTATCTTCAGGTCAACCGCAACAAGAAGTCCCTCGCCCTCGACATCGATCAGCCGGCAGGGCGCTTCGCCTTCGAGCGCCTCGCGGCCACCTGCGACGCGGTGGTGGTGAACCTGCCGCCGGCCGCCCTCAAGCGCGCGGGTCTCGACTACGAGAGCCTGTGCGCCATCCGTCCGGATATCATCCTCACCACCATCAGCGCCTTCGGGACGCAAGGCGAAAGCCGCGACCGGATCGGCTTCGATGGCACGGGACAGGCCCTCTCCGGCGCCATGTGCCTGACGGGCACCGGCGAGCGGCCGCTGCGCGCCGCGGGTTGCTATGTGGATTACGCCACCGGGATT
>JAEZKC010000102.1 GCA_023436205.1 Fibrobacterota bacterium
TCTCTTCAGTACTCAGGGAGGAGGGCGGGGATATCGTGCGCGCCATTGCGGACAGAATCCGCAAAATGCACAATATCGAGGAACAGCCGGCAGTAATAGAGACAGTGGAAGACTTATTGGAGGAGAGTAGTATGTGGGAAACAAGAGTTAAAAAGTACGAAGAAAAAATCATGAAAAAAGGTCTCGAAAAGGGCATGGAAAAAGGACTGGAGAAGACTGCCGTCAAACTGATAGAGAAAGGAATGGGTAACGACTTTATCCACGATGTCACCGGGCTGAACCTTGAGCAGATCCAGTCTCTTCGTGAAAAGCATTCCTGAGGGGCTAAAAATCTGGCAAATAACCACTTGAGTTTTGATGTGCGCACCCCTATCCACAAGGTCATCTATAGAGCTGTTACTTTGATTGATAAAAGAAACCCGGCAGGCTACATCTTAACATCTGCTTGACAGATTTTCTACTGCACCTCCACTCGAGAAGTTTATCCATTAATACTATAACCTAAGATCCGGCACTGAGACATACCTATCCGCGACATACCCCAATTTATATTCTTATTATCCGTGCAATCGAAGCGAGGTATTTATTGATCCCGGTAAACGACTACAGCAGGCCGAAACGATTTCCTATTGTTACCTATACAATTATATTTGCCAACATTTTCTGCTGGATATTTGTGCAGGATTTCGGATTCAACCCGATCTTGAGTGCTTCGATAGTGCGGTTTGGAATAAAGCCGATGGAGATTGTTACATCCTTTTCTACCGAGTGGTTCACGATTTTCACCTCTGAATTCCTTCACGCCAATTTATTTCATCTTGTGAGTAATTTATGGATTCTGGCAATAGTGGGTGATGATGTTGAAGATGCATTTGGGCCATTCCGGTATGTGCTTTTTTACTTAGGCAGCTCATTGTGCTCGAGCCTGCTTTTCATTTTCACGGCTCCAACCGGCAGTATCCCGGTTATCGGGGCATCCGGAGCTGTGAGCGGAGTATTGGGAGTGTATGCCGTCCTATTCACAAATCACAATGTTTACTTTGCGCCACAGCTCATCGTGTCATCCAGACTGATTTTAGGATATTGGTTTCTGATTCAGCTGATAAGCACTATGCCGCTGTTTAAAGACCCCGACAGCAACATCGCTTTCTGGTCGCATATAGGCGGATTTGCATTCGGAGCTGCTGTTGCAATGGTGAAGAGTTTGATTCAAAACAGAACGGCTGATGAGTATCAGGAAGATTTTTCCTTATGATCACAACCGATATCGAATCTCTGTGTGAATCTCCCCGCACGAAGCTTCCTAAAGGCTTAATTTTCGAATGCAACACTCCTTCCAGAATAGATTTTATTTGCGGCAGGCTGAAGAAAACAGCCCTTTGGCTGAATGTGTTCAATTCTCTGTTCTGTTTACAGCTGTTTATGACGCTGTTCCAGGGAGAAAGTGACTTCAAGAGATACTCTGCCACGATTTCCGGCATGCTGCTTCTGACCCTGAGCTGGGGGAATATAAACGGAAGAATGCACCAGCTTGGAACATTCAGGCGTCACTTTGACATCTGTGACGAGGGCAATGAAGAAACCGAGGAAGAGTTCCGCAGATGGATGGAGAGTGTGGAAAAGAGAGAATCAAAAACCGGGACGTTAGTATTTCGGGTATTGATGGCGTTTTCGCTGCTCTGCTATCTGCTGTTTTGAGTAGCAATGCAATATCCGCACCTGTTGAACGTCCATAGATCGTGAACGTTTTCGTATCCCCACACTCTATCTAATCCATTTTTGTTCTGCTACGGAAATTAACGGCATTTTGATTTCTGTAAAACCGGCGTTTTTACTTATAAAACACCATTTACTCGATTTCTACTTTTACGGCACTGCTTTTGCATTTATCCTGCGGCAACTGTAACGAAGGTAAATCAGATGCAGACAGATATCGACACTATCACAAAAATTTTTTCACGGGTTCGCACCATTTCGGTCAGTAATTTATCATCCAGAACCGGATTGACTACTGATGAACTAAGTGGTGTGATCAAAGTACTTGCCGCCCGAAACATTATCCGCCTTGCCCAAAGCCGCGGGTGCCATGGAGCTTGCAGTTCATGCTCATCATGTGCAGGCGGGCAGGATGAAAGCTTGACTGGTGATGAGATTATCATTTCGATGCTTCCGCAGGAAGGAGAAAGCCATGCCGATGATTGACGCACAAAGGTTCCTCAGGTCTATCCCCACCGATGAGTATCTGCGTGGGCAGCTGAACATTGCCGCAACTCGCAAAGAGATTGTATCTGTCTTAAAGGAGGCGTGCCTCGACTTTTCTCCTTTTGAGATGGATGAGGCATATAGAGCGTTACTGGTGAAGTGTCAGACCATGGATCAGGCAATGAGACTAAAAGAGGTCAAGAACTGGTGGGACCTGCTGATACTGCTGACACCTGAGGAGTAGGTTTTTCAGGTGATTCAAAGCGCATAAAACCTATTCTTCGTAACGCTCATATCTGTTTGAAAGGCTATCATAGTCATAAACTATTTCTGTTCCTATCCGCCCCTCATCCAGAGTAACACGCAACTGATTTTCATCTGTTAACCAGGCATTGTGATAGATTATCGTGGAAATATTTCCCGCTCTCTCCGGGACCTCAAGTTTCTGCAGGAGTTTGTTTGACTTTTTATCGTAAATATCAAGTGATAGGAGCATTGCTCTGCTATAGGAGTATTTCGGAAAATTGAAATCGTAAACCCCTACGAAATAGGTCATTTCAGTCGCTGCATCCATGATGATCTCCACTGGGCCGGGCAAGGCGGCAGTCGTATCCTTGTAGATATTGAACGTGTCGATCAACTCATCCTTAAAGGTAAGCGACAGCGGCAGCTCCTTTTTTTGTACTGAGGAAACCCATGTTCCCGATGTCTTTGTCTTGGAAAAGGAGAAGGCGAATTGCGCTCCACCTTCATAGAGTTCCACACGCCCGGTAGCCCTGTCATACTTCCCTGAAAGGCCGATCGGGTTGTTGAACTTATCATATTTATAGATGCCAAAAACATTGAAATCTTTTTTATTCGACTCACCGTGAAAGCCGTCAAGGATCTGAATGGAGAGAGTTATCGGGTACTTGCCAATGAATCCCTTGAAGTTGTAGCATTCAAACCATCCTGCAGATGTGCAGAACGCTGCGGTAATGATAAGAAGCACGGTTTTTTTCATCTGTATCTCTTTCATTATTATTCCAATTGTATTTAAGCGGAACCCCATTGATTATCAAAGACGCGGGAAGTTCAAATATCTGCTATAATAATTTATGCTGCCAGATCAAGGTCACAAAGAATGAAAGTCGAAGATGAAGAGTGCCAAATAAACTGGCGCCGAAGGCCTAATTCCTAATAGACACTCTTATCTGCGGAGGATTCATGGGCTACACTCACTCCTGGTACCGTCCCCGGGAAATCGACCCGCAAACCATGGATACCATAAAGTTTGAATTCGAAAAAGTGTCATCCACCTTTTCGGAAGCCAACCGCATACACTTCTCCCTCGGCTTTACCAGCGAGCCATCCGACGTCGCTTTCACAGGCGTGTACGGCACCGCCGAGCCGATGGTGTTCTGCAGAGTATCCGATGCAGAGGAGATAAAAGAAGACAGCGTTCACGAAAACTGGATGGAAACGGGAACTGTTGATTTGCATCTCCTGGACCGGGCATTGCAGCACTATAATAATATCACATCCAGGAGGTTATCATGCTTTTTGAAATAAATGTAAACACAGATGGCCAGATTTATGTAACCAAAGTATATAAAAAGCCAGACTACGCTACTCTTACGTATCTTTCTTCATACGATGAGCTTCGAAAAGCACTGAAAGACTGCGGGGCAGACAGGATCGAGGAGGATGTAAAGGAGATTGAGAAGGCGGAGATGATGGAAGAGGTAAGGTGCTGGTGAGATGAAAATGAATTTATAACTAAAACAGAACTTTCAATTATCGTAGTACTTCAAAACCTAAATTCGCAAGGTATTCATAAACCGGATCATAAAAAATTGGATCCCTTGTAGGGTCCGCAGCATCACCTTCAGGTACTACGATCACCATGCCTTGTCTAGCTCGAGTCAACAGCACACGATAAGCATTCTTAAGATATATTTGTCTTTCGGGTTTCCGAATTCTATTCCAACGGTTTCCACAGAAAGACCAATGATCCCAGCCTTCTGGGGAATACCTGAAATCAGCATCCCAGGTTACGCATGCCCAATCAAGCTCTAATCCCTGCACCTGAAATTCTGTTGCGACATCCTCCAAATAATAGGAAGAGCGAACATCATCCTTTTCACCAAGAAACCAGTGTATCGGATTGACTGGCGTTTTCACATCAATGGCATGCGGTTTTAATCGCTCGGCTTGCGAAGAGACAACAATACCATATCTCTCAGTTCCGCGAGCCTGCATTTTGAGCCAAGCTTTGGCTTTCTTAAGATCTCGTGTAATAACGATAGGATATTTTTCCCGAAGTTTCTTCAATGTTTCTTTAGCTTCTTCGATTTGAATATCAAGCATTTGCTTAATCAATAGAGATACATTTTCAGCCCGGAATGATCTCATGGAAACTGCCAGATGCAATTCATCTCTACAGTGCACATTCGATCTATTTATGATACTTTCGAGAATTTCTCCTGTAGCATATTCCTGATCAGTTAACCGAGAGGAAATATAGATAGACCAATCAGGAAATAAACGAATTACAGAATCAATCCATTCCTTTATTCCAGCTTCACCTGTATTTATTTCCTGGCCTCCACCAACCAGACAAACAATAACAGCCCAGTCAAGATGGCGATTCATACAACTTATCAAGAATTCAGGTTCGGAATTGTCAAAACCATTTAGCCCCCTTTTCCTGCGCATGAAATCTGAAGTCTGTTCCTTGTTCCAGGCCCGTTGAGCTTCATCAAATATCGCCACATGCTCGATGGGTGCTTTTGACATATCAACCAAACAATCATCCCTGAACTGATGCACATTCTGTACAAACATCTTTGCTTCTCTAAGTGCATCCTTTTTTGTAACCTTATTTCCGTTTTCCCTTTCCCGTTCAACTCTGTCTCGCGCCAAAGCTTCGCAAAGGATAGTAACTAATGGGCCATTTCCAGATAAGAAAACACTATACAACTCACTATCTTTATTTATGTGTTGAGTGGCGACATTTAAGCCTACCAAGGTTTTCCCGGCACCTGGCACCCCTGTAACAAAACAGATGGCTTTCTGATTATCCTCTCTTGAACTGCTTATTATCTGGTTTATTGCATCAGAAGTAACTCCTAGATTGATAGCTTCTGCATCTTGGCGAGAAATGTCCTGCACAGAATGGCCGCTATAAAGAGCTAATGCAGCTTCAATAATGGTCGGGGTCGGTCGGTAACTTCCTGCAGCCCACTGTTCAGCCACAATTTCTGAACCTTCGCAAAAGGTCAGAATGTTATCTATGATTGTATCAAGCAACCTGACTGTACTTTTAATTGGCTGAAGCAACTTATCATTATGGCGAGTAAAGGCGATTTCAGGAATAACACTCCGTGCCGCTGTTGAGATTAAAATGGGAGCAATAAACTCATTATGGCTTGTCTCGTGAAAGTGTTTTAAGTCTAAAGCATAATCCCAAACCTGATCCAGATCAGCAGATTTGAACTCTTTTTCCCCTACTTTAAATTCTAAAACAAATACAACTGCACCGATAAGAAGTACAGCATCAATTCGTTTTCCCATGCGAGGGATAGAGTATTCAAAGAAAATGTATCCACTTCTATTTACCAATGCATCTTTGAGTATTCTGATCTCTTCAAGCCAGGCGTCTTTTTGCTTTTGGTCTAAACTAAAGGTGTTTGTTTTAGCCAAGAAACCAAGTATTTCTTCAGAAGAGGACGCCAATAAAGATTCAATTGAAGAGGAATAGAATGCACGACTTTTCAAAAAAGCGGCTTCTTCAGATACTGTTTTTGTCATAATTTCCAGCAACCCGAAAGAGGTGACTTTCAATATAATATATGTAGTCAGCTTTCTAGTAATTCCCCGCAATCTCTTCTCACAATCTCATCCCCTTTACTCTTGTTGACTCCAGAACCGGAAAACATTTATTATTGTTGATAACCGCATACCTGTTTAATTCTGATTTATGGTATGTGAATATGGAAATAACACAATGTGGTGTTCCAGTGCACTCTGAAAAATGAATCATTACAATTGTTTTTTAGATTGTATATAGTTTGCAAGTTCTACATTCACCAAGGAACTAAATTGAGAAAAAAGAGTAGAAAACATTCTGAACAGCTTTTTAGAGGTATGATTTTAGAAAAAATACCCGTAACAGATTGGCAAGTACCTGAAGTTTGGGCGGTATTTAAAAATTTTGTAAGAATTCCTTTCAACGATTGTGGTATTCTTATTCAGTGGGGAAATCATTGTCATTATTCAGATTCAAACGACCAACTTATATATCTACCTACCCTCGATTTTGTCCGGCAGTTCAGAGTGGGACAGAGCTTCGAACAACTCCATTGCAAAATGGTCTTCAGCGCCAGTTCATCACGCTCTCAATGTGAGGACGGAAATCTATGGTCGTTTAAGTTTCCCTCAGTTGATGAGTTTTTTGAATCTGTTGAGCAACACAATTCTTTCCGTGCATTTTTCAACTGCGGATTGCAACCATTGGAAGTTAGAATTTATCAAGGAAGAGTATAATGGGTTTAAATAATACAAACACACATCGAGGGCTCCGTAGCCGTATCTTTAGTGACAACGCTATTCCAGACTGGTCCTTTGGTAATGTATGGCAGCAAATCAAAAAGGTATTAACCTCAACAATCGGCGCTAAAGCTCTTGAATTTCGATATGAAAACAGAATTTTCGGAATAAATCGAGATGATAAAGAAGTATCTATGCAAGCTGTAAGCTTTGTAATACAGTTCCAAACATCGTATAAAGATGAGCCAAAGTATTCTATTTGTACCTATTGGTTTACCGAAGATGTAAAGCTCCCGGAATATACCCCTTTTGCAATAACAAAAAACTATCCTGAGGAAATGGACCTGTTTTTCCAAGCTGTCGAAAACAACGCCTTTTTTCAGGAGCTAAGCACAGAAAAACATAAACCGTTTTGGGTTGAAATTGGAAGCAAAGTAGAATTTTAATACTGCTGGTATATTTTTTATTCACATTGATCTCGAAAGGCTGGTCCCAGAAAAGCTCTGGTATGGCTATTTCTCCAATAGGTACTTCAACCAGACTCAGTTTGACTTCTAATTCGTCTATTCGGTTTCAGGTAAGATAAAGCTGGATAGTAAAACTCAGCGATGTCTACAGCGGTCAGATACAGGCCCGATCTTAAAACTCGTGCCCCACAAACTCCGATGACTATCTAAACCAGCTGTTCCAAAGCGAGAAACCAACCCCCGTGCCCTGCAAGGCGTCTTCGCCGTTAACAGAAAGAAAAATGGCCGCGTACTAATTACTACTCTCCCCCGCGCAGTTTTTATTTTACCCTTTTAAGCACTATTCTATAGAAAGCCCTCTCGCATGAATATCATTCTCATCGGATTCGCCTCAAGCGGCAAATCCTCCACCGCACAGGCGCTCGCAGATGCCACCGGCTGGCCTCATCTGGACCTGGACCGAGTCATCGAAGAACGCTTCGAGCAGAAAAACAGCACAAAAATCACCTGCAGAGAGCTGGTCAGAGAACAGGGGATCGATACATTCACCGCGCTTGAAACCGAGGCGCTGCAGTCACTCTCATCCCGCGACTCAATAATCCTCTCCACCGGCGGACGCACCCCCCTGACCCCGGATAACCGCCCCATCCTTGAAAAGATGGGCAAAATTGTCTACCTTAAAACCGACATAGATACCATCCTGATCCGCATGAAAGCCAAGGGGTTCCCCTCCACAATCAAAGGGGGAGAACTTGAGATCGAGCAGGAGTGGAGGAGGCGGGACCCGGTCTACGCGGAGCTTGCCGACCTGGTCATCAGAAACGACGTGCTCTCCCCCAAGCAGACCGCCGCGGCAATACTGCAGAAACTATCACTTGAACATCTACTCACATCAGATACAAAGGAGCCTTGAGTGTCGAGCACCTTCGGAAACTACCTACGAGTGACCACCTTCGGAGAATCCCACTGCAAAGCCGTCGGCGCAGTGGTTGACGGCTACCCATCCCGCATCGCCCTGAGCGAAGCGGATATCCAGAAGCAGCTCGACAGGCGCCGCCCCGGCCAGAGCGACCTCACCACTCCCCGCTCGGAAACCGACCAGGTCACGATCCTCTCCGGCGTGGAGGACGGGTTCACCCTGGGCACCCCTGTTGCCCTGATGGTGAATAACCGCGACCAGCGCCCCGGCGACTACGCATCCATGAACGATATCCCCCGCCCCTCACACGCCGACTTCACCTATATGGCCAAGTACGGCATCAAGGCATCCAGCGGCGGCGGGCGCTCAAGCGCAAGAGAGACCATCGGGCGGGTGGCGGCAGGCGCCATGGCGGAACTGTTCCTCAAGAAGCGCTTCGGGGTGGAGATCGTGGCTTTCGTGAGCGCCATTGGCAAAATCACTGCCCCCCATATCGACTTCAGCACTATAACTCGCGACATGGTCGACCAGAACGCAGTGCGCTGCCCCCATAAGGAGAGCGCTGCAGCCATGACACAGATCGTGCACGACATGAAAGATGCCAACGACTCCATAGGCGGCGTGGTCACGTGCGTCTGCCGCGGGGTCCCAGCAGGATGGGGCGAGCCGGTTTTCCAGAAGCTTGAGGCGATGCTGGCCCAGGCGATGCTTTCCATCCCGGCCACCAAGGGCTTTGAGATAGGATCGGGCTTTGCGGGAGCCACCATGCGCGGATCAGAACACAACGACCCTTTCACCATGAAGCCCTACGGCCTGGGCACGTTGACCAATAGAAGCGGCGGAGTGCAGGGCGGGATATCAAACGGTGAGCCGGTGTATTTCCGGGTGGCTTTCAAACCCCCGGCAACCATCGCACTTGCACAGAAGACGGTGGACTACCAGGGCAACGAGACGGTGCTTGAGTCAACTGGGCGTCACGATCCCTGCGTGGTACCTCGGGCGGTTCCTGTTGTGGAGGCGATGGCTGCGCTTGTGCTGGGAGACATGGCGATGGCGCAGCTTGCGAGGGAAGGAAGCAAGTATTAGTGAATTGTTGAATGATGATTGATGATTGTTGATTGGAAGAGTAGAAGGGGTGGCGTTTGGTATTGATGCTGCCCCGTTTCACTTCTGATGCCACGTTCCGCTCATGCAGAGCGTAGGTCCGCCGGAGTCAAAAGGGAATTGTTAATTTTTGATTGATGATTGTTGATTGGGAAGAGAGTGAGAACGGGACTACAATATTGCCACGCCGCCACGCTCCGCTCATGCAGAGCGTAGGTCCGCCGGAGTCGAAGCATAATCCCCTACTCTTTTATGTTAACGGCGAAGACGCCTTATAGGTCACCAGCACCCTTCCTCGCACACAAGCACCATCAAAGACAGGCATCAGAGTCTGTCAACCACGACAAGGAACAGAAATTCCCCACCTGTCATATAACATAATCGCATAGAGTAAGCTGCCGATAACTGTTGATCGACTGATAGAAAGCACTAGCCATTTTGTTCAGATCATATTTGCTCACATATTTCGTAATAATAATATAATGCTTCTTGAGCAGCTTTGAGAGTTTGTATATACTATATTCTTTAATGATCAACTGATTACGAATCACATTACCTATTTTTGCAACGTGTTGATATTCAAAGAGTTACACAATTTACAAAAATAAAAGTCATACTTTCAAGTCATAAACAACCGGCGATTTTTACGGAAATGAAACCTGTTTTGCAGCCGTTATTACGGGCCACAGCACAGGTTTTAATCAAATAACGCACGCAGGAAGCGTTAAATCAGGATGCCAGAGAGAGGAGGCGCTCTTTGCGCTGGTCAAGTACAAGTTCCGCATCACGGTGGTAGTATCTCCACAGGGTGCGTTCGGTGTACTGGATGCCCAGGGATTTAATCTGCTGGGGAGTGTAACCAGCATTGAGCATCGAGGTGAGGGCGACGTGCTTGAGGTCGTGGATCTTGAAATCTGCGATTGCGGGATCTGCATTACGCAGGAGCGTATTCCAGTGACGTTTGGGATCACCCATCGGTTCCCAGGATGCCCGGCGGATCATATCCCAGTTGCGGGGATTCCATCCGTAGTTCCGGATATGCTCCTGGTCCTCATTCGACCAGATCAGCCTGGGAAAGAGCAGTGGGCAATCTGGAGGGAGTGCCTGTGCGTAGCGGATGAGGTCCTCATCGATTTCGATAAGGGTAGTGGGTTTGGGAATTTCATTACCGGTTTTCATGGGAGTGTAGCGGACCCATGGTTTACTCATGTCAAGTCTGGTACGGGGCAGGTGCAGCAGATCCTGCTTGCGCCCGGGGTTGCGCTCTGCAAAATACACAAACCAGTACAGGTGCGATGCGTGATCGATCATCACCTTCTCAAGCCGGTCCCGTTCATCACCGACAAACACCCGGTCACGCTCCACCTCTTTGCGAAGAGGGATGCGGATCCGCAGGGGCATCCTGTCGATGAGACCATCTTCAAGAGCGGTCATGAGTATCATTTTGATCACTGACTTATACCGATTAACCGTCGCCAGAGCGCGCAGCCGTTTGGTGGTGCGGGATTTGGTTGTCTCGAGCAGGTTAATGTACTCGAGATATTTCGGGACAAAGAGTTCCATCGGAGTAGCCCCGAAATCCTCCAGCACCCGCTTGAACATTTCCGGCATCGATGCATCACCGGCGGTCTTTATCCGGTATTTCAGCAACTGTGCGAATGTGCCTTGTTCCTGTTCTGTCAAAGATCGGGTTTTGCTGACCTGGTCACGGAGTTCCTTGAGCTTCTGAGCCCTGAGGAGTTTGAGGTCACTCACTCCCCTGGGACGCTCCTCCGGAAGCAGCTCGGCGGTGTCGATTGTCCGCCGGAGCTGCTTTTTCCCGTCTACCCGGTCGCGGAATCGTTCAGGGACGTTATAGACGATATCGAATACATAGGTCCCGTTGGATCGCCGTTCAAAGTTCATCTCCACCTCCTGAAGGAAGCGGAGCCGCAAGGGAAATATATTAGGTACACGGTGTCTCCTGCAATTTGAATTCCACAACCCAGACCCAGGGGTTTGCATCCCAACCGAAACCGCGCTTGGCGTTGATGTGGTCCCAGAGTCCGGAAAAGTTTTCTCTGGCTGATATGTGCCCATATACATCTGTGAATACACCATCACCACCATCAAGCGATTCTTCGAACCCCTCAGCAACAGCATCTTCCTCACTGATACTCTGCACACGCTCCACCCGCACATTGACAAGCTCAAGGGTGATGCGGGAAGCCCATCGGGGCATGTGGATTGAGGGGCGCACCCTGCAGGGGGATTCGCCAGGCTTCCACTTGTATTGACTTTGAACGCCGAAATGCTTTCTGGCATCCTCAATTGATTGATTTAGTAATCGTTCAAACTGATCGCTTGGGACCCGTAGCCAATCTTTTCTGTAAAAGCTATCTGCCAGGTAGTCGATTGCAAGCAGGTTTGCACCCCAAGCCCAGGCACCTACACGCCAATTCTCCCGCACCCAAAGCCGGTCGCCTGGTGTTCCGTAGGGGCAAGCTGATTGCGTAGCATGGCCGATTACAACAGGCATAGTGTCACCACTACATGCTGCACCCCACTTGAACAACCATAGACCGTTTTGATACTCAGGCTGCGGATTAATCACCCGTCGTGTCTGCGTCTTGCGTCCGTCCAGTGTGGCGCGGACCATCGGCGCACTAAATAGTATCGGTATCTCTTTCATCTGATCGCCAGTCATTGCCATTGCGGGCCTCCTGTTTTGGCAGTTCTGAATGCTGTATTACCCAATCGGTTATTTCATCGCCATTTTTATATTGTTCGTACAGGTCATTATCATACTCTCTTAAGTCCTCAATATCTGCAGGGTGAGCCAATGGGCAATCAAACACATAACAGCACCCGGGTTCTTGTTTTTCTTTGGATCTGGATTTACAGCCATAACCACCATTTTGATTTGTTTTAGATGTAAACAGCCCACATTCCTGCGCAAGAGAATCGATGTGGATTAATTGATGAGGCATTTTAACATAGGCCATCATCTCTCCCCCTTGCAGTATGCGGTGAGCTTGTCGATGTGGTTACTGGGTGTATCAAAGTAACCGTATAGTGCGAAACAGAGTTCGTAGTGGGTACATTTGCTACTCTTTACCTTGCAACCCCAGCATACTTGTACCATCTCCCGCACATCCTCCAACCGGATCGCCAGCGGGTGGGCGGTGTTCCAAGCGACTTCGGCTTCTTCTGGAGTGTCGTAAAAAAGTGGAGCCTGAACCTTAGCCCCACACTTTGAGCAATTAACCATGTACCCGCTCGTTGATTTTGCATCTGGAAATGTTTTCCTTAACTTTGATAAATCGCACGAATCTGTCCTCTTCATAAACTTCGGCCTCGAAAAACTTCAGATGTACGGTCTTTTCGTTAGACAGGTTTTCGGAGCATTTTATTTTAAATGGCATCGGTAGCCTCCTATTTCTGTTCAGCGATAAAATCACACTCTTCACCACTGATCGGACAGAATGTTGGTATTTCTTCTGGTAGTTGAATCGAGATTATAAATGAGCATGGTGCAAGTAGACATTCAGTATGAGCACAGTCATTGCAGCTGTACACAACCCTCCCCATCAGCTCCATGCTCTCCTCCAGATCTTTCTTGAGGCGTGCGTTCTCACTGATCAAATCAGCCATTTGTTTGTCGTCACCATCGGCGGCCTCCTGTTCTTCACACCCGAACTTCTGACCACACCAACAGCATTCATCTTGATTCCACGAATGGTTGCAATGGTGACCACATGGCCTTTTTGAGTTTGGGCATTCGTTTTTTGGCAACCCTTCTTCACACGACGTACATATTTCATCTAAAACCTGTTTATCACTCATTTTGACCTTCTCCCCTTCAAAAGCCTCTTCACCACCCTATACAACCCAAAAGGCGGCAGTAGTAAAACACAAACGATAATTACCGGCCAATCTCTCATATCGTACCAGTAAAGCCTCCACATAACAAAACTGTTGTTCTCTTTGCGGAAAAGCCCTATTCCAAACCCAACATAAACACCTGCCAGAATCCACCAGATCATTGCCTGCCCCTTTTCCAGGAATTAAATAGCTCACGCTGCCGAGTATCATCATGCCTGGTAAGGATCACCATTGCCCACGCGATGAGCAATCCGGCAGCAAACACAACAGCAGTAATGATATATGCAGTTAAAGACAGTAGAAACCCCATCATACCTCCTCGTTAAACTTGCGCAATGCAACCCGCATTTTCCTCAGAGCACTGTGCAGTGTTCGTAAAACAGTCTGGCGATCGACCCCCAGCTTTTCAGCGATCTGGTCCATGGTGGCGAACTCGGCAGAGAGCGTGTTTTGAGCACGCTTTACCGAAGGCTTACGCGGGGCTCTGTCTTCAGGTTCGGTAGACGGATAGGTCTTATCGATCCGAAGATGGGCCCGATATTGCATGGCCAGAAGCCGCTGATGCTGGGAGTCGGAGATCATTTCTTAATCATCTCCCTCATACCATTCAGTGCGAACTGATTCAGGGTCTTTTTCGATGATTGTACCGGCTGCATAGATGCGGAAAAGAAAAGCTTCTATACCGTAAAGTCCACCCATAAATTTATGTTCCTGGAGCTGCAGATCTTCAGCCCTGGCGATTGCTATTGTTCCAGAGTTATTAATAAGCAAGCTGTACTTGCATTTGTATTTACTTTTTCCATACTCATCATCAAAGTGAACCCAATATGACGAACTCGGATATCCCGGTTCATCACAGAAGAATGATATCTCTCCCGGCTTCTCATCGAGTTCGCCAATAGCTCTTTCGATCAGCTCCGACAACTTCATCTGCTTAGGAAAATCTCCAGATAATAGCTTCGTCATATCAGCTTTCATCTTTTCAAAGCCTATAGTCGTAAGCTGGGCATTAAGAACATCCCGGACCATCTGCAGAATAGTGTGGTTGTACTCTGCGATGTTCAACTGCTTGAGGTCTATCTTGATTGCTTCTTTAACAGCCAGTTCAATATTCTTTCGAAAATCGCTGTTGTAGGATATAACACGGTGTATTGCCTGATCGATCGCCATCATAAGTTGCGTGTTAATTGACTCTTTGATTTTTCCGCTCGCTTCCAGCTCTTCAAACTGCTCCTGTACAACCTTTGCCAAATCCATACTATCTCCTCATTGTTAAAATTGATTGTTAGTTACTTTTTGCCTTAACTGGTTTCGGATTTTTGCACCAGGCTTCGGTGCATCCGTGATTGTTTGCGTAATACCGACACGATGAGTCAAAACATGCATGCACATCCTGCCAGTACACCTTGCCACTGCCCTTGCATGTTGAGCAATCTATAAATGATCCGTGACCGTGAAAATCCTCACCTGAACCGTGGCAATTAGAGCAATCCACTATGGAGACGCCACTTTGAAGTGGAGGACTATTTTTCGGCTTACCATCGCAAGTTGTTTCGGGCATTTTTGCCCCGGTTAACATATCAAGCCCACACATCAGAAGCAGCTGGTTCTGCTCGTTATCATCATGTGATGAGATCAGAACGACCCCGCCATCTGTTGGATCATAGATAAGAGAAATACCGATCCACTTTTCCGGCATCTCACCCTTCAGACACAAATTCTCATTCTGCCGCAATGTAACACCCATTATGCACTCCTTTTCTTAGTCCGGTACCGGACCACTTTGAAACAGAGGACATCACGCATGCGGACCGGCCGCATTTCACGCACATGCCCGATATCGTAATCGGTACCGACTGGTATCGCTACCGTTTTGAGAATCCCTCTCATGCGTACACGCAGAATCATCTCCCTGGGCAACCATCTCCGGAAAAAGAAATGAAGGTAACTGCGATATACTATTCTGACTCTTTTGATCGGTTTCACTGCTGCCCCCCTGCCTTCTGGTGCTGACAATGCTTTTTACTTTTGCAAACCCAGTCACCTTCAGAACGTTTTTTGTCGGGACAGATCCCCTTGTCATCACAAAAGACCTGCTTGCTCTTAATTATCCTTTTGCACTCAAGGCACATGGTGTGCTTGTAAACAGGGCTGTGTGCAGGTGCTTTTCGCGGGCGCATCCAGACACCATCAAATTCGAGGAGTCCACACCGTATGCATTCGGGTACTGCTTTTAGTCCACTCATCAGAGAATCCTTTGAATTGTATTTAGAATAATGAGAGCTGCGGATCTACAACAGCTATCTCAGGCATTTCAGTATGTTGTCTGCCGTCAAGCAGGTCGTTGTTTGGAAAACTTTTTCCGGTAAAAAAGGAAAGCCCCCCAGCTGCCCACTCGTGCACTTTCCAGGCAGAGGGGCACACCGCCTGACCGGTCTGCAGCTGGTGGTAAATAGAATCTTTTCTTACACCAGGCACCCATTGTCCCCAGCTTTTAAAAAAGAAAGGAACACCCGCCTTCAGGCACTGATCACGATCGTGGCGGATCCACCAAAGGTGCGCCGGTCTGGCTTCGGGTCCTGTTTCTCCTCCGGCAATGACACCAATGCGTTTGCCAAGGGAAAGGAAATCAGCAGGGTAGTCGATCAACCCCAGTGCCGGTTCATGAGAAACCACGTAAGCAGCGGCCGGTATCTCCCGCAACACTGCCCAGCGTTCATCAAAACGATGCTGGTTTCCGGCCGTAATACCAAGGCACACATTGGGGTAACCGTTGCCCCAGTCCTCCGGGAGATGATGTACAGCGTGATCGATCCGCTTTGTCAGTATGATAAATTTGAGAGAGGAACATTCTTTAATAATGGCCCACGCCTCATTGCGCCAGGCATCGGCATCAGCGTGGAAGAAATCGCTCCAGCTGCAGGTAAAAACCGTTGTGCCAGGTTTCAGCCGCAGAGGCTTACGGAATGTCTGATCAGAAGAACGGACCACTACCGCAGGGTTATGACCATACCGCTCTTTTTCCCGGTACATATAGCAGTTTGCACATTCCTCGGATACTCTGATGCAACCCTGCCACGGGTTCCATGTTTCGTCTGTCCAGGCTATTCCAGTAGGCATATCACTTCTCCTGTGGAGCAGGTTTAACGTACGGAGGCAAAACTGTCGGGAGCATTCTCTCCCGCATCAGAGCTCCCTCCGGATCTGGTTCATGAACGATCTCACCACCAAAGAGCCCCTTGATGCTGTGAAGTGCTTTGATATCATCAACATCAGGAGCGGTTTTTTTCAGCGTGTCAACTTCAGCACGGGAGTACTCGACACCATCTTCAAATATGACGGCGCCAGATTCCTGCACCGTCATATTGAGATTGAGGATCCGTGACTTAATCCTCTGTTGCATCTGTATCCACCTCGGGATTTGTCCAGCCAGTTTTACCGGTCCTTTTAGCCTTGGATGCTTTCTTTCCCTTTGCACCCGACTTTTTCTCAGGTTTAGATTCTTCTTCAGCGTAAACAGATGCCAGTTTCCTTTCCTCTTCAGCCTTTGCCTGTTTTGCCCAGGCTTTGGGCTCAGGCAGCTTGACACGAGCCTCAGCTTCAAATGCAGTAATGTCGACACCCAGAAATAGACAAACATCCTCAGCATCAGCCAGTGAAGCCGCTGTACTTGCAGCTGCAATCTTTAACTGCTCGCACCATTTTGGAATGACACAGCGCATCAGTTCAACGATGAGATCATCACGACTGAGTTCACGTTTACGGAGTTCCCGGTAGTCGTTCCATTCGCCATATCCGTATGCGGTAAACTTTGCACCGTCATCCTCATCATCAGTGTCCTGCCTCGTGCATCCCCAGATGATCGCAGTACAGATGATTTCTTCATCGGATTTTTTCAGGATGCAATCCGGCCGCTGCTGTTCACTTTCGAGAAGAGCGATCACTTTTTCAATGACAAGAATTCTGCGGCGCCGTTCGAGGAGAGAGCGTTTATCTTCGAGAGATTTGGGTCCGGTGGGAGCGGATGAAGACCCATAGGAATTCGAATACATTTTAATGTGCTTAAGAGATCCTGCCCCGGGCCCATCGATGACAAGTGCTGCAATGGCACCTTCATCGCTCTTTTTGCAGTCATGGCACTGATAGTAGTGGATACAACCCTCTTTGAGTGAATGATCACTGCCTAAAAAACCATCACCACAACTTCTATCCAGGAGTCGAATATCCGGGTATTTTTCCTTAAGCTTTTCTATGCGGGAGTAAAGGTATGCTTCAAGTTTTTTGACCCAGCAAACTCTATCAATACAGTGGTCCTTACCATCTTCGAATTCATCCCACAGGTTTACCTGTACACTGGTGCGCTTTGGACAGGCTTCACAAGAACCAGCATCGAAATCGAGGCTATCATCCTTGAGAGGCCATGGAGCTGTTTTCAGGTTCAGCAGGTAAGATTCGAGTCTGCTTCTAAGTTCATTTAATGTCATCCCTCGTGAGGTAAAAGGCCTGCCCTCTATGGCATTGCTAAAGAAAGAGTCCTGAATATGACTCTCGAATCTGGATACCATTTCAAGATGAGCCCCGGACCACGCCTGAATTCCATGTGCATCATCGGGATCGCTGAGAGCATCCAGCCATGACTGTGTCAAGTTGGAAAGCTTTGCACGTTTGGCCACCCAGCGTACAGACTTACCCAGCTTGTCTGCAACTTCTTCGACAGTCAACCCGTCATTAAGAAGAGTACAGATCCCCTGGGATTCTTCAAGTGGACTTAAACCCTCACGCTGCAGGTTTTCAGTCACGGTGATTTCGTGAGCTTCGCGATCGGAAAGCTCCTCTATCCTAGCCGGTACCGGCATATCCAGTTCACCGCATGCACGGCAGCGCCGTTCGCCGCAGACAATCTCAAAGTGCCCATTAATGGATGGATGAGGACGGAGAATAGGGAACTGCAGCACACCCTTTGATCTGATGCTGTTAACAAGATCATCAATGTTTGCAGTGCGGTCCTTCCGGTTGTTTACAGGTGAGGGATGGATGATTCCGAATGGAATCAGTTTGATGACAGGTTCTTGTACGGATAACATAAATCCTCCTTCAGAACAGCGAGAGCTGCTCTGCTTCAATAATTGGTTGTTTAGGTAATTCCGGTTTTACAGGAGACGGTAATGCCGGGGCCACCATCTTTGGAGGCAGCACAGGCACAGGTTCAGATACCGGGTTGGGTGAAGGAGTTCCGTTCTTAATCAGTTCAGAACCAATCTCTTCTATTATAGCCAGTATCGGTTTCGCACCTCTGGATCTTCTGTAGTTGTCAAGCCGATTGAGGTATTCATCCCATTCTTCCACCATGAATTCTCTTTTAAGTGCACGGAAGGCACTATACCCTTTACGCCTAAGATCAGGCGCATGTGACAGTATGCCCTCAATGGCCTTCCCGAGCAGCTGGTAGGTATATTCATCCCAGTGACTCGCTTCAGCTGCAGGAATGCCGCCGTGTGTGAATTCAGCTGACATGTGCACCACTTGAGACAACGATTGAAAAGCCGTTACCGAAAATGCAGAGCCTGTCTTTATCAAACTGCACTGAGTTGATATCACAGGGGATCATCTGATCAAGAAGTTGGGTATGAAGATCGCGTGCCGTACGGATGAGATCAGAGTATGGGCTGTGCTGTTCTTTTTCGGAAACGCCTGCCTCAGCCATTTCATCTGCCCTTTTTACCAGCTCTGCTTCCTCAGATTCTGGAATAAGGTTTATCGGCGTAGCATTTTGAACAGCAGAGGGGGCGTCCATAGACCAATTGTTGACACCCTTTAGAGCCATGAGCTTTGCAGTCAACTCCTTTACTTTTGAATCGTTGCCTCTTCTCTTGTAATAAGATCTGAGTTGTGTGATTCGCTTGACATCAAGCTGCTGTTTACTGAGCGGTTTCTTGGCCATTGAACACTCCTCGCACTTCTCCTGCTCGATTTCTGCAGGTGTAAATAGGGTATGACAATCGGGGCACTGCTTCGGCCTGAGAATAAAACTCTGACCAGAAAGAGCAAAATGCTCCGGATCAGGATTAACGGGTTTCAGAAATGTGTTTGACATAATGAAAGCCTTCCTCATCAGTTACAGGCTCAAACTTTTGAATCATTTCATTGACAATTTGAGTCCAGTGTTCTTCGGTGTAACCGCGCGGATCTCTCTGGCGCCGCTGGAGCATTTCGGGATTGTAAGGAAATACCCAAGCGGTAATGGTTGCTCCCGGGCAGAAGTGGCGAAGCTGGATAACCAGACGTCGACGGTCACGCTCTGATAATATCCAGGTGGATTCATCAACAATGAGACTGAACCCTGAAGCAAACAATGTAGTCATCATTGCAAGAATAGCCTGTCTCAGATCGTACTCACTATCCTCGATGAAGGTATATTTTCCCCACAACATCTCCCGCAAAGAGTCCGGTGAAATGATGAGGGTATCGGTTCTGTCTTTTAAAAGTTCCCGGGCAAAGGTGGTCTTACCTGCCCCGGGCAACCCGACAAGCACGTCAATTTGCTTTTTCACGAATACTCCTTTTAGGCTGATCTGTTGTGTAAACAAGCTGCCCCTTTTCCCATTCGATAAGAGATGTCAGGGGGTATACAATTCTCTTTCCCAGCAGAAGCCACGATGGCCCCTTGCCCTGAGCTCTCCATCTCCGGAGAGTGCGGGATGTAATCTTTCCGCACCAGCGACGGCAGACCTCTTCGTCATCCAGGTAGACTTCTTTAACAACCGCATTCATCTCAGTTCACCATCATGGTTACAGAGTCAAAGCGACTGTGCTCAGGAATAGTTTTCTTGAGCTCATCAGCAGGTATGTCCATAGCTGAGGCGATTGCATCGATGCACTCATCAAGAAACCGGTCGAATTCAGATGTGTTAGCAGGTCCGCTCACTGTGATCTCAAGCTCCATCGTTACTTTTTTAGGCACAAAACACCCCCGTGGGTCAATAAATTGACATTTACAGAAAACTGTAGATTTTGTCATTTGTTATTAGCGCATTTCGAACTGTCTGAATGCTAATCTAAATTCACGGATTCGGTTTTCGGTGCATTCCGCAGAACTTTTTTTAATTTTTTCCAGATGCACCGAAAAAGCAACCCAAGCACCTATATTGCGGATTAGACCTCAACCCATACGGATGACTATGATCGACTTTTCAGCAATAAACAGTGCAGCTCTTTTGAATTTTCGCTCCCTGGTGGAGGAATGGCTACCCAATGGCAAAGCCAGAGGCAGAGAGTGGGTAATTGGAGATCTGGATGGAAACCCCGGCGATTCACTTTCAATAAATGTTGATTCAGGCATCTGGAAGGACTTCGCCAGTGGAGAAGGAGGTAGCGATCCTATCGGGCTGTATGCTGCCATCAGAAGAATAAAGCAAGGTGAGGCAGCACTGGAACTGGCAAAGCGGTTTGGAATCAGGACGGATGAAAAAGCATCAACCGCAGAAAGCGCCAGTTCCACACCATCAAAAGCTCCTCCAGCACGAAAGAAGGCAGTAGTATGGAAACCGCTGATACCAGTACCACAGGAAGCTCCTCCTCCACCCCGGGTATATGTCAGAACAGAAGGAAGCGCACGGCACGAATACCAGATCGATGACAGCTGGGAATATCGCACTGCGGAAGGCGGGCTGATTGGGTATGTTGTGCGGTACCGGACAAAATCCGGAAAAGAGACTCCACCCCTCACCTACTGCGAAAAAGCAGGAGGCGCAAAGGAGTGGCGTTTTCTGAGTTTTCCCAAGCCGCTACCACTCTACAATCTGCCAAGGCTGACACAGGCGCCATCGCAACCGGTTCTTGGTGTAGAGGGAGAGAAGTGCGCCCGGGAACTGCAGCGGCTTTTTGATGACAATGGAACTCAGATTACAGTCACATGTTGGCCGGGTGGTTGCAACGCTATCGCCAATGTAGACTGGAGCCCTCTGAAAGGACGCAACTTCTGTTACTGGCCCGACGCAGATCTGAAGACTTACACCGGTCGCCATCCAAAAGCTGGTCAAACCATGGACAAGCATGAGCAGCCAGGATTCAAAGCTGCTTTGAAGATTGCCGAAAAAGTCAAGAATATTGCATCCAAGGTGCACCTGGTAGATCCTCCGGAGGGGAAACCGGATGGGTGGGATGTCTACGATGCAATTCACGAAGACAAGATGACGGTGCAGCAGATCCTTGACCTCATAAAAGCACGTAAGATCGATCCTCCAAATATCGACACCGACAACAATGATCCCCTTGCAGGCGCCCCCTTCAGATGTTTGGGCTACCATGAGGATTACCACTATTATCTTCCTGAGGGCACAGGTCAAGTAAAAGCGATAAAGGGCGAGTCTCACAATGCAAGTGCCCTATTGACGCTTGCCCCACTCACCTTCTGGTGGTCCAGATTCGCTTGTAAGAAAGGTCCCGACTGGATACGTGCGGCAAACGCGGTACTTCGAGCAAGTGAAAAGATGCGGGTGTATGATCCATCAAAGCGAAGAGGACGCGGGGCCTGGTGGGATCAGGGGAAAATCGTTGTGCATTTCGGAGAATCGCTCCTTGTTGATGGCAAACCCAAGGGATTGACAGACATAAAAACCAGATTCATCTACGAAGCAGGACTTCGCATCGAGGACACTCTTGCAAAGCCACTTCCGGATCATGCTGCCACCAAACTCGGAGAGATTATAAAACTGCTATGGTGGGACAGACCTGCTCATTCGATTTATGCATCAGGGTGGTGTGTTCTTGCCAGTATTTGCGGTGCAATGGACTGGAGGCCCCACATGTGGGTAACCGGCCCCAGTGGCACAGGTAAATCATGGTTTCTCTCAAATGTTATTCGGCCGTGTATAGGCCCGTGGGGTGTTTTTGTTGCAGCAGACACATCTGCCCCGGGTATAAGACAGACCCTTCGGAGTGATGCTCTCCCTGTGCTTTTCGATGAATCTGAAGGTGAGGATGAACGCGGTCGACAGAGGATGCATGGGGTTTTCGAGCTGATGCGGCAGAGTTCGAATGAATCCGGTGCAAAGATCCGGAAAGGGACTCAGAGCCAAAAAGCAATGGACTTTGACATACGATCTATGTTCTGTCTATCCAGCATTGGAGTGAATATTACCCAGAGAGCGGATCTGTCTCGAATCATTGTGGTATCGTTGCACAAACCTCGACACTTGACCAGGGAACAACGAGAGCAGCACTTTACAAAACTATGCAATATGGTGCAGGAAATTCTCACTCCGGATTGGTGTGCATCTCTCAGGGCACGCACCATTTCACTCATTCCTGTCATTCGAGAAAATAGCAGGAGGTTTTCTCAGGCTATATCAGAACACCTTGGAGACAGGCGTTTGGGAGATCAGGCAGGTGCTCTCGCTGCGGGATCGTACTCATTGTACTCATCAGCAGTCATCGATCTTGACAGTGCTCGCCAGTGGGCCCAGGAGGCGGGATGGGAAGATCTGACTGAAGCGGACCAGACAGATGAGCGGGTGTGTCTGGAAACAATCCTGCAATACGTGATTAAGGATGGTGGTCGAGAGGTTAGTGTAGAGGAGTGCCTGGTGGAACTGGCGAACAGAAGCCCATCGCTTTCGGGGATGGAGGCCCTTACCGATGATCAGCAGAGATATGTTGCAGCATTGAAGCGTATCGGGATTCGTCTCGATCCGGATGAGCGTGATTCAAGTCAGTATCGATTGTGGATTTCCGATTCACACACAGGGCTCAAGAAAGTACTTGAGAAGACTCCCTGGCCTCAGACATGGGGAAGATTGCTTAAGCGGCTTCCTGAGGCTGAAACGAAGCCTGTGCTGCGTTTCTTCAGCACCAGCACCAGGGCGACAGGTATTCCTTGGAAAGTGGTGATCGGAGATGATGGAGGGAAAACTCCGTAGCCTGTGATGAATTATATTCACCTTCGGAGGTGACTATGAAATGCCCGGTTAAAGATAAGTGCTCCAGGAGAAACTGTGAGAAGTTTTCCCAGATAACAACAACCAATTGCACCTGTGTGGAGTGTCTAAAAAGTGCAAATGATAAGAGCTATTGCGAGTACTCCGGGGATCTGTACTGCATTAAGGGTGATTGTTTGGGTGTAAAGTAGTGTCGTTATCGATCAAGAGGGGAAGAACCACCCGTTCAAAATATGCTGACATCTTTTTTATCATACAATTAAACGCATATCTCTCAAGAAAAAATTCATTTATCAAGCTTTGACGTACTAACGAAGCATTCCTGCTGCAATCTCTTTCCTCGGACCAAGTTGTTGGAACAGCAATGCCAGTCGAAGGTCTTTTACATCTGCATCGTCCCTGGTCAAACTGCTCTGTGCGTAGATGATACTCAAGAGCAAGTAGTTCATATAGAGCAAATTTCTGTCTTGGTATGAGATTGGCCCAGAATTGCATAATCTGATCAAAATCCTTACTTTCACTCATAGATTCCTCTTTTTTTATACGGTAACTTCTTCAAAAGAAGCATCTTCAATTTGCGGGATGTCACTTTTTGAACCACTGCGAATAAAATCATACCGCCTGGGAAGGTTACGTTCGATTTGTCCAATTCGGTACGTACCGTTTGCTTTGATGCAAAGACACTCTATAATCCCCAATTCTACTGCTATTACAATTTGTTCATCGTCTCCGCAACGTGAAACGATATCGTATAGTTTGAATTCTTCCACTGATTTTTCCCAGCGTATGTTGTTAGATTTTTCCCTGCATTCTCGCTTTAAGAAATGTTGCTCTATCAAAAACCAATTCGCGACCGACACGTTGAGGTTTAGGGAGAATACCCTCTTCAATTTTGCGGTAAACAGTCCTCCTGCTCTTACCGGTTAATCTGCAGATATCACTTGTTGTCACCAGCTCGGTCGATGTCCCCTGCAGCAGAAGCTGGGCAACCCGCTGGGCGATTCGTTCAATCTCATTTTCAGTCATGAGATCACCCCTTTTTCCATAAAATTTTCCAGGCAATCCATCCATGCACGATTGTAAATACTCTTGGCAAAGCCTTTTAACTCTTCTGTTGTAATCATCGCAACACCATCAGGTTGTTTTTTCGAAAGCTCATCCCACACTTTATTAAATTTTTTATCCCGTGGATTTGCGATTTTTCGTCTTGGTTTGTATTGAAGCGTTGACATTTCAGCACTCCACAGTTAAGGTGATTTTAGCTCTGAAAGAATAGGATCTGCACCGTCTTTTATGTGCTCGCAGTGCACTGACAGCTCTTAAAAAAGACTCAAGCTTCCCTTCGCTTTTAAGCTTTTTAAGTGCCCGGTTGAGTCTCGACTTTACTCCTTCAACTTTTAAATTAAGGAGCAGCGCGAGTTCTTCCAGATCGTTAACACCTTCGGGGTAATCATCGACAAGAGAATCGATGGCCAACTTATGAAGAAAATCGGGGCCCCATTCGAGCACGTATTTTTGTTGAACAAGGTTTCCTTCCAGCGCCTGTTCCATCTCTCTTTTTGACCAGTTCATCTTGGCCATTGCATCTTCAAGTGTCAAAAACTCCCCCACCGGCTTTCTCGGAAAAGGGACCGGGTACTGCGGTAATTCGAGAATCTCAATCATGAGAAGTAACCCCTGAGAAAGTGAGAAAATCATCCTTTATTGTGTGTGTCAATAGTATCTGACGAACTGACTACTCCAGCTGAAGCAGATTTTTTTTTCTCTAACATTTCTATTCCTGCCAGGTACACCTGCTTGTTGGTAAACTTCTTTCCGATCTGGTCCCTGCGTTGCTCTTCTGAATCAGAAAGAACAAATCGAATCTCTTTCACACGTCCTCCTTGTTTCTGTGGCATGCCTTTTGTAATTTCAATGGTGGCGTTTCAATCACTCACTCAATCAAAGTATAACATTTTGTTGAATCATAATCAACGAAATTTTGAATCGGAGCAACAATTTGTTGTCTGCAGATGAAATCTTCGAGGTGATTAAAAAAGCTAAAGGCTTCAAAACTGATGCTGAATTAGGGAAGTTTTTGGGCTTTTCCGGGTCAAATATAGGTATGCAGCGTAAACGCAATGCTATTCCATTCGAAGCCATCATGAAAGCATGTCCGGAGGTCGATCTCAACAAATTGTTTTATAATCAACAATTTGTTATTTCTGAGAATCAGCCTTCCCAAAATGAGATGGTAAAGGAGCCGTCTGCCACTTATGGCGGTAAGGGCATCGATGTTTCATTGCTCCAATTAGATATTCACAAAAGCATTGAAACTAATGAACGATATTCCAGAATCATGGAACGTTTGCAGGACAGCAACGAAAGCAGCCAGTCTCAAATAGATAGGCTCACGAGGTTATTAGAGGTTATTATAGGAGAGCAGGGTACGAGTCAAGCATCTGAGGAAAAGCAGCGGGGTACACCTCAAGGTCAAAAGTTTTGGAGGCCAGGTAAAAAAAGTGCTCCGCATAAATAGGGTCATAGATTGCTGGTTATTTGGATAGCCCCCTTCACAAATATTACAAAAACGTTACAAAAACCCTATGGAATGGAGCGAGTGTATGGCTAAGGACAAAAAAGTGATAACAATAGCCCTCATCATAATTGCCTTTTTCGCTGTAGTAGTCATGGGAATTTTTATCGGCAGCAGTTCTACTACAGACGCGGCAGCAAATGAATCTGAGAGCAATACAAAGACGAACACAAAAAATCCAGATCTTCCTCAGATATCCGAACGCATCGATGATCTTGAATCCATCCTCATTGTGAAGGGATCGAGAAATCCGTTTAATCCGAATGAGCCTATCAAAAACTCACTAGTCTATAAGAGCTACAATGAGCGCAGCCTGGAAGATGTTTTATTTGAGTTACTTCCAAACACAAAGGTGCAATCTTCAAAGAGGTATTTCCTTTTCGTGAATAAAGACACGACGTCTTTATACCTCATCGACTTTAATGGTAAATCAGGCTGGATTGATGATTCAGATGTTTCCATAACAACTGAAACCACTAGCAATTAGCCTGTTAGCAGCTTAAACCGCTGCGTACCCCTTACATTTTTAATTGTTATTGATTTTCATATAATATGGGATTTCCTTATTATATGAGTTGTCATTATCATTTGTCGGGACGCTATAAAAAAACGCGCTAACATTTTCCAAAATTGCTAACAGTGTTTTCTTTCTCTCACTCCTTAGAAATCAATAACTTACTCATGAACACACAGTTCTTGTTAGCAGTTAGCGAAAAAACACATCCTTCACACATGCGCACACGCGAATAAATATTAAACTAAGTAATTATATTAATACACGCACACATGAATTTATGCCTATTCTGCTAACATTTTCTTATTTATTTATCATTCACCTTAAAACTCAACCACTTGTATGTTAGCTATAGTGTTAGCATTCCAGTAAGCTACATGTTAGCATATTCTGAATGCTGCTAACATGCAGAATTTTATAAAGACATTCTTCACCAGTTTGCACCGAAATTAATACCCGAACACATATATTGCTCTCAAAGGAGATGTCTACCATGGTATCTATTTCACCTGAGATTCAGGCTACCCTGAATGGAATTTCACAAGTGCAGCTTGATGAGCTTCCATTCGTAGTGGCAAAGACAATAACAGATTTGGCCAAGGGATCTCAAGAGCAAATAAGAAAAGAGATGCCAACAAGATTCACTATCAGATCTAGCTGGCCGCTCAAAGGTCTCAGGATTGAGCCAGCAAAGAAGGCGGATTTCAGGCGAGGGCAGTGCGAAGGTGCAGTAAAACACCTGGACCATTATATGGCGCTGCATGAGGAGGGTGGACCAAAAGAAAACTTATCTCATGGTCAACAAAAAGGAAGCGGCAAGATGACAGCCATTCCCCATTACAAGGCACGGGATAAGATGCGCACTGGTTCAGGCAGGCTGAAGAAAACAGCACTGAGGGCACTCAAGAAGAACACCGATCCAGATCGTAGAAAAGGGAGAAAGTGGGGTAAGCGTCGACGCCCAAAACCTTTTATCATCACCCCAGAAAAGGGATCTAAAGCACTAGTGGCTGTACGTGAAGGCAGAGAACGGTACCCAGTGAAATATCTATTCGTGTTATCCAAGCATCCTCACATTGAACAGCGCTTTGATTTTGAAAAGACAGTTCAATCCTACGTTGAAAGGAACGTCGGAAAGTTGATGGCACAGAACATGATGGCCGCCGAAGCACAGCGTTTAGCGAGGTTAAAAACATGACAAATGATAGCGGTTTTGGGTCCCTCTGGAGACCCCAGTAACGGGTAACGCGCGACACTCGGCAATTCGCTAGTGGGCCTCTGACCACGGTCTTGTCACATTAATTATAAAAAAAGTGCCCTAATTGAGCTAATTTGAGCACTTTTTTAAATCTGACCAAGCGACTTGGTCAGATAGTTGGTCAGGTTGAAAGAAGAATTGATGGAAATATGTTTTATGAGATTTATTAATCGTTAACTTAGAAAATTGCATATATGCCCCTAATGACCCTCAGAGAATACGCACGCCACAGAGGTTGCAGCCTTTCTGCAGTGCAAATCGCCATTAATGACAACCGAATATCAGTTGACAAGACTGAAAGGCACGGTAAGCAGCTGTGGAAGTTCGTTGATTCTGAAAAGGCGGATAGGGACTGGGCATCAAATACTGATGTTGATCAGCAGCGGAACCCTACCCGGGCAGAGCGTGGAATACAGACAGCAGCATCAACCAGATCCCCGACGTATGTAGAGGATGATGCTGAACCGCTTGACCTCTTTCCGGAGATGAATACAAAACCTTTACCGGAGCAAAAAGAGGAAACATCTCCTGCAGCTGGCGGCATTGACTACCTGATGGAGCGTGCCAGGAAAGAGCACTTTGCGGCGAAGCGTGCTGAACTCGATTATTACAAAGAAATCGAGACGCTTGTTCATAAGGACACTATCAAGGTTATGCTTTTTAACCAGGCACAGGCTATTCAGCAGAATCTATTCAACCTCCCCTCCAGGGTGTCATCCATATTGGCAGCATACCTCAAGAGCGTGATTGATCTGATGAAAACAGATCCGGATGCTGGTGTTGATGAAAAAGAGATTCAGGATATTATTACCGGTGAATTGAAAATTGTGCTGCGGCGAATTGGTGAGGCTGGAAATGGTATCTAGTGTCGAAACTATATCTCCCCAGCTCGATACTTCCCTGTTTGAGCCAGCTGCCAAGGAGTGCGTCTCCTACTACCTGCAGGGGTTTCTCCCTCCTCCCGATTTCACCATTGATGAGTGGGCAGACGAACACCGGGAATTGCCCAGTGAATCATCAGGCGAACCAGGTAGATGGAGGACAAGCAGGACACCGTATCTGGCTGAGATTATGCAGGAGCTTTCGCCGTCATCACATTGTGAAGAGATCGTATTCATGAAGGGGTCACAGGTTGGGGCTACTGAGACGCTAATCAACGCTACTCTTTATGTTATGTCAAATGCTCCCGGGCCCATGCTTGTCGTACAGCCAACGATTGACATGGCTAAGAAATTTTCCAGGCAGAGAATTCAGTCATCGATTACAGCGTGCGATAAATTGAAGGGTGTCGTTGCTGATAATAAATCACGCGACGGATCAAATTCGGTAATGCAGAAGGATTTCCCGGGGGGAACGCTGATTATTGGTGGCGCCAATTCTGCAGCAGCTTTGCGTATGATGCCGATCAGATATCTTTACCTGGATGAGATTGACGGATATCCGGCTGATGTCGATGGTGAAGGAGATCCGGTTGAACTGGCGATCAGACGTACCACCAACTTTGCACGCAAGAAGAAGTTTTTTTCATCCACTCCCACAGTGGCTGAGTTTTCGAGGATTGCAGCACGGTTTGAACTGTCGGACCAGAGATATTATTATGTGCCGTGCCCCTACTGCAAAAAGCCTCAGATTATCAAATGGGATAATATCAAATACGACAATGATGATCCGACTACAGCCAGATATATATGCGATCATTGCTCAGCTGAGATTCAGGAATATCATAAACCGTGGATGCTGGAGCATGGCAGATGGATAAAGCATAATCCCAAAAGCAAAATTGCCGGTTTCCACTTGAGCGCACTTTACAGCCCATTGGGGTGGTACTCCTGGCAGGATGCAGTGAAAGACCATTTAAATTCCCGGGGGGATCCACAGAAGAGAAAAGTGTGGGTGAATACGGTACTTGGTGAGGTGTGGGAAGAAGCGGAGACATCCACCATTGACACTCACTGGCTGATGAAGCGACGGGAAGCATATCGTGCAGTAGTACCGGCAGGAGTTATTGTCCTCACTGCAGGTGTTGATACACAGCTTGATCGTGTAGAGTGCACGGTGACCGGGTGGGGTTTACGTGGAGAGTCGTGGATTGTCAGCCATGATATTTTTCTCGGGAACACGCACCAGCAGTCAGTGTGGGATCTTCTTGATCAGCACTTGTTGACAGAGTTTGAGCATGAATCTGGCGCCACTATGTACATTGCGGCAACGTGCATCGATGCCATGGGAACATCCACAGATGCAGTATATGATTTTTGTAAACCACGAAAGTTCAGGCGAATTCTTCCCATTAAAGGTATGGCCGGTCCCGGAAAGGCTATTGTTGCAGGTTACAAAAAAAGCAAACGAGCGGGCGGGAACCTGTATCTGCTTGGAGTAGACCAGGCAAAGGACATACTCTACTGCAATCTGCAGCTGAAGCAGCCGGGACCAGGCTATATTCATCTTCCCAAAGATGTGGATGAACGGTACCTGAAACAATTGACTGCTGAAAAGAAGGTGAGCAGGCGCCATGCAGGTTTGCCGAAATCGCAATGGATATGCCCTCCAGGGCGGCGCAATGAGGCACTGGACTGCTACGTCTATTCACTGGGTGCGCTCAAGGTACTTAATCCGAATTTGGAAGTACTCGCGAAGGATAATATAGTGTTTACATCTGACCACTCTAAACCGGCCGTAAAGAAGAAACGGGGCATAAGGGCCCAGGGGGTGAGGGTATGAGTGAGGTTGATTATGATAAAATCGAGACGGAGCATGTAAATGATGTTGTGAAATTTGTGCTTCAAAAGTCAAATGATGGTGTGAGCTGGCGTGAAATGGGAGAAGTCGGTGCCCTTGGTGAAGTGGAAGGAATATGCAGGGCACTCAGGAATGAGTTGCCGATGTGCAGATACCGGATTATTCGAAGAACAGAAACTGTTGTTTTTTAAAAGGAGAATACCGTGAGTGCAGAGGAATTGTCACAGGCTCTGGAGATGCTTGCCAAATACATGTCTGCTGAAGCTGCTGTCCTGAAGGGGCAGACGTACAGCATCGATGACATTACCGTCACCAGGGCTGATCTGGATAAGGTGCGAGCTGGAAGAATCGAATGGGAAAAGAAAGTGCTTCGTCTCAAAAGGGGCGGATCCGGTCCGAGAATGCGGAGAGCCGTTCCATTGGATTATTAAAAAGAAGCCGGTCACAATGTAGCTCCTGTAAATTGTCCGCTTGTGGCCGGTTATGGACATTTAAGGACGTGGAGGTATACGCATGAGAATAATATATTATTTACATGCGCGCACAACGAGCCCCCAGAACTACACTCTTCGATCATCTTGGCCGCCCCATGGCCTCCACTGGTTATATCACCTCAGGCAGCTCCCGCAGGAGCATGACCGGTTTTAATCCCTCAGCAAATTCTGCAGACACTGACATAATTCCAAAACTTGAATCATTACGGGCATGCTGCCGTGACATGTCGATGAATGCACCGGTAGCCACCGGAGCACTGAACAGGTTCAAGACCAATGTCGTTGGATACGGGCTCACTCTTCAGTGTCAAATAGATCATGAATACCTAGGGCTTTCTGTGGAAGAAGCGGAAGCCTGGGAAAAATCAACGGAACGTGAATTTCGCCTGTGGGCCAACAATCAGGAGTGCGACGCATCCCGCACCGATGACTTCTATGGTCTGCAGGCATTGACTTATTTGTCGATCCTTGAGAGCGGCGATGTGTTTGTCATTCCAGTCTTCATCCCCCGTCGAGGTGTTCCGTATGATCTGAGACTGCGGATTCTGGAAGCAGACATGGTGAGCAATCCCAGTCACTCAATGGATACGGATAAGCTTGCAGGAGGAGTTGAAGTTGATGAAAACGGTGCACCGGTAAAGTACTGGGTTTCGAAACGTCACCCAGGGGGATTAGGATTTGTCGGAAATGAGTGGGTTGGTATACCTGCATACAGTCCAAGAACTGGCATGCGTCAGGTGCTCCATATTTTTGACAGAACCAGACCGGGACAGCGTAGAGGAGTACCGCTGCTTGCACCTGTCATTGAGACGCTCAAGCAGGCAACGAGGCTTACCGAAGCAGAGTTGATGGCTGCAGTTGTTTCCAGCTTCTTTACTGTATTTGTTAAAACAGAAGCCGGAGAGGGGCTTGATCAAGGATTTTCTACGGAAGAATCTGTGGTCAAGAACTTGCCGGAGCCGGTAGCAAGAAATCTTCAGGAAGTGGGATCTGGAGGAATCATTGATCTGGCAGACGGTGAGAGCATAGAGCTTGCAGATCCGAAGCGTCCTAATTCCGGTTATGATGCGTTTTTTCTTTCAATGGTAAAGCAGATAGGTTCTGCGATCGGCATGCCATTCGAAGTATTGATTCTTCATTTTGCATCTTCATATTCTGCTTCAAGAGCTGCTCTCCTGGAAGCATGGAAAGTATTCCTCACCCACAGAACAAAATTTGTAAAGCGTGGCTTTTGCCAGCCAGTCTATAAGTTGTGGCTGCTCGATGCTGTATTGAAGGGTCGAGTGAAAGCGCCAGGCTTTTTGAATAACATTGCTATTCGTGAGGCGTGGAGCGGATCACAGTGGATCGGGCAGGGACAGGGCCAGTTGAACCCGGTTGTCGAAACCAAAGCAGCTATCATGCGTATTGAGGGTGGATTGTCAACCTACGCAAAAGAAACGGCCGCGATTGATGGTGATGACTGGGATACCATGATTGAACACAATTTCCGCGAACGTGACAGGATTCGTGCCAGAGTGCCGCAGATAACAAAGGCGGCATCATCGGAACCTGTTGCTGAGGGGGCTGTATGAATTTGGCACTAGAATGGATTTTGACACATCGCTGGGCAATGCTTCCCGCTGTACTTCAGGCACTTGCTTTTCTTGCCAAGGCAGAATCAGCCAAAGAGCATGACGGACAGGCACAGGATGAGCTTGCAGCAGCTCAGGGAGCGGTAGAATCATCACGCATGTGCATTGCACTTAAAAACGGATCACCCATCGATGGTACAGTTACAGCTGAGCTGCATGGATCGGTGGCAGTCATACCTGTTGTGGGTGTGATTTATTCAGGACGGTATTCATACTGGGGTGGAGGGACATCCATCCAGATTCTGGCCAAAGATATTGCAACATCAGTGGCGGACCCCTCTGTCTCCAGTATTGTGCTGAATATTAATACACCTGGCGGCGATGTCACCGGAATAAGCGAAGTGGCCCAGGTTATTCACGATGCACGTAAATCAAAACCTGTACATGCGTATGTCTATGGCCTTGGAGCATCAGCAGGTTACTGGCTTGCATCTGCAGCAAAGAGCATAGTGGCAGCTGACACTGCCGAGGTTGGCAGTATCGGAGTTGCATCTGTCTTTATGGACTGGTCAGAGTATGACAAGAAGCTTGGTCTCAAGGAGATAGAGGTTGTTTCCTCACAGAGCCCACTCAAGCGGTTGACACCGGCATCAGACAAAGGCAAAGCTCTCCTGCAGACAAAGGTCGATGATCTTGCAGACATATTCATTTCTGCTGTTGCAAAATATCGTGGTGCCACTGTGGAAACGGTGCTTTCTGATTTCGGTCAGGGAGATATCATGGTGGCATCAAAAGCAAAAGCTGCAGGAATGATCGATGCAATCGGAAGCCTTGAATCGATGATAAATGATCTCAATAACAAAACCCCGAAACTTTCGATGGGAGGACTTATGGATTTGAAGGAACTGCAGGCAAAGCACCCTGAAGTGTATCAGGCTGCGATTGACCTTGGAAAAAATGAAGCAGCTACAGGCACACAGAGTGCTGTAGATCAGGCTGCCAAAGCTGCATCCGAAAAGGAGCGTCAGAGAATTGCCGGAATTCTCACTCTGTCGAAACATCCAGGAGCTGACAAGGTTATTCAGGTTGCACTGGTAGATCCTAATGCCACCAAGGAAAGCGTTGCCATTCAGATTCTGGAAGGACAGCAGCAGACAACACAGACAATTGCGACTGCAGTTGCTGCAGACTCTTCAGATCTGGCATCACAGATCAGCCAGGTCGAACAAGCGGCCCCTCAGGCATCTGAGGCATCACAGGAAATCGAGCTTGGCAAAGCGATAGCCGCTGCAGCTGGCAAGGTAGAATAAACAGTCAATTCATTTCTAAACGGAGGAATGCCTCATGGCAGCTGTTACAGAAACATATACCCCCGACAAACTGATTGCCGGGAATTTCCCGCTGGTGACCGGGAAAGTCACTATTGCCGCTGAATCTGGTGCACTTGCCCGAGGCACTATCCTTGGTAAGGTCACTGCAGATGGCAAGTATAAGGTAACCGATAAAGCATCAAGTGACGGCTCAGAAGTGGCATCTGTTGTTCTTGCTGAAGCTACAGATGCGACCCTGGAAGTTGTTGGAGCTCCCGTGTATCTTTCGGGACAATTTAATGCTGCAGTCGTGGTTTTTGGTGGCGAGAGTGTTGCAGCAGACCACAAGGACCAGTTGAGAGACGTGAGCATCTTTTTGACAGATGTAACAGCTCTCTAGTCTTGACAGAACAATTTGAGCATGAGTAACAAAAACACATCACCCAAAACGGGAGCGACTATGCGTAAATCTTTCTTCCTTGGACTGCTGGGGCTTGCAGCTGTAATGGTGCTGCCCATAGCCGGTCTGTATTTGTTTGGCATTGAGCCTAATGGGCACAGTGGAATGACTTCAACAGTAGGCAGCGGACTTCTCCTGGCAGGAGCTGTTGACATGTTTTCCACCCGCACACTGCTTGCGGCACTGGAGTACATTAAAAAACCTACCACCTTTTTCCTTGATCTTTTTTTCACAGTCGTGGATCCGGTTGATTCTGATACCATTGATATTGACATTATAAGAGATGGTGAAAAGATGGCCACCTTCGTAAGCCCTATTGTTGAAGGTAAGGTTGTCACGAGAGATGGATTTGTTACCCACACCATTAAAGCTCCTTATATCAAAGAGAAGATGCTTCTTACACCTAAGGATCTTATGATTCGCGAGCCTGGAAAAACCATTTACGGCCCCAATGATGGTCAGCAGCAGAGAATTCAGAAAACCCTTGCCAAGGATCTGCTGTACATGCTTGACCGTATTACCAGACGTGAAGAGTGGATGGCTGCTCAAGGCCTTACCACCGGTAAGATCAATGTCACCGGTGAAGGTGTTCCCACTCGTCAGATTGACTTTGGTATGAAGTCAACACATCTTCCAGTACTATCTGGCACTGCAAAGTGGGATGATACTACCAACTCTGACCCGATTGCAAACCTCAACACCTGGGTAGAGCTGATTCTTGATGATTCCGGTCGTAATGCCACAAAGGTGGTTATGGGCAAAACTGCTTTGCGTCTTTTCCTCAATCATCCCAAGGTGAAAGCTGTGCTTGACACAAGACGCATGGTTGTCGGTGATGTCGCTCCAGGGCTGTTGAATAACGGAGCTAGAAAAATCGCTGACTGGTATGATCCCAATGTTGAAATCTGGACCTATGCCGGAAAGTACATCGATCCTGCTGATGGTGCGAAAAAAGATCTGATGCCAGCCACCGGAGTTCTTATCGGTGCAACCGGCACCAGGTGCGAACGGCACTATGCCAAGATTCAGGATCTGGAAGCCGGTGATGCAGTTGTCAGGTACTTCCCCAAGAGCTGGCCGGTGAAAGATCCGTCAGGACAGTGGATCATGGTTCAGTCTGCACCGCTCCCTGCACCTCACGAAATTGATGCTTTCGTGATGGCCACAGTGGCGTAAGGGTAATTAAGAGACTGCGGCACTTCATGTGCCGCTTCACTTTCAATGAGGAGAGGTATCGTGAAGCTTAGAGCACTGAAAACGATTCACACAGGTGTAGTAGAGGTGATACTGCCCGGGTGTGTTTTCGATATGACCGATGAGAAGGAGATTGCGTTTCTGAAGCAGCATGAGGCTGTTGAGGAAGTTGCGGCAGTGAGAGCTGAGAAGGCTTTGGCTGACAATGGTGAGAATGGTGAAGAAACTGGCAGTGAAGCCGGTGAGAATGGGACTGATGAGACAAATGGGACGGATGGTAGTGGTGAAAACGGTCTTGATGAGTCTGAAGAGTCGGAGGAAGATCTTTCCGGTGAATCAGCAGAGAGCATCATTAATATTGAGCCACTGATTCCTGAGCCTGAGATCGAGACTGAGCTTGGGATACCGGGTGTATCGGCTGACATTGAAAAGGTACTGATTGATGCAGGCTTTGACAGTGTGGAGAAGCTGAAAGGTGCCACCGTAGAGCAGCTGGTTGCACTTCCAAAAGTGGGCTATGCACGGGCAAGCAAGATTCTTGAGTGGGCCAGGAAGGCATGACTTTACGTGAGCAATTGAGAGCTGATGTGCTGGACCTCTGTTTTGACACAGAGGATCTGGCTGTTTCTGTTACGCATGCACCAGATGGTGCCGAACAGTATCAGATTCCAGCTCTCAAACGCACACCTTATGAAGATGCAGAGGTTGGATCATCAACGGTGATGTCATCAGATATGATCATTCGTGTTCCCCTGGATAAGGTTCTGTCACCATTCGGACCCAAGTGCCGCATCATAATCAACAATGTGAGTTATAAGATTCGGAAAGCTGAGCCTGACAGAGAAGAAATCACGACTATCCTTTACCTCACGAAGGCAGTATCATGAGCGAGAAACGCAAGCTGCTTCGTCATGCCATAGTGAGAATCCTCACTACAGAGAAGGATGGCGCTTTCCCTACTGATGCCGAAACAAGGGTTTTTGCGAATCGCCCCACACCTCTTTGGTCTTCAGAGCTCCCTGCAATCTGCGTTTATATCAAAAGTGAACCAGCAGAAAAGACTGTCACTGCTCCTGTTGTTTACAGCAGAAAACCTCGCATTGTCGTTGAGGCTTTGGTAGCAGCTACAGATGAGTGCGACGATCTCCTCGATGCCATGCAGGAGCAGATTGAGAATGCTCTTTTTGCCAACTGCTACCTGATGGACCCGGTTGATGGCGTAGAACGGCTCGATGAGGAGCTTGTACTTGAGTCAACCGAAATGGGACTTGTGCAGCTTGGAGACGGGATTGTCGGTTCAAACAGTATAACATTCAAAGCCGGATTTCATACCGAATCACCGGAGCTGCTTTACGGTGATGATCTTGATGATTTCAATAGTGCAAATGTCAAAACAGATCTTAATGGTGACAGCGAAGCCGAGATGGAGAATACGGTGACTGTCAGGAGGGAGCCGTAATGGAGAAGCAGGTATTTGCAGTTCCATCGGCAGCAGGCACAGTTGTCAGGGACCCGCGCCCGGGCAAACCCCGCTTTCTGCCATCAACAGGAGACAGTGTTCCGCTTGACGCTTACTGGCGGCGCCGGTTGGCTGAGGGTGTCATTGTCATAAAAGAAATGACTGTTACATCGAAACGTAAAACAACCCCGGAGGTGAAGGGATGATACAGTTTAATGAAATTCAGAATGCGGTCGCACCCTACATGCAGGCTGAGATCGACAACAGCAATGCAGTACAGGGGCCCCGGTCGTTGCCGTATCGTTTACTCCTCATTGGATCGGCGACTTCTGCGGGCACCCTTTCAGCAGCACAACTGATGCCTTTTACAAGTGCAGATGAAGCCGGTACCTTCTGGGGAACTGGATCCCAGCTGCACCAGATGGCTGAGGCTGCGAAGAGAACATTCAAAACAGCCGCGATCTACGGCATTGCAGCTGCCAAGGATGACCTTACCAGTGCGACCAATAAAGCTACGGGGAGTATCGTTTTTACCGTCTCATCACCAAAGGCCGGAACGATAGCAGTCTACATCGGAGGCCGCAGGGTTGCCGTAGCAATAAGCGCAGGAGCAACGGTTGGAGTCATCTCCGAGGCAGTTGCCGCAGCGATCAACGCTGATACCGCCATGGGAGTGGTGGCAGAGGGTACAACTGTAGCAGGGACTGTCACACTTACTGCTAAAAATGTCGGGACAGAGGGTAACCGGATCAGCATAAAACTGAATTACCAGGATGGCGAAATTATGCCTTCCGGAGTTACAGCTGTCATTACCGCCATGAACGGCGGCAGCGGTAATCCTGATATCACCACAGCCCTCGATGCCATCGCTGAAGAATGGTTTCCCCTGGTTGCCTGTGCATTCACAGATGCAGCAAACCTGACAGTGCTTGACAGCGAGATGGAGCGCAAGTTTGGTGCGATCGCCGGAATCGATGGTGTTGTCTTTATGGCTGACGATGCTGCGTTTTCAACCCTGATTTCGAGTTACGATGCATCTGCATCAGGCATAAACAGCAAACATATCTGCGTTATTGGGACAACCTCTATTCCCAATGTCACCTGGGAGATTGCTGCTGAAGTAGCCGGTGCCGCGATCACAGCATTACGAGCTGGAAACGGGGCAGAAGCAATGCCATTCACCACACTGGAGCTGCCGGTCATTCTCGCTCCCAAGAGTGCTGATCGTTATGATTTTCTGGAACGGAATACGCTGCTTGAAAGCGGAGTATCCACTCTGATTGTTGGCGCCGGTGGTCGTGTCAGAATTGACAGATTAGTAACCAATTACCAGAAGAACGCACAGGGTGCTGCTGATGCTTCATGGAGAAATGTCAACTATCGGTTCATTGCAATGTATTTGCGCTGGGATTGGATATTCAATGTCCTGTATTCCAAATACGGCCGCGCGAAACTGGCAAGTGATAATGCCAGGATTGGCCCAGGACAGGTAGTCATGACACCGAAGCTTGGTGCTGCGGAAGCTCTTGCCCGTTTCAGGATGTGGGAAGAGTTGGGCCTCGTTGAAAATTACGAGCAGTTCAAGGCGGACCTCCTGGTAGAGCGAAATGCAACGAATGTGGATAGAATGGACTGGCTCATGAGCCCTGACTTTGTCAACCAGTTCTATCACGGAGCAACAAAAATTTCTTTCCGTGTCTGAGTACGGCAGACGCGGATAACCGGTTAGGGGCGCAGATACGGCCATCATCTGCCCCCTAACCTCTCTAAAACAGCAACCATATCAAAGAGGTAATCATGGACAATACAAACAGACGTGCAGGAGTCGTTGAGCTGCTTGTTGACGGAGAGGTGATGGAAGTAGCCTCCGAAGGAATCGAGTACGGCGGTTTTCACATGAAGCGTGAGATGCTTGTTGGCGGATCTGGAGTGCAGGGCTACAGCGAAGAGTTTCAGGTTCCTTATGTCTCCTGCGAGATACGGGATTCCAGCAAAGTTGATCTTTCGAAATTGCAGAATGTGACAAACGGAACCATACTGGTGAAGCTTGCCAATGGTAAAGGGTGCATCCTCCGGAATGCAGCTTACTGTGCCGAAGGAAAGGTATCGACCAAAGGCGCCACCATTGAAGCACGATGGGAAGGGATGAGCGGCGAGGAGATCTAGGAAGAGGAGTAGAGTACTAAGGGGACACATAGGACCCATGATATAAACAATGCAATGAGGAGAAGTTATGAGTGAAGAGAAGAAGGTACCTACACTGCCGCATGTGGTTAAGCTTGAGTTTCCTGTGAAGATCGGAAGTGAAGAGATTGACACTGTCACGTTTGAGCGCAGGATCAAGAGCAAGGACTTACAGGGCATACCTGACAACCTTCCGGGTGTTGACAGAACTATCAAGATTGCATCGAGGGTCACTGGTATTTTTCAGAAGGTTTTCGAAGAAATGGACATCTGCGATCTCCGGAAAATATCGGAGGTCATTGAGTGTTTTTTGCCGAATACCCAGCCGACTGGGGACGCTGTTTAGGAGTATTTGCGTGGCTGTTTCATTTTCAGCCATCGGAGCTTGCAGAGTTTGACAGAGATGCAATTCTGTTCTGGAAAGAACAGGCAGAGTACATACAAGAGGAGCTGAGCAGTGGTAAGTCCAATTAGAGTGCCGATTGTCGGAATAGATTTGACAAGCAAGGCGTTCGGTTCTGCGCTCAAGGGAATAAACAGTTTTTCCCAGAAGGCGAAGCGAATTGGCACCAGCATGACCGTGGGAGTTACGCTTCCTCTTCTGGCTGCAGGTACGGCTAGTGTACTCGCATCGAATCAATTCAACTCCACAATGGCCAATGTCGAAACCCTGGTACCGGGCAATCCGGCCAGGGTTATCGAACTGAAGAAAAATGTGCAGGATCTGGCCATTGATACCGGCAAGTTGACCACTGATATTGGCGAAGGTCTTTATCAAGTCATATCGGCTTTCGGTGATGCATCTGATACCGCAGACAAGCTGCGGACAAATGTTATTGCAGCGAAAGCCGGTATTGCCACTACTACCGATGCAATAAACCTCACCAGCGCAGTCACCAAGGCGTATGGAGATACATCAGCCACAGCAGTTAGCCATGTCGCGGATCTGGCTTTTCATACGGTCAAGCTTGGCCAGACCACATTCCCTGAACTGGCTGCATCTATTGGCAGGGTGGCTCCCCTTTCGAAAACACTGGGCATTTCCATGGAGGAGATGTTTGGTGTCATGGCAACCACTACCGGAGTAGTTGGAGATACTGCCGCTGCAGCTACGCAATTTTCGGCTATTCTCGGAGGTTTGGTAAAGCCCAATCAGACAATGGCTCAGCTTTTTGAGTACTTGGGTTACTCATCAGGCAAAGCGATGATTGCCGAACTGGGCTTTACCAAGTCGCTGCAAAAAATAGTCGAGGTTTCGAATGCTGCAAATGTGCCACTCGGGAAAATGTTTGAAAGTAAAGAGGCTCTGATCTCGATGTTTTCATTGACAGGCGCCCAAGCTGGTGACTTTTCGATGAAGCTTGATCTGGTCAGAAACTCATCAGGAAAACTGGATGAGGCATTCAAGGCACAGACTCAGGGAATCAATAAGGCCGGATTTGCTTTCGAGCGATCGAAGCAGAAAATGATTGTTATAGCACAGGAGTTTGGTGATATACTGGCCCCTGCTATTGCACGTCTAGCTGACTTTTTTGATCCACTTATTACAGGCATAAGAAATCTCAGCCCGGTGGCAAAGAAGACCCTGGCTATATTCGGCGGATCTGCCATGGTGATCGGACCTATTATCGCCCTTGTAGCCGGACTGGCTGCTGCGATAGCGGCACTGGCAACCACTACAGGGCTTATTGCACTGGCTGTTGTCTGGTTTGCTGCCCAGATGGCCCTCGTTGCCGCTGTAGTCATCAAAAACTGGGATGGCATAAAGGGGTTTTTCACAGGTTTGTGGAACTTTATTACCAAGCTTTTCAACAGCCGCATCGGAAGATTCCTTCTTCTGATCAATCCCTTAACCGCTCTTCCCACGCTTATCATAGCCAACTGGGACAAGGTTTCGAAGTTCTTTACAAAGCTTTTTGGCGGAATAAAAGCTACCTTCTCAAATTTTGGAAACTGGATAAAGAACTTTGAGCTTCCGGACTGGGTAAAGAAGCTTATTAACAACCCAGTCAGTCGTTGGCTTTATGGTAACGATCAGGGTACCGCGTTTTTTGCAAATCCTCAGGCATCAGGAGCACCGGCCGGGGCTGCAGCATTGACATCCAAGGCGGCTGAGATTCAGAACGGGACAGTCAGAAAAGAATCGACAGTCAAGGTCGAATTTCAGAATGCTCCTCCAGGTACGAGAATTCGCCAGGATAATGGCCCATCGATGGACCTTAACATGGGTTTCGCGGGAGTATCGGGATGAGCTGGACTGATACAATTCATAAAGCTTCGTTCAGAGGCATACCCTTTTTTATTTCATCGGGAGAAGGTCCCCGCGGGCGGAGGATCGTCACTCATACATTCCCGGGCAGGGACACTGCGTATCTGCAGGATCTGGGCCGCAAGAACAGGATATTCGCCATTGAGGGGCATGTAATCGGTGATGATTACATCAATCAGCTCAATGCACTTGAAGCAGCTGCAGAGGCCCCCGGAGCAGCAGAGCTGGTGCATCCTGTTTACGGGATGGTGAGAGTACGATGTGAAGATTTCACTCCCCGATTTACTGATAAAATCGGCAGGATTGGCCGATTCAGCCTACGGTGCATTGAGGATTCCAATGAAAGTGTTTCGGGCAGAGTTGGTACTGATACTGCAGCCGCAGTAAAAGAAGCGGCTCAAGCGGTGCAGGATGCAGCTACAGAGGATTTTATTTCCACCTTTGCTATAGGCGGAACTCCCAGCCGGTTGCTGGACAAAATTACTGATACTGTGATATCGGCAGTGCAGACAATCAATAATGTGCGTCTGGATACCAGAAGCATGTCACAGGTGCAGTTTCTGTATAATCAGTTTACCCGGGATCCGCTTTCGTATTTGCGCACACCACGCAACCTGGCCGATCTGGTTCTCAGTATGGTTACTGCAGTATCAGAGGCAGCATCGCCGTGGTTGAGGCTTAAATCTAATGTCAATTTGCTCAGTAAAACAGAAGAGCTGCTCGAAACCGAACAGACCTCTTTGACACCCGATGAGCTTTCTGCTGCAGTGATAGAATATACGGAACTTGTAACTGTGGCAGAAACAGCCATTGCAGCTTCTTCAGCGGAGTACCCCACTTATGATGATGCTCTTGAAATAAGAGAAACCTTTGGTGGTGCGGTTGACAGGATATCTGAATATGCGACAGATGAGACGTATGAGCTGCTCTATACACTGAGAGCTGCAGTGATACGGGATATAGATACCAGATCGTTTGATGCCCCCAAAGTAGTGAATTTTACCCCACTCATTACAGTGCCATCACTGGTGCTTGCCTATGAGTTGTACGGAGATATTTCGAGAGTTGATGAGATAGTTACGAGAAACGGTGTAGAGCACCCGGGATTTATTCCGGGCGGAGTGAAGCTGGAGGTGTTGTCGAATGAATAACACTCTTCAGCTGCGGGTAGGGAGTGCGATCTATTCAGGGTGGACTGAGGTATCGGTGCAGATGGCAATTGATGCCATTGCCGGTTCGTTTCGGTTGCAGGCAGCTCCCAGGGTATCTGATGCAGATGCATCTTTTCCGCTACTCACTGGAGCTGCTTGTGAAGTAAAGATCGGTAAACACAGCATTATCAGTGGTTACATCGATGTCACAGAGGGCGTGCTTGAGGCTACCGCACACAACTATCAGGTATCCGGCAGGGACAAGACCGGGGATCTGGTTGACTGTTCAGCAGTGCTCCCCTCCGGAGGAGTGAAGAACCAGACCCTTGAGCAGATTATTTATTCGCTGGTGAAACCATACGGTATAAAGATCAGTTCGAATGTGGATACAGGCGATAAGTTCACCCGCTTTGCTGTTCAGCAAGGGGAGAGTGTCTTCGAAGCCATTGACAGAGCATGCAGGCTGCGGGGAGTACTTCCTACGGCAGATGGAGCCGGTGGTATTGTGCTTACCCAAATAGGATCTGGTAGAGCGACCACGAACCTGATTGAAGGTAAGAATGTCAAGCTTTTCAAACACTACAGTTCACTCACCGGCCGGTTTTCATCATACAAGGTTTTGGGTCAGTCAGGCAGCAGTGATTCTTTCTTTGGCTCAAAAGCGTGTCAGGTATCGGCAAAAACGACAGACGAAACGGTCACCAGGCACAGGCCCCTCATTATTGTTGCAGAGGGAGAGGTGACCTCCACGACTGCGAAGCGCAGGGCAGAGTGGGAACGGGCGGTGCGAATCGGGAAATCCCGCACCATCACCGCGGTTGTTCCCGGGTGGCTTCAAGAATCGGGAGAACCATGGAGACCGAATATGCAGGTGGGAGTACAGTGCCCTTCTCTGCATCTTCCCTCTCTCACAACACTGCTTATCGGGGCCGTTGAGTACACCTACGGTGAATCCGAGGGTGAGATTGCCACTCTTACCTTAACCAGACCCGATGCCTATCTTCCGGAGCAGCTCAAAGAGAAGAAGGACAAGGGTAAAACTAATCCGTTCGGAGGCATGAAGAAATGAATATCATTGCCGCCATGCAGAAGATTGTTGCCCCACTGGACAGACGCATTAAGCTTATGGTATCAAAGGCTATAATCACCATCATCGATGATGCAGCAAAGATGCAGCGTGCCCAGGTGAAGCTTCTGGATGGTGAGGTATCTGAGCTTGAGCGGATCCAAGATTACGGTATTACATCGAGGCCACCGAAGGGATCTGAGGCGGTAGCGGTATTTGTTGGCGGCAACCGGGATCATGGAGTAGTGCTGAGAGTGGACAATAGAGAGTACAGATTGAAGTTGCCCAAAGAAGGCGATGTGGCGCTGTATGATATGGAGGGGAATAAAGTTGTATTGAGTCCGAGTGAGAAGAGGATCGAGATCAGTTCGACAAATGAAGTGGTTGTCAAAGCAAAAAAGGCTGTCGTAGAATCCGATGAAATATTTCTTGGTGAGGAGGTATTGTCAGAACTGGGCGGCGGAGTGTTGACAAAAAATTGTCTCAACCCGGTAACCGGTGCCCCTCATCCAATGGTTTCGAGCTCTGTGAAAGCTAAATTATGAGCGTTGCTGAAGTAAAACAGAGGGTTCATACGGGACTCAGGGCACTGGGTTGCGTTCCCCCCACCCCAGAGCATCCGGATGTCGGACTTATTTTTCCCATCGGTGATGTGATAGTGGAAGAGCTTTTCAGCGCTTCGACAGATGAACCTGTCATCAAGGCTTTTTTTGATCCTACAGGAGGACTCCCCGAGTCTCCAGCAGTGGGTGATCGCTTTATCGCAACCGCTACTGCAAACGGATGGACAGTAAAGAACAGCTATGAATGGCTTGGTGATGTTGATGGATGGTCTGAGATTACCTACAGAATAGGGAAAATTGTTTATGTAGCATCAGAGGATGAGTGGTACGGGGCAGGTGCTTCCGGTTGGCGGGTAATGGGTGAAGCCATAGCCGTAACCGGAATAACCCCTATAGGACCAAACAGCAGATTACGTGAAATACCTTCTGGTGAATCAGAGAGTGGACTGATAGAAGTGTGGGTTGAAATTACAAACGATGGAGGTTCAAATTGGAAAATCGCAGGTCAGCTTTACTAATTGTTCTGTTTTTTATCTTATCAATAAGTGTCTATGGAGATCAGCGGGTCATAGGAAATCTGAATGTGACCGGCGGCGCCTCCATTGCAAACACCCCCAAGAATTCAGGAAAACCGGATTCGCTTATCATCAAGAAATCTGATAAGTACCTGGGGACATATCCAACTGACAGTTTACTGGACAGGTCAAAACACACAGGCATTCAAGCAATAAGCACAGTAGACGGGTTGCAAACCGCTCTCAATGGAAAACAGAGCACTATTTTCGGCATATCGAATCGTCTACTAAGGTTTAATAGTTTAGGCGGTATCTCTTCCAGTATTATTCGGGAAACGGATGTAGGTTTGGTGAGTGTGGGAGAGGATCATTCCTGGGGGACTCTGCAGGTCCTTTCTCCTGCCGATGGAACTGCCGTTAATTTACACTCCAATGCTAACAATTTTTCCAAGATTGTTTTTTCCAGAACAGCCGATCCTTCTTCTTCATCTACTTGGATCGCTGGTAACGGTGAGAATACAGGCGCTTTTTTGTCCTTCTGGGTCGGTGGCGAAAGGCTAAACCTAGATGTTAATGGTGCAACAGTAACAGGTGACGTTTCGGTGAGCGGAGGAATAAAAGAGGGCGGGGTGCTTCTCTCTAATAAGTACTTGCAAAGCTATACAGAAAGCGACCCCAGCGTCCCCGCGCACGTAAAGAGCATAACCACAACTGAAAAAGCGAATTGGAATACGGCGTACAGTTGGGGTAATCATGCCGGGCTCTATGCTCCTTCAGCTCATGTGGGCGCCACAGGCTCGGCTCACGGGGTAGCCACTACCTCCGTAAATGGGTTTATGTCCTCGACGGACAAAACAAAACTTGACGGGGTGGCGGCGAACGCAAATAATTATGTGCACCCAACAACAGCCGGAAATAAACACGTACCGACCGGAGGGTCTACTGGACAGCTTTTGCAGTACTCAGGTTCAAGTGGTACGGCTCAATGGTGGACGCCTAATTTTTTGACAGGCAACCAAAATATCACTCTAGGCGGTGTGGTAACTGGTTCGGGGTCGACGGCGATTTCTACCAGTATTGCAGACGGAGCTTTGTCGATTGCTAAAACTAGCGGTTTGCAGACAGCGCTGGATGGGAAGGTTAATTCAAGCGGACAAACCACAGTGACTGGGCCGATTTACCTTAATTATGCGCCCTATCAGTCGATAACGCTGGACCCGGAGAACAACAGAATAAGCGGGGGCCAAGGTTTACATATAGATGGGTTATATTTAGGCGCAAATACATTTTTTGAGCCCGGCGCACCACCTTATGCTAACTACCCGGACGCTCTTGCATGTGAGCCGCTAGTAGCGCAGAGTTATCCATGGAGGGGGCCGGTTAAAATGTCATGGACCGATTTCAAAACAGCTTTAGGCATTACCGCTTCAGATGTAGGAGCACAACCCACAATTACAGGCCTCACGGCAGGTTATCACCCGTACTGGAATGGTTCTTCTTTTGTAAATGGCCCGGTACAAACAGACGGCACTAATATTACATCTGCTGTAAAAATTTTGAGTGGCGCTAGTCCACAATTTACAATACAAAATGCTCCCGACCGTACAAACTGGGAACTGAGGGCAGGGAGCAGTAATGATTTTGTGATACGGCAGGACGGGACAACAGTATTGAGATTTGAGACAAACGGAGATGTCCGTACATTCTATAACATGGGAGTAAATACAGCTCCGATTTCTGGTCAAGCTCTGACCGTTGGCGGATCGGGTAACACATACGCTGGGATAAATACGTCCGGTAGCACAGCTCTAAGCGGTTTGAGGTTGCAGCATTTAGGGGTTGACAGATGGTTGATTGGTAATCGTAGTGCAGATAATCACAGACTGTACGTCTCAGCGTCTCCTGCTACCACAAGCGGTGGCGACGTTGCAACCGCCGCTGCCATGCACATTGATCAGGATAAGAGCATCAAAACGTACGGTATCGCTGGTATTAATACGAACCCCGTTTCCGGTATAGCCCTCGCGGTAAACGCTCCTACGGTAGCGGGAGGGGAAGCCGTAGCAGGATTTTTTAGGCAAACCAGTTCAGATGCAGGCGCTTCAGTTTCTTTGTTTCTATCCCCTACAGGGTCCAGCAGTAGAGCTGCTAAAATACTCGCTACTGGTAACGGAAGTGCCGCAGGAAATGGAACCTCAATCTCGCTATTTACAAATCCAAATGGCGGGGCTCCCATTGAAAGATTTAAAATAGACCCAACAGGAGAAGCAGCGTTTAATACTGCTCCAGTTTCCGGGCAAACTCTGACCGTTGGCGGTAACGCAACGGTAACGGGAGATCTAACCGTAAGCTCCGGGAAGCGTGTTCAGACAGAGGAAATAGGTGTCAACTCCTCTGTCGCATTCGTAAAGAGCGTTTATTCTAACCCCATAGGTATAGGCTCGACATTTGAGATTCAGCACGGGAAATCGACCGCGAACAACGTATACCACACGTTTTGGACTCGCGCAGGGGCGGGAACAACATTTGAAGAGCTAGCCATGACGATAACGGGCGGACAGGTTACCCCCGAAAAATTAAGCGTAGGTAGTGGGGGAACGGTAATGACCAAGATTTACAAACTAACCGGAAATCTAAATCAGTATGGAATGGCCGTTATAAATCTGGGTAGCGGTAAGGGGCTTAAGAGTTGCGTCATGAGTGCAAAGGTCAAGTCTACCGCAGGGCGTTATTTATCGCTAGGCCCAGCTGTGTACACAGATATCTATAACAACGATTTGACATTATATACAAGCGCTTTTGGCGGGCAGACGTTTGACGCTACGAGCACTTATGAAATATGGGTGCTGGAGTCGTAGGAGAACAGTAAGGCTAATATGATGGGAATCTTGTGACAGAAACTATTTAGGGGAACTATGGATATCCTTCTTACCTTTCAAAACAACTCCGGAGATCTCCTTATCAGTGACAATGACCTTGCCACTGATGGCGGCCTTCAGACGGCAGTATTTATCTCCCTTTTTACTGATCGTCGGTCAGACAGGCAGGGAGAGCAGCGGGGATACTGGGCTGACGGGATTACCAGTGATGATCAGGAGCAGTGGGGATCGCTACTGTGGACACTGGAGAATAAACCGATCACTGCCACTCTGCTGCTGCAGATGGAACAGTACTGCAATGCAGCCCTGGAGTGGATGAAGACCGATGGTGTGGCATCGAGCGTGTCGACCAGTGCAACCAGAACCGGTTCTGAGGATATCAAGATCGATGTGATCATCACCAGACCTCAATCTGATCCTCATCGATACTCGTACCTGTGGAATTCTCAACTGGGCATAAAGGAGCTGGTAAATGGCGCTTACTAAGCCAACGATTCAGGAATTGACGGAACGTATTCAGGCAGACATGGTTTCACGATTGTCTGTCAATGCAGTACTCAGGAGATCAATCATTCGGGTGATCGCCAGGTGCTTTGCCGGGGCAGTCTATCTGCTGTACGGGCTGGTGTTTGAGTTATCACGTCAGAGATTCACCAAGTACGCCACAGGCAGCTATCTCGATGATGATGGTGAAGAGTGGGGTGTGGTGCGGAAAAGTGCCACGTTTGCATCGGGACCGGTGACTTTTACAGGAGATAACGGAGCAGTAGTTCCTGCAGGGTGGATTGTGGCCAATGCAGACAGAGATCAGTTTGCAGTTGATGCAGATATCACCATAACAGGCGGAATCGGTACCGGAACCGTTACCGCACTTGAACCCGGAAGCAACAGTAACACACCTGAGGGATCTGCCATTGAGCTCGTGAGCCCCATAGCCGGGGTGGAATCTGATGCAGTGGTCGCCTCCGGAGGAATTACCGGCGGCACGGATCTGGAGTCGGATGACTCGCTGAGAGATCGCATTCTTTCAAAAAAGCGGCAGCAGGGACTGGGCGGAAATGAGAATGACTGGATTGTCTGGACAAAGAACTATCAGGGGCTGCAGATCACCCGGGTATGGGTGTTCCCTCAGTACGCGGGCGCCAGGACAGTGGGAATTTTCTTCACGCTTGATACTCTTCCCGTGATCATTCCCACTCAAACCGATATCGATGCTGTAAAGGCGTACCTTGACAGCTTTCGCCCGGTGGGGTGTATTCCCGTCGTGTATGCACCAGTACCGGCCACAGTGACCTTCAGCATTGCATTAAACCCGAACAGCACCACAGTGAGAGACGCAGTGACAGCTGCACTGCAGGAGCTCTTCTTAAGGGCAGCAGCTGTTGGAGGTACAATACCGATATCGCACGTTAGAGAGGCTATTTCCACAGCTGCCGGAGAGCTTGACAATGCCATTACATCTGTCACTATATCAGGTGTATCGGGAGATCCCAGAGATATTACTGTGGCCCCCGGGTATCTTCCGGTGCTGGGCCAGACCACGTTCACCACGAAAGCATAATCATGGGCGCCAGATTCACTATTCAGAATTATATCGACATGCTGGTGTCGCTTCTTCCTCCAGGAAAAGCGTGGTCAAGAGAATCGGAATCGGTACTCTACAAGCTGCTCTCAGGGTTTGCACCGGAACTCGTGAGGATTGAAGAGCAGGCGCGGAAGCTTATCGATGAAGCACGACCTCTTACCGCTACTGAAACCATTGAGGAGTGGGAAGAGGAGCAGGGTTTTCCTGATACCTATTACGACATTCCAGAAGAGCTCGAAGCCAGGCGCCAGCAGGTTGCAGGGCGGATGTATTTCTCCGGAGAGGAGCGGATTCCCAACAAAGCGTTCTGGATCGAACAGGCCCTGCGTTTAGGATATACCATTACCAGCATCGATGATGAGGTTGAGACAGATCCGTTTGAGGTGGGACGATCAGCAGTTGGAAACCCTATCGGAGCCGGATTGTGGGAGTCATCGGTCGTACTGTATGTTGACTGCCAGAAAGCTGCCGGGAAAAAGCTTGAGGGCATTTTCAACAAGCTCAAGCATTCTCATCTGACATTCGTATACATTTACCTGCAATAAAGGAGCGTACATGCACCGTATAGATCATGAGAGGGCATCACAGGGAGGGTCGCTGTATCCCTGCACCATTACCGTTAATTCACCGGTGGTGACCGATGTCATGTCAACAGAGCAGTTTTACATCAATGCCCCTGTCAGATTTTCTTTTACCGGATCAACCGACAAGATGTATAAGATCATTGCGTTGACCGAAACAACGGTGACAGTGGACTCTCCCCTGCCAGCCACCGGCAGCGCACAGATTTATGTTGCAGCGAACAGATACACCGAGGGAGATCCGCAGCGGGGCATTGCTCGCACCGTGGTGACTGATTCCTGGGCAAATGCAGTGCAGGAGGAGATCGCCAATTCGATAGAGCTGGCCACCGCTTTGGATAAGAGCAAACCGTGGCAGATGAGAGACGTGCTCAAGGCCGTTATGCTCAATGAGCTTTCCGGGCTCAATGTGCTCGTAACCAATACTGATAGAGTCACCATCTATGATGGAGCATGCCTTGACAGCACCAGACGGACACTCATGATCAAGGACAGTAACATTCCCGTTACCAAAACCATGGCAGCATATCAGGCTCAGGGTCAGGGAGGGTTACCTGCTCCATTGACACAGGATGCAGACACATCATACTACCTGTTCATGATCAAACATGCTGTCACCGGAGCGGTTGATTTTGGATTCGATACCGCTTCAAACGCATCGAATCTGCTGACTGCCAGCGGGTACCATTACTACAGGTGCATCGATGTGGTAAAACTGAATTCGGTCACCTCGTTTTACAGGTACGATAAGATCGGTGATGTCAGAGTTGTGGAGGACGGACTGAGTCTGGATCAGGTTGTGATCAGCAGTGCAACACCTGCAGACTACGATCTCAAAGTCCCGGGGCTTACATCGACAGTTGTGGATGCCTTTCTCACCGTGACAGATGCATCAAACCCGTGGAATCTGCAGATGTGGCTCAACAGGTCAACCGACACTACCATGTCGGTATCCGGAGCAGCCGGTGAAACAGTGCAGTGCCCGATTCGTTTTTCAGTACGTCCCGGGGGCAAGGTCCGACTGGCCGCACTGAGCGGATCTCCGACTGTAGACCTGAGAGTTATTTCCTTTACACCTCAAATCCCGTAAGGACAGCCACATGAACCATCTTGAGGAACGTATATCTGCTCAGCGGGAAACCTGCTACCGGATTTGTTCGGGGTTGTGGATCCGCAAACCCTCTATACCCTACATGCTCACCATGCTGACTATTGCCTGTGGTGCCATATACGCATTCTGGAGTGTGACGGCTGCATCACAGCAGCGTATCACCACTATCGAGATTCATCAGATTGCAACTGATTCTGCACTGGTGTCGCTTCGATCTGCTGTTTACGAACTGAAGAGCGGACTGGAGAACAGCCAGGATCAGGTGGTGCAGGAGCTCAAGGCGCTGCGGAAAGATCTGAAAATCAGACCAGCGAAAGGTGGAGGCTTATGAAAAAACTTGCAGTAGTCACGCATGTGGTTTTCATTCCGGAAACGAAGGGTTTGGATCAGAAGGAGGACGGTCGCCCCATTTTCGTCCTGGAGGAGCCCTTTCATTTTTGGGTGAACGGGACTCATCATTTTAAAATTCCCAGCGGTTTTCGGTTCGATTATGCAAGCGTTCCCAGGGGACTGTGGAACCTGTTCCCGCCGTATGACCCTGAATACGCTGCGGCTGCCCTTATCCATGACTGGTGCTATGCCGGGGAGTTTTTCCCGCGTGATTTCTGCGATGAGCTGTTTCTGGGAGCGATGAAATTCAGAGGTGTGCCAGACTGGAAACGGAATACGATGTATGCAGCTGTGAGGCTTTTCGGGGGCAAGGCGTACAAGACTCATAAACAGATGACAAAAGAGACAGTGCGAAGGATGTCAGGTTTCAGCGGTGAAAAAAGCCCTCTTTGGAAAAGGTTGTCATAATGGCAAGCAGAGATATGTCAGACTGCGTTCCGGAGCTGCGTGAGAAAGAGCTGCTTATGCGGCAGGCTGCAGCGTTAGTGGGGATACGGTACATCATCACCTGCACTGCTCGATCGCACCAGGAGCAGCTGGCGCTGTTCGCTCAGGGAAGAAAACCGGTTGAGGAGGTGAACAGGCTGCGGGTTGCAGTGAAGCTGCCTCCCATTACCAGGGAAAAGAACCGGGTGGTTACCTGGACTATTGACAGCATGCACATTGTTGGTAACGGGAGAGTACTTTCGAGGGCATTTGATGTGGCGATTTTGAAAGAGGGTACGAAAGTACCCCACTGGCAAATAAAGGTGGATACAGACAATGACGGGATTGCGGATTACATGGAGCTGGCCCTCATCGGTCAGGATCTGGGACTGAGAGCCGGAGGGCTGTGGAAGACTCCGGATTATCCGCATTTTGAGATTTAGGAATGGGGAGTGATGATGGAGATGAAAATTAAACGGGCGGAACGGGGGGAGTAGGGGGTTATGGCGATATACGTAAGTAGTAGTATAGGAAACGACTCTCATAACGGGCTAGCCCCCGAATTTGACGGTGTAAACGGGCCAAAGAAAAGCACCTCATCGTCTGTGCTCAGCGCAGCATTCGTAGATGCAAACGGTCCAGAAATATTTTTCCGCCGCGGCGACACGTTTGGAATACATACCGTACCGTCAAATAATCTGGTTTATGATGCGTATGGCGACACTTCCTTACCAATGCCAGTTTTCAGAGGCGCTATTACTATAACCGGCTTGCAGCCATACGCTGAGGGGGCTGGTCAAACATTCAGTGCAACTACAGTGAGCGTTACCCATGTTTTTGCTAACGACGTTCGTTTGACAGCGGGAAGCTCACCGACAACTCTTGAAAATAAGCAGTTCATTTACACTGGCGGTATTTTTTATATCAGGTGGGACGATGGAAACCCTAACACGCTAGGAGTATTGATTGAGGGTTCGAGGGAAACTCAGTGTATAAATCTATCTTCCAAGTCAAACATCACGTTTAAAAATTTAAAGGTTACAAAGGCTGCCAGCTATGGATTTAGATTTACAACTGGAACCGGAATTAAGATAACAAATTGCGAGATTAAACAGGTTCCAACAGGAATACAAATAGATACCACCAGTGCCGTTGTCGAGCGTAGTAAAATATCTGATGTTAATACTGGTATCAACGTGCAAAATGCAACATCGACATACAAAATTCGCTATAATTTGTTAACCCAATCGAACAGTGCATCATTAATCACTGTTGCGTCTTCATCAAGCGGATCAATCACAAACAATGTGATAGCTGGCGCGGCTTCAGGATGCATTAGCCACAGTGGTACTGGCTCAACAGTTATCAAAAACAATATCATTTTCGGTAGTGGAATAAACTCAGCGACTGCGGCGATTCTAATCAATAGCGGGGCTGCAACTGTCGAAAACAATTTGATTCTTCCTTGCGGGACGGCGCCAAAAACCAGATTCTTGAGCGGGGTCAATCCTACAACTAAAAATATTTATAATGACCCGAAATTCGTCAAGCACCGGCGTGATGCCATTGTCACTGTAATGATGGACGATAACACCCACAAAGATTGGGTTCAAGTCGCTGATCTGGTTAAGTCGGTTGTTGGGGCCAATGCGTATTTTGCAGTTAAAACCACCCCCACATCCCTGCAAACAGACAAAGCAATTTTACAAGAGCGAATTAATCAGGGTCACAGGCTGGGCTCTCATTGTAGAGAACATTGCATGTTGGCTGTATCTGCTGCAATGACGGTTCAGTATACAGGGGCAGCCACAACCGCCACTATAACCAAAAGCGGAAACACTGTAACGACTACGATTGATGGCGTTACCGATTTGACCATTGATCTTGCTGATTATAACAGAATGCGCGGGGTGGGTGATTTGGTGGCGTACATCAACTCACAGGCAAACTATTCAGCTTCCTACGAGTTTGGACAGGATGAGAATAATGCCACTATGCTCGCAGATGTTACGGGCGAAAACATTCTAAGCGCGCTTACCCTGAATTTTGATGTGGACAGGTGGCATACTCATTTGCTGGAGGGGTCAATTGCTGACTTAGCGGCAATATTCACAGAGGCCGATGGGGTAACGCCATATCAGTGCAAAACGATTGCATACCCGAATGGAAACAGAAATCAGGACGTGATAAATAAATGTCAAGCTGCTGGATTTACCGGAGCGCGTGTAGTGGGTGGAACTGGCGACAGGTCTAAAATTTATGAACTGTCAGCGGCAAGCAGTGAGGTATACGGCAATGCAACATTTGTGGGGTTTGAAAATAGCGTTGCATCTACAGGTGTGGCATTCACTAATTCTGGCGTGACGTTCACTTCCGTTAACCCATTTTACTTCTCTGCCTCTGGAGTTTTTAACGGTTCAGCCTATATTTATGCAGCAAATAACAACGAGCTAAATTTTGAGCTTGGCGATTGGGTTGTGTCTATCAGGATAAAACCCGCCACGCTAGGAACCCAAACTCTTTATTTTAACGGTTCTGACGCAAGTAATTTCATAAAAATTTTTCTGGATAGCACCGGAAAACTTAATTTGCAGATCAGAAAAAACGGTTCGGATGCATTACTCCTAACCACGTCGAACGCAATAACACTAAACGCATGGAATACAGTCAAGGTTCAGAATTACAACAATAAATTCATATTAAAGCTAAACGGCAGTGGGCCAGCTTTTAACTCAACAGTAAAGCCGGATAAATATACTGGTGTTCATTATGTGGGGTGTGGCTACGATTTCGGCGCTTCGTCAACGACCGATTTTTATAATGGCAACATGGATAATTTTCTGTCTGCAGTTGGAACCTATTATAAAACAATGGGTATGTTGACATACCTGTCGTACATAGGCGGATATTTCGCCATGTTCGCGCACGGAGAGCCGGAAATCCCGATTGATGTATGGGATGTTGTGTTGAATGTGTTTAAGGATTATTCCGGAGAGTTGAGAGTATTAACACTCGATGATGCGGTTGAGTATATCAAGCAAAGCGGAACATTGCAGGCTGACGGGCAAACAGTTTTAACAGAGTTCGAGGATGTAACAGACTATAGAATTGCATCAGATTCACCATGCAAAGAAGCTGGTGATCCTACGGTATACACTGGAGAACCCAATCTCTACACGCTTGATGGCGTACAGATAACAGACGAAACAGGTACGGTAGTCGGTCCGGTGCATATCGGGGCGTGTAGTGCAGTGGCTCCAGCCGGTCCCACAATCACCACTCACCCCTCAGACTCGACTGTCACAGAGGGGCAGACGGCATCGTTTACCGTCGAGGCTACCACCGAATCAGGTCCGCTCTCCTATCAGTGGTACAAAAGCGGCACTGCGGTTGAAGGGGCAACGAGCGCCACGTATTCATTTGTCACATCACTGGTCGACACCGGAGCAACAATCTATTGCGCTGTGACAGATGCGAACGGGACAACAGACAGCAATACGGCGACCCTGACGGTCGGCGCATTACTCGCTATCACTTCACAGCCTACAGACCAGACCGTGATCGAGGGGCAAGCGGCTCAGTTCGCGGTCGTTGCAGTCGGCACGGGAACCCTGCACTATCAGTGGTACAAAAACGGTGCACAGGTCGGGACAGATTCGGACACATACACAGTGACTCCCACGTCAGCCGATAGCGGGCACGCGGTCTACTGTGTGGTATCGGATGATAACGGATTTATTCAGTCGACGCCCGTAACTCTGACAGTCGAAACAGCTCTGGCGATCATCACTCACCCCCAAGCGCAGACGGCCGTTGCCACACATGTGGCCACATTTACAGTAGAGGCTGTCGGAGAGGGGCAGCTGTCGTATCAGTGGTTCAAGGGTGGCGAAGAGGTCGGAGCTGGCGGGAACACCTACACTTTCGTAGCTGCCGATGCAGATAACGGAGCGCAAATCTACTGTCAGGTAACGGATAAAAACGGCAACCTGAACAGCAACGCCGCAATCCTCACGGTAGAGGCTCAGGTGCTCACGTCGATACAGGTCAATCCTCCCGCCGCAAGGGTTGCGCTTGGTGGCACTCGGCAATTTACGGTGGCAGGAGTTGATCAGGTTGGCGGTGCCATGACAATCACCGGCACTGTCGATTGGTCCGCATCCGGCGGCGGGACAATATCAGCACAGGGGTTGTTTACCGCTGGAGAGGTAGAGGGGGAATTTACAGTTTCAGCTACTGTTTCGGAATTGGCAGACACCGCAATGGTGATCGTTGTAACAAAAACCAGCCGCAAACGGATCAGCCATAAATACGGATATAGCTATTAATCAATTACAACCTATTTCCAGGAGGTTTTATGTCCCCGGCAGATTTTCTAATTCTACTGTTCAACAAAGTATTTGCATCGTACTACTCGATGCAGCCAGCAAGGGCATCGACACCGGTCGAATTCGCCGATGGCAAGTGGATAGTCAAAGACAAGGCAGGAAAAGAGTGCAAAGCCAAGTCTGTACGCCTGAGTAAGGACTATACCGGCACCGCCCTGATAAAGGTGCACCTGGCCGCAGATCCCGTCAACGAGTATGAGGTTTTCGACTTCGTTGCAGGCGATAACGAAGGGCTCATTTTCGATGAAATAATCCAGGACGGCACGAGTGCCGATTTCACCAAAATAAAAGTGTTCTGTTAAGGAGGTTCTATGTCCAACAGTATCGCTAAAAACTTCGAGAAAGCTGCTGAGGCGTTCGCCACGACGCTCGTGGCTGGACTGGTAGCCGGAGGGCTTACAGAGGCCGCAAAGGTCTCAGGAGCCCCTATTCCGCCGGAATTTCAGCAGGGACTGGTAATGACCGGGATGATGGTGCTGGCAGGAGCGGCAAACGGGGTGAGGAACTGGTGGAAGCACCGGAAGAAGAAGTAAGCAAGGGGCCATGTGCCCCTTATTCTTCTTTGTATTTTTCAACCACCGCTTTCGCAGCATTCTCCCGTTTTGGTTCGGGAATGTTGTCCCACACATCCGGAGGTATTCTGATTGTTTCCGCCCGGGTGCCTCCCTCAAACAAATACGGTCGACCTCTGCGCCTGGGAATGCGCCTGATCACTCCGGCGTTATACTGCACCTGAGAGCCATCAGGCATTTCAAGCAGTGCACCGGTATCAGTGCCGTCTCTGGTTACGGTCCCGATGATTTTAGCCCCCTGCGGCAGCGTGGGGCCAGCGTAGAGTTTGCCCTGCTGGATGTTGTCAGTTGTTGTTATTTGCATACGGGTTATACTCCCTGATTTTTGATTTGGAAAAAAAAAATACCCCAGTTGCGCACCCGATAAACGGCACCCTCGCCGTTTTTGTTGATGTTGACAATTTTAACACCATACAATTTCAGATGCTGGAGATACCTGAAAAACGTAGCACGAGACATTCCGGTTTGGTGCATAATCTCCTCACGGCTAACTCGGCCGTGGATAGCAAAGAGCTTCAGGATTTTGGCTACCTCGGCTATTGCTTCTATTTTTCCGGTTGCTGGCATGATTGCTCCAATGGAATCCCCGCCGGAACGGGGAGAGGTGGTTAGTTTGAAACCTCGTCCGAAATAGCGTCACATTTTGCCGGATCACAGTAAATGCACTCTCCGCAGATTGTGGTTTGTTCCCCTGATTCGGTCTTACCTGATTCGCACCAACTGATACCGTACTCGAGTATTTTTGCCGATAGTGATGATTTGTCAAATTGTTCACCCATGATTCTCTCCTCTTAATGGCGGGTTGCCCCGCCAGTTGATTGTTAGACTTGCTTGCTCCATGTTTCGTAATCACTGTACGACTCAAAAGCCTGATAACCACCCTCAACCTCAACAGCCACCTCAGCCCATGGCGCATCGTGTGTAACCTGTTTTGGCATTTCATCAAAACGGTCTCCATCTGCATCGATAAAAAGGCCCTTAGCTGGTTCGGTGTTGGGGTCAAACTGGTGATCGTCGCTCTCAACAAACATCTGTCTCATTTTCTCTCCTCCTCAAAAATGGCGGGTTGCCCCGCCGGTTGTGTGTTAGTTGTCGTCTCTATCAACAATTTCGATGTCGCTGGAGCATGTACCAACGATTTTTCTAGTTTCATCCCATGACCAGACGCCGGTAGTATCATCAATCTCAGGCCCGCCAAATGTTGGTAGAGAATCCCAACTCGGCAATGATGGATCGTCGTTCTGCATCATGTCAAACAGTTCATTCAGGTTTTTGGGGCTTGTTGCGTTCATTTCCATCTCCTCTTCTCAGTTTTTGTCCGACAGCTCCCTGCTGCCCTCCCCCTTAATATAGCAAATAAAATACACAAAAACAAGTTTTATTTTTGTGTATTTTATTCCCGGGCTATAAAAAAGCCCCGACCGGAATCAACCGGCCGGGGCTCTGCGCGGCTCCACTTTACAAGTTAAAGTCATAAAAAGAGTCATACTTTATGACATGCCATGTCATATATTAGTCATAGATAGTTAAAAAGAGAAAGGGGAAGCATCTGCGCAACCCCTTGAAACTGCTGAAGAAGAGAAAGCCGAGAAGCAGACTCGAACTGCCGACCTACTGATTACGAATCAGTTGCTCTGCAATTTGAGGAGTTTCGGTTATTTTTCGGAATCATTATGAAAATCAAACGTGCAACTATTTCTGAAGTTGAGCAAAAAGCACTCCCGATTATGTTGAATGGCTATAACAAACGTCAGGCAAAGCGTTCAACCGCAGAGGAACTTCGGCGCAGTCCGGAAAAGGTAGCCCGTGATAAACGATTTCCCAGCAAACCTCGCATCAGCCCTATATAAGCTGCATCAGGAGTTTCACTCAGACCCTGAGCTTATTATCCGGGCAGATAATCCCTTCCTACTTTGCAATACAATTTGTTTAGCACTCGCTTTATGCTATCTGTAAGCTGTTCCCATCACTGACTCTTTCAATACAAAAAACAGGTCGAGAATCGCTTAAGAAAAAATTCCCATTGCGCACCTGCATTCCCGCGCTTTATCTTTTATTCATTGCATCCGTTTCCACCCGCTACGACCTACATCTCGCAAACAGGTGCAACCATTTCCAAACATCCGCGGGCACCATTCTCTCGCCCAGGAACCCATTCTCAACAAATTAGAATTACGCACCACTTTGCCAAGTGGTTCTTAATCTAACGGAGCCGGACGGCTGGTCCCATTCCCGCCTGCTGTCTCCATAACTGTTCACCCTTCCTGGGAAGGAGATGTAATGGCTGTTCCAATGGAAATGCAGCAGAAGATCGAGCTGCAGATGTATGAACTAAACAAAAAGGACTTCGTTAGATGTCCTGGAGGGCTTCAGAAACTCATTGGTATGTTCGGGGAGGTCACCGCGCAAACCATGAAAGATGAAGAGAAGATGGTGGCGGCAGGTTACAGTGCCGAAAAAATTACTCTAAACAGGGCGATGCTTGAAATGCTCGTGCTTTCACACGGCGCCCGCCTTGTGGACATCCCCGAAAATTCGGCGGAAAAGGAAGAGTACAACAGCCTGCTTGAGCAGATCAAAAATGACTGCAAGATGATGCGTCTGGTATTCAGCCATGTCATCGATGTCACTGATGATTCCAAGCTGCGCAAGATCTACCAGAGTCTATCCAGCGGCTCCAGCGCGGTCGACTGTGCGACCGATTCTGTTGCCATGAGCAAGGTTCTGGAAAACCATCCGCAGCTTATATGCCAGATTAGGCCTATGAGTGTGCTAGTGGACATTGCCTTTCTGCACAGCGCACGTAACCGTGCGGTGGAACTTCTATCAAGAAGAGGCTTTGTGGTGGAAAACGGACTGCCTCCCAGTGAAGCTGTCGACAGGCAGAGCCGGATCGTCACACTGTGCATGAAAGAACTTGCGAACATTCGCAAATTCGCCAATGCCGCCTTCTATGATAATGCAGAGCACTATCATCGCTACTACTCAGTAAAATCAAAAAGGAACGATTCTTCATCAGAAACAGATGAGAACGAGCCTGAAGAACAGGTTGAGCAGAAGCTTACAGTCGAACAATAGTACCATGGTTGATCCTGTGTAAAATGGGTACACAGGTAGATCGGTATGAGTGAGGGGAGGCGGTGCTTTCCCTCACTTCTTTTTGGAGAGGAGCCGTTGTAATGATAAACATTCAGAAGCAGGTGGACAAGGAAGTGGATAGACTTGGGGATGCGGATCTCCGCCGGCCTGCCATGTCTATTAAAGATTTCATTGAGGAGCATTCGAAAGTTCTGGCCCGGGTGCAGATTGACAAGAGCTGTGTCGAAAAAGCGGGATTTAACTGGGAGCGATTTCCTGTGTTCGTATGTCAGTTTGAAAATCTTGTTCTGGTGCACGGCGAGCGCACCGGGACCAAACTAAAGTCGCCGCAGGTTCTGGCGGCGTTTAACAGAGATCTTGAAAAGGTAAAGAGCGACCGCAAGCTGCTCAAAGCGGTGGCGGGGTATGTGGTAAAGAATTCAGGGAGCAAGCGGGCAGCAATCAAGATGCGCAGGATCCCGCGTACAAACAGCAAAACCGCTCTTCTCACCAGCTGCCTCGACCTGATCTCAATCATTCAGGAATTCCCCCAGCTTTCAAGACAGATCCGCCCTGCTGGGAGAGAACTGACCTCCGACAACCTCCAGGAAATCTCCAACCGGGTGCTGTCACTTCTTAAGCGCAAAGGAGTAGTGGTCGTAAACGGCATTCCGCAGAATGCACTTGTGGCACGCCAGAACCGGCTGGTGACACTCTGCCTGAGAGCACAGGCTACCATCAAGGAATTCGCCAGTGCAGCCTTTATAGAGGACCCGGAGTACTACAAGAAATATTACTGCAGCGAAAGGAGGAAACATGCTGGTGCAGTAGAGGAGGTGGCGGTTGTTTGATAGATTTCTTCTACGTGCGGCAGGGAATCAGAACGAAAGATCGAAGGCCAGAATATAAAGCGCAGAGGACAGGTCACGAATAAGGTCAGCTGTTACAAAGCACCTCTTCTTTTCATAACAATTTTCTCTACAGTTTCTCTCCCCCACCTTACCTTTGCGATATAGGCACCATTTGAGATCGTATTATACTCAAAAAGTTTAAATACTGCCGGACCGGCAACGCTTTCTGAGTATACCCGTTTTCCCGTTAGCGTGTAGAGCTCTACAAAACAGTTGCCGTTCGGCACCACAACAGCGTTCTTCTGTATAGCTATCCCGGGATGTACGTAAGGGCTGCCTTTTGAAAACCGCCAATTATCCGTTGTAAGCAGTTCATCACTGAAAAGGGTGCTTACCGTTATATTCTGATCATAGCTTCCGTTAGTGATCACGGCGATGGCTTCTGAATGGTCACCCCAGTCTGTAATAATGGACAGTGAGTTTAAGTGCATATCTGCAGAGGAGATAATGGTATCTCTTGCACCGCCAGTGAGCATCAATTTTAAAACAGGTTTGACCTCGGGAGCGCCTTCCATTGTGCAGCGTACCTGCAGAAAGCTCTCATTTAGCCCGGTGGGCTTGAGCGCAGAAAAGATCTGCACTCCATAAGGGAGGATATTTTTAGTAGAAGCAAGCCCGATTAAACATTCTCCCTTTACATAGTTCAGCTCATCGATTATTCTGGAGTCCGGCACAAAAAGTCCGGAATCGGCTCGTTCTCCTGTATAGAAGGATTCCGTATGAAATTTGCTCAGCAGTTCCGGCCAGGTTGTTCCCGCACTGACAGATGCTTTCTCAAGTAGACTGCTGATAGTTGAAACAGTATCATAATTGGATTCAAAAATTTCTTTAATGAAATCGATGCCTCTGCCGCTTTTGTGATACAGATAGAGCGTCAGTATGTTATTAGCATAAAAATCATAGTCATCATTCTGACTGAAAAAGCTGAACCCTGCCGGTTTATTGAAGTATTCGAGCAGATACTGGGTATAGTCATTTATGTAATCAAAAGCCAGCTCTTCCATCAGTGTAGCGGTGGCCTCAAGCCAGGAGATCGGAAATTTGTCAAGGTACACATCTTCAATTACGCTGTGCACCATTGAAAACTGAACTGCATGGAAAAATTCGTGCGCACAGGTGATGCGGATCGCTTTTTCAGGGTGGCTCTGGTAATCTACAATCTCATTTATATCCCAGCCCTGCCACTCGTTTCTGATGGTCACAATGCTTCTGGTTCCGGTGGTATCCCCATCCAGCAGACCGGCAAAATAGGTCAACCCGTAATAGCCACCCATCTCCTCAATGATCACTTTGTAGTTAGGGCTTTGGTGAACACTGGATACTATTCCGTAAGGGGCTTTAAAGCCAAACCGCACAACCTCCATAGACCAGGCACTGTCGATTGCCCAGGCCACTTCGTCAACATAGTCTGGCACATTATTGGGTTGGTTCAGGCGCAGTCGCCAGTCTGCCGTATCGCAACCCCAGCTGTCGCTGCTGTCGACGGCATCAATACCGTTTGTGGTAAAGTAGATCTCCACCCCGAAACCCGGGGACCGATACATTTGAAACTGGAAGGTATTTCAATAGACTGTGTGTAGGCGGCTTTGAACTCAGGGGAGAGCTCTTTCCAAAGCGCGGCGACTTTGAAAAGCTGCTCCTGGGATGGCCTCTTTATGCTTTGTCGCTTGGCCAGATTGCTTTCTCTCTGCGATCTGACTGAAAGATATGGATACATCTCCTGCTCGAAAGCTTGCACATTTAGGGCTTCGGCTGCAACAGGTATATGCGTATATAAAAAAAGTAGGCAAATCAGGAATGCTTTATTACTTATCATCATTTTTGTTCAAATTACAATTTCCGAATAAGGAATTTTTCATGAATTCACTTCTCACCTGCTCGAGTTATTCAAGGATTTATAAATAAAAGCTTATGCTTTATTCCTTTTATACCATTCCTCTGGAACTAAGTCTTTTGACTTATAAATGATATCACTAACATCTGTTTTTTCATCAAATTGTTTCACTTGTACAAGTACACCCATTTCAACCAATTCATCATAGTATTTTTTCGCCTCATCAAAAGACACCTGAAACGTTTTCATTACTACTCGAAAATTTTGCATGGGGTAGCTATGATTTTCACTTTTTTCAAGAGCCATATTAATCCAAAACCCGATATGCCACTTTATTTGTTCACTTTTCTCCATAGTTGTTCTCCTGTTTCAGATAAAGGTAACTCCTCATAATACTTCACCAGGTAGCGGTAACCGCCAAATACGCGTCCCATCTGGTTTGATATCTAGTATTTCCCAAACACCTGGTGATGTTTCCCATTGCAACTGCTTGATCCTAACAGGTTTATCATATAAGACTTGGGGACCACCACCCTCATAATCCAAAGGGTCTCCGAAATTGTTTGCATGAACAGCAGGTTCAAAATATCCGTTAGCAGGCTCACAGTAATCGCTTTTTGCGATTCTCACCTGCTCGAATTACACAAGGATCTATATTTATTGCTTATGCTTTATTTTTTTATACCATTCCTCCGGAACTAACTTCTTAGACTTATAAATAATATCACTACCGTCTGTTTTCTCATCAAATTGTCTCACTTGTACAAGTACACCCATTTTAACTAATTCATCATAGAATTTTTTCGTTTCGTCAAAGGACACCTGAAATGTTTTCATTATTACTCGATAGCTTGCCATAAAATAATTACAATTATCAGATGTGATTCTGGCACCATTAATCCAGAAACCGATATGCCTTTTTATTTGTTCACTTTTATCCATAGTTGTCCTCCTGTTTCAGTTCATTAAACACCTCACAATATTTCTCCAGGTAGAGGTAACCGCCATCTACGCGTCCCATCTGGTTTGATTTCTAATATTTCCCAAACACCTGGTGATGTTTCCCATTGCAGCTGCTTAATTTTAACAGGTTTATCATAGCGGACTTGAAGCCCACAAGGATCTATAAATAAAAGCCTATGCTTTATTCCTTTTATACCATTCCTCTGGAACTAAGTCTTTTGACTCATAAATGATATCACTGCCATCTGTTTTTTCATCAAATTGCTTCACTTGTACAAGTACACCCATTTCAACTAACTCATCATAGTATTTTTTCGCCTCATCAAAAGACACCTGAAACGTTTTCATTAATACTCGAAAATTTTGCATGGGGTAGCTATGATTTTCACTTTTTTCAAGAGCCATATTAATCCAAAACCCGATATGCCACTTTATTTGTTCACTTTTCTCCATTAGTTGTTCTCCTGTTTCAGTTAAAGGTAACTCCTCATAATACTTCACCGGGCAGAGGTAACCGCCAATGCGATCTAAATGAAAGACAGGGATACATCTCCTGCTCGAAAGCTTGCACATTCGGAGCTACGGCGAGAGAAGGAATGTGTGAACATAATAAAAAAAGAAAATGAAGATTTTTTTTATTTGCGATCATAATATATCCTAGACCAAAATTATTGCAATGCACAAGCCTAGTAGCTGCAGTGAAACAAGAACTGAAGGGATCTGCTTGCAAACTTTTACACATGCAAGTACTCACAAGGCACACATTTAATTTTAGTAACTTGAACAATCTGATTCAAGCATAAGAATCAGTTTTAAACACTACAATGTTTATTCTGAGCATGGTTGCAAAATTAAACTAATTCTTTTTCGGTATATATGAATCTTTAATACTTAAGCCACCATCTATATTCAAAAAATATGATAGTAAGTCAGAAATCGGGGTTATAATTTTATTCTTTAAATCATAATATGTTTGTATACTTTTCCAATCTACATTCTCTGGCCAACCTTTATCTCGTTCACTACTCCAACCAATCGCATTTACTAATGTTCGAACTGTAATATAAAGTAAATCTATTTCGGATAAGCCATATTCATCATAACATCTAATATCTTCCCACTTTCGATATGCTTGAGAAAGACATTCAAAATATCTTTTGTCTTCAGGCGTTTCCAATAAGGTTGACTGTCTCCAATTTATCTCAATTTTCATTAAGTCTAGTATTTGATCGATCTCTTCAGAATCCAGTTCAATTTGGAAATTTTTCCAACCCAATGTAATAATCATTTTTAACCCCTTAGTAGATAATTTCCCAAGAAGAGCCATTCCATTTCTCAAGTTTTTCTATTATAAGTTCTTTTCTAGTTTCATATTGTAATTTACCCCCTCTTCCAAACTCATTATATGCTCTTGTTTTAGGTTCGAAATATTGTTTATAGCCATCTTTTCTACAAAGTGACATATATACATCGTCTTTTATATCAACTGTTCTTATAGTGGCTCTAATTTCACAATCTGACCAACCCGTTGAAACCTGCAAAGCATCACGAAAATCTTGAGGGCTTTCGGCTAAATAATTAGTAAACTGTCTGGATTGTACATCATTTGGTGTTTCTGGCAATTTATTATTATTCATATGGTATTCCAAAAATATCTTATTCTTTGTAAGGAACGTAACCCAAAACAGCCTTACTATCAAAATGTCTGAAGCTCAGCCAGATTGTTCTCTCTCTGCGATCTGACTGAAAGACAGGGATACATCTCCTGCTCGAAAGCTTTCACATTTGGAGCTACGGCGAGAGAAGGAATGTGTGAACATAATAATAGCAGCCAAATGAAAAATGGATTTTTACTAAGGATCATCTTTTACCTATTGGGCATGCTGGCAGCAAGCAATATCCTGTTTACTAGGTGACCGATAAGATCGGAAATTTCCAGATTTTCTCAAAGACAAGACCAGACAGCTTATTATCTGTCACATTGTACCAGAACTCCTCTTCCGGGTCATACAGTCCTTCATAGCAGTAGGTTTCGATACTGTTCATTTCAGGTATTTTAAAAACAGTACTTGCTGAAAGTCTGCGGGGAATGAATGCGTATTTGTTGATTTTAATGATATCACCGGTCTGTGGATCTGTTTCAAACTCCGCCTCATCCTTTTTGAACGCGTTATAGCAGCCGGTGAAATTCAGAAGCCACATGGTCTCTTCTGGAGTTTCGACAGGCAACTGCTCCACTTTCAGGTAATAGGACGAGTCAAAAAGATCCTTCTGTACCTGCCACCCTTCACCGGTGATACAGTTTTCACTGAGAGACAAGGTCCTTATGCCAAGCTTCCAGGCCACACCGAAATCACCCTGGTATTTATCGCGGCTGTCATAGGTGCGCAGGATATCCAGATTCATGCCTGGAAGCGGGATCTGCAGGTCTTCAAAGGAGAGGGTAAATATACCGTTTTTTAGCTGATCTGTCACCCGCACGGTTCTCACCGCAGATGCGATATTGCCGTATTTGTCAAACACATCCAGCCGCAGTTCGTAATCGTCGTTTTCCAGCATGGAGCCATTGAACGACCCTACCAGACCATTTGCGACCGCTATCTCAGACCGAGCGAACTCAATGTAGGATGCCTTGTCCTTAGATCGGTAACTTAGCTTGTAGAAAGCGAAATTTGTATCGGCAGCAGTACCGATAATTTCGATATCACCGGAAAAGGTGGAATCGGTCGCAGGCGATGTGATGACTGCAGTGGGCAGAGTGGCATCAGATCCTGAAACAGACACATTGAAGCTGGTAGTTGCTTCACCATAATTTCCGCTGAGATCGTAGGCGGTCGCGATCACATTGTGAACACCCAGGCGCAGCACCTTGGCCTGACCCTGGCCATTTATAAGAGGTATATACACTCCATCTACTTTCAGCCAGACTCTCTCTGCGTCAACTTGCAAGGGATCATCTACACTGAATTGATACGAGACGATATCACCGATCGCTGGTACTGCGGGAGAGAACGAGACAGTTACCACCGGCGCAGTAGTATCAGCTTCCGATGAGACTACCAGTGTACCGGTACTTGCGGCTTGGTTACCGTTACTGTCAATCGCCCAGGCCTCAAACAGAGCAGTGTCAACCTGACCGGTCTGATAGCTGAAGCTGTTATTTTCATCAAGAACAATCTCCTCTCCATCAACAGAAAGTCCGATCTCTCTAATACCCACATTGTCAAATGCTTCAACCGTTACCTGAACACTTGACATGGGGAGCACAGGGTTCATGGAGAAATGAATGGATACGGCTGGAGGTTCCTGATCCTGCTGCACTGAGATGGTCCACTCCTGAAATACCTCGCCGCCAGCATTGTCACTCACTTTCAAGCGGACCAGTTCACCATCCGTCCTGACTTCTGTTTTCGACCAAAGGACAACGCCCTCCGATGAAACAGTCATTCCCGGCGGAGCAATGTCCAGTGCATAGAGCAGATTGTCACCATCAGGGTCGCTTGCAATGACATTATACTCGTAATCAAGGCCGATGACCGCTGCAGAAGGCGGAGTTGAAGTGATTATCGGCAGATCGTTCACATTTGCAACACTGATAGTACAACTCTGAATTACAGTATTCAGACCATCACTTAATTCTATGTCTGTATAAGCGGTTTCCACCTGAGCATTGGACGGTACCCATTCAATTAGCCCATCGGTAAAAGACATTCCTTCAGGAGCAGAAAGCAACCGGTAAGCAAGTGATCCCCGTCTGGATCCTGCACCTGCACATCGTAGGTGTAAAGTTGGTCCTGAACAGTTTCTGAAGGCGGAGTGGAAACGAATACCGGCGGCATATTCTGTAGAGATCTTACTGTGAACTGCCATGCCTGATCTGCCTGCCTGCCCCGCCTGCCCAGCACTGAGATGGATACATCATGAACACCTGCCTGACCAACCGCAGGCATCCAAGTGACGTTTCCGTTTACAGAGTCGATAGCCATACCTGCGGGTGACTGGAGAAGCCGGAAGACAAGGGGGTCTTGATCGGCATCGGATGCGGAAACTGTATATGAATATAGGGTTTCTTCCCTGCCATTCAGAAGCGGCAGTGAAGAGATAACTGGAGCAACGCTGAGCGATTCTGCCACTGCAACGGCAAAAGTCTGTTCGGCTACACCTCCGCGGCCATCAGATACAACCACATGCACACCATGTTGTCCGGCCTGAATTTCCGAAGGTACCCATTGAATTGCTCCGGTATTTGCGTCAATTGACATTCCAGCTAAGAATAAAATCCTGTCGGGCAATGCCACCATGGTTATCATCTGCAATAATGATGATTGAATGATCACCGCCATCGGTATCGCTGGGGGTCCATTCAATGTACCCGGTATAGGGCTGAATGCTCATTCCTGAAGGTGCGCTTTCAAGAGAGTAACGGAGTATATCCACCAGATCGGTATCGTGGGCAGCTGCCTGATAGATGTAAAGTTCCTCTTCGGAAGCCGATGTAACTGGTTCAGAGATAAAAACGGGTGGTTGGTTTACCGGATCAACTTTGACTAATACGGTATCCTCACTGCAGGCAATTCCATCACAGGCATTAAGAACGAGTGAATAGATGCCTTCAGCATCAAAATGTGCAGTTGTAACTGACGAGGTACTATCCCCAAAAGACACGGTACCATTGTTCTGATCGATTCTCCTCCAGCGTACCTGCTGACCTTCGGCACTGTTGCCGTCATCGCATACAGTGCCCCGCAGCTCTACGCTGTCGACCGGCAGGGCTATCCTGAGATCGATTCCCGCAGACACACTGGGAGCAATATTCTCATAAGGTGTAAATGGGTGGTTGCGTGTGGCGACCTTGAATTCATACAGGATGGGGCTCTCTCCCGCAGGCGAGCGCCTGAAACTCGCCTTGACGCGCAGATAGCGTCCGTCCGGAACGGTAAACTGTTCACCGTTTTCAACATGCACCGATTCTGAATAGGTGACCGAATCGTGACTGCTCGCTAACCTACTCTAGCTTTACCCCTCAAGGTGCTTCCGGTCATGTCGCTGTAGTTGTTGCTGACCTAGCCATTTGGCAAATGGATTTCTTGCAAGTCGGTCGATATATTCACCTCATTACGAATTCACTCCTGCCAATGCATTTTCCAAGTATGATTTCAAATATTTATATCATTTATATTAATACGATCTAAACCATAGTGCCCGAATCCATCTACCTGTTCTTTGTTATCTATCTCATCCTCGATTATAAATTTATTAATTTTGATAACACCTTCATATACATCACATGCCAATTCAAAAACATTTACATAACCTAACAACCCCAACTGTCCACAGATATGAGCGATAATAATGTCATTAGAGTGTAAACTGTTATCGTTTTGTATATTATTTAATATTTTTCGCAAATCTGCTCGCCAGTCTTTAACATCTTTTTGAGAATGCACAAAAGTTATGGTTTCATTGTTAATAGTAAGATTGAAAAACCTGAACTTTTCAAGAAGCAACCTTTTGTAATAAATTAATTCTTGTTCCATTCCATTAAGGCCCCTTTAAATACGATTAAATCAGTAAACATGAGTACACGTCCACCTCCCCGTCACCGCGTCGTAATCTCTCGTCCCGAATCTCACCAGTCCCGTGCGATGATCGTAAATCCCGCCTGCAAACCCAAAGGGCTGGAAACCCCGGTTATTGTCAAGGAGCACATTACCAAACTCGTCGTAATCCATCCTCTGGGCGATGGCACCGGTCTGGGCATCCACCACCAGCCTCACACTTCCCAGGTGGTCACTTATTATCCGGTAAGTCACCCCGCCTTTCACCATGTAGTCCGGGACATTCATCTTAGTGCCGTACACAAATCTCGTCACCACGTTACCTGATCCGTCAAGCTCAGCCACTGGATTAAGCTGGTCCTGGTAGAGAAAACCTTTCACCAGAGTGTTATTAACTTTTACACCGATGCGGCGGTTGCGGCCGTCTATAAGATACTGTATAAATGTACCATTTGGAAGGGTTACTGTCCTCAAGTTTCCTAGAACATCGTAGTTGTACTGGGTGGTGCCGCTGTTCAATTTGTGCTTCCGTAGGAGAGCATGCGGTCCTGGTCATCGAGACCGGCAGTATAGAACCTAAAAGTCGGAAAAAGTCAGTTCGGTTGCCGTTATCATCATAGCAAAAACGGAAGTGGAGGGTTATATTTAGTGCGATGGCGACATAGACTGTGAAATTGTATAAGATAAACTATTCTGGAATAGACCTCCCGTGAGGATAAAACCTAGTAGCCTGCCAAAAGTATAATACACCTTTTTCAGAGTTAATTTTATTCAGTCTTGCTATTTCGAGCTCCGCATCTTCAATAGTAGGTAAAATCTCTTTCACAATAAAGGCATCTTTATACGTCAAAATATCTTTATACGTATTACAGCAAAAACTTGCTTTTTACTCTCCATACATCTAATTCTTTGTTAAGTATCCCAATAACTCGATATTCGTAAATCCCTCCCGTATACCCGAACAACCTGATGGAATCGGGAGAATTCTCAGGTTATTCTCAAGGGGCACACTACCGAACTTTACGTAATCCTTCCGCTGGGCAATGGCACAAATTTTGACTTTTGCAATTATTACTGGTAAGTTGAGTTTTATACTAAAGACCATGCTTTGGTTTTCAAAACAAAAGAACAAGAGGACAAAAGTAAAAAGAGAATCTCGAGCTCTCCAGAATTAATTGTTATATTTGAGACGACGAAAAAATCCCCAAGTAAAAAAGCCAAATAGTGAACTTATAAATAAAGTACCAAACATATCACGCCATACCAAATTGAAGTCATCAGCTTCCCCTATAACTCGTAGAAATATGGGTAAAATTGTCAAAGTTAGAAAATTGGCATACAATAAAAATACAACCACAATAGCCCTTGTAAGAACATCTATAATTGATTGGCTTTTCTTTCCAGATAGAAGCCAGTTGCTAATAGGCTCACTTAATCTGAAACAACTACCCCAACCTAAAAACCCTACTAAAAATCCCCATAGTATTAAAGGTATAAACTCAACTACTCTCATAAACCCCTCATTTAAGGAAATGGATTGATCGAAGGAAAATTCGATGCAGCTCCAACACCAGAAGATGCAGCGAATGACCCGACATTTAACCAAGCATTAGAGCTTCCAAAAAGTCCACTAACCGTTTTTGGCGCAAAGGATGTGGCCTGTGCCCATGTATTTAAATTTTTAGTTGGAAAAAGGCCTTTTGCTAATCCCCCACCAACAGCTCCGAATAATGCTGCATTCAGGGGGTTTGTTGCATTGCATGGGTCAATAGAGTTTGCTACTGTCTGTCCAATTGCAGCTCCACCTCCTGATATCAACCCTGCCGAAATCGAAGCAACTAAACCGGTCGAAGTCGCGCCAATGCTTCGAGCAATAGTTCCGCCCAACGGTCCAGCTACTGCTCCAATAGCACCAGAGATTGCACCGCTTGCTGCTGCAGCTATGAGCTGCTGTGTTGTTACTTGACCACCATTCGCAATGTAGGTCATCCCTACATTTATGGCTGCACCGATTACAGCGCCAGCAGCAATCCAGGCAAAATCCCCCTCCGGATCCACCAAATTCACCGGATCCCCACCGCAATACCTGTAAAGATTCCCATCCCCACCCTCAAACCTGATCGGATCCTTACACGTCCATCTCCCTATCACCGCATCGTAATCTCTCGCCCCGAATCTTACCAGTCCAGTGCGATGATCGTAAAGCCCGCCCGCAAAGCCGAACGGCTGGAAATCCGGGTTATTGTCAAGGAGCACGTTGCCGAATTCGTCGTAATCCATCCGCTGAGCAACAGCACCGGTCTGGGCATCCACCACTAGCCTCACACTTCCCAAATGGTCACTTATTATCCGGTAGGTTACTCCGCCTTTTACCATATAGTCCGGGACATTCATCTTGGTGCCGTACACAAAACGGGACACCACGTTCCCTGACCCGTCAAGCTCTGCCACCGGATTGAGCTGGTCCTGGTAGAGGAACCCTTTCACCAGAGTGCCATTAACCTTTACCCCGATACGGCGGTTGCGACCGTCTACAAGATACTCTATAAATGTACCATTTGGAAGGGCAACTGTCTTCAGATTTCCCAAGACATCATACTCATACTGGATAGTGCCGTTGTTGTCGGTTTTGCTCTGGAGCTCCCCGTTGGCGCTGTACTGGAAAATTGTGCTTCCATAGGAGAGCATGCGGTCCTGATCATCAAAGCCTGCCGTAACAGTACCTGATGGCCCGAAGTAGTCGGTTCTATTACCATTATCATCATAGCCGTAACGAGAGTAGAGAGTTCCGTTGCGGTATACCTCAGTGAGCTGGCCGGCCTCATCATAATGATAGGAATAACTGACCGTCTGTCCGTCCACCGTTTCAGTACGGGAGGTGATGCGGCCCAGTTTGTCGATTCCAGTGTGGGATGCCTCATAGAGCAGACTTCCTCCCACTGATGCACTGTAAGTGATCTGATTGCCAAATTCGTTATAGCTGTAGGAATCTCCTATACTCTCCAGAGTGGTACCATTGAGCCGCCCGTTCTGGACATCGCGGTTTAAAACCATCTCTCCGCTGCTCACCAAAAGCCCGTCATCATCGTAACCGAACGAGACATCATCTCCTCCATTGATACTCTGGGATACAATCTGCATCCCGGAATTGAAGGTAACTCCCACACTGCCGTCAACCAGCCCCGACCACTCCACATCTGTTGTCAACCCACCATCGTAGCTGTAGGAGAGAGCACCATCGGAAGAGACTATGCTTCTCAGAGCATTGCTGGTATCACTGAAAATGTAGCTGATCTGTCCGTTTGGCAAATTGATTTGAGTCAATCGCCCGATATTGTCGTATTCAAAATCAAGCATCTGCCCATCGGGTCTGGAAAGTGCGGTGAGCTGCTTATGAAGATTGTAGCTGTAATGGGTAAAATTGCTTCCTGCACCAACATTAGGAGGAGTATAGGTATCGAGTGTGTTGACATTGGTATAATCAAATCCATGGTCAGGCTTTCCCGGAGGGGTTAATGTGCTCAGATTACCATTCTTGTCGTAACTGTAAGAAACCTGCCTGCCATCAGGGCGGGTCTCCTGTACAATCCTTCCAGCAGGATCATAGATAAAGCTGACACTACGTCCAAACGCATCGGTCATGCTTTCCATATAGCCGTTTTGATCATAGCTGATGACGTTTTGTCGTGCCAGTGCACCTGCGCCCTGAGTTATTGAGGTAAGACGTCCTTTAGTATCGTAACTATAATCAACCTGGAGCTGGCCAGAAATTTCAGATCGGGTTACCTTACCTTTTTCATCCATGAGCGTTACGCTTTGACGGCCTGCAGGAGTCGTACTGGTAATAGTTTTTGATTGAGCATCGTAGGTGGTGATATACAGTTTTCCATCTATGGTTACAGAATCGATCAGGGTCTGGATACTGAACGGGTCGTCTTTGTCCTCAAGGACAGCTCCTCTGCTTGAGGTCATTGTGTGCACCAGCCCCGAAGGGGTGGTAATTGTTTTTCTCTTCACTATGGGGGCCTGCATTCCGAAGCGGGGATCAGGTCCCTCCAAGGTTTCGGTAATAGTACCATCAGGTGATGTCACTCTTGTGCTGCCATCGGTTCCGGTGATAACCTCGA
>JAEZKC010000094.1 GCA_023436205.1 Fibrobacterota bacterium
TATAAGCACCTCGACGCGCCCGTGAAGGACAAGGTCGACGCGCTGCTCCGCCTCAATCCGGACTATCCGAAGTGGGCCACCGCAGCCCCCGACCCGAACACGGCTAAGCTCTACGCCTTCGTCCATGCGGCCACCTGGGCCGCGACATCAAGACGAAGGCTTACAACTTCACCCGGGACAAAGTGACCGGGCCGGCCGCAGGGCAGAACATCGGCTACGCCGACCGCAACCAGCATTCCTTCTGGCATTACAAGGACGTGCTCTATACGCCCGACGGCTCGCCCCTGCCGCAGCCGGATCCAGTTGACGCGGTCACGCAGCTGAAGCTGATGATCGCCGCTCTTCCGCCCACGTCTGGCGCCACGGACGATGTGCGCTCCTACGACCTGGTGTGGATGCTGCACCTGGTCGGGGACCTGCACCAGCCACTGCACGGCGTGGGCCGGTACACCCGCGAGATCCCGGATGGCGACGCTGGAGGCAATGCCGAGAGCGTTATCCCGGTGACAGGCGAATCCATCGCTCTACATGCCTATTGGGATCGCATCCTCGGCGGCTATGTCTCGCCGGCCGGCGCAGTGTTCGACGCGGACAACGATGGGATCGCAGACATCAAGGTGAGCCCCGCGGCGGCGCAGGTGGTCGACCCCGAGGCCTGGGCACAGGAGAGTTTCGAAGTCGCGAAGCAATTTGCCTATGCGCCGCCAGTCGGCAACGGACCGAACCCGGTCCTCCTCACCCGGGACTATGAAACGGGCGCTCGGAACATCGCTCGCGCCCGGGCGGCGCTGGCGGCAGCGCGGCTCGCCAACCTAATTAATTCGGCCCTCAAATAGGTTAAGCGGTGCCCACACCTTGGAGAGCGCGCGAGCCCCTATATCTCGTGGCTTGTTCTCTTTTCGTTCTCATGGAATCGATAGGCGCAGATCAGCGCCGGAGATGACCATGTCGAGCGAGCCCCAGCCCGCCGAGCGAGACCCTTTTGACGTCAGCGATGCAGAGATAGACGAGGCCCTCGCCGCCTGCGACGGCGACGCGCGGGCAACGATCCGGGCTCTGCTGGTGGGGCAGGCCTACCTTGAGCACGAGATGTCCCGCATCCAGGCCGATTCGTCCTCCGGCTTTCGCCGGCGCCGCCATGCGCTGGGGGACTGATCATGCGGCGGAAGGGAGAATTCAGCCGTGGGCAGTTGGAGCGGGAATACCCCTTCCAGGTCGCGATCCATCCGGACCTGGCACGGGAGATTTCCCAGCTGCCCTTCTATCCCCCCATCGCGCCCCGGACGACGACCAGGGTGCTGCGCGGGGAGCACCGAACTGTCGTGTGCTTCGGGAAAGAGGAAGAGGCGCGAGCCTTAATGCGCCACTCGCAAGGCGAGCTGGTGCGTGCCGGCTAGGCGAACGTAAGGGTGGAGGTGCGCACATTCGCGCCGTCTGCCTTGACGATGCGGACGAACTTGATAGCGGGGTCGGTGCAACCGGTTGCAGTTGACGTTTGGTTGACGCATGGCCCGATCTAGGTCTCTAGCGACAACGGAAAGGCAAGCCCGCACAACGCCAAGTTGGCTGGCTTGCACCCGATTGCTCCGGAACCGACTTCGCGGCCTGACTTCAGCCTAGGCTATTCCTTGACGGCTCCTGTCAGCGACGAGACGTAGTGGTTCACGAAGAACGAGTACAGAAGACAGATCGGCAGGGAGCCCACCAGCGCGCCGGACATAAGCGAGCCCCAGCGGTAATTGTCGCCGTCGGTGAAGACCGTCACGATGGCGATCGGCACCGTCTTGTTGGCCTCGGACTGGATGAAGACCAGCGCATAAATGAACTCATTCCAACACAGCGTGAAGCAGAAGATGCCGGCCGAGATCAGGCCGGGAACGGCCAACGGAAGGATGATCCTCAGGAGGATCTGGAGGCGCGATGCGCCATCCATCAGCGCGCATTCCTCAAGCTCGTAGGGGATGGTCTTGAAATAGCCGATGAGCAGCCAGGTCGAGAAGGGAATGAGGATGGTTGGATAGGTGAGGATCAAAGCGAATGGGCTGTCGAACAGGCCGTAGGCTGATACGACCAGCGCCAGCGGAATGAACAGCACCGAGGGCGGCACGAGATAGGCGAAGAAGATCATCACGCCAACGAAACGCGCGCCGCGGAACCGTATCCGCGTGATGGCATAGGCCGCCATCACGCTGGCGCAGAGCGACAGGAAGGTCGCCGCCACCGAAACCATCATCGTATTCAGCAGCCACCGCGGGTAGTTGGACCCGAACAAGAGGTCCTTGAGGTGACTGAGCGTGGGCTGCCAGACCCAGAACGGATTGAAGGTGTTGAAGTCCGTCAGCTCCGCCGTGGATTTGAAGGATGTCAGGGTCATCCAGTAGAAGGGGAACAGCAGGACGAACAGGATGATCGTCAGCGGCAGGTAGAGATAGACGAGACGCTTCGGCAGCGTTTCCAGATAGGCCATGCCGTCCGCATCGTCGGATGCCTTGGCGGCCTTTCTGTTTCTTGCAGCAAGGGTGAGGGCCATGGGGTCTCTCCGTCGATCCGTAAGCTACTGGTCCGCTCCCTGCTGCCATTTCTGGCGTTGCAGGCCGAACCACGAGATCATGATGGCGCCGAGCAGGAAGGGGATCATGGCGACGGCGATGGCCGAACCCTCGCCGAGTTGACCACCGAGGATCGCGCGCTGGTAGGACAGGGTCGCCATGAGGTCGGTGGCGTTCGCGGG
>JAEZKC010000026.1 GCA_023436205.1 Fibrobacterota bacterium
GGCTTCTGGCTTCTGGCTTCTGGCTTCTGGCTTCTGGCCTCTGTCCTCTGGCTATCCCACATACTCCCGGGGATCTGTCAGATGTCCGGTGATTCCGCTGGCCGCCGCGCTGGCAGGGGAAGCAAGATGCACCATACCACCTTTACCCATACGACCGTTGAAATTACGGTTGGTAGTGGACACGCACACTTCTCCCTCGGCAAGAACGCCTGTTGACATGCCCAGACACGCTCCGCAAGTGGGATTTGACACGCAATAGCCGGCATCCATGAAAGTCGCGAGCAGTCCCTCCTCCATTGCCTGACGGTAGATAGCCGGAGTAGCCGGACTCACGATTCCTCTTACCCCGTGAGCAAGCTTCTTACCTTTGGTAACTGCGGCAGCGATCCTCAAATCGGATATTCTTCCGTTGGTACAGCTACCGAGATACACCTGGTTGATTTTCTGATCAGAAAGCTCCTTGATTTTCTTTACCTGATCGGGTTTATAACCAACTGTGACAACCGGCTCAAGAGATGACACATCGATAGAGACCACCTTTGCATACTGAGCATCGGGATCGGAGTGCCACTTGGAGAAATCCTTGACAGCCGCATTAATGTCGCTTTTGTAATCAGCGGCAATGAATGGCCAAAGATACTCGGCTGTCACCCTGTCGGGCATGCAAAGTCCCGAGGTTCCTCCGGCTTCGATCGCCATGTTGCACAGAGTCATTCTTTCTTCCATAGACATGGAATCCACGACCGGTCCGCGAAACTCGATCACATGATCCGTTGCCCCGTTCACTGTGAGCTGACGAATCACCTCGAGGATGACATCTTTTGCATAGACACCCTTGGGCATCTTGCCTGTTATGTCAACCCGAATGCTTTTAGGCGGTCTGAAGGCGCAGACACCCTTGAGAATACCCACTTCCAGATCAGTAGTACCCACTCCTGCGGCGAAAGCGCCGAAAGCTCCGTGAGTGCAGGTGTGGCTGTCACCCATGATCACCGTGTAACCGGGACGGATAAACCCCTTCTCCGGAAAAAGCGCATGACAGACGCCATTGTAGCCGACATCAAAAAAATCTTTGATGTTGTGCCGGTGAGCCCAGTCTCTCAGAATCTTTGCCTGGGTTGCGCTTTTGGAATCCTTGGAGGGAGTGACATGGTCGATCACGGCCTTTACTTTAGAGGCATCGAACACACGATCTTTCCCCCGCCACTCAAGATCAGCAATGGCCACAGGTGTTGTAATCTCATGGCACATGACCACATCGAGCGACAGAACTTTGGTACCTTCAAACGGCTCATCCTTCTGATGCGCATCGAAGATTTTCTCCGTAATCGTCTTTCCCATACCCTCTCCTCCTCCGGCCTGATCCGGATATCTGTTAACCAGTTGACTATCTTAAGAATCTTCCGCATTGGTGAAATAATCCAGATGCGGCGGCGACATTGCCCATACTGCCTTGAAAGGAACTGTTCCGGTATTATGAAGCCTGTGAGGACGATGGGATTCAAATGAGAAACTGTCTCCCTGCCTCACCGTGTATTCCTTGTTATCCACCGAGAGCTGAGCTTCACCCTCAAGAACATACCCCATTTCCACCCCCTCATGCCCCCGGTCGCTGAGCGTAGATGCTGCCCCCGGGGCAACCTCCATGAGAAATAGTTCAGCGTTGAATGCGCCGCTTCTGCCGGTGATCAGCTGCTCGTAGCGGATTCCCGCCGTTTTCATCGAGAGCCGTTCTTTGGGCCGGTGGATACTCAACGGGCGTTTGGGATAAATCCCCTTGAACAGCTCGGAAACATCCAGATCCAGAGCGTGGCACACCAGTAGAAGCGTATCTATCGAAGGGGAAACCACCCCCCGTTCAATCTGGCTGAGCATACTGGTGGAGATACCGGCCACGGTAGCCACGTCTCCCTGGTTGCGCCCTGTCTTTTCCCGATAGAGCTTCAAAGTTTTCCCCATCCGGGGAAGCATCTGTTTAAGGTCTGCTTCATTCATTACAGTAATTATAAAATCAGCAAAAATCGAACGCAAGGGAATTCTTGCATTATTCCCAAAGATTCGCAACATTATTATTACCCTTAAAGGATTCCATCCTGATAGGTGGAAATATTATAGGGGTACTTCTGCATCAGCAGGTTATGGTATTACACCCCTCCGAGCTGGACATAACCCGTTTGCTATATATATTGAATAATGTCTTAATTACGCTCAAGTGATGGCAACTCGGATTAGCTGTTCCTGAAAACTGGAACAGATGTGAAAAGAGTGCGTGAATGATAGACTCCGATGCCTATTTTCGATGGGTTTCCATGGCGGGAGATGAAATTGGTGCTCTACAAGGCGTCTTCGCCGTTAACCAGAAGATTACCCTTCGACTCCGGCGGACCTACGCTCTGGGTGAGCGGATGGGACAATATCGTATTGTAACCCTTTGAGTTTCTTAAACCGGCAATCAACACTCGAAAAACCATTTCCGTTTAACTTGGGCGGACCCCTGCCATAACTGGTCTATAAAAAAACCTTTAATTCTTCTAAACAGAAACGTACAATTTACCCGTTATTTTTACATTTTTCTGTTCAGGAGCCGATTGGTTGAAAAAAATACCACTTATCTCTGTGAATTCATCAGTTACGGAGAAAGTACTTGCGATTATTTCCTCCTTACCCTCTGAAAGGGTAAGCTGCATCAATCTCGGGGAAAGAAGCGAGGCTCTCAACTATATGACTATTGAGATGCCTGAGCTGATGATCATTCACATGAGTGACCCGCAACTGGATGCATTCTCCCTTGTCGATGACATGATGAAAGACCCCTGGTTTCTACACGGGGGGTTCATAGCGCTTTGCGATACCGTCGCCGACCTGAAACGCATAGAGGAAGTGAGGGGAGCAAACCTGATCCTTGCCATGATGGTCAGCGACCTGCAGGAGCACCTCGCTCAAACCCTGTCAATCATACTTAAGAACCGTCGCATTCTCTTTCAGCGGGAAATCAGCAATGATATCATCAGAGAAATATCCGGTACGTTCATTCTCAACAATGATTTTTACGAAGTCCGATGCTATGTGAACCTAATCTGCAACTTTCTTTACAATGCAAATAGGTTTGACACATCAGAAAAATTTCGTCTGGCGGTATCGCTCTCTGAGCTGCTTGTAAACGCGATAGAGCACGGCAACTGTGAAATCGATTTCAATCAAAAGAGACGATGGCTCGAAGAAGAGCATGATATTCAATCTCTGGTAAGACAAAAGCTCCAGGATCCCCGCATTTCCGCGCGCAAAGTGATTTTCGAATACACGCTATCAACCGAAGGTGCCACTTTTCATATTAGAGACGAAGGAAACGGATTCTGCTGGAAAGAGATTCCTGACCCGCTTGACGCCAGCAATCTTCTGCTTCCAAATGGAAGAGGAATTTCCATCAGTCGCAAAATGACCGATTCTCTTGTGTTCAGTGACAAGGGCAATGAGGTTGAAGTAAAGATGAAATTCAGCAACAGGAATGAAAACCTGCTTAAACCCGGATTATTCGAAAGTGTGCCTGTAAAAAGCATTGAACCGGGAACCCTGGTTTTTCAGGAAGGAGAACAGAGCAACTTTATCTATTTCATTGTTGACGGAGAATACAGCGTAAATGTTAAAGGCAAACAGGTTTCGGTTCTCACATCCGATGACATTTTTATGGGGGAAATGTCCTTTCTGCTCAATAATCATCGCAGCGCTACTGTCATCGCGCTCACATCCGGCAAGCTGATTGAGATATCCAAGGCCAGATTTGTGGAATCAATAAAGGAGTATCCGCACTACGCTCTTTTTCTGTGCAGACTGCTTGCCCAGAGAGTGGTAAGAGCAAATATGAGAAGCTAGGTTACAGTTTGGGAAAGCATTTTTGCGGTTATTTCACTTCGGCTGGTCACCTGCATTTTTCGGTAGATGTGCCGTATATGGCTGTTTACGGTATGTATACTTATCTGAAAATGATCCGCGATTGCTTTATAGGATAATCCTGCCACGAGCTTTTTAAGTACCTCTTGCTCACGTTCGGTCAGCGGTTCGCTCAAGGAGGCGGTTTTCTCGGTTTCACCCTTCTTTACTTCGCAGAGAATCTTGCGTGCTACTGAACCGGAAAGAGAAGATCCGCCGTTTTTCACTTCCCGAATGGCTCTTATTATTTCATCTCTGGTCGAGGTCTTTAATAGATAGCCGGAAGCCCCGGCCTTAATGGCTTCAAAAATTTTGCATTCATCATTAAAAACGGTTTGAATAATAATCTCCACGTCAGGAAAACGGGATTTGAGGCATCTGGTCAGATCGATTCCCGACATCTTGGGAAGGCCGATATCTATGAGAAAGATATCCGGAAGTAGCGTGTAAGGAACTGCAGAAAGAGCCTCCTCCGCGCTGTAGTAGATAGCGGAGACCTGAAGTTCTTCGTTTTCGATCAATTCCTTGAACAGAGCGGCTGCCCTGACATCGTCTTCCACGATTGCAATGGTAATCATGGAAGTAAAATAGTTAAAATGCAAGTGGAAAGGTTTTACAAACTGTACTGCAAATGTTTAGTATTTTGGTTGTCTTTCAGGCCCTTTCACACAAAGGGGGGAGCAGCAGAAACGGGGTAAAAGCCTGACGGCATGCAATTTGTGGTAAAATAGGTAGAATCTATTACCTGGAGCTGAGCCATGCTTGTCCGAGAAGTGATGTCCCGCAGAGTGGATTTTGTTTCAAGAACCGATACAGTGCAGGAAGCCGCACAGAAGATGCGTAGCGACAATGTGGGGATTTTGCCGGTTTTTGACGGGAATTTCGCAGTGGGAGTGGTCACCGACCGGGATATGACACTTCGGGTGGTGGCGGAGGGGTTGCGCCCGGATACTACCAGGGTATTCAAGATCATGACCCCCGATGTCTTCTTTTGCCACGACAGCGATACCGTAAGCACTGCCGCGCAAATCATGGAAGAGAAGCAGGTCAGGCGGTTACTGGTCAAAAATGAGGAAGATCACGTGGTAGGGGTGATTTCTCTTGCCGATCTGGCAAAAAGCCACGTAAAAGACCTTACTGCGGAGGTTCTCCGCAAGATCACTGCTCCTGCGCACCCTGACTGGTAGGTTTTTTGAGCGAGTCCAGGTCATTTTTTAATCTGGCTGCCGATTCCTCCGAAAATCCCTGCACCGAGGCGATCTGTTCCGTTGTGGCTTCCAGAAGCCGTCCGAGCGACCCGAAATGCTTGAGCAGAAGTCGCGCTCTCACTTTACCGATCCCGGGAATGTTTTCAAGAGAGGAGCGGGTAAACTGCTTGCCTCTGATTTTACGATGATAGGTGATGGCATAGCGGTGCACCTCATCGCGGATCCGTTCCACCAGCTTGCGTGCCGGGTGAGTTACAGGCAAGGCCACCGGCTCGGCTTTGCAGGGCGAAAACAGGATCTCCTCCTGCTTGGCAAGAGAGGCGATCAAGGGCGGGTTTTCGAATTTCTGAAGCGCGGCAATGGCGGCATTGAGCTGCCCCTTGCCCCCGTCGATGAGAAGCAGGTCAGGAAAAGGCGAACCCTCATCGCTGAGCCGCCTTAGGCGTCTTCCCACCACTTCCATCATCATGGCGAAATCGTTCTGCCCCTCCACGGTCTTGATCTTAAAACGGCGGTACCCCGACTTGTTGGGCAAACCGTTTTTAAACTGCACCATACCTGCAACCGTGAAAGATTCACCGAGGTTTGAGATATCGAAGGCTTCAATGGTCTGAGGGACCCTGGGCAGATTGAGCACTTTCTGCAGGTCCTCGATGTCGTGCTGTGCGCTGGGGGGCACTTTCTGCAAAAGATAGGAGTGGGCGTTTTTCTCGGCCATACTCACCAGTAGCCGCTTGGTGCCTTTCTGCGGAGTGAGCACATGGGTGCGGATATTAGGCTGCTGATCAAACCAGCTCTGGAGTATTTCCTGAGTGAAGCCGGCCTGATCGGGAATGATGATCTCTTCGGGAATCTCCTGTCCCTCCTGCAGGTAGAATTGCAGAAGCACCGTGTCGTGATTTGCGGAGGCGAAGTCCCAGGTACTGCGTTTAAAAAGGAAATTCCTGCTGGCCATCAGGAGCCCGTCTCTAAAGTGAAGTACCGCCAGAGATGTTTCCCGGTCACCCTGTACGATACCGAACACGTCACAATCGGTGTCGGCCAGCTTGAGATCCACCTGTTGGAGTCGGGAGGCATCCTTTATGAGCTGAATCTGATCCCGGATGAGAGCTGCGTCTTCGAAACGCAATTCTGAGGAGGCCTGGGCCATGCGGTCCTGAAGTTCCCGCACCAGATCGTTTCTTTTACCTTTGAGAAAACGGATCAGGTCATCGATGTTCTTGCGGTAATCGGCTTCGGAGATTTTCCCAGCACAGGGTCCGGAGCATCGTTTCATGGAGTAATTAATGCAGGGCCTGATCGGCTTTGACAAAGGCAGTGCCTTGCTGCAGTCGCGCAGGCGGAAGATTCTATTGGCAAACCCGGCCAGCTGCCTCATGGCTCGCACATCGGTATAGGGTCCGAAATAGACAGCCCCGTCCTTTTCCACCCGGCGCACCACCAGAAGGCGCGGGAAGGGTTCGTTGAGAGTAACCTTCAGGTAGGGAAAATGTTTGTCGTCGCGCAGATCCACATTGTACTTGGGCTTGTGCTTGCGGATAAGGTTAGCTTCCAGGATGAGCGCTTCGGTTTCGTTGTTGGTGACGATCCACTCGATATGGTCCAGGTGCTGGAGCATGACCGGGATATGGGCTCTGTCCTGATGAGTATCGAAGAAGTAGGATCGCACGCGGCTTTTGAGATTGACCGCTTTACCTATATAGAGAATCACTTCCGAGGCGTCTTTCATGATGTAGACACCCGGCGTTTCGGGGAAGCGGCTTATCTGGTCTAGAAGCTGATTTATGTGGTCTGAGAGCATGAGTCCGCATTTCTGGAAAAGATGTAAAATACAATCGGTGCGGGGGTCCTTGTATTACGGATTAGGGGGGAGTATATGGTGGGGGAATCCTTGATCACGAGCCGCAAATGCAACCGGCAATAAATATTCTTATAATCTCTATTAGGGCAAATTCGCGTAATTCGCGGTTGATATCTTAAAAATTATAACCGCTAATGGCACTAATGCACACGAGTGGGAGAAATTGGAGATATAAGTCTCTCGCAAACAATAACCGATGTTCGGTCGTGCGTTTAGAAGAAAGCTTTCCGCCAGCGTTTCTGAGGATCGGAAAAAACCACCTCTTCTGGATTGAAGGTCTCAGGATCGTAGTCCCCGGCCCATTCCCTCATCTCATTATATTCAGGATTTTGCTTATCCCCCAGCACTTCCAGAAGATGCATATACCCGGGAACACCGCCGCAGTCCTCAGGAGGGCATGCTCGCCTTCCGTTTACACACATTGGATAGGATTGATTTTTGTATTTGTGCATGTAACCATCGAGTGTCACTTTATGCTTCCAGGAATCCCCGAAATCGTACAGATAGGTGGCGGATGATCCAAGGTCCTTAAAGATGGAATCGATGGCAATCTCCCATCCCGGATCGATGGGGAAACTCTCGTGAGGTTCTTCAAAATCGGGAATGCCTATTCGACGCAATTCCCTTTTGTGCTTTGGCTTGATTTCAAAATAGTGCAAATGATAATTAAGCCAGCCCATGGCATCCTGTATAGCCACATGCAGGTCCCAGAAATTGTAGTCAGCAGGCACCTGTATTACTCTCCAGATGGCAGGAGTGATATCCTCAAGTTCGATTCTAAACTGCAGCGCCATTTTTTTCCAGTGCGCCACATTAGGAAGCCGGAAGTAGTTCATAGCGTAACCCTGGCCAGTATAGTTTTTATCGAATCGGCTTGACATGAGCAGACTCCTTTCATGAACTGAGTTAAAATGCCTTTACTTCAACAACCATCCTCAGCCCGACAGCCTTTCATGATGACAAGTCAAAAGGCTGCCTTCAGGCCCCTCTCGTAAATGCAAACCGTTTCCCTGGCAGTACCTGAACATTTTGCACGACGAGCACTGTGCTGTCTTTGTCCATTTCCGATTCCTCATGGCACCATATCTGTTGTGCCAGCAGTCCAGAAAATCATCTTATCGACAATCTTTTCTGCATGTCCCTTATACCAACTATCACTGGGATCCTTCAACTCGTTTTCCGGGATCGATATGATCGTATCCTTTGACCTGAATGAGCCATTTTCAGTTGAATCGACATCCACAAACTCTAAATTCCAGGTGTTTAAGTATGGCTCTTCGCAAAATTGAAGAGAGTATCTCCCCAGGGAATCTGTTTTGGTGGAGTCGATGGCTCGCCAATGATACACTGTATCCCTAATGGTTACAGACAAGCCTTTGATTGGTTGGTTTTGATCTGCAGACAGTACAGTGCCGGAAATCTTGAAATCTGCATGCGGCATTCCATATTCAATTGGGGTAGGCCCGATACGGCAACCGAAGAGCATGCTCAACATGGTACCAAGTAGAAAGCTGCACAATTTGAGGAAAACGAGGAGGGGTTGCTTGAGAACGTTTACTTTACTCATTAAAATAATCCTTTACAATGTGATCTTACCGGGTGATAGGAAATCTGGTTTTCCGGGTTTGAATTAAAACGGCGGATGCTCTTTCTTCGATGTAATTTAAATCAAGGCTCAGCGGCAAGCAACGGGGCGGGTCTTCCGGGCAGGATCGGGACCTTCCGCATCGTGATTAACTGACTCCAATGACTATCTTCGATGGAATTTCCACGCGGGAGATAGAGCCGGTGACCTGTGAGGCGTCTTCGCCGTTAAACAAAAGCAGTGAATGGGGAGGATAAGAACAAGTACGAGTATCCTGTACTGAGTGCGAATTAAACTTGGGCATTCGCTGGGTATAAGAATTCTCTTCCAGGCGGAAGGAGGTGCTGGTGTAAACTCAAAGAAGATTATCAGAAACGAATGTCGACAGGCGCTTTAAAATCCCGCAATTTTCTTTATCGCAGCTAATCTGATTGTATGCTTCACGCAATTTGTTTACCAATTCCAGATGCCTGCAGTTTCTTCTCCTTAGCAATTCTGAGTCGATCTCATTCTGCTCGGAAAACTCCTCCTGAGTAATATTTATGGCCAAAGCCCTCCCGTAATAGAGCACCTTTAAATGCTGGCGCTGAGGGTTCAGAGTGTCAGCAGCCGCATCTAACACATCAGCAAACAGCCGGGCAACCTTTGCATAATAAACCGGATAACTCCCCATGCTCAATTCGTCGATACAGTACCTGCAGTTATCAAAAGCTACCCTGATATGTCCATCCCCACCTGGTTCATTTTCTATCCTCTCCTGAAAGCATTTGAAATGACACCTGGCCTCCAGGTAGAGGAAGTAAGCGTTTATGATGGGGAACTTTTCCTGTGAAAAAACGGCTCTGCCCTGCTTCAGGAATTCATCAGCCTTAAGGAAATCCTCTCTGGTTTTAATCAGTTTCGTGTAAGCCTTCCCCAGCCTCAGATTGAGCTTTGCACAATAAAAGGAGTTGGTTTCCTCACCTAGAACACACCTGGCCTGCTCATAACAAACTATCGCCAACTTTGCTGCTTGCTCTTCGTCAATATCCCTTCTCTTTATATGACAATCACCCTCATACATTTTAAACTTGGCATAATCTATCGGGTATTCCTCAAAGGTGATTCCCTGATAATAGCGGGTGAAATTCTCGAATGCCCGTGAATAATATCTGTTCGGATCATAATTCATCAAAAGTGTCTGCACCAGGGCAAGGTATCCGAAAATTTTATACTTGAGAAAAGGAGCAACCGGATTAGCCCCACTGTAAGTGGCGCTTATCTCGAGCAGTATACTCTGAGCAGTGAGAAGATTTTTAAGTGGATTTCTGATTTTGGCCTTTTCGATGAAGGCCAGAGAAATCTGTTGCTTGACCCTTAATATCTGGTATTGAAGATCCATCAGTTCATACTGACTCTGAGCTTCGTGCAGAAACTGAATTGCAGTATCGGCATTGTCTTCAGAGGAACGCATCTTGGCCCGCAAGATAAATGTTTCTGCGATGGCCAGCTTTGCATCGGCACAGATAGTAGGTAATATCGACTGCATACGTTCCGTGCAGGTATTATGCTCCTGAATCGCCTTTTCAATAAACTCCTCACTGTTCTCCATTTCAGCACGACGGGTGTACACTGTAATCAGCATCTCCTCCACTCTGCCGATCCACTCCACAATGTCTTCACGGATAAAAACTGCGTTAGCCGCTTTGAGATTATCCAGAGCCTCATTAAGATTTTTCAATGAACTGCTCAATGATGCCCGCTCCAGAAGTGTTCTGGAATATTTGTATCGGGTGACCGCCAGTTCATATTCAAGCTTCTTCTTAAGCACCTCATCTTTACTCCCGCACTCCAACAGTTCTTCAAAATAGCGGATTGCTATTCTGAATTTACTAGTGGACTCACTGATATTGGCATAACGTTTCTCCTGCTCCGACATCTTGTAGCGAATGTTGGCGATACGCCTGAAGGTTTTTGCCAGATTGATTTTATCATCGGTATCGCTGTAGTGATTAAGCGCCACATTGAAAGCCTCTTCCGCCAGGTACAGACTATTGACACTACCTTTAATATTGTACAGACGGGAATAACATTTCCCCAGATACTCCTCTATCTCCGTTTCCAGTTCGGGATTGGTTCTGAAGAGGTAGTTTTTAGCATTAGTAAGCATACTAAGGCTCTTCTGCAGATTGGCGAGCTCATTTGCACACTGAGACAGTTCATAAAGCGCCTTGCCGGCATCTTTATAGGATTCACAAATAGCGGGTCTATAGAGCTCCTCGTTAAGGCCTGCCACTCTGATCGCCTCCAGAAAACGCTCGAGGGCAATTGTGAGATTGCGTTCTTTAACCCTCCCTGCGAGATTGGAGTATCCGGCCAGCTTCAAATATCCTATTCCCGCATCATGATATATCTGAGGATTCTTCTCCCCAAAACTCTGGTTGGTGATTTCGAAATACTTATCGATGTACCTTTTGTAGTAAGAGGCTTTCTGCTCGCGCCCGGAAGTGTACTCTGCCCTCTTCAGAAGCACCTCGCAGTAAAGCGTCCACAGGCGCACCTTATCCTCGGGTCTGATAGCCTTTTCATTGTAGCTTATGAGCGACTGTTCATATTTGATAATTATCCCGTCGAGGCAGGAGATCCTCTTCTGAAAGTCGTCACAACAGCACTCCTGCTGCCTGAGCGCATCGAAATAGCCGTACAGAGTCTTATGGTAGGACCGGGGAAACAGGGAACCGTTTGTCAAATTGAGAATACGATCGTTTGCCTTCTGAAGCTTGCCTGCCCTCAGGAGAATGATATCACGCTTTTTGGTGTAGCGGTCATCACCTTGCAATACCTTGTTCAGTTTATGGGATTGGTAGTCCCTGCTTATCTTCAGAAAGGGCAGGATCAGAAGGTTTCTAACTGTTTCGGTGAGAAAGGTTATCAGGAAATCGAATAGGGAACGATAGAGGTTTTTCCAGACAGCACCGAGGATCACCAGTAGCAAAGAAAATAGAAGCGTCCAATATACATTCATGCCCCCTCCCGGATACACTAAAGTGGGGGTCTGGCGTCCCCCTTTGAATGTGGCTGGCCGTTATGTAAAGGATGCTCAAGATGTGTGCCAGCGGGAGGAAACTGTGACCTGCGTAGCGTAGGCGTCTTAGCCCTTAAAACTGTTCGCCCATCCTGACGGATTGGGCTACTGCCGGAGCTGCCCCGCACAGAGTATTGAGGATAACCATTCAACTCCGACGGGACCTATGCTCAGGATGAACGGAACGGGCCCAGTCTCACTAACAACTATTCTTCAAATCAACAGTCATTAATTTTAGAACTAACTGTTTTTAAGATGTCCCTTTCTCATTTAAACTTTGACTTCTCATAATCATAGGGAATACTTGTCCCGACTACAACATCCTCGATTTTTTCAAGTATCAACCAGTCATCCATATTATCCTGATGGTCAAACGGCAAGGGAGTGATTTTCTGGACATCTGCAAATTCCACCAGGCAAAGACATTTTTTATGCCATCTTTTCTTTTGTGCCGGAGAGAGGTTAAGTTTGCCCTGATTTCTGGATAACACGTCATCAATTTCCTCCTCCGACAGCTTGACAAAGTTCTGCACATCCACAACATGCGCCTTTGCAGTGATTTGAGCAGATCCTTTTTTCATGAAGTAGAGCTCTTCATCCTTGAAAACCCTGCTGTGAGGGATTTTCCTTCCGGCAGCACCTCTCACTATCATGGTTTTGCTTCCATCCAGAATTTTTTCCAGAACTTTTTCTTTGTCATCACAGTAAGCTAGATGTACCATTGTTTATTTCTCCTATTAATTCGCAGTTTCTGAAGACTTGTTTTCTCAGCAAAACAGCTAAGACTTACTCTTTCCAACGCGCGTTGCAACAGAACTCATTTTCTAAACCAGCTTTATAGAGTATAAATTCGTTGCGGGGAGATGGGAAGAACTTTGATGGAGAGATTGAGAGTACAGCCCGGTTCAGGAGGTTAGACATTTCTTCAGGAGCGGGCACTGATGCATTGATACCAAATTCAGAAAGATTTTGATTGCCTTCCAAAAGTATCTGCAGCGTGAACCTGTCATTTATATCTTTTTTGAACATGCTTTGAGCCAACAATTTAATGAAAGCATTTGGCTTTTTCCTGTTCCAAAACATGTCACCATTCTCGACCAATCCACTATCAAAATGATGAATCACAATCTTTGCATTAACTGCGGAAGTGACCCAAAATATTGAGAGTACATTCAAGCAACAATCTTCAAACACCAAAAAGGTCTGTCTCGTAATCATAATGGAAGAGGTTATGCACACTGAACATGTGAATATCCGGGAACTCCCAAAAGTAAGTTTTTGGGAAAGGAGTGAACATTATGTTTAACAGAGATCAATTTTTAAATAAATTTCCTGGTGTAAATGAAGGTCAAAACGCCTACACACAGGATGGAGAGAAGCTTGGAAAGGTTATTGAACTCAATGATGACTATCTTACCGTTGAAAAGGGCTTTTTCTTTCCGAAGGATTTCACTTTCCGGTATGATGATATCTCCGAAGTAAGAGATGGTGAGCTTATACTTAAAGAGAATCGCAGCGATTTAAGCGAATGGCAGAAACCGGAATACAAGGGGTGGAGCGAATATGACCGGGCAAACGAACTCAGTGTTCCAGTAAAGGAAGAGGAACTTGAGGCTTACAAAATCGCCCGTCAGAAAGGCGAGGTCCGCATTAGAAAGGTAGTACATACGGAAATGAAGACCTTCACTACACCAGTGACCAAAGAGGAGGTCATTGTAGAGCGTAAGCCTGTTTCCGGGGCAGCCAGGGAATCAAAGGCCAAGGATACGGATTTCAAAGAGGGTGAAACAACTATCCCCATTATGGAGGAAGAAGTCGAAGTCACAAAGCGCCCGGTGGTGAAAGAGGAGCTTAAAATCCACAAGGAGAAGAAAGTCGAGGAGAAGAAAGTTACGGGCGAAGTGAAAAAGGAAGATGTGCGAGTGGAGGGGGAAGACAAGGACAAACGCAAAGCGGCGTAAATCGGCGGGCACATATAACAGAAGCGGCCATCCTGGTTAGGATGACCGCTTCAAACTACAGCTCACTGCAGTAGCTTTCAACGGGTAATCAATATTCTACCGCAGAAGCCGCACAAGCCGAACAGAATACCCGCTCTTCTTACTGTCGCCGTAATTATTCAGGGAGCTGTTTCTATAAGAAAGGTCAAAGTAGCCTGCGTACGTTACACTGCTCTCACTATCACTCCACCAGCTACCATAGGAATTCTGCCCGGCAAAAGAACCATCGTAGTTACGATAACCGCCCGCAAGAGCAGAAAAGCCGCTACGGTTGTTTTTATGTGGATTATTGCCCGGCGCACCAGCCTCAGTACTGCCTGCCCATATAGTTCAACTGCCCCTCTTTAACAACTGAAATAATGTCAGCAAAGTCTTCTGACACTTTTGCTTGTCTAGCTAATGTATAAGTACCAATAGAAGAAGCTGCACGTTCAATTGAAAACTTCCCGAATGGCAAAGATTTGAAGGAATATGAATCTTTTCCGACTTTGACGTTATACAGGTAAATACCATCGGACTGCATTGGAGAATTGATCATATGTGTACCTGAACCAAAGTTCAGTCTGCTTTTATATATCTGTCTTCCGAGGATATTATGAATAATAATTTCAACCGGTGCAGATTCGGTGAGTGTAAAAGCTATTTTGCCGTTTTGAAACTGGAAGGATCCTAATGCCATTGTCACATTCTTTACAGGAGGTTGTATGGCAGTGGTGCCTTTTGTAAGGGTAAACCGGCCATTCGCATCGGTAACAGCAGATATATCAGTATCCAGAAGCCTTACTGTGGCTCCAGGAATTGTGATCTTTTCAGAATCTAAAACTCGTCCGCTGATGTTAATTGTCTGAGCGGCACAAAGCGTTGCTCCCAGACAGATTGCACTAATCGTTTTGGATGATACCACAGCCTACCTCCTAAGGATTTAAATAATTACCGGTGTTTCGTTAACAGCTCTTCAGGATATCGCCAGCAAACCTAGTGTACTAATCATATATATCGAACCAGCTTACCACCAAACTCATCCAGATCTATCCTTCTTCGAAAGAGTAAAAAAAAACCAGATAAAAAGAATTGGGGTTCAATATGTTGAATATAGTATTTATGTGAGGGATGAAAGGAGAGATAGAATTAGCATATCACCGGCAAGTATTTTAAATCTTCTAAATTTTCTCTTTTACACACTGTTTTTTAACAAATATGCCGGCCGGCCACACATATCCCTCCAAAAAAAGACAGGCCCTTTCAGGCCTGCCAATTAAAAATACGTTTGCTTTCACTACTTCTGAGGCCAGAAAAGATCACAAAGAAGATTTCCAGACTTGTCTGTGACTGCCTTTACCAGTGAATCTTTCATGCTTTGAAATTTCGGTTCCAGACTTGTTCTGAACTCATTTACTTCGCGGTTGCTGTAACCATCCATGAAGGTATTGGCGGTAGACACCTCTGCCACAAATTTCAGACCATGCCAGCAGTAAAGCTCGGCAATGGTATTGCCTTTGTACTGAGCCTCTACCTTAAGGATTTCTTCCCGTATCCTGTTTAATCTCTCCAGCCAGGTTTTTCTGGTGTCAGGATCCAAGATAACAAAGTTCAGATGAGGTCTTTCCAGATCAAACAGATCTTTTTGGAACTGGGCTCTTGCCAGGTTGGTTGTAGCATTGAAAAAGGGTAGCGGCTCCAGTTCCAGTCCCGGAGTACATTCTGTTGCCACATAGGCTATTCCCGCTGTCACAATCCCATAAGCAACTGTTCCGTAGTAAGGGATGGTGTTCAGAAATGCGGTTTTGTCTGAATTATCTGCCCAGTTATAAGCAAAATTGATGGAGAATTTGAGGAAATTCTGTAGTGTTTGATCGTTCCTTTTGTCTATTATATCCTTTTCATTGTCATACATAACAGAGTAATAATACATAACAGGGATATTGGCCTTCAGACTCGAAGGAAGATCGATTGTTCTTGTAGGCTGGGTACTGCATATTAATTCCCAGTTAAGCCAATCAATAATATCTCTCTTTGCGGTTTTGATTACTTCGGCAACCAGATGTGGATCAAGGCCGCTCACATCCGGACCCGTAGGTGCGTTTGTGAAGTACATCTCTCTTTTTGGTGCGTTCTTAATATGTTCTTCAATCAAACTTGCTGTTGTTACATGCCCTTTTCCCCTTAGGGCTTCCGCAAGCTCCTCCATTTCGGGATTAGGCGTAGGAAGGGGAGTATGCACCGGTGCGGGACCAGCTGTCGGGACAGGTAGTCCGAAGCGGTTGTTAACTTCATTCACCTCACTTGCAACCACCGGCTTTTTCTCCTCGATGGTTTTCATTGCCGAACTGATATACTCAATTGGCGTAGTCTGCAGTAAACCACTGCCGTTCAGCTGATTTTTCGCCTGTTCACCTTCATACTGCAGTACCGCAAATGTTTTACGATCAAGAACTCCTGTTGCAGGAAGATTTTTTTCCTGCTGGAACTTCTTCACCGCAATGTACGTTTCTCCGCCTGTCACCCAGTAGCCGTCACAGCCATACTGGCTGAGGTTATACAGGTTGCTTCGCCTGTTTATATTGATGACCTGCATGTACCCTTGTGCCAGTTCAACTATACTGCTTTTAACATTTTCTCCTATCCGGTCATATTCGGTTTCCCTGTTTATGAAAGCCCATCCATTTCGGATACTGTCCGGCAATCCATCTGCACTCACAGATTTATAGGACAGCCCATTTTTGAGCACTACCTTAGAATACTTTGTGAACGTATTCGTTTTCTGCAATTCACTTCTTAACATGTCTGCCCGAACTCTGTAACCGCCTGCAAGTGTATAAACTGTCACATTGTCTTGCGCATGCAGCCAGTCCCGTGCGAGAGCATTCTGGATTTTCCAGGCAGGAAAGTTTTTTGCCTGTCCATCTTCGGCACTGTACAGAGTAAGATTCGCATTTTCATCAATCCACTCGGCACCAAGCGGCAGTTGGTTCTGATATACATCGACGAATGATCCGTCAACAGTACTGTACATGCGGATCTTTTCACCCGCTATAACCTGAACTGTTTTCGTCTCTCTTACACCATCACGCATCCAGACCATCTCAAGCGAGTATGAATTCCCTCCGGTTAAGCGCTCGGTCACCTTGTAATAGCCATCCTTACTGGCGGCTTCGATTTTTGACCTGACTCCATTGTCAACCAAAAACAACTCGTTGGCCGGATCAAAACTGAACGGGTACTGTAGCGCGATATCAATTCCGTTAATTCCCGATGGTTTCGCCGAGAGGTACGGATCGTTATACTTCAGACGCACTCTTTCGACAAGTGATCTGGTATACCCGCTCCCATCCACATATCTTGATTCCACCTCTACTTCGCACCCTGGAACAAGATTGCTAAAGGTGTAAATTCCATGATCCATGCTCCGGTCACTGCGAAAAGAGCTCCAGCTCTGGCCGCCAACGGGTCTGATCCTGAGCTCATTACCACTGTTTCCATCATAAGGATAGACCACTTTCACATTGATTGTTGTTCTGGTGATTCCACCTTGGAGTATCTCCAGAGTTGGCGTATGCTCAGTGATCAGATACGTCAGTTCACTATCTGATACCATGACCCTGTCATTAACAAATCTTACGCCGTAATCTCCGGATTTATAATATTTGGTGCGTCCGTTATAACTCACCCAAGCACACCTCTTCTCATTGTCCCACCCGATCTGTGTACCCGGTGTCTTTTCCACCAGCTTGCGCAGATAAACTTCGCCCTGCAATAGCCCCAAATTAAAATCATAGGCGAAATCGGCCGTCTTTACCACGATTTGACCATTAACAATTTTACTGTCTTTGGAAAGATAACGTTTTTCAATACCGTTGATCGTAACGATACTGGTATCACCCGAAACCTGCAAGTGGGAACCGGCAAGTATATACAGGAAATTCTCCCCGGACAATACAGAATAGAATTCATTTCTGAAAAGGGATTCCGTCATCACTATCTTGTCGTTTATGATGTCTATTTCGCCTGTATTATCGGCGTGAATGGTTGTTAGATTATACTTTCGGGTTGTATTGTTCACTTTTGCTATGGCCAGACGGTTGGCAGGATCCCATTCGACAGATCCGCCGTGAATAGCAACAAGGTCGGTTAGATGGAACAGATTATCTGTGACGGGCAATGCAAACATCACATTTTTTCCATGACTTGACCACTGCATTTCCGCTTCATATAATAAACCGGACTGCAGATCATCGAAGGAATAGGTGTCACTTACTTTATGACCGGAGCTTACTATTGTGCCGTTGTTTTTCTCTGTCAAAACAAGATTATTGTCCACACAGCCATCTGTCGGAAAGGTAGCCCGGATTTGAGCGGTGGAACCTGAAATTCCGATCAACTCAAGAGATGGTTCCCTCTCCATCGGAAAATGGTCAGTAATCCCCAGTAGATATCTCCTCATCCATGCATAATCTATTGAATTTACACTGTTACTACCATCCACATCTGCAGCAGAAAGGCCATTAACACTGGGAAATTCTGTTATGATCTTAAGAAGATAGCGCTTCATCAAAGCGTAATCTATGGAGTTGACCAGCCCGTCTCCATTGACATCACCATAGCGGAAAGTTGCCTGGGATGCAGGGGTCTTTACACTTTGCACTACACCCTCTGCTGTTCCCATGCCATTTGTGGCATACGCTTTGAAATAATATAATCTATCAGAGAGCAATCCTTTCAGTTCAGATGAAAACTCACCATCAAAATGAGTGTTGCCCGCAATAATCTTATTGTTTATGTCAGATGAACTCATTCCCCAATAGAAGCCGTACTCTTTGATTTCACTTCCGCCGTTTTTATCGATTTTACCTTTCATAATGATTGAATTGCAGGTGACATTTGTAGGAGCTACTGTTAAGACACTGGGTCGACCTGCGGCAGTGCCGGCTTTTTCTATTGTACCGTAACCAAAACCAGCTTCATTCTCCGCAAATGCCTGATAGTAATAAGGGGTGCCGGCAGTCAGACCGTCTACTGTTTTGGAAAAAGGTCCGGTGATCGTGCTTGTACCGACTATGGTCTTATTGCTGAGAACTGTTGGAGAAATCCCCCACAGAAAACCGTAGGATATCAAATCAGCCCCGCCATTACTTTCGACACTGGCGTTAAGCACAATAGTGCTGGCGGTTGCAGGACCCTGAAGTTTCGTAAGTACAGTTGGTTTTGTAATTGTCTGTTCTGCTGTAGTGGCCGTAATTACTGTACCCCTTGCGGTTCCGATGCCGTTAGTTGCAAATGCACGGTAATAATAGACCGAGCCGGGGGTCAGACCCGGCAATTCTTTTGTAAATTCACCAGTAATAGTGCTGTTTCCCACAATCTCCTGTTCCGTAAGAGCCTGGGAACTTGTGCCCCACTCAAAGCCATAGGAGAGCAGAGGTGAACCGCCGTTCTTTTCCACACTTCCCACCATGGTGATGCTTGTTGCTGTTGCACCTCGCTGTAGCTCTGAAATCACAACGGGAACAGATGCGGCAGTTCCGCCCTTTACCACTGCACCTTCGCTGGGACCAACCCCATTTATGGCATAAGCTTTATAGTAGTAGGGCGTGCCGGGGTTGAGGCCGGGCAAAGTTTTAGAGAAGCTTCCTTCAACAGTGCTTGTCCCCACTACTACTTTCGTGGTGAGTGATGTTGAACTGGTACCCCAGTAAAAACCGTATTCAATAAGTGGCGAGCCTCCGTTCTTGTCAACGCTTCCTTCCATGGTGATGCTTGTGGTGGTTACGCCGCTCGGCACCTTAGTGGTCACTACAGGAACAGAAGCTGCTGTTCCGCCCTTTACCACTGCACCTTCACTGGGACCAACCCCATTTATGGCATAAGCTTTATAATAGTAGGGAGTCCCGGGGGTGAGACTTGGCAGAGTTTTAGAGAAACTTCCGTCAACGGTGCTTGTTCCCACTACGATTTTTGTAGTGAGTGAAGTTGCACTGGTTCCCCAATAAAAACCATACTCGGTCAGAGCAGAACCACCGTTTCTATCAACGCTTCCTTCCATGGTTATACTTGTGGTGGTTGAGCTGCTCTGCGCCTTAGTAGTCACTACAGGTGCAGAAGCGGCTGTTCCCCCCTTTACCACTGCACCTTCGCCGGGACCAACCCCATTTATGGCATAAGCTTTATAGTAGTAGGTGGTGCCGGGGTTGAGGCCGGGCAGAATTCTGGAGTAATTTCCATCAACAGTGCTCGTCCCCACAATAACTTTGGTCGTAAGCGAAGTTGAACTGGTACCCCAGTAAAAACCATACTCGGTCAGAGCAGAACCTCCATTCTTGTCAATACTTCCTACCATTGTGATGCTTGTACTGGTTGAGCTGCTCTGCGCTTTGGTAGTCACTACAGGTGCAGAAGCGGCTGTTCCGCCCTTTACCACTGCACCTTCGCCGGGACCAACCCCATTTACGGCATAAGCTTTATAGTAGTAGGTGGTGCCGGGGTTGAGGCCGGGCAAAGTTCTGGAGTAATTTCCATCAATAGTGCTCGTCCCCACAATAACTTTGGTCGTAAGCGAAGTTGAACTGGTACCCCAGTAAAAACCATACTCGGTCAGAACAGAACCTCCATTCTTGTCAATACTTCCTACCATTGTGATGCTTGTAGTGGTTGAGCTGCTCTGCGCTTTGGTAGTCACTACAGGTGCAGAAGCAGCTGTTCCGCCCTTTACCACTGCACCTTCGTCGGGACCAACCCCATTTATGGCATAAGCTTTATAGTAGTAGGTGGTGCCGGGGTTGAGGCCGGGCAGAGTTCTGGAGAATCTTCCGTCTATTGTGCTTGTTCCCACTATAACTTTCGTGGTGACAGAAGATGAACTGGTGCCCCAGTAAAATCCGTATTCTCTCAGGGAAGAGCCACCATTCCTGTCAACGCTTCCTTCCATGGTGATGCTTGTGGTGGATGAGCTGCTCTGTGCTTTTGTGCTGACCGTAGGGGCAGATGCGGATGTTCCGCAGCTGATTACTGAACCATAGCTGGTCCCGATACCGTTTTTCGCATATGCTTTATAATAATAAGGAGTGCCGGGGCTGAGCCCTGAAAGTGTTCTGGAAAAACTGCCGCTTATGGTACTGGTTCCCACAATGACTTTTGTTGACACCGATGAAGAGCTGGTGCCCCAGTAAAAACCGTATTCACTCAGTGCCGATCCGCCGTTTTTATCAACACTACCCTCCATTTTTATACTGGTAGCAGTTGTGCTGCTTGGCGTTTTTGATGTCACTGAAGGGGAAGTTGCGGCCGTTCCTATGGTGACAATAGTTCCAAGCGCGGTTCCTACTCCATTTTTGGCGAATGCCTGTACGTAATAGCGTGTACCCGGAGTAAGACCTGTTACTCTATGGGTAAATTCACCGCTTATAGTACTGGTTCCGACCACTTTGTAGTTATCGAAACCCATCGGATCAGTTCCCCAGTAAAACCCGTATGAGGTCAAGTGTGACCCGCCATTTTTTTCGATGCTCCCGACCAGTGTGATGCTGGTGGTGGTTACATCTCTTTGTCCCACAGTAAGCACTGTAGGTGGATAGAGCGTTTGTCCCATACTGATCAGGTATGCGAACAAAATGAAAACACCTGTTCTGATTGTGAAAGACATAAACAAACCCCTTGTTTAATTGTTTGGTAACGTGTGATGACTTGAAGTAAATATGAGGTATAAGCAGCCAGTCAGCAACAAACCTCGGCTAAATAGCGTTTCAGATTTTGAAACAGGCTGTAGGGGTAAGAAAAAGGAAGAAAATCAGGTCTGGCTTTCTGCAGGTATTTGTTTTGTAAGGGGGAAGAGCTGAAGAGTGCACTGATATACCCGATCTGCCCCGGTATCTTTTTCTGAAATGACCAGAAGTTTTTTGCGAAGTCTTGCCAGTTCCGATTTGGCAACTTTAAAGCCCTCTTGTGAGAGTGGCATGTAGACTTCGGAAATATCGCGGACCTCTTTGGAGAACAGATCAATGGCCTGAAGTCCCAGCTCCATTTTAGATTTCATATAGGTTTTCCACAATTCTGTCTTCACTGATGGGTCTTTCATAATGATTGCATCACTCGGCTTGAGAAATCCACTTTTATCCATACGCACCATTCCAATGCTCTTAAGGACCTCCAGCGCCTCTCTGGCTTCCTTATCATCAAGCGCAGGAGTGATCATATCCGCAATCTGCTTGTAGTTTTTCCCTTTGGTGGGGTAAATCAAAAGCAGTTCGCGGACTGCTGATATGTACCACTTGGTTAGGTAAGCAAGGTGTTCTGCAGTCACCAGTGCAGGCTGGATACCCCGAACTGAAGTTAACTTTTCAAAATATGTTGCTTTCTCTTCGTGACTGCCTGCCTGGTTGTATGCGACAAGCAGCTCAAAGTACTCACTTTCTCTAGAATCGAGCTTGAAAAGCTTCTGAAGCTTTACACAATAGCTGCCCGTAAGATTAATTCTTCCCCTGATTATGTTGGGGAACCATCCCGGAGATGATGCCCCGACACGCTGTGCGATAAACCTGTAGGAAAAGGATCTGTTTTCTGATTTACGGCTCTTATAGGCTGCTTCAAGGTAAGCCCTGTAATCAGTGAAGTCGAAGATGTTAGGAACTACGGTTTCTTCTTCGGCCATGAGAGCCCTTAACCATTACCGGGTTGACTTGCTAAGATATACTCCGGGAGCAATCCTTTGCGATGGAGACACTCTGGTCCCCCGCAGATTGTATCCATACACAGAACTCGTTGCAATGCTGTACTGCCTTTTGCTCATGCGAATGAAACGAGTTTCATCACTTCTGATCTTTTGTGAAGACACATGTTCTCTATTCAGATTTGACTTTGGAACCAACTGTATACCTCCTGCCGATTCAATAAAAGGTATACTGTTGAAATTTATATCTGAGAAGCTTTCTCCATCAAGCAGCACTTCTGAAAATCCCTGAGAAGACCCTTTTACATAAATTGACATCACTGCCAGGATTCCCTCCTGCGCAATTGCGCCATCTGAACTGTTGGCTAGAAAAAGTACATTCAATGATCCCTGCTGATTTCCCGGGCTGAATTCCATATCGGAGGCGAAAGGGACTATTTCACCGGCATCAAAACTGATAATATTCAAAAGTTCCGAATCAAATTGTACATTGAAGAGGCAACTGGTTATCCCCTCGGGCGGGATGTTCTGCAATGAGACATTCAGCGTAACAGTATCTTCACAATCTGCAACAGTCGAATCGATACTGACCTTGAGAGGCAATGATGAGATGATCTTGATTGACGCGTGTGCTGCAGGTTTTGCATTTACCTTTCCGATAGTAAGGGCAGGAAACGCCAGACACAAAAAAATGAGAATACTACCTTTCATGTTGAATCCTTTCATTTATGGAAAGTTCTAAAATAAATGCGACCTGTACTATTTGCAACTACACCAAACCACAGACTGTGCTTTGAATACTAATGTGAGAGCAGACCAATATAGCTGTTCAAATGACATCTTTTCCGTATTATATTGTAGCTCGGTCAAAGTTCCACAATCAACAAAGCTCATATGAAAGTGAAGCAACACAGATCGTATTCGATTATCCTCCTTTGTGGTCTGATTTTTCTGACCAGCAGGTGTACCCAAACCACCTCGCCATTCATTGAAACTACAGGTGGAGAAACACTCAATGAGCGCTATGTTGCGATATATATGCACGGTGGGAAGCAGAGAGCGAAAAATGCAACCGTTTCCATCGGATTTACTGGTGGAGACAATGAAGCTTACTACTACGTCACTGATTCTAACGGTGTCTTGTTTATTCCGCCGCTTAAAGATTCGCTTTACTCAATTTTCATTGAAAAAGTTGATTCTTCTGACAGCAGTACCTATGTAGCTTTCCAGGATTCAGTTTTCATATCCCCCGATACGCACACGGTACAGAATGATACTCTGAGATTGGCAGGAGAGCTGCGTGGATATGTCAGGCTGGAAGAGTACGACAATAGGCCAGAATTCCTTAAACGGGGTATCGTTCATATCCTGGGGACTTCGAAAAACGTTCATGTAGACAGCACCGGTGCTTTCAGTTTGAAAAATGTAGTGCCCGGAGCAGAATATGACCTTAAGGTAGTCCCCAATGCAAGGGGGTATAGAGAGGAGTTCAGGAGCATTTATTTCCCTGACAACCAGACCATCTATCAGATGGACACAATAAAACTGGAGATTGACACTCTGCCTCCGGTGTTTATCAAAAGTCTTGATTACGACTCCCTGAGGGGAATAACGAAAGTGACCTGGAAACCTCTGAACGGATATGACATCATCTCCTACAACGTTTTCAAATCACGATTATCCGGAACAAACCCCGAATACGCAAGGATGCATATCGGGTTTACAACAGACAATGTGTTCCTTGACACACTCTTTTCAAATACACCTAAAAGCAGTCAGCTTTCATTGGATGACACGAACAGCTATACTTACCGTTACAATATCAATGCACTCAGCAGCCATGAACAGAGTGTTCAGCTGGATTCCAAAACGGACACAGTCACAGTTCGCAGCCCCTGGTTTTTCCGGTCCGAAATCAAACACCAGCTGCTTGATTCAGCCACAAACAACCTGATTCCAAATGCAATCATATCCCGCACCCTGGCAGTGGCGTTTTCCATAGAAAATAACAGATGGCCTGTTCAGCACATCAGGATTCGTGACGAGCAGGGTTCCGAAATTTATAAGCGGGAATTGGACACTGCCCTGACCACATTTTTCGATACTCTCTACTTCAACTGGCCCACCCGTTGTAATAAATCTTTGTACCTGTCTGTTCTCGATGAAGATGGTAACGAGAGGCCGTTCTGCAGGGATACCATCAGATATGAAGTAACAGATTTCAATCTTTATGTGGCAAATATGAGTATTCTGCCAGAGTTTCCAGTTGCAGGTAAACCGCTTGGCGGTAAAGTGGAGATAGGGTGTCTGGGGAAACCGGATATGAAGGACGTTAACATCGATGTCGCACTATATTCAAATGAAGTGCTGATAATGAGGCAAGTGGTCCCGATTGAGCTTTTTGAAAACGGAAAAAGGGTTCCAGTGCTTTTTGATACCACTATCGCAGATACCGTAAAAAGTCCCGGCATCTACTCCATGAGAGCCACGGTCAATGAGCTGAATGCTGTTTATGAATCGGAGAAAAAAGACAACTCCATCACCTCTGAAGTATTTGTTTCCGATATAGATTTGGAAATTGTCGACCTTGTCTTTGATTCGACATACTTATTTGATACTAATAAATACAGGTGCGGAGTGAAAATCAGAAACAGTGGCACCACTGATTACTACAGCGGACAGTATCATTCCAAAGTGGCATTCAATATAGACGACAACTTCAACTGCTGGGGATTTCTCGATACAATTAAAGCAGGGGACTCCATAACGGTATGGGGTCTTTACAACACCTCCTATAATTCGCTCTGGCCTGCGACATACGGTCTTCATTATATCTGGGCGAAGCTTGATCCGGAAAAATCAATACCGGAGCTAAATAAAGGTAATAACCATGCAAATCGGGAATTTTTTGTTGATGATTATAATCTTGCCATAAGAGATCTTGAAGTGTTCTTCAATGACAGTCTCACCAAAGTAACCGGCACTGCGAAAATAACCAGATCCGGATCGGTTGTAAATCCCGCTCACCCGAACAACGGAATCAACAATGTTAAAGTCATTTTAAAAGCCGAAACTGTTGCTGACACCTTTTTTATACCTGCAAGTGATCTGGCAGCTAAAGATTCATTTACTTTCCCGATCAGGAAGAGTACTGACCAACTATTTTTCAATGGCAAAAAATTCATAAATTTCACGATTGCAATTGATCCTGAAAACCATTTGCGCGAAACTTCGGAATCGGACAACAACTGCCAGTTCCAAGTGGAAAAGGATACTTTTTATGTAAATGGTACCTTCGATAGGAAAAATCCTAATTCATCTGACAGTACCTACGGCTGGGTACCGGATGATCATTTTGGGTTCGCTGAATTCGAATGGAATGACAATGGCGAACATTGGGCAGATTCCCGCACTATCAGTATCGAAATCCCCAGTTCAGTGAAAAGTTATGCGTGCTGGAAGTATCCTTTAACGGGAATTGTAGCGAACAGATTCTATTGGGTCAGAGGTTCGGTCAGGGGATATTCAATTGAGCAGGAACCCGGAGCCACAATGGCTCCCATATCTGTGGGCTTTGATGGAACCGGATTTTTGATCGGAGTAAGCAAAGCGGATGCAGAGAAGAGCTGGACCGATTTTGCCGGCATTATCAAAGCATCCGATGGTCAGACCAGTTACGCCCTGTCCTGTAATCTTGGGTTCGACAACAATACCAACAAAGTTTCAGGAACGGCATATTTCGATGATATAATGCTTGAGGGGATCAATGAAAAGCATATCCGGAAGTGAGCTGAATCCCCGTCTTCTCAATTCAACATGAATTTCACCTTGTAAACATACTTCACTTTCACAGCTCTTCCTCCAATCCGGGGAGGCGGGAACCTCCATTTACGAATCACCTTTGCTGTTTCGGTTCCAAATGCAGGGTGACCACTTGCCTTGCGAATTGAAAAACTCTCAATGCGCCCGGATTCATCAATAATCAACTCCACATCCACAAAACCCTCAAGCCCGGCGCTGCGGGCAATGGGGGGATAGTCGGGAGGAGGATTGAAGAGCGGTTGGAAATTAACATTGTCAAGTTCACCGGCAGAGGAAATCTCTACTGGCCCGGAGGACTTTTCTGTGGGAGGAGCGTAGACTGCTGCAGGGGGTTCATGGGATCCAGGCAGAGAAGGTAGAGCCTGCTGATCGTTTGAAGGCGTGCTTTCTGGTTCCAGAGCAGGTAGCGGACTTTCAGGAACATTTTGCTTTACTTCGGCTTGCTTCTGCGGCTCCGGTGGAGCAGGTCGCTTTCTGGGTATTTCCTTCACCACTTCAGGCGTATTGGGAATCGTCACATAGTCAAGCTGAATTATCTGAGGTGCAGCTTCAGGTTCTCCATCCGGTTCCGAAATTATTACAAACAGCAGTAAAACCAACAGAGTCAAACCGGCTGCAACAGCGGAAATTCCCCAGCGAATCAGCCTGTCTCTTTTACTGGTGCACAATCCGGTTTTTTCGGAAGCCATGCATCACCCTTCTTTAATGGCTGCCAGCTTCATTGTCCTGCTTTGTCCCCAGAGAAAACCTGGAAATGTCTTGCGCACGCAGTTTGTCCATCAGCGCAACAAGTGGTTCCACTTTGCCATCCTTGTCAGGAATCAGAACCACATTGATTTCATCATCTGCTTCCAGTTGACCTTTTATCAGAATGACCACTTCATCAAGAGTCCGCTGCTTCTTATCAAACCAGTAGTTGCCGTTTCGATCGATGGAAACAAGCAAAAGCTTTTTATTGATAATGACAGAAGTGGCTGCCTTGGCTTTCTCCACCTGTATACCGGTCTCTTTGGTAAAAGTAGTGGTCACTACAAAAAAGATAAGAAGCAGAAACACCATATCAATGAGTGGTGTCATGGATATATCAGGCTTCTTGAGACTATCTTCAAAAGAGGAAAAAGCCTTGTCAATCATGGCGATCCTTGAGGTGATCGATTAACTGATGACATGATTCCTTGATGGTATCGGTGATTTTTTTAAGCCGGTTGGAAAGGAAAGTATGACCTAAAATAACGGGTATGGCGGCAATCAGACCAGCTTGCGTAGTGATAAGCGCTTCTGCAATTCCGCCAGCCATTGCCTGAGCATCACCGGTACCCTGAAGTGCAATCACCTTGAAAGTGGTGATCATACCGGTAACTGTACCCAGAAGACCAAACATTGGCATAAGAGAAGCCATTACTGCAATAAAATTGAGGTAGCGGCTGAATGCGGGGAGTTCTCTGAGAAGAACCGCCTCCATTTTTTCCTCGATACGCGGCACAGGGAGATTTACATTATTCGCTCCGGCTGACAGAACTCTTGGCAGCAAGCCCTTCTGAGTCCCGATCCATTTTCCCGCCCCCTCTAGCCCTTCAGCCTTGAGTACTTTTGCAAACATTTCTGATTGCCTGCTTATAAGAGCGGTGGTCTGAATGTAAAACACTATCCTTTCAAACACCAGCAGAAGTGCCCATAGTGCTCCGGCGATAATCGGATACATGAGCAGTCCGCCCTGCTGAATATATGCCTTTACAGCTTCCAAAAACAAACCTCCTTACAACAGGTCAAATTCCAGTCCTAAAAGGATAATCGGTGCAGGGATGTTGAAAGTAGTGCCCTGCAGAGTTTTCTTTTCATTATCAAGCAGAAATGAATTTGGTGCATTGAGGCTGTTTGATACCTCTAAGTAGGTATGCCCCTTGAACCATTTTGTGACAAATCCCTTCGCAATTCTGAAGTCAAGCGAATGATAGGGTGTAAACCTTGCCGAATTGAAATTTGCAATAGTCAGACTATTGTCGTCTGTTTTGACAGGGGTGTAAGGCAAGCCGGAAGTAAAGCGATACTTAACACTGAGTTCATATCGTCTGGGAAGGCGATAGTAACTGACAACCGAAAACAGAACCGGGGTCTCCAGTGGAAAATCGTGCCACCTCCAGCCCGGCATCCTCTGCCGCTTGGATCTTCCCAGAGAAGCAGAAATCCAGCCATGCCAGTAATCGCTGAACTGAATACGCAACGAATTTTCCCACCCGTAAGCAATACCTTTCCCCTTATTTGTATAGGAAGAGGATAGAGTGGAAAGGAGGTTCTGACTTTTGGCAAGATTCAAGAGTTCAGTTGTTGTGAGTGAAGAATAGTAATCTAAAGGCTTGTACTCTCCATAGTACACATCATAATCCATAAGCATTGTTATCAGCACATCTCTACTGAGGGTGGTGTCCTCTTCAGAATCGGTGATAACTTCGGAGAGAAGCCCGTTATAAAGCTTGTAATAAACATTACTTTTATAGGTAAGCCAGGGGAAAATTCTCATTTCGGAGCCCATATCAAAATGCCATACGCTTTCGGGTCCGAGGTCTTTTGAAAGAGCTATTGCAGCAGGTTCATAGTTGTTCTGTGTATAATGCCCTGTGGAAAACATGAGCTCTGTGTTTTCCTTGAAGCTGTATTTCAAGGTCAGCCTGGGTGAAACAGCAACGGAATTATCTGCTGAACTCGCCTCTACCCTGACACCCGCATCAGCAGTCAATTTATCGTTAATAGTCCAGTTATCGCTGATATACATTCCGGTGCTCAGATAACCTTTATCACCATTGAATTTCACCAGCAGTCTATTAAGAATATCATACTGATAATACTCTGGGTCATCCGTCAACAATGTAACAGCAGTGTCACAGTTAACCGGGCCCCAGAAGTCATAAAGGCTCAAGCTTCCCCTTGTAATAATCTCATGGAGAAATCGAGCCAGATATACTTTGTACTTCGCGCTGGTATAATCCACCTGAATGCCGGCCTTCAGGATATGATTTTCCATGCCGGAATAAACTACCCCGAGAGAGCTGTTTCCCTGATTTATTGATATATCATAAACAGAAGAATCGATGTAAAAAGAGTATTCCTCCGGGAAATTGAGATCCCACCATCTTTTCTGCCATGCCAGCGCTCCGGTGAATACCCAGTTCTCATCAGGTGTAAAGGTCGCAGACCCTGAAATCATATTATAATGAGACTTGTACATCATGAGCGTGTCTTTAAAATACCCGGATTTAATATATTTTACACTGTCTATGTAAGAGTTATCATCATAATAGTAATATTCATCATAATAACTGATCGTATCTCTCACCTTCCAGACCCGGTCGCCATCATGATAATAGGAATCCACAATGTATCCGCTGTCACTGCTGGACAAGACAAAATCATCCCGATAAAAATCTCCGTTCACCTGAAATGACCAATTAGAATTGGGATGCAATTGGAAACCAAGTGAATAATCGTTATAGTTTGGAAGTGAAACGCTTTCCATGAAGTCTTGCGCATCTTCAATGTTAAACATGAGCAGCCCAAGGTTGAACATGTGCTGGTAATATGATCCTTGCCAGGAACCGTTGACACCCGCTTTTCCGTTAAGAAGGGGAACTCCCACATAAGCTGCAGACTGAAGGATATTGGCGTCAAAAGCTATTTCAAGAGGCTCTTCTGCGGGCCTGCGCCTCTTTACCTCAACCAGAGCTGAAAGAGAATTGCCCAGATGAGAGGGAAAGCCTGAGGGATAAAGCGTCATCTCCTGAACAGACAGCGGATTAAAGGTTGAATGGAGTCCCCCAAAATGAAATGGTTGAATCAAACTGACTCCGTCAAGATAGGTGCGGGTCTGCATCTCCTCTCCTCCGCGCACGATTGGACGGGAGGAAAGATCACTGGAAGAGGTAACCCCGGGGAGAGTAAGCAGTACCCTCATAGGGTCTGAAAGGGTGGTGGCTGTACGCTGAATTTCCTTCCGGGAGACAGTAACTTTTGAAATCTCTGCACTGCGGTGCAGCGGCTCGGCTTTTGCACTCACAACAATTTCCCTTTTAGTGATCTGCTCTCCCTCCGGACTTGTGGCCATCACAATAAAGGGCTGCTTGTCACCTCCGTCAAGTAGTATCTCCTGTAAGACTTCATTATAACCGGGACAGGTGAATTGAAGCACATGCCGTCCGCCAATGCGGGTGGTAATGTAGAAATTACCCTTGCTTGTGTTTGGAACCACTTGGCCGTCAAATTTAAGTACAGTTGAATCCGACTTTATCGCCAGGTCAACTCTCGAATCAATAATGGTACCTGAAATGGTCCACGGAACAGCATGAGCCGTGTCGGGAGGAGTATCAATGTTATCAATTTGTGTTGAAGAAGCCTTCCGCTCTTTCAAGGTAACGCTTATAAAATAGTTATTCTGATCCGGCACTACTTTTACAACTTCCCTGAAGATTTCAAACTGCGAAGAGGTTACCTGAACTGTAAAAAAGTCACACAAATTTATTTCAGTTCGGAACATACCGGTTTCATCTGCAGAGACCTGCAGTGAATCAACTTTGATTGTCAGATTTTCAGCCCCGGGGAACTCCCCGTTCTGAGCAGAGACGACAATTCCCTCAATCAGAATTTTATCAGTTGTTATGCTGTCAGTGTTTGCAACGTGCATTTCAACAGTAGAATCAGATTCCGTTTCGCCCATAATAATCTCTGACTGGGCTGAATCCGGTGCTTGAGAGTGTACTTCCTGAGTATCGTGATCCAGTAATGAACCGGCTGTCGCCCCCGAATTCGAAGTATCAGGCGCTTGTAGCTGCAACAAAGAATCAGCAATAGCCGAACTGTCAGAAACTTCAGAGCCGGAAACAACAGCACACAGTGTCATCAACACTGCTGCTTTTGTCAAATACCGTTTAGCCAGCGGAAACCGATTTGCCATGTGATTCCTAAAGGCCTTTTCAGGGAAGAATTTGATTGTACAATGCTGATTTCAGGAGAAACATAGTCAGGAAGTATTATTGTCCGGGGAACCTTTATAGATACACCCAGTGTATAGCGAAAAAGCCAGGACCTGTCATGAGATACAAAGAAGGTGGAATCCATAGTGCTTTTTTCCAAAGCATCTGTAGCAGAGTAGATGCACCGCACCCCGCCGTAGGGAATTACATTCGCGAATTCCAAGCCTGCCGCGTACCCGGCATACCAGCTGTTATCAACCCAATAGCCAATTCCCCAGCCCAGGTCCATATTATGATGCAGAAGACCGCCAAGAAACTCAAAATTACTAAACCCGAACCGTCCGGAAAACTCAAGTGTCGGGGGACCATCTACCAGATATCGGAAATTTGTAGAATATGCCCACTCCATATTAAGTCCGATCTCCATACCCTTTCCGAAAGGATACTTGGAGAGAAACCCGAGCCTGTAGTCCAGTGAATAGGTTCTCCAACGAATCGAAATGGTGTCATGGACAGATTCATAATGATAGTCACCATTATAGTAGTACCTCTTCTCCTCTTCAGTGGGCACCTGAGTGGTTTTATTTCCCATGCCGTAAGAGAAAAGGCCCTCTCCGGGATTGAGAAGTTTTCCGTGATTAAAGGAGTGCGTTGTGAGAAGACATGACGGTCCCGTCAAGAGGATCATGGCAAGAAGCGCAAAATAGCAGCAGGTTTTTCTCATTCAAGGCCGATACAAAAAGTTTGGATAATTGGGTTAAGCCTTAATAAATTACATTTCGCAAAAGAATAGAACAAAAGCTTTTCTTCCACGGATAAAAGCCTGGTAGAGCAGCAAATGGAGAGCCCCTTCTGATCAGCCCCCCGGTTTGACAGACGCCTTCAGCAGCATGGAGCTGGCTTTCTGAAACTTGTCCTGAGCAATCCGAGCCCTTTGACGAAGCGCCTGTTCGCGACTCTGCTCCTCGGCAGTGTCTTCAGAGTAGTAATAAATTCTATGATAGTAGCAGGATTCGGCTAAAAACTGAGCGGCCTCTTTTACAAGAGCTGTAGCTTCTGGGAAATTATCCGCCACCTCTTTTTCCTTATTGATTTCACTTCTTAGATTGTCAACTTTGCGCTTTAAATCGGCAGCCCTGGCCATCAGTCCATCAAGGTCGGAGTTAGGATCCTGCAGATTGGTTGATATGAGGGTAGAGGCGTAGCCACTGCCCATGGCGATAAGCGCAGTCATACGTGACGCGCTGTTTATCAGATCTTTGCTTTCCTGAAGCACCTGTTCCCTGGTCTGAAGCTGCTCCTGAACCAGACGTTTCTCAAGCTCAAGCTTTCTGAGCTGCTCCACGTTCATGGACTCCACTCTGGCATTATAGTGCTGAACAATTGCCCACACGGAACCGGCCAGCATAATGGTCGCGAAGAGAAAAGAGAAGATAAGTCGCACTGCCCCATGAGCGTTAATGGCGATCATGTAAGCCAGAATAGTCATCCCCACCAGAACCGCAAGCAGCAGTATCTCTACACTCATTCCTTACTTCCTCTTTTAATCAACACCGACTCTATTCTGGTCAACCCAGATTTAATAATATAGAAATTAAACCCGCCGATAGCAAACTGCTCTCCGGTTTTGGGAATGCGACCCAAATACCTGGTCAGAATACCGTTCAAGGTCCGTACTTCCTCAGTATAGCTCTCCAACTCAGGTGTTATCCAGTCCTCCATGGCCTCGATCTCTTCAAGACCTGAGAAAACCCGGGTACGGCCGGCGGTACTTTCAGGTTCTGCGTTCTCCACGTGTTTGGGAAGCTGCATCACCCTTCGCAACCCCTCAGCAAGAGAAAAAACCCCGGCATAGCCCCCAAACTCATCCAGCACACATACTTCGTTCAAGTCGTTTTCGTACATGTAGCTTATAAGATCTGCCACCTCCAGCGTCTCCGGGACCCACTCGGCATCACTGCACAATTGCCTGATGGGTATCTGAGGCGAGCTGCTCAGCAACTCCGGAAGACGTACGATACCGCAGATCTGCTGATTTCTCGCCGACTGGGTCAAAAGGAGAAACGAGCGCCCTGCCCTGCCCATCTCCACCAAAGCCTTCCTGACAGGAGTGTTTTTAGGGAGAAAAACCACTTGTGAGCGGTGCAGCATGAAGCGTTTCACCGGCTGAGCACCCTTATCCAGCAGATTAATAATCACATGCTGCTCTCTACGGGAGATCACCCCTTCGGAAACCGAACTCTGGACAGCGGACATAAGTTCATCAACAGTGATAAACGGACTTGGCCGAGCCATGTGCACCCTCACCCTGACCAGAAACACCTGGTTCACCTTGCGGATAACTTTTAGAAGCGGGGCGGATATAATCATTAAATAGTGAAATAATGGGGCTATCAGTGCTGCAATTTTCTCATTATGGCGCAACGCCACGTTTTTAGGTAAGATCTCCCCGAAAACGATTATGATCCCGGTAGCCGCCAAAAGGCTTAAGCCGGTGGCCTGACGATTGAGCAGAGATTCAAGGAGAGAGGAGATCAAACCGGCAAGGGTTATATTGGCGAACATGTTGCCTAGCAGGATTAAAAGCAGCGTGCGCTGCCCGTCCTCCAGAAGTGAGTACACCTGCTTGAGGGATCGGCTTTTGTGACCTTTAAAAAAGTTTATCCGCTCTCTGGGTATGGAAAAGAGAGCCATTTCCGAAGCAGAGAAAAAGGCGGAAAGGGAAAGAAACAGCAGAGTGAAAAAAGCCAGTGCAAAAATGGTTGCGGTCATGAACAACCTTGGAGATGGAGGGGACCTCAGGGTCCCCTAATTTCTTAGAACGGAAGGTCGTCAGATACCATGTCGGCTGGTTCACCCACATGCTGATCGAACTGAGGTTCCGGTGGAGGTGCATCGAAATACTGGGAATTGTTTGATGATGATGAACCGCTGCTACGCTCTCCAGAACCGGCAGGGCCGCCCACGAACTGAAAGGAGTTAGCCTCGATTTCGGTGCGGTAGCGCTTGTTGCCGTCCTTGTCATCCCAGGAACGGGTGGTGATACGCCCTTCAATAAGACAGGTACGCCCTTTTTTCAGGTACTGGTTAGCCAGCTCCGCAGACTTGCCCCATATAACGATGTTGTGCCACTCGGTACGTTCCTGCTTCTGGCCGTTTTTGTCGGTCCATCGTTCACTTGTAGCCAGGGAAAAAGTGGCCACAGGTCTACCCTGAGGAGTGTATTTGAGTTCGGGATCCCTACCGAGATTTCCAATGAGAATGACTTTGTTGACACTGGCCATGAGTTTTTCCTCCAGACTTCCATTTGAGGTTAATTCGAGAAGGTGGGAACCAATGTATGGACTATAAAATGGCAATTATTACGCTTGGAATGCAAGATAATTAAGCGGAAGTTATTATAAACGCTTAAGCAAATCGGGGCTGCACCCTTTAGAGTGCAACCCCTCTCACCAGCAATCTACGGAGGATGCGGATAGTTTCACTGTGAGAACACGAAGGGGTAGACTACTTCGGTGACGTCACCGGGTTTGTCGATCCTTTCGAATGCCCAGTTTCTGATTCTGCTTAAAACAGTCTGCTCCAGTTTTTCATCGTTGATAGTGGATTCGGTAATCTGAACATAGATCACTTTACCGAATTCATCGATGGCAAACTTGACAGTTATTCTTCCGTTAAGGCCGGGCTTTTCCCGCAATCTGCTGTTATAAGCATAGCGTAAAGCGGCGATATTCTGATTGACCACCATATTTATACTGACCCGGCTCCTTCCCCCATTCAAAGAGCCGCCCCTGCCGATGTCAATATTTCTTAAGTTGAGTGTTCCTCTGGTTTTAGTGGGACCGAGCGCTGACCCATCGGGGCCCATAAGACTGTTCAAAAGATCTCCGATGCCAGGTCCACCGCCGCCAAAACCTGATCCTACTCCATTACCAAATCCGATACCGGCAGCTTCTCTGCGTCCCACACCACCATCACCGCCCTGCTTTAAACCACCCATGCCGGAAAGCATGGCATCTATATCGGATGCAAATCCCCCCCTGCCGAAAATGTCGGCACTGGCAACCGCTTTTCCTCTAATCTGTCCACTAACCAGACCAAGAACTCCCATTTTGGTGACTCGCGCCTTTGGATCCCCTCCCCCGCCGGACATCCCACCTGACCCTTGAGCCTTGGACGGCTTGAGCACCTTACGGTCATTCTGAGGTTTCACTTCAGGCTTCTTCTCCGGCTTGTTCTGGTTGATTCTGGCATCCACCACTTTGTCCCTCATTGTTACCGCACGCTCTTCCGGTATCTTGTCAAAGAAGTCTGATGCCACGGATGTGACCTCACGGGTACTGAGGAAAGCTCCGGCACCCATAGCCATGACAAGCGATATAATCTCCACATTACGCAATACTCTGTTTCTGTCGATACTGAAAATATCCGATTCACGCTCCCTGATAAGCCTGCTGTACTCTTCATCAGTCAAAACTCTTCCCGGAATCTCCTCATCATCATCAGATTCAACAACACTATTCTGAATCTGCCCGACCATCTCCTGTGCATACAGAAGACCCGCGTTTTCTTCAGCATATTTCCTATCCATATCAACCCTCCCTCTCCATCACTGCAAAATTCATGTTCCTGTAGCCCGCTTTCCCGCAGGTGTTCATCACTTTGTAAAGAATATCGAAATCGACATTCTTATCAACCTGGATCACTATTTTCCCCTGCATCTCATTAAGCGCACCAGTCAGAACCAGCTCCTTTTCCAGAGCAAGACAAGCGGTAAGCTTCTCTTCCAGTTTGGTAATAACAGGGTTTTCCTCGGACTGGGGAATCTTCGCCACTTCATCGGTGGGGATCACAGGCTGATTGTCAACCAGCACCATATCCTTGCTTATTGCAAGCTGAAGATTCACCTCCTGAGGCTTCTTGTGCGACTCGGAGTTGGGGAGCACCAGATTATCTGCATTTGTCAGCAAACTCCCTTCTGCTGAAAAGCTCTTGAGCAGGAATACCAGAATGATGGTGAACATGTCCATCATGGAGGTTATGTTCAACGAGCCATCAGACTTCTTCTTTACAAATTTTCCATGTACCGGCATGATTTCCCCCTTATGAAGGTATCAGCACATTTTTAAATTTATTAAGAGCAGCCTGCTGTCTCATTCTCATTAAGCCAAACGCACGCAAAAGATAAAAAGTTACAGTCACAGAAAACCAGTTTACATAGACAACTATCGTGCGTAGCAGGGATACCAATTGCATTTTTTTAAGAACCTCAAGCTGTGCCGTAAAGTTATTTTTAGGAGTACTTTAAGGCAGAGGTTACCATGAACATAATAGACAGAGTTCGCCAGAAACTGACTCAAGCCGGTGATGAAACCAACCGCCAGGGAGCCAAACGCTATTTCAAAGAAGAAATTCGCGTTTACGGAGTAAAAAATTCAGAAGTACACAGGGTTGCAAGGGAGTGTTTCCGTGAAATAAAAACCGAAAGTAAAGATGAAATCTTCAATCTCTGCGAAGAACTGTGGAAATCAGGTTTTATGGAGGAATCATTCGTTGCCTGCGACTGGTCATATTCCGTTCACAAGCATTATCAGCCCTCCGACATGAGCATTTTCGAACGATGGGTGAACAACTACGTTTCCAACTGGGCTTCCTGCGATACACTGTGCAACCATACGGTGGGCACCCTCGTTGAAATGTATCCACAGGAAGTTTCAAAGCTCAAAAGCTGGGCCTTGGCTGAAAACCGCTGGATGCGTCGAGGAGCAGCGGTATCTCTAATAGTTCCCGCAAGAGCCGGTCTCTTTCTCAAGGAAATTTTTAAAATAGCCGACACTCTGCTGCAGGATAAGGATGATCTGGTGCAGAAAGGCTACGGCTGGATGCTCAAGGCCGCCAGCGAAAAACATAACCAAAAAGAGGTTTTCGATTTTGTAATGAGCAGAAAGGGGAACATGCCTCGTACTGCTTTACGCTATGCCATCGAAAAAATGCCTCAGGATCTAAGAGCTCAAGCAATGGCAAAACCGGGTGCAGACGCGGAACAGAATAACTGATATTCAACATATATAAGGAATACTGCATGGAAAAAGAACTGAAAGTGGCTCTAAAGGCAGCCAAAGAAGCCGGTGATTTACAGCTTGAATGCGCCAGCGCCATTGAGGGAATCGAACAGAAAAGCGACTGCTCACCGGTGACCGATGTGGATAAAAAATGCGAAAAGAAAATTAGAGAACTCCTCCTGAATGAATTTCCTGAAGATGGATTTTTAGGCGAAGAGAGTGGATCTATCGAGGGTAAAAGCGGGCGTCGATGGATTGTGGACCCGATTGATGGTACCCGTCCCTATATAAGAGGTATACCCACCCACAGTGTTCTCATTGCGCTTGAACAGGATAATATTCCGGTTCTTGGAGTGATTCATCTGCCGGCCATGAGCCTGTACTGTCATGCGGTGAAAGGCGGGGGAGCATTTTTAAACGGTGAAAGAATTCAGGTGTCAAAAATTGATCAGCTGCATAAATCAATGGGCAGCACACTTGGCTATGTGGAATACGGCAACGAACCGTATGGTAAGGCCCTGCTTGAACTGATGCGCTACTGGGATTACACCTACGGATTTATGGATGCCTACTCCTATGTGCTCCTTGCCAGCGGAAAACTTGATGTATGTGTTAATCTACTGGATAAGGCCTGGGACTGTGCGGCGGCTGCATGCATTATCAGTGAGGCCGGGGGTGAGTACAGCACCGTTAAGGGTGATAAAACGGTGCACGGAGGGTCAATCGTGTTCTCAAACGGTCTGCTGCATTCTAAAGTGCTGTCCTTTTTCGGGTAGAAAATATGGCTTCGCTTTATCAGCAGGAAGAATATAGAGCCAGAATCAACCGCGTGGTGGATTTTATTCAGCTTAATCTACACAAAGAGCTGAAACTGAATGATTTAGCGAGAGTTGCACATTTCTCCCCATTTCATTTCCACCGTATTTTCGGTTCCATGGTGGGAGAAACACTCAACCAGTTCATCCAACGTGTTCGCATTGAAAAAGCGGCAAGCACACTTCTTTCCAATCCCAGGAAAAATATAACCCACATTGCCCTGGACTGCGGCTTTTCAAGCTCAGCCACCTTTGCCCGGGCATTCAAAGATGCCTACGGAATGAGTGCCAGCGAATGGCGGGACGGGGGATACCTTCAATTCAGCAAGATTCGCAAAGACAATAGCAAAGAATGCAAAACGATAAGCAACCAATGCAAAGATAAACACAACAACTTCGGGTATTTTAATGGTAAAGATGGCTGCAGCATCTGCTTGACACCGTTAAATGATCAATCCAGAAGGAGTGTTTTGTCTATGATTAAAGATGTTAAAGTCGATGTGAAAGATGTTCCTGAAATGGTGGTGGCCTATGTTCGCCATACAGGACCCTACAAGGGAAATCCCGAACTTTTCAGAAATCTCTGGGGAAAGCTGATGAAGTGGGCCGGTCCTCGCGGGCTGCTTTCGCAACCCGATGCAAAGTGTCTCAGTATTTATCATGATGACCCGGAGATCACTGACGAATCCAATTTAAGAGTGAGCGTCTGTATTTCGGTTCCGCCTGAAACGCAAACCGATGGTGAAGTTGGAAAACTTACCATCCCTGCAGGCAAGTATGCCATGGCTCATTTTGAAATCAATCAAGATGAATACCAGCAGGCCTGGGATTACGTTTTCGGCAAGTGGCTGCCTGAAAGTGGCTATCAACCTGATGATGGCCCGTGTTACGAGCAGTGTCTCAATGACCCCGAAAAGCATCCGGAGCACAAGCATATAGTTGATATTTGCATTCCTGTGAGACCACTTTAATTGCAGTTTTCAGGGCAAAGATACACTCTTTGCCCGTTTTGCCCCACTTACCACCATTCCCAACCTGGTTTTTAGGATGATAACTCTACCTCCTTAACGCTCAGTTAACTTATTTTTAAATATTTGAATCAAAACATCGAAATAGTAGCAAACGCTTCAACCATCCCCAGCGGAGGTTTTCATTGTCACAGGATCAGACCAAACGCAGGTCAGAGCAGGCAGGTATTCTGCGGTTTTTCAGAGAAATGGGTTCAGCACTCATAATGGCACTTATCGCCATTGTATATGTAATTCAGGCATTCAAGATTCCCACCGGTTCCATGGAAAACAGTCTTCTGGTGGGCGATTTCCTCCTCGGGCTCAAATTTGTCTACGGAGCTCCCATTATTCCGTTCTCCCAGGAGCTGGGTATCACCCAGAGGCTCCCCGCTCTTACCGATCCCAAGCTCGGTGATGTGGTAATCTTCAAGTATCCGGGCACCGACAGCAAAGACTATATCAAACGTTTGGTGGCCGGCCCTGGCGATGTGGTGGAAGTGCATCAGACAAAGCTTCTGGTCAATGGCAAAGAACTTAAGAAGCCGCCCAAAGGCAAATATGTCAGCAGCGGACAGCTTATGAACGAGAGTATTACCGATTTTGATCCTCTCCACATTCCTGCAAAGGGCGATGTGATTAAGACCGACTCATTACCGGTTCGCGAGTTCCTTTTTCTCAAACATCTTATCCATCAGGAAAACCCTCGCAAAAAGATCACTGTGGCTTTTGATCTGTATGTGGACGGTAAGCTTTCCAATGATGTACCGTTCAACTATTTCCAGATGAGAATGACACTCAACGATATGCAGTCCGGAAAACTGACCGGGACCAACCGCATGACCGGAAAACAGGAGAAATTCAGTTTCGACAGAATTGATGACTGGACGATGCTTGACGCCTACCTCGATATCATTCGCAAAGGATTTCCTGACCGTCAGGTTGAGATCCGCAAAAAGCTTTTCATGGATGGCAAGCAGGTGGAAAGCTATACCGTAAAGTTTGACAATTACTTCATGGTGGGCGACAACCGCGACAACTCGGCGGATTCCCGTTACTGGGGATACCTTAACAGAAACTTTGTAAAAGCAAAGGCGTTCATCCTTTACTTTTCACTGGACGAGCACACTCCCTACTGGCAGCTTCCCCTCAAAATTCGCTGGGAGCGTATCGGAAAACTCATCCGTTCATGGGATGGGGTAAGCGAAATGAACAAAGGGATAAAATACTAAGCTATAGCCCCGAGTCAAGATAGGAGAAGTAATCTCTACTCTCCTATCTGCTGCCTGCCTACACCTGTTTACTGAATTCCTGCATCCACATTTCACGACTTCATCAGCGGTGGTTGTCCCGTTGCCTCAATGACATCTCTCCAGAGAGCGCTTTCAGGATCAATGCGGTTGCGCCTGGAAACGGCCAGATCGGTGGGGATATGCACAAACGTGCTATTTACAAGACTTATAAGCATCTTTGTTCTGCCCGCCATTGCCGCGTGAACTGAATTGGTCCCCAGCCTGGCGCAGTAAATGGAATCTATGGGGTTTGAAGGAATACTGCGGATTATATAACTTGGATCTATATATTTAAGGTTTATCTCCATCTGCTTTGCTTTAAAATAGGAGCTGATTCTTTCTTTCAAAAAGAGACCGATATCCCCCAGTTTTTTGTTCCCGGATGCATCGTACTCTGTAGATGCGGCTTCCAGATGGTCCTGCCCTGCACCCTCGGCCACCACGATAACCGCGTGGTTGCGTTTCTCGAGTCTTTTCTGCAAATGAACAAGCAGGCCATTTTCCCCGTCAAGATCGAAGGGGACCTCCGGCACCAGAACAAAATTAACCTCACTTGTTCCAAGGGCCGTATAGGCAGCGATGAAACCGGATTCCCGCCCCATCAGTTTGACCAGCCCGACTCCATTGATAGCATCATGTGCCTCCACATGTGCTCCATACACAGCTTTGGCCGCTTCGCTGACTGCTGTTTCAAAGCCAAATGATTTCTGAATAAAGCTGAGATCATTGTCAATGGTTTTAGGGATGCCAATAACTGCCACGTTAAGCCCTCGCCTCTCCACCTCCTCGGCAATACGCAAGCTTCCCCGCTGCGTCCCATCCCCACCGATGGTGAAAAGCATGTTTATTCCATGATCCTCCATCGTATCCACAATCTCGGCGGTGCGGTTTCCATTACCGCGGGATGACCCTAGAAACGTACCTCCCATTTTATGAATATCCTTCACCACATCAGGTTTCAGATCAATGAAGGGAAGCTTGAATTCCGGAAGAAAACCCCGGTAGCCGAACTGGACACCTGATATGCGCCTCACACCATACTGATACCACAAAGCCATGACAATGGACCTGACCACATCGTTAAGACCGGGACACAGCCCTCCACAAGTGACGATGGCAGCATGGACCCTTTCCGGATCAAAAAATATCTGCTCGCGAGGACCGGCCTTCTCAATCAGGTTCTTTCTCTCAAATGTAGTCTGTTCACCTGGGTAACCATTAACATCGGATATGATATATTCGTCATCATTCACATAATTGGCTATGAGATCCCCTATTCTCTTAGAAAGGGAAACCGGGGAATCAATTCTGCATGGACCTAATCTGGGGACGGTGAAATCAAAATTTTCTCTCATGGCGATCTCCTGTACGGGGGTAAAAAAGGAAAATAAACAAAGGAGGGGTAAGCGGAAATGTTTTTTTGCTAAGAAGAATGCGCCATAAAAGCTGATTAAATTTGGATCACCATGCTGCTTGGGTGTATTTTTCCTATTCATTATAAACAAAAGAGGTTCGCTATTCGTTTCCAGCTTTTAAAAGCGGCAATCGCTTCTGCCTGTACATTGTTTCTGGTTTCCTGCGCACACCAGAGTTCTCCCGGAGGAGGTCCTGAAGATAAGGCCGCTCCTGAAATATCCACCTCCACGCCATCCAGCGGCCAGGTAAACGTGGATGCTTCTCAGCCTATAACGGTTGTCTTCTCTGAGTGGATAAGCCCTTCAACTGCTTTTAACGCTGTAACCATCTATCCAGTACTCCCTGCCGGACTTCAGGTAAAAGTTTCCGGTAAAAGGCTTGAGATTAAGCCCAGGGAACCGCTGCGCGACAACACAACTTACCACGTAAATATCGCGACCACCCTTCAGGATCTCCACGGCAATTCCATCGTAAAGCCAATAAATCTGATTTTTTCAACGGGACCATCTCTTGACAGCGCACAATTGAGCGGTTGTGTTCTGTCGGATGTGCCTTTAGTTGTACTTCCCAAGGTGGGGCTCTACAGAGAGGGCGAAAGCTGGTCTGACACCAGCTATTTTGGATACCCCGATTACATGATGCAGACAGACAGCACCGGTTTTTTCCATTTTACCCACCTGAAAGAGGGTCGGTACCGCATTCTCTCTTTCCACGACCGAAACAGTGACGGGCGACTCGGAACAGGAGATCCCTGTTTCTCATCAGTGGAAAAAAGTCTGTTTGTGAGAACGATTCCGGGAAGTGTTGAACTGTACCCTGTGGAAAGCGACACCTTGCCACCGAAAGTCATTTCACTCTCAGCAATAGACAGGCAAGTAATCAAAGGTGCATGGAACCGAAAATTCGACATAGATCGCTTCCCTTCAGCTCAATTTACAGTTAAAGCTTTGTCCAGTGACCTGTCTTCACCAAAAATCAAGCAGGCAATCACTACTGCAAACGACAGCATCTTCTATGTCACTCTTCAAGACTCGCTTGCAAATGGAATTTATCAGCTGAGCTACTCTTATGCGTCAATAAAGGATTCAGCTCGATTCAATGGGATCAGCACGGTCGACACTACTCGGCCATCCCTAAAATTCTTCCTTCCCCAAGGCGCCAGCAATCTATCCCCCCAGGTGAGTCTCCTCTGGAACAAGCCGGTCAGAATATCACAAAGCATGGTGATAGCAGTTGATTCACTTGGAACTGATTCAGTGCCATTTCTATGCGCAAACAAATTTTCAGATTCAACCATTCTCAGCCCTACCCGAAATTTGAAACCCGGAACTTTCTACAGTTTCAGTATTCCTCTTCTGGCCATTAAAGACATCACCGGCAACAGTGTGTCTGGAAAACAGCCTCAAGACAGCACCTTAAACTTCGGCTTTTCCACAGTGTCTCCTGACAGCCTCTGCTACGTTCTACAGGGCGGCGCTCCCTGTTTTTCAAGCCACCCTCAGCGCAGATGGAGTTTCAGGCCGTTTGCCCGGAAGGAAACATTCACCGTCAGGGACAGTGCCGGGACATTTACCTTCGATTCCATTCCCGCATCAAAAGGATTCATCTCCTGGTTTATCGATGTCAACAACGACAACCGCCCCACACCGGGAAGACTTGTTCCCTGGAGAGCTCCTGAGCCTCATTTCACAGCACCTGATACAGTGGAAGCACGCGCCCGCTGGGAGATCGAAAATGTACAGGTGCAGGGTTGCGAACCGTGTTCCAGGTCGGAGTCCAAATAATTCTTCAGTATTTCTCTGACAAAATCCTAACCTAAAAATCAGAACTCACTAATTTTGCGTTCGTATCTTTTTTATGAACGCAGAATATTTCTGCATGTGAAGTGACCACAAACAGAAGTGAGGATCTCATGGCTCGTGCGGATTTACATGTCCATTCCAAATTTTCCGAACGCCCTTCAGAATGGTTTCTGCAATAACTCGGCACACGTGAAAGCTATACGGAAGTAGAACAGATATATCAGGACGCCATTTCCGCCGGGATGACGTATGTAACTTTGACAGACCACAATACGATCGAGGGTTCGCTGCTGCTTAAGGAACTGCATCCGGAAAACACCTTTACCGGAGTAGAAGTTACCAGCTATTTCCCGGAAGACAGATGCAAAATTCATGTTCTTGTTTATGATCTTAACGAAAAGCAATTCCGGGAAATAGATCGGATCAGAGAGGACATTTATGGCTTGAGGGGCTATATAAAGGAACAGAATCTGGCGCATTCCCTGGCTCACGCCACCTATTCCATAAATGGAAAGCTGACCGCCGACCACTTGGAAAAGCTGATACTGCTTTTTGATGTATTCGAAGGTAACAATGGAAGCAGAGATCGTTTCAGTAATGAAAACTGGACAAAGCTTCTCGAAAACCTCACCCCGAACCATATAGATTCCTTATTTCGAAAACACCGCATAGAACCTTTTAGCGGAAATGCCTGGGTGAAGGGATTCACAGGTGGCTCAGATGATCACGCGGGTCTTTTCAATGCCAAAACCTACACTACTGCCGAGGCGGATACCCTTGCAGAATTTATTAATAATCTGAGGAACCGGCGCACGTATGCCCAGGGTAGATACAGTGATTACAGATCCCTGGTGTTTACCATCTATAAAATTGCCTATGATTTTTCAAAATCCAGAAATGAGTCTAGACCAAACTCCATCATGGGAGCACTTACAGAAAGCATCATCAGCAGTCGCCCTGACAAACTGAGCACTCACCTTTCTTTTCAGAAATTGCGCTTTGGCAAAAAAAGCAGACTCAGCGAAAGACTGCTTGATCTGTTCCAGGAATTCCAGAAAGGGAAATCACTCGATATTGATGACAAGTTTCAGATCCTGTATGATAAGATATCAGACATTAGCGATGAACTCTCACTTCAGTTACTTCAGACTTTTAAGAATGATATTGGTGAGGGAGACATTGCGGGAATGATCAAAACGGTATCGTCCTCGATTCCCGGTCTTTTCCTGTCAGTTCCGTTCTTCACATCATTGCGCCACATGCATAAGAGTCGACCTCTGATTGCAGAGTTGGGCAAGCGAATGGGCAGAGAACAGAAGCCTGAAGAGAAAACCATTTTGTGGTTTACAGATACTATATCGGATCTTAATGGAATTTCCGGCACAATCAGGAAACTGGGATGGCTTGCTCATGAAAAAGGCTGTAATGTCAAAATTGTCGTTTCTGCCGAAAAGGAAAGCCTCAACGAGACCATTCCTCCCAATGCTATTCTTCTTGAACCTATAAGCTCATACTCTCCCTCATTCTATGACAGCTTGAAAATGAACATCCCTTCACTTCTAAAATCCATCAAAGTCGTTTGCGAACAGGAGCCGGATGAGATCATTATTTCCACACCGGGAGTGGTTGGATTACTGGGACTGCTCACCGCCAAGCTTCTCAATATAAAGAGCTCCGGTATCTATCATACTGATTTTACCAGGCAGGCTGATGAAGTTATCGGTGATGAACTTATGTCAAACGTAGTTGAAATGTTTACCAAGTGGTTTTACATGGCACTCGACGAAATCAAAGTGCCCACGAAGGAATACATTTCCATTCTAAAAGACAGGGGTTTTGATTCCTCGAAAATGACTATTTTCAACAGAGGAATTGAATCTAAAAAGTTCAGACCTGATCCGGACGCAAGAGAGAAAATCTGCAGCAGGTACGGTATTGGTGAAGGAATTGTAATGCTTTACACCGGAAGAATAGGAAGGGAGAAAAGCCTGGGCTTTTTGGCTTCCGTTCTCGAGAAACTTCAGGATGAGCATGAAAATCTTCATCTTATCCTCGCCGGTGATGGCGCTCACATGCCGGAGATAAAAAAACAGTATAGCGGTTGCAAAAACGTTGTATTTACCGGAAGGCTCGATAGAGAGGATCTTCCTGAACTGTATGCAGCTGCGGACATTTTTGTATTTCCGAGTGTAACCGACACTTTTGGCATGTCGGTCCTTGAAGCCCAATCAAGCGGAGTGCCTGCAGTTGTCAGCGATAAAGGAGGCCCCAAGGAAATAGTAATTGATGGCAGAACCGGCTATATCGCAAGAAGTCATGACCTGGAGGACTGGGTAAACAAATGTTCCCGCCTGATAAATCTAATTAGAACAGCTCCTGAGCTTTACCTGGAGATGCAGAGCTATATCAGAATACATACGGTACGAACATACGATTGGAACCGTGTTCTGGAAGAGCTGACAGGCAGAACTCTGATCTCAAAAAACCATCCTGAAGAGTGCCCGGAACCTGTTACCGTGTAAATGGCCACGGCAATCTTCCAATGCCCTTCTGCATCTTGCCCCCCCCACATCTGCAGAAGGGCCCTTTAAAACCTCACATGATACTAACAATACTATCACCTTCTGCTAATTTTTTTATGGTAACTTTCTTATACAAGAATAAGTGGCAGCAACATTAAATGGAGGATAACATGTTAAGGACAGCAGGTAAAGTATTGGCTCTGGTTGCCGTTGTTGGCAGTATGGGTCTTGTGAAGGCACAAAATACGGAACTTATGGGAGCAGGGGCGACATTTCCTTATCCGCTCTATTCTAAAATGTTTGACATATACAAAAAGGAGTTCGGGGTTAAAATAAATTACCAGCCCATAGGTTCTGGCGGCGGTATCAAACAGCTTGAAAGCCGTACTGTGGATTTTGGGGCAACAGATGCTTTCATGAGTGATGATGAACTGAAGGAATCCTCTTCAGAAATAGTTCACATTCCCATGTGTTTAGGATCTGTAGCTGTAACCTATAATATCCCCGGGAACCCCAAATTAAAACTTACCCCTTCCATTTTAGCAGACATTTTCCTCTTGAAGATAAAGAAATGGAATGACAATTCCATAATGGCGGCTAATCCTGATATCAAATTACCCAATATGAACATTGTTGTAGTTCATCGGGCTGATGGCAGCGGAACAACTTCAATCTTCACAGATTACCTATCGAAGGTCAGTCCAGAATGGAAGCAGAATGTAGGCGCCGGAAAATCAGTAAAGTGGCCGGGGGGTGTGGGAGGAAAAGGTAATGAGGGTGTTTCCGGATATGTCAAGCAGATAAAGGGTAGCATAGGTTACGCGGAACTGGCGTACACAATCCAGAACAATATGCCCCAGGCCTACCTGCAGAATCCGGCAGGAAACTTTGTCAAACCCACCCTTGAATCCACCAGCATAGCTGCAGATGTCAATATTCCAAGTGATACCAGAACTTCTCTCACAAACAGTGTAAGCGAAGGCAGCTATCCCATTTCCGGATTTACCTGGATTATTATTTACAAAGAGCAAAAATACGACAATCGTACTCTTGAAAAATCTCAGGCACTGATAAAACTTTTATCATGGATGATCACCGATGGGCAAAAGTATGCAACTCCGCTTGATTATTCACCTCTGCCGAAGATTGCTGCAGAGAGAGCAACTGCAATACTTAAATCTATAACATTTGACGGAAAAGCAATTTTACAGTAACCATGAAGATAGCGATTCAGGATCACAAGACCCACGCAGATATAACAAAACCAAGCCAAAAACATATTTATGGAGAGAAGGGGTTTCAACTTTTACTGCTCTCCATCGGCTTGGGGATGGTACTGCTTTTGGTTATGATCTTCTTAACACTCCTGTTACAATCAGGTGTCTCCATAAAACACTTCGGGTTAGGTTTTATTAATTCCAGTACGTGGAATCCTGTTTCAGAAGTATACGGAGCACTTCCATTTCTATTGGGAACCATTCTGACATCATTTTTGGCCATTCTAATCTCAACTCCGTTCTCACTTGCCATTGCTATTTACCTTGGAGAGTTCTTCAAGCGGGGATTCATTCCCAGTACGATCAGGAGTGTTATTGAACTCCTTGCCGGTGTGCCATCTGTGATTTATGGATTATGGGGAATTTTCTTTCTTGTTCCACTCGCTCAGCAGTTTGAAATGAAGTTGGGTCTATTGCCTGATGGGGTGGGGATTTTCACCGCCGCTCTTATCTTGTCCATAATGATTATTCCCTACAGTGCCTCGGTTGCCAGAGAAGTCATCAGCATGGTTCCTGGTGATTTGAAACAGGCTGCCTATTCTCTGGGCGCCACTAGATATGAAGTTATTAGAGATGTGGTTTTACCGTATGCCAAATCCGGAATTTTAGCAGGGCTTGTGCTAGCTCTTGGAAGAGCTCTGGGAGAAACCATGGCAGTAACCATGGTCATTGGCAACAATAATTCACTACCGGAAATGCTTATCATTGACAATGAAGGCATTCTGGGCAAAATGCTTTCGTGGGGCGCCGGGTTCAGCAACTTATTATGTGGATTTTCCAAACTGATTGCTTCTCTCTTCAGCGGTTCCAACACAATGGCAAGCCTTATTGCCAATGAATTCAGTGAAGCCAGTGATGACCTGCATCTGTCCTCCTTAGTGCAGATAGGGTTGCAGCACCATTTAGTTACCCGGTAGCGAAAGTGGCTGTCAAGCGCAGCATCATTTCAAATGTCGCATTCAGAAAATTTAAGGATTTTCTGTTTAAATGCGCTGTGACACTTTTAGCAATATTAGCCACCGCGCCTCTTTTTCTCATTTTTTTCTATATTTTCAGCCAAGGGGCTTCCACAATTTTTCCGGATGGAATAACAGGTCTATTCACAAAAGGAGAAGTCAACTGGAATTTCTTTACCCATTTGCCAGTTCCGGTTGGTGAGATAGGGGGAGGCATAGCCAATGCCCTCGCAGGTTCAGCACTACTGGTGATTTTAGCTTCAATCATGGCAATTCCAATTGGTGTTTCGACAGGAGTATATCTTTCTGAATACAGAAACAACCGACTGTCTTACTGGGTTGGCTTGAGCATGGAAATTCTTCAGGGCATTCCCTCAATTGTTATCGGTATAGTCGCCTACTTATGGTTAGTCAAACCATTCAGAAGCTTTTCCTTGCTCTCGGGCGCCTGTGCTCTTTCCATAATGATGCTTCCGGTTATAGCAAGGACCACCGAAGAAACACTTAAACTAGTTCCGGGCAACCTCAAAGAAGCATCACTGGCATTAGGGGCGCCTTATTACATAACAATTTTGAAGGTCATAATACCCGCCGGAATAAGTGGCATTTCCACGGGGGCACTGATCAGCATCGCCAGAATCGCCGGAGAAACCGCTCCGCTGCTTTTCACTGCCTTTGGAAATCCCTTTATGAATACGAATGTGATGAAACCCGTGGAATCACTTCCTCATATCATTTATTACTATGCCACCAGTCCTTATGACGACTGGAGAGCGATTGCCTGGGGTGCTTCACTGGTACTTATCCTTTTTGTACTGGCCATGAACATGGCCGCCAAATACATAATTGCCAAGTGGAATTTTCAGCAGCATTGAGCCGAAAGGATTATACGAATGCCTCGCCAGCATGTCATGATTGTAGAAGATGAGCAGGAAATCCTTGACCTTCTGCTATTCAACCTTAGCAAAGAAGGCTACCAGGTTACAGGATCCACAAGCGGGGAAGATGCTTTACCGAAAATCCGCGCGATAAAGCCTGAACTGATCCTCCTGGATTTGATGCTTCCCGGAATGACCGGTTTTGATCTCTGTCGAACTGTCAAAAGGGATCCGTCAACTCAAAACATCGCCGTTATAATGGTGACAGCGAAGGGTGATGAAATTGACATGCTTGCAGGCCTAAAGCTTGGTGCTGATGATTATGTGGTAAAACCATTCAGCCCCAGAATTCTATTAGCCAGAATCCGAGCGGTTCTGAGGCGTAAGACAAGACGGGAAATTGACTCTCAATCAATTATAGAGCTTAACGGCATAAAACTCGATCCGGGAAGACACGAAGTCCTTGCCGGAGATACCAAAATTGATCTCACCTATACAGAATTTAAAATTCTCATGTTCCTTGCAAGCCATCCCGGATGGGTTTTTTCCCGATTTCAAATCGTCGAAGCTATCAGAGGTGATAATTATCCTGTCACCGATAGAGCTGTCGATGTGGTAATCGTCGGACTTAGACGTAAACTGGGAGATTTTGGAAACTGCATTGAAACGGTTAGAGGGGTCGGATACAAATTAAGAGAACTTTAATGAATACCGCCTGCCGCATGCTAACAATTTCTTAACACACCTCTAAAGAGACTCCAATAAATCTCCTGTATTTTTCTTACATGTTTTCTTTTTATACCAAGATGCTGTATATGCCAAGGAGCCTTTAAGGATGATATCTGTTTTAACAAAGTCAAGCTACTTTAGATTTTTTTGCATTATAGTTCTGGCAATTATTCTTCCCGTTTTCTCCAAAACAAAAATCAGCGGAATGGTATTTGATTCTGAAGGTAAAATGCCTCTTGCCGGAATAGAATTGAAAGTAGATGACCAAGAGAAGTCAATATTTACTGATCTAAATGGCAGATACACCTTGGATTCGTTCGAAGGGAAATCCGTTGTCCTTGTACTGAAAGGAAGCGGTTATGCTGAAACTGAAATCACATTAACACTAAACGGCCCACTTGTTGAAAAAGATATCTACCTGGAGAAATCCACCTCCATAAAGAATAAAAAAACCAAGCGCAAATCAGATAGAAAAGTATTCAGGGGAATCATTAGAGATTCACTTTCCGGAGAAGTATTGGCGGGTGCCAATGTAGTGCTTAAAAAACCTGAAGTTTCTATTTTTACTAACAGACAAGGTGAATTTACCATTTCCGGTATTGAGCACAAGAGAAAATCCATTAGGGTTATCATTGATGCAGGCGAATACATATCAAGAGAATTCAAGATTACTCTTGATAGCGACACAATTTTTCTTTCATGTTCGCTTCTTCCTGAAAACAGCAAATCATCCAGCATGTCCCTACTGGAAGGAATCAAGGGAAGAGTCATTGACTCGTTAAGGGGACATGGGCTTTCAGGAGCCCTGATTACAATGAATAATGAATCACAGTACACTGATGAAAACGGGAGTTTTACTTTCAAATCAGTTAAGAACGGAACATTTACTGTGAAGGCGGAAATGCCCGACTATCTTCCGTATACCAGTTCCTTTGAAATTAAAGATGGCCTTGCAGGAGGTATTACCATCAAGCTGATTCCTCAAACATCCGCAAATGCATTCCTCAATATTTCCGGATGTGTAAAGGATACAAGCGGTATTGCCATTTCTTATTGCGCTGCTTTTCTTGATGGCTCATCTGTTAAAGCCAGAACCGATTCAACAGGATACTTTATGTTTGAAGCCGTCCCATTCGGACATTATACTCTGATAATTTCCAAAAGCGGATTTTCCCCATTCGTTCTAAGCGATGTTGCTTCTGACACCAGCTTAAATATAACCTTGAAAACCGATACCATGACATCTTCTGAGCGGAAATCCTTTTCCCTTGCAAGCCGAACCTCCATGACCGGACAGGTAATCGACGAAGAGGGTTTCCCTATCGAAGGTGCATCAATAGGTGAAGGCGATACTGTTCTTGCCCGCACCGGACCAGATGGTTCGTTCCTTATTGAAGATCTGGAGCAACGTCGTTATGCGATCATTGTTTCCGCTAACGGCTACAGATTATCTGACACTTTTGAAACAGAAATAATGCCGGGAGAAAACAAGATAGGTCAAGTTAAAATGGCCAGATCTGATTTGAAGGTAAAGACCGGCCGCATATTTGGTTTGGTCAAGGATAAAAATAACGATGAGATTATCCCCGGAGCGATCGTTTCTGTCGAAAAAACAAAAATTGAGGTATACAGCGATTTGAGCGGTATTTACAGAATATCAAACCTCAAGCCAGGCACTTATCGCATCAATTTTCAATCACGGGGATATCAAATGACCCAAAGTGAAGATCTAACCATTGAAGCGGGAGAAACTCGGGAGTTCAATATAGCTTTAGCCAAAGACGACGTTGAGGAATTGGAGCGAATGAGCGTTCAGGCCACCATGGTCCAGAACACCGGGGCCTCTCTACTAAAAGAGCGCCAGAACGCGGTTAGCTTTACCGACGCTATCGGAGGGGTGGAGATTTCGCGATCGGGTGCGGGAAATGCAGCTGAAGCCATGAAAAATGTGACCGGTGCGACCGTTGTCGGCAGTAAGTACGTGTTCATAAGAGGACTCGGCGAGAAATATACCATAACAACACTTAATGGTACGCCTCTTCCAAGCCCTGACCCGGATAAGAAGGCGGTAAACATGGACCTGTTCCCGTCAGCCATGATCGAAAACATTACCGTTCACAAGACCGCAACAGCTTCACTTCCGGGAGACTGGGCTGGAGGTATTGTGGATATCAAGACCAAGAACTTTCCTGAAAAGCTCACTATCAGTATCGGAGCATCCGGAAGTGCCAATGAAGCCACCCTCAGTGATGAAAATCTTTCCTATGAGGGAGGTAAATTCGACTGGCTGGGTTTTGATGATGGATCTCGAAAAATTCCGAAGATTTTCGAATCTTACTCAAAAATTGATATCGACTCACTTGGCAATTACTTTTCCATTCCATTCAGCAGTTCGGCTTACGCGCAAAGATTGCAGAACGGAATGATGGATACGATTCAATTACTCAATCAAATGGTCAATTCATTTGATACGGTCTTCGCACCTGAAGAAAAGAGAGCTCCCCTTAACCAATCATACTCCCTGTCTATTGGCAATTCAATCAGCCTTTTCGAAAAACCGGTGGGATTTTATGCCGGTTTGACCTACAGCAACAAATACGACATTACCATCGATGGAATTAAACGTTCATATCAGCTTATCTCTGAAGGCGCCGAACCGGTTATCTGGACGGATATGTCCGAAGATAAAGGAAAAAATACAGTGCTCTGGGGGATTTTAGGAAAAGCATCACTTCAACCCGCAGATGATCATGTGTTAACAGCCACCTACATGTATACAAGGAATGCCAGCGATGAATCTTCTATTTACAAAGGTTACTATCGTTACTATATGGGGCAGAGAGAACCCGGAGATACATTCGTATCCATGCGTCTTCATTATACACAGCGTGCTTTAAACTACTTTCAGCCTGAGGGTACTCACGACCTCCAGATCGGCATTGTTCCCTTCAAGCTGAACTGGACTGGTACCTATACATCCACTTCGCAGGATGAACCCAACCTGCGCGACATCGGTTATCGGGCAACCAGCTTAGGAATCTATGGTACCGGATATGAAATTCAGACAAATTATCCTGAACCCAGCCACAAATTCAGAAATCTTGACGAAAGTGCACTTTCACTAAAAGCTGCGGCCCATTTCCCTTTTTATCAATGGTCCAACGATTCCGCCACATTCTCCGCAGGAGGCTTTTTTAACCACAGGAGTCGAAAAACCAGAGAACGTGCTTTTTACTACAGAACACGGCTGGCAATTCAAAAACCGGACAACACTATTCCTCCAGAATTTTACTTCAATTCACAATACAGAGGCATTGTCTTTCGAGAAGATTCAACTCAGACATGGGGTATCGGCTTCAGAGATGATTCGCAGGACCCTGCCCAATGGGACGGAAATGAAGATGTCTTCGGAGGCTACGTCCAGCTGGAAGTGCCGATCAACAGTTCTCTTTTAACCACAGCAGGTTTACGTTATGAGAGAACGGACATGTTCGGTGCAAGCATAGTTGAGAGGTACAGAGATAGTAGCATTGCTGAAATGGATTACCATGACCTGCTCCCCAGCATTTCGGCTGTCTACAGCTTGTCAGAAAACATGAAGTTCAGAGGGGCTTACGGAAGGACACTTGTGCGTCCCGCCATGCGGGAAAAAGCCAAATTCTTGACAGAATCATTTACTGGAGGATCAAAATTTTACGGTAACCGCCTTTTGGAACGAAGTCTTATCAATAACTATGACCTCCGATGGGAATGGTTCCCTGAACCCGGCGAACTTCTAACTGCCAGTGCATTTCTGAAACAAATTGCAAAGCCAATAGAAATAACATTTTTGGATAATGATGTATTCCAACCGGCCAACTCGGATTCCTCTGCACTAATCGCCGGACTAGAACTGGAATTCAGAAAAAACCTGGACATGATTGAGTTGTTGCGTCATTTCCAGATATCTTCCAATCTAACATATGCCTGGTCAAGGATTGGTCTTGATGACAAAACCAAGCGAAACCCAGCCTACATGCCAGACGAACCTCTCAGTCGTCCGTTTCAGGGATTATCGCCTTATGTAATCAATCTTAATTTTACATATGAAAACCCTGAAAGAGGAATCGATTTCAGTTTACTTTATAACCATTTTGGAAAACGACTTTCAGATCTGACCATCGAAGATGTTCCGTATCTCTGGGAAAAATCACAACATCTTCTCAACATTACCTATAACCAGAAAATTCTGAAAAAGTTCTCCTTCAAGTCAAAAATCACTAATCTCCTATCCTTAACAGATGCTATCAACACTGATAATATCTTCATTCACGAATACAACGGGAAAGAATATGTCGTCCGCAGCGAAAAATCCGACATCAGCTATCAGGCTGGGATATCCTACACTTTCTAACCAGCCAAACTAGCTCAGTCGCGAGTACACTTCACGAAGCATGATAGCCCCTGGTTTATTATGCCTGGAGGCTATCTGATCACGTGGGCTCCTTGTACGGAACATAACTCCAAGCTCTTTACTCCTGACTATAAAACTATCCTAAAAGACGCACAGAAGGATTAATCCTTTTCTAACAATTCCTTAGTTCAGTCTGAACATTCGAAAGTGATTTTTATGATACGATTCGAATTTGATTTTCTGACAATTCTTCTTATAACCATTTTCAAACAAGGAGGAACCGCATGGGTTCTAAACTAAAAAAACTTTCTTTTTTAATTCTTCCGGGAGCCTTTGCAATTGCAGTGGCCTTTTCTGGAATAACCGGCTGTAGTGAAGAGTCTGATCCCGAACCTCAGGCTGATACTATCGCTGTGGTTGACACCGCAACACCCGTAACCAGAGTTTCCTTTTCCAATGAGGGAGACAGCTTAAAGATTACTGATCACAAAATTACAACAAAGATTATGCTTGTTGATAATGGAGATTACACAACTCTTTCAACCAAAGACACTACATGGTCAGATACCGTTGTAGGCGGCAAAGTTCCTTCCGGTGAGCTTATCGTGATGGATACCACCGTTAATGAACACTTTGAAGCATCTGCCGACGGTGATAGCCTTGTCATTCGTGACACCATTATCGTCACCAAGGTGTTTAAGTCAGAGAATGGTCAAGTAACATTGATCAGCACTACCCCGCTCACAGTCAGTGACACAACCGTGGGTGGAAAAGTGCCTTTCATTGTTCTTACAGATGCCTCAATACAAGAAAACGATACTGTAACTCTCAATGCCGGCATTACCTATCATCTTAAGGGTTTTGTTTTCGTTGAGAAGGGAGCTGTACTGAACATTCCTGAAGGTACTGTTCTGAAAGGTGAACCCGGAGGTGGCCTCAATGCAAGCGCACTGATCATCGCCCGGGGCGGGAAACTCAATGCCGTAGGTACTGCCGAAAAGCCGATAATTTTCACATCCACAGCTGATGATGTCACCGTAGATGATGACTTAACATTAGCAAGTAGAGGCATGTGGGGTGGAGTGCTTATACTTGGCTGCGCAAACACTTCCAGACCTGCAGGTTTCGGACAGATCGAAGGTATAGACCCGGAAGATCCCCGTGGTATTTACGGTTCAGATGCCGATTTCCCTCTGAATCTTGAAGACAATTCCGGTACAATCAAATATGTGTCTATTCGTTACGGAGGTACTAATATCGGTGAAGGAAACGAAATCAATGGACTCACAATGGGTGCTGTTGGTAGCGGAACCACCATCGAGAATGTGGAAGTTTTCAACAATGATGATGATGGTTTTGAATGGTTCGGTGGAACTGTAAACACCAAGTATCTCGTTTCTGCTGGTAATGCTGATGACTCTTATGACTGGGATGAAGGTTTCAAGGGTAAGGGTCAGTTTTGGGTTGTTATCCAGGATGCTGTTGAAGGTGACAGAGGTGGTGAATGTGACGGTAATTCAAGCAAGGATTATGCGTCCCCCAACTTCTCCAACCCCACCCTTTACAATATGACATGGGTAGGTTCCGGTTCAGCTTCAGCACGCACTGACAACCGCGTTATTACTCTTCGTGAAGCCACAGCAGCCAAGATTTACAACTCTATCTTCACCGACTTCAAAGGTCAGATGTCCTTCAATTCAGACGGTACACTCAAGGGTTCCTATGCCATAGAAATTGATAGCACTCAGGGTGGAGCAGTTAATTCTTACGTACATCTCAGAGAGGGTGATCTGGACCTTGCCAACAACATTTTCTACGGTTTCGGACAGGTGAGCAGCAGTGCTGCGGTGATCACCGATCCTGTCAAGCTGGTCAAGGGCCCAAGCTGGGTTGCAGACACCATCGTTGCACGTGGCAACACCTTTGATGCAGATCCTATGATCACAAAGATTTCCCGTGGCAGTGCCGAGCTTGATCTCACCCCGGCTGCAGGCAGCCCTGCCCTCACAGGTGATCTTAAGGCCTACAGTGATTCCTGGTTTACCAGTGTAAGCTACAAGGGTGCACTTGGTCCCAATGACACCTGGATGGATTGGACTTTTGTTAAGAAAATCTACTAATCTTCTCCCTGGTAGTTAGCCGTAAAAGGGGTTCCTTCGGGAGCCCCCTTTTTTATAGAGAAAACATGTTGAGACTGATATTGATTTTTCTGCTAGTGTTCTTTACCGGATGTTCTAAAGTACAGGAAAGAAAAACCGCTGACGGGAAACTGCATACCCGTTTTTACAAAACCAAGGATCGCAGCGGCAAATATGTAAAGCACGGAAAACATACAATTTATTACCCAAACGGCTCAAAGCAGGCCGAGACCACTTTTAAATACGGCAAAAAAGAGGGACCATTCACAGCATGGTACAAGAATGGTCAGATGTGGTACTGTGGAACAAATAGCAATGACATGAAGCAGGGTGCCTACACTGAATGGTATGAAAACGGAAAAGTATTTGCGAAATCATACTTTAAAGATAACAGAAAAGACAGTATTCACCAGGAATTTTATCCAAATGGACATATAAAGTATGAATGTTCAATGAAAAACGGAAAAAAGCAAGGCCCCGTAAAAAAATGGCATGCTAATGGAATCTTATGGGAAGAGGGCTACTATGACTCAGACAAGAAACATGGCCTATTCAAGACATACAACGATTCGGGTGTCGAGATAAACAGTTTCCTATACGAACACGGATTACCTGCAGATTCAATTTCGCAATTTCCCTAATACCTATCATATAATCCCTAATACATTCCTAACCATACCCCAATTTTTTCCTAAAGATTGAGGTTTATTTTTTTCTTTCAATCGATTTAGGATGAAGGAGAACTCATGAATGTAAGCAAAGTGCTTTTTATTCCGTTATTTACAACAGCAGTGCTCGTCAGTTCGATTTCCGCACAGGATTTCGATATTGACAAGGAAATTGCCCGCATACGAAAAGAGCTGGCGGATGTTTCCGCACAGCGCCAGACGATTCGGGAAGAGATTGTTAAAGAAAACAGGGAATATTCAGATTATCAGAAAAGAACACAGCAGCGCTTTGAAACCCTAAAGGCGGAAATTGATTCTCTTAAGGGTCTCAACGAACAGTTCGTAAACCAAAATGACTCCCTTTCTGCCTTGATTACTACTTCGGAGGCAAACAAGAGGCAATATGACCTTATGCAGGACCGATTCAGGGAACGGATAAAGGAAGGGCTTGATGTTCATAATAAAACGGCAACCCATCTGCCCCCCATGATTGCAAAAAACAACATTTCTGCCATTGCTTTTCTCAAAAGCGAATTGACATCCAAAACAGTAGACAACATAGAAGCAATTCAGCGTCTGGCCCAGATCTTAAAAGATATGGAAGAGGCAATCTCCTCAATACAGATAGTGCAAGGACCTTCACCAGTTCCTGATATTTGAGGTGTGACTTATAGATTGAGAATAGGATCCTTCTTTGAAACGGTTGTTGATGCTTCCGGAACAAAATACGCAGTCTGGAATGGATACGACAGTGAAGGAAAGGAGCAGTGGAAATTCACAGAAGATCCTTCCATGGCTTCCGGCATCCTGAAAGCAATAAACATCCGAGAAGGCAAATCGCTGCCTGATTTTGTGCAACTCCCCATTTCAGCGGAATAAAGAGGTAGAAACATGAAATATATGCTGATAATTCTCACAATGTTCGCAGTTGCCTTTTCCGCACCAGACAAAAATTACAAGGCCAAGGAGAGGGAGCTTGACATTCTTAAAGGTTTTCTGCAGGCCGCACGTGACTCTCTGCAAAACGAGATGGCCGGAAGATGGCGAAGCAAGCAGCACATGGTGGAACAGAGAGAGATTGACAAGAAAGAGCTTGCCCGCTATCGGGAAACTCAGGAACGCTCACACTCCGACCTGGCCCGCATCAAGGAAGAATGCTTCGCCAAGGAAAAGACTCTGGAGGATTTGAAAAAAAGTATTCAGGAGAAGCGTGAAGAGTGGCAGTTTCTGCAGAGTGCGATGGAAGATGTTTTTGAAAAAGAGGCCTCTGGAATTATGGAGTGTTTTCCCCTGGATGTGGAGCAACGTCGCAGCGATCTTGAAGAAATTAGAAGGGAATTCAAGAAAATAGGCGATCCGGGACTTGCTCTGAACAGGTATGTCGACTACAGAGCCAAGTATTTTTCCATTGGAGAAAAGTTGAATGTTACAAAACAGACCGTGATCCCCAATGATGGAAGTCAGCAGGAGCTTACAATCGCAAGATTCGGTAATGCATTTGGATATGGTATCAATACGGAAGGAACACTCTTTACCATAAGGCAAACCGGAAATCTCGGATCAGACAGGTACAGCATCGACAAGCTTGGTGAATCAAAACTTGCAGAGTATCTGAAGATGACAATTCCGGCCTGGGTTGAAAAACAAAAACCTTATGGCACCATTACCATAGATATTTTGCAAAACTCTCAATCATCAGCCCTCATTTCCGGCAAAAAAGTTACTCAGGTGGATAAATTCAAGGCATTTGTCAAAGCGGGAGGACCAATTATGATTCCGCTCTTCCTGCTTATCCTCTGGGCAATAATTCTGGTCATAGGTAAACTGATTCAGTTCAGCGGTAAACACCGCTCAAATACAGCGCTTTCCAAAGTGGTATTGAAACACCTGGAGAATTCTGAAATTGCCAAGGCGAAAGCTTATGCCGATTCCCACAAAGGAGTTGTGGCGAAAGTTGTAAAAACCTGCCTTGAACATTCCAAGTGGAACCGCGCTTCTGCAGAAAAGGCTGTTAAGGAAATATTGGTGGAGGAAGTGCCGCTACTGAATAAACATCTGGCCACTCTTGCAGTGATAGCCGGTGCAGCCCCTCTGCTTGGACTTCTGGGTACTGTGACTGGCATGATAAACCTCTTTGAAGTTATTACCAATTACGGAACAGGGGATCCGAAAATTCTGGCCGGAGGTATATCGGAGGCACTTGTCACAACAGAAATGGGTCTTATTGTCGCCATTCCGATTCTGCTCATTCACAACTACCTTCGCAACCGAACCAATCACATCCAGGCAGAAATGGAAAAACACGCGATCCGAATTCTTAACAGACTCTGGCCGGAGGCCTGACAATGGATCTGGCGAGAATATTCCTGTCCTCTTTTGAAAAGGGGGGCAGTCTGATGTGGGTGATTTTCTTCGTTTCCCTGGTAGCCTGGTATATTGGGGCAAGTAAACTGGCTGACCTTAGCCGATTCAGCAGGCAACGAAAAAAATTCCTTTTGGAAGTGGAAAACTCTTACAATGCTAAAGAATGTAAAGCTTCAACGGGGAACAGTAATTACGACACCCTTCTTACACAAATACATGCGTGTGCCGCTGGAAGCCTATGCGGACCAAAGGGCATATTGAGAGAATTCCTTATCAGTACAGTACCTCATTTAAATAAGGGATTCCCCTCCATGTCGGCCTGGATATCCATTGCACCTCTACTGGGCTTGCTTGGAACAATCACCGGAATGATACAGACATTTAAGGTAATCATGGACTTTGGAATCGGAAACCCCGGGCTTACTGCAGAAGGAATAAGCGTTGCATTGCTTACAACCCAGGCAGGGCTTACTGTCGCTTTTCCGGCAATGATTTTCCATAATTACCTGGCTAATAGAAAGAATGCAATGGTCAATCTGCTCATCAAGGATTGCGAACAGATAATGAGCCGGATTTCACCTACCATAGCAGAAGGAAAAGACAATGCTTGAGGATTACGGTTTGCTAGCTCAGGATTCAAACACTGCTGAAGTTAACATGAGTCCGCTTATTGACATGGTATTCATACTTCTGATCTTTTTTGTGATCACCACCAATTTCAACCGGCAGACGGGTGTAGACGTTTCCAAGCCCAAGGCCCAGAGTGCTGTAAGTCAAGGTCATCAAACCCTCATGGTGGGTGTAACCCGGGAGGGAACAGTTCATGTACATGGTCGACAGATAAGCATTGAACGGCTCCGCACCCGTATTGGACAGGAAATAACCAAAAGACCCGACATGACAGTTGTAATAATCGCCGACCAGCAGGCTGCCATAGGAAAAGCTGTCCAGGTTATGGACCAGTGCGCTCTGGCGGGTGCTTCTAAAGTATCAATCGCAGCAGACAAGGAGTAGAAAATGTTTCAAGTGCTGTCCCAGCTTATCTATCATGCAATAAAAGTTTCAGCTATCGTGGCTGTTAACTTCTCTCTTTTCATCATTCTGCCAGTTACCCACAATCTTTTCTCCTCCATTTCAGTGGAAAAGAAAGAAGCCATAAAGCAGCCTAAAATCGTGGCAGAGATGATCCGCAAGGAAAAGCCGCCGGAGAAAAAGCAACCCGAACAGCGCATTCGTCAAGTACAGAATGCCTCCACCCAATCCTCTACATCCAACACGCGCCTGAAATTCACCCCCGACCTGGGTGTCGAGAGCGGAGAGGGAGTGGCGGTGGCAAGCCAGACCATGGAAACTACCGTTTTCGAGGATGGAAAAACTGATGAGGATGCGGTTCCCATGTTCACGCCAGCGCCTCAATACCCTCAGCGGGCAAGAGATCTGGGCGTGGAGGGGCTGGTGGAAATTATTTTTGTGGTTGGAACCGATGGAAAAGTGATTTCCATTGAGTCGCTGAACAGTCCTCACACAAGCTTTAATCAGGAAGTTCGTAAAGTACTGTCGAGCTGGAAATTCAAACCTGCAAAAAACCAGGGAGTACCCGTTCAGGTCCGCAAAAAGCAGGTCATAGAATACAGGCTTAATTCCTAAAAAGAGATTGCTTTCTAACATGATGAAAAAACTAGCATTGCTTATAACATTTCTGGCCATGTGTTCAAGCGCCGGCCTGCTCGATCACGCAAATTTCCTGTACAACGAGGGAAAACTCGCACAATCCATTCCTATTTACAAAAAAGCTGCTCTGGCGGGAGAAAACCCGGCACTGTGCTATTTCAACCTGGCCAATGCCTATTTTCAGATCGACAGCACACCTCAAAGCATTGTGTATTACAGAGCCTCCATATCCTACGCCCCCGATTTTTTCAGAGGCTATCTCAATCTGGCCATCGCCTATTACACTCTTGAAGATATGGGCGAATGCATTGCGGCAGTTTCACGAGCCCTTGAACTGGAACCTCAGGACGAAAAAGCACTCCTTCTGCAGGCTACCGCGTTTCGCAAGACGGGTGCTGTTGCCAGAGCTGTGGTAGCATTTGAAAAGATCATCGCCGCCAATCCCGAGAAGGAGGAAGCCTATATCTCTCTGGCTGAAATCTATCGGGAGCTGAATGATCCACAGGAAGCAATCAAGTGGCTCGGCAAGTACCCCGAATCGGGAAAAAATGATTCCTATGCATCTTTACTGATTGCTGAGATTTACGAACAGCAAGGAAAACTGGACCGGGCGCTTTTCCACCTCAAGAAATCTTTTGACAAGGAGCCATCCAACAAATGGACTTTTTATCGAATGATGGTCCTCTACGAGAAGATGGGAAATGAGCTTGTTGCATTGGAAGAATCCCGCCGGGGACTGGAACTTTTCCCCAAATTTGCCGAACTGGCACTTTTTGCGGCAAATATAGCCTTTAAACAGCAGAAATACAGCGAAGCTGAACGTTATTATACCATTGCCAAGGATAACGGCAACGCCGCAGGGGTCATCGGACTTGAAAACATCAGGCTTGTCCGAAAACAGCTGAACTGAACACTCCAAATGTGGACAGTACAATTGAAAACGTAGCGCAGAACACCCATTCTTGTTTTTCGATTGTCGAGGGGTGATCGAGAGAATAACAGCAGATCTACCCTACTAAGCAAATAACCCCCCTCATAATAAAAAAAAGAGCTGCAGTGTTAGCAATAACGCTGCAGCTCTTTATAATGATCAACCATCATAAATTAGATATGGATAGCCCAGCCCTCCACAGCCCGAGCCCCCTCCATAACCACTTCAGACAAAGTGGGGTGAGCATGAATCATGGTGGCAATATCCTCGGGAAGAAGCTCTGAGGAACGCGCTAGCAGAAACTCGTGGATCAGTTCAGTTGCTCCGGCTCCTACAATATGCGCACCCAGTATCTCTCTGGTGTCGGGATTTACAAGCACTTTTGCCATGCCATCGGCTTCTTCAATGGCAACTGCTTTACCAACACCACGGTAGGGAAATGTCGCTTTCTGGAATTTGACACCCTTAGCCACAGCCTGCTCTTCGGTCAGGCCAAATGAGGCTATCTGGGGTTCACAGTAAACCGCCCCGGGCACAGCCATCAGATCAAGCCTGGGCGCTCTGGGCGGATGCCCGGCAATGTGCTCAACCGCAATCTCCCCCTCTTTGGATGCCACATGCGCCAGAAGCGGCGTGGCAACCACATCACCGATGGCATATATAGACTTTACACTTGTCTGACCATAATCCTCCACCGGTATAAAGCCCTTGACAGTAGTAATCCCCAGAGCTTCAAGACCAATGTTTTCGGTATTGGGAACTCTACCGGTGACCACCAGCACTTTATCAACAGTTAAGGTACTCTGAGCCCCGTCGCCCCCCTGCAGAGTCACCTCAGCTCTTGAATCATTTTTCTTCAAAGACAGCGCTTTTGTGGAGGTATAAATTTTTATTCCCCGCTTGAGGAAAGCTCTCCTTAATACGGTAGTGACTTCGGCATCTTCAGTAGGAAGAATACGGTCCATCATTTCAACAAGATGAACCTCACTTCCAAAACCATTAAGGATATGGGCAAACTCGGCACCGATTGCTCCAGCTCCCAGGATAAGCACCTTGCCGGGTACTTTCTTGAGCATAAGCGCTCCATCGGATGAAAGTACTGTCTGCTCGTCAAACTCAAAGCCGGGTATCTGCCGCGGGCGGGAACCGGTGGCCACGATGATGCTGCCCGCACTCACCTTGCGGCTGCCGTCGATGGTCACCTCGTGATCTGAACTGAGAACCGCGGTACCGGTTATCACCTCGATGTTATTTTTCTTAAAGAGATAAGCCACCCCGCGGGATAAGGTATCGGCCGCCTTTCGGGAAGCATTGAACACCTGCTCATAATCAAACCCGGACTGGTCGATTTTGAGCCCCATGGATTCCAGTTTGGACTGGCTGCGGAAAATTTCGGACTGGTGGATCAGTGACTTTGACGGAATACAACCAATATTAAGGCAAACTCCGCCAATTTTCCCCTTTTCGACAACCGCCACCTTGAGTTTAAGTTGAGCGGCCCTGATTGCCGCAACATAACCTCCGGGGCCTGAACCGATAATAACCACATCGTAATCGTATGCCATCGTAGCCTCGTTTAAAAAAGTCAGACACAAACATTCAAAGCATCTCTGCCAGAACCATTTTCAGCAAACTTTTAAATTAATTCCGCTCAGCCGGATATAAAACAGAAAACTATTCCTGTCTGAATATCAGGCCATAAACCCTTCAATACAAGGCATTAATCGGGTCCTCCAGCATATTTTTCAGCTCCCGGGCAAACTCCGCAGCCTGCGCGCCATCGATCACCCGATGATCACAAGACACTGTAAAAATCATACTGGACTGAACAACAATGTTGCCATCCTTGGAAACAACCGGCTCCTTGAAAATTTCTCCGACTGCCAAAATTGCGGAAGCCGGTGGATTTATAATGGCAGTGAACTGCCGGACACCCCAGGCTCCAAGATTACTTATAGTGAAAGAGGCGTTTGTGTACTCCTCCATTTTCAGTTTGCCGTTTTTGGCTTTTTCTATGAGCGCTGAAAGTTCATCATCAATTTGTACAATACCCTTGTTCCCGCAATCCCTAACAACGGGAGTTATAAGCCCCTCCTTAACCGCAACAGCCAACCCTATATCGGCATGAACTAATCTTTTAATGGAATCCCCCTGCCAGGAAGAGTTCACAGCCGGATGTCGCTTCAACGCTTCTGCCGCAAACTTAATCAGAAAAGCATTGAAAGAGACCTTTTTATCCTTGCGACTGTTAAGCTCCTTGCGAGCCTGAATCAGCGAATCCATATTCACCGAAACGGAAAGGTAAAAATGTGGTATTGAAGACATGGATTCGGTCATACGCTGGGCAATCACCCTGCGTCGCTCAGACAGAGGAACTGTTTCCCCGCCTTCGGCAGATGGCACCACCTGCTTTTGCTCTGAATAGTGTTCCACATCATCTTTTATCACTCTGCCGCCCGGACCGGTACCCTCAATGGAGCGAATGTCCACCCCCAGCTTTCGCGCCAGTTCCCTGGCCAGTGGCGAAGCTTTCACCCCCTCCGGAGGACGCCCTACCCCTTCAGCCACTGTCACCTGCGCCTGTGGAGCCGCTTCAGGTTTTGACCTTACCGGCGATTCCATCTCCGCCCGCTTCTTCGCCTCACCTTTCTCGGCAGCAGTTGGTTTTTTTGCCTCCGGCTCGCTCACCAAAGCAGAGATATCCTCTCCCGGGGCACCTGCGATACCGATGGTCTCACCCACCTTGACCCTTGCACCCTCGCCGGCCAGAACTTTCAGCAGTGTGCCTTCATTTACAGATTCATAATCCATCGTGGCCTTGTCGGTTTCCACTTCACAAAGCACATCCCCGCTGGAAATGGAATCTCCCTCTTTCTTTATCCATTTGGCAATGGTGCCCGCCTCCATAGTAGGCGACAACGCAAGCATTACAATTTTTTCGGCCATTTCAGAGACTCCTATTCTCGATATGTAACCCGGTTTACCGCACTGATCACCTTCTTCACCGAAGGCTGAGCGGCAAGCTCCAGAGAATGGTTGTAGGGCATGGGCACATCTTCGGATGACACCAGCTCAACCGGAGCATCAAGATAGTCGAAACAGTTTCTGGAAACCAGATACCCCACATGACTTCCCACACTGGCGAAAGGCCAGGCTTCATCTACCACTACACAACGATTGGTGCGACGAACTGATTCATAAATGGTAGTTTCGTCAAGAGGTCTTAAACTGCGCAAGTCAACAACTTCAGCCTCCACTCCATTTTTGGCCAGCTCATTAGCAGCCTCCATAACTATACGCAAAGGTTTTGAATAGGTGATAATGGTTACATCCTTACCGCTGCGCTTGATATCGGCAGACCCGAACGGGATCAGATATTCACCTTCGGGAACTTCGCCCTTCCAGGCGTACATAAGCTCCCCTTCCAGGAAGATGACCGGATTATCATCGCGGATCGCAGTTTTAAGCATGCCCTTGGCATCTGCAGGAGTGCCGGGTGCCATGACCTTTAGACCAGGGCAATGACAATAGATAGACTGCAACGCCTGAGAATGCTGCGAACTCAGGAATTCAGCAGGACCGTTGGGCCCGCGAAAGACCATGGGCACCGTGAACTGCCCCCCAGACATATAGCGCATTTTGGCTGCATTATTGTATACCTGGTCAATTGCCTGAAGCGAAAAATTGAAGGTCATCCACTCCACAATTGGCCTTAAGCCTGCCATGGCCGCCCCTACCGCAATACCGGTAAAACCCTCCTCGGATATGGGAGTGTCAATAACCCGTGATGCCCCGTATTTATCAAGCAACCCCTGACTTACTTTGTAAGCCCCCTGATATTGAGCCACCTCTTCACCTATCAGTATTACCGAATCATCCCGGGCCATCTCCTCGTCAATAGCCTGCCTGAGTGCATCTCTGAATGTAATCACTGACATATTAAGCTCCGATCCATTAGCTTTCACCTCGCGGCAGCGAGCCGCCGAAATTATATGTTCTATGCCAAAACGTCTTCATAAAGAGCATTTATTGGTGGTTCGCTGCTTTTTTCTGCAAACTCCACCGCCCCCTGAACTATTTCCTTAATTTCACCATCTAATTTGAGAAATTCCTCCTCACTTATCTGCCCGTCTCTCACCATGCGAGCTTTAAGCAGAAGAACCGGATCCTGCTCCCGATAAGCGTCAAGCTCTTCTCTAGTACGATATCTGGCCGGATCACTCATGGAGTGGCCCTTGTAACGGTAGGTCTTCAGTTCAAGAAAAGCAGGTACACTCTCAGACCTTACCTTTTGCACCATTTCACTTATTGTATCGTATACATCAAGAACATCCATGCCATTGGCACTGCGCCCTTCGATATCATATGAAGCTCCCATGACTGAAAACTCGGTGACAGAACTCACTCTGCGGAAATCGGTACCCATACCGTACTGATTATTTTCGCAGATATAAAGCACTGGGAGACCCCAGATTTTGGCCATGTTGAGCGCCTCGTGGAAAGAGCCCTGATGAATAGCTCCATCACCAAAGTAGCAGAGCACAACCCCGCCCTCCTTGCGATACTTGACTTTCATCGCTACACCGGCCGCAAGAGGTATATGAGCACCCACGATACCGTTGCCCCCGAAAAAATGCTTCTCCACATCGAAAAAATGCATGGAACCGCCCTTACCTCGGGAACAGCCGGTTTCTTTCCCGTAAAGTTCCGCCATGAGGGCATTGGGTTCCATTCCACAGGCAAGGGCAGTACCATGATCGCGATAGGCGGTAAGTACATAGTCTTTCTTCAGATCGAGCACTGATACAGAACCCACAGCGGCAGCCTCCTGGCCGATATACAGATGGCAAAATCCGCCGATCTTCTGAAGACCGTACATCTGAGCGCTCTTCTCCTCGAAACGGCGAATAAGCAGCATCTGCCTCAATAAGCCGACAAGGAACTTTTTGTCGTATGTCTTAACTTGGCGTGTTTCCATGACCACTCTCCGAATCTGACGTGAACCTGTTTTAATGTTTACATTTGTATAGTCATTCTCACCCCGTCCATGGGTGAATAATAGGTAGCCTCCTCCATGACAAGCTCAAGAACTACCAGGTCTCCAGCAGGCACATTGGCTTTCCAGAATGCACGTAGCCTTGAAGCAAGGCACTCGAGCACTTCGGCCCGTATGGAGGGGTTATCAAGGATGTTCATGCGCCCGCGCACATTGACAATTTTATCAAGAGAGCGTGTCTGGAACATCATTTCGACACGGGGGTTGTTCAATAGTTGTTCGATTTTGGGAAAGTGAGAGGCGCTGACAGTGTATATAGCGCCGGGCCGGTCACGCAAACACCCGGGGACCACCCATCGAATGTGAGGTCTGTTTTCCCGGTCCACCGTAGCCAGTACAGCGGTTTTAGAATCTTCTATTGTGGCTTCCAGCGCCGCCATGACATCCCGCTTATCCATAAAGCATCTCCTTCCGGCAGTTTTTGCTCATTTTTACCGTTTTAACGGCTGTCCCGGAGGAGAGAAAAACAGCAACTTTGGTGCCATTGAGAGTAGAGGATGTATGAGGGGGAGAATTGTATTGGTGGACAGTGGTGTATGAAAAGGGTCAAAGATACGGCAGTTTGTGATGAATAGAAAAGTAGCCTCAAAAGGCAACCGGATGCAACACCTATGCTTTTGACATTAATCCTCTAATCTACTTCAGCTGTCTAACAATCCTACACTATTCTTATCTTTTGGTATAAAATTTTCTTTTGATGTATATTTTTTTATATTGGTTTTAATAAGCGCAAGGTTTGTATTAAATATGGATCAGAGGGGCCAACCAAGCCATGAGGCTGAAGCAAATTCAACTGGTGCAGGTACCTTATAGCAAAAGCCCTGGCAGCCAACGCCATAATTAACATGGCGAAGAAGAACAAAGCTTTAAATAAAACATAGTCTAAGGATGACAGTATGACACCGAATTACCCGCAAATGGTAGCCGAAACGGTTTCGGAATTACCAGTGGCAAAACAGGCTGAAGTCTACCATTTTGCAAAATTCATGAAAAATGAATCAAAAATCAAAAATACCCGGAAGTCACCAAAAGGCGGCTCTGTTTTTGATTTGTTCGGTACCGCTAAAAGCAAAGTGACCGATGGAGCAGCAAACCATGACAAGTACCTTTATGAATAGAGCCGTTTTCATTGATACAGGGGCGTGGTTTGCGGGGATTGCTAAAAATGACCAGTTTCATGACCGGGCAATGATGCATCGAAACAAACTGCTTAAGGAGAATGTCCGGTTTATTACAACTAACCTGGTTATTAACGAAAGCACAATGTTGCTCGAAAGGAAAGTGTCAAAGAAGGAAGCCATCAAATTTCTGAAAGCAATAATCAAAGATCCTCTCATCGAAATTGTTCATATAGATGAAGATACGGAACATGAAGGCTATGTGCTTTATCAGAAATACAGAGATCAGGATTTCTCAATTACCGATTGCATCTCATTTGTAGTCATGAAACAATATCAGATTACGCGTAGTTTCACCTTCGACCGCCACTTCACTGCAATGAGTTTTGATATAGAGCCGCTTTGATAAGTGAACTAAAGTCTAGCAAAATTTCACCACTTCTCAGCCCAATCATTAAACAAATACTCTTTCCACAAAACTTTTCAAACCCTTTCTGAATGATTCTTGTTAACAATTGAGACTGCTCCTGTAATGAAAAACGTAATACAAACAATAGATGATCCCAAAAAGAATTCTATTCATAATTTACCTAGGACAGAAGTCTGCCAAACAAATCACAGTTATGGGCAGGAATATGATTCAATTGATTTGATATCTTTGCCTTTCAATGGAAAAGTGCCGATAACCAAAGTGACACATTGAAAACCACTTCCATTTTCTATCCTGTAATTGACCTTAGTAAGCGAGAGATTCATATACAGATATTCTCTTAAACTGTCCACCTTAATATTTTCCTTTTTTATACCATACTGTTCGGACAGCAACTGCCTGCCCCATTCAACCTTTTTCATAGAGTAGCTATGAACAACCATGAATAAAATCCCCAAAATCAGGAAAATCAAAATGAAGATGTTTAATATCTGTACGGCTTTTACTTTTGTTAGACAATCGAAAATAGGCTTCATTTTTTCAGGCTTTGGGGCTAACAGGTTACGGAATTGTACGAAAAACGGTTACTTTCCCAATTCCCATCTATGGTAAAACGAGAACCTGCTTTTTCCTGCAAAATATTAGCTTTCCCACCCGTCTATGAAGGCTAATTTGCTTCAAAATAGTATTCGCCCCCCCGGGCCTTGGGGTTTGCATAATGTTAATTATACGATGCCGCTAATCTTTTATGCCCGCCTGCCCGGCGTTGTATAATTAACATTATGTAAAAGCGAGGGTTCTTCGGTATTACCCGAAGCGGCCCAGAGCGCACGGGCTACCTTGTTTGTTGAGGAGCTGCCGCACCGCAGTTTTCTTGTCCGGAAGCCTGTGTGAAAAGGGCCCCCCCTAGCATAAGGGGAAAAGGTGCACGTTTAAGAAAAAGACAGAAGAGACTTGTGGTAGTCTGCGCTGGGTCCGAGCGCGCAATGAGATTTTATTCACTCCGTAGCCGTTGGGGCATATATGGTAGCGCCCATCGCACAATGCAACGCAGGGCGTAAATGAAGACACTTCGCCCGTGCGCGGCATTGCGCGAAAGACGAGGAATAGTATTATTATTAATCAATAAAAAATCATTCACATTATCACACATATGAGAAGATCTGAAAAATCCTATGATTGTATTCTCAAAAACTTTTCTACAGGTTTTATCCAAATGTGTGGTCGTAAAGCCTGGGGATGATCTCCACTCCATATAAATTTAATTTGTCCTGTTTGTAATTCATGCTTTAGAGATATAAAATATTCCGAAGCATCTTCTCTGTTTAATCCCTCTGAAATGAGAAACCTAATTATTTGTCGTTCTAAAAACTCATTCCCTTCAATTCTTACCTTTAATTTATTCTGATACTCCAGCCAGTCGTCCTTGAAAAATTTTAATCTACAGTCGGCAGGGCTTATGCAGTTATCAACTGGTTTTTCAGAAAGCCAATATTGCTGTTTTTTGATTGGCTCCATACTAAAAGAATCTACTATGTAAATATTATTATTAGAATGAACCGAGTAACTGACAATTAAAGAGGATTTGGCGGTTCTTCCTTTTACATCAACAATCAATGTTGATTCAGATTGAGTATCGAGCCATGGTCCCTGGACTTGTAGGTGAACTAATCTTGATTCTGTATGGCAATGGAAAAGAATCGTAAACAGAATAAGACAATACTTTAACATGGTATCATTCAGTAATTTGCTGTTCAATTTTAGGGCTCACATATTTATACCGGAATGAATGCACCTGCGGTGCCCAATAACCAGAACCATCCATATTTATTGCTTCTGTCACAGGGCCATTTTTTGTACCTGAATGCGTGAAGAGAATCTGATCCTCTGTAATATCGGTAACAACACCAACATGGGTATAGTATTTCCCAAAGAATACTAGATCACCTCGACGAGGGAAATCTTCTCTAGGCATAGTCTGCAGGAGTAACTCCTCTGTTCCTCTCCAAGCATCAGAAGAATAGGCGAAAACGTTAGGGTACACTCCAGTGATTAATCCAGAACAGTCTACCGGTTGACCAGGATTTCCCTTAGCCCCATCCTCAAAACTCCCTCCAGGGTTTTGGGTAACATATTCTTCAGCTTTTGCTAACGCAGCACTTCTTTGCTCACTTGTTTGTCTTCCATCGGGGTCAATTAGATTCACTGGATTTGCTCCAGTATAGCTATACAAATCCCAAAATTCTCTAGCCGGATCCGTACTCACCCACCTTCCCACATCCGCATCATAGTACCTAGCACCGAAATAATAAACTCTCTCCGATCACTACATAATAAAACGCTATTCCCTAATATATGATCTCCCAATTCTATACAGAAAATATTCCTCTCTAGAAAATCAATCACCCAACAAAAAAGGCCCCGTCAAAACTTGACAGAGCCACTCTTCAAAAACTTTTGCGAAATCTGATCAATCAATCTTATTGAGATTCTTGAGATTTCTGATCACAAGAAGCGCCTCAGGACCGCTTACGGATTTATCCTGACCGAACTCCCCGTTCATCTCAGCACTCATCACCCCTTTGTCCACTGCGTTGCAGATGGCGTTGTAGGCAGGATGAGAAGGATTAACATCAGGAAAACGGCTTTCAGTTCCAATATGCTTTGTGGCCAGATCTTCATCACCCAAAATAGCAATCAGTGCGTCTTCCACCATCATGGCGTACTCGCCACGGTTAACCAGCTGGTCGGGATGGAACGTGTGATCGGGATAGGGTTCCAGTCCGCGAATATTCAGCTCAACGATATCGTTAATGAAATTCTTCGCCCAATGACTGCTGATATCGGTTACTGCTGCCATGGAAACCACCTGATCCACTTCCATTGCGCGGGCATCATCGGGAGCCTCAAAACCGGTATCGTATACCTTGGGTCTGCGTTTCTTCACCAGCTTATCAATGCTGAGCTCGGATACAAAGAGAGCAGCGATATCGGCACGGGAAATCTTCTCCACAAGAGCGATCTTCTTACCCACATCGGTTCCCGGAGCCGCACGCTCGATCATCTGAACCAGTTCCCATTCCTTGTTGGCCTGAGAAGTGAAATCTTTGTCGAGATCAAGCACTTTTCTAAAATCTGCAGCAGCCTTGCTGAATTCAAATGCCTTTTTATAGCAAACGCCTCTTCTGTAATACGCTTCGCTGCTGGAGGGATCAAGTTTTATGGCCTTGGAGTACTCTTTTTCCACATCACCGAGCCACTCCTTGGCAGGCTTGCCCTCGTTTTTCATGGTCAGCACGATTCCCTTGGCGATGTACACGAAGGGATTCTTGTCATCCAAGCCTTGAGCCTTATCAGCCAGCTTGACAGCCTCATCGAAACCCTTGTCTGCATCTTTTACGGTTGATGCCCCCATGGCTTTATGGGCGGTGGTGAGGGCGAGACCTGAATATGCCGGAGCAAACTTGTAATCCAGAGTCTGAGCAAACTTGAATTCCTCTTCTGCCTGGGCGACCTTGCCATCATCCCAGTATTTCATGCCCTGTTTAAAGTGAGTTTCAGGACTGTCCATGTGCCCGCCAGCCTTTCTGGCCTTAGGGGCGCAGCCTGAAAACATGACGGCCGCACAGAGTGCGAACACCGCCAAACCAGTTTTTGCCATCCTATTCATTATAATCTCCTTCTAAAGGTATTTCGCCAGTTGAATGTTAGTCGATCACCAGAATAACACGACATTCCGAAAGAAACTTCAGGCTCTTGGCTGCGCTTCTCACATCGTTTGCGTCGGTATCGGAAATCACCACATCAGTCGAGTTCTCGCCGGTTGTCTTGAGTGCTTTGATTTTACCGGGAGTTGCACCAGCGCGGTCGAGCTTTGCGGCGGCACTGACATCCTTGGAGTATCCCACAATTCCGTGTTTGATTGCCCATTCTCTGGAGACATAGGCGCTGCCATACACTTCCTTGCCTGATTCATCGAGGATACGGGGACTCATGGCCGGCTTAACCTTAAGACCCTTACAGTCGATGATAAGACCGGTAAAAACGATGTTTTCCTTGGTGGATTTCACATCCACTTCATGAACAGCAGGCACTTCACGCAGCTCACCGCCAAGCAGGAGCTCTCCAAGCCCGCCGATACCATCCAGAGGAACTCTCATTGAGACTTCCACCGAACCATCACTCATGTATTTGGTTTTACCTTCCTGCTGAAAGCCTTTCACAAAACCGCTTACACTGGATGAAACCATATCAGATTCGGTCATGAAATTCACCACAGTGGTCTGAGAATTCAGCTGAATTCCCTTAATTGTTTCCAGGGCATTGCGAAGGGCGATCTGCTGTGCAGCCCTGATTGCTGCAGGGCGCTGAGCCGCCTGGGGCAGATTGGGATTGGGTGCACCGATACCGGTTGCAACGATATACCTCTCGGACCAATCGATACTGCCGTTACCCTGGTCATTGGTCACCACCGGTTGAATCTGCGCCATAATGGTAGCAGCAGAAACGGCTACTGTGACCGCAAAGGCTTTAAAACCCATAAAACCTCCTTGAAATAGGAAATGTGTGCTTTCAAATAAAAAAGTACTTCGATCTGTATAGAATATAAATTAGCCGCCTTTAGTGCTTCAGTGATCTTTATCACAATGGCTAGTTTTTCTTTCTGGCGATGCAGAAAAGATAACCGAGGCATTGCAGCGCATTCTGATTGTAAAATATATCGATCTCTTTGTGAAGTCTGGTCTTCACCAGATAATCGGAATAGTACCCATCTTTGTCTCCGAGCTTCCTGGCAACGAATGAGTAATAGTTATCCCAGCTGCTTGGAGCAACCATTCCAACATAATGAAGTTCCAATCCCACAGAGTCTATCATTTCCCTAATTTTCCCCTCATTGGGAACCACTTTGTTGGGCTCGCCAAATGTAAGACGAATCTCAGGGGGGATATCCGATACGGTGTAGATCAGATTGGCAAAGGCCAGCCACCCTCTGGAGAGCAGCCAATCGGGTATTTTGTGCATCAATGCGGATTCAGAAGCGGCATTAAGAAATCCCCCCTCCAAAACAGCAAGGTCATAGGGATCTTCAGAAAAATCACTTTTAAGGGGATCAACCTCTTCAATCTTGACCAGATGACTGACATTCTGCTCGACTGCTGAGTTTCTGGCTATTTTGGTGAACCCGGGCCGATTATCCAGTGCATCAACTCTGCAGCGGAACTCCCGGGCCAAAGTACATGCTGCGGCACCTAATCCGCATCCAAGATCAAGCACTCTACTGGATGGATTTACGGCAGCAAAACGGGCTGCTGCAAGAATACACTCTCTTCCAGCCGGTGATGTGAAGCGGTAATTCTGGTCAGTCACCATTCGCGCGCACTCTTTCGAATCTCATGGAAGCAACTGGAGACTGTTTAACGGACCTTCAGAAATAAAACAAGCCCTACCACCAACAGTACTATAGACAATATATGAAACCGCCAGGCAATTTTGGACTTAATGTGAAATTCGCCGGCATAGGTTCCTTTTTTCCGCATCATTATCTGAAAATGGTGGTGAATGGGAGCCATGAGGAATAGCCGTTTCTTTGTAAGTTTGAAGTAGCCGATCTGCAGGAAAACCGAGAGGAATTCAAGCAAAAAGATGAAAGCCACTATAGGCAGGTAGAATCCGGACTTGGTGAAGACAAAGAGGATACCGATAAGCCCCCCCAGTCCCACCGAACCGCTGTCACCCATTATTATTGTAGATGGAGGGGAATTAAACCAGAGATATGCCAGAAGTGTCCCGATCACCGCTCCAATCAAGGGCAGCATCTCCTGAAGTCCGGGGATATAGGGAATCAGTAGATAATTACTCCATACACTGTTTGAAGAGACAAAGGATATAATCCCCAAAAACAGAAGACTTGTTATGGAGGGGACAGTGGCCAGAGTATCAAATCCATCGGTGAAATTGACACCGTTGGCCAGAACGGCGATAGTAATGGTCATGAAAGGAATAAAAAGCCAGAAAGGCAGCGAAGGGAATTTTTTGACGATGCTCACGAAGGGCAGGTTGATATCACCACTAATATTGGGTATATACTTAAAGGCAAGTACGGCCACCCCGAGTGAGATCAAGATGTAAAGGATTAACCGCAAACTGGCTGAAATACCATCGGCTTTGTACTGATAATCCTGCTTTGAAATTTCCCCTCGGGCAACACGTCGGCGGTTCACCACTTTGGCAATATCATCAACTGCCCCGATTATACTGAAAAAACAATAGATAATGAGACCGCTAATTACATAGGAGTTGATGCGAACGGCAACAAGGGTGGTAAACGAAACGATTAGCAGAAAAAGTATGCCTGCAGGCATTACCGGCCCCCCGGAGTCCTTTTCGAATTCGGAGGAGAACTGGAATTTACGCAAAAAACGGATAAAGTGCGGAAAAAGTATGACAGCTAAAAGAAACGACAACACCGTTGCCACACTGGTACTGAAAAGACGACTGTAAAGAAGGAAAATGCCTGTTTTCTGATAAAGCAGTTCTAAAAGCATATTGGATTGCGCCACACTGAAATGTGAGATTATGAAATCCCCCGGCCCGTCGGAATTTCATGATGAAGCGACTACTCAGGCCTGATTGTTAAAAATACTAAGGAGCGGTGGTGAAAAGAAGAGTTGCGGTAAATTTCTTGCGATTGCAATACTTGTTTCATACCGGTATTAAAAAAAGCCCGGAACGTTTGCTCCGGGCTTTAACGAAAATATCAATCAATCACTTATTCAGATTCGTCAGATTCCTGACTACCGGTTTCCTCATCTTCTATAATTTCCTCTTCGATGATCTCCTCCGGTTCAGCCCCATCTTCATCGGCAGGAGCCGATTCCAAAGGTTCCATGCAAACGGCTTCCTCAGCATCCTCTTCGGTGCGGTCGCACAAGGCGACGTCGATCACAGTGTCACCCTCATCGAGGTTGATAAGCCTTACTCCCTGCGTATTGCGGCCGATAGTGGAGATGCGGTCACCATCAAGACGGATAATAATCCCGTTTCGAGTGATGAGCATCAGGTCCAGTCCGCCCTGCATACTCTTGAGAGATACAACGGTGCCGTTCTTTTCAGTCACCTTGATATTTATGATACCGCTTCCGCCTCTGTTGGTCTTGCGGTAATCGGCGATTGCTGTTCTCTTGCCGTAACCCTTTTCGGTGACAGTAAGAACATCATCCCCTTCGGTGGCGATTATCATACTGACAACCTTGTCATCGCCCCTGAGAGTGATTCCCTTGACACCGCGGGTATTTCGTCCAAGCTCCCTGACAGCGCTTTCATGGAATCTGACCGCCTGCCCTGAAGAGGTGCCCAAAATAACATCGTTCTCTCCGGCAGTCAGTTTAACTTCAATGAGCGTATCGTCCTCATCAAGATTTATGGCATTTATACCATCACGGCGCACATTGGAATAAGAAGTCAAAGGCTGCTTGTTAATAACTCCCTTTTCGGTTGCGGCAAAGATGAAGTGAGTATCATCAAATTCACGCACAGGAACGAAGGCGGCGATTTTTTCACCCGGCTTGAGCTCTATCAAGTTGACAATGGGCTTACCGCGTGAATTACGACCAGCTTCCGGTATTCTGTACACTTTCAGCCAATAGCACCTTCCTGTATTAGTAAAGAACAGAATATAAGCGTGGGTGGAAGCCACAAACAGTGTGGAAATAAAGTCGTTTTCCTTTGACTCCATACCCTTTACACCTTTACCACCGCGCCCCTGGGATCGATAAACGGACACAGCGGTACGTTTGATATACCCCTCGTGAGTCATGGTAATCACCATGTCCTCTTCGGCGATCATATCCTCGATATCCACATCACCTGTGGCATCAGTGATCTCTGTGCGACGTTCGTCACCAAAGCGTGCTTTAATATCGAGGAGCTCATCTTTTATAATCTGCATGCGCCGTTCACGACTGGCCAGGATGGAGGTGAGGTCCTCGATGATTCTCAAAAGTTCCTGGTATTCCTGCTCTATTTTGTCACGTTCCAGACCGGTAAGGCGCTGAAGCCTCATCTCAAGGATTGCCTTGGCCTGTACATCACTGAGACCGAAGCGCTCCATAAGCTTCTGATGAGCATCATCCGGCGAAGAAGATGCACGGATAAGAGCCACAATTTCATCGATATGATCGAGGGCAATACGCAGGCCTTCGAGTATGTGAGCTCTTTCTCTGGCTTTCTTCAATTCGAACTCGGTACGGCGTACCACCACCTCATGACGGTGGTCAAGGAAGTGAGTCATGAGCTCTTTGATATTGAGGAGCTTCGGCTGAAGGTCAACCAGTGCGAGATTGATGATACCAAACGTAGTCTGCATCATGGTGTATTTGTAGAGCTGATTGAGCACCACATCACCGAAATCGTCCTTTTTGATTCCGACTACGATGCGCATACCGCGTCTGTCTGATTCATCTCTGATAAAAGAGATTCCCTCAACGGATTTTGATCTTACCAGGTCAGCCATTTTCTCAAGGAGAGCGGCTTTGTTGACCATATAGGGAATTTCGGTGATGATGATCTCTTCACGATCATTGGCAAGCTTGACAACCTCAGCTTTGGCACGGACAATTACCTTGCCTCTTCCGGTCCTGTAAGCTTCGAGAATTCCGCTTCTGCCGAAAATCAAGCCTCCGGTCGGGAAGTCCGGCCCGGGAAGGATTTTAACGATATCCTCAATGCCCGCTTCCGGATTATCGATGAGCATCACCAGAGCACTCATTACTTCTGTCAAATTATGCGGGGCCATGTTGGTGGCCATACCCACGGCGATACCAGTGGTACCGTTGAGAAGAAGAAATGGGAGCTTTGCCGGAAGAACCGAAGGTTCTTTAAGACTGTCGTCATAGTTTGGCGAGAATTCCACTGTATCTTTATCAAGGTCAGCGAGCATCTCTTCAGCAAGGGCGGTCATGCGACACTCTGTATATCGCATTGCAGCAGGAGGATCTCCGTCGATGGAACCGAAGTTACCCTGGCCATTCACCATCGGATAACGCATGGAGAAATCCTGCGCCATTCGCACCAGTGAATCATAAACTGCACTGTCACCATGAGGATGGTACTTTCCTATAACATCACCCACAACGCGGGCGCACTTCTTGGGAGCCTTGTTGTGCTGAACACCAAGTTCCTCCATTCCATAGAGCACGCGGCGATGAACCGGTTTAAGACCGTCTCTGACATCCGGCAGAGCTCTGGAGGTGATCATGCTCATCGAGTAGTCGAGATAGGACTTCTGCATCTCGTCTTCAATGAACACCGGCAGAATTTTTTCATTTCCATTCATGTGACGTTACCTTTTATTCACCTTCGCTGTCCTCCAGCCATCTCAAATGAGGCAGTATGCCATGAGCGGTGGAGTCGAAGGTAAGTGGGGTAATGGTGATAAAATTATTCATTAGCGCGCGTGAATCGAAGGCATCTGACGGTTCAGTATCCTTCTTTTCCCCGTAAATCAGATATCCCTCTTTTGAATGATGAGTTTCCACTTCCACTTTTTCATAGCGGTCGTCGAAATAGGCCATGCTTTGCCATGTGATCCTGGGACCCTTTGCCAGGTCAGGAGCACAGGGTGGAAAGTTGATATTATAGAAAACCTTTGCATCCACCCCGGCATGCTTTCCACTTAAGATTTTTTGAATAAGGGCGGGAACCATCTGTGAATATGACTCGGCGAAATCGCTGCTCTCGCTGCAAACAGAGAAAGCTAAAGAGGGAATTCCCCAGAATGCTCCTTCCCTGGCTGCGGCAACGGTTCCCGAATAGAAAGCGGATAAGCCGGAGTTTTCTCCAAGATTCAGACCGGATACTACGATATCGGGTCTCACCGGCAGAAGAAAACTGACTGCGAACTTTACACAGTCTGCCGGAGAACCGCTAACCAGAAATCCCGGCATCTGCTCATTCTTCAGCGCAGCACGATAATGCAGAGGCACATTGAAAGTAAATGCATGCCCCACTCCGCTCTGTTCTCTATCGGGTGCCACGACAATCACATTATAAAGAGGGCTGAGCACATCATAGAGAAGCTTAATCCCTCTAGCATGGAACCCATCATCATTAGTCAGCAATATGGTCTTTTTATCAGTCATTTATACTTAAAGCTTACTTAACAGAGTTTAAACATCCAGAAATTTGACTTTTGTCGCATTGTCCTCAATAAACCTGCGCCGGGGCTCCACTTCCTCACCCATGAGCACAGTGAAAATCCTGTCAGCCTCCACTACATCTTCTAGTTTCACCTGCAGAAGTGTACGAGTCTCGGGATTCATGGTGGTTTCTGCAAGCTGATCCGGGTTCATCTCTCCCAGACCTTTGTATCGCTGTATAGCGATGTTCTTCTTGTCGGCCCACTCTTTCAAAGCTGCCTCTTTCTCCTGGTCGCTATAGACATAGCGCTCCTCTTTTCCTGCCTTTAATTTGTAAAGGGGGGGCTGGGCTATATACACGTTGCCGTTTTCCACCAGGCCAGGCATCTGCCGGAAAAGAAATGTCAGAAGAAGTGTACGGATATGAGAACCGTCCACGTCGGCATCAGTCATAATGATGATTTTGCCGTATCGGAGTTTTGCGAGATTGAATCCGTCATCCTCTTCGGACTTTCCAAAACCAGTGCCCAGTGCCTGGACTATGATTTGAATTTCCTCGTGAGATATGATCTTGTCGATTCTGGCTTTCTCTACATTCAGAATTTTTCCTTTAAGCGGCAGTATAGCCTGAAAAGTTCTGTCTCGTCCCATCTTTGCACTTCCGCCGGCACTGTCTCCCTCAACCAGGAAAATTTCACATTTGGTTGGATCATGCTCCTGACAGTCGGCAAGTTTTCCCGGGAGACCGCCGCCATCCATCACCGTTTTTCTTCTGGCAAGCTGCCGGGCTTTGCGGGCGGCTTCACGAGCGATCGCTGAATTGATGCACTTTTCGACTATCTTCTTGGCAACGGGAGGATTCTCCATCAGAAAAGTCCCGAGCATATCCACAACCGAGCTTTCCACGACTCCCATAATATCGGAATTTCCCAGTTTAGCCTTGGTCTGACCTTCAAATTGAGGATTGGGAAGTTTGACACTTACGACGGCAGTGAGTCCTTCACGAAGGTCCTCACCTTTCATTTCAACCTTGTTATTACTCTTCAGGAGGTTATTGGCTTCAATATAGGCATTAATAGATCTGGTAAGCCCCTTTTTGAAACCCGAGAGATGAGTACCGCCATCCACCGTGTTGATGTTATTGGCAAATGAAAAGATGTTTTCATTATAGGAATCGTTGTACTGCATCGCGATTTCCACTTCCACACCGTCTTTGACCTGAGAGAAGCAGATCGGTTCGGGGTGAAGAGAGGTTTTATTCTCGTCAAGATAGGTGATAAATGATGCGAGACCTCCCGGATAGCAGAACTCGTGATGTTTTCCCTCCACCCGCTCATCGGCTATGGTGATAGAAACACCCTTGTTAAGGAAGGCAAGTTCTCTGAGCCGCTTTGAAAGAATATCAAAACTGTACTCGGTAGTTTCAAAAATTTCCGGATCAGGCTTGAAGGTGATTTTGGTTCCGCGCTTATCGGTGGTACCCAGTGTTTTAAGCTCTGTGACGGGAACGCCCCGGCTGAATTCCATAAGGTAAACCTTACCATCTCTGGAGACTTCTGCTTTAAGGCTGGTGGAGAGGGCATTAACGCAGGAAACACCCACACCATGCAGACCGCCGGAAACTTTATAGGAGGAGTTATCAAATTTTCCACCCGCATGGAGAGTGGTGAGCACCAGCTGCAGAGCACTCATTTTCTCCTCTGCATGGTAGTCGACCGGTATGCCTCGTCCGTTGTCAAGCACGGAAATGCTGTTGTCGGCATGAATGATGACATCCACTCCGGTACAGTACCCTGCAAGCGCTTCGTCTATGGAATTATCAACCACTTCGTACACAAGGTGGTGCAATCCGGCAGAACCTGTGCTGCCGATATACATGGCGGGTCTTTTTCGAACAGCATCCAGTCCCTTGAGGGTTTTGATGCTGTCGGCGGTATACTGCTGCTCTACCATAGTAATGCTCCCTTTATCGCTGACGAAAAACCTGAAGTTTGTCAGTCAATCAGTAGAAAATTATATCCTTGATACTGGTGCAGCCGGTTTCCTCTCGGATCTTTTTAAGCAGCTGCTCTTTCAAATAAACAAGTTCCTGTCGCCAGGGCGCGGAACTGACTTTGACATATAAAAAACCGTCTTCAACCCGGGTACAATCGGTCACTGCCCCGATACGCTCTCCGGCAATCTCTTTCCATTTTGCCACCGCTTCCCATTCTTTGCAGATGGTGGAATACCCACGTTCCTGAAGAATGGATTGAAGAATGGCTCCCACCTTTGATGGCGGTTCCGAGCGTTTCACTGAAGGACCACCTTTCCATTGCTTACAGTACAGCGAAGCACCTGCTCCTGAAGCGGAGCTTCACACCGGGGAGTGGCGATAAAAACCTGCCCCCGCCCCTGCAAAAGGGGATACACTCTGGAGGTCCTTGTACTGTCCAGTTCAGATACGGCATCATCTATAAGGAAAATCATGTTGTCAAGCCTGTGCCGCTCCAGCAGAAGAACTGAAGCAAGTTTCAGTGAGAGTATAAAAGAGCGACACTGCCCCTGCGATCCGAAGGTCTTGGCAGGCTTCCGATTTAAGAGGAAGCGTAAATCGTCTCTGTGGGGACCAGATGCGGAGAAGCCCATTTCAATATCTTTCTTTCTGCGCTCTCCCAAGAAATGGAAAAATACATTTTTCCATTCGCTTTTACCACTTAAATCGCACCTCCACCTTGGTTCGTACTCCATATCGGCCAACTCACCCGCCCCGCTTATTTGCCCGTAGAAATCACTCAGAAGCGGTTTGATCTCTGAAATTACCTCCGCGCGCCTGAAAAAAAGCTCCCCAGCCGCCTCGGCCATAGGCTGTTCATAAATCTCAAACTGAAGCGAATCTTCAGTTTTCCCCATCAGGCTATTGCGGCAAAGCATCGAATGCCGGTATCTGCCCAAATTTTCGAGATACTGCCGGTCCATCTGACATATCAGCATATCCAGAAAGCGTCTGCGATTCTCAGGCGGACCGTAAACAAGGTCCAGATCATCAATACCGAATGACACGACCGGACGCTCACCAAACCACTCGGAAAATGAGTTAACCACACAATCTCGACGTCGCATCACAAGCTTCTTATCCCTACTGAATCCGATGGAAGCTTTGCAATCCTGACCATCTTTCAAGCTGAAACATCCTTCCGCAAAACAGCTGTCCGCCTCATGGCTGATCATTGCCGATCTGAGGGCCCCCCTTTGGGACCGACCGGTGCAAAGAAGATGAATACTTTCCAGCAGGTTGGTTTTACCGGAGCCGTTTAAACCCTCGAATAAAGCCCCCTGAGGCGGAAAATTCAATTCAAGATCAGGATAGTTGCGGAAGTTCTGAAGTCTCAGATGGTAAAGGTGCATAGCCTCCAAATATACTATATAATAATGTATAATAGTACGGTTACCCGCCCGATTTTGTTTCAGCAAATTCCTATTTTTTGGACGAACCAATCAGCCTACGAGCAAAAGGTACCAAAAATCAGATTTCAGTGGTAGAAACTGGAACTTTGTTGACTCCATAGATGGCATGAATCATTTTATGCCATTCCTCGGAAACTGAAAAAGGTACTTCATCTGAAAGGATGGCCGACCGAAATGTCGAGCGTTAAAAAGAAGAGAAAAGCAAAAATCAACCGTCATAAAAGAAAAAAAGCCCGTCGTTCACAGAGGCATAAGAAGAAGTAAGAGCAAGGCAAAAGAGCTTTAAATGCCGGGGGTTCCCAAGAGTTCCCGGCTTTTTTGCATTGTTATGAAATAAATCGAATCCCCTCCTTAGTAGTTACGCTCAAGAGATCTCCCCGGTCCCTGTTTTGCAATGCCTTTTAACAGGCCAAATAGCCTCCATGCCGAATTCTTGTCCATTCATCGAGGTAGCTTATGATTTACAGTAATGAAGAGACAAAAAAGCGCATTATTGATCAGCTTTTCTGGGATAATCGGGTCGATGCAGCCTCTATCAATGTAGAATTAGCCGATGGTACGGTAAGGCTTTTCGGAAAAGTCGACTCCTGGCTTGCTCATCAGGCAGCCGAAACCGATGCCTATCTAGTGCCAGGTGTGACAAAGGTTGATAACCTTCTGGTGGTAATGACTCCCCGAGAACACAACCCGCTGTCTCCCGAAGAGATCAGCAATGCTTTACGGCATGTTTACGACTGGAACCCAGATCTTGCCGGACAGGATATTATAATTAGTGTCGATGATAAGATGGTCAGGCTTGAAGGGGCCGTAGATACCTACTGGAAAAAGAAAAGGGCCGAGGAACTGGCAAAAGATATTTCCGGAGTCGCATTTGTTGAAAATCTTCTTACAGTTGTCCCCACTCACGATCTGCTGGATGAAATAATTGCCGAAAACATCGAAAACGCCCTTGATAGAAATGTCGACATAGATATGGACACCGTGGATGTTAAAGTTGTGGGTGGTGAGGTGAGGCTCAGTGGCACAGTTACCGGATGGGCTGCTTATCGAACTGCTCAAAACATAGCGCAATTCACCCCCGGGGTCACCGATGTTAGAAACGATCTTTCCATTTCCCCGGAATTTTAAGGCGGAACTGGTCTGCCGAAAAAGGCCAAATGTTTATTTTTTCAGCGCATTTTGCTTATTGCGTGTATCGTTCTCAGAACAGTTACTCCGGCCCGTTTTTTGCAACCTACTTAGGCAAGAGCTTTGAATGCAGAAAAGGAGCAGGTTTATATGGCAACCAGTGGCGTAATGGATCCCAAACCGGTCAAGTCCTCCGACACCACTTCCGAAAACCAAAAAAAGTCGCGTTTCCGTCACATCAGAAACGGGGCATTCTATTCGGTGGTCGTAAGTTTAGTTTTTCTGGGGGGAGTCTACATGGGAAGAGAGCGGATCACCCCCTTCATAAACACCCGAAGCGAGTACATGGTGGGGATCTACGCAGGGAATTCACCGCTTGACCTGAAGCCTGTACCCGGTATTAATCCGGTAATGTCCTCCGATATGGTTACCGATGTAAAAGCCTCTTTCACTGCCGATCCGTTTCTATATAAAAAAGACGGGATCTGGTATCTATTCTTCGAAATTATGAAATCCGACGACGATAAAGGGGTTATCGCCGTGGCCAGAAGCAGCAACGGGCGAAAATTCGAATATGACCGTGTTGTGCTTGAAGAACCATTTCACCTTTCCTATCCTTACGTTTTCGAATACGAAAATGAATACTACATGATTCCTGAAAGCCAGATGGACTATTCTATCAGTTTGTATAAAACGGACAATTTTCCTTACGGCTGGAAAAAGGAGCAAACTCTGATTGAGGGGAACTTTCTTGATCCTTCTTTGGTACATTACAAAAACGACTGGTATCTTTTTGCGGCAGACCGCAACGATGTTCTGCACCTTTTCTGGGCTGAGGATCTTAAGGGACCCTGGAAGACTCACGAAGCCAGCCCCATTATAAAAACGGATCTGGAAAATGCTCGTCCGGGCGGTCGCATGATTGTTATGGGAGACACGGTGATCCGTTATGCGCAAAACTGTAAACCTCAATACGGATGGGAAATCAATGCTTTTTTGATTACCGATCTTTCGCCGAACAGCTATAGTGAAATCCCCTTTGCTGGAAACCCTCTTTTGAAGGGCTCTGGCGTTTACAGTGACTGGAACGGAATACGAATGCACCAGATAGATCCCCATCAGCTGGAAGATGGAACATGGATTGCAGCTGTCGACGGAGTGGGGAAATGGCGAGAGTTCGGTTTTGGGTTTTTCGGAAACAGAAGGGCTGTATCTTTGGGACCAAAAGTGGTGGTCAAAAACCCTTACGCAAGTTTCAGTACAACACAAGTACATACCAGAGAATAAATCCGAATCTCTTTTACCTTAGTGCATGATATTATAACGTCTTTGGCGGTTTCTTTCCTGTATTATCCCATATAGACGGCTATCTCTTGGCAGCAGTTCATTTTCGCTGTTTCGCAGCTTTTGTGAAAATTGGGAATTGATCAATCGAAAATTTGAAAATCAACTCTTAATGTGATTATTGGAGTTGATCTGTTTTTTAGAGCCCTGTCTTTTAAGAGCTCAAGCTTCATTGTACCGGAAAATTGACTAATAATCGCTTTTCGCAATTATAGGAGAATTTATGTGGGAGTCGGAATTCGCAGATTTGAAGAAGTGGTCTACCGAAGAAAAGGTAAAAAAGGTATTTATAAGCAGACTTAAGGCTGAAGAGATAGAGAGGATACAGTTGCTCTACTGGAGGGAGCATTGTCTGGAATGCGCTCCTCCCGATTGTTATCACACCTGTCCTTTGTACGAAAAGCGCAGAGACAAGCGATGTGTACGGGTGGCATATGGAATCTGTCAAAACAGAGACCTCCAGGGACTTTTTAAATTCGGAGCTGACATACGATTCAAAAAATGGGCAAAACTTGGAACATTTCTCTACCCGTCAGCATTGAAAGTGGAGAATGCCCAGAAGTATCAGCAGTTTGATATAAAATCATCACTTGTAATCAATATCCTGTTTAACATCACAAACCCCTTCAATCCTCTCGACCTGTTACGAATCAAATTCCACAACCCTCAACGTCAGCTTTTCAAAGCACAAACATTTGTAAGAGAAAAACTGCTCCAAAAAATTCCGACTGACAGCCAGTTGCAGTTTGATTGTTTTGTCATTGAATGCTTTTCTTTTGAGAAATCACATTTCAATCTGATAGTTGAGCACACGTCACAGGAGTCTACCTTCAGAGATTCTGTAATTATTCAGCCCGGGCATAACTACCACGAGATATCAGCAAGCAAATTCGGTTCAGAGTACCCCAAGGGAAGTCTGGTAGTTTACCCGGAAAATGATCTTCAGGCCAGGCTCATATTCACCTGGCTTGATATGGTTAAGAAGAAAGCCACTCCGAGTGTAACTGTCAGTCATGAACGGCCTTCGGAAAAGGTAAAATGCGTAGCATGGGATCTTGACAACACGCTATGGCCCGGAGTTCTAATTGATAAAGGGAAGGAAGAAATTTCGATCTCCTCTGAAATCATTGACATTATCAAAAGATTGGACGAACGGGGGATTATCCAGACAATTGTCAGTAAAAATGAACATACAGAGGCATGGGATGTGATTAAAAAGCATCATCTTGAAGAATACTTCCTTTACCCGGCAATAAACTGGGCACCAAAGAGTTCAAATCTGCGTCAAATTGCTGAAAAAATAAACATCAACATCGATACATTTGCCTTGATTGATGACTCTCCATTTGAACGGGCCGAAGTGGAATCTGTTTTGCCCCAGGTACGGATCTATACTGAAAAAGAGATTTTCAGGATTCTCGGCTACAATGAATTTGATGTTCCTGTTACTGAAGCAAGCAGGGAGAGAAGAAAGAGTTATCTGGTTCAGATGCAGAGAGAAACGGTTCAGGAGCAGTTCCGTGGAGATTACAGGGCGTTTCTACGAGACTGCCAGATGAATTTGCGTATCTTTTATCCAGATCAGGAACACCATGTCAAGCGATGTTTGGAACTTGTTCAAAGATCAAACCAGCTGAATCTGTCAACTAAAAGGTACTCCGAAGGTGAATTTCGTGAACTTATAACCAGTCAAAACGTCAGTACCTTTGCTCTACACTGTACCGATCGATTCGGAGACTACGGAATAATCGGGTTTGCCAGCGTTGATGAGAGGGGAAAAAGTCCGCAACTTTTGGATTTTGTCATCTCCTGCAGAGTGGCACAGAAAAGAGTTGAGCATGCTTTTATTGAGTGGTTGGGTAAGAGGGAGAAAGCAAGAGGATATTTTCACCTGATCGCGGCCTTATTTAAGACAAAAAAGAATGGACCTTTGGTGAGAGTCTTTGAGGAGATGCCGTTTCAGGTTAAAAATCAGGACGGAGAATCTATCACGTATGAACTTGATCTAAATAATTTGAATCCAGTTGAAGATATCATAACCATTATAGACGAAACGACCAAATAGAAGTAAAAAACGGGGGGACGTATGCTGATCATTAATGCCGATGACTGGGGTTCATCCAGGCAGATCACATCGAGAATTGAAGAATGTTTTGACGCCGGTGTTGTAGATACAGTCAGTGCGATGGTATTCATGAGTGATTCGGAGAGGGCTGCGCAGCTGAGCACAGCAAAGAGTATCGAAACTGGATTGCACCTGAATTTGACAACTCCGTTTGACTCTGGTCGTGTTTCAGACCGGCTTCTAGCCAGTCAGCAGAAAGTGATTAAATACCTGCGTAGAAACAGAGTTGCCCCCTATTTGTACAACCCGATTCTGGGTAAAGATTTTGATTACCTTTTTAAAGCACAATATGATGAATTTTACCGGCTATACGGAATTCCTCCATCCAGAATAGATGGCCATAACCATATGCACCTTTGCGCCAATGTCCTTCTGGGGAATTTTATTCCCATGCGAACAAAAGTCCGCAGGAGTTTCTATTTTGAAAAGAGAGAAAAAGGACTCGTAAATCGCTCATTGCGCTTTGTGGTCGATTCCATGCTTCAGAAAAAATATATCTGCACCGATTACTTTCTCCATATCGGGCAGTTCTGCCATAAAGGGGTTAAAGGTATTTGGAACTTGCAAAAACTTCAGGATCTTGCGAGGAGAGCGGACGTAGAACTCCTCCTTCACCCTCATCAAGATATCGATTATAAGTATGTAATGAATCCTGAATTTTTGGATGCCATTTCAGCGATTCCGAGAGGTAAGCATAAGAGGATCAATGAAATTGAGCATTGACAATCAATAGGTTTCATCAGACCAGGAGTCAGTGGATTGATCAAGCACAAACCCCATCTGTTCCCTTAAATCATGTATCTCTTTTGACCAGAAAGCGTCACTTCCCCAGTCGGGGAAATTGCGTCTGAACTGAAAATCATTTCGCTGACGACTGCACCAGGAGAGAAAGTAGATCATGCGCATTGCCCTCAACGATTCGATACAGCGCAGAGATAACCTGTTGAGATGACGAAACTGCTCATAACCGGTGAGGAAAAGATCAATTTCGCGAGTGCACTGCTGCGGCCTGTCGGGTAGAAGCAGCCAAAGGTCCTGCACCGGTGGCCCCATAGCCATATCATCAAAATCAATAAGCACTAACCCCTCTTCGAGACGGTCAAGAATATTTCCCATATGGCAGTCACCGTGGATACGAATCACTTCCAGCTTTTCAAAAAGCGGGAAACTGGAATCTATGATCCTCATTGCAGTGTCTCGATAAGCCTGCCTATAAGCTCCAGGTATCACTTCAGAAAACAGATGCAGCACATCGGTAGTGGCGGAGAACTGCGGGTCGATTCTTACTCTGGAAACTGCAGTTCGTTTTTCTCCAGCCAAGTGCATACGGGCTATAAGCGAGCCTATTCTTACCCAATCTCTGTCTTCAGTGATCTCAAGCTGTCTTCCAGAACGTTTGGGGAAAAGCGCAAAGTAGATATCATCAAACCTGTCGAGTGTTTCCCCGTTCTGAAGAAGAAGCGGGGAGACCACCGGGATTTCTATTTCTGCGCAATCAAGTATAAACCGATGTTCATCGAGCAGGGCGTCTTTATCCCACCGCCCGGGCCGATAAAATTTGGCAACCATTTTGGTGCCATCAATTCCACGAAGTTCATAAACTCGATTAATATAGCTTGGAAGTGGTGCAATGAGAGCGGTAAGTTTATTCCCTAGAGCCTTTTCAACAGCATTGAGAATCGCATCCGGCACAAGTTTTTCGAATGTCTTTACATCCATTATTCATTCCTGACAAAGCATAGATGAGCAGATTTCAGTCTGGACATGTTTCATTCATCAAATTACCAAAAGCTTGCATATCCAGACCGATTCGACGAAAGCGCTCATTCAACTGCGCCCCAAGTGAACACTCTGGTAATGGTTCCAAAAATACGGCATCCAATCCCAAACTGTCAATTTCTTTTATTGTTGAGTGGAAATTGGCAGCAGCCTCAGCAACATCTCCGGAAACAGACAAGTTTTTGATTGCAGCAAAACCTGCAGCTTCTTTTGATTCGGGACCGAAAGTAACTAGAGCCACTTTGCCCTGACCTCTTTTCCTGCTTACCGAGTAGGTATTTTTTCCAGCCAGGAAAAAAGGGGTCACCGGAGAAATTTTTGAAGCCGAACGGGCCAAAAACTCCCCGGGTGATACGGTAATGTGCTCAATGGGACCAATTATCGCCTCCATTTGTTTTATGGCGATACTACCTTCGAAAAGGAGTGTCGGGTTTTGATGGTCTGAGAAGGAGAGCACGGATGCATTATTGAGAACAGAATCCTGAATCGGGATTTCAACCTCAAGGGGCAGGGATCGAGCAATACTTTTAGCATCCTCAGGGCAGACCACTAAAGGTACTTCAGCAACTTTTAGAATGTCACGAAATTCAGGATTTTCCGGCATGGTAATCATAACATGAGCGCTGCTGTCATTAAGGATACTGGGGATTTCATTCAAAGCATCCAAAACCAGATTCAGTGGACCCGGCCAGAAATGTGAGGTTAACTGATAAGCTTTTTCTGGAAAATCACGAGCGAGCCTAAAAACATCATAACGAGAATAGATGCTCACTATGAGCGGATCGGAGAGTTTTTTTTCGGTTCGTTGAATCAGCCTTGCAATCCCAAGGGGGCTAAATGCGGAAGCACAGATCAGATTACCGGAAGCACTTACAACCCTGATCAATCCACCGTTGGACAATTCAGACAGCTTGATCTCCATTCTGGTCTCCCTTGCATTCGAAACTCTTAAATTGTAAATAAAACCTGAATACTAACCCTAAACAAGAATATTTTCATCCTGAATAAAACCAGTGTTATACTTTCCCGATCTGAATCTTGCGTTGTCAAGTATTTTTAAATGCAAAGGAACAGTGGTCTTTATCCCTTCAGCCCTGAATTCCCGCAAAGCCCGTTTCATTCGGTCTATTGCCGCATCCCGGTTTTCAGCATGTACAATGATTTTCGCTATAAGTGAATCATACTGATGGGGAATACTGTAACCTGCATAAATGTGGGAATCCACTCTCACCCCGGGTCCACCGGGCAAAACCAAATGTTCGATCTTTCCGGGGGAGGGCAGAAAATTGCAGAAAGGATCCTCTGCATTGATGCGGCATTCGATAGAGTGTCCTTCATGAAAAATCTCTTCCTGTGAAAAGGGAAGTTTTTCACCTGAAGCCACGAGTATCTGATGCTTGACAAGATCAACATCGGTACACCATTCAGTTACAGGGTGTTCGACCTGAATGCGTGTGTTCATTTCTATAAAGTAAAACTGATCCTTATCATCAACAATGAATTCTATAGTTCCCACACCCACGTATGAAGTTTCTTTAGCAAGGCGAACTGCCGACTCGAACATTTTCTGGCGAGTCTCTTTCGGAAGAAAAGGTGCCGGACTTTCCTCCACCAGTTTCTGATGCCGTCGCTGTATAGAACAATCTCTTTCGCCAAGGGCAACAGCATTTCCGAAACTGTCTGCCAGAACCTGGACCTCCACATGTCTACCCACCTCAATATATTTTTCTATGTAAACACTATCATTACCAAAGAAGTTTCTGGCCTCAGTTCGAGCCGACTGAAGACCGTCAGTTAGTTCCGACTCATTTCTGACGATTCTCATCCCTTTACCTCCGCCACCTGCTGCAGCTTTGATAATTAGCGGGAATCCGATGCGAGCCGCAATGGCGATAACCTCTTCATCACTGTTGACAGCGCCCCGACTTCCGGGAATAACAGGGACTTCCGCATCCAGAGCAGTCTTTACTGCAGCTATTTTATCTCCCATGCGACTGATGGTAGCATGGGATGGGCCAATAAACTTAATGCCATTTGCCTCCACCATTTCTGCAAATTCATGATTTTCAGAAAGAAATCCATACCCGGGGTGAATGGCATCAGCTTTTGCCACCCGAGCGGCAGTAATGATTTCCAACTTGTTGAGGTAGGTATCATGAAGCGTACCCTTACCTATGCAAAGGGCTTTATCGGCCAGTTTTACATGCAAAGAATCCTTATCTGCATCTGCATAGACCGCCACGGATTCTATTCCCATTTCCTTGCAGGTTCGAATCACCCGCAGTGCGATTTCACCCCGATTTGCAATAAGTATTCGCTTAAGCACGTTTTACTCTCTTTGCTGGTGGTTTTACTTCGCCCGGTTTTCGGATTCCCACTTTGCTACTATGATGAATATAGCAGTTCTGAAAACACCTTGTCAAATTCACGCTCTGACCGAAACTGCCTTTTTCAAGGGTAATTTCTGCAGGACAATAAAAAAAGGCCTCCGGAGATAAGCCGGAAGCCATTATGTAAAGATCTCAAGATCAGTTTTATTCAGATATCTGTTCCTTGGCAGCCCTCATAGCTCCCTCTTTGGTAAAAGAGAAAGCAATAATTTGAACGTCTTCTGCCCCCTCTTTAAGGATTTTTTCACCGAAATAATCGACAAGTTTAAACTCTCTGAGCAGGAATTTTTTAGCCATTTTAGGAGTACCCTCGGCATTAATGAAAAACTCACCTCTTTGACCATTTTTAAGCACAACCTTTGTACCCCAATCATAAATATAATCAATACTGTCCAGTTCGACTTTGTGTTCACCTGCATCATTGATCATCAGCATTCCAGGAAGACTCTGAACTTTTCCCTTTGCGGAGTAGCCATTTCCTTCAATATATCCGCTCGAAAGCAGCTGGAAATTGATACTGGCATCGAAAGTTACTTCCCCTTCACCCGGAAATGTTCTCTTAATAGTGCAATCATGAGTACCCAGGAAAATAGCCCAGAACTTTGTTTCCACCACCTTTTTATTTACATCGACATAATACATCTTCTTTTCGATTATTGACCTCGCAAAAACGAAACTGGCTCCAAACATCAACAGCGCCATAATCACAGCAATCGTACGAACTTTCTGATTCATGTTTCCTCCCGTACCGTTGAAACTGACAAATAATGCAGTGTAAAGGTTAAAATACTCACTAACTGTATCAATATAACCAAATACTTCTTTGTATGCAATTTTCCGTTAAAAGTTCAAATATGAAAACGTTTCTGAGAATATGACGCACTTGAAAGAGATTTCAGCTCTTATGCCTGAGTTTTATTTCTCTCCAAAGCCCACTTGAGGGATCTTTCACCAACTTAATATGCGGAGTTTCACCACCATCAAAAACAACCAGTTCTTTTTCAGAAATCATGGTCTTTCCATAAAGTGTGACCCCAAGTTTGCGAATAATTCTGTATTGGGTAATAAGAAAATCTTTCATCCTTTCGAAATCATCTCTGCTTTCATTGAAGGTGAAGAATATGGAATCTACACCTTCACTTTGTAATCTTTCATGGATCTTTACAGGCAAAGCCTTTAGCTGGCGCAACGAACAACGGGTTCCCCTGACAAAAATCGAATTTTTATCAGTAAACAAAATATAGGAGAAAGCTGCCTCCGGAAAGATTTGTCGCAAAGGCAAAAAAAGGTTGCTCACCAAGTCATCACAGTTAACGTTCACTTTCTCCAGCTTACTCTCCAAAACGAGAATATGCCGTTTCCCCCTGTAACGATAATCAAAGAAGCCATCAAGTTCCTTTATATTTTCGTAACCGTACTTTCCCCTTCCAGTTTGCTTAAGGATGATCAAATTTGGATATTGCTGAATTTTAAGCACAAACTGATCAGTATGAGCGACTATGAAATCATCTCTGTGCTGCGGGTCAAACCTGCGGTCAAAAATGCCACCGGTTCTCCCGTTTTTACTGAGATGCTTAAGGAAGTACTTGATAACTCTTCTAGCGATCCGTTCTGTGATTTCACCCAGGATGTTTCCCTCTGCCACACTGTCCCAGGGGTAGGGTGAACTGAGCATATCGGCAACAGTCACAATGGGGTAGCTGCAATCCTTGATACAATATTCCAGAAGCACTTTCTCGCTATCTGGCCTGTAATCATTAATTGCATCATTGAGGTTATGGAGTTTGAATGTCCCCCTGACCCCGTGATTTCTCTTAACAGAATAGATTTCTTCCTTCAAAGAAGAAGGATGCCACTTAACAGGATAGAACTCCTGAAAGGGAGCTTCTGAAAGCGAGGAACTGGAATCTGCTTGGAAAGCTGCCATAGACACCCGTCCGGCTACCTGCTGGAATAATGCAGCCTCAGCCAGATGCCGTGGGATGAATTGTTCAGCGGCACATCCAAATCTTTGGGCTGTTTGAGAATTGTTCGGTACGTATAGTCTAGGGTAAGTGCTCGACTGAGGCGCCAGGACAAGGTTGTGTTAAGTTCATAATCGGGACTGTCAAAACGAGGTACCGGCATGACAGGCGCAAAAACTTTTATTTCACCCTCAGCGCTGGCATAGAGCCCCAGCCTTATAGTCATCCCCAGGGATGCCTGCGGGCCGAGTTCAAAAATATTCACCTTTTCTTCGGGAAAGAGAACCAGACTTTTCTCAACTCTGCTGCTATAAAGTAAAGAATCCTCTTCATCAAAAATCACTTTTGACGGATCTACAACTCTGTAGCGATCCATATACCTGGAATATGAGCTACCGAATCCCAAACGGGCCTTTGCTTCGAAAATCCGAAACGTGGCCAGGTCAGCATTAACCCCCGCTCCGATATCTGTTATAAAAGGTGAAAAGGCCGGCTCTACGGAATAGGTTCTACTGGAGTCAAACCCCTTGAGAGATTCAAATTTGTAATCGGGATCAACGTAGCAAAACCAGTCTTCTTTATTTCGACGAACTTTCTCGGAAAATAAATTTGTCGTGACCTCAGCCCGGGCATAAGGTCCGATCCAGTTAAAAATTCTCCATATTATCATCGTGGTAAGAATAGTTCTATCAGGACTGCTTATCATGTTGGAGAGATCCCAATCGGTGATATTGAATCCTTCCTCAAGACGCAGTCTTGTGCTCCATTCCACGGGCTTTTTCCTGTAGAGCAGCCAGGAGTCCGAGAGCAGTCCCAGTGTAAAGGTTATAATGCTGGTTTTCATCTGATGATCATTATCGGCATTAAATTGCAAGTTACCACCGACATTGGACCCGTAGCGCCAGCTGGAAGTCAGTTTGCTGTTGACATTGATAGGGACAATTCCACCCCCTCTGATTTTCAAATCGGTCTCATCCTGGATCAATAGAAAACGTGTAAGTTCGCCAGGCACCAATCTCACCGTGACAAAGTTGGTAAGGGTATTGTACCCCTCTCCCACCCCGAGAATTTTATAGATACCCGGTTTAAGAACCCAGGCTTTAACCGTTTCACCCATCTCGGAGCTGGCACCGTAGCCTCTTCCATACGGATCAAATTCATCAATGCGGGTAAGTTCATATTCACCTTTGATAGGGACACCCTGCTCGTCAACCACTTCGATTATCAACCCGGACCAATCAGGTACCAGAGGAACGGTTTTTCCTTCGCTGATCTGTATTTTTTTGACGATACGCTGACGGTGAGTACCACTGCCAAGCATCACATAATAATCTCCAGGTTCTAAAGTATAGGTACGACCGGCTTCACCCGAAATAGCGAATTCACCATCGGGATCCATTATCTCCACGTCCGGTTCATAATTAGTTTCTGTAAACCGGGGAATGAAAATACCACCTTTACCGAATGGAATAATTGTCTGGTCAGCTGCCTGCTGGACAGAGAGAGGTGGTGCATCCCAGGTCTTCATGGCTGCTTCCAGCCAGGAACCCTTGCTTCTTGAAACTCCGGTAAGGATTGTATCTTTCTTTTGACTTGTATCCCGGTTGACAGCCCAGTTGAGATACTCCTGAGTGAGTTCCTCTCCGGGGAGTTCTGGGGGAAGTTCTGCAATGCTTCCAAGCGCAATCATTAAAGAAAGCACCCCGGCAAAACCCATGATTTTAAAAGATGCGATTTTCATATCAACGAATCACACCTTTCGTGCCTGAAGTATCGGAGATGAAACGTGGAGTGTCAAGCCGTGGACTTTCTGCTTCTGTACTTGCAGTAATACCATATTCTGAAGCAAGCCTGACATCTATATCGTGCAAAGCCTGATTGGATATAAACTCCATTATCAGTGACATTTCTCTGATCATGAATTCCGGCTCTCTGCGATAGACACGTTTTCTTAAATCGAAATGTCTGCTGTAAAGATTGCGGCCGTCACTGATACGGGTCAGGTTGATTCGCATGGCCACATGGGCAAAGAGGATATCTTCGCTGTCGTATTCTTCCAAAGCCTCTACCAGCCCGGACAGTTCATACTCAGGCTTTCTTCCTTCATCGAATCGACGAACAACCGAGCTGACCAGATTGGCTGCGTTCAGATGCTTTTGAACGAGATCGGTAATCATTCGGGTTGGTTTAACTGCCCAGACTCTATACACATAATAACGCAACTCATAGGGACTGAGTCGATAAACAATCTGAGACCGGTTATACGCTTCCTCTATCCCGAATTCCTTCAAACGCACAGTATAAGGGTAGGGTGTACTCATTGCCCGCTCCTTCAAAGTGGAGGGGATGTAGTTGAGCACATAATACTGCTTTATCGGAACCTGCCCGCATTGGATTAGCAACAGTAATAAAGCAATGCAGCACAATTGTACCGCCATCCGCAGTCTTTTCATCGGATCTCCCTCTCCCGCTGTTCGCCCTTAAGCAGAAGCGACGGATTTTCTGAAAGCATTTTTGTAAGCTGATTTGCATTTTCGACTGTTTCACGAAGATTTTCCATGCTGATGGAAAAATCCTCTCTGGTCTGCATGATCATCATTGACAATTGATCAGTGAGATTTTTAATTGAAACAGCTGTGGAGTCCACTCGTGTGATGATTGTTGCAAGATTGTCCCCGGTAATATTCTTACTGAACGTACCAGTGATTTCCTTAACATCCTGTGCGATTCCTGAAACTTTTTTGATAATTTCGTCGGCATCAGATGTCTTCTGGCGGACATCGCTCATGAGCAGTTTTGCATCCGTCATAAAAACTTTAGCTTCACCGCTGATAGAAGCCACATTATCCACAATGGTTTTAATCTCGCGGAGACTATCTGGGTTACTGATGGCATTGAGGTGATTTAAGAGCAATTCGACCTTTTCAGCAATGACCTCGGCTTTACCGGTAATGTTGGCAATTACTGATGCCCGGGTAGGGATCTCTGAGCCAGTTTTCAATAAAGATGCGTCGTTTGATCCTCCGGAAATTTCGATATATTTCAGACCGGTAATACCCATAGCTCCGGTAGTGGCATACATGTCCACTTTCATGGGGAAATTATCATCCACTTTCAACTCGACTTTCATTTTATTGAGATCCTGAGGGAAGTAAGATATCTTGAACACCTTGCCGATAGGAACGCCGTTGAATTTCACCTGGGCACCGATTTCAAGTCCGCTAAGACTTTCACCCTGGAAAAAGGCAATATAGGTTTTGCTCTTATTCGTAAATTTCAACCCCAAAGGCACTGCAATAAACAGAGCCAGAAGGATGACACCTGCAACTACAAAAACTCCCAGCCGAACCCTCTGTGCTGCAGTTATACTCATTTTACCCTCTCAAAATGAAATGCCGGCCCTGTACTGATTTTGTTGCCGGTTGAAATGGTAGACTCGCGTCTTTTAAAAAAGTCCCCGATAGGACCATCGGTCATCTTCATGGCATCTGCCAGCTTACCGTCAAAGAGACGCTTACCCTTATGTAAAAAAAGAATTTGGTCAGCGATTTTTTCAATAGAAAAGAGTTCGTGAGTCACTACCACGACCGTTATTCCTAAAGTGTCCCGCAGTTTCATAAGCAGTTCATCAAGCCCCGCACTGGTAACCGGGTCAAGACCGGCACTGGGCTCATCGCAGAATACCAGAGGCGGATCCAAAGCCAAAGCTCTGGCGAGAGCAACCCGTTTGCGCATCCCGCCGGATAACTCCCCGGGAAAAAGCTGAGCCGCATGAGGTAACTCAACCTGTTCAAGCTTGTAGCGCACCAGCTCATCGATAAGCTTCACCGGCAAATTGGTATGCATCTCCAGAGGCAAAGCCACATTCTGAGCCACTGTGAGCGATCCCAGAAGAGCGCCATTCTGAAATAAAACCCCTACTTTCCGCAGAATTTCCGCATCAGATGCGCTATCAGGATCGCTCAATTCCTTGCCAAAGAGCCTTACTGATCCGGAAAAGGGCTCAATTAACCCGACAATAGTGCGCAGCAATGTCGTTTTACCACATCCGCTGGTACCTAAAATCACTCTGATTTCGGAAGCATTGAACCGAGTGCTTATACCATCCAGTATAATTCTTTCACCGTAACGGACCACAAGATCATTTACTGCCACAACTGGTTCATTCACTTTACTTTGACCTCTACATGATGAATGAAAAGAGGGCATTAGCCACGATTATGATAAAAATTCCCGCGACCACACTGGATGTAGTCTGCTTTCCAACTGCCTCAGCACCCCCTCTTACCTTAAACCCGTAATAACAGCCAATCCAAATGATCAGCCAGGAAAACACCATGGATTTGAAGCATCCAGCCAAAACATACTCTGCCAAAAGCGCCTTTGCCAGTTCACCCCAAAACAGAGCAGAACTCAGTTCCAAATAGAGAATCGCAACCACAAATCCGCCAAGTATGCCTGCGGCAGTTGCGATTATGGAAAGAAGTGGCATAGTTAGGGAGATCGCCCAGAACTTGGGTGCCACAACATACTGCATGGGGTTAATACCCATGGTACGAAGTGCATCTATCTCCTCACCAACTACCATGGTGGCAATTTCAGCAGTCGTTGCGCTACCGGTACGGCCAGCTAAAATGATGGCAGTGAGCAAAGGTCCCATTTGCCTCACCATGGTAATCCCGATCAGAGGAGCCAAAAAGACCCCCGCTCCGAAAGTACGCAGTTGAATAGCAGTCTGCAGAGACAAAACTACACCAATAAGAAATGAGAGCAGCGCCACAATCCCCAGAGCACCAAAGCCGAGATGGTACATTTGCTCGGCCAGACCACCTCTTTTGAAGTCCTGTCTCTTAAAAGCACCTATGGTTCCCCAATAGAGCATCTCCACGAAAACTGAGAGTGCATCCAGCATGGCATCCCAGGATCTGATCGAAGCCCCTCCTAAATACTCGAAAAAAGGTTCCTTTTTAGGAGGTTTTTTTTGAGCTGGCGCTGGATAAGCAGTTGAAAGCTGAGATTGAAGATCATCAGAGAGTCCCCTCAGAATGAGCCTGCATCCTCTTTGCTCATAGGCTGAGTGCAGTAAATGCAAAAAACAGATCCCTGAAGAATCGATTTTTTGAGTTGAGCTCAAATCCAGAACAAGATCATCTGCCGGAGACCTCTTTAAGAGTCCGCAGCCGGAAACCCAATTTCTGTCCAAGAAAACGGGAGCTGAGATCAGGCGCTCGGTTACTGGAGATTTTAAGGTCTGGTTCATGAAAGCGGCGGATATCCGTTCTGAGACAGGATTGGATTTTTTTCATAAAATATTGCATACCGGGCGACCGTAATGATTTTTCGAGTCGCACATAGGAGATGCAGTTGTTGCAGGTACTACAATTAAAATACATACGTGGTATCGGAATTTTCCACTTTGAGCGGTCCAGTAGCAAGAGGAAGCGGAGTGTTTGACAAAACAGGAAGAGCTATGAAGCACTATTTGCCAAAGGTGATGGAACAGGGAAAAATTTCACATCTGCTTTTAAATCAAAGGATTACGAGAACAAAGCTTGATAAGCACTTTAGTTTTTTTCATATAAAACAAACAAAATCTTTGCGTTTTTCACTTTTTGCCCATATATTATAAGCGCGTCGGCATCAATGAGTTACTGTAACCCTTTGATATGCCAACCTCTTTCTTCCCTTTTTCCAAGGCGGAGGATTCTACATGCAGTTACCAAAATCGAGGCGTCGTCAGAAGCTACGGGAGAAAAAATGCCAGTATCCCGGATGCGGCAAGATCTTTTTCGGTATTCACATTTCAAAATATTGCCCTGAACACCGTCAGGATCGCTACCGTATACGCAAACGGACGAAGCCCGAAGATGTCAACATCAAAAACCAGACTTTCAAGCATACCTACACTGAGGTGATAACCATGGTGATGGACTGTGCGCTTGAGGGCTGCGATCACCAGTTTGAGGTCAAAATCTATCCCCGTCAGTACATTTACCCCAAGTACTGCCCTGAGCACCGCAATGAGTACAAACGTATTCGCCATCTACAGCTGATCGGTCGAGAGGATCTTATCGAGCAGATGAAGAGCGAGAGCGAGAGCTTTGAGCTGGAGCAAAGCGGAGTGGAAGAGGAATCCATGGACGTGGATGTGATCGACGATGTGGCATGAGGATAAGTGAGAGAAAAGGAGAGAGGGCCGCAAGGCCCTTTTTTTTTGGGGGGGAGGTTTTCCCAGAGATGAAATAAAACAACTGAACTATTTCATCTCTGGGAGATCCTTACAAGACCACCCAAACCACCGCCACCTCCTAATTTCCTCCATTTCGGTTATCTCTGGAATCATTTCATCACATAAGCCAGGTCATACTTCTTTTTTAACGGGGTAATGAGCAATAGCAGCACACTAGGACCATTTCATCAAACGGACCTTTCCTAAACGATTCACCAAAAAAAATTTTCTGAAGAATCAGATTGCCTGACTGGCAAAACGACAATCCAAACTGATCCTTTTACAAATCTCCTCCACTAAACTCACATCAACATCATCACATCGAGAAATCATTTTAGAAACGGCCGACCCTGTCACCCTCAAATACCGGGCAAGGAACGCTGAAGGGAAATTGTATTCGGTAACTCCGATGTAAGCAAACAGTTGCCGTGCGTAGGCCCGAACATTTTTTCTGGCTTGCCTAAATAACATTTCAGTATCTATCCCCATAGTTGCACATACGTTCTGGTGAAGTAAAATAGGATCCAGCTGCAGCTTACGATGCCTGGCAATGGGGATTTTCTGGAGATCGAAACTGAGAATTTTTCTCACAAAATCACTTTCGCCAATAATCCAGTTCTCCGGCTTTGAAGAATTCTGACATGACAAATTGGCTGCACGCACATTTTCCAGAACCTCTAAACCATGAAGAGTCGGTTGCGATTCCATATAGTGAGAGTATTCTCGCAAGGAGTTTTCCCCTTTGAAATTCTCAAAAACTTCACTCTTGCAGACAATCTGATCCTCTTCTGAGCCTGATAAAGCTTTATGTCCACTCCATTCATACTTTGAAAGCTCATCGAGTGTGCACAGGTTGCAACGAACGGGATTCAGGTGAACATAACGAATCACTTCCCGAAGGGCGGCACCATGCTGGACCACAACTGAAGCAAATCTTCGGTAAAACACTGTTCCTTTTCTATTTTCCATTCCGTTGTACTTACGGGCAAGAACACCGTTAAATCTCTGCATGAAAAGGGAAATTGAATCGTTACTGGATTTAACAACTAGATGAAAATGATCATTCATTAAGGACCAGGCCAAACAAAAGAATTTGAATTTTTTGAGGGATTTCTGCAGTTCCTGTTTAAAAAATGCCTTCATTTCCGGAGAACGGAAAATGGTTTCACCGTTAAATCCCTTGGAAGTGACATGGTAATAAACCTGTGGGGCAATGATTCTGGGCTTTGTAGCCATGATGAGTCCTTTGAAGAGGTGAATGGAAGATAGTGTACATAGAGATTCAGGTCGCAATTAGAGTGCCACCCAGAGATGAGTTTCCACTGGTTAATAAACTCATCTCTGGGAGACGGTTTTCCTTTCCTTTCCGCTCCTAAAATCCTATTTTCCTTACTATCCTAACTCCGGATCCCGGCCTACTCCGGCTCCGGCAATTCTCATCACTTTACTCTTCCGGAAGTCGTACCATTCTCATGAAAAACTATCACCAGGAAGTCGCCAGCGTCAGCAAAGGTATTACCAACTTCTTCCACAGCACCTTCGCCAACATCCATCTCAACGGTCCGGCTCTCGATGCCGAACAGATACAAAAATCACCACTTATGATTGTCAGTACCCATAGAAGCCATGTTGATTACTTCTTCGTGGGGAATACCCTCTTCAATATGGGTTTTAAAAATCTGCGGTTCGCTGCTGGGGACAATCTCACAAAACTCCCCTGGATCGGCCCCCGTTTCAAAGCTTTTGGCGCGTTCACCGTCTCCAGAGATGGCGGTTTTGAACGAAACTATGTGCGTAATCTCTGCGCTGAAGTCACCAAAATGCTCGAAAATCGAGATGCCGTTCTGGTTTTCCCGGAAGGGGGTAGAAGCTACACTGGGGCCATGCTTGATGTGAAAGGGGGCATTCTCAATGCCGCCTTGCTCTCTCAGGCGTCCTCCCCCGATCAGGATGTGTTTCTGATCCCGGTAGCCGTTTCCTACGACTGTCCTCCGGATGTTCCGTTTTTTCCACTGCTGCTCAAAGGCAAAAAACTGAGAAAAAAGGGCAACTCCTTTTTCAAACAACTTTTAGGCAACATCTACTATTTCGGGGCGGATATTTTAGCCTTTGGACCCTTTTTCTTTGCACGGCATTTCAGAAAAAAATATGGTGAGATCCACATGGATTACCTGGCCCCCATCTCTGTTAAAAGCCTTGTTGACCTGGAGGCAAACAGAGTTCAGGGAGCCAGAGATGAATTCTCCGCTCATAGAGTTTCTCTGGAGAAAATTAGCGAAATCATCCAATCTCTGTTTATCTCACTTTACAGAGTTCTTCCTGTGCATCTCGTTTCAGCTGCACTGAGAGACGATGCAAACTGCTCTCTTGAATCCGTTCGGAATGCCATGGGACCGCTGATCGAAAAAGCCACTCGCAATAAACAGAATCTCACATTGATAAATGAACTCTCCCCGGACCAGATAGTGGATAGAGGATTGAAACAGTTACAGAAAACCAAGGCTATCAAAATCCAGCAGAACAATATCAAGATCGTAAAAGAACAGATTGTTGATTATTTCGCCTCATCACTGATATCAACCGGGGAGCAGAACTGATGCCATTTGAACAGTATCTGGCCACTCCAGCTGTTGTCGATATTACAACCGATGAGAAGACAGATACTCTCAAGGAAATGGCTCTTGTACTGTGTAAAGCACTTGACATCAGCAAGCAAAAAATCATAATCGAAGAAATTCTCAAACGTGAGGAAAGCGCATCAACTTTCATTGGACAAGGGGTCGCACTCCCTCAGGCCAAAGGGCCAATAAAGGACGAATTCGCAATAGTAGTCGGTCGTAGCCTTGAGGGGATTAACTACGATGCGGCACGCAATGCTCAGGCCCATATAGTAGTCTTACTGGTGTCCAGAGAAGATGCTGACAATAACAAACAGATAGAGATTTTATCTGAACTGGCCACATTTTTCAAATCAACTGAAATCAGAGAGCAGATTTTATCGGAAGAAAACGAGGTGGACCTTCGAGTCCTCAGTTCTGCTCTGAAAAAAGGTGTCCTGGAAGAAAAACCGCGCAGAAAAGCTCCCCGAAAAACCGCAGGGCCCATACTGAGTGCAGCCATGACTCTGGCAAGAGATCTTAAAGCCCGTGCCATCATGATTTTCGCCGATACGGTCAAAGACAACGACTTTCTCGAACAGATCCGGGCCCGCAATAAGATGATTATCGTCACCAGTAACAAAGCCCGTTTCGATTCAAAGCATGACAGAAGAGTCATTGGGATTGTACAGGCTCCTCCCATTCCCACCTCCAGAACCGGACAGCTCAAGATCGGAGTCCTCCTAGCGCTTTCGAGAGGATTTGTCAATAAGGAAGATCGGGTCATCTGCGTCTCCGGAAATTCCAAAAACGGGGTATTTGATACGGTGGTAAGCATCGATATAGCCCTTGAATATGAATTTTTTTTCCTGACCAGCCAAAGCCTGTTGCCGCCGGATATAAAGCCTGAAGTTCTGGAGAGGGTTATCGGCCTCGCCGGTGAGATTGCCGTTGAGGGTCGAGAGGGTAAGCCTACCGGTACCATTTTTGTCCTCGGCGATACTAACTCTGTAAACGTATATGTACGGCAGCTTATTATAAATCCGTTCAGAGGATACAGTGAAGCTGAAAGAAACATTATGGATCCCGGTCTTGTGGAAACCATAAAGGAGTTCGCTTCCATTGATGGAGCCTTTGTAGTCACTGGGGATGGAATCATCCTTTCGGCAGGAAGCTATCTGCGGCCTCAATTGACCGACAGCCCGGATGCACTTCCAGGTGGATTCGGGGCAAGACACGCAGCGGCTGCAGGGATCACCGGCTGCACCAAAGCTCTTGCCATTACCATTTCCGAATCCACCGGAATGGTTAACATATTTAAAAATGGAACGATTATGATGTCCTTATCCCGACCTGTTATCCGGGAAAAAGACATGATCCACAGAATGCTCTAATACATTGCTGCATCACCGGTTCCATTTTGTATTTTGACATAAGAACTGGCAGTCCTTTTTTGCAAATCTTTTCTTGAACCCATAGACTACGGAGCTACTCAATGCAGAACATCTGGTACAACGATCGTTTCATGTCAGATTTCCTCTCCTCTGATGAAATTAGCCGCTACAATCCATCTGTTGCTCAAGCTGAAAAATTTTTGAAGGACAGATCTGGTCCCGGTAATGACTTTCTGGGATGGCTGGATCTTCCCAAGAACACCGGTAAAGACACTTTGAACGCCATTAGCGACAAAGCCCAGGAGATTCGATCCAAAGCAGATGTGCTTATCTGTGTGGGTATTGGGGGTTCCTACCTTGGTGCAAAGGCGGCTATAGAATTCCTTTCACCATCCTTTGAAGACCAGCGCAAACCCAGAGTGATTTTCGCCGGTCACACCATCAACAGCGATTACCTTGCAGATATGCTTGATCTTGTAAAAGACAAGGAAGTTGCAGTCAACGTAATTTCAAAGAGCGGGACAACCACTGAACCGGGTATCGCATTCAGGGTGATCCGTCAGTGGATGGAAAAGCGTTACGGACGTCAGGAAGCTGCAGCTCGCATCGTAGCCACAACCGATCCGGCAAAAGGTGCCCTTCGCAAACTGGTCAAGGAAGAAGGATACTCGGCATTTGAGATTCCGTCCGATGTCGGTGGCCGTTTCTCCGTTCTTACACCTGTAGGTCTATTTCCGATTGCAGTTGCCGGTATTAATATCGAGCAGCTTATCGAAGGTGCTTCGGAAGCTTACGATTTCTGCAGCGGTGATTCGGTTGAAAGCAACATCGCCGGACGTTATGCCGCAATCAGGAATATTCTCTTCAGACGCGGTTACACCACTGAAGTTATGGCCACATTCCAGCCACAACTCCATTACATCAATGAGTGGTGGAAACAGCTTGCCGGTGAAAGTGAAGGCAAGGATGGCACCGGCATTTTCCCCGCCGGCCTTGATTACACAACAGACCTCCATTCACTTGGCCAGTGGATGCAGGAGGGTGTTCGCTCCGTTTTTGAAACTTTCATGGTGTTGAAGAAAACAAACAGGACCGTAAATGTTCCCAAATTTGATGATGACAGTGATGATCTGAATTATCTTGCAGGAAAGAGTTTTGAAGAGATCAACGAAAAGGCATTTCAGGGCACTTTACTTGCTCATCTGGATGGCGGTGTACCCTCTGCCACACTCATGCTTCAGGACCGCTCAGAACGCACTCTCGGTCAGCTGTTCTACTTCTTTGAAAAAGCGATTGCTCTTTCCGGTTATATTTTAAGAGTCAATCCCTTTGATCAGCCCGGTGTTGAAGCCTACAAGAAAAACATGTTTGCCCTCCTGGGGAAAGCAGGTTTTGAAAAGCAGGCTCAGGCACTGGCCAGCCGTACAAAGGACATGAGTATATGAAATCGTTTCGCAAGGAGCTGACTTTCAATACTCCGCACAGAAGAGATTACATTAACATCACATCTGATGTCGAAAATGCACTCCAAGAAAGCGGAATAACTGAAGGGATCTGCCTTGTAAACGCAATGCATATCACCGCCAGCGTTTTCATCAATGATGACGAACGCGGGCTTATTGAAGATTTCGATGACTGGCTCGAGGGGTTAGCCCCCCACGAGCCGTTATCACACTATCGCCATAACGGGGCCGAGGATAACGGGGATGCACACCTGAAACGTCAGGTTATGGGCAGAGAAATTGTTGTGGCGATTACAAGAGGCAAACTCGATTTCGGACCATGGGAGCAGATCTTCTATGGCGAATTCGACGGTCGCAGACCCAAGCGTGTGTTGATTAAAATCATTGGTGAATAAATCCGCAATCTCTTCTTTGTAACCTTATCGAACGCTGAACCTTACTCGGGGGGAATTCATGTTAGCCACCAGAAGATATGAATATCTGGAGTTTGACCGCATCGCTATTCACCCATCAATTGGCAATCACCGTCAAGTGTCCATATCCAAAGTCGATCATTTGGAAAAGGACATCCTGAAAAACGGGCTTCTGGAACCTTTAGTAGTTTGGGAGCGTTCGCAGGGGGAATACTTTCTGGTAGGGGGTTTCCACAGATCAGAAGCGATAAAACAGATACGTGCCAAGAATCCCGGTTATTTTGACAGAGTAGACGTCCGTGTTGTGGCAGGAGAACCGGATGAAATAAAGGCTCTGAATTTGAAACTGAATGCGGATCGGCTGGATACTAAAATAACCGACTATTTCGAAACGGTTGTTTACTTGAACAATGCAAACTGGTCCCCTGAACGCATAGCCGAATTTCTTGATAAGAGTACATCGTGGATTGAAGAAATCATCCGCTTTGCACCCATGATAAATACGCAGATGCACCAAAAGCTCGAGAATGGTGAATTATCATGGAACAGAGCAAAAGAAATCATTCAGAGAACTCTGCAGGCACCGTTAGGCCAGGAAGTTGCGGTTTTACAGGAAGAGCTCACAAAACAGCAATCAAGAACTGTCAGACCGCTAAATTATCGCTCAGCTCTTGGGCATTTTAACAAGATTAAACAGAGTAATCCCCACACTACCTATACTCTTCGAGTTGACGAATTATCCTCTCTCCTCAAAGTGCTACAGGGCAAAGGATATAACGACGAGGATCTCAATACAGTGAAATCACTCTTTCCAGATCTACTCCAAAAAGAAAAGGCGCCCAGAGCCAGTTAGTTTTCCAAGCGCCTAAAACCTTTTTATTTGCTGATCGAAAAATGCCGATTTTTATCGGCATTTTTCATTTACAAACTACTTCACTATAGTTGCTTTTAGAATGTTAGTTCCGTTCACGCCTTCCAGCATGAGAAACATCACTTCTTTTGTCAGATTATCAAAAGTAAGTTCTCTGGCGCTGCTGGAAAGAATACCACTACGGAGAGTTCTGCCATAGAGGTTTACCAATGAGTAAGACTTGTATCCATGGTTGCTTGGAAGCAATGCCTTAAAACCAGTTGCCGAAGTCATGACTCGAACTGCACTTGTATTCGCTACTGAGCGCTTCATCACCGAAATCGGAGAAAGCGTCTTTGCTTTGAGAACAAAATAATCCACATTCATTGCACCCTGAAAGTTAAGCTGAACAGTGTGATTACCCGCTGTGAGCTGAACCTCGCTGGCCAGAGATTTCATAACATAGGTCTGCCAGGAACCTGTATTTGGAAAGGAGATACTGCCCTTATCTGAACCATCTACAGATACGGAGAAAGCGGCATTGTCCAAACCGGTTGCCACTCTGAAATCAAATGTGTAGCTTCCTGCTTTGGTAACATTCACCTGATAAGTGGTAGAATATCCATTTTCGATATAGCCGATATTACTGTAACCGTTCTGGTTTTCCACAACCAGGTTAGCGCCATTTTTGCTGGTGAAATTTTCAGCTTCAATTTTTATACTGTCAGCTTTGGCCGTATCGGTAAAGGTAGCCGTCACTGTAATATTGCTGTTGATGGTAAGGGTTGCAGTCTGATTGGAACCGCTAACCCCACCTCCGCTCCATCCGCTGAAGACACTTTTTCCCGCTACCGGGTTCGCAGTTAGAGTTACTTGAGTACCGCCAGTATAAGTAGCCTTTTGAGGGTTTTGGGTTACTGTTCCAGATCCGACGATATTTACTGTAAGCACAAACTCATTAGAAGGAATCTGCTCAAATACAGCTGTTACATTCTTATTCCCGTCCATTTTCACTGTAACTGTGCTGCTGGTACCGCTTGCATCACCAGACCAGTTCTTAAAAACATAGCCGGTATTGGGAGTAGCAGTAAGTGTTACACTGGCCCCGGAAGAATAGCTGGTCTGATTAGGATTTTTGCTGACAGTCCCACCCGTGGATGTTACGGTCAAAGTATAACTAGTAGAATTTCCCCCGGAGCACTTAACATTTTCATTGGCCAGGGATGTTTTAAGACTGTTGATTGTAGATCCCCAGCTGGAGTTGGGGCTCTTCTGAGTAATGGCAGTAACACCATCAGCAATTCTAGCCTTAAGATTGTTAACATCATCCCAGGTTGCATCATGACCGGTACTGCCGCCTCCAACTCCGTAACCATCGTCAGCAATAATCGGCTTGCCGGATATTCTACTCACCTGAGACCAGGTGACATCATTCCAGCCATCCATCCTTATTCTAGTGTTACCGGCCTCGGTACGTCCACCTGACGTATGCATAAAAGAGAATTTTGAGAGATCAAAAGCACTTAACCAGGTTTGCTGATCGTTATTCCAGGGAGAAATATCAAGTGAGATCATTGCATTAGGAAGATGCTTTTTCACTATTGCAATCATCTCATCCATGTAGTTGGCAGCATCGGAAAAGCTAAGCTTTACAGTCTGATTACCGGAAAAGTACTGATAATAATCAGGTTCCATAAGCCAAATACAAGGTTTTGAGGTTCCATAACTGGACGCAATACCGGAAGCATAGCTTTCATACCGACTCTTTACTGTAGCAAAATTACCTTTTAACCACTCGGCACCCTTTGTGGCCAAACCTCCCCCGACATCCGCATCACCCAGACCGGATGCTTTAGCGATTATATATGCATAAAACACAGGGGTTTTATTATTGTCCTTGCAAAACCTGGACATATCCCCATGCCAGAAATTATTAAAAGCGGGGTCATTAAGCCAAATGGTAATGTAATCTACCGATTGGGTAGCACTGGTGCTTTTGTTATTGTTAACATAGTCCCAGTCTGTACCGAAATTAAATTTGCAGGGAGTAAAATCTGCAAAGGAACTGGAAAATGTGAAGAATAAACAAACAGCGGAAAGCAGAAGCTTTTTAAACATTTCGCACTCCGTTAAGGTTATATGTTCACTCAAAAAAGATGTTTGCTAAAGCAGCACAGCCGCGAGAATCGAAAGGTACTGACAAGAAAACTGCTTAGGCGTTTAATCACATCCCGAAGCAGTTGGCTCCACACTTTAGTGGCATATACCTATGATTTAGTTCACCTCAACGGTCAATTTTTTTATTTCAGGTCTATTGATCCCTGCCTGGCTGTATCCAGATATTATTTTATAAGGTAAGGGAGCAGTATTCTCTGACCTCATTCCCCTCGCCTTCAGGAAGGTTCAAGTGATTTTTCCCTCATTGAATGAAGTAAAAAAGGCAGCCAAATCGGCCAATGTTATTCCTGTATGCAAAAAAGTACTGGCCGATACGGAAACTCCAGTCTCTGTATGGATGAAACTGTTCCGCAAAACTCGTTACAGTTTTCTTTTGGAAAGTGTTAGTGGCGGCGATACCACTGCCCGGTACTCATTTATCGGAGGTGACCCCTACATCACATTTAAAGCTGAGGGGCAGAACTGGTGGATTGGCGGGGAACATGTTGAAAAAGGAGCTCAAGATCCGATCGGTGCATTAAGAAAGCTGCTGTCCAGGTACCACCCTGCCGATGTGAAGGATCTCCCCCGCTTCAGCGGTGGAGCAGTGGGCTATTTTTCTTACGATTCTATAAGGTTAAGAGAGCGGATTCCTGACAATAATCCCAAAAATGACCGTCTGCATGACATTTTCTTTGCTCTCTACCGTAACCTCATTGCCTTTGATAATCGAGAACACAGATTGTTGCTGATTTCCAATATCATTATCGATGGGGAGAAGAATATTCAGCAGCAGTATGATCGCGCTTTACAAGAAATTGGGACAATGGAGCAGGGAATGCGAAACCAGCTCGATTCAACACAAATATCGATTTCAGCGCCCGAAGACATCAGCTCCAATTTCCGTAGAGAAGATTTTGAGCAAGCTGTAGAGAAAAGTAAAGAGTACATTAAAGCTGGAGATATTTTTCAGGTAGTACTGTCGCAACGTTTTCAAGTTCCGGTTACAACAGACCCGTTTGACCTATACCGTGTTCTGCGAGTTGTAAACCCTTCCCCTTACATGTACTATATGGCACTTGATGATATTTCGGTAATCGGAGCATCCCCGGAAATGCTGGTCAGGGTTGAAAACGGAGAGGTTGAGAACAGACCCATCGCGGGAACCAGAAGAAGAGGCCAGACTGAAGAAGAGGATGAGAAGCTGATTGAGGAACTGAAAGCTGACCCCAAAGAAATTGCGGAACATGTAATGCTTGTGGATCTTGGGCGTAATGATGTGGGAAGAGTAAGCAGATACGGTTCTGTTAAAGTGGAAAATATGATGCACATGGAGAAATACTCACATGTGATACACATGGTTACCGATGTCAAGGGTAGACTTAAGAACGGCTGTGATGCTTTTGATGCCCTGTTTTCCTGCTTTCCCGCAGGAACGCTCTCCGGGGCACCAAAAATCAGAGCAATGGAAATTATTGATGAACTTGAAACTGTGCGCCGAGGCCTCTATGGAGGAGCTCTGGGCTATATTGATTTTTCCGGCAACATGGACACCTGCATTGTTATCCGCACCATTGTGCTTGATCAGGGAATTGCCTCCATTCAAGCAGGTGCAGGTATTGTAGCAGATTCTATTCCGCAAAGAGAATATCAGGAAACCGTGGAAAAGGCTTCCGCGCTGTTTTCCGCCATAAAAAAGGCAGCAGACATCATCGGAAAAACGGAGTATTAAATACAAAATGCTATTGATTATTGATAATTATGACTCTTTTACATTCAATCTCGTACAGTACTTCGGCGAGATCTACAGCGGGCCCATTGAAGTTTTCCGAAATGATGCTCTTACGGTTGACCAAGTGAAAGAGTTGAAGCCCCAGGCAATAGTTGTCTCTCCCGGACCCTGCACTCCCAAAGAGGCTGGTATCTCTGTTGAAGTTATTTCCCGTTTGGGCCCTTCGATTCCGATCTTCGGGGTTTGCCTTGGCCACCAGTCCATAGGACATGCCTTTGGGGGAAATGTCATCAGAGCACCCTACCTCATGCACGGGAAAATTTCTCAGATTCATCACGATGCCAAAGGAATTTACCAGGGAATCCCAAACCCGTTTACAGCCACCAGGTATCATAGTCTTATTATCGAAGAGCAATCCTGCCCTGAATGTCTTATAGTCACAAGCAGAACAGAAGATGGTCTTATAATGGGAGTTCAACACAAGAACTTCCCGATCTTCGGAGTTCAGTATCATCCCGAATCTATTCTTACTGAACATGGAAAAAAGCTTCTGACAAATTTCCTCACCCTCGCCGGAATGGAAACAAGAAAGGCTGATCATGAGTGAAATCCTGAAGACCATTCTCGATCAAAAGCATCTGGAAGTCAGAAACCTCAAGGATATCAAAAGTTCTTTTGACAAGAGAAGTTCCCCGAAACGTCCGTTCGTTTCTGCGCTGGATAAAAGTCCCCTGATGGCCGTTATTTCTGAAGTAAAGAAAGCTTCACCTTCCAAGGGTATTATCCGTGCGGATTTCAACCCGGTTAAAATAGCCATCGAATATCAAAAGGGTGGAGCCAGTGCGATTTCCGTTCTTACAGATCAGAAATTTTTCCAGGGTGATATTGAATATCTGATCTCCGTGCGGGCGAACACAAGCCTTCCGGTTCTCCGAAAGGATTTTATTATCCACGAATTGCAGGTTATGCAGACTGCGGCGATCAATGCAGATGCCATGTTACTTATTGCTGCCGCACTGGATGACAGCCAGATGAAGGATTTGTTTCAAATGGCAACAGAACTTGAAGTAGAACCATTAGTGGAAATCCATAACGGCCAGGAACTCGATCGTACCATGAAGCTGGAACCGCGAATCATCGGGATTAACAATCGCAACCTCACCACTTTTGTGACAGATTTAAAAGTCACCTTTGACCTGGTGAAACATATACCCTCTGATGTAGTTGTAGTATCTGAAAGCGGAATCGATAACGGATCACAAGTTTCCCAGCTTGCATCTACCGGGGTCAGAGCTATCCTGGTAGGAGAATCCCTTATGAAAGCTTCTAATGTCAAAGACCTGCTTCAAGAACTTTCTTTATCGAAAGTGGAGTGACACAAAACAATGCGCATTAAAATTTGCGGGATAACCCGCTTCGAAGATGCACGGATTGCAGCCAACCTCGGAGTAGATGCTCTCGGTTTTATTTTCTATTCTAAAAGTCCCAGGTACATAAGTCCGTTCAATGCCGCTTCAATCATTAAAAAACTTCCTCCGTTCATTTCCAAAGTTGGTGTGTTTGTAAACGAAAGTCCAGCCACGGTCCTTGATGTGATAAAAATCTCCGGAATTGATACTCTGCAACTTCACGGTACCGAAACCCCGGAATACTGCAACAGTATGCCCATACCAGTGGTGAAAGCCTTTTCAGTTGAGCCGAATACAGACCTTTCTCCACTAGCATCTTATGATGTCAGCGGATTTCTTCTAGACACATGGAGCTCTGATAAGTGGGGTGGAACCGGAGCCACCTTCGACTGGTCGGTCGCAATAAAGGCCTGTTCTCTTTTCAAATCAATTATTCTGGCTGGCGGACTGGGGCCTTCCAACATAGTCGAGGCTATTGACACAGTTAAACCGTTTGCCGTAGATGTCAACAGCGGCGTTGAGATCAGCCCGGGAATAAAAAATCCGCATAAAATGCGCGAAGTAATATCTCTTGTTAAAAACTGGAAGGACCGCTGATGCGGCTCCTTTTGTCTTCTGATTAAACTATGTTTTCCCTCTATATCCATATCCCATTCTGTATTAAAAAGTGCTACTATTGTGATTTCTTTTCCATTCCCTACGACTCGTCACTTGCCTGGGACTACGTTGAAACTCTCGGAAGGGAATGGGACTGCATGCAAAAAAACCTTTCTCTTCAGAAACAGATGATTACAAGCATCTATATCGGAGGAGGAACTCCGTCTCTTTTGGACATAGCGCAATGGGATAGACTTTCAAGAGTTCTCTTCAAAAAGATAGACTTATCATGCGTAAGGGAATGGTCTGTTGAATGCAACCCGGAATCATTCACGATCAAAAAGGCACGTATGTACGCGGATTCTGGCGTGACTCGACTCACCTTCGGAATACAATCCCTTTCGCCACGGGAGCTGTCCATTTGCGGCCGTATCCATAGTGCTCAGAAAGCACTTGACACAATAAATGACCCCAGATTGGGAGATTGGTTCAATTCTATCGGAGTTGACCTGATGTATTCCCTCCCAGGACAAACACCGGAGTCTCTGGACCATACTCTCACTCAAGTACTGTCCGTTTCTTCCATCAAACATCTCTCAGCTTACGAACTGATTCTTTATGAACATACCCCTTTTGGCAGGCACAGTCGCAAACTTCCCCTTCCCTCTGATGAGCAATCGGTTGCCATGTACGAACTGATCGGCCATAGGTGTTCTGAAAGGGGAATGAAACAGTATGAAATTTCCAATTATGCGCTCCCGGGATTTGAATCGATTCACAATAAGATGTATTGGTCACACAAACCTTATCTTGGTCTTGGGTGCTCTGCTCATTCCTATTTCCATCCACGAAGATGGAGCAATGTTTCTGATGTAAAAACATACATTTCAGCCATTTCCAATCAAGAAAGCGCCATGGACTTCGAAGAGCAGATCGGCCCTTACGAAATGGCCAGGGAAATGATTTTTTTGGGTCTCAGAACCAAAGATGGTATCGACGCAGACTCGTTGTATGGAAAAACCGGAGTTATTCTTGACAATGATCCCAGAAGTGGTCTGCTTCAGCATTACCTTGAGAACGGATGGCTCGAAAGGCGAGATTCAAAGTGGATTCCGACGTCAAAAGGATTGCTGTTTTCTGATAAAATGGCTAGAGAATTGATTTAGTCCAGAAACTTCACCCTGGTCAACGTTTTTTAATTTCCTCTTTTACTTTACATCATCTGCAATTTATACTAATAATTACCCGTTGACCCGAGTCTCAATACACATGATTTCATCACTAAAAAACGGTAATCCATGAACGATTCTGAACTTGTTTACTCTACAGACCCCGATCAGAACAGGAAGTGTGATTACTGCAAAAAGCTTATGTCACTATGCAAATGCAATGAAGACACGAAAGTAATTTTATCAGATATCAATGTTGTGATACGTCTGGAAAAAGCCCACCGGGGAGGCAAGGAGGTTACCGTTATCGACAGGCTTCCGCCAGTGGAATCATTTCTGAAAGATTTGGCCCAGAAGCTTAAGAAACGATGTGGCAGTGGAGGCACCCACCGGATAAGCGGAAATAGTGGTATAGTGGAAATTCAGGGTGATAAACGAGAAGTAGTGAAAACAGAACTCGAAAAAATGGGGATTAGAAGCAAGTGAGAAAACATTACCATTCAAATAAACTCATAGAGGTTGTCTCTTTCATTCTATTTTGCGGATTAATTTTCATTTCTGCACTGATCCTGTTTCACAATCAGATACGCCGCCTCAAATGGTAATGTGCACAAAAGACACTACCGTTGCAGCGGGGGACACACTGATTTTATCAGCGGATAGAAGTAGCGGCTGTCGTCCTCTGAAATATGAGTGGAAATTGAGAAATGAGGATAACTGGACACAAACCTCGATACCAGAGTTTTCTATTCATCTCCCCATAGCCGATTCAATTTTTGCCTGCAGTTTGAAAGTTACGGATTGCAAGGGAAATGCAGCATCAGAAGGGCTTAGGATTAATACATCTGTTGAGGGGCTCTTTAGACGACTGACCGATGTTTATATTCCGTTTGAAGATTCAGTAAGCATCTGTACAAATGATTAAGATTCTCTTCAAAACTATCTTACGCCATCATGGACTATTCCCGACGTTAACTATCCAAATGATAATAATAACCGTATAACAACTTATCATGACGTGAACTTGTCCGAACCGGAAGAGTATCATATAACGTAGTCTACAACGAAGATCGGATCTGGTGAAAGGATCAGTGTTACCCAAACCGTTAATGTGGTTACGTGTGCCGAATAGCAGTCTCCGACATACTGATTCAAATACAAGCAGTTTTTCTACTCTGTAGTGTATTCGCCTCACCCGCCCTAAACCCTTGATTCTAAAAGGGTTCGATGATACTATTAGAATCGGAGTCTTAATTTAAAACTGAACCTGTAGTGAAATCACCCTAGGTGAATTGTGGGTTTAGAACCGTCTTTTCCTTGGAAGCCGCGATTTTAAAGGATTTCAGAGTTTGGCACGGGTTTCGCATATTCGTCTCTCCGTAAGCAGAAAACCGAGTCCGGACAACCGGTTGCAGACTAAAAAACCTTAAAGAAGGAGTTCAAAATGAAACGCACACTCATTACTCTCACAGCAGTCGCACTGGTTGTTTTTTCTACCTCCGCCCAGACAAAGACATCTACTGCCAACGCCGGCGACCTGGAGCAGCTTAAAACTCAGCTTCAGTCTCAAATCGGTGACCAGCTCGATAACCTTTCACCCGAAATCCAGGCAAAACTTCAGGAAGCTAAAGCCGCCTGCGAAAATGCCCGCACTATGTTTAAAAACATGAGTGCAAATGCGTCTGATGCTGCAAGAGCCAAAGCCAGAGCAGATGCAGAAAAGGCCCTGGGTGAGGCAATCATGGCAATGGAGCAGATTAGTACGCAGGTCAAAGCCGATGTGGAAAAAGCAAAGGCCCAGATCCAGACTCAGCTTCAGCAGAGAATCGAAGAGGCCAAGCAGTTGCAGACCCGTCTTCAGGATGGAAGCGGCAGTGGCCCCGGAACAGGAAAGAACTAACTCCTTCCCTGCCAATCCTTAGCACCGATGGCAAAACGGGTAAGGGAAAGAGAGGGCGACGGCCCTCTCTTACAATTGATAAAAGAGGATGCGCAAATGAAGTACTGCAGGAAATTTTTAACAGCGGCGACAGTGATCATGCTCCTTGGCCTCTCTACTCAGGCTCAGCAGAAGAACGAAGCTGAACTTGAGGCCGAAGAAATCTTCAATTCCATGATGCTCAGCATGCCTAAAGAAATGAAGAGCAGAGTTGATTCCGCTGCTTCCATTCAAAAGCCTACAGACCATAACATTATTACATTAGAAAAGCTTACTCCTCAGCAGATGGATTCTCTAAAGAGAGCAAACGGCAGAGTCATTGTTGAAAAACTCTCACCGGAACTGCGGGAGCAGGTACGTAAAACAATGGAATCGATTGAACAGAGTCAGGCCGAAAGGATGATCGAGTTCAAAGAAAGCAGGAGTCGCCAAAAGAACTGACTTCAAAAAGTCCATCGGTGCTAAAACGAAAATTTTCAACTAAGGCGGGGAAAATGAAAACACAACATTACATAATAGTTTTCGCCATTCTGTTACTGACAGTTTGTATCAGTGCAGACACAACATTTGTAAATGAGGCTTTGAATTTTTCTGCTTATTTTCCAGATAACTGGGCAGCCAGTCAGATCACAGAAGATCACGTCACCTTTCATGATACCACTGGCACCTGCAGCTCTCAGATAACAATTAAACGATATCTGCGTAACCCCGACGATTTCGCAACATCTGAAGACTGGACAAGAGCCCATTTTATTGCATATCTGCTGGTTGTACGATATTCATGGGATCCTTTCGGGGCTATACTGTACTACGATTCAACTATAAACAGTGTTCAAGGTACATTGTGGGCGCCTGAAGCATTTTGTGAATTCTATTCAGTTGATACCTCCCTGGGGTCCTGGAATGAGTATATCCGCTATACGGCCCAGGGCGACTACGGTTACGAAATCTATGCTATTGGTGATACGACAGATATGGAAAAAAATATAGGCCTTTACAGCGCCATCATTCAATTAATTGACATCGAGCCAACAGTACATATTTACAGACCTAATTTCACAGTATCTAAATCAGCCGCTAATTTTACCTCTCCCAAAAGCATCGTTTACGATCTTAAGGGGAAACGGCAATCATACCTTTCTTCCAAATACCCCAGTGGCGTTTATATCCGTCCATCAGCCGCCACTCTGAATATAAAAGTCAGATGATCTTTTCCAAGCCGATCAGCTTATTGATCGGCTTTAACAGGGCGGGCGATGTCTATCTATAAAAAAATATTTTTAAGTATTTCGATTCTGCTGCTTCAGGCTTTTTCAACGCAAGCAGCAGAAAATAAGTTAACCCTCAACAACAGTCTTGAACAGGGCCATAAACTATTATATGCAAACAAACCGGATAGTGCTTTAAGCTGCTTTATAAAGGCGTACTCGCAAGGGCTTTCAAGAGACAGTCTTTTCTACTACTGGTCTGAAGTGATGCTTTCAAAGGGAGTACTGGACAGCGCCCTTGCATCCAATTATATGATCAGAGGCATTCATACCGGCAAGTTCAAGGAGAGGATTCTTCAACAGCGCTATTCCATTTACAAAAGTCTAAACTGGGAAAGTGATGCTGAACGATTGCTGGATACGATCCGTTCCCTGCCATTCTACCGAAGAAGCTTTTTAATCCCCGATCTATCTTTGCATTTTCAGACTTCCGGCAGCAGAGATGCACTTCTTCGTGACAGCTTGTCACCATGGAGTTCCAATGAGAACATCTTCGCCAGTTCGGGCGGATTGAAATCATCCTGGATAGTTTCCAGCGATCCGAAAATGTCACTAGGCGCCGCAGTATCTTTTTCAATCCAGACTTCTGCAGCCTCATCTCAAATCAACCTTTCCGATTCAGCTGACCTGACCGCATCACTTTTCTTTGCAGCCAGTGGAAAGTCGCTTTCTTTCAGCAGCTCCGCAGATTTGCGTTTTGATGCAAACGACAGTTTACAGCTTGGAGCATCAATCGAAGGTGGCTATTTGGCAATCGGTAGATGGACAAAAGCTTGTTATGCCGGAGGCAGTATTTTCCTCAATCAGCGTTTGAAATACGATAATTCCAATCTCTGGCTTTTCACCTCGGCATCAAAGAAAATCAGTAAAGGTTTCACTTTTGAAGGTAGTAATATGGTGAGCGTATATAATGATAAAAACTTACAATTCGAACTTTCTAAAACCAAAGTTTACTATGCAGAAGATTGCCGACTTCAATACCCGATTTTCTATACCGGCTCCGATTTGTCTCAAGTGATAGACACATCCAGTTCTTATTTATTGAGGGGCAGGATAGAAATATCCGGAAAAGATACAGTTGTAAGCATAAGGCAGCCGCCCTCCAGTATAGGGATCAACCCCAAAACGAGTCTGAGCATTTCTTTTATTCGTCCAGTCAGCTTGGGGTTAGCTTATAAAATCGATTATTACTGGGAACCATACGAATGGTGGAACCCGATAAGCTTTAACGGCATTATTTACAGCAGAAAAGAGGACACATACTACATATTTCCAGCTGGTCCTGACTGGGGTACGACCAGAACACCCAACGGGAGCCTCGCTCTCGACGTAACGCCTCAGCCGGCATATCACTCCGCCATTCGAATAGATCAATCACTTGGTGCCGATATTTCCATACAACTTGTTACAGGGAAATTCGGAAAAGTGCATCTCAAGTCCGGATACCGGCGTACATGGTCAACTTTAGACAGCCATGCTCTTTTAAAAATCCCCAAATGGATTTCATGGATTACCTTGGACTGGAGGCTTAACATGAATCGGAAAAAACTCTAAAGACTAGCCTGATGCACATTATAGAATGTATAATTTCTTATATGATGAGAGCATGTTCAAACAATCACAATGGCTTCACAAAAATGAGCAAATTATTCCGAGCGAGCCTTTTTATCATTCTACTGCTCAACTTTTCTATTCTAATTTCCTGCAGCACTGTAAACAGAGATATAGAAAAAGGTGAAGCATCTCTTAGGCTTGGCGATTATGCCATGGCTATTCGATTCTTTGAAGGTGTACTTAACCGTAATCCGGAAAATTTCGAAGCTCGGCTGGGCATGGGCAAATCACTTATTCAGCAGGCAGTTGCCCAGGGAGGAGACAGTCTCATCTGGAGTAGAGCGCTAACACATCTTGAAGCTGCTCGCAGTATCAGGCCAAATAGCAAAGTAGAGCCTCTTCTTAGTGATACCTGGTTAATTCATGCTCGTCAGGGCTTGGAGACTCATGACACATTAGGGGCGCTTAAATCTCTGGGAAGAGCAATTGACCTCAACCCTAAAGCGGTGGAGGCTCTTAATCTTGCCGGCATAATTTATTACAGAATGGGGGATTCCGAGAAAGCCACCATTCTCTTTCGAAGTGCTCTTGCTGCCGATTCCCTGCGTCCATTCACCTATTTTAATCTGGGAATGGTACAGTGGGCAAAAATGAATTATGTAATGGCACATCAGTTCTGGTTCAAGGCATTACAACTTGCCCCTGAGGACAAAGATATCCTCTACTGGTTTGCTTCCGCACAGAAAAAGGTTGAGGAGCTTGGCAAATGACCCCCAGGCTTCCAAGAGGGTTTTCAAATCCCGTAAAAATTGGATCTGGGGGATTTGGTTCCGTTTACAGGGTATATCAGGAAACTTTAAACAGGCATGTAGCGATCAAATTCATATCTCAAAAAGATCCAGATGCCCGTTCAGCTCTGAAAAAGGAAGCCACTCTCCAGGCTGATCTGCACATAAGGGGAATACCACAGGTTTATGATGTGTTTGAGTCAGCAGATCAAGTCTGCATTGTCATGCAATGGATCAAGGGATGCAGCGCAAGAGATCTTCTCGAACAGGAACTGACTGGAGAGGTGCGCATGGCTCTTGCAAAAGAAATAATCGATATCTGCGCTTCTCTTCACAAACAGGGATATGCTCATAGAGACCTCAAACCGGAAAACATCCTCATTTCCGCTGAGGGTGTCTATCTGATTGACTTTGGCTTGGCGCACCATATCAGGAGCCAGCGCCTTACAGCTGAGAATGTGATCAAGGGTACTCCTGCTTACATTGCTCCAGAGCTTCTTAAAGGAGAAAACCATTCAGCTGATCAAATTCGTGCAGATGTCTACTCGCTTGGGAAAGTGATTCAAGAGATTTTTGCTGGAGATCAAATGCCACAGTTCCTGAAAGCCTGTCTCTCTGAAAATCCGGAAATGAGGCCAGCATCGGCATTCCATATAGTATCTGCTGCACAGATTCCTGAATTCAATGTGAACTGGGAGAATATATGTGAGCCACTGGCAAGTGATCTGCTTGCAAGACAGCTTCTTCGCACAGCTAAAAATCTTATGCAAAGCCGCTCCCACGCACAGGCCTATCAACTTCTGGTGGAATGTCTGGCACTCAATCCAGACCTCCACGAAGCTCTGGATCTGATAAGAGAATTCCCCAAAGTTGACGTTAATAAAAAGAAGCTACAAAAGAGAATTATTTTAGCCTTGACCATTTCCACAATTTTTGTGCTCATCGGTTCTTTACTGGTTATCAGGTCAAGTATGAGATATTCAGCAGATAATCTAGTGTACTCCGGTTTAGATAGCGAAAAATCACTTTTACTTACAAGCAATACTGCTCCAAAAATTGAATCCCTTCCACCTCTGCCATTCAAGGAAGAAACAGTTCCTGCGCATTCCATATTTGGTCAGCTCGCTATAATCAGGCACCCTGAAAAAGGGAACCTTTACAAAAACAGGGGACTCGTAAATACTGACAGCAATATTGTTTTTGGTGTATTTGAAAACGAGCAGATGCTCTACTGGATGAATCCGGAGAAATTTATTGTTTGGAAAGAGATTACAAGGGTGCTACCGTTTCAGATCAAGCGTTTGAAAATCGAGGAAAGATGAATACTAAAATCAGCGATTTATACTTGGAAGACAAAAAAACCGGCAGCCGAATTGAATTGAACCAAAGGCTCTTCACCATCGGTTCAGCTTCAAACTGCACACTTAAGCTCTCAAAACCTGTTCCGGCACATGCAGCCCATTGCCTTTTTTCAGAAGGGCACTTCTTCTTCCAAACACTCACCGACCAGGTTAAAATAACCGTAAACGGCAAAATTCCCGAGGAAAAATGCAGGCTAAAGCCTGGCGATGAGATACATATTGGTCAGAATATCTTTCTTATATCAGGTGACAAAGCGTTATCTCCTGCAGTTTCGGACACTGATCCCACTAATGAATTATTGGAAGTAATTCTCCTGCTTCTGCGGAACAGAGACCATGATTTATCATCTGTTCTACTCACATCCATAGCAAAACTCTTAAAATGTGACGCTGCACGGATAGTTGGAGAAGATCCGGATACCGGAAAGCATTTTACCCTGGTGCGATACCCTGCACATGCGGGTCTGGATCGTTTTTCCACTAGAGCTATTGAATGGGCAAGGGAATCTTCCAAAACGATTCTGATGCTTGAAACTGACTGGGCCGGCAACCCCGGAGACAACCGATCACTTGAAAAGAATTCCGTTTCCTCCGTTCTCTGCGCTCCATTGCTGCATAATGAAATCTGCAAGGGATATCTTTATCTGGACAGAACCGGAGTCAGTGAAAATTTCAGCGAAAGTGATCGATTACTCTGCGATCGGTTACTTCCCATTGTAATGGAGTTACTGCTGAACACCGAAGAAAGGCAGCGACAGCAGGAGTTGATTGCGTCTCTTCAAAACGCCCGTGAAAGTGAAAAAGGGGGCATCGTTTACAGGAGTGAGAAAATGCATTCAATGATTTCTCTGGCCGAGCGTATTGCCCCCACCGACTCGCCAGTTTTGATTCTGGGAGAAACGGGAACGGGAAAAGAACTGATGGCCAGACGAATCCATGCCAAATCACTGCGTTCAGAAAAACCTTTTAAAGCTGTCAATTGCGGAGCGCTTCCTGAAAATTTGATTGAATCGGAACTGTTCGGGCATGAGAAGGGCGCATTTACCGGTGCAGTCAGCCGCAAACAGGGGCTCTTTGAGGCTGCAGATGGAGGAACAGTTTTTCTGGATGAAGTAGGGGAAATGCCGTTATCATTACAAGTAAAGCTTCTTCGAGTATTGCAGGAATCTGAAATTACGCCTGTAGGGAGCACAGATGTTCATAAGGTGGACGTACGCATAATAGCCGCCACAAACCGTGACCCTTTAAAGGAGGTTGAATCGGGTCGATTCAGGTCCGATCTTTTTTTCAGACTCAATGTCTTTTCTCTTACTCTGCCACCCTTGCGGGAACGAAGCGAAGACATTCTGCTGCTTGCAGAATATTTCATAGTTAAATACTGCGGACGTCTGGGCCTAGAGAAGAAAATCATTTCACGTGATGCTCAAATGTCTCTGGCCAGTCATTTGTGGCCCGGAAATGTCCGGGAGCTTGAGAATATAATACAGAGAGCAGTTGTACTTTCAGCTACCCGAAAAATCGAATCTGGTGATATCACCATAGCTCCAACCGCAACAAATCAGACTCCGAACCAGCCGCAACGCATACCGACTATCCGAGCTGCTCGTGAAGGGGCCGAAAAAGAAGTGATTCGAAACGCCCTCAGAGCGACTGGAGGAAATGTATCCCAGTCCTCACGGCTATTGGAGATTGACCGCAAATGGTTAATTCAAAAAATGGCTGAATACCAAATTGATGCCGAACAATACCGGGATCGCTAAACCATACTCTAAAGAAAATCATCATCGAATTGCGACCTTGATTAAACTTACTTAGAAATATAGCTATCATCCGCCCAACGGTTCAGCTCTGGCCCGTCAGTTGCTTCTTATTCTGGAACTCTCAATAAGCTCTATACAAATTCTACTTTTTTGCAGTATTGGGAAAACTTTGAAAACGGACACTGCATGGAACTTTCTGTTGCTTATACTTTCGATCCGGGGTTGATAGAAAAACTCGCAGCATTCCCGCAAGTTTCAGAAATCTATGGGAAACTGCATTCCGACATTTTCGGAGGAGGCCGCTGGTCTGCGACTTTACGCCGCAACAATCCGGCCTCTCTCGAGAAGGCAGTCAGACAGGCTCATCGGCATGGTGTCAAGTTCAACTACCTCCTAAACTGTGCCGACCTTTATGGTTTAGAACAGAGTCGTGCAGGACAGAAAAAAATTCGATCTTTTCTGGATTTCCTTTCCCGCACCAATGTGGATTCACTGACAGTGGCAGTTCCCTATCTTCTAAAGCTGGTTAAAGCAAAGTACCCTCATTTTAAAGTCAGGGTTGGAGTGTTTGCCAGAATCGCCGATGAGGTGTCTGCCCGTCGCTGGGAGGATTTGGGTGCAGACACAATAACTCTAAGCTCCATTCTCTGCAACAGAAATTTCCCTCAACTGCGAAAAATCAGGCAAAGTGTTCGTTATGCAAATCTTCAGCTTATTGCAAACGCAAGTTGCCTCAATTCGTGCATTCACGAGTTCACCCACATGCATATGTTAAGCAGAGGATCCCGTAAGGGCGACTCCAGCCGTGGTTTTCTCCTTGATTACTGCTTTCTAAACTGTTCAGCAGGCAAAATCGCCAGACCTCACGAATTCATGCAGGCTGGGTGGATAAGGCCGGAAGATCTCGAGATTTACGAAGATTTGGGATATCACCATTTCAAAATCGTCGAAAGAAGCTGTCCTACCGATCTTCTGGTGAAGAGAGTTCAAGCCTATGCTCAGAGAAAATTTGAAGGTAATCTTCTGGAAATAGTGGGGCCGGTGGCACATATTACCGGAGCACAGAATGCTCCCCTGGAGGTAAGAATCCGCCTTGCCCTCTCCATGCTTCGCCCCGGCCTGGTTAATCTCACGGCAATAAGACAGATGCACAGTTATGTGAAAAAAGTGCTGATCAGCGATTTTTCCCGCCCCAAATCCCCGGTCTACATAGATAACAGGGCTTTGGACGGGTTCTTAAGGAAGGCAATTAAAGCAGGCTGCAATCCGACTAAATGCACAGAATGCAGCTTTTGCAAAAAGAAAGCATCAGAAGTAATACAAATCCGAGGAGATTATAAACAGCAGGTTTTATCACTTGCTTATAAATTAGAGCAGGGTATGATCAGCGGTTCACACTGGTTTTAGAATTTTCAAAGGAGTCAAAATGAATGCGGCGCCTGAATTGGTTGAAAAAGTCAAGTCTGTCATAGTGGATGTATTACGTATTGACCAGGGAAAGATCCATCTTAACAGTAGATTCACCGAAGATCTGGGAGCTGATTCACTTGACCGAGTTACACTCCTGATGGCACTTGAGGACGAATTCGGCCGCTCTATAAGCGACGAAGAGGCTTCCACTTTCACAAACGTGGAAGCGGTTGTCAACTTCATCTCCTCCAAAGCCAGGGAGTCTGCTTCATGTTAGATTCCCGCAAGGTATTTATTACCGGAATAGGCATAATTAGCCCTTGCGGAGAAAACAGCACTCAAACCTGGAAAAGCCTGATTGAAGGCAGAGTCATTTCAGAACCGATACCTTCGCACTGGAACGACTACACAGAGCTCAAGTCCCGAATATGGGCGCCTCTGCCGGATATCGACTATTCGAACAAGAACATAAGCAGAGCTGACAAACTTCAGCTGGATAAAATGCAACTTCTCTCAATTATTGCCGCTCAGGAGGCACTTGAATCGGCTCAGCTGCCATTCTTTCCCGATAAACAAAAAAAGAACTGCTTCACCATTCCTGAACTTCCTCAAGACCGCACGGGCGTTTTCATGGGCACCGGTTCCGGAGGAATAACTTCGGTGATCAGCGCTCAAGCCAATCACACCTTTACGCCAGTGGAAAAGAGGCTCAATTTTTTAGATTCCACAGTAAAAAATCAGATCGACAGTCTGAAGCTCGGGCAGATAATGAGGACTCCCGCACGCTATAATCCATTTGTGGTCTCAATGATGATGCCCAACGCCTGCTCAAGCGCCTTGGGCATTCGTTTCGGATTAACGGGAACTAATGAAACCTGCTGTCTTGCCTGTGCTTCCGGCACAGTCGCAATCGGCAAGGCCTACAGGGCTATTGCCAATGGGGAACTCGATTGTGCGCTGTGCGGTGGTGCTGAATACCTTGGGGATGAATATGGAGGGGTATTCAGATCATTTGACAGTGCCGATACGCTGGTAAAAGGAGAGTTTCCCTCTTCACCCTTCGATAAAAATCGGAGCGGATTTCTATTTGCCGAAGGAGGTGCCGCAGTTCTAATTCTGGAGTCTTACGAGCACGCGGCAGCCCGAAGGGCTCCCATACTTGGAGCATTGCGCGGATTTGAATCATGCTTTGACCCATATTCATGCATGAGTATGGAACCAGGCGGAAAGGGAATAGAGGAGATGCTCAGAGCCCTTTTGAAGGCTGCTGAATTAATACCATCCGATATTGATTATATCAACTCACATGGAACTGCAACAGAAATGAATGATGAAATTGAAGCATCAGTTATTCACAGAGTTTTCGGAAACAATACACCTGTAAATTCCACAAAAGCATTGATGGGACATAGCCTGGGGGCATGCGGAGCCATTGAAACAGCTGTTACAGTGCTTTCCCTTTTTCATGGCAGAATTCACGGAATGCCACTCCTTGATGATCCGATTGAAAACATAATGATATTCAAACAAAGCCAGCCGTTGCAAGGTCGTTTCGCTCTGACACAATCCTTTGCTTTTGGCGGGCACAATGCAGCACTGCTATTGGAGAAAGTCTAATGGATATATCTCGAATTGCATCCGTAGGCACCTCACTGCCCCCCTGCAGGATAACACAAAGCCGATCCAAGGAATTAATGCTTAACCATTACGGTTCATCCCTGAATGTCCGCAGCAGGGATGTCCTCTGTAAAATGCTTGAGCACCCCGGAATTCAGACTCGAGCTTTTGCATTTGGCAAGGAGGAGGAATTGCCCGGCATGAAGAACGAGGATCCGGACCTTAGAGCAGAGCGGTTCAGAAAATGGGCTGTCAAGCTGGGCATGCAAGCCTCTCACATGGCTATTTCAAATGCCGGATTAGATCCTAAAGAAATAACTGCACTCATTGTGAACACATGCACCGGCTATATTTGCCCTGGCCTGTCGACCTACCTTGTTGAAGAGATGGAGCTTAATGCAACTATTAAGGTGTATGATCTTGTTGGATCAGGCTGCGGAGGCGCCGTTCCCAATCTGCAGCTGGCTTCTGCGTTGGCTCTTCAAGGGGAGACAGTTCTTTCTCTGGCGGTTGAAATCTGCAGCGCGACTTTTGAAATGGGTAATGATTTAAGCCTTATAGTTTCAAACAGTATTTTTGGCGACGGAGCGGCTGCCATGATTGTTTGGAATAGAGAACAGGGCATCTCTCTTATTTCAACGCAAAGCATCCAATTTCCCAAATACAGGGAAGATATCCGCTATGTTCATAAAGGTGGAAGGCTGCATAATCAACTCTCGCATCATCTTCCGAAGATCATAGGTAAAATGGTGCCCAAAGCTGTACAACAGTTTTTGAATATGCGTGAGCTGAACTACAAAAACATTCAGCACTGGTTCATTCATCCTGGTGGTGATCGCATGCTCAATTCACTGCAGGAGACATTCTCACTCAATGAAAAACAGATGAAATACGCCCGGGAGGTCATGCGAAACTGCGGAAACATGTCCTCCCCCACAGTTCTTTTCGAACTGGAGAAGCACTTGACCGAACGCGCAGGGTCTCCGGGTGACCTGGGGCTTATGCTGGCGTTCGGTGCTGGACTTTCAATTCATATGGCCCTTCTTGAGTGGTAACGGATTTCTTTACAATGGTAAGCTGGGCAAATCCAAAGAAAACCGGTCTGCTCACGAGGACCTCAAAATGCTGCTGATTCAAAAGAGCATTCATTCGAATACGGTCAGGGAAGTGTAAAAGACTTTTGACAATATAGCCGTATGTATTCGGATCCCTATGCAGAATGATTCCCCATAGGGAGCACCAGAACTTTAAAAGGCTCAAGCTGACCAGCTGAATTAAGGGAGAAGGAGATTTGGAAAAATCCAGAAAAGCGGCGATACCGTTTGGCTTCAGAATCCGGTAGACCTCAACCAGGGTGTTTTTCAGATCCGGGGCATTTCGAAGGGCGTATCCTCCGCTTATCAGATCTACGGATTCATCTTTTAAAGCAAGCTGATCCATGTCGCCAATTTGAAAAGAGGCCCGGGGGGAAGTCACTCTTTTTCTGGCCTGAAGGAGCATGGCCCCGGTAAGGTCAACACCCAGAATTGAACCATCGGGGTAGCGCTTTAAAAGAAGAGAGGTCAGATCACCTGACCCACAGGCTAGATCAACTATTACCGGTTGCTTTAAAATTGGTAGCAGAGAGATTAGTTTGGCTTTCCAAGCAGCATCTCTTCTCCACGAAAGCAGCTGTGTAGCCAGCGGGTAGATACTTGCAATATGAGTAAACAAGGCCTGATTGTAACTACGTTTAAGTCGTGGTGAAGATAAAATCTCAACTGAGCAGTTAAACCGATTGGAAAACATTTTACCAATTCCTCTCATGGAGTGATTATGACGACTTATAAACTTCTCAAATCAGGCATTAAAAGCCGTTCTGATATGAAAGAGCTGATGGATGAGGAAAATGTGGATACCGACAAACTTTTCAGGACACTTAAACAGTTCAAGACTGTTAATCGTTTTTTTTCCGGAATTCACAGGGTTCTAAGCAAAACAGTGCTGCATTACTTAAGAAAAAACCCGTCGACTCACGTTATATCCATAATCGATCTAGGATCCGGTGGTTGCGACATACCCTTTTGGCTCATAAATCAGTGCCGGCGAATGAAACAGCCAATAGAAGTGTGCGCAGTGGACCATGATAAAAGAATCATAAGCCACATTCAGCAAACCTGTTTAAGAGTCCCGGAACTGACATTCAAGCTTTCCTCTGCAAAAGATGCTCTTATGGAGAAAGAGTATGACTTTGTGATATCCAACCATTTTCTCCATCATCTCAAAAATGATGAAATAGGCGAGCTGCTGCAGCTTATGAACAAAAAAAGTCGGATCGGATATGTTTGCAATGATCTGCGCAGAAGCAGAATCGCGCTACTGCAATTTGCACTTGTTGCTCCGATCCTTTTCAGAAGCAGTCTCACAGTGGTTGATGGTTTACGGTCAATTTGCAGGGGATTTACTCCTAAGGAACTGAACAGATGGACAACTCAACTCACCCCGACGCCCCAGGTTAGCAGAGTTTTCCCGGCACACCTCTGTATTTCCAAAATCAAAGAATAACCACGCAATTTTTAGGCCGACTTTCACACCCGCTTTGGGGAAAGAATATTTGCCTAAAACCTGAATTGATCTTATAATTTATAAAACCTATATTCATTATTATATATTCGTGTTCAACATCGTGGATCTCACCTAAATGGACTCTATTCAGCGTTATCACATAATAAAAAAACTGAATTCGGGTGGGATGGCAACTGTTTTTCTTGCTCGAGATGGGATTCTAGGCCGCGAAGTCGCTTTAAAGATGCTCCATCCCCATCTTCTCAACCAGAAACACTCTTTACTCCGTTTCACCAATGAAGCGAATGCTATTGCCTCACTTTCACACGAAAACATCGTAAAAATATTTGATTACAGTCAAAAGCAGGATCAGCCATTTCTGGTGATGGAGTACATTGAAGGTCCAAGCCTTTCAGAAATTCTGGAACGACATTCACTCCTTCCGGACCTGATCTGCCTTGAAATTATTCAGCAGATCCTAAACGGTCTCGCCTGCACACATTCAAGAGGCATTTATCACCGAGATATAAAACCCGCAAACATAATGATTCACAAAGACAGTACCGTGCGCATTATGGATTTCGGGATCGCCTACCTGGTGGATAAAGAATCGATAACTATGACCGGCTCTCTACTGGGATCACCCCGCTATATATCTCCTGAGCAGGTTGAAGGGAAAATTCTGACTGGCGCTACCGACATTTGGTCCACCGGGATACTGCTTTACGAATGCATTACGGGACAGTTGCCTTATGAGGGAGATATCCCGCATGCGATTATAAATGCGATTCTCAAGGAAGAACCCAGGAATGTCAGAACAGTCAACCCAAAAGCCCTTTACCTCATTTCTGACCTTGTCGACAAATGTCTCCAAAGAGATCCCCAGAATAGGCCAAGTGCCCAGGAACTATTGCAGTTTCTTGAAAAAAGGTGTGCCCAGGAAAACATATCCCTTGGAAAAAACCGTCTTTCCATGTTCTTGGATAATCCCAATGATTACGCTGTTAAGGAAAAGCGGGAATTATTTGAAATATGCCGTCAAGGCGCACTTGATGACATAAGTCGCAAAAAAGTCGCCTCTGCTTTAAGAAAGTTTGAGCAAGCCACCTTTTTTGGGACATTAACGGTTCAGGATAAAAAGTTATTATCTCAGCTATCCGGTAAAAGAGCTGCAACTTACTTGAAGCTCGCTTTGGGTTCGGCAGTCATTGTTCTGCTCGGTGTTCTCATTTGGTTGATGAAAACTTCCGAAAAACAGTTGAATATCTGGGAAACAGATGAGCTTACTGTCCTTCCGCCCCCCCCTGTTCAGAAAAATGACAGCACGTCAAGCATTATCCACTCAGATAGTGAAGTGTCAAAGATCGACACACCAAAAGTATTTACAGAACCAGTTACATTACAAACGCCCCGCATCGCACCGGTCGTTTACAAAAGAATTACGTCTGAGCCTCATCATAAAGCTGATGAGAAATCCGTGACTCCTGAAAACAGTTCAACAATTATATCACCTGGTTTTCTGAACATTCAAAGCAATCCACCATGGGCCAGAGTAATCATTGATGGTATCGAGCGCGGGATGACCCCCAGGGTCAGGGTAGTTTCACTTCCTGCAGGAGAGCACACTCTTGAGCTCAACAAAACAGGATTCAGGGCTTTTCATGAGACAGTCATTATCAATTCTGAAGACACTCTTGAATTTCGAATTCGATTGGAAGCTAATCCGAGTCAAAAAGACAGTGGACTTGTAAGGGGTGACAAATAATGCAGGAAGCCATTGCCCTCGTTCTTAAAAGATTTGATAAAAACAGCTATGTAAACCACCCCTTGACGGGTCAGATGATTCTAATCGGAAGTGCCCCTGAGAACAATATTATTGTAGAAGGCGCCGAAGAGGTGGCCGCCAAAGTCTATTTATCAGAGGGTATTTTTCACATTGAGGCGATTCAGCAAAAAAGCATTCTCCTTAACGGAAAGAAACACAAATGTGCTCAATTGAACGCAGGGGATCGCTTTGAAATTGCCGAACAAATTTTCATTATCGATTATGAAGTCAGTTCAAAGAGTACTCATAAAAGCCAGCCTGTTTTTGAAAGCCTCAACCTTTTCTCTCAAGCGGTAGGCAGAGAACGTGACCTTGAAAAGTTGTTGAAGCGTCTGCTGAACACCTTAATGGACATATTCGGCGGCACAGATGCTTTTCTTTTCAAATTTGATGCAGTGGGTAAACCTCAGCTTTTTGTCAATAGTGGTTCAGCCAGCAGTAAAGAACGTTTCAGCGATACCATCGTACAGAAGACATTGAAAACGCAGATTGGACTTGTCATTCCCAATGCTCTGTCCCATCCTGAATTTAGCGGTTCACAAAGCATTGCTGATCTTAGGCTCTTTTCAGTTATGTGCACACCAATCAAAGTGGCGGGCAAACTCCTGGGAGTGGTATACATCGGCTCCAACAAGGCGGAGGTATCCTATACAATGGATGACCTTCAGATCCTTGATCTTTATGCCACCATTGCCGGCATGCTCATCAATCATGTCGAATATATCACGTTTCAGAATTCGGCGTTCCGAAAACTTTCCGGAAGCCCTGTTTTTGAAGGGATGGTATATTCGTCCAAAATCATGCAGGATCTCCTCTCAACTGTACAGGCCCTGGCTCAATCCGATATCACTGTTCTCATCGAAGGCCCGACTGGAACCGGTAAGAGTCTCATCGCCCAGGCGATTCACAACCGCAGCCGCAGAGCATCCAAACCGATGGTAATCATAAACTGCAGTTCAATACAGGGAGAGCTGCTCGAGTCGGAATTGTTCGGCCACCGAAAAGGTAGTTTTACTGGTGCTATAAACGATCATGACGGTCTCTTTTCTGCTGCAGACGGCGGAACAATTTTCCTGGATGAAATCGGAGAAATGGACCAGCGTCTACAGGCTAAGCTACTCCGTACCCTTGAAACCGGAATGATACGACCCATTGGTTCTACCGCCGAGACAAAAGTTGATGTGCGGGTAGTATGTGCTACCAACCGCAATCTGACAAAAATGGTAAAGGAGGGCCAGTTCAGGGCCGACCTCTTTTACAGAATAGAACAGCTTCGGATTACTCTTCCTCCGTTAAATCAAAGGGGAGATGATGCAGTTCTTCTGGCCTACCATTTTCTTGAAAAATTTAAAAGCCAATATACAACTTGTGAGGCGCTGGACTTCCACCCGGAATCATTGACTTTCATCAGATCTTATGAATGGCCCGGAAATATCCGGGAGCTTTCCAATGCTGTCCACAGAGCAGTTCTCATGTCAAGAGGGCCACTTTTGAAAATAAGTCTTCAACCTCTTGAGGAAAGTGATCAATCCTCAAACACTCTACGCACAACCGATTTGGAAGAGGCCACAAAAATTTTTCAAAAAGAGCTTATTTCCAAAGTTATTGATCAATGCAACGGTAATAAAGAAGATGCTATCCGTAAACTTGGCTTAAGCAGAAGTACATTTTTCAGATATCAGTCACAACTTGGACTATAGCCATGAACGGATGGAAGAAGCATCAACTTGTCTTTCTGCTGATTGGCTTTTTTTCAGCAGCTTTTGCTCAAATCAACAGTTCTGAACAGCTTAATGATCTTTTTGAATGGGGCGAATATGAACAGTTGATAGAACTCCTCAAACCTCTGCATGATTCAGTGCCGGGCACACTCGATTCAACTACGGTTTCCCAGTATTGGACTTTTCTGGGTGTCTCATATTTCGCCATAGGAGATATTGAAAGTTCGCGTGACGCATTCTTGAGTGCTTTTGAGTTTGATGAGAATATAGACCTTGATAAAAAGTACGTTACCGAGGAAATGTACTACCTTTTCGAGGCCACAAGACTTGAGAGCAGCAGTCTGAAAGCAGTGCAATCCTTGCAGGACTCCATAAATTCTGTCCTACGGGAGAATATTACAGAGGAACCAGATCTTCTAATGCCAGAACCGGTTAAGAAGAGAAACAGCATTCTGGGAATTTCGCTGACGGCCGCCGGAGTAGCACTGGGGGGATTTGCTCTTTACGAATACATTTCAGCAGCCCAGACAAACCAAGGTTTCAGATCGGCAGCAGCGGAAGGCGACAAACTGGAATATGACCGACTAAGAAATTCTTTAAAACGATCAAATGCCATAATAGCCGGATGTTCCATTGCTTCGGGGGTATTTTCCGGAGCTGGCATATTTTTACATTTAACGATATAATTTGCCGGGAATAGATTTTCTTTCCATATAGGGTTCAGCATGCGATTGAAATCAGGATGTACTCTCATATTAATTGCAATAACCATAATATGGCAATCGTGTACCTATGATACAAACATTCCCCTTCAAAACCATGAGCCGGAATGTAACTTCTCTCAAATAGAAAAGACACTGCAGTATCCTGACAGTGTTATCTGCACCCTATCTATAAAGGATATGAATGACCGGTTTCTAAAGCTTTCCATAACTGATACAGATGGTCAGTTTGAGGATAACTGGCCGGGAACTTTCAAATTCCTGAATAATGATTATGGAAACAAACGGGTAGTCCTTTTCGATTCACGATCAGAAATGGGATTTTTTTCCGGAATCCTACGATTAACAGATTATCATGAGGGTGTAACATCCCTCAATTACAACATTACTAAAGTGTTCAAGGAGAGCTTCGCCAGCTATCCTCTGGATACCTGCAGATGGAAACTTTATGCAAAAAGTGACACATCCGTCATCAGCTATGATTTCATGGATAAAAAACTCATGTTTCTGTTCGGGGCAGAAGATTCAGCCAGTTTATCCGCCGGGATTCGGAGTGTATTCGCCATCAGCAGCGATTTTCATTCATCTGTAAATTTTAAGCTGCGCGATGACATGTCTGACGGATTTGAAGCGAGTTTTTTCGTTTCAACCAGCCCGGATACCGGTAAATGGTCAGGTAAGGTGGCCGGTGTATTTATAGCCGGCAACGCCGGACGACTCAGGCTAACTTGCAAATCGATAGACTTCCAGATTCAAAGTAAGGAAATAGAGCTCTACTCGGGTGAGCTTACCTTGAAAAGAACCGGTAATATACTACAGTATAGTTTCCACGACGGGAACCCTCAAAGTGAAGTCCTTCCGCTGGCCGAGTATACCTTTATCCCTGATACAGGGCTTTACGTTCACTTGCGCATGAAAGTGGACGAATGCAGCAGAATTCGTTCCTGTTCATGGAAAAACTTCACGGTTCAGAGCGGAACCCTGAATTTTTGATATCAGAAATGAGACCTCAAGTACCATCTTTGATACTGCCGGTTTTATGCGCCCCTGAAATTCAGCCATTTTAAGGGGTTCACTAACATGGCACGATCATTGCGCATTCCCCCCTCATAAAAAACCTGAAAAAGGAGAATCTATGAAGGTTTTGAAAATAGTTATTGCAACAGTTCTGATTTGGACCATCACCAGTTTCGCTGACGTTGTGGGTGACTGGCGATTTGAAACACACATAAACAATAAATATTATGATGCTTCAATGAATAATCTGCCTGCTCGAGGAACATTATCTGTAACCAAAGGCCTTGTCGGAAATGCGCTAAATTGCCGAGATTCATTTGAAGTGATCGTAGACAGCTCACACAAGTACTACAATTATGACCAGTTCACCATAGAAATGATGATCTATTCCAATGTGGACCTGGTCACCGCAGCCTCTTTTGAAAACTATAAGCATTTGTTTGACTTTGTAGACATCAGTTCGACAACTTACGCAGGTTACAGCATCTACATAACGTCTGAAGGAAGACTTGAAATGTCTGTTGGAGCTACAAATAAATGGGTGGTTGTTACATCTCCATCAACGCTTCAAAAACAAACCTGGTATCATGTTACGGGAACCTATGACGGCCAGTTCATGAAACTGTACATTAATGGGGAGCTGATTGCCTCAAAATTGTACAGCGGTTCCTATCAACTTTGCAATGGTGATGCACGCATTGGGTGTCAAACATTAACCGATGGCAGAGTCAGAAACTGCTTCAATGGATTATTGGATGAACTTAGATTGCATAACACAGCACTTACGGATGCAGATATTGCCACACGTTATAATCAATTAATGAACGGGCCTCAGGAAAAACTAATTGCCTTCTGGTCGTTTGATTCTAAGAGCGGAGAATTTTTCCCAGATTCATCAGGAAATGGATACAATGCCCGCGGTATGCTTGGATTAACAAACGGATTTCTTGGAAATGCACTTGATTGCAAAGGTACATTTGAAATAGTTGTTGATAGCTCCCATAGCGGATTAAATCTCGATCAGTTCACTGTCGAAGCTCTTATTTTTTCAAATGTTAATTTGATAGCCAATCCCTCTTTTGATAATTACAGACAGATTTTCGATTTTGTTAATATCAATACAGCAACTTACGGTGGCTACAGCCTCTATATTACTTCAGAAGGCAGATTTGAAATGGGTATTGCCACAACAAACAAGTGGGAAGTGGTTACCACTCCTTTTACCCTGCAACCGAAGAAATGGTATCATTTACTAGCATCCTTTGATGGCCAAGTAATGTCATTGTATGTAGATGGGCAAAAAGCCAGTTCAAGGGAATTCATTGGCCCCTATGTTCCATCAAACCGAGATTTGAGAATCGGATCTCAAACATTAAATAATGGCAATATGCGAAATTGGTTCGATGGAAAAATTGACGAAGTGAAAGTTTATAATTTTGCATTCGATAGTTTGGAAGTGTCATCTCGGTATTCGGAACTGCTTTTAAACTCACCAGAGCCTCAGAAAAAAATGGCTCATTGGTCCTTTGATTCTTCAGCACAAAACATTTTCTATGATATTTCCGGAAGCGGATTCCATGCTGTTGGTGAAGATTTGGGACTCTCAGATGGAGTATCTGGCAAAGCTTTATACTGCTCTACAGATAGTTTTGAATTGATTGTTCCCAATTCAAAGGGGGCATTTAATACGGACAACTTTACAGTAGATGCATGGATTTATTCTGAAATTGACATTGTTAACATTCCATCATTTTACAATTACAGGCAGATTTTCAACTTTTTAACGATCGGACCATCAACTTCTGGAGGCTATGCCCTGTACATAACTGCCGAAAATACACTGGAACTAGGTATTGGTTCCAATAATGGGAGTTTATGGGAGTACGCCATTTCTCCCAAGGACAAAATACTCGAACCCAGAAAGTGGTACCATGTAGCCGGCACTTATGATGGAACCAACCTTAATCTTTATCTCAACGGAGAACTTATCGCTACTCGAACCACGACAAACGGCTATAAACCTTCCACCTACGATGCAAGAATTGGTTCTCAGAGAATGACAACTGGTGAAGTGAGGAATTGGTTTAAAGGCCGTATTGATGAGCTTACACTGCGTAATTACGCGTTAACAACTCAGGAAATTTCCGATTATTACAACTCAACTAAACCGGATCCTGAACCACAATTCAAAATAAACTTGGGCAGTAAAACCACCTATGCCCTTCCCGGCGACACAGTGTGGATGCCAATTTATCTTACAAATTATGAAGACTTCTCTATAAACGCCTGTCAATTCAACATCAGAATTGACACCAGTAAAGCTAAAATCATTAACATTGTAAAAGACAGCGGAATAGTGAAAGACTGGCTCTTCTCCTGGAACGGGACTCCTGCCAACAATGTAAGCGTTGCCTTGGGAGGAGTTGGCACTGCACTCACCTATGGTGACGGGGAAATTGTAAGATGTAAAATAGCGGTAAAACCCACGGTCAGCTCCAGCGATACATGTTTCCTCAATTTCAATAACATAGTGATTGACGAAACAAACAAACTGGTCACTGCAACTTCTCAACCAGGAAAGATTATCTTCAAAACCCCCTCTGTACTGCTTGGGGATGTTACAGCAAATAATCAGGTAAACGTTTTCGACGCTCAGAAAATTCTGGCCTACGTAGTTGGTGCCATTGAGACACCTGATCCAAGCTGCCCCAATCTGAACATTGATGTGGCCGATGTTAGCGGGAACGGTACAATTTCCAGTTATGATGCAGCACTGGTATTTCAGCACAGTGTCGGGCTGCTTCCTGAATTTCCGGCAGCAAAAATCAGGTCCCTGTTTAAAGGTGCTAGTGAAACTGTCATCCCTGCCACACTGTCTATCGCAGTTACAAATCAGAGTGCAACCGGAGGGACCACCTTCACGGTAAAAGGAAATAATCTAAAAGGATTTATTGCCGGGGAGTTTTCAATCAAATACAACCCGAACATAGTATCTATAGACAACGGGGATCTTCAAACCCCGCTTCGCGGTGCGAGTTATTCCACCAAAGCTGACCCGGTCCAGAATCTTCTCAAAGTGGCTATCACCACAAATGATTACATCAATGACAATAATGAGGTTATGCTTTTCAGCATCACCCTCCCCCCGGTAAACAGCTCAAATCCACTAAGCGCATTCGAACTTGCGACCGCACTAATTAACGAAGGCAGGATACCCTCCGACATCACCACTGGCGGTCTTTTACCTGTAAAAGTGCCCAAAAATCCTGCATTTAGAAACGGTGTAGTAAAGACAGGGAACAATCTGATCATCTTGAGTGAAAAAGGCAAGGTTTCTCATATAAAAATCTATACTCTTAACGGCAGACAAATATTCGCGAAAACTGTTCCTGTATCAAACGGTACATCTCAGATCAGCCTCTCCAGTTTAGCACCCGGTCTTTACTTCTACAGAGTTCAAACCGGTACACACAAGTTTTCCGGAAGGCTGCCTGTAAGCAGATAAAGAATTCGTCAAGAGGGCCTCTCCGCAGTAGGCTCCGGACGGGAAACCCAAACCCGTTCGGGGTTTTTTATTTTTCCCCAATTAATTAGGATTGAATGAGAATTCGGATTATTTTTTACGATCCCAACTGCTCAATACGGAACTAGCCAGAAATGCATTCCTGGTTAATCCGGAACTGAACCCCATGAATGCCACAACTCTACGAATCACCGCTTCTGCAATTGTTATCTGGATTTGGGTATTATTAAGAGGACAAGGCATCCAGGTGCTTAAAGGCTTTTCAGACCGAAAAGCCATATATCGACTTTGGGCGGCAACTCTTTGCGGTCCCGTTGTGGGAATGATTTTCTATGTAACTGCATTCAAGACCACTGCCGCGGGAATTGTTTCTCTTATGTCCAGTTTATCCCCGATACTGATAATCCCGGTTACCTCCTGGCGATACAAAGTACCAATTAACTACCCCTCTCTTTTTAGTATGGTGCTGGCCTTAACCGGTATACTTCTAGTTATCCTACGCTGATCCGATATAGCACATTCATGCCGGTTCATATTCGCTTACAGTCAGTCGTACTATTTATGTATAGCTGCAGCGACGATAACTAAAGGGGGGGCCATGAAACGCACTATTATGGTAACCGAACCAACCGGCATGTTAGAACAGGAAATAATCAAAAAACTCAGAGACAGAGGCTTTTGCGTAAAGATCGCTGTCCATCATAGTCTTGAAGCCAAAGTGCTCAGTTATGAGTGCCCGGTTGTTACACTTGATTATGTTAATCCAGAATCCTGCAAAAATGCACTGGAAGGAGTAAGCAGTGTTTTCTTAGGTCTTCCTGTCTCCTACCCGGGTTTGGATGAGGTTTTTTTGCCCTTTGTAAAAATGGCCCGTGAAATGGGGGTCGAGCAAATCGTAGGATTAGGCCGTATCGGTCAGGGCACAGATTCTCCGCTGATGGTTGTTGAAAAATGCATCATCAATTGTGGCATAAATTACACTCTTTTACGCCCCAATCTCTATATGCAGCACTTTAAGAACATTGCAGCTGACGGTATTCGAAAAAATAAATCTATAAACCTCCCCGCTGGTGACGCAAAGATAAGCTTTGTAGACATCAGAGATGTAGCTGAAGCAGCGGCACAATCTTTCCAGCACTCAAAACATCAGAACAAAATGTATACAATTACCGGAATGGAATCACTTGACCATTACCAAATTGCAGAAATTCTCACCAGAGTCACTGGAAAAAAGATCACCTATACACCCGTCAGTCATAATGAGCTCTGGAAAATTTTGAAGGAAAACGGATGGGATGATGATTCCATAGAGTTAATGGTGGGATTGTATGAAATAGCAAGACACGGCTGGTCGCAGGATGTTTCGGGGGATCTGGAGACAATACTTGAACGACCGCCCATAACATTTGAACAGTTTGCAGGAGATTACCTCAAGGAATGGAAATCAGAGAACTAATTTTCAGTTGATTTCCCTGAGGTGATCACGTGTTATTCTTGACCACCAGCTTTGCGGATCAAGACTGCAGAAAATATTAAATGCATGTTTAGCGGTATTGTGATCGTGGGTTTTCTTTGAAATCAGTCCCAAATTATACCAGGCCATTAGATTGTTAGGCTGTTTTTCTACAAGGAGTTTCAAAAGTTCGACTGCTTTATCTAGGTTTCCCTGTTGGTACAAAAGAATACTGGCCGCCCACAGATCAGCTGAATCTGCATTTTCCGGGTTGACGATTTTCGACTCGAGGTCCTCCAGCATTTTCTTAAACTCAGTACTACTGATGGCATACCACTGAAACTCATATGGGGTATAGATTTCGTTTTTCGAAGGGGCGATCTCCCTTTCAAACCATTCCTTAACATCTCTGGAAAGAATGCGATAGCCCTTGTATTCAGAGTTCATCCACACGACATAGTCCTTCACCATTCTTGATTTCAGAGAAATTATGGATCGTATGCTCTTTAATTCCGGTATTTGATTATAGGAGCGCAAAAGCTTTTTATCCTCATCCACGTCAAGACGATATTCTATAATTCCACTTGAAAGTGAAGCAATAAAATTTCCCGAAGGCGCTACAATCGGCAGGATAAGACAATTGTTCTTCCAATCGTAAATTGCATTTCCGATTCCTGGCACAAGTAAAATATAGGGGCGTCCAAAAAGCGGAACTCTGTCATTATGAAAAATATGCGGGTCAAATTCCATTATCTGGTTGAGACAGGCAGTCAAAGTCTTAAAGTCAAAAGATTTGTCCCCGCTGCGAACTAATGGAAACGGTTCCAATCCCGCTCTTCTGGAAGACAGTTTAACCAATTCCCTCAGATATTCTATCTCCCGCCTGACACTGTTTTCGATTTCTAGAAGAGGTATTTCGGCAGACTTCTTTTCTAAAAGCTCCGCTTCACTGGTCATTTTTTTTATGGATTCATCTATTTCCACACTCTTTAAAAAGAGTTCCTCAAGAATTTTCGCCATTTTTTTAACATTGACTACTAATTCCTTATCTGAAATGCTGTTCAGCAATGTTGCAATTCGCTGCTGTTCTTTAGCAAGGGTTTTTTCCCTGTCTACGTGCTCCCGTTTCTGATCTACAGAAAAAAAAGTTCCTTTCGAGATTGCCCTTTTGGTCTTAAGACTTTCAAAGATTATCTTATCTACAGCTTCGACATTCTCCAGTTGACGTTTCAAACTGGAAGATATCTCCCCAAGGGCAGACTGTAGCATAACGTATCGTTCCTGCTGAAGGTGACGAATTTCACATTGCAGCTTCCGGCCTTGAATCTCCAGCAGCTTAATATCCCGTTCAAGCTGCTCTTTTTTATCTCCCTGCCGAATTCTCAACAGAAGATCATTAAACCATTCAGAAAAGGTCCTGACAACAAGACGGGCACTGCTGCCAGGTTGGAAATTACATATCTCTTTTCTTACCTGCTCAGGGTCGACAAGTGATGAATGCAAACCAAAATCTATTAGGTCCGAGTTTGCGCTCAGAAAAGGTTCCACATCCTTCTTTTCACGTATCAGCTCCCCAAGAGACTCAAAAAGCCAAGTCCAGTAACCTGAACCAATATCTGCGCATGCCTGTTTGTCTTGAGAGTCAAACCGCAACCGCTCCAGAGCTGTCGAAAATTGGTCGTCAAAAATCATTAAACCATTCCTAATTTATTTTGATCTGATAATAACCATCACTTGAGAGGAGCATTGGCTTCACTATTATTGTTATTGGCTTCTTCATTTCTACAGGTATCAAATAGAGATTGCGTTCTTTCCCTGCGATCAGGAGGCCATTTTCACCATCAGCACCTTGTACCGAGGCAGTACATTGTGCCCCGCTGAATGGATATAAAAAGAAAGATTTAACAGTTGTATCCCTGACCACAAAACAATCCTGATCATCTGATCGGGATATTTTTCCGTATACAGTTTTACCGACTATAGTATCGGCAAGCTTATCATTGTCATTTGGTTCATGTTCTGAATCATAAGTGTAAACTGTAACTGAATCAGCAGTATACTGATTTAAAGAATAGAGGAAATCCTGACATGGTTTTATGATATAATGCGTTGCTCCGTCAAGTTTACCCGAAAGAGAGATAAACACTGAATCTCTTGAGTCACTAATTCGACAGAAATAGGATGAAAATGGCGGAAAAAACTCAAAACAAGGCACCTGATCATCTAAAGGCCTTGAAAATGCAAAAGTTATTTCACCATAAGGAGGTACTGTATCAGCTCCCACTCTGGTCATCTCAATGGGCTCCTGGTAATTATTCTCCGGAACAACACAATTTTGGATAAAGCACCCGATCAATAGTGCAGGAAAATATTTAATTAATTCATAAACTCTAACCATTAATGTATTCCCAACGTTATCAACCCGTATTTCTTTATTATACGGTTATGGTTAAAGAGGGTCAACATACCATCTCTGAGGACAAAAACTATTTTTATCGGGCAATGAATAATAATATCAACTGTTTAGTGATATGCGGCCCCACCGCTTCCGGCAAAACAGCCCTTGCTATTAAATTGGCTCGAAAGCTTAACGGCGAAATCCTCTCCGTGGACTCGCGTCAGGTATATCGTGGAATGGATATCGGAACAGGCAAAGACCTTCAGGAATACTCAACTGGCAGCCCTGTTGTTCCTTATCATCTGATCGACATAGCTGACCCGAAAACGATTTATACTCTCTACGATTTCCAGAAAGAGTTTTATCGGGTTTTCAATGCAGTTTTGGCATCAAGTAAACTTCCCATCGCTGCTGGAGGAAGTGGCCTATATCTGGAAGCGGTTCTGAAGGGTTATGAGATTTCCCCGGTTCCCGAAAATGTGGAGCTACGTAAAGAACTGATGAAAGAGAGTCGCGAAACCCTGGAAGGAATGTTGAAATGCGAGAGCCTTGCCAGGTACAGCAAAACTGATCTGAGCACAAAAAAGAGAATAGTACGGGCGCTGGAAATTGCTCGCTCCGGTTTGCTTCCAGAAGTAAAACAGGAAAAGACTCCCAGTATAAAACCGATCATTTTTTATGTCGTTTGGGAAAGGTCTGTTTTAAGGGAAAGAATCAGCCGTCGTCTTGACGAAAGATTACAGCAGGGTATGATTGAAGAAGTAGAATCTCTGCTGAAATCTGGAATACCGGATGAGCGGTTCTCTCTTTTCGGCATGGAATACAAGCACGTTGCCAGATATATCAAAAACCAGGTGAGTCACGACCAGATGGTGAACGATCTTCGTCAAGACATCTTCCATCTCGCAAAAAGGCAGGACACCTGGTTCAGAGGAATGGAAAGACGAGGGTTTACTGTACACAAAATAGAAAATGCCGACTTCAATCAGGCATGGGAAGCACTCGCTAAGCTGGAAACATAAGTTAAACCCCAAAACGCTACTCGATGTGAACAACCGCTAAACCTATTTAATGTATTCACTTGTTACATTAATTTGAACTTTAATTTTCCAATATATCACTAAAATTTTATATTCACCTATATCACCTTTTTTTGCTGCACCATTATTCATCTCAAGGAGGGCATTATGAGAGCGCTACTTCCGCTCGGACTGTTCGCATCAGCTATGTTTCTGCTTTCGGGCTGTTCCGCTGAAAGAATCACCAGTACTACTGGCGAAGTTAAAACTGTCAACATAACCATCCCCACACCTCCGCAGTTTGACACCATCGCCAAGTCTGCATTTTATAAAGTGAGTGCACTGGGCATGGACACTCTTTCGGGAGAGCTTCGAGTAGAGAGTAACAGAATCCAGGGAGCAATCACCAACATACCCGTGGGTCAAAACCGTTTGTTCGAAATCTGGATTTACGACTACACATCAGCACTCCGCTACTACGGTTCAGCAATGGCCGATGTAAGCGCCTCCGAAACTACCTATGTTAACATCTACCTTAAAAAGCCAAACGGGACTGCAGTAATCACAGGAACCATCATCGATGAGGACTCCACCTATTATGACGATACCACTTACTATTCAGAATATATCAACAAGCCAGAAACTCCCTGGATCTCAAGCGTAGCATATTCCAAGTCACTGCCTCCCATTCCGCATATCAGCTTTTACACCAATGGATCATCAAGCTCCCAAAATCACCCACTCGGCTATAGATGGAGCATTAGCGGTGGTACAGTAAGGGATACTATTGTGGCTCAAACAGACACAGCAAAAGAGATTCTTTATACATTCGGACAAAATGGAGATTATAAAATCAGAGTGCAGGCAGTGTGCCTCCAGCATCCTGATATTGTTTCCCCTTTTTCAGATCCAATGCTGATCACCATCAGAGACGGAATATTGCAAGACACCGCTCAAACCGATACAACGTACAGCAGCGTTGTGCCCGTCATCACTCTTTTAGGAGATGATACCCTGCGGCACATCCTTTATAAAGACTTCACCGACCCCGGAGCAGTTGCCTATGATTCAAGAGACGGCGACCTGACCGGCTCTATCGTCAGAAGCGGAAGTGTGGAAGCGGATGTACCAGGAGTTTACCGACTCATTTATTCAGTCACCAATTCAGCTGGTAACAGTATGATAGTCTTCAGAATCGTTTATGTGTTGCCGAACGTTGAGGTATATGACACTCTGCTAATTCAACGATGAATACGCAAGGCTCGGCGTTACTGTCGAGCCTTCTTTCACTGCAAAACAGCTACACTCGCCCCCCATCCTAACTTTTGTCCTCGCACTTTCGTGTTCCTATAACTTTATTCTACAATGGAAATTTGAATGAATATTGCTAACGGCGAAGACGCCTTATCGGTCACCAGCAATAACTACCGCTTGGCGGCACCATCGAAGATAGTCATCGGAGGATATCGAACCCGAATCTCCCGGAAAACCCCCGGGACGGACTACTTTTAACCCTTTATAAGCGTTTAAGTCCCCCGGCAAATCCGGTAGTCCGTCCCCGGCAAATCCGGTAGTCCGTCCCCG